>JBLWXC010000001.1:0-561572 GCA_048267645.1 Balneola sp.
TTGTACTTTTGGTCCGCCCCCGAATCTCGGGTTTTGCACGTACCAAAAGCTCTCGACAAGAATTATTGGCGCGAACTCCATTGCATCGACTCAATTATTCCAAAGGTCTTCGTTCATCTTTTGCCACATTCAAAACCGAGCCAGTGTGGAATAATTGCTCCTGCCGGAGACGTCGATTCCATTGCGTTCTTCCTCCGCCAATAATTCTAAACGTCGATGGGGCTTGGTGGGCGTATTGACACTCTGGGTTTTAAAAATAACTAGGTGCTTTGTCAGGAATCAAATAGTTATTTCTGTCAACGAATTATCTAACATCTACAATCCTGAAGATACCACTGAAGGATCTTCACAGCTATTAAAAACCAATGGTTTTGTTTGGAGGTGATAGCTGGACTTAGCCTTACATTAATTCCTCCCTAAGCTCCCAAAGCTCTTTTAAGTCTTGCGCGATAGCGGTGACTTAAAAGAATACATACATAAGAAGTCTCTGACTTCTTTCCACTTCTCCCTTGGTTAAGAACGCCCCCTTATTTTCTAATCTATCCGTTATCCTTCCTATTAAAGTGAGAATTATATTACAACAAGTATTCTCTTTTTTGTATGTTGCTTAAAAGCAAAGCAATTCTACCATGAAAAAGCTCCTACTTCTTTCTCTATTTATCCTACTCCCCCTTTTTTCTAACGCCCAAGAAAAGTTCTTCCATGATTTAAAAGGAATGGAGGATTCGGAAGGCAATACACAATTGTTTTATAGAGTGTATGATAAGTTTTATACTGAAGTTGGAAGAGATCACTTCAATGTCTATAACCATGTGTATCATTTAAACACACTTACTGAAAAGGATTCTATTCTTATTAATTCACATCAGTGGTATTACGCAGTTAATTACTCAAACAAACTCTCAGATTCATATCTATTTTTGAATCAAGATCTAAACAAAATTTTCAGAGTAACTTATAGTTCTGACGACTACAGTAATGCATTTAACAAGGTTGTAGCATCTAACAATACTTTTTTTGACGCTGGTACTAACAAAATCCAGAACATTCATCAAATCCAAACGGATACCTCTACCGTATTAGCTCTTAAACTTAACACAAAAAGCATATTCATTACTCTAAAATCGGATAGTTTACCCTCTATAAGATATAATTATCCGATATTAGTGAAGAGAAGAGTACCATTGGAAGAATGTGATTATTCCTCCAATGAGCCTTGTATATTGGGTGCTTCTGATAGTGTTAAAATATTTGACTATAACACGCTCTCATTCGAATCTGATAATGATTCGGTCTTGTTCTTTCAAAGAAATGATTCGTTATTCACATCCGCGGATTTAGGTGAGACGATGACTTTGAAGAACACTACTGTTCCATGGTCAGATATAAGTTCCATCCAAAAAATCTCGGATTCTGGGCATTTACTTGCTCAAACTGACACTCGACATATTTTTCTTGAAAGCCATTATAATATTGACTCTAGTGCTGTATATATCTCGGATGACTTTGGTGAAAACTGGACTACCATCTTTTCTGATACTAATCGTGTTTTCACCACTAGTGAGTTCAATAACTCAACTGTTTATATTGGATCTGGTACTAAAATTTATCTTTGGGACACTGCCCAACCTCTTTCCATGTTTTTGGAAACAGAGTACGAAATCACCGGACTCTACAAAAAACCCAATTCCGAAATTCTTTATGTTCTTACCACAGAGGAACTATTAATTGTTGAGAATGGAAATGCTAGAACTTTAAAAACTCTTCCTGTTTCAAACGAATCTGAGCCTAAAACTCTCCCAAACAAGATTACACTGTTTCAAAACTACCCAAATCCTTTCAACCCAAGCACGGTGATTAGTTTTCAATTGCCGGTAAGCAGTTCGGTGAAGTTAGCCGTGTTTGATATGCTGGGCAGAAAGATTGCCACATTGATAGATGGGAAATCACCAGCTGGACTTCAAGAGGTTACTTTCAACGCTCAAGGTTTGTCCTCGGGAATGTACTTCTACCGACTAGAGACCAATGGTTTTACGCTAACAAAACGACTCACCATCATTAAATAGATATTAGTTTTGAGGAGTGAGCTTTGAGTTTTAAGCTAGAAAACGGTATTTAAATTAGTAACAACTGCAAGCTACTACTGAACACTGACTTCATTTTATAATGAATATCTATTTTGTATGTTCTTGTAAAGCATAATGATACTTCTATGAAAAGGCTCCTTCTACTTCCGATTCTTATTTTAATTCCACTTTTATCTAATGCACAAGAAAAATACTTCCATGATTTGAAAGGAATGGAAGATTCAGAGGGAGTTACGCAGTTGTTCTATCGGATATATGAAATCAATACATATACTTGCCATAATTCGGAAGGTGGTTACGATTTTAATATCTACCCAAGCTCTAACGACGTATATCACTTCAATACTCAAACCTTGTCAGATTCTATAAAATTTGGAGATTATTATCAGACTTGGTGTATAAACATGCACTATTCCCAAGCTACTGGTACTTATGCTTTTTACGATAATGACCTTAATGAATGGTTGGCTACATCTTTTTGGGAATGTGGCTTTGGTATAGGCAATAAAGATAACGAATATTTAAACTTGTCTGGACCATGTGTCATTAAAATAAAGACTTACACAAATAATTATGATAATTACATAGCTTCTTTCTTCCTTTCACCAAATAGCGATTCTCTTTATGTAAAGTGGTATGATGGTGTTACTATTCCCTTAAGTAGTTCCCCCGAAACTTGGCCTTCTTCTGACGGAAGTTATGAAGACTATGAACAGTTTATAAGCTTTGTTGATAGCGTTAAAATACCCTACAACCTAATTTCCATCCATCCCGTCAAGGATTCTCTTTACTACGCCATCGACAGCACAGGCAAACTCTATTTAAGTGAATACTATTCTTCCAGTTTCACGATGGCTGATTCTTCTTCCCAATTCTCAGAGTTATTTTTTGATTCCGACAATGCACATATCTACTCGTTAGATAGAGACAACAACCTTCTCGTTTCGAATAACTTGGGAAGGAAGGATAGCTGGACTATTCAGAATTTACCCTCAGAAACTAGGTTTATCGAAAATGATCGTGACGTTTCTGGAAATATCCTTTCAACGGACACCACTCATATTTATGTATCACATGATTATGGAGCCACTTTCGAATTATTTTTGGAAACAGAACACAAAATCACAGGCCTCTACAAAAAACCCAACTCCGAAACTCTCTATGTACTTACAACAGATGAGTTACTAGTCGTTGAAAATGGAATTGCTAAATCATTAAAAACATTGCCCGTTTCAAATGAGTCTGAGCCTACAAGTCTTCCAAACGAGATTACACTCTTTCAAAACTATCCCAATCCTTTCAATCCAAGCACGGTGATAAGTTTTCAATTGCCCGTTAGTAGTTCGGTGAAATTAGCTGTGTTTGATATGCTGGGTAGAAAGATTGCCACATTGGTAGACGGAAAATCACCAGCTGGGCTTCAAGAAGTTACTTTCAACGCTCAAGGTTTGTCCTCGGGAATGTACTTCTATCGATTGGAAGCCAATGGTTCTACTCTAACAAAACGACTCACCATCATTAAATAGAAATTAGTTTTGAGGAGTGAGCTAGAAAACAGTTTTTAAATTCAGAACAACTACAAGCTACTACTGAACACTTATTTCATTTTAACAATGAATATCTATTTTGTATGTTCTTGTAAAGCATAATGATACTTCTATGAAAAAACTTCTACTACTTCCGCTTCTTATTTTAATTCCGATGTTATCGAATGCACAGGAAAAATACTTTCATGATTTAAAAGGAATGGAAGATTCGGAAGGCGTTACGCAGTTGTTTTATCGGATATATGAAGAATTTGATTTAGGTACTGCACATTGTGGTATTGAATGGCGAGACGATATCCTTCATCTGAATACCTCTACTATGACGGATTCTACATTCTATCCTAGCTTTGATCATGTAATCACATGCAGTCCTTATGATATATCATACCAAAATACACCCGATTTTATATTTATGGATGGAAATATGAGCAAATGGATTAAAATAGATGCCTACCAAAATGCGTCTCTCATTGGAAGTTCTAATGCTTATACATACAACGGATCTTTTTTTGATGGATACGCAAGAGATTTAGGTCTCGGGAAAAATGATACTCTCAAGTTTGTAATGATGAACTTGGAATACAAAAACAGTGCGTCCATTGTGTTACATAACGACAGCCTTCCCTCTATAATGTATCCCTATGATAGACTAGTTAAGGTAGCCAGTAATGATGAAGAAACATGTACTGAAGTCGGCTCAGCGTGCTATTTTGGAGCTACTGATAGTGTAATTTATCATGATTTTAATTTTCTAACCGTTGATATAAGAGATAGTTCTAAAGTGTTCTACCAAAGAAATGATTCTTTGTTTTTCTCAGACTACAGAGCAGACACCTTACATTTTCTAAATGATACCCAGAAATGGAGTGTGGCAAATAGTTTTGCTTTTATTGGACAACAGGAGGCTTTTCTCGCTGTAATTGATTCTAGTGTTGTATATTCTGGAACAAACTCGAGAACGATTTTTTCTTACCCTAATCCTGTTTTCATCGCAAGTGAGTTTGATGAAAATATCGTCTTTATAGCATCAGGTAAATCTGTCTACCGTTGGGATGAAATCAACTGGGATAGTTTTACAGAAGAAACCGTTCCTGAGTCTGTATTTTTGGAAACAGAGTACGAAATCACCGGACTCTACAAAAAGCCCAATTCCGAAATTCTCTATGTTCTTACTACAGATGCGTTACTAATTGTTGAAAATGGAAAAGCTAAATCATTAAAAACTCTGCCCGTTTCAAACGAGCCTGAGCCTACAAGTCTTCCAAATGACATCACACTTTTTCAAAATTACCCAAATCCTTTCAATCCAAGCACGGTGATTAGTTTTCAATTGCCGGTAAGCAGTTCGGTGAAGTTGGATGTGTTTGATATACTGGGTAGAAAGATTGCCACATTGATAGATGGAAAAACATCTGCAGGACTTCAAGAAGTTACTTTTAACGCTCAAGGTTTGTCCTCGGGAATGTACTTCTATCGACTAGAAACCAATGGTTTTACGTTAACAAAACGACTTACTATCATAAAATAGATATAGGGTAATTCTGTTCCACTGCAAGCAGTAGTAATTTAAAAATACGACTAAAGTGACAACCTACCCTTGCTTTCCAACAAAGAAATAGTAACTTCAAGTAGGTATACTCGGCATACCTTTACCTATCAACTCATTACTATTTCTTGATGCAAAATTTTGACTGGATTGTCCTTTTTCTCTTCTTTTTAGTTATGGTTGTAATTGGGTTTTGGTCGTTTAAAAAAGTAGGTTCCACTAAAGATTTTTTTGTTGCTGGTGGCAAGCTCCCTTGGTGGCTATCAGGTATTTCTCATCATGTTTCTGGCTATAGCGGAGCTGTTTTTGTGGCATATGCAGCGATGGCATACACAAATGGAATTTCTATTTACTTTTGGTGGGCATTAACAATAGCCATCTCCATATTTGCGGGTTCAAAAATCTTCCCTCCTGCTTGGGCAAGGTTAAGAATTCACTATAACGTTGAATCTCCCATGGAATATCTTGAAAAGAGATATAACACCATTACACAACAGATAATGGCTTGGAGTGGCGTAGTCCTAAAGCTTTTTGATGTTGCTGCTAAATGGGCCGCCATTGCCATATTGTTGAATATCTTCACTGGCGTTTCATTGTTTTGGGGAATTATGCTTTCAGGCGGAATTTCTCTTGTTTACATTACTGTTGGTGGTTTATGGGCGGATGTCTGGACAGATTTTGCACAGTTTGTAGTTCAGATAATCGCTGGTACTGTGATGTTTATCGTAGTTCTGAAAAGACTGGGTTCTGATTCCATTTTTACTCTTTGGGATCGCCTTCCAGAAAGCCATAGTCTCCCTTTTAATGAGCCTTATACCATATGGTTCGCGCTCGCCTTTTTGATTATCAATTTCCTGAGTTATAATGGTGGAACTTGGAATCTTGCCACTCGATACATTTCGTCCCCTGATGGCAACACCGCTACAAAAGCAGCTCGGTTATCTGGTATTTTATACCTTTTCTGGCCACTTATTTTGTTTTTCCCAATGTGGGCTGCTCCTATTTTATTACCAGGTCTGGAAGCACCAAATACTTCCTATGCGCTTCTTACTCAAGAACTATTGCCAGCAGGGCTAGTCGGCTTGGTCTTGGCTTCTATGTTTGCAAATACGATGTCTATGACATCCTCTGATGTAAATACCATCTCTGCAGTAATCACCCGAGACATCCTTCCTAAATTCACTTCATTCACAGAAGAGTCTTCTCTTAAAATAGCTCGCTTTGTTACCTTTAGTTTTACATTAATCACTGTAATAATGGCAACGCAAGCTGAGTTATTCGGTGGTGTATTTGGATTAATAATTAGCTGGTTTGGTGCTTTGGTAGGACCAATTGCCATCCCGATGTTGCTGGGTTTATTACGCCCCTTTCATAATTCAGGCCCCATTTCTGCGATAGCTTCCATTGTTGGAGGCTTGCTAACTTTCATCGCCACAAAATATATAATAGACACAAGCCAAGTAATTGAGATAGCAAGTCCTGTATTAATTTCCTTTGCCATCTATGCATCCCTTGGCCTCATCCTAAAAGAAGACTCCAAACTCGGAGTTGACGAATCATTCTATCAATCACTTAAAAAAGATCAAATTTAATGACAATTCCTGGTTTTGTAGATTTACAAGTTAACGGCTACATGGGCGTTGATTACTCCTCTCTATCACTCACTGAATCCAATTTTATTGAAAGCTGTAAGGCACTTAAAAAGAATGGCACCGTTGCCTTTCTTCCTACCATTGTAACTGCCTCTGAAGAAGTTTACCAGCAGAATCTAGCCATTATGTGCTCTGCGATGAAATCAGATAAAGAAGTTCAGCAGATGGTTCTAGGGTTTCACATAGAAGGACCTTTTCTCTCTTCAGTTGATGGTGCACGTGGAGCTCATCCCAAGCAATACATTCAAAAACCAAACCTCCCCTTTCTCAAAAAACTTATTAAATGGTCTGAAGACAATATCAAATTGTTGACTATTGCTTCCGAGTTAGAAGGCGCAAAAGAAGTTTGTGAATTTGCTTCAGAACAAGGAATCACCGTATCTCTCGGTCACCAAATAGCTACCTACCAACAAATTGCTGAACTTCATAAAGCGGGAGCTCGAGGGTTAACTCATTTAGGAAATGCGAATCCACACTTGGTGGATCGTCATAAAAATGCACTTATTTCAGGTCTAGCTTCTGATGATTTGATCGCAATGATGATCACTGATGGCTTTCACATTCCTGAAGAACTTATAAAGCTTATTTGGCTTACTCGTGGTTCAGACCGTTGCTTCATAGTAAGTGATGCCTCTCCTTTTGCAGGAATGCCTGAGGGCGATTACTCATCACTCGGACTTGATATTCGCCTTGATAAAAGTGGCAAGTTATATAACAAAGCAACGGGGTATTTAGTTGGCTCATCTTACACTATGCTAGAGTGTGCAAATTATATGGCAAGTTTAGGTCTTGTTTCAGAAGCAGAACTAGAAAAAATGGTCTTCTACAATCCACTAGACTTCCTTGGAGTTGATTTAGAGCGTATTTCAAAGGATAAATGTGTTTCCTTTTCAGAAAATAAATATTCCATAATTTGATAATGCATTTTGTGCCAAAACAAGTATTTTCTGAACGTTCAACAATTTAATACTTCTCCTTAATGGATACTGCACAACAACTCGAAAATCGCCATCACTTCCAAGTATACAACCGATATCCTGTTACATTAGACCACGGTCTTGGCGCAAAAGTTTGGGATACAAATGGTGATGAATATATTGATGTGCTAGGAGGAATCGCAGTTAATAATCTTGGGCATTGTCACCCTAAAGTTGTGGCGGCAATAAAATCCCAAGCTGATAAATTACTTCACGTTTCTAATTTCTATTACACCGAAGCTCAAAGCAATTTGGTGGAACGTTTAGCTAAATTATCTGGCTTAGAACGTGTATTTCTCTGTAATAGCGGTATGGAAGCAATGGAAGCGGCTGTAAAACTTGCTAGAAAATGGGGACATGAACACGGTAAAACTGGAAATATCATTTCATTGAAAAGTGGTTTTCACGGCAGGTCGGTTACAACCATAACAATGAGTGCAGAAGGTTATCAGCAAGGATTTTCTCCATTGCCTGCGGGATTTCAACAATCGCCATTTAACAACTTCGACGCTCTAGAAAAGATTGCCGACACCAACACCATTGCTATTGCTTTTGAAACCATTCAAGGAAATAGTGGCGTACACGTTGTTGAGCAAGAGTTCCTCCAAAAAGTACGCAAGCTTTGCGATGACTTGAACATCCTTTTAATAGTTGATGAAGTTCAAACTGGCGTTGGACGAACTGGTAAATTTTGGTCTTTCGAGCATTTTGGTATTCAACCTGATATTGTGGCTTCGGCAAAAGCATTGGCTGGTGGCATTCCTATTGGTGCTTTAATGGCTAAAGAAGAAATTGCTTCTGTTCTTAGTTTTGGAAATCATGGAACCACTTTCGGTGGCAATCCGTTTGCATGTGCCGTTGCTAATGCCACCCTTCAAGCTATCGAGGATGAGCACATCCTAGAGCAAGCAACGGAAAAGGGCGCTTACATGATGGAGCAAATCAAACAAAAAACAGCACATCTTTCTAGCGTTGTGAATGTGCGTGGACTTGGACTTATGATTGGTATTGAGTTAGATAAACCAGCTCGCCCAGTTGTTGAAAAAATGTTTGAACGCAAAGTTCTTTCTAATGCTGCTGGCGGAAATGTGATTCGATTAGTACCGCCACTGGTCATTTCTAAAGAAGAAATCGACACCGTGGTTGATGTTTTAGTAGAATGCCTCGATTAGGCAACGAAGCCATTTTATTTAAATAGTGGATATGAAGTGAATTATGACTACTATTTTATAAGACTTAAACTTGCTAGATAACCTAGCTAAAGCAAAGTCTTAAGTAGCATAAAAGGGAGATTAATATGTCGAAAGAAAAATCGATTAAAAAGAATTCTGCAAAGAAAGCACCCGCTAAGAGTTTGAAAGAAAAGAGAGCTGACAAAGCCTCTAAACGCAAAGATAAATAATATTTTCTTCCTCATTTCCTCTGATTAATCTCTTTTCATATTGGGCTTACAGAGGAAATGATTATTTATTCAACTACTTCTCTTCCCACCAGATAAAAGCCAAGTTGATAGTTCACAAATTCAACTTTTCGGTATTCCGATAAGCTAGTGTATTTCATAAAAGTATCTGCTTTACGTTTAGCTACTTTTTTTGCTCTAAAAGCAATTCCCATATTCGAATCTAGGCTCCCCTCAATATATTCAAGTGATAGCAACACCTCTCCTTCAATAACCATCTCATATTTTGAAAGATCTACTGATAGTGTCCCTTTCATCTGTTTTCCTTGAATAATTACGTTTTCAGGAAGTAGATTTTCGCCCACTTTATCGCCATCCATTTTGTAGATATTAACTCTATAAAGTAAGTCTTCCGCCCCAACAAAATTAATAATGAAGTGTGCACTTTCAATTCGTGTTTTGCGCTTTACTTCAACTTTAACCCCTATTTCAGTTCCTAAATTAGCATTCCCGAAACTTATACTCTGTTCTTTCTTTTTAATCTTATTACCTAAGATCTTCTCATCACCCAAAGTCTTTGCATAAACTACAATATCTTCAACTTGATACACTTTTGGAACGAGACTGATTTCACGACTCTTAAAGATATCCTGCACAGTCATCTTTCTTGTGAAATATCCAATTGCTGAAATAGTAACCGAATCACTTTTCGAATTATAGCCGAGTGTGAATTTCCCGTTGCTATCACTCACAGTTCCTTTTCTAAGCTGCGTGATTCCAATATTTACATACGGGATTGGCAGAGATGTTTCTGCATCTAAAATCGTCCCTTTCACCGTAGTTTGGGAATATGCCTCCATTGAGCAACAGAGTATTATTCCCACAACTAAAAGATATTTCATCAATTAAATCATTTGTACTTAGCTACTTATGCTCGTTATAAACCTTAGCAACTACTTTCCAGCCACTTTTAAATTTTAGGAGCGATAAATAATCGGTATAAACATGTTTACCATTATGATGCAGTTCTAGATCAACAGCGGCTGCTTTCCCTGATACATCTACAGATATAAATTTGTGTTCCCATTTGTTCTTTGCAGGATCGAAATCAGGACTTTCTTTTCTTTTTCGAGTACTAGCAATCCAATCGGCAATAGGATATCGGCTAATTTCGTCTCCCTTTTCAGAAAAGATGGCGAAATCTTTATGGAATGTTTTTGCCATTGCATCGGGATTAAGCTCATTAAACGCGCCATGTACATATCCCGACAATAACGATTCTTTTATCTCGGTTTCATCATGATGCTTAAATTCTACAAAGTTGATACCAACTACTACCAAAGCGATAAGTAATGTCCCAAATACTACACGTTGTTTCATAGTCCTTTCATTTACGTTTGGGTTTCGAACTAATTACAAGATTCAAACCGTTCTTCCAAATGGTTTAAAAGCTTTTACGTTTAGGGATTCATGAAACACAAGCTTTCACTTGGTACAAAAATCAACTATAAAGCTGTTTAAAAACCTCTTTAACCTTTTCCAAGGCCTTATCATCAATTTCAAAATGAAAAGTAGCACGAACAGTATTTGGCCCAAAAGGAACCATTCTCACACCGTGTTTGCCTAATTTTTCCACTGCATCTACAGCTTTTTCCGTTAGCACTTCAAAAATCAGGATGTTTGTCTCCACGCTTTCCAAGTCAATGGATAGTTGCGCACACTCATTGATAACCAAAGCCAATTCTTTAGCTCGTCTATGGTCTTCAACCAATAACGGTTGGTGATGGTCAATTGCATAGTTTGCGGCTCCTGCAAGCAATCCTATTTGGCGCATTCCACCGCCCCACATTTTACGATATCTACGCGCTCTATCAATATTCTTCTTTGAGGATAGCAACATGGAGCCAACAGGCGCACCAAGACCTTTGCTAAAACAAACTGAAATCGTATCGGCAATTTCGCCAAAGTATTTCGCATTTATTCCGGTTGCAGTAATTGCATTCCAAATTCGAGCTCCATCTAAATGGATTTTGAGATCATGAGTATCGGCAAAAGTTCTAAGTTCTTTTAATTCACGTTCCGTATAACAGGTGCCTCCACCTTTATTTGTGGTGTTTTCTATGCACAGTACCGTTGTTTTTGGTTCCCAATCATATAGGCCGCGCACCGTATTTGCCAAATCACTCGGTGTTAGTTTACCTTTTTCTCCTTCGATGGGAGCAATTTGCACACCAGATAACATACTTGCACCAGAAGACTCGTAATTATAAATGTGACCCTTTTTCTCTATCAGAATTTCATCACCTGGTTGCGTAAGAACTTTCACCCCCAATTGATTGCTCATTGTCCCACTAGGCACAAACAAACCCGCTTCCTTACCAAACATGTGAGCTACTCTTACCTGCAATTCATTAACGGTGGGGTCTTCACCAAAAACATCATCCCCAACTTTTGCATTTAGCATCACTTCCAACATTTTTGCTGTTGGTTTAGTAATGGTATCACTTCGAAGATCTATCATTTTATTATTTTGCTTTTTCGTGTGCGTAGAATATAATCTATCTTAAATACATGTAACTATATTCTAATTTTTCTACAGTGGATAATCCGTATAAAATTGCCATCGTTCAACACCCACCAGTTTTTTTAAATTTGAGTGAAAGCGTTCAGCTGGGACTGAAATATGTTAGGGATGCCACTGCCAATGGCGCCCGTTTGATTGTATTTCCTGAAACTTGGCTTCCTGGTTATCCTGTTTGGTTAGATTACGCCCCAAAAGCAGGCTTATGGGATTTTCCTCCAGCAAAAGCTCTTTTCAATATTCTATATAGAAATTCCATCGAAATTGGAGATTCCCACTTTGAAGCATTTCAGAAAGTTGCTGAAGATGAGCAATGCGTTGTGGTGATGGGTGCGCATGAAAAAGTTGGACGAACTTTATACAACACCATCTTCTACTTCTTACCAGATGGCACCTACCAATTACATCGAAAATTAATGCCCACATACACGGAAAAATTAATTTGGGGCATGGGAGATGGAAGTACTTTATCAACAGTAAGCGACCAAGAAGTTCAGATTGGAGGATTAGTTTGTTGGGAACATTGGATGCCTCTTACGCGAGCTGCAATGCATCAATTAGGCGAACATATTCATATTGCCCAATGGCCGATGGTTAAAGAACTTCACCAAACAGCAAGCAAGCATTATGCCTTTGAAGCCCAGTGTTTTGTGATAGCCGCTGGTTGTACACTTACAAAGCAAGAAATGATGGCAGGACTCCATTCAGCATTGCAAACTAAAAAAGATCAAGTGGCATTAGAGTTAATCGAAAGCATCCCTGTAGAACTCTCCGAACAATTACTAACAGGCGGAAGTACTGTCATCAAACCAAATTCAGAATACTTAGTTGAACCAGTTTACACAACTAGCACTATAATTTTTGCTGAATTAGACCTTTCAAGTATTATAGAAGGGAATTTATTCCTCGATACAAATGGACACTATTCACGCCCTGATATCTTCCAACTAACCGTTGATACCAAGCCTAAGCAGAATGTCGTTTTCAAGAAATAGCTTATCTGAGTGATGAAATCTTCCTATCAAATTTGAAGGAATACTCTAAAAAGCTACGCTTATTTGAAGTCGAATTTGGAGTTCATTATCTGCATTCTTGAAATCAGAATAGGTGAAATCTGATTGTAGTTTGAGATTGTGTCCCGCAACAAATTTTGATACCCCAAAGGTAAACTCACTTCGCTCAGACAGTGAAGAGCTTATTTCATCAGGCTTAATAGAGGCAAATCGAAAAGCGGTTTCTATATTATTCTTGTACAAATAGCCCAAAGTAGCTTGGATTCCAGTTCCTGTTTCAAAACCTATAACTGAATCTAATCCGGTACGTTGTGCAAATTCAGCACTAGCTGAGAGACCTTGATATTTAAAAAGTGCATCTACAAACATAGATTTCAAATCATTTTCAACAAGAGCGTTACCCAAGTCGTACACAAAGCTACCGTTTCTCCCACGAGCTCTCACTGCACCGTCGTTAAAGTCGTAAGCTGTACCAATACTCAGCTTTGGAGTTGGCTCGCGTTCTAAATCTGTTCCCATAAAATCACCTTTATTCGCAAACTCACCAAAAGGTAACAACTCCACTCTTGCTGTATAAGCATATCCGCCAGCATTTGTAGTGGTAATATTCCGTCCCTCTCCCATGCTTATTGCTAGATAATCTTTAATAATCATATCGCCAGCAGAAAATGTATTCTTAATCTGGAAGCCAAAATCTCTATCTAAATTGAAGGTCGAATTTGTGGCACTTCGATCTACAAACTGTAAACTTTGTGAAGAAATCATCCGCTCTTTGTTTCCTGGCATTTTTGCCTGCCCAAATAAGAACTCTACATTCTTATTCGGTTTAAAGATTGAAACCGCATCTAGTACAATGTTAGCGGTAGAACTATGCTGTGATAAAGCAAAATCACTTGAGTTTCTTGTATCTCTATTGCTAAACCCAAACTGCAATTTGAATTTAAATCTCGGGTCGTATACGAAGCCTTCTAGTTTAAGTCGCGCTCTCCGAACCAGCATTTGATTAGTATATTTATTGGAGTTTAAATTTAGCTCCCCCACATATAAATTCTGAAATAACGCGCCTAGTTTTAATTCATAAGATTGATCATCTGGAGTAAAAACTATTCCTTTACCCAATGAATTAACGACTGCCCCCTGCCCGAAACTTTTCGAAGTTATCCCATAAAGCATTGTCATTAATGCTAGTAAAGTAAAAGTAAATTTCATATTGTGCTGATCAATTCTAACGATTTCGCTGAAAATGTAGACATATTAATTGCACATCACAAAGCCCATGTTACATTAAGTTAATACATCCTTAACATTACGGTAACATGAGTACTGCTTTTATATGTGTATTTTTGTATTCAAAGTAGATCGTTACTTACTTCATTTAAATAAGACTATGGAATTTGGTTTTTTTGAGTTCTTACATTTATTAGGCGCACTTGGTTTTTTCATTTATGGTATGAAATTGATGAGTGAGAGCATCCAGAAAGTTGCGGGTTCTAAAATGCGCAATATTTTGAGTGCGATGACCTCGAACAGGTTCAAAGGCCTTTTTACAGGCTTTGCCTTAACTAGCTTGGTACAATCATCCTCTGCAACAACAGTATTGGTAGTTAGTTTTGTAAATGCCGGCTTATTGTCTCTAGTGGAATCGATTGGTGTTATTATGGGGGCCAATATTGGTACTACCGTAACAGCTTGGTTAATTTCTATTGTTGGTTTCAAAGTTAAAATTGATGCTTACGCTCTCCCAATTATTGCAATTGGTTTCCCCATGCTTTTTGTAAGTAAGAGCAAAGTTAAGTCTTGGGGCGAAGTACTCATCGGTTTTGCACTTCTTTTCCTTGGTTTAGCCTATCTTAAAGACTCAGTTCCAGATTTACGTGCCAATCCTGAAATTTTAGAATTTTTATCCTCATATACAGACCTTGGTATTCTTTCCACCTTACTTTTTGTAGGTATTGGTACTTTAATTACCGTTATCGTTCAATCTTCTAGTGCGGCAATGGCATTAACTCTAGTAATGGCAAATAATGGTTGGATTCCTTTTGAACTAGCTGCTGCCATGGTTTTAGGTGAGAATATTGGTACCACTATTACTGCAAACTTAGCTGCTCTCGTTGCTAACGTGCATGCAAAAAGAGCCGCAGCTGCTCACTTTATCTTCAATATTTTTGGAGTAACGTGGATTATCCTATTCATGCACTTCTTCTTAACCGGAATCGACTCTTACATGACATCTAGTTATGGGATGTCTCCATTTAGTGATCCTGAAGCAATCCCTATTGGCTTATCCATTTTCCATACTTCTTTCAACATTGTTAACGCCTTACTTCTTATTGGTTTTGTAGGCTTTATTGCAAAAATAGTTGTGAAAATGGTGCCTTCTAAAGGTGATGACGAAGAATTCCACCTTGAGTATATTGGCACGGGTATGATGGACACAGCCGAACTTTCTCTTGGTGAGGCCGCTAAAGAAATTGCAAAATTTGGTGAAATTACTAGCCGAATGAATGGCTTTTTAAGAGAACTTATCAAGGTTGATAAGTCAAAAAAACAGAAAAAATTTCTATCTAAAATAAAGAAGTACGAAGAAATTACGGATAGTATCGAGACGGAAGTATCTGCATACTTAATGAAGGTTTCTCAAGGCCAACTTAGTACAGAATCTAAAGAAAGAGTTGCAGGTCTATTAAGCATCAGTAATGATCTTGAAAGAATCGGAGACATTATTTACCAAATGTCTAGAGATTTCAGCCGTATGATTGAAGATGACGTGGCTTTCAACAATAAGCAACTTGAAGGTGTTTATGAAATTTTAGACGACTTAGATGATGCTTTCAACGTTATGATTGCTAACCTAACCGCCGACCCAGAAACCGTCTCTATAGCAGAAGCTTATGAGAAAGAAATCATTATCAATGCTACAAAAAAGAAGCTTTACAAAAAGCATCTTAAACGTATGGAAGACAATGAATACGATGTAAAAAGTGGTTCTGTGTACAAAGATTTCTTCTACTCTTGCGAAAAAGTGGGTGATCACATCATCAACGTAAGTGAAGCAATTACTGGCGAGAAAGAAAAAGAATTCGCTCTCCTAGATGATTAACTTCTAATCAGTTTTAAAAGCTGTCTTAGTATTTACTTTGACGGCTTTTTTTATGCCCAAAAACTAATTCTATACATATCACATTCTTACAAACCATCTCTTTCAATTTCATTTATTTTAGAGTATTCTTTAATCATGCCAACCACATTTCATATTCTGAACGGAGATGCTTTACTTGAGCAATTCCCTTCTTCGCTTAGCGGAGAGCTCATTGTTGCACGCGAATGCTTGGTTGATGGTGATGTTTCAGGAGCAACCTTAGACGCCCTTTTTGAAACTCGGGCAAGATTTATTTCAACTTCCTACCCTCAGTTTTCCAAAGCTGACTATTTCACTAAAACAGTTTCCGAATTACTCAAAATTCAGCAGTTACCAGAACATAGCTCTGTTTACCTTTGGTTTGAACATGATCTTTTCTGCCAAGTAAACATGTGGTTTGTTTGTTCTCTTCTACAGAATAAATTTCATGACGTTTATTTCGTGCAACCAACAACGTCTATTAACTATGGCTTCGGCGGGATGAACAGTGCACAGCTCGAATCAGCATTCCACCAAGCGATTAAGCTAACAAATCAACAAAATTTACTCTTTAGTCAATTGTGGGTGGCATATCAAAATTCCGACTTTAGCCTCCTTCAATCTCTTGCGGAACAACTACAGACAGTGTTCACATTTCTACCAGAAACGGTTTCTGCTCACATCCAACGCTTTCCTGAAAATGGAACTTTAGGAAGACCAGAAAAAACGATTCAGAACATCATGAATGAGCTAGACACTAAAGAGTTTAGCGTGATATTTTCCGAATTTTGGAAACGTGAAGCCATCTACGGATTTGGAGATTTACAAGTAATGCGGTTATTTGAAAAATTAACATCGGGTGATTAGCGGATAATCCCACTTATAGGCTCTTTAACCGATATTTTGAATTATAGGTTTTTTATCCGATATTAAATCATGATAAGTATTATAACAGGCGATATTATTAACTCCAGAACTATTGATTCAGAACGCTGGCTAGCAGTTTTGAAACAAGAGTTAAATGCTCTGGGAAACGACCCAAAGCATTGGGAAATTTATAGAGGCGATAGTTTCCAAATAGAGATTCTAGTACCTGATGAAGCTTTATTACAAGCCATTAGAATTAAAGCAGCAATGAAAACCATCAAAGGTTTGGATGTTCGAATGGCAATAGGAATCGGTAAAAAAAGCCACGATACAAAGAAAATTTCGGAAGCGAACGGAAGTGCGTTTATCCGCTCTGGTGAAGGTTTTGAGGCTCTTAAAAGCCTACGCCAGACCTTAGCCGTTTTTACGGGAAATACTCAATTTGATGAACACATTAATTTGTACCTCAAGCTTGCTCTTATTGCAATGGATAATTGGACTCCAGGCGCGGCTGAGTTTGTTCAACTAAGTTTACAACATCCAACCGCTTCCCAAACAGAAATTGGCGCTATGTTAGGTATTTCCCAATCTTCTGTAAGTGAACGCCAGCAAAGATCATATCTCCCAGATATTCTTGAAATGGAAGCTTTGTTCAGAAAAAAACTTAAGACACTGGAGAATCTATCATGATATTATTTTTAAAGCTTTTCCTTGCGCATCTCATTGGTGATTTTCTTCTTCAGTCTGGCAAGTCAGTAAAAAGCAAAGAGGATAAAAAACTCAAATCTCCCGCTTTATACTATCATATATTATTTCACGGTATTGTTACCACCTTACTACTTTGGGACACTCAATATTGGGCTGGTATTTTGTTCATCATCGTCACTCATTTCATTATAGATGCAAGCAAATTAACCTTCCAAAGCTCTAAAAATGGTAGAGCCTTATTCTTTCTCGATCAAACCTTGCATCTGCTAGTATTAGGCTTAGTTTGGATCTACTATGAAGGGAGTGGGTTCTCATTAGCGTGGTTGCAAAGTACTTGGTTCTTATTAACAATTATAAGTCTGTATTTCTTAACACAACCAACTTCTATAATTATAAAAGTACTCATTTCAAGCTGGTCGCCTCAAACCGAAGAAGGGGCAAATGAGTCACTAGAAAATGCCGGAAAGTATATTGGGATTTTAGAACGTCTTTTCGTTTTTGTTTTTGTAGTTACAGGAAATTGGGACGCTATAGGTTTTTTAATCGCAGCAAAATCGGTTTTTAGATTTGGCGATTTAAAAGAATCTAAAGACCGAAAGCTAACCGAATACATTCTAATAGGTACGCTCATTAGCTTTGGAATCGCAATTTTAGTTGGGTACATCTACACTTTACTCCTGAGATAATAATAAGTCCCAAATCCCCTTCTCTAGTTGTTATAGAGTAAACATAATCTAGTTTCATGGCATACAACGAATATTTAGCAGATCAAATTTCAAATCTACTCCAAAGCCTTTCCATAAGCTATGAAGAAAAGAAAATGTTCGGAGGCCTCTGCTATATGGTAGACAGTAAAATGTGCCTCGGAATTATGGGAGATTCACTTATGGCAAGAGTAGGACCTGAGGTTTATGATGCGGCCTTACAAAAAGAAGGATGCCATTTAATGGAATTTACAGGCCGTCCATTGAAAGGATATGTTCTAGTAGATGGAGCTGTTATAGACTCCGATACTCAACTAAAGTATTGGGTTCAACTTTGCCTCGATTTTAATCCTTTTGCCAAGGCCTCAAAAAAAAGAACATCTAAATAGCAATGAACTTAGAATCTGCTTAATTTTATTTGATTCTCGTTTTCAAGTTTTAAAAAATAAATAATTACAGGTTATTGGTAAATAAAGTACCTTATCTTTTCTCAACAACATAGCAAGTAGACAAAGAAAAGAAGACAAAAAACGAAATGAAAAAATTATTCGGCTTTATTGTTGTAACAATGGCACTTCTGGCTGTCGCGCTATCTACAAAACCGTTTGAGTTCGATGGCCCCAGTGATTTTTATTATGGGTTAATTTTCGGTATTAGTATTGGATTAGATATATCTGTTATTTTACTTTATAAGATTATTAAAAATTCTTCAGATAACTAGGACCTTTCAATTTTAAAGAGCCTTTAACTATTCATTTTACAAATCAATATATTCTTTAGGATCCTATGTGGAATTCTGAAAATAGTAAACGAACATTCATAGATTCTTAAAGTTAAGAAATGAAATTATTGCCACTTTATGTATTAGCAGTGCTTTTATGTACATCATGTATTCCAAAAGACGACTGTGAAATTTACAATAACAATATTGAACTCTCCTTTATCGAGATTCTTGATGCGGATGGAAATAATCTAATTGCTAGCGGAAAGTACGGCTATCCCACACTTACCTTAAAAAATGGCGAAAGGCTTTTTGGACGTGTTTTCCCTGATGATGTTGCTTTTAGATATCTACTTACCATAATTGAAGATGGAGTAGATGAATACGACAGTTCGTATGAATTAGACCTAGGGAATGGCCAAGTTTTAAATCTCAATTTGGTTTTTTCGACATACGTTACCGAATGCAAAACCACGCTTTACGCCATTGAAGATGCTACATGGGGTGATAAATCTCTTCCCATTAATGTATTAAATGGCTATCAAATGATAGAGCTTAAACTCCCTGCTGATTCTGTAGCGACAGACACTACAACAACTTTGGCTTTTTAAACTTCAACTAAATAAATATTGAGATAAAAATGCTGTTACTGCTGTTTCGGCACGGAGTCTGTTTTTTCCTAAAGAAATAAACTCACCCGCATTTTTCTTATTTAACGATAATTCACGTTCCGAAAAACCACCTTCAGGGCCAACGAACAGAACCGTGTCGTTCTTTAACTCACCCGTACGGAGAGATATCGATGTTTCCTCGTGAGCCATCACGTAATCGAAATCGGAATAGTAATTATAGACCTCATCTAATGATTTAAGAACCACTAAATCGGGTAGCCAAAAACGTCCACTTTGCTTAAATGCACTAATGATAAGTAGCTTCAGCCTTTCTTCGTTAATTTTGGTTCGCTCGGTATGGTCGGCACTGAATATGCAGATCTCAGTTGCTCCCAGCTCTACTGCTTTTTCGATAGCAAACTCAAACCGATCCCTTATTCTAATTATACCCAGAGCAAGGACTTTAGCTAACTCAGGAGCCTCTTCCTCGCTATAAGAACCTAAAATTGCAGTTAATTTTTGCTTTGAAACTGAATTTATCTCACACTCAAAAATCTTTCCCTTTCCGTCGGCAATATGAATTGTATCACCTACTTTATACCGAAGCACTTTTATAATATGCTGAGCTTCTTGCCCAAATATTTCAACTTCTTGTTGGTTTATCCATTGCTGAGGTGGGGCATAAAAATAGTTCATTCTATCGATTTCCTTCCATAATAGGCTCCTGGAGTAAATTCAGTTTCCCCTGTTTCAAGAACCATTTCAACATAAGGAGCACACAATCTACAGCTATTGCTACAGTATTGTAATATCTGCAATTCCTTTACAGTTTTAATTTCATTCTCAAGAGCATAAGTCTTTATTTCTTCAAAGCTTTTATCATGACATATACATCGTGTGACCAAAAAGCGACTCATTTCTGCTTAAAGTGCTTGCCTAGTTTAAGGCCTTGCCCTTGGTAATTACTTGCAATATCGGTTCCGTACATAAATTGAGGAATCTCTGTATTCGGCTCAAACTGCATACTAAAAAGAGTTTGTCCATCTTCAATCATAAAAGGAACATCATGTGAACGAACTTCAAGCACGGCTCTAGCTCCTTTATCATCAACACTTCCACCAAAACCACTATCAAAGAAACCAGCATAATGTGTTCTTAGCTCTCCAGATCCAGTATCGTAAGCCATCATTTCGCAAGCTAAATGCTCTGGAATTCGAATGCGTTCTTTGGAGGCAAAAATATAGAATGCTTCAGGTTCAAGAATAAAAGCACTATCTGGAGTTGCTAGAATGGGTTCCCAATATTCTTCTACTTCGTAATAATTCAGATTTTCTAAATCTATTGAGTTGCTATGCTTTTTTGCTTTGTAACCAATAACCTCGCCTTTCTTTCCTTTAAGCTGAACACTCATAAACAGACCTTTATTTACTTTGATCTGTTCCATATTCACAGGCTCAACACGTTCATTGTAAAGCAAAGGCTCAGATGCATGTATTCTCAGCAAATCTTGATCGGAAACAACTTCAAAACCATGCCGAACTCTAAGCTGGTTTAAGCGTTGCCCTGTTTTTACTTTAATTGAAAATGATTTTGGAACAACTTCTAAATACAAGTTCCCTTTGTAACCTGGCGTAATCTCTTCAAAACGGTGAGAATGGTCGGTAATAACGCGCGTAAACACATCCAAACGCCCCGTTGAACTCTTAGGGTTTGCCTTTGCAGATAGGCTCTCCAAGGTCATAAGATTAAGACATTCATCGGAATTAGAATCAGCTCCTGGCTTATAATGTGTAGAAGATTGTGATTTCGGCAAATCCAATCTTTCTAAAAGAGGAATGATGTACACACAGTTTTCTTCTAACACAGCACCATCTTTGATAGAAAACGAATACTGTTCTAGCTTTTGAATCTTTTCCTCAACCGTTTCACTTTCGGGTAAAAAACTACAACGTACTCGGTATGCTTTCTCTCCTAAACGAAGGTCTAAAGAATTGGGCTGAAATTGATTGTCTTCAATTGGGTAATCGGGATGCGCGCCAATAATTCCCCATTCATTGAGAACTCGAAGTTTTTGGACAGGTAAAACCCCTTTTGTGCGCAGATGTACTTCTTTTGAAACTTTATTCATTTACTTAGGCGTGTTCAATTTTATAAGAAGATAATAACCCTATCACTTTAGGCAAACTAGGAAGTGAAGAGATTTATTTTGTGTTGGATATGAAATGATAAATTATCCAGAATTTAATTCTTCCTAACACTGACACAGGGCTGTCAGTAGCTTTTTATATATTTGTGTAACATTTTAAAAATATTAGCTCATGAAGTACGAATGGAGAAAAAGGGAAAAGGAAATCTATCTTCCCAAAAACACCCCTGAATTTATCAACATCCCCGCTTTTCAGTTTCTAACTATTAAAGGTGAAGGAAACCCAAACAGTAGCTCTTTTCCTGAGTACATTAGTGCCCTATATTCTCTCTCCTATGCAATTAAAATGACACTTAAAAAGAGAGCCAACCTAAAAGACTATACTGATTATACCGTTTATCCTTTAGAAGGTCTTTGGGATATTAATGAAGAAGCTAAGAAGAACTTTACGGGAACTATCAATAAAGACGACCTCGTATTTAAGCTGATGATTCGTCAACCCCATTTTGTTGAAGAACCTTTTTTTCAAGAAATGTTAGCCCTCACTAAGGCAAAGAAACCACATCCTCTATTAGATAATGTTGTCTTTGAAACCATTTCAGAAGGTGCTTCTATTCAAATGTTGCATATTGGAAGCTATGACAACGAAGCAGAAAGTTTTAAGCAAATGGAAACTTTTGCAAACGAACAAGGATTTGATCGACTTTCAAAAGTTCATAGAGAAATCTATTTGTCCGATTTCCGTAAAACAGCCCCTGAAAAATTAAAGACTGTTCTACGTTTTAAAGTTGCACCTAGGCTAGCAAATAAATAGAAAAAATTGAACAGGTTATTTAGCGCCGGCCATTTCGTTAATTTTATTCCATTCAGCTTCGGTAACAGGTGTAATGGAAAGGCGACTACGTTTAAAAATCAGCATCTCTTGTAGAGCTTCCTCTTCTTTCATTGCTTCTCTAGTAACTGGCTTTTCGAATTTTTGGATGAATTTAACGTCAACCAATTCCCAACGAGGAGCTGATTCCTTACTCTTTGGGTCGAAATATTTAGAATCTGGATCGAATTGAGTAGGATCAGGGTATGGCTCGCTAGCTACTTCCATAATTCCAACAACCGCAATAGGTTTAGCATTTGAATGATAGAAAAATACTTTATCACCAATTTTCATTTTATCACGCATAAAATTACGTGCTTCGTAATTCCGGATGCCATCCCATGGCTCTACTTTGTCTCTTTGTAGGTCATCGATACTGTACGCATCTGGTTCCGATTTCATTAACCAATATCTATTCTCACTCATAGTTCTTTATGCTTTTTTTGGTGTATTGTATTTCTTTATATACCACAAAACAGTTTGGCGTAGCATTCCATCAAAATCTTGAGAGGGCTCCCAGTCTAATTCATTCTTAATTTTTGAAGCATCAATAGCATATCTATAATCGTGCCCCAAGCGATCGGTTACAAAGCTTATCAAATTTTTGTAATCACCTTCTGGGCCTTGACCAACTTCCTCATTTAGGATATCACAGATTTTATGAATGAGCTCCAAGTTCTTCCACTCGTTATTACCGCCAACGTTATACGTTTCGCCTGCTTTTCCTTTTAAAAATGCTGTTTCTAACGCTGAGCAATGGTCATGTACAAATAACCAATCACGCACATTTTGACCAGCTCCATAAACTGGTATTGGTTGATTCTTAATCGCGTTCCGAATTACGGTTGGTATCAACTTTTCATCATGTTGATGTGGCCCATAGTTATTAGAGCAATTTGTTGTAACCACGTTCATTCCATATGTATGAAAATACGAACGGATAATCATATCACTTCCAGCTTTTGATGCGGAGTATGGGGAGTTTGGAGCGTAAGGAGTGTTTTCAGTAAAAAAGCCGTCTTCGCCTAACGCGCCATAAACTTCATCTGTAGATACATGTAGAAAACGGTTATTTGCCCAGTCATCCTCATCATCTTTCCAGAGTTGTCTACATTCTTCAAGTATATTAAACGTACCCAATACATTGGATAAGATGAATGGTTCTGGCCCTGTTATTGAGTTATCTACATGGGACTCTGCTGCTAAGTGGATTACACCATCTGGCTTAAAAGTCTTAACAATATCTTTTACTTCGTCTCTATTTACTAAATCAATTTTTTTGAAATAGTAGCGTTCAGAGTCTCGAAGTGGTTTTAGGTAAGATGAATCTGAAGCATACGTAAGTTTATCTATGTTCATAATCACCCAATCTGGATGTTTTTCGAACAAGCTCAGTATTAAATTAGAGCCTATAAATCCTGCGCCACCTGTAATTATTATTTTTTTCAAAATAGGTCTTCTTCTCTTATTGATGAAAGTAACGGTTGAACTTTATCTTTTTCTGAAAGTACGGGATTTTCAACTCTCCAATTTATTTGGATGGATGGGTCATCCCAACGAATTCCTCTCTCCCCTTCTGGATTGTAATAATCGCTACATTTATAACTAATAATTGCTTCCTTGCTTAATACCGAAAATCCATGTGCAAAACCTTTTGGGATAAGAAGTAACCGATGGTTTTCATCTGATAATTCAACAGCTAAATGTTGACCAAAGGTAGGTGAATCTTTTCGGATATCTACTGCTACATCTAGTATAGTTCCTTTTAAACAAGTAACTAGCTTGTCTTGAGGGCTTTTAATCTGATAATGCAATCCTCGAACAGTATTTAGGCAAGACTTAGAAACATTATCTTGAACAAATTCCATACCTAAGCCCGTGTCTTTAAAAATAGAGTCTCGAAACGACTCAAAGAAGTATCCACGATCATCTTCAAATACTCGAGGTTCAATTAATTTTAGGCCTTCGATTTTGCAGTCAGTTATTCTCATTTATTAATTAAGTTGATTAAGCAATTTCTGCAATCCTGTTTTCCATTCTTCAATATTGGTACTCTCAATTTTACTGATTTTTTTGGTGCTTAACTTAGAAAAATTAGGTCTTTTTGCTTTTGTTGGAAAAGCATCAGATGTAACAGGGTGAACGTCGAGTTCTATTCCCTTTTGTTTGAAAATTTCAGTAGCAAAATCGAACCAAGTACATAATCCTTCAGAACTTATATTAAATACTCCTTGCTTGTCTGCTTTTAGAAGTTCCCAAGTATTTTGAACCACATTTTCTGTAAAGGTTGGGCTACCATACTGATCGTTTACAACACTTAGCTCACTCCTTGTTTCGGCTAATTTGAGCATGGTTTTAACAAAGTTATTGCCAAATTTGCCACACAACCATGAAACACGAAGTATTAAGAAATCGCACCCCGCACCTTGAATAGCTTTTTCACCTTCAAGCTTACTCGCGCCATACACATTTATAGCTTCAGTATCGTAATCTTCTGAAAAGCCTTCAGGAATTGAGTCTAAATGTGCTTGTGTTCCACTAAATACATAATCCGTAGAATAATGAACAAGTTTAATATTTAGCTTTTTGCAAGTTTCAGCAAGGTTTTTAACCGCTTCGCTATTAATTAAAAAAGCTTTTTGCTTTTCCTCTTCGGCTAAGTCCACCTTGGTATATGCGGCACAATTAATCACTACATCAGGCGAATAGACCTCAATGAAGGTATTAGTAGACTCAAAATCAGTAATATCTAGTTCTTTAGAGCCACAGCTTTTATGAGTTATACCGTTTTTGATGAAAAATTCTTCCCACTCTTTACCCAGTTGTCCACCAGAGCCTGTAATTAAAAAACGCATAGCTAACTTTGAACTAACTTATTAGCATGCTTATATGAGTCGGGTGTTCCTGCATCTGTCCACCATCCTTCCAAAAAGGTACTTTTCATTTCCCCTTTTTCTATATAAAAATTATTTACATCTGTAATTTCTAATTCACCTCTACTAGATGGCTTAAGGCTTTTTATATAAGAGAAAACATTTGAATCATAAAAATATATTCCTGTAACTGCATAGTTAGATTTGGGGTTAGATGGCTTTTCTTCAATTGAAATCACCTTGTTTCCATCAAGCTCTGCTACACCATAACGATGCGGATCATGCACCTCTTTAAGCAAAATTTGAGCTCCTATACCAGAGTAATTTTTAATCGCTTGCGTTAGTGACTCTTCAAAAATATTATCTCCCAAAATTACAGCAATAGAATCATTTCCTGTAAAATTCTCGGCCAATCCTAATGCTTGTGCAATTCCACCTGCTTCATCTTGTACCTTATATGTAAATCTACAGCCAAAGTCTTTGCCCGAGCCCAGTAAATTTACAACATCCCCCATGTGCTCTGTTCCTGTAACGATTAAAATCTCATCAATCCCAACTTCAATGAGTTTCTCAATTGGATAATAAATCATTGGCTTAGTACCAACAGGAAGCAAATGTTTATTTGTCACCTTAGTAAGTGGATATAGCCGTGACCCCGTTCCGCCAGCAAGAATAATACCTTTCATAATATTTAGTTTTCTTTCACTTTTTACTTAACAATTAGTCAATCGCACTTACAAACTACGCCTTAAGTTTATAAATCTAAACCAAAGATTATTTAAACAAGTATTGCCTTTTGAAAGCACAGGAAAAAACCCTGTAACGAATTATTAAAAAAATCTAAGATTATATAGCCAATATAGCTATTTAAAGCATGTTACATTAACATTTAGTTCTTGTAACAAACATATTTATGATTCGATTTTCCGTATTATTAGTGCAGAATAAATAGAGCGATGAATTCAAAGTTAACAACTTCCTTATTTTTATTAACAGCACTACTTTTTTCTTTAAGTCAAAATCTTAAAGCACAGGATAAAATATGGACAGGCGCAGTTGATTCATCATGGCATACAGCTGGTAACTGGTCGCCCTCAGGAGTGCCTTCGGCCTCTCAAACTGTTGGTATGCGTGGAAACACGCAACCTTACCCAGTAATCACTTCTAATGTAACTGTACGTTCTGTAGATATTAACCAGTGGTATAGTAGCCCTGGTGATCAATTAATTATCAGAAATAATGCTACCCTTACAATAACCGACGACTTTAATATGAGTGGTGCGGGTGTACTAAACATTGTAAATGGTCACCTAGTGATGTCTGCCACATCTAGCGGTACAAATAATTTTTCAGTCAACTCTGCTAATTCTGTAGTTAACATAACAAATGGTAGTATAACAACAGGAACATTATCTGAAGATGTAGATGTAGAAATTATTGGGACATTCAACTTAGGTAACGGATCGCTAACTGTGTACGGCGACTTTGATATTTCTAATAGTGATACTTTTAACGCCGAAGATGGTACCGTTGTGATAAACGGTAATACTACTGTAAATGGAACTTATAACGGCGATGACGGGAATACCACTTTTAATGGAGAAGTAGATGTAAGAAGTGGTGGTGTACTGAACCTAGGTTCTGGGACAATTACTTTTAATGGCGAGACTTTTGTTGGTAATAGCGGAACTGCAAACCTTGGAAGTGGAACCGTCTACATCAACGATAATATAGAAGTTAAAAGCGGCGGTTACTTTAACGTAGAAGACGCCAACGTTACCGTTACAGGAGATGCTGATTTCACGAGTAACGGAAACCTATCTATAGACTCTGGCTCAATTACCATTACAGGAAATGCATCTTTGAGCAGTGGAGGAACCATGGACTTAAATTCAGGAAGCCTAAATGTTGGTGGAGATGCTTCTTTTACGGCAGGTGGTGTTGTAAATGCGGGTGATGCGACAATTACGCTTGAAGGTGATTTCACAGTTTCAAATGGAACCAATTTTAATTCAGATTCTAGTACCGTTGTATTCTCTGGAGACTCTACACAAACCGTAACTTCAGGTGGTGATGTAACCTTTTACAACGTTGTGGTAGACTCTGGCTCTGTTCTTAATACCGATGGTGGATCAGATAACACCATTATTATTGAAAATACATTAGTGGTGAATACTGGTGGCGGTGTAAATGTACAAGATGATGACGAAATTGATGTTCAGGGCGGTATTGAGGGAGGTGGAACGATTGAAAGTCCCAAACCATATGCAATTTCGGCTGTTGCACCAACTGTTAACTCGCTTGTAATCACTTTTAACAGAGGTATGAAAGAGTCTACTGCAGAGAATATTTCAAATTATTCAATTAATCGCGTTAGTGATGGTTCCTCCATATCTATATCTAGTGCAACACTGAACACAGGTGGAGATAGCACTACCGTTACGTTGGTTATTTCTACCATTTTAGAAGATGTTTTATATGAGGTTACGATGAATAACATTCAAAGTAACACCAACAAAACCATCTCTGCTAACCATAAAAATCGCTTTATTAAGACTGGCCCTATAACTTTTTATAGCCGACAATCAGGTAACTGGGCTACAAATAGCACTTGGTCTAAGGTTAGCCATTCTGGCGCTGCCGCTACTTCTAACCCTGGCAATACAACCGGTGCAACTATTATTGTTGGCGATGGTGATGTTGTAACAGTAACAAGTACCACGAGTATAAATTCTCAATCTTCACTCGAGATAAAATCAGGGTCAAAACTCGTTATTGGCTCAGGTGGAGAGTTTGCAACAGGAACTAAAATAATTACTGGTGCAGGTACTTTTGAGGTTCAAAATGGTACACTTCAAATAGGTTCTTTAGACGGTATCAGTTCATCAGGAGCTTCCGGAAATATTCAAACTACAACTCGTACATTCAGTTCTTCTGGTTCTTATACTTATTATGGAAGCGGACCTCAAAACGTGGGTAACGGACTTCCAAGCTCTGTTGTTAATCTTACAATTAATAATGCATCGGGTGTTACTTTATCAAACGATTTAGAAGTAACAGGCACCCTTACACTTTCTTCAGGAACGTTTACCATAAATCCAGGCAACAATCTAATTGCCAACACTAAATCAATTTCTTCTGGTAAATTATTGATGAAGCACTCCATTACTGGTTCAAATGGTTGGAGACTTCTATCCTCGCCTATTTCTTCTACCTATTCCGATTTTTTAGATGGCATTGTTACTCAAGGTTATTCTGGTGCCTATTACAGCACAGGTTCTAACCCAGGCGATACTCTCCAACCAAATGTACTTTATTACTTAGAATCTTATCCTGGAACTGACAACCAACGTTGGAGAGCTCCTCTAACCGCTGGAACGACTGTTACTCCTGGAAGAGGCCTTTATACATATATTTTCGGCAATATTGCTGGAGACTCAAGATACAATAACAGTTTCCCCGTTACTTTGTCTGTTGAAGGGCAAGAGCATGAAGGTCCCGTAGATTTTAATGTAACGTACACTACTTTGGCCGATTCTGGTTGGTCTTTGGTTGGTAATCCCTATGCTGCTACTATTGATTGGGATGACAATAGTAATTGGACAAAAACAAACATTGACGGCACTATTTATATTTGGGACTATTCTACAAATCAATACAAAACTTGGAACGGTACTACAGGTGATTTAGGCGATGGTCTTATCTCCCCATTTCAAGGTTTTTGGGTAAAAGCTAATGGGGCAAGTCCTTCTTTAATAGTAGATGAAGATGCTAAAACTACAGGAGGTTCGTATGTGGGTAAAGCTAATTCAAGCCAACCAAGTAGCATGCCCTCACTTTCTATAACACTTTCTGATGATTACAACGAATCTGCTACTCACTTGATGTTCAGTGAGGAAGCTCTTATTAATAAAGACCAACTTGACGCATACCGGCTTGTTCCTCCTCCTGGTATTAATTCTTACATCGACCTTGCTACCATAACTGACAATGGTGATCGATTCTCAATTAACAACCTTCCTAGAGATTTTGGAATTCCTATTGAAATACCGCTTTATGTGGATGCTTATTCAAATGGATATTCTACAGGTAAGCCTATGCATTTTATCTTTGATAATTTCAAAAATATACCTGATGAATGGACTATTACTTTAGTTGATACGAAAACCGGAGAGGAAGTAGATATTAAAGAAACTAAGACATATTTGTTTGATTTCGATGGATTCCAATCCAAAAGTGCTCCTAATAATATCTTTGGCGCTACCCCTAAAGTAACTGAAAAAGCAAGTTCAGTAAAAAGACGCTTTCATATCAAAGTTGATCCAGGTAATGATGCAACCGACATCCCTGATAGTTTCGAGCTCAAACAAAATTTCCCAAATCCCTTTAATCCTACCACAAATATTCGTTTTACATTGCCTGTTCAAAGCTTTGTTGAGCTTTCTATATACGACCTACTTGGCCGAAAAGTAACTACACTCGTTCAGGATGAAATAAGAGCAGGTGAACATACATTTAAATGGGATGCTCGTGATTTGGCCAGTGGAATTTATCTTTACAGGCTTACCACAAAAAATGCCACATTTACTAAACGCATGACTCTTATCAAGTAAAATCCCCTTTCTAAAACTACACAGTTAGAATTACTTAATTATAGTTACACCAATTTACATTATCTATATATTGACTCAATTGTTTTAGAAACTACCCATACTGCGTTTGGACATAAGAAAGTTTTCCCATAAGAAAAAGATTATAACAATGTTGTTTTTGCTAACTGCAGAAATAGCTTTTGGGCAGCTTTCAGGTTACGATTTTAGAAAATTATTAACGGTTGACAATACTAAAGTTTCGGGAGCTTCTTCTCTAACCAACTTTCCCGTTCTTTTAAGCCTTACAGATAGCGATTTAGCCACAGTTGCAAATGGAGGAAAAGTTCTGAATGCAAACGGCTACGATATTGCATTTACATCTAGCGATGGAATCACTCAGTTAGATCATGAACTTGAATCGTATAATGCTACCACAGGTCAGCTTCTAGTTTGGATACGCTTTCCATCTTTAAGTGCCACAGTAGATACTGACTTTTATATATATTTTAGAAACGCTAGCCAAACAACAGATCAATCTGTTTCTTCTACATGGGATAATGATTACCAAGTTGTGATGCATTTAGATGACCTAGACGATGCAACTTCTAATGCCAACAACGGTACCAATAGTGGTACTACAATTACCTCTGGCGTAATAGGAAATGCACGAGCATTCATAAATAACCAAAACGATTTCATTTCCATAGCCGATGACCCAACTCTTGATATTACTGGAAACATTACCATATCTGCTTGGGTAAACGCTACTAATTTTGGAGATACTCCCGATTTAATAACAAAAGGGACTTACACTCAGGCCTACTCAACATGGATTCGAAGTGGTGGAACTATACGATTTGCAACTGACGGGTCTACAGTTACAAGTTCAGGCTCTATAACTTCAGGAACTAATGCTTATATAGTTTTTACCAAATCTGGTTCTGGTAGAACAATTTATATAAATGGGAGTCCTGCTGGGTCAGACGGATCAACCGCTTCCTTTTCAACAAATAACAGTCCACTCACCATTTCAACCGCTTCTTATGCCCTCACTGGCTTTGTAGATGAAATGCGCATATCAGATATAGCCCGTTCCGAAGACTGGATTTCAACAGAGTACAATAACCAATTTTCTCCAGGAACTTTTTATTCCGAAACTCCAGAACCTCCCGTACTATCTGACATTGAAGGCGCTGCAAATTCTGTTGTTGCTGGTGGCTCTATGATTTTTGTAAGCTCAACAATTTCAGTAAGCACACCTTTTGCAGACTCTTTAGAAAGTGCAACCATCCAAATCTCTAATAACTACGATAGTAGTGAAGATGATTTAGACTTTGTAGATACAGGTTTAATTACTGGTTCATGGAGTTCCGGGACAGGTACATTAACGCTTACGGGAAGAGCAAGTGTAGCAGATTACCAAAGTGCACTACGCAGTGTAACCTATCAGCATAGTGATGGAGCATCACCAAACACTGATACTAGAACAGTATCATTTACAGTAACAGGACCATTTTATACTAGTGCAGCTATAACTAGAGATATTATAATTACTGAAATTATTTCAGACCCCTCTACCGATATTGCAAATACTGTTTTCCACTTTGATGCTCAAGATATTGACGGTGACTTGCTAACAAACGACCAACCGGCCGATAATACTAATGTAAGCTCTTGGGGAGATCGCTCCTTTAACGCAGGTGGGAGCTCAGCAACTATTACTAACGCTGCTGGTGCTGGCGATGAACCCAAATTTAACTCAAATTACTTTGGGGAGCGCGGAGCGCTTTTATTTGATTATAACTTGGGAAATGCTGGCGACAATTTCCAAATTGATGATGATAACACTTTAAATACTAGCACTTTTGCCGAAAAATCATTTGCTGTGGTTTTCAGAACGGGTGATGTTCTCTCTGGACTGCAAGTTATTTATGAACAAGGTGGCGGAAGTAAGGGATTTCAAATATCTATTAAGGATGGAACTCTCTATGCTTATGCTTGGAGCAATGATGCTTCTTGGGTAGATGGAGATGACCAATCCATTAATCTAGGAAGCGTGGATGTTAACACCTCTTATATTGTGCTAGCAAGCCTAGATGCTACTGCCGAAACTTGGAGAGCAAACTTAAATGATGGTACAATTACGGAAAGTGCTGGTCGAGCATTATCGATGGGCAGTCATGGAGGAGATGCCACTATTGGTGAAGAAGATGGAACCGTTGATCCCGTTACTTTTTCAAATAATCCCGCTACTACAAATAATTTTGACGGCTATATAGCAGAACTCATTTCTTGGAATTCAGCACTAAGTGATAGTAAATTCGGTAGCTTATATAACTATTTATGCGAAAAGTGGTGTAATGTTGCCCCTGTTCTAGCCTCTATAGAAGGGACGAATTTAGACTTTACTGAAGGCGACTCCCCTCTAGCTATTACTTCTTCAATCGCAATTTCAGATGCAGACAACACACTACTTGATAGTGCCAAAGTTGAAATCACAACAAATTTTCTAACCTCAGAAGATCAACTAGCTTTTGTTGATGCTGGTGGCATTACTGGAAGTTGGAATTCCTCAACAGGCGTACTCACTTTAACAGGTAGAGCTACTCTTACACAATATCAAACCGCATTAAGAGCTGTTACTTATCAAAACCTGAACACAGTAAACCCTAGCACACTTTTACGTACAGTGAGTTTTTCTGTAGATGATTGGGACGATATTAGTAATACTGTTACTAGAAATATCAATATTATTGCAGTGAACTCCTCGCCTATACTTTCTGGTATTTCTGGAGCACCATTAACCTATACAGAAGGAACTGGCCCTGCAACTCCATCATTCCCAGTAGTAATCACCGATGTTGACGATACCAATATGGAGTCGGCAACTATCTCTATTACAAATAATTATTTTAATGGTGAAGATGTTCTTGATTTTACAGATGCTGGAGGCATTACAAGTTCTTGGAATGCATTAACTGGAGTTTTAACTCTTTCTGGAAGCGCTTCTATCTCTACTTATGAAACGGCATTAACCAACATTACGTATGAAAACACTAGTTCTGATCCCGTAGAAGTAACCAGAACTTTTTCTTTTACTGTAAATGATGGCGATAATAATAGTAACACTGAAACTAGAGATTTAGATTTAATAGCTGTTAACTCTCCTCCCATCTTAAGTAATATTGGAACTGGAACTCCTGTCTATGCTGGCGTCGACCTTCAACTTACAAGCACTATAGAAGTTTCCGACCCTGACGATACCATGATTGATAGTGCTATTGTAGTAATTAATGGAAATTATACACCTACAGAAGACTCACTTTTTTATACCACTTTATTTGGAATAACGGGTACGTACAGTTTAGCCACAGGAAGATTAAAACTGGTTGGTACATCCTCTTTCTCTGATTATCAAACTGCATTACGCTCTGTTAGATATCGGAATTTTGGAACCATTCCTACTGGCCCTGCTAGGGAAATCGCTTTTATTGCTAGTGATGGTGAGCTCAAAAGCGACTCATCGAAAATTTCCATTGAAGTTAATGCTGTTGAAGCCATTTCAGGCTTAACAGTTTGGCTCCGAGCTGACGTTGGTGTAATTACCAGTGGAACCGAGGTAGTTACTTGGGAAGATCAGAGCGGTAACAATAATGATTTTACAGGGATTGATGGCTCAGGTATTCGGCCAACAATTATAGCGTCATCAACTCCTTTGGGAGATCAACCCTCTATCAATTTTATAGGAAATGGAGACTACTTTCAAGACTCAGATGCTGAAACCAATTACATAAATGGAATGACTGAGTTTACTTTGCTGATGGTGTATAAATCTGACGTTACAGATACAGATCGAGGTTTGTGGCATACAACTACACCTGCAGGTGATGATGATGTGTTTACCATTAGATATGACGAGTCAGGTGCTAATGGTGGAGGTTCTTTTACTAATGTTATTAAAACTGGAATCTTAGCTAATAGCGCAGCTAATCAACTTGAAAGTTTCTCTGATATACAATCAACTAATGCGCAGATTACGAGTTTGCATTGGAAATCGAATGAAGTATATGATATTTATGTAGATGGAATATTAAACAACCCAAGTTCTGCAGGACCTCCACCTTCAGGTACAATTTCCTCTGCTACTACTGCTATTGTAGGTAAAGGAGGAAAGGATGAAGGGAATAAGAGTTGGAACGGGCAGATTGCAGAGGTTATACTTTATGCCAGAAACTTAGAAGAGGATGAGCGTCAGAAAGTAGAAGATTATCTCGCCGTTAAATACAGTAGTGCTATCCGCAAAATAACACCAGCCACTGGTGGAGAGTCAATCTCTGCTGATGATGCAAATACGAGCTACACATCGCTCTCAGGCCCATTTATTCAAGAAGGTTTTTCTGGAGAATTAGGAGGAAGTGGAACAATTGTTTTAAAAGCTCCCGTTGGATATGAATGGAATACTGGTATTAGCCCAGGAACTACTATCTCCCCAGCATATGGTGGCTCCACAACCTTAGCAGCCACTTTTACAAGCATTGATAGTGATGAAGTAACCTACACTATAAATACAGAGTCTTCATCCAACCCTGGGCAGATTGAATTTACGGGCTTGCAAATTCGTCCAACAACAGGCGTTCTTCCTAATACCAAAAATATTACTAATACAGGCTCAACAGGCCAAGGTGGAGGCACCAATTACGGAACACTAACTATGATTGCTGGCGCTGCCGATAGTTTAACGTTTGTACAACAGCCCTCCATAACTAATGTTGATAGTACCATTACTCCTTCTGTACGCGCTCAATTAGTAGATCAGTTCGGCAACGCTATTGAGACAAGTGGAACTAGTATTAGTATTGCAAAGGCATCCGGCCCTGGTGCACTTACAGGTACAACTACTATAAATACAAATTCATTAGGAATTGCTGATTTCAATGACCTAGTTTTGGATGACGTTGGTACCTATACATTAACAACATCAGGCTCAGGGTTAGACTCAGAAACAAGTAACTCATTCACTGTTATTAATGCCGGTGTATTAGCAGGCTTCAAAATTGAACGAGCTCCTTATGGGAATATCAGTGCTAAAACAGCTGGACAAACATTCAATACTGTTATTTCTGCCATTGATGGAACAGGTACTACCGTAACAGATTTTACCGGGACGGTTCTTATTACCTCCTCTTGTACAATGGGTTCCGGACAAGGGACCACAGCCAACTTTGTTTCTGGTATTTTGAATCCACATAATGTTAGTATCACAAGCATTGGTAATTGTACCATTACTGCAACAAACTCCGCAGGTTCTGAGACAGGGACGAGTAATACATTTACTGTAGCTGCGGGAGCCGCTGACGAAACAACTTCAACCATATCTTCCTCACCAGCTGTAATTCTAAATGATGGGGCAAGTACTTCAACAATTACAGTACAGCTAAAAGACAGCTATGGAAATAATTTGAGCGTTGGTGGAGAAACGGTATCACTTTCAGCAACTTCTGGTACGCTTGGTTCTGTTACTGATAATGGAAATAGCACCTATTCTACAACACTCACATCGTCTGTTAGTGCTGGGATATCAACGATTACAGGAACTCTAAATAGCAATCCAATTACGGATGACGCTACTGTTGAATTTGCTGCTTTCTCTCACATCTGGATAAGTCAGTTAGGCTCTGCGGCAGCAGCTTCAGACTGGGACGATGCTGATAACTGGAACGTTCCCTCAGTACCCGGAATATCCTCTGTGGTTCTTATCCCAACAGATCCATCGGTTGGAAATGAGTATCCCGTTGTAGATGTTACTAATACACAGATTACAAGCCTTACATTAGAATCTAAAGCCCAAATAACCGTTTCTGGTAGTAGCAATTTCATTGTAACAGGGAATATAAATGGAGATGCTAGCATTTTAGGAACTAATAACGATTCTTTAACTATTGGTGGAGATATTAATGTAGCAGATGTGGCTCTAGGTACGGTTGTTTTTGACGGTTCATCGGATCAAACTATAATAAGTCCAAGCTCCTATGTTCATGTAGAAATTGATAATCCAGGAACAGTATTTGTAACAGAGAACTTTACCGCTACTGGCACTCTTGCCCTTACTGATGGCGAGTTATTAATACCATCAGGTGTAAACCTAATTGCCAACACTCAAACCTATGGTTCTGGTAATCTTCGTTTTAAAAGAAAAGTAAGCGGTGTAAAAGGCTGGCGTATACTCTCCTCTCCTGTTTCTTCAACCTATGGAGATTTTATTGATGGCTTGTTAACTCAAGGATTTTCTGGTGCTTTTTATAACACGGGTTCTAATCCCGGAGATACACTACAACCAAATGTCCTAACTTATCTTGAGAGCTACCCTGGAACTGATAATCAAAGATTTAGAGCGCCAACTAGCTCAGTTCAAAACCTAACCCAAGGCCAAGGTATTTTTGTTTACTTTTTCGGTGATATCGCTGCCGACCCTCTCTACAACAATCCGCTACCAGATACTATAGATGTAACCGGTCAAGAGTTTGACGGTAACGGAACGCAAGTTGATTTTGGAGTTACCTACACCACTGCAGCCGACTCTGGCTGGAATCTTGTGGGTAATCCATTTGGCGCAACCATTGACTGGGATGACGCTGCAAACTGGACTAAAACCAATATAGAATCCACAATCTATGTTTGGGATCCATCCGCAAATTCTGGAAATGGGGAATACTTAACATGGAATGGAACAACAGGAACTCTCGGCAGTGGTTTAATATCTCCATTTCAGGGATTTTGGACTAAGGCAAACGCAAGTAGCCCATCTTTAATAGTAAAAAAAGCAGCAAAAACTACTGGTGGAGATTTTGTTAAAAAAGAAACTAGTTTCACAATTCCTGTAATAGAGTTAGAAGCCGTTACAGATGGTTTGAGCAAACGTACTAGCTTTATGTTTAGTGAAGACGGTTCAAAAGAAATTGATCACTACGACGGTTATAGGCTCGTTCCTTTCTCTGATTCCCAGCTAGAGTTTTATTCTATATTAGATGACGGAACTCAACTTGCCATAAACAGCTTACCTTCTACTTTAACAAATAGAATCAAAATTCCGCTGAGTCTAAGTGCCTTTAAAAATGGATTGCCATACTCAGGAGAGTTTACAATCCGACTTTCAGGTGAAAAAGGAATTCCCGAAGAATGGCTTGTATCACTATTAGATAATGAAACTGGAAAAACTATAGATTTAATAAAAGAAAGAAGTTACACTTTCTTTTATGGAACAAAAGGAAAGATTTCTTCCAATTCCCCAAAAGGTAAAATGAGTGTAACCCAAAAGAGCTCTTCATTATCTACTCGTTTCTCTCTCCAAATCTCAACACCAGAGATAGAAACTTCAATTCCCAAGCGTGTATACTTAAATCAAAACTATCCGAATCCATTCAATCCAGTTACCATTATTGAATATGGCATCAGTGAAACAAGCACTGTTAAACTTGAAATTTTTGATGTTATCGGTAGAAGAATTAGTACTCTTATAAACAACTCACTCGCAGCAGGAAACTATCAGTATACATTAAGTGCGAATAACCTTTCTACAGGCGTTTATTTCTATCGCTTAACTACGAAAGAAGGAATTTTTGTGAAAAAATTAACACTTATCAAATAAGGTCGTTAAGTATTTTTAATTAGCATTTTTGTTTACAAGAGAGCAAATTCAATTAGTTTTGTAATGATTCTCTTTTTGAGAACTCTTTTCAATGTGCTACAATAAATTCACGTTCCAACAATGAATGATTTTTCTGATTTAATACTTTTAATGGGAGCCATGGTAGCCTTTTCAATTTTATCGGCTACCACTGTTCGTTCTTTTCAGGGTAATAATGAAGTTATCATTAACTCTGAATTGGAATATCGCGCTATTTCTACGGGTCAAGCCGTAATTGACGAAATGAGATGGATTACTAATGAGAACGAATTCCGTTCAAACACTTCTGCCTACTATTTTAAAAATTTCCCCATAAATAGAACTATTACTTATGGTTCAGGTGGCGAGTATTCTTCAGTGTATACTATAGATGGTAGCTCATCTTTAATCTCCACTTCTAATAATCTGAAAAAGTATCTAGTTAGAGTAAGTGTTAAAGAGTTGAACTCTGAAAATACTCCAATTATTCTGGAATTTGTAAAATCGTTCAAGCAATAATATGAATGTAGGAATTGTAACAAGTTTTATAGTTGGTGGGCTTCTACTATTAAGCATTTTGTTTTTTAATGCTCAAGTACAGAACCATACGCAAGAAACTACACTTGCAACCATCACCAATCAAAAACTGGAAAATTTGGTTGATTTGATTTCTCATGATATTAGTAGAATTGGCTACCAATATACCAACACTGTTATAACAACCATTAGACATGATGAAATTGTGTTTTGGGGCGATATTTATGACAATGATGTTTTAGACGCCACTAAAGTTACTTGGTCTTGGAAAAAGCCTAGTAGCCCTGTATCAAACACTAAAAATCCAAACGATTACTATCTAGTTAGAGAAGGTCCTACTAATTCAAATACTGACGACGGAATAACAAAATTTCCAGTTAGTTATTTTAATATCCGCTATCTAAACGCTGTTGGAGCCGCTACAACCAACTCTAACAATGTAAAAGAAATTGAGATAGAAATTATTATGGAGAGCCCTGAGCCTTACTATCAAAATGCAAATACAACAGGACCTCCAAACTATTATCGTACTGTATGGAAACGATCTTTCTTTCCTACTAACTTAAATAAAAATTATTACTAGGAGTTAATATGGGACGAGGATTAATTTTTTTAGTAAGTGGATTAGTAATTATTGTAGGTATGACTCGGCTCAGCCTCTCAAATAGAATTAGTGCACTTCCAAACAAAACGGTTGACTACTTTTACGAGCAACAGGCTCGAAATATATCCATTTCATTAGTTGATGAAGCCATTCAACGATTGTTAGATGATAATGATTGGACAGGAACTATCAACACTACTTCTATTCAACAAGGCTCTGGTACACTTACAACTTACGATCAAAATACAATCGGCAACTTAGATGATTCCGTAACTGTTAGTAATTGGGATCAATATACCGTAGTGCTATATAGTACTGCCACTTTTGAAGGTTACAAGGTTAGTACAGAGGTATTAATGTCTAGAGATTCTTTTTCTAAATATTCTTATTTCACTGATAACCAACCTTCAAATATCTATTTTACTACAAATGATGAATTAAGTGGCCCAGTACATACAAATGGTGTTTTTCGAATTGCTGGTAATCCTGTTTTCAACGGTTTAGTCACTAGCCCTAACAATTGGGTTGGTCATAGTTCTTATTCTAATAACCCGCAATTTAATGGTGGCTCTAACTTTAGCGCCCCAAATAAAAATTTCGATGTATCAGAGCAGGTTGCCGAGCTTAAAGCTCTTGCAAATTCAAATGGTCTTACATTCAACGAGCCAATCTTAGTTGTTCCTCGAAGTGACGGAACTGTAGACATTTCGAAATATAGTAGATGGTCTGGCTGGTTAGCACCACAAAATTATGACATGTCGGTTACCAATGGTATCATTTCCTCTACAGATGAGATTGATATTTATGGTACAGTAAGTGGCAACCTAACAATACATTCTGAAAGAGATATCGAAATTATTGGAGACGTACAATACAACGATAACCCAATCGTCAACCCTAACTCCACAGATTTCCTTGGCCTTGTTGCCGAACAAGATATTCGAGTTGACCGTAACGCTCATTCATTTTCAGGAACTAGAGACTTAACCATTCAAGCTTCTTTAATGGCTCTGAATTCATCCTTTTATGTTGAAAATTACACAAGTGGAGGCTCTAGAGGTACTATAAACCTTTTAGGGGGGATGATTCAAGACGAACGCGGTCCTGTTGGTACCTTTAATAGTTGGGGCGTTGCTTCTGGTTTTGCAAAAAATTATCAATATGATGAGCGCCTTAGATATAACGTCCCTCCTTCATTTCCTAGAGAACGAGTTTTTTCCATACTCCACTGGAAGGATAAAGTTATTGAACGACCATCAAATTAATCACTTTGAATCAAATATTTAATAGCATCAAAATGAAAAAATTAGTTTTAATATTCGTTTTTTTAATAGCACCAGCTGTATCTGCTATTGCTCAAACAAAAGTGACATTTAACATAAATCTAAAGCCTATGCTTTTAGATAGTACATTTATACCAGGCCAAGAATTTTTAGAAGTAAAAGGCGATTTAAGACCCTTTACCAGAACAACTAGCTTTCAAATGACCGACGAGGCCCCTATTGATAGTGTTTACTCCGTCACTATTGAATTTCCAAGACGCTATAATGGGCAAATTCTAACTTATAATTATGTTATTAAGTCGCTAGTACACAAAGAACGAAATGAATTTCTTCCTAGAACTTTAGAATTAAAAGGACAAGAAATCATTGATCCACCCTATTACTTTGATTCCTTTCCAAACTAAATCGCCTCTCCACATATCTACTTACTAAGAAATAGCCTATGTTTAATAATTAAAAAAGATTAACTGGCTATATAGTCTGATTTTAGCAAACTTGTAAGAAATTAAGTTGTGTTATGAGACGAGTTCAATTCCTTTTATTTTTTACTTTTGCTTGTTATGTGTCGGCGTTCTCTCAAGAAAAGAAATCGATTACTGCCTCTATAAATGTTAGTGCAGAAATAATCCAATCTATTGAACTTATTACTGTAAACACTCTTCGCTTTGGCGACTTACAACCAGGTCAGAAAGAACTGTATATAAATCCGATTAATGATATCAACGCTGGTTATATGATTGCCCTAGGCACACCTGGGGCAGCTTTCAGAATCAATTATTTATTAGAACAACAACTTACTCACTCTGAAGGAAAAGGCAGCATCACATTTCGCTATGAGATATCAGCCAATGCAGAAGAAAACCAACCTACTTCCGAGATTTTGAAACAAGACAATAGAAATATTGAATTTAATCTTGACGGGAAATATTATTTTTGGATTGGAGGAAGGTTAAACCTCGAAAATGCTCAACCAGGAAACTATCAAGGTGATTTCACTATCGAGATTGACTATATATGATTTCCACACCTTCGCAAATAAGACATCTATCTAATTCTAGCACACTTTTTTTAAAAGTGTGCAGCGTTGTGTTGTTATTAACCTTATTAAACACATCAAAATCTGATGCACAAGAAATCGATTTTGGTGACTACAGCAGTATATATTCTGTTACAATAACCGACTTATTCCCTTCCGAAGATTTAGAATTTGGTATGGTAATACAAAATGAAGGTATAGTATCAAAAACTATACTCGACGCCAAAGTATTAAGCATTGAAGGTGTTAAATATCTAGATGTACTGGTTGATATTACTGCAGACAACTACCTTCTTTTAGATGGAAACTTATCCTGTCTCAGCGATCCTTCCTGTCGCATACCATTTACACTAGAAGCAGCCTACGCAAATAGAGGAGCAAACGATACAAATCAAGCTACCCAAATGATGGTTGCTTCTAATATAGCTAGTGCGCAGTTTCCAATTCGCTATAGAGGCACTAACCCCCCTGCGCCACCTCCAACACCTGTTTACCAAGGTTATAACCCCGCCTTATATAACGACACCGCATATTTATACATTTATGGTTCATTAAATTTAGGATTGGTTAACGCAGGCTCATATACTGCAAATATCTCAATTACTATTAGCTATGATTAACGCAAAGCATTTTTTTTTACTTGCATTATTCTGCTTACTAGTAAACTCACCCATTTCTGCACAGTTTATAAACCTCAATATTAATATTGAGCCAGAATTAAGTGTAACTGTAGAACAGAATCTAAATTTTGGAACTTTAGTTTCTAACTCTGGTTTCTACACCATTCCATTAGGCGCAGTTAACGCTGGCGTATATAGTATTCGGGCCTATCATACACAGAATATCTATATAACTTTAAATTCTCCCGACTTTTTAATAAATGAGAGTGCAAATTCTACAGATAGAATACCCATCTCATTAAATGCCGCGTATAATAATTCAGGAATTAATAACCAAAAACTAGCAATACCCTTAGAAGGTAATACAGGCTACTTTCCTGTTCATAACCCATCATCAAGTAGTTTAAAATCTGATATTTGGCAAGCTTTATATCTCTACGTATATGGCACTATCGAAGTAGGAAATATTTCGAACGGAACCTATTCTGGAGAAGTAGTCCTATACTTAGAATACGATTGAGCTCCCCGCCCACCTCATTTCTTAGAAAAGTTTAATTAAGAGAATCTAACTTTTTAAGACCGCATTACTTAAATAACTTTGTCTCAGAAATTCTAAACCAACTAATACAAATTATGAAATCAATTAAACTATTCCTTTCCGCTATTGTTCTTGTAGCAACTTTTTCTTTTAACACATTTGCTCAAGAATCTGCTAATGTTGCAGTTGATGCTGTTGTAGTTACAGCTCTTACTGTTGCTAACGAAGCTGACATTGATTTAGGAACAATCCAGAATGGTATTGCTTCTTATATTAAAGCTAACGCAAATGATGGTACTGCTAATGCAAACTTAGGTGAGACTGCTGCTGCTGGCCAGATTTCTATTATCGGTAATGCAACTTCTTCTGTAGATATTGCTTTTGGTACTGCAACTCTTTCTGATGGTACTAATACAATCACTTTTACTCCAACAGTATACTTTGGTGCAACTGAAGTTTCAACTGGTGATGATATTACATTGACTGCAGGCCCTGACAATCTAGACGTTGGTGGTTCATTAGCCGCTCCTTCTGTTGCTGGTACTTACAGTACTGGTTCTGCTGGTGGTAGCCCAATCACAATTACTGTTACTTACAACTAAGCAACAGACCAATTTTATTGAAAGCCTCATTATTTTGGTAATGAGGCTTTTTTTTGACTGTTAATACAAGAATGTTCATTAATATTAAGAAATGAGCCTTAGAAGTTTAATACTTTTTGATTAAGTTTTAGTTTCCTTTTAAAATAATATCTATCTGATGAAAACTAGAGTATCTTTTATTCTTTGCGCTTTGTGTTTACTTACCAGCAATTTAATTGCACAGGTTACCATTGCTCCTACTAATCTTTTTATTGATAGTGGTAGTAAGTTTGGTACCTATATGGTAATCAATGGTTCTAATGATACACAAGAGATTAGCATTGATTTCTTTTTTGGCTATAGTAGCACAGATGATGATGGCAAAAGATCAATTGTTACAGATGATTCTGTAGCTAAGGCTAGGTACTCTATTGCTGATAAAATAAAAGCATTCCCTCAAAATTTCACACTCTCTCCAGGCCAACGTCAAGTAGTTAGATTACGTATTAATGCACAGAATGATATTCCTGATGGTACTTATTGGGCAAGAATCAGAACAACTTCTACTCCAGAAACGCCACCATTGGAACTCCAATCTAACGATGCTGTAACTGCTAGAGTTGGAATAAAAATCGAACAAGTTACAGGCCTATTTTACAAGAAGGGAACTGTTACAACAGGCATCGATATTTCTGGTATAAGAACTAAGGTTAATGAAAATGGACAGCTTGTAATTTTAACAGATGTTAAACGTACAGGAAACACACCTTTCCTAGGTTCGATAACAACTTCACTTTTAGATGAATCTGGAGCAGTTGTAAAACAAGGATTAGTTTCTACAAGCATCTACTTTGATAGCACACACAAAGAAGAGTTAACTATAAGCGATCTTCCTGAAGGTAATTACACTATTAAAGTACAATTTGAAAGTCAACGTGGAGATTTGTCATCAAAAGACTTGGCTCAAATGGAGACTGTAACCAAAACTATACCCTATTCTATAAGGTGAACACGCGTTGGTATTATTACCTCTCAACATTAGGCTTCTTTCTAGCATTCCTGTGTTCAACACCACACTTATATGCCCAAAATTCATTAGAAGAAGCTTCTGAAGTTTACCTAGATTTTAGACACCGAGGGGTAATTAATACTGTAATAATTGCTTATTACAAAGATGACAAGTTCTACCTTCCTGTAAATGAACTTTTTTCAACATTTGAGATTGACCATAAAACTAATGGATTAGTTATTAGTGGCAAGTTTTCAATTGATCAGATTCCATATAGTATCAACTTCCAATCAAATACTATAAAGTTTGGAAACAAGGTATATCCTATAACTGCCGATAATTACATCCTCACAGACTTAGACTATTATTTAAACACCTCTCTTTTTAATCAAGTATTTGGCCTAAATTTTACTATCGACTTTAACGCCCTAAGTTTGAACTTAGAGTCTGAAAGGGAAATCCCTGTTATAGAGAAAGTTTTACGAACTCAGAAACGTAACCGAGCTGATAGAAACAAGTACACACAAACTAATTATGATTTGCGGTTTGATAGAGTTCGCAATTTAATTGATGGTGGTTTTCTTGATTACAACCTTTCTTCTACTCTAAACTCTGAGCAAAACCTATATAATTTCAATACTAATATTGGTTTACAACTTGCAGGTGGTGATTTACAAGGTACTTTTTATGGAAGTTACTCAGATGATTTTTCTAATTTTGCTACTAATAGCCTACGGTGGCGATACTTGTTTAGAGATCAACCTAGCCTATCTAGATTAACGTTAGGCCAAACTCGTACAGACGGCATCATTCAAAGTTCATACACTGGTATTCGTTTATCTAATGAACCGATTGAGCCTCGATTAAGATTTGATGAGTTTGAAATTCAAGGAAATACAATACCTCAGTCAGAAGTTGAGCTCTATCTAAACAACTTGTTAATAGATTATCAGCAATCTAACGACATGGGTAATTATAGATTCCTTGCCCCTATTTCATATGGATCTTCCCAATTTGATATAAAGATTTACGGGCCTACTGGCCAAATTATTGAACGATCAAAAAGAGTCCAAGTTCCATTTAACTTCCAGCCACAAGGAGTTTTTAATTATACAATTAACGCTGGGCGTATAGATAATCCAATTATTGGTAGTACTAATCAGAATTTAACCCTCCAAGGAAAAGGTGCTTATGGTATCTATGATTGGCTAACATTAAGAACTGGCGTTGAATATTACGAAGGTATTAACGACAATCAACCAACCTTTACAAGTGTCTTATCCTCTAGAATTCTATCCAATTACATTTTTAGCTTAGAAGCAGTTTCAAAATCATACCTACGAAGTTCCTTAAATGTGATTTATCCTAACTCTGCCAGCATTAATTTAGATTATACCAAATTCACATCTAAACAAAACCTTTACAATACCTCTGGCGATAATCAACGAATTATTGGTAATCTATTCTTTCCTTTTCAAATTGGACGCACCCCAATGAATGTGCGCTTTTCGTCATTTACACGTGTAAGAAATACCGGGAATACTACTACCTATCGGATAGATGGTAATAGTAACTTTGGGAAGATTAATCTTCGTATTGGATATGCAGATCGCTTCACCGGCGAGTTCGAGCCTTTTAATCCATCAAGCACAAGTGCTATTGATGCTTCTGCCACTTTTAATATTACTCAGAACCCTAATTTACCAAGTATTTTACGTGGATTTTTTATTCGTTCTAGTTTTAGATACATGCCAGCTATTGGTGAAGCTGAATCAGCTGATATTTTAATATCAAGAAACATATTAAAACGGGGACGTTTCCAACTTTCTTATGGCAGAAATTTTAAAAATAGCTTTAACACCGTCCGTTTTAATTTAATAATTGATTTCAATAAAATTAGAACTAGTACAACAGTCACCCAAATTAAAAACTCAAATACTTTTACTCAAAGTGTTAGAGGGTCTATTGGCTACGACACCAATTACAACAATTTCCTTTTCACAAGCCGAGATCAAGTTGGTAGAGCGGGCGCTGCTGTTAAATTGTTTGTTGATAACAATAATAATAGCACTTATGATAACGGAGATGACCTAATCAACGAAAATGCACTTCGTATAAATAAATCTGGTTCATCTAGTATTGCCAAAAACGGAGTGGTCTACTTTTCACAAATGCAGCCATATTACTTCTATAATATGGAATTGAATAAAGGTGCAATAAACAACCCAATGTTAGTACCAGATTTTGAGAAATTTGGAGTTATTACCGATCCAAATCGTTTCAAAAAAATAGAAATCCCCTTCTATATGTCTGGGGTAATTGAAGGCTCAGTACAAAGAGTATATGACAACAACTTAAAAAAAGGTGTTGGTGGTTTAAAGCTTACCTTAAAAAAAGTGAATAGTGAATACAGTTTAGAGCTTAGAACTTTTGGAGACGGTAGCTTCTATGCTTATGAAATCCCTCCAGGAAAATACAATCTATTCATTGAATCTGAACAACTTAGCATTTTAAAGGCTACTGCAGCACCTGAAATACTTGAATTTGAAATTAAAGCCACCCCCGATGGTGACTTTGTGGAAGGCCTTGAGTTTTTACTCTATCCAGATGGTTATACACCACCTGAAGTTCCTCCAGCTAACGCGAATGAGATTATTGCCGAAATAAAACAAAGTAGTGAGATACTCGATTATGAGACTACTTTATCCAAGAAAGTGGATAAAACTCTACGGTTAATTATTTTAGCTCAAAACGAATTTTATAAAAGAGATATTGAAAATGCTTTTAAGTATGTTAATGAGTCTCTAAAATTATATGAAACAGCGCAAGGGTACGCGCTTAAAGGTAGCTTGTATTACTTAAAAGGTAATAAAGTAGAAGCACAGCAAAGTTGGGATAAAGCCATCCGTTTTAACCCTGATATTTTTATTCCAGATGTGGAAGTTCTTGACCAATTAATAAAAACAGAGTTCTTGGATTAGGGTATGTATTCAGATCAACTTAAACTAGATATCAATTTTGATACACTTAAGAATCCTTCTTGGCTTCGCTTATTTGTTTGTATCTCATTCATTATCCTTTCACTATTTATTGTAGGTAACGCAACAGCTCAAGTTACCTCCTCGGTTAATACAACAGAATCTATAGATTTAAAAATTGCTACTCTTGAACAGAACTATGACTCACAACTAATTCAAATTCTGTCTAATTACTTCGACAAAAAAATGTTCTTTGTTGATGTAACCGTTCAGGCAGAAATGGTTAACGAAACTATTGCAACCTCCGAAAGCCAAATTAAAAGAGAACGCCCGAAAAATATTATAATGCCTGGGCTCCCCTTTCTTCCAGAAGAAAGTCTTCGTGAAAAACAGACTGAAGATAAAATCCCGGAAACTATCATAAACCAGAATGTTTTTAGAACACTTCAGCTCACAAAACTAGACGTTAATATTTACGCAGATTCTTCCTTTAGCGCTCCTGAAATTGAATTTATGAGACGCATTGCAGGTTTGGCAATTAAAACTGACCCTGCCCGTGGTGATAGAATTAATATTACAAAAGTTTCTATTCCCGATTTTAGTAGAGAAAAACCCACTCCTATTGTTATAGAGGAACCAGTTGAGGAAACTACTGTTGAGGCCACTCCTCCTGATTTGATGACACAATTAAGCGAATACAAACTTCCCTTAATTGCACTTGGTGTTTTAATTGTGCTTCTCATACTGTTTATATTCTTATGGAAATCTAGAAACAAGGATAACAAATCTTCAAAAGAGTCAAGAGATAGCTTCAGAAACGATTCAAGTTTTGATGCACCAGTAGTTCAACCTAATAATCAATTTTCACCTACTGCCCTCGCAAACAGAAGTAATGATTCTGATTTTGATATTGACGAGTTGACCGAACAATTTTTTAAAAACCCACAAGAGATATCCCTACTTTTTGAATTTTGGATTGATACAGACCAAGAACAAGGAATTAAAAAAGCTTCAGAAGTCGTTGCCTCAATCGATAGACAGCTCATCCGGTCTTTAAAAAAGGAAATGCGACCTGCACACTATGATGCAATAGTAGAGGCCTTACAGACTCTGCCAGAGCTATCCATTGAAAAGAAACGTGAAGTTGCAAAGAATTTTAATGCATTACTAAAACCAAACGGCTCTAATAGCCAAACAGAAAGCAAACATGCTAAGCTTGGCTTGTTTAAATTCTTAAATCATATTTCAGACGAGCAAATTATCAGTTTGATGAAAAACGAGGACACTCAAACTGCTGCCTTGGTTTTAGATTATCTACCTGATGCAAAGGCTGCCGAAATTCTGGAGAAGTTTGATAGCGACAGAGCTACCCATATTATGATTAAAATGGCCACATTGCATAGCCTTTCTTATAAGCAACATGCGGATATTTCTGCTAAGCTATTCGACAAAGCCATGGATTTAAAAGAAGCCGAGAAAGAAGAAAAGTTAGGAGCAGAGAACATCTTACCTATTCTAGATAAGATTCCTCTAAAAGATCAACAAAGGTATATCCAACAGCTCATTGATACTGGCTCCCCCGTTGGAAAAATTATCAAAGAGCAATTCATTACCATAGATCAAATTCCTGAACTTGATGAAGAAATTATCAAAGCTGCTGTAAGCCAGTTGAGTACAGAAGTACTTCTAAATGCACTTGTAGGTTTAGATAAAGAGATTATTAACAAAGTACTCGCTGTAAGACCAAGACGTGAGCAACGCTTAATTCGAATTGAACTTGATCAAGCTGAAATTGATACTGACTTGAATACAGACCAAGCCAAAACAGTGTTGATGAATGCCATCCGAAATGAAGCCAAAAAACAAACACATATTTAAATCTCAGTTTAGGTAAATAACCATTCAAGCAATAAATAACATATCGCCCTTTAAAAGTTTATTAACTGGCTATATCCTATTTGCCTTAGTAATAGGTTGTGGGAGTTCAAAAACTATTGAACAGATTCCTCAACAAGAATCCGTAATTCAGGATAGTACTACAATAACTACAGAAACTATCTCTGAAGAAGACCCAGCCAGAACTAAGCTGACAGAAGAATATAAAAATGAGTTAGATAAGCTATACCTCGGCAAAGCAAATGGGATAACCACCTTTTATATATTAGCACAACAACAGTTTTATAATGCGGAATACGAAGACGCTCTTTATTTAATCAACAAAGCCATCTCAATCAAAGAAACTGCAGATATTCTTGCTTTAAAAGGAAGTATATACCTTGGTTTAGGCTCGATAGAACTTTTTACTGAGAATTGGAGAAAAGCATTAGAAATGGATAGAAACACACCCATTCCAAACTCTTCAGTTATTATTAAAGAATTACAAAACCAAGGATTGATTAATGATAAACTCGAACGAAATTTTTAACTAATAGTATATAATGCGCACATCTATACTTAACATCATTAGCTTTATCATTTCGATTGCAATACTTGTATGGGGTACATTACTTGTAACAGGTTATACTGAGTATGATATAGTTCCTAACCAATATGAGTTTCTAAACCTACCTAGTCTTGCTATTGTTTTTGGAGGAATAGCTGCTAGTGTATTTATTAGTTATCCTTTTAAAAATGTAATTGTCGCATTTAGAGAGAGTTTACGATTATTCTCTCACAGTAAAATTGATGACGAGCTAATCAGCCATGATATTGATAACATCCTATACTGGCAAAAGAGAATTAAAAAAGACAGAGTTACAGCGATTTCAGATCTTAGTGAAGAATTTGCAGATCAATTTGAAGGATACCTATTCTCAATTCTAGATACTAACTACACCACCGAAGAACTTAGAGACCTTGGCGAGATTTACATCGAAGAAACTTATTCCCGTCAGTTAAGCATCAATCAAATTATTATTAGCATGGGTAAAACATCGCCTGTATTCGGTATGCTAGGAACACTTTTTGGGCTTATTGTTATTCTATCAAGCTTTAATGAAATGGATGCTCTCTTGGCTGGTTTGGCTTCAGCATTAATGACAACTTTATATGGAATCATCATTGGTAATTTCATTTTTACTCCGATGGCAAAGAAAATGAATAACAGTGCCTCTTTACAGTATTTTAGAGAAAAACTTATTCTTGAAGGAATTATTCTGATTCAAGAACAAAAGTCATCGCTACAGATTTATGATAAACTTCAGGCTCATATGCGCCGTGGAAAAAACAAAATCTAGACTAAATCCATCTATATAAAAGAAAATTTTGAGCGATAGAATACCAAATAACAAGAAAAACTCACTGTTTCCTCAACAACCGTTTGAAGAGGAAGATGATGAAAGCTGGCAGGTAAGTTACCTCGACATCATTACCATTGTTTTAGGTTTTCTTATAATTCTGCTTTCATTTTCTCAACTTAAGGAAGATGAACGGCTTTCAATATCTAATCTTTTTGATTCTTCAGTAGTTGAAACAGAGTATATAACTACCCCAATTGAGGATATTAAAACTGAACTCGAAGAATTCTTGCGGGAAGATATCGAGAATGGTTCAATTGCTATTTCTCGTGATTTAAATGATTTGAGAATTCGATTTAGAAGTGATGACTTTTACAGCTCTGGTAGTGCCAAACTTAAGCCTCAAGGCTTAAAACAGCTAAGTAAAGTTTTACTGGCAATAAAAGAAACTAAGTACGATGACTTTAACATTGATGTTGAAGGTCATACTGATAGTAGCCCAATTTCATCCGCAGTCTATCCTTCAAATTGGGAACTCTCTACAGCTAGAGCTTCTAATGTAGTTAAATATTTTAATGGATTAGGCATTCCTGTTTCAAGGCTTAAAGCCTCTGGCTACGCAGACTCAAGACCTTTGGTAGTATTAGATTCTTTGGGTAATCAATTGCCTGCAACCAAAGAGATGAATCGGAGGATTGTTTTAAGGCTGTACTATACACTTGAAAAAGATATCGCTGAAGCTCAATCTCAAAAAGCTATTACTGAGCCTACAGTACAACCTATTCCTGAGTCTGATATCGTTGAGGTGGAACCTGAAGCTACTAAACCTGTTAGATCTTGCTCTTTTTCTGTTCAAATTGGTGGTTTTGAATCGTTCTTTAATGCGTTAAATATTGCTGAGGAAGTTGAAAAAAACACCACCTATGAGATTGATATTTTTTACAACACCAACCTTTTCTCTGTACGTACAAAAACTAGAAACTCACTTTCCGAAGCACTTAAAATTCAGAAAGTTATTTCTTCTAGAATGGCTACCTTAGAAACAACTGCTATTATTCAACAGTGCTATAATAGTAAACAAGTTATTCCTACTCCACTTCGGTACCAAATTCAGCTTGGCTATTTTCAAACTAAGCAAAACGCAGATAATTTTGTGGAGCGGCTTTTAACTGAATACCAATTACAAACAGAGGTTAAGCAGTTTTCTCCTAATGCTTATACAGTGCTAACAATTTCTAACCCCAGTTTAAAAGCTTCTTTAGAAAAACTCAGTTCATACAATGCTAAAAATATTTCGCCAAATATTTTTATCCGATACGTTCCAGTACCCTTTGTAGATTATAACTTTACGATACAACTTCAAATAGGGACGTTTAGTAGTAAAGATAAAGCGCTAGAGAGCTCTCAAAATATTCTTACCAATTTAGATATCGAATCAACAGTTTCAGATGCTATAGAAGGAAAATACTACCTGTATACAGCAAAAATTTCGAGTTGGACTAAATCTCTTGAGCTATTTGAACAAATACAAGCAAGTGAACTTAATTTAGAGCCCATCATTTATTTGGTTGAGTATAACTAACCCATCTTCGATTAGGGTAATGGCTTATCATACTTATTAATTCATCAAGCAAAAAAAAAGCTCCTTATTAAATAAGGAGCTTTTCACTAAATAGCGTAAATCTAAATCGTGTTATTCTTCTATAGTAACATAGAAATTGGATTCTCTAGAAGTGTTTTAACTTCGTTCAAGAACTTAGCAGCTTTTGCACCATCAACAATGCGGTGATCACTTGAAAGCGTAATTTTCATTCGCTTACCAGGAACAACTGCACCGTTTTCTACTACAGGAACGTCACGAATTGCTCCTACAGCTAGAATACATGCATTTGGTGGGTTTATGATTGCAGTGAATTCCTCGATACCAAACATGCCAAGGTTAGAAATGGTGAAAGTACTTCCTTCCATTTGCTCTGGAGCAAGCTTACGATCTCTTGCTAAGCCTGCTAGTTCACGAGTTTCAGCTGAAATCTGTAGAAATCCTTTCTGATCCACATGATTAATAACTGGGGTCATCAAGCCTTCGTCTATTGCTACAGCAACGGCTATGTTTACGTCAGCGTGCTCAACAATCACATCACCTTGCCATGAGCTGTTTATAGCTTGATGGCGAGTTAGAGCGACAGCACAGGCTTTAACAACTATATCGTTAAAACTGATTTTTACATCGTTAGCCGCATTCATTGAAGAACGTGCTGCAATTGCAGACTTCATGTCTACATCTACTGTTTCGTAAAAATGTGGGTTTGAGAACTTGCTTTCTGAAAGGCGACGAGCAATTACTTTTCTCATCTGAGAAACTTTAACTTCTCGGCTTTCTAAACTCTTGAAGCTTGTTCTTACAGTGGATGTTGCTGGAGTTTCAGAAGCAACTTCAGTAGTAGTTTTGAAGCTTTCAACATCTTTTTTAACAATGCGGCCATCAGGACCAGAACCAGCAACTTCTGAAAGATTGATTCCTTTATCTTCAGCAATTTTCTTTGCTAATGGAGATGCTTTTACTCTTCCAGAATCGGAAGAAGTGTTTGTGCTTGCTTCTTCTTTAACTTCTACAACGGCTTCTTTCTCTGCTTTATCAGAACTAGCTGGGGCGTCTTTTTTATCAGATGCTGAATCACCACCCTCTAAAAGAGCGCTAATATCTTCGCCTTCTTTACCAATAACAGCAATTAATCCACCTAAAGGAACGGCATCTCCTTCTCCTGGAATTATTTTAAGAAGAGTCCCTGAATCAAAAGCTTCTACATCCATAGTTGCTTTATCAGTTTCAACTTCTGCTATAATATCTCCAGCTTCAATCTTGTCGCCTTCTTTTACATTCCATTTAGCAATTACACCTTCTTCCATGGTGTCGCTAAGTTTCGGCATTTCAATCTTTATGGCCATGTTCTTCTTCGATTAAGTGAATTTAATTTAGTTTCTGTAAGTAACCTGTTTAACAGCATCAATAACCTGCTTAGGACTAGGATACCAAATATCAAAAAGGTTTTTTGCGAAAGGCGCATTAACATCTGGTAATGTAACACGTTGTACAGGAGCATCTAAATAATCAAATGCTTCTCTTTGAATCAAGAATCCAATTTCAGCTGCAAACCCTGCAAATGGATGAGCTTCATCTACAATTACACAACGATTTGTCTTTTTAATTGATTCGACAATCAAAGGTACATCTAGAGGCTTTACCGTCCGTGGATCAATAATCTCACATTCGATACCGTCTTTTGCTAACTGGGCAGCGGCTTGTACAGCAACATGATACATTTTACCGTGTGCTACAATAGTAACATCGCTTCCTTCTCGCTTAATTTTTCCTTTTCCGATAGGAATGATGTAATCATCCTCATCAGAAACCTCGCCTTTCAATCCGTACATTTGTTCCGATTCCATAAAAAGAACAGGATTATCATCACGAATTGCCGCTTTCATTAACCCTTTTGCATCGTTTGGTTCAGACACATAGATTACTTTCAAACCTGGAAAGTGAGCGTACATAGAATCGTAAGCAACAGAGTGTGTTGCACCTAACTGACCAGCTGATGCATTTGGCCCTCTAAATACGATAGGACAACTGATTTGGCCACCAGTCATGTATTTCACTTTTGTAGCGTGGTTAATGATTTGATCAGCTGCTAGCACTGCAAAGTTGAAGGTCATAAATTCGACAATTGGTCGCAAACCATTCATTGCTGCACCAACTCCAATGCCTGCAAAACCAAGCTCAGAAATTGGTGTGTCTATTACTCTTTTATAACCATACTTATCTAATAAGCCTTCGGTTACTTTATACGCACCGTTATATTCTGCTACTTCTTCACCCATTACGAAGACACGTTCGTCACGTCCCATTTCTTCGTCAATTGCGTGCTTTATTGCTTCTCTAAATTGTAATTCAGCCATCTTAATACTCGTATAATTTTTTAAACGTGGAAGTAAGGGTTGTCTTCTTCGAACATATCTTCATAGAGTTCTTCCGCTTTAGGGAACTCTGAATTATCTGCAAAATCAATTGCATCAAGAATTTCTTGTTCTACCTTTTCTTCGATTTCCGTTAGGTCGTCTTGTTTTGCTACTTTGTTGTCAAGAATGTAGGTTTTCAACCTTTCAATTGGGTCGTACCCTTGATATTCTTCCAGCTCCTCTTTCGTTCTATATTTTTGAGGATCAGACATAGAGTGACCTCTGTAACGATAAGTTCTAATCTCAACAAAATAAGGGGTTGAGTTTTCACGAACGTCGTCTGCAATTTCTTTCATTTTCTCATACACAGAGAATACATCCATTCCGTTGATTACTGCACTCTTCATGCCATAACCTTTAGCACGGTCAACAATTTCAGCAACAGTATGTCTTCTTGCAGCGGTACCCATTGAGTAGCCGTTGTTTTCCACTACAAAAATTGCAGGTAGCTTCCATAACTGAGCCATATTAAACGTCTCATGGAGTGCGCCTTGATCAACAGCACCATCACCAAAAAAGCATGTAGAAATACGGTCGTTCTGCTGATATTTGTTAGCAAAAGCTAAACCGCCAGCTATAGGAATATGACCACCAACAATACCGTAACCACCCCAATAATGATTTTCAGCTTTTGCAAAGTGCATAGAACCACCTTTTCCGCGAGAGGAACCAGTACCTTTACCAAACAACTCAGCCATCCCTTCAGCTGGTGTAATTCCACGACAAAGTCCCCAACCATGATCACGATAACCAGTGATAATATCATCGTTGTCGTTTAAAGCAAAAACAGTACCTGTAGAGATTGCCTCTTGCCCAATATATACATGCAAGAAACCACCAAACTTACCTTTTTGGTACTGTTGCATTGCGCGTTCTTCAAAGCGGCGTTGTAAATACATTTGCTCGTACATAGCTTTTAAGCTATCTGTCGAAAGGCCTAATGCTTTGTGTTTCTTTTTTGTTGCAGGAGGTAAATCTACCCCTTTTTGAACTGCCCCTTCGCTAACGTCTCCGATACCTTTTGGTGCAAATTGAATGTCGTCTTTTATCTTTTTTGCCATAGTTCTTTTAATTGAATCCTTGGTCCCTCCAAAAGGGATTGGAATATATCCAATTTTTAGGAAGTTTTCGTCTAATATCCGAACACTTAGTTAATGTGTTCTTCTAAAATTTCATTCACTTTTTCTAAAGCGCTTGTTAATTTCTCAGGATTTCTCCCACCAGCTGTAGCAAGATTTGCTTGCCCACCACCACCACCGCCAACTAATCTACCAATTTGGCCAACTAGAGCGCCTGCTTTAAGATTTTTTGTCTTAATAAGATCTTCGGTTACAGCTACCATAACATAAACTTTTCCTTCGGCTTCATCCTTTGAGCCAAGTACAATGACGCTATTATTTGCAATCTTTTGCAAAGCATCGTAACCCAATTGCTTTAGTACATTCATGTCTGCGCCGGCAATTTCACCTTTTACAAGCTGAACACCTTCTTTTATACTACTCGCCTCTGAAATTAACTCATCGAGCTTAGCTCCGGTATTCTGAAGGTTTATCTTCGCTAATTCTTTCTCTAGCTCTTTTTTATCATCTAGTAACTTCTGGATGTCTTTAGGAATATCGTTGCTTTGGCCAACAACCTCTTTTATACTTTGTAGAAGGTGATGTTCTGCCCTTAATAATGTATCTGCAGCGCTACCACATACAGCTTCAATTCTTCTAACACCAGCAGCAACAGAGGTTTCTTGTGTAAATCGGAAGTATCCAATCTCTCCTGTTGCTCCAACATGAGTTCCACCACAAAGTTCTACCGAAAAGTCTTCATCAAAAGTTATAACACGAACCAAATCGCCATATTTCTCACCGAAAAGCATCATTGCACCTTTTTGACGAGCCTCATCTATGGGTACATTACGTTCTTCAAAAAGAGGAATATTTTCTTGAATCTTCTGGTTTACCTTTTGTTCAATTTCATCTAGTTGTTCTCTTGTAACAGCTTCGAAATGAGAAAAATCGAATCTCAAATGATGTTCATCTACTAAAGAACCTTTCTGAGCAACATGCTCACCTAACACATCTCGTAATACAGCGTGCGCTAAGTGAGTTGCTGAGTGATGTTTTTGGATTTCTAAACGACGTTCTAAATCAATTGAGGCTGTCCAAGTACCCGTTAAGTCTTCAGGAATGGAATCAGCATAATGAATAAACTCACCATTTACTTTCTGTACATCATTAATGCGAATTATTACATCATCATTAGCAAGTACGCCTGTATCGGCAACTTGTCCGCCACTTTCGGCATAGAAAGGAGTTTTAGCTAATTGTAAAGCTACACGATCACCTTCTACTCTATAGCTCGTTATAACCGTTTCGATTTCAGCATCATCATAACCAACAAATTCAAATTCTTCGGAATTTTTAGTTACTATAACCCAATCATCCACTTGGCTATGATCAACAGAGAATTTACCAGCAGCACGCGCTCTATCTTTTTGTTCGTTCATCAATTCGTTGAAGCGAGTTTCATCAACTTCAAGACCTTGTTCGCGAGCCATTAATTGAGTTAAATCGATAGGGAATCCATACGTATCATGAAGTTTAAAAGCGTCATCTCCAGCTATTACTTTTTTCCCTTTAGCAATCTTATTAAATAGGTCTATCCCTTGCCCTAAGGTTTTTAGAAAGCTCTGTTCTTCGGATTTAATTACGTTGATAACGTATTCTTTTTGAGCCTCCATTTCAGGGAATACATCCTTAAACTGATCAGACAACACATGAACCAATTTATAGAAAAAGGGCTCTTTTAAACCTAACGTATCCCAACCATATCTAATAGCTCTACGTAAAATCCTGCGAATCACATAACCACGTCCATCATTTCCAGGAGAAGCTCCATCAGCAATAGAGAATGCAACGGCTCTGATGTGATCTGCAATTACTCTCATGGCGATATCTTTCTTCTCATCATCACCGTAAGTTAGTCCTGCAAGCTTTGCAATTTCGGTAAGTAGAGGAGTAAATACATCTGAATCGTAGTTGGATGTCTTTCCTTGAATAACCGCACAAATTCTCTCAAAACCCATTCCGGTGTCAACATGCTGAGCTGGAAGTGCTATTAGCTCTCCGCTTGCTTGTCTATTAAACTGAATAAATACAAGATTCCAGATTTCCATTACTCGTGGATCGTCTTGATTTACTAACTCAGCACCATCTACTTTAGCTCTTTCTTCGTCGTTTCTTAAATCTATATGTATCTCAGAACATGGGCCACAGGGACCGGTATCTCCCATCTCCCAAAAATTATCTTTCTTTCCGAACTTAAGAATGTGATTGTGTTTAATTGGTGTCTCACTCTTCCAAAGCTCTATTGCTTCTTCATCAACTGGTAAGCCATCTTCTTTATCGCCACCAAATACAGTTATATATAATCTATCAGGATCTAATCCCCACTTATCAACAAGTAGCTCCCAAGCCCAGCCAATTGCTTCTTTCTTGAAATAATCACCAAACGACCAATTTCCAAGCATCTCAAAAAGAGTATGGTGATAGGTATCGTGCCCTACTTCTTCTAAATCATTGTGCTTTCCGCTCACTCTAATACACTTCTGAGTGTCTGCTGCGCGACTCCACTCTTTGCCATTTAGAGACAAAGTTTTTTCCTCACCCAAGAAAATAGGCTTAAACTGATTCATCCCCGCATTAGTAAAAAGCAGTGTGGGATCATCTTTTGGTACCACAGGCGCACTATCTACAATGGCATGGCTCTTTTCAGAGAAAAATTCTAAAAACTCTTTTCTAATTTGGGAAGAAGTTTTTGTGGACATTTAGAAATATTATCAGATTAAAATTTAAGGCTGTAAAGATAGAAAATTTCTTTCTCTAACTCATGAAAGCAATGCGTAACTTTTACGTTCTATTTTCTGAGAGATTAAACAACCAATTATTATGCTATGAAAACTATTTTGAATTACTTTTTTAGAGGAATGTTGATTGTATTTCCTCTTGGCGCCACCTTTTATCTTATTGGAATTACAATAGGTTGGATGAATGAATCACTAAACTATCTTTTCTTTAGTTGGTTTAATTTCAGCATACCTGGTTTAGGAATTATAACAGGTTTTATTTCTATTGCACTGACGGGGTTCATTTTCTCTCGTGCATTTACTAAGCCAATAATTAACTGGTTTGAGAAACTTTTGAGTAAAACTCCGCTTGTAAGCATTATCTATACTTCGTTAAAAGACTTAACAGAAGCCTTTGTTGGGGAGAAAAAGAAATTCACCTCGCCCGTATTGGTCGATTTTGGGGTCTCTGGTGTTAAACGTTTAGGTTTTATCACTCAAGACTCACTTAAATCTTTAGGGCTTGAAGGCAACATTGCTGTTTACTGCCCTCATTCCTATAATTTTTCAGGAAATTTATATATAGTAGAAGCCCATCATGTTAAACCTATTAAAACCGATTCTACAGATTTTATGAGGTTTATTGTGTCAGGAGGAGTAACTAAACTCCATGACTACTAATATACTTCTTCGAAGGTTCTGGCAGATGGCTTAATACATTTTTTCATTTCGTCCCAATCCCACTCTTTTGGATCGGTTGTGGGTAGAGAACCACTAAGTACTAAATAATCGGTATAGCCTTGAAGGGCAAGGTTATGGTAAATTCCTGTTTCCATGCCCTTCATTCCACATAAATAAATAAGTGTATTCTCTTTTTCAAGAATAGGGCCTAAAACGTCTTTATGATCTTCAATTGCACTTTGAACATATTTTTTACTTCCGTTTGCACGTCTTTCTTCTCTTGAAACACAAGTGATGTAATCAAAATTTTCGTTCTTCTCTGCCATTTCTTTGAAGTACTTTGGGTACAATAAATCGGTTCTATACGGACAGCCGAAAACTAGAGCTACATTTCCCTGTAAACCTGCTTCAAAGAGTTCCATAATCATTCCTCGAAAAGGAGCAATACCTGTACCCGTTGCAAAAAATACATAGTTAAAATCACCCGCATTTTCTGGCAGTAAATATCTCCTACCACTTGGGCCTGTAATTCTAACTTTGTCGCCAGGCTTTAGATTTGCAATATAATTTGAACAAATACCAGTATATAACACGCCGTCAACTTCATCAATAACCCTTTTAACAGTAGTAGAAATTAAGTTTTGCTTACCGCCCTCACCTTTTGATGGTGATGAAACAGAGTACAATCTCAATTTGTGAGGTTTGCCTTTTTCGTTTAAACCAGGAGCCAAAACTCCAATTGATTGCCCAACACGTACTTTGCCTTCCAAATCAGTTCCAGAAATATCGAAGGTAATGTGACGAACTATATTTGGGCTACTTTCGGCGCTACATACATAGTTCTCAACTATTGTAGCTTCTGTAGGATTCTTTGGAGAATAAATGTTCAGTTCAACTTCGGGTAGTATAATCTCAGGCATGGCTTACTTTCTTTGGCTTTATACTTGGTTATTCAGCAAATGCTGATAGTGCTACAAAATAGAGTATTTAATAGAGAGGATGAAAAATCTTAGTCTAAAATTCAAACAATTTACTGGAAGCCCTTTTCTATACTGAATTATATTCTAATTTATCGGGCATAAAAAAACCCATCATAATAGCATCATGATGGGTTTTAAGGTGTTATACAATAGGTTTAAAAGTAAAAAGTAAGTCCTGCTGAAATTACATTTCCACTAAATTCTTTTTCACTAATTCTGTCTTCACTGCCGTCTAAGAATAAATATCTGTAGTCTACATTAAGAGCAGCAGAACTATTGAGAGGTAAATCTAAACCAAAACCTAAGTGATATCCAAAGTTAACGTCTGAGTTATCACCTGGGCTTACGAAACCTCCGTCATAATCATACATTGTGTAGTAAGCACCCAAACCTGCCAATCCATACGGCTGAAAATTTGGTGCTATTGGAACAAACAGCATTAATGAGCCTGTAACAGGAATTTGACTTACTGTAACTTTGCCACCAGTAACGGTAAAATCTTGCTCACCTCTATATTCTGCTGCAAGCTCAAAGCCAAAAACCTCGCCCCTAGCTCGTGATTGAAGGCCAATGAACATAGTGCCGTTGTCAGCATCAGGGGCTTTGTAATATCCAATTTTTGGGCCAAAGCCGGCTTTACCCTTAACAGGATTTTGTGCGAATGCATATCCTGAAATAAAAAAAGTTAACAGTGTAGCTAATAAAATTTTTGAGCTTTTCATAAAGTATAGTTGATTCATATTTAACCTATGTACCAAATATCTCCATCACTGTTCCAATATTTAATATTGGCTTAATTCTGATTACTAATACGATAACGAACTAATTCATCAATGGTAGGCCGTTCACCTCTTCTTTCAGTTAAACGTTCTGCCAAATTACTTGTAACTCCAATAGAGGTTAATCGCATTAGATTATCAATGGTAAGTTCTTCCTTAGTATATCCTAAGTCTAGCATTTGGCTAGTAAAAGCAGCGGTTAGTTTATTATTGCGGGTTTGAATGAGCTGATCAATACTTAGCTCGTATCCCAACTCCTTCATCATTCTTGCATACGTTTCACTAACATCGGCTCTTTGAAGTTCTACTAATTGCTCTAGAGTAACATCGGTATAGCCAACTTCTCTAATACCGTTTGTGAATGTGGCTGTTACGCCTTCGCTTCTTAACGCCTTGAGTTCTTCATGGGTAAGCTCTCCATAACCCATCTCAGCCATCCAATCACCCATTCGATTTAAAAGATCTTCACTAGGTTCATTTATTGAATTAAATGTCTCCGTGAAGGGAGCAAAAATATTCCAATTTGAGAAATTGATTTGAGAACCTGTGTAAACAGCTAATGTTGCTATAAAAGCAAACAATAGGATATAATTAGAAAGCTTTGAATTTGATTCTATACCAGAATCACCAACCCCATTTAACTCATTGATAGAGTCTCTTTCTATATCTTTTAAATCATTTTTTAGTTTCCTGAACTGTGAACTCATAATGTTGCCCTTTTTTAAAACCTTTCCTCATTACGGAATGTTTTGAAAAAAGATACAGATTTTTAGACAACAAGTTTTAGAGAGTTGCTAAGGTCGTTTATCGTAAATGGCTTTACAATTAAATCGGTAAAATTAGTGCTTTTTGCGCGGTCATAATTCAATTTGTCTGAATTACCTGTCAGGTAAATTACAGAGACCATCATTTCTTTTTTTATACGTTCTACGGCTTCAATACCGTCCATTTCGCCTTTTAAACGAATATCCATAAGTATTAAATCTGGCTTTTTTTCTAGAGCCAATGCAATAGCTTCCTCTCCAGAAACTGCCTTCCCAACAACTTTGTGGCCTAACTCCTTAACCATGTTTTCAACAACTAAGGAGATAATCATATCATCTTCTACAATAAGTATATTTTTCATTTATTCACTTAATTTTTCCTACCGTAAGGCTGTGGAGTCATCATTAATTGTTCATTTATTTTACTAAATAGAGTTACTTATCGGCCTAATGTTACTTTTTATAAAGCCTAAATCGTTTCTACATTCACGATTTCTCCAGTTTTTACATCTACCATCCCTCTCCACTTAAGCTCTGAATCAATTTTAAGTTCAACAATCCAACACTTTCGCAACTCTAGCGTTCCTTCTTTTTTTATAGGAACATATTTTAAATATGGCGTTTTACCGTAATCAGAAGCAGATATTGTGTGCTGAATTAAGGTTCCAGAAGAGTCTTCATATGTTAAAGACTTTCCTAAAAACACTTCTTGTGCGTAGATGTAGCCTACCTCAATAAATTTTGGTGCATAAACCTGATACCAATTTCCCCAAATTCTATTCACTCCATTTGCATCTACATAAACAGATATCTCTGTTCCAAGAACTTCGATTTCTTCTTTAGTCTGATTGCTAAAAGTAAAACGCCATTGCAAAGGCACACTATTTATATTTGGTCCTTCACAAATTGTGCACCCATACAACGGAAGAGATTCTTTTAAGTTCAGATTCTCTGTATCTACTACATTTGTATACTCTTGATTTGCAATTAAGGCCTCTTTGGCTTGATTTAATAGCTCTTCAGAGTATTGAATTTCAATTCTAACTTCATCTCTATTTAAGCACGGGTTTGTATCGTTAATAAATAGAACTCGGCTAAATCCCGTTAATCCATACTCGTTTAGAGTAGAGCAGATTTCACCATCATTCATTGCATGGTATTCCTTATTCATCTCCACCAGTTTTCCCATTTCAATTTCAGGAATACTTGCTGGATATATTTCATCGTCCCCTAAAGGCGACAAATCACAATTTGTTGCAAATAGAAAGACTAGACCAAGCGGGTATAGTAGAGATTTTATCGACACGAGAGAGACTTATTTTGACCAATAATAAGATATCAAATAAGCCCCCTATCAACAACCCCTAAGTATTATATTATACTAATTATTGTCTTGAGGGATTTTGCACATTTTCGTTTTATAGTTTAGCCAATGCCCTCTTATTAATAATGAGCTACCAATAAGTGTTACGCCAGCTTCTCCCATTTCACCTAAGCTATGGTTTAATAGCCAAGCAAGAAAAATAACTACCACACCTGAGAGTAAATAAACCGTAACTTTTTTTGAATTGTGCTGACGTTTTAAAGAAAGATAAACCGTTGGAGCAATAGCAATAAAGAAAATCAAGTGAGTGTATTCATGAAAATCTTCAAAAGCAGGCCACAAAGGAATTAAGGCCACTAGAAAGGGAACTAAAAGGCAGTGAATGGCACAAACCCCAGAAAGTCCAATACCAATTCTATCCCAGAAGCCAAGTTTTGATGAATTGTTATTGCGCATAGGGAATTTAAATAGTTTCTATATTATCGAAGATTTTAGCTGCAAAAACCAAGCCAATAATATATTAATAACCTCGCAATTTTTTGCATAAAATGTATCTATATGAGTCATCTATAACTAAAATATAGATGCAGTGTTTTCTTCATATTTAACAGTTTTATTTATACAACGATTGGTAAATTATTATGTTCTTTTCTTTTTAACCGCTCCTGTTATTAGCAATCCATCAAAAATAAGATACAATGACTTCTAAATTCCTTCGCTTTAGCTTTCTCTTACTTTTTATACTATATGGTGGATGCAAATTAGTAAAGCTGAGTCCTGATTCAATCCTAATAAAAGATGCCAGTATCATCGATATAGAATCAGGATCAACTATTCCTCAACAATCCATTTTAATTGAAAATGGTCGGATTACGAATATTTTCCCTAGCGGAGCCATTGCCTATGCAGCACATACTGAAATTGAGGCTACTGGCATGTATGTTATGCCCGGGTTATGGGACATGCATGTTCATTTACGTGGAGGAAGTAATCTTGTTGATGAAAACAAAAAACTCCTTCCCCTTTATATTACCAATGGTGTGACAACTATTCGAGAAGCTGGGGGAGATATCACCCCACAAATTTTACAATGGAAACAAGAAATTTCCGACAATACACTAGTTGGTCCTACAATTTTTACGAGCGGGCCAAAACTAGATGGCAAGAATTCTACTTGGCAGGGATCTTTAGAGCTTCAATCTAAAGAGGATGTTACACATGCTTTAGATTCTTTAGTAGCTTTAGGTGTCGACTTCGTTAAAATATATGACAGCACTTTAAGCAAAGAGATATACCTAGAAATACTTCGCCAAGCGGAAGCTAGAGGGCTTAAGACCACAGGACACCTCCCAATGAGTGTTATGCTAGATGACGCCCTTGATGCAGGCCTAGACGGAATAGAGCACCTTTATTATGTACTTAAGGGAGCTTCTAGTAAAGAGCAAGAAATAACTGATTTGGTTCGAAATGGAAAGCTCAGTTTTTGGGGAGCTGTTCGCGAACTGCTTGATAGTTATGATGAGGAAAAAGCTGCCAAACTATTTCAAAAAATAGCAGTTAAAAAAGTTGCGGTAACTCCTACCCTATATATTGATGAAGTATTGAGCTTTTTGCATGATGTTGATCATAGCGAAGATGTGGAACTCAATTATATTGGCCAAGAAATTCAGAAAACTTATACGCGTAGATTAAATGCAGCATTAAAAAGATCTGATGCTTCCAAAAAATTCGAAGCAGAGCTGCACTATAAATTCAAAAGTATGATAAAACCCATGTTTGATGCTAAGGTGATGTTACTTACTGGCTCTGACAATGGCGCTTTCAATTCTTATATATATGCTGGAAGCTCATTGCACAAAGAATTAGAAAAATTTGTAGAGTCAGGCCTCACCCCTACAGAGGCACTACAGAGTTCAATTATTAATGGAGCCACCTTTTTTGGTGTTCAAGACTCCATTGGCACAATTGAAATTGGTAAAAAAGGTGACTTACTAATTCTCAATGCCAATCCTTTGCAGGATATTAAAAACACCTCCTCTATTGAAACTGTAGTTCATAATGGCAAAAGTTATTCCCAAAAAGAACTTCAGCAACTTTTGAAAGAAATAGCTAACTAGTTATCCTTACAGAATTTTAAATCAAACTTAATTTTATCCACATGAAGAGATTGACAGCTATTTTACTTGCTACATTGATTTTAACTTCATGTACAATGCGAAACAACGTGGACACATCCTCAACATTGATAAAACCAGAGATCGAAAAAAAGATTGATAGCTTATTATCTAAAATGACATTAGATGAAAAAGTAGGCCAAATGACCCAGTATAATGGAAATTGGGATGTTACAGGTCCACTACCTGAAGGTGACTACTTTGAAGAAAGGTATGAATCTATTGCTTCTGGTAAAGTCGGCTCAATGCTTAATATTATTGGTGCAGAAGCCACTTTAGAAGCCCAAAAAATTGCCGTTGAAAAATCTCGATTGGGAATTCCACTCATCTTCGGTTATGATGTTATTCATGGCTACAAAACGATGTTTCCAATTCCACTGGGAGATGCTGCTAGCTGGGATTTAGAAGCTATAGAGCAAGCAACCCGAGTTGCAGCTACTGAGGCTTCATCAGCTGGTATCCATTGGGCATTCGCACCGATGATGGATGTTACACGCGACCCGCGTTGGGGAAGAATTATGGAAGGCGCCGGAGAAGATCCTTTTCTTGCCTCCAAAATTTCGGTAGCTCGAATAAAAGGGTTTCAAGGAGACAATCTATCTGACTTAACAACCGTAGCAGCAACAGCCAAGCATTTTGCTGGTTATGGTTTTATAAGAGGAGGCTTAGATTACAATACAACCGAGCTAAGCAACACAACACTTTACAATATGGTTTTACCTCCATTCAAGGCAAGTGTTGATGCTGGTGTAGCTTCTGTTATGAACTCCTTTAACGATATTAACGGAATACCTGCTACTGCACACACCCAATTACAAAGAGACATTTTGAAGGAACAATGGGGATTTAACGGGCTTATCATTTCAGATTGGGCAAATATAAGCGAGATGGTTACCCATGGTTTTGCAAAAGATTTAGAAGAAGCTGCAAAAAAAGCTGCTCTAGCAGGCACCGACATGGACATGGAGTCAAATGCATACGAACAGCATCTTGTTGATTTAGTTAACTCAGGAGAAGTTGATGAGAAGTATATTGATGAGGCTGTTAGAAGAATTTTGCGCATTAAGTTTTTACTTGGCCTTTTCGATGATCCGTATCGTTATTCTAACGCTCTTCGAGAAAAGGAAAACACTTACACAGAATCGAATAGACAAATTGCCAGAGATATAGCAAAAAAGTCTATCGTACTTCTTAAAAATGATGGCAAGGTTTTACCAATTTCGAAATCTGTAAAATCCATTGCCGTAATTGGAGCTCTTGCAAACGACAAAGACTCCCCACTCGGAAGTTGGAGAGCCCAAGCACAAGCCAATTCGGCAGTTTCTCTACTTGAAGGCATTAAAAACGCAGTAGGAAATAACACAACCGTTAAGTTTGCACAAGGTTATACCCTAGCAACAAATGAACGCGCTTTCATAAACGAACTGGATTTCTCCAAAATGGATAAAACAGATGGTTTTGAAAAAGCTCTAAACCTTGCCCGTACTTCAGATGTTGTAGTTCTTGCTGTTGGTGAAGAAGCTTTTCAAAGTGGAGAAGGAAGAAGCCAAACAAGCATTGGTTTGAAAGGAGCTCAACTTCAACTACTGAAGAAAATCACTGCCATTAACAACAATGTTGTAGTTGTTCTTATGAATGGCCGCCCTATTGCTGAACCTTGGTTATACGAAAATAGTCCAGCAATTTTAGAAACTTGGCACCTAGGTACTGAAGCCGGAAATGCTATAGCCGATGTTATTTTTGGGGATTATAATCCTTCTGGGAAATTACCCGTTTCAATTCCTCGAAGTGTTGGGCAAATTCCAATATTCTATAATCACGATAGAACTGGACGCCCAGATGCCTATGCAGATAACCCAAATATGGTGTTTTGGTCTCATTACACCGATTCTGAAAAAACACCTCAGTTTTATTTTGGACATGGCTTAAGCTACACCACTTTTGAATATTCAGAATTGAAACTTAGTTCTTCAGTAATGGCTACGGATGATACCGTTATGGTTTCTGTTCAGGTTACTAATACTGGAAACATTGAAGGTGAAGAAGTTGTACAGCTATATCTTCATGATAAGTTTGCGAGTATTATCCGCCCAGTAAAAGAGCTCAAAGGCTTTAAAAAAATTAACCTTATGGCTGGGGAAAGCAAAACCATTCAGTTTGAAATCACTAAAGAACTTCTTTCTTTTTACGGCCCTGATGGAGTTTTAAGAGTTGAACCTGGAGAATTTGAAATTATGGTAGGTGGAAATTCTCAGAATCACTTATCAACAGTGTTGACTCTGCAATAAATTCAAAATCAAAAAAAAGCCCTCAAATGAGGGCTTATAATAACTAATTATCTTCTATTACCTAAAACTCTTAGTAGTAATAGGAAAAGATTTATAAAATCTAAATATAACATTAAGGCACCCATTATAGCGCCTTTCTTTCCTGCCTCAGAATCAGCATCAAGACCTAGGCTCATTTTTTTAATCTTCTGAGTATCATAAGCTGTTAACCCAACAAAAATTAAGATTCCAGCGTACGTAACCATCCAGTAAAAGAAAGTGCTTTGTAGAAACATATTTACGATACTAGCAATAATGAAGCCTATCAACGCCATAAAAAGGAGATTTCCCCAAGAAGTAAGATCCTTTTTAGTGAAATAACCGTAGGCGCTCATCACACCAAATGTAGCCGCAGTTACAAAAAATGTAGAGGCAATTGAGGCCTTTGTGTATAGCAAAAATATTACTGCTAAGGTAAGTCCATTTAGTGCTGAGTAGAGCACAAAGAGTGCTGTTGCAAGCCCAGAAGACATTTTATTTATACTCGCAGATAGCCACCATACCAAACCAAGTTCTGCAAAAATGAGAACATAAAATGGCATCATGCTAGTACCGCCAAATAACATATTCATTAAAGACTCAGAACTAATTGTTCTGAGTGCAACAAAGCCCGTTATCAACAAGGCTCCACACATCCACATATATACTTTGTTTATAAAGCTAGCCTGTATAGACTTTACTTCATCACTTGTTAAATGCTGTACTTGAGTATTCATTTTAATTCTTTTTATAATTCACAATTTCTTCAAAAAAAAGCTATTCATTAACTAATAACCATTAAATCTATTGTCAGATATTTTCAGATGGCAATTAATTAAATGGAAAATACCGTATTACTTTAACTTAACAAACACAGGAGTTGAGATGAATAACATGGGATTTTTAGACCGAATTATTCGCTCCGTAGTAGCTATTCTGTTAATTATACTATACGTAAATGGAATTATATATGGCAATTTTGGTATTGCTCTTATCATAATTTCATCCGTATTACTGTTAACAAGTGCGATGAACTTTTGCCCTTTTTACCAATTAATGCATATAGCTTCAACAAAGAATCATATTCATAAAATTTAGTTGCCAAACCAGTAACTAAACTTTAGTAGGAAGATGTTAGTTGAGTTTTCTTTTAGTAAATCCATAGTATCATAATATGGACTAAAATTGCTTTGTGATTCAATATTCTGCTCCCTTTGCTGTTGCCACACTAAATAGAATGTAGACCCAGGGCGGTATTCCCATCTTAACACTGCATTACCTTGAATGGTACGATAATTAAAATCGAAGAAGTCTGGATATTGCTGCTGTGCTATTGTGAAATTGTATGTTTTGCGTTCAGAAAATGTTTTAAAGCCTGAAAAGTCAGCGGAATAAATTAGAGGCCTAGCATAGGTTTGTAAGCTAAGTTTTGGGGAGAATGTCCAATCTAAACGCATTGTAAAATAGAAAACATCAATATTTGTACTAGAAAATACATACTCGTAATTATCAGTATTGTTAATATCAAAGAAGCCAATAAATTGATCTGTATTTTTCTCACTACTATAAGTTGGAGATAACCCAAGTTGGATATATGATGTTGGTCTATAATTAAAACCAGCTGTTATACTCGTGGTATATTCTCCAGAAGCATCTCTTCTGTGAGACCCACCAACCGACATATAAAAATCTTTTGTGGTGTTAGTATTTACATCAATTCGAGCATTCCAATCCTTAGGTCGGCGCATAACTGGGCCTCCCCAAGTTATCCTATCGTTATAGAAAGTCCCAGTAAACCCACCCGCAAGGGTCATTGTCCAAAGGTTATTGAATTGGAAAAAACCGCCTCCCCCATGAAAGTTCATCACCATATCACCATCAAAATTCCAAGCATATCCCCCATAAACCCAAAGCAGATAGTATCGAAAGTATTCCGAATCTAATTTTAGGTAGTCTATATAATAATGAGGAGCTCGATAATCAGCTCTATCCTGATAACCTAAATCGTTTATTTCATAACTTGGGTTTGTTTCTGAATAAGTGATGGAATATCGTAGCCCAGCACCAGCATATTTACCGATGCTAAACTCCGCAGAATAACCAGTGAGATTTGTTTTACTTGAATCCACTTTTAAATAATCCGAATCTATTCTATTAAAATATCGAGAATATGATCTTTGAGTATTCAAAATTGCGTTCTCAGTGCCGTTTACACTGCTTAGTGCAAAGGAACCACTCATCCCCCAACTACGGTTCGCCCAATTATATTGGCCATCCACTCCCAATTGATAGGCTGATTTATGAAGATAATTTTCGAGATAACTGCCACTCACCATTCTATTTACAGATGAAGCAAAACCTCCAATTTGAGCATCTCCATCTCGCAAATCTTGTTTTACACGTGCAACTAAATAATTTGTAGCTGGTTCAATTTCATAATTTCTCTTCACTCCATTATCTACACCATCTACATAAACGGCTTTTTCTTGAAGCGTGTAAGCATCTAAGATACCTAATGAAAAACCGTTATTTGTTTTTCCACTTACTTTAGTAGCGCCTGCAATAGTTGTTTGTGTTGGCCTGTCTTCATACTCAGGGGTAATTCCCGCTAATCCCGCGAAGCCAAAAGGCGAGCGACCAATTCTTCGGCTGTAAAAAGTTTGATGAGTACTATAAGTATTTGATGAGTTTGAGCCACCAAAAGAAAAAATCTCACTTCCTTCTAAGAAAAAAGGCCTTCTCTCTGAGAAAAATGTTTCAAACTGGGTAAGATTAATTGTAGATGGATCTGCTTCTACTTGCCCAAAATCGGGGTTTATTGTAGCCGTGAGGGTGAAATCGGAAGTGATTCCATATTTTACATCACCACCGACTTTCAGTTCTGCCTCATTTGTATTATAAAATGGATCTTTATTTCCGTTTACTAATACTTCAGGCTCAGGCTCTCTTGTGTCGCTTATGGAAATATACGGCAAAACTTCTAGGCGAAGAGGACGACCTAGATTTTCAATCCCTTGAATTTCACCAAACCAAGATACGTTCCCAAACTCTTCTCTTGGAACATGTGCCCAGTTTGAAACTTCTTCTTTTCGGGCGATGTACCTTTTAAAGTTTACTCCCCATTTTTGTTGGCTATTTGAAGAGTTAAATCTTAATTGAGAAAACGGAATTCTAAATTCGGCACTCCATCCTTTAGAGTGTTTAGTTGTAGCAACATCCCAAACTGCATCCCACTTCAAATCTTCTTCTTCATCATCGTAATAGAGGAGATCTTTTTGAACGCCTTCTGGGTTTACAGCAAATGTAAATGCAGTTCTATTGTCGTTATAGCTATCAATGCTAACATAAACCCAATCACTATATCCACTTCCATCTCTTCTAAATAACGAAGATGCTATCGAATCTGGAGAAGTATCAAGTGCTTCAATTGCTACATAAAAATATTCTCGATCATAGGCTATACGGACTCTTGTTTGCTCGGTTGCTGGGTTACCATCATTTGGCTGAGTTTGAACAAAGCCCGTTTCATAAGGAGTATTTAACCATACTTTCTCAGAAATATGACCATCGATAACTAATTGTTCATCAGAGTTTAAACTATTGGCCTTAATTATAGGCTTTTCAACTATATGAGGTATTGTTTGCGATTTTACATTACTAATTGTAAAAAGTGATTGGCATAAAAAAACCAATACAATATTTATACGTTGTTTCATTCATTCCTAACTTCATATGTGCCACACTTGTACCGTGTACTAATTCTATGTTAGTGAAGAGAATTTTTATACTAAACTGTTACAACATATAAATAAAACAACCTATTAATAGTATTTAACCTGTAGAAAATTTAGGAGCCAAGCCAATAGCTAAGTTTTACGAGAAAAACGTTTGTTGGCTTTGAATCAAGGATATTCCCAAAATCACGACCGAGGTCAAAACTCCCATATCTATCTGAACCCGAACGTTGTTGTTGCCATACAAAGAATAGAGTAGAACCTGGGCGATATTCCCATCTAAATACAGCATTCCCTTGAAGAGAACGATAGTTAAAGTCTTGCCTATCAATGGTAAAGGAATTATTAGTATTACCACCATCAGGGTCAACAGTATATTCAGTACCGTCGTAACTAATGCTACTTCCTTCTTTACCATATTCTAGAAATTGAGCTGTTCCTGGCGTTAAAAACTCTTTAAACTTGAAGAACTTGCCACTTGCAATATATGGCCTAACATAAGTTTGAAGACTCATTTTAGGAGTAAAAGTATAATTCAATCTTATACTTGCCGAAAGATTTACTGATTCAATATCAGAGAAAACATATCTATTCCCAAAAGTATGTGTGGCTAATGGATCTTCAACTGTTTTTATGAATTGATCTTCATCTCTTTCAAAACCAATCTCTGGTTCTAAACTTATTTGGATATACGTTGTTGGGCGGTAGTTTATATATCCCCAAAAGTAACGGTCATATTCTTTACCTATATCCACTCTTTGAAATTGCCCTATTCCACCTGATATTTTTTTTGACGAGTTACTGTTTATGTTAAAGTTGAAATTTATATCATCATTATACTTCATTACAGGGCCTCCTCTTGTCAAACGGTCACTCACACGAGCAAAAGATCCATTTACATTCATATTAAAAGACCAAAGATTCTGAAATCTCCAGTACCCACCAATGTTATAGTTATTATTAATTCTATCCCCATCAAAATTCCAAGCAAATAAATGATTACTCCAAATTTCGTAGTACTGTAATTTTTTGGGAGAAGCTTCCATGTAGGTAATACTTGTAGAAACTCCTCTATAATCAGCACGCTGTTCAAACCCAATGTCATTTGTTTCATAGCCAGGACTTACTTCGCTATATGTTGCCGACCAAACCCAATGATCTCCACCGCCTTTTCTAATACTAAGTTCTGTGCCCAATCCTGCTAAATTCCTCTTATTTGGATCTACGGAAAGGTAGTCGGAATCTACTCTATTATAATATCTTTGAGGGGCTCTTTGAGTTCTAGAAATTGCTTCTGCTGTACCACTTACATTAGTTGTAGAAAAAGCTCCACTAACTGTATAATCTTTATCATTCCAACTATGCTCGAAATCAATACCAGCAATAAATGCTGAATTATGGAGATATTCTTCGAAATATGTGCCTTCAATATCTCGATTCATTCCACTAAAAAATCCACCAAAAATTGTGTTCCCATTATTTAAATCTTGTTTTAGCCTAGTAATCAAATAATTACTTTTTGGCTCTATGGTGAATTTTCCTTCAACATCTCCTATACTTTTTTGGCCAACGGTAAAAGGAGCCGTTTCTTCAACAGTTCTGGCATATAACATCCCAACCGAAGTTCCTGACTTTAGTTTTCCACTCAACTTAGCTGCTCCTAGAATACTAGTTTGATTCGGGCTATCTACATACTGAGACTCTCCTCGAGCACTATCAGCATTAAAGTAGGAACCGTTTGAAAAATTATTAGCTCTGCTAAGTGAACCTTGTGGAGAACGTCCAATTCTTCTTGAATAGAAAGTCACTGGATTCCCAAAATTGTTATAGGTTTTAGTGCTGCCAAATCTGAAAATATCACTCCCTTCTAAGAAAAAAGGTCTGCGTTCTGAAAAATAAGTTTCAAATTGGGATAGGTTTATTGTTGAAGGATCTGCTTCAACCTGCCCAAAATCAGGATTTATTGTAGCTGTTAGGGTAAGATCAGAAGTTAATCCGTATTTGATATCTCCACCAATATTTCCAGCAAACTCGTTTTCATTGTAATATGGGTTGCCAACTTGTTTAGGTGCACGTGTTAGCTGAGTTGAAGCATAAGGCGTTATTTCCAATCTTCGGGGCTCTTTAAGGTCTTTAATTCCTTCTAAGCGCCCAAATTTTGATACCAATCCAGATTCGGTAGATAAAGTTGGCGACCAAAAATTTGTCTCGTTATTCCTAGCTATTCTTCTCTGGAAATTTACCCCCCAACTATGTTGATCATTTCTGGAACTAAACCTGAGTTGAGAAAGTGGAATTCTCATTTCAACAGACCATCCATTATCTAATAATTTTGCTTCGGCGTCCCATACGGCATCCCAAAGCACATCTTCGTCGGTATCATCAAAATAAAGCAGATCTTTTTGAACGCTTCTTGGGTTTACAGCAAATGTGAATGCGGTTCGTTTATCGGCATAACTATCAAAACTTACATATACCCAGTCGCTAGACTCATCTCCATCTCGTCTAAACAAAGAAGCAATTGCAGAATCAGGGGCAGAATCATAAGCCATTATACCTACATAAATTTCAGTATCGGTATAAATTATTCTCGCTTCAGTTCTTTGGGTAGGTGAGCCGCCATCAATTGGAGAACGCTGTGTAAAACCAGTAGCAACTGGGGCTTTTTGCCAAACAGCGTCATCCAGATAGCCATCCATTTTAATCAAGTTGCCATTCGGAATCCTAACAGCATGCATCGTAGGGTCATCTACAGTTCCAAACCTAAAGTCGGTAAAGTTGTTACTGATTTTATCTTGCTGTATCGAGTTCTGTGCTTTTGCGCTGGTGCACACACATAACATGATTATTAACGTATATAGTTTTCCCATAATCCTTTTTTATGATATTCCTAACCTACCCCTGTAAGCTATTGGATGAGCAATACTTACAGAATTGTTGATTCTCAGTTTAAGACGTGTAAAAAAGTAAAGCGTTTCTAGCGTTTACTTATTTTTACGAATTGATATATCTCCGTGCAAAGTTTTGAACAGAAACTCAGTGGTTCCGCCATTTACTTTCCCATAGACCCATTTATTTACAACCACTTTGTATTTACCATCTCCTTTAGAGACTTCAGAACTTGAAGAACGGTCTAGTTCCATATCAAAATCGGTTAATACATCACCCCATTCCGTTTTCATTTTGGCGTACATTTTTACATTCTCGGGGAAAGCAATATCTATATCTCCATTTACCCCAGTAAACGACATTGGTACACCAGCTGTAACTTTATAGAAGCTTATTTCCATATCTCCGTTCACGCTGTTAGCCACAACCGACCCAGAAATATTTTGCATTTCTACGTCTCCATTTACGGTACTGATATCGTGCTCTCCATCAATTCCGTAAACCTCAACATCACCATGAGTTACGCTAAGTTTAAGAGAGAATTTTCTTGGAACGAGAACTTCCAATTCCAAATCGTGTGAGTTTGGTGAAGTTTTAATACTCACTTCGTTATTGTCTTCTGTGATTTCCAGCCCTACCCCACTTGTGGAAATACGACGTAACCCACCTCTTTTACTATTATATTCATTGTCTTCATCATCTCCATCGTACTTTACTAGAACTTCTTTTCCGTCGTATGCACGAATGATTATTTCGTCCGCAAACACAGACTGAATGACGAGTTTACCAGGTTGATTTGGTTTCGAAAGAGGTATTGTTTGAGTGCTCTGAGCTTCAATTCCATTGGTTAATAGAATTGCAAATACAAAGCTGAATAAGGTGAGTTGAAATAATTTTATACTTTTCATGTCTTCTTCTGTTATTAAGATTTTTTGACTCTGATGTACACGTTTCCGTTTACCAGCTTGAATTCCATTTCTGGACCACCCTGCCCTATTTGAATGGGTGATTTGCTGTTAATTTTGTATCGGGATCCGCTACCATCTTGTTCCTTGTCCAATCGGTTCGGTAATCGTTTTACCTGCTCAAAATCTGTATATAGTTCACCGTGTAAACTTTCAAAGGTTACACGAGTTGATAAATCTTTTGGAGAATATATCTCTATGTCTCCATTAACGGTGTTAAACTTGGTATCTACTTTTGGGCTTTTGCTAAACCATACTTTAATATTTCCATTTACTGTATTGGCCATCGTCTTTCCACTTACTTCTTTCAAACTCACACCGCCATTTATATTATTGGCAAAAACTCCGTTATGCATGTTCTCCACTTCAACCAAACCTCCATTTATGGTAGAAGCCCTCAGAATCATCTTTTTAGGAACTTTAACTTCAATGTAAAAATCGAATTGAGTCTCATCATATTCGTCATCGTCATTTCTATTTGTTGAGTAACTCATCCTTCCATCTTTAAACTCAACTCGTGCACCAGGTGTATAAACGTAAACATAAAGTACACCCTCGTATAGTTCTTTTCTTAATTCGTAGGTGTCGGCTTCTCTTTGGGTAAGCGTTCCCCTTTTCTTCTTGATGGTTTTAGAGCCAACAATTTGGATTTCATCGCCATCATAGCCGATTACTTTAACATCACCGTTTATATTTTTGATATTGAATGTAGATGCAGCTTTAAAATCTTTTGCTGCAATGGTCATCGATATTTTTTCTTGAATTTTCCGGTTTTGAGCTGAAATTGATAGCGTCCACAACAACCCCAAAACTAATATTATTACTTTTTTCATTGATTCTCCTTTTTACAATACAGCAATACTGTTTTGCAGTTTTTGTTTTACACTAATATCCATTTCTCGATTTTTTAAGAGCTGTTCAAACTGCCCTTTTGAAGCATTCAGTTCTAGTTCTACCATTGCATCAGCTAGCGCCACAATCACTACATCTGATTCTTGATTCATAATCGATTTAACCAACCCTTCGCGTACCGAGGCGTTGTCACCCCAGCGAACGAGTGCCTCTACCGACTGCACTCTAACATTCACACTTTCGTCATTATTCAGTGTAAAGAGTAACGCGTTTACGGCTCTATCATCTGCCATCGGCAACTCAGCGCTTATATTCACAGCTCTTAATCGATCTGTAGTTGAAGCTCCTTCAAGCATTGAGACCATCATCATTTCTCGAACATTTTGTAGCTCAGAGGTAAGTTGATCTAGCCTCTTATCGCTACCGCTAAATCCATTCCCAACCAACATCCCTACAATTAAAACAACAAATGTATAAGCTAACTGTGGAACTGTAATTGAGGCAAAGAACTCTTTCAACCACGTAAGCAGACTTGGCGATTTAGGCTCAATGAGGATTTTTTCAGATTCTAACATAGTGTAGAATCGTTCATTCAATGAATGAGACGGTTCAACTTTAGGCAAACTACCTAGGTTTTCGTTCAGCTCTTCAATAGCTCTAAACTCTAGAGCATCGATTTCACCGCTAGCTAATAGATGTTCTAATTCCAGTTTTTGCTCCGGAGTTAGACTACCTGTTAAGTAATCCGCTAATAATTCTTCGTGTTTTTTATTCATCATTTTGGTCCTCACATAATGTGACAACTATGTCTTTTAATTCTTTCATTGCCCTAAACATTCTTACTTTTATGGCGCTTTCTGTGGCACCTTGTATCTCTGCAATCTCTTGATAGTTAAGCCCTTCGTAACGACTTAATAACACTACTTCTTTTTTTTCTGGTGCCAATTTAGATAAGGCTAATTCTAGAATGTTCTTTTTTCGAACTTGCTCATCTACCACACCATATTCAGGCGGGAGTTCACCAATCCGGTCGTCGTCAAAAACGTCATTATGAGAGTGACGCTTATTTTGGCGATAATGATCGATATGGGTATTTCTAGCAATACTAAACATCCATGTGGTGAATTCTCCTTCGCCTGTATATGTATTTCGATATTTGAGCATTCGCTCGAATACCGACTGAACAAGATCTTCGCTTAACTGAGATTCGGTTGTCATCCTGTAAAAGAAATTATAAAGCGCACGATTATATCGCTCGAACAAAAGCCCTAGCTTATCTAGGTCTCCTTCTTTTACCTTCATCATTAAAGCTTTATCTGATGTAGAATCCACCGATTATAATTTCCCCGGTTAAAGTTATCGGCTATTACACTGATGAGTTTTGAAAAGGTTACAAAAAAAGATCCGCGATTTTTAGAAATAGGATTTAAGAGGAATAAATCGACATTTTAATGATCTATAGGCGGGTATAATTATTCCTATCGAAATCAACTAATTCGTTGATGGGTTTAAATCTGAAAACTAACTCGATCTCGCTGAACTTATTTCAGCATCTTTGTAGGCTTTAATCAATCTACTTGGCAATGAACAAAGACATTGGAAGCTGGAGTTGCCAGATGGCATCCCGCAACTGAGCTACGGATTGTGAAGAAACAAATTCGAGATGACCGAGACTTAAAGAACTACCAATTCCATCAACTAATTATCTAACACCTCATACTTATTCCACAGGCAAGCCTTCAATCTTCATAATTTGGAGAGCATTAGTACTTGGGCAAGGGCCAGATTTCAGCTTATACTCAAAGCTCATTTTTCCGTCTTTAATGAGCTCAGAAAAATGCCAGTTGCCTAATTGAGGAATTACTTCTTCCATACTAGCCAATTCTAAATCGTGCGTAGAAACCATGCCTGCACCATTTTTCCCAGCTACTTCTTTCAGAAAAGCCGCGCTACCTGCATAACGTTCTCGGTTGTTCGTCCCTTTATAGATTTCATCTACAAAAAAGAATAACGGTAATTGATGGGTTTGGTTAAGTGCGTCGAGCAGCTGTCTTAATCGCTTAACTTCTGCATAAAAGTGAGAAAGCCCATCACCAAGAGAATCTACAACATTGATGCTCGTAAAAATTCTAAAGAAATCAGAATTAAAGCTCTTTGCATTAACGGGAGCTCCGGAATATGCCAAAACTAAATTTATACCAACTGTTCGCAGAAATGTACTTTTACCAGCCATGTTTGAGCCCGTAAGTAAAAATAAATCTCTCCCTCGTTCTACTCTAAAGCTATTTGTAACCTTCTTTGAAGATGGAATTAGTGGATGGCCCAACTCTATAGCATCGAGACTTTCTTGTTCTCTTTTTTCAAATGTAGGGAAGCTGTAATTAGGATTTAATTCAGCAAAATTAGCTAGTGAATTAAGCGCCTCAAGTTGATAAAACTTATCCAACCATAGTTTTAGTTTTGGTTCTAAATCATGCTTTAGTTGTTCCAATCGCATTGCATAGTAAAAATCCCAGGGCATTAAGAGATTTACAATAGGCCAAAGAATTTGGTTTTTTTGGAGAGATGCAGCCCCTGCCAAGCTTTTTATTTTTTTGAGGTAAGTTGACGGTTTTTCCTCTTCTTGATAGAATACTTTAAGAAAATTGTTTAGCAAATTATCTTTTCTAAACGTGAACTTTTCTACATTTAAAAGAATGGCACTAAATCTTCCTAACAATCTATCCATCTGAAAAGAAGCATCGAATAAACCACTTACTTTATGGCTGTTCAGCTTGTAAACACTTACATAGATTAGTAATGAAATTATTAAGGGAAAGCTACTCATCACTCCTAAAAGCGCCAATACTCCAAAGCTAATATTCGAAATAGCTAGAATTGTTAATGCTATTAATGGAAGTTTAAAACCTGTTTTCTGTGGAAGAGCAAGCCATTGTAGCATTTGCTCCATAGTCCAATCACCCTTCGAGCTGCGAGTTTTTGTGTGAAGAGCAACGACCCTTAATTTATCTCTAAAAAGTTGTAACGGCTTCAGACTTTTTATCAACTCCTGCCTAGCAAGTATTTGCTGTGCAACGGGTTCTTCCTTCAGCAACCAATCAGATAAAAGCTGAGCCCCACCTGTATAGATTGCGGTATTTATTAAATGATGAATAGAAAACTTGCCTACAATGTTTAAATCGTCTGCAAAAGGATGATGTTTGGAAACATCTGGAATAAAAGGAGCATCCATATTATCCCAATCAAGATTAATACGAGCTATATGACCGTCTTTAATCTCCTTTAAATAGCCAAATTTTTCTAGTGCGTTTGTTACTTTTCGTTGCCGGCTCACCAAGAATAGAAAGGTGATGATGATACCAGCTAGCGTTACTACATAGAGATAGTCATTCAAGTTATTAATCCCAAAGGAACCAAAAACTATAGCTATTGCAAAAACAATAAATCTCCATTTAGAAAGAGTATTACTTTTTGCCTGTAAGATTTCAATTTTTCTAGTAATACGCTGGCTATGTCGTTCTAATAATTCTTTCAAATTCTTGATTTTTTTGTTCTACCAATTTTCTATTTCTAGCTCTCTTTTTTTAGCTCAACTAAAGTAGCACCCCAGCTGCTGCTATCGTCGGCTAACCGATAAGATAATACATGGCTGTTTTTTTCTAACAAACTATGTACCGTTCGGCGTAATACGCCCTTTCCCTTTCCATGTATAATTCGGATAGAAACGATATCCCGCTCTAAACACGCATCAATATAATCAGGAATTAAACCACCTAGCTCCTTTGGGTTGAATTGATGAAGATCTAGAATTCCATCAATAGGTAATTCAACAGGTTCTAATTCATCCATGTTGGTAGGTTAGTGAGGATTTCTGGGCAAAAAAACTATAACTAGCTTACGTAATCAACAACTCTACGCTCGCTTGTTACTTTTAGGATATACTCCACTACTTTCTGGTGTTCAGGATGAGCTGCATACACTTTTAAATCTTCTTTCGTATTGCAGGTTGTAGTAAGTACAATGTCACAAACGGCTTCATTATCACCTTCAATAAAATTAATTCCGAGCTCGGCGGTATTTAATTCAGCAATTTTAGAAGGAAGAGCCTCTAATCGCTCTTTTAAAATAGCTGCATTCTCAGCTTTTGTTTTGCCTTCTGCTTCATCTTTTAACTTCCACATTACAATGTGCTTAATCATCTATTCTAAGTTTTAAATTTGTAAGAAATGAGTATGTATTCTAAACTACGACTTAATCAAATAATACACTTTTCGTATAAAAGAGCTTTAAACAGTAGCCTATTTTCGAGAAAACTAGTAACCCCTTTAGACTATTCCTAATACAACTAGCAGTAATTCAGAATTGATTATCAAGCAACTGTTAATTGATACTAGGAACTCTTAACTTTGAGGTTCGGTTTTAAGTCGACAGTTTGGCTTAATTTTCCTCAAAAAAACCCCATTTACCTTGGATAATTCAAATATAGACAAAATTATTGCAGACGAGCGTGGCGACGATCATGTTGGTAGCTCGGAATTAACTCCTCTTCGTGATGATGCTTTCGAAAAAAGCGATGCTGAAAAAATCGAGCTCATTCAAGAGAATTTTGCACAAATCATGCACACTTTAGGGCTGGACTTGACCGATGACAGCCTGAAAGGCACTCCTTACCGTGTTGCCAAGATGTATGTTAAAGAAATTTTTAATGGCTTAGATCCTAAGAATAGACCTGATGCTCGAACTTTTAGCAATCACTACGATTATAGTGATATGGTGATTGAGAAGAATATTCAGGTTACTTCATTTTGTGAGCACCATTTTCTACCCTTTATTGGCAAAGCACATGTAGCATATATTTCTACAGGAAATGTAATTGGTTTATCTAAAATCAATCGCCTTGTAGACTATTACTCACGTCGTCCTCAAGTTCAAGAGCGCTTAACACTTCAAATTGCGGATGCTTTAGCTGAAGCTATGGGAACTGAAGACGTTGCTGTTTTTATTGATAGCAAACATCTTTGTGTTTCTACAAGAGGTATTCGTGATGTAAGTAGTAGCACTATAACTTCAGAGTTTCGCGGAGCATTTAAAGATAAAGCTACGCAGCAAAAGTTCATCGATTTCATTAGAACAGACACAGACCTTTAAGATTCGTTTTGGCTGAGCAAAAACTTCACGTATATAACACACTAAGTAGAAAAAAAGAGCTCTTCGAGCCTCTAAACCCACCTTTTGTGGGTATGTATGTTTGTGGACCTACCGTTTATGGCGATGCACATTTAGGCCATGCAAAAAGCTATGTCTCTTTTGATTTGGTTGTACGCTATCTCCGCTATTTGGGCTACAAAGTTCGCTATGTCCAAAACATCACCGATGTTGGACATTTAGTGGGCGATGGCGATGAAGGTGAAGACAAACTTGCCAAAAAAGCTAGATTTGAACAGGTTGACCCAATGCAAATCGCGGAAAAGTATACCTACACTTATTTCCGAGATATGGATGCTTTAAATGTTTTGCGTCCCGATATCGCACCTCGTGCAACTGGGCATATTCCTGAGCAAATTGCGATGATAAAAACCTTGATTGAAAAAGGTCATGCTTATGAAGTTAAAGGGAATGTGTATTTCGATGTGCAATCTGATTCCGATTATGGAAAATTAAGCGGTAGAAAATTGGATGAAGCAGAATCTGGCACTAGAGTAGAAACTGCTTCTGATAAGAAAAATCCAGCTGATTTTGCACTTTGGAAAAAAGCCGAAGATGAGCATCTCATGAAATGGGATTCTCCTTGGGGCGTTGGTTATCCTGGCTGGCATATTGAATGTTCTGCAATGAGCACCAAATATCTAGGCGAAAGCTTTGATATACATGGTGGTGGCTTAGAAAATCAATTCCCTCACCACGAATGTGAAATTGCTCAATCAGAATGTGCTCACGATTCTCAATTCGTGAAGTATTGGCTCCATAACAACATGGTTACCATGGATGGGCAAAAGATGGGTAAATCGCTTGGGAATGCTATCAGTCTGGAAGAGTTTTTTGAAGGAAGTCATAAACTTCTTAGTAGAGCATGGAATCCACAAGTAATTCGTTTTTTCCTACTTCAAAGCCATTACAGAAGTACTACTGACTTCTCAGAAGATGCCTTGGCTGCCGCTGAAACAGGACTTAAGAATCTCCATAATATGATTTCAGCCATTGAGAAAGCAGAAACTGGCTCAGGTAAAGCTGTAGATATAGAAGCATTCAAAACTGCTTTTGAGGCAACTCTAAATGACGATTTCAACTCAGCACAAGCCATTGCAGTTCTCTTTGAGCATTTAAAAGATATTCGCAAGCGAATCACCGAGAACGATATCCCATCGAACCTTCCTGAACTGAAAATCTTTCTTCATACAATTATTGAAGAAGTACTTGGTATTTGGCCAACAGCCTCAGAAGGAAACAAAAGTGGGCTAACTGAAGGTCTGATTGAATTGCTTATAGAAATCAGAAAAGAAGCTAGAACGAGCAAAAATTTTGCCCTTTCTGACAAAGTTAGAGACGATTTGAAAGAGTTAGGTGTACAGCTTATGGATGGAAAAGATGGTACAACCTTTAGTATCGACTAATGAAACTGCTGAAATTCATATTCAGCAAGTTGATTATTGGTTTAGTGCGCTTTTATCAATTAGCTATTTCACCATGGACACGAAGTAGTTGCCGATATGCTCCCACTTGTTCACATTATATGATTGAAGCTGTGAATGAATGGGGACCTTTAAAAGGTTTTTGGCTAGGCATTAAAAGAATTGGCCGCTGTCACCCTTGGGGTGGGCACGGTTACGATCCAGTTCCTAAAAAACTAGATCAAAAGAATAGTAACGACATAACAACTCAAAAGTAATCGGTTTCGATTAACAGATTTAAAAAGAATGAACGAAATTACATTCAAAAAAAGACTTACAGTAGAACAAGTTGAAGAAGCCAACGATTTGGCTCCTAAATTTCAAGAAAATGGGTTAATTCCTGTAGTAACTACCGATTTTACTTCTGGCGAGTTATTGATGCATGGCTACATGAATGAAGAAGCTCTCAAAAAAACCATCGAACTTGGCGAAGCTGTTTACTACAGCCGAAGTCGACAAGCTTTGTGGCACAAAGGAGCGACCTCTGGCTTAACTCAAATTGTTAAAGAAATGCGCATCGACGATGACCAAGATTGCGTGTGGTTAAGAGTTCAAGTTCAAGGTAATGGTGCTAGTTGCCACGTAGGTTATCGTTCTTGTTTTTATAGAAGCGTACCAACGGGTGAGGACTTCTTCAAGAAAGAAGGTGAACTTAAGTTCGAAGAAACTGAAAAAGTATTCGATCCTCTTGAAGTTTATGGCGATGCTCCAAATCCTACTAAACTTTAAATTCTCCTTTATTTAGTTTTTACAAAAAGAAAAGTCTAAAAAGGCTTTTCTTTTTCTTTGGATTTTTTTCTGAAATTCAAAATCTCCTTAATCACTTTGTAAACCCTATCAATCGATTATGCGAATTCTCTATATCCTTAGTTTTCTGATTCTTTTTATTAGCAACACCATCTTAGCTCAAAATACTTTTGAAGCTACCGTAGTTGACCATGAAAGCAATGAGCCCATTTATGGCGCAACCATCTTCTTTCCTACCTTAAACATTGGTACTAGTACTGATTTGAATGGAAAAGGTATCGTAAAAAATATTCCTAACGGTACTCACCAAATTGAGATTCGTCACTTAGGCCACGAAACACAGTCTTTTAGCCGAACTTTTCCATTACCTCAATCACAGCAGAATCAAGTTTTTGAGCTTCATCACGATGAAATGGAAGCGCTCGTAATTAGCTCTACACGAAGTAGCCGAACTATAGAAGACATTCCAACTCGTGTTGAATTTATTGCTGGCGAAGAACTTTCCGAAAAAGGAAATATGAAACCTGGTGATATCCGCATGCTTTTAAACGAAAGTACAGGTATCCAAACGCAGCAAACTTCTGCTACTAGCTACAATTCTAGCATTCGTATTCAAGGCCTTGATGGTAAGTACACACAATTACTCCGAGATGGACTTCCTCTTTATTCTGGTTTTTCAGGTGGGTTGAGTCTCATGCAAATCACCCCTCTCGACTTAAAACAAGTAGAAGTTATTAAAGGCGCATCGTCAACTTTATACGGTGGCGGAGCGATTTCAGGGTTAGTTAACTTGATTTCAAAAACTCCTGGTGAAACTCCTGAACTTAGTTTTATGATGAATGGAACCTCTGCGAAAGGTTTAGACCTTAGTGGATTCTATTCGAATAGAAACGACAAAATTGGAACCACTGTTTTCGCTTCTTACAACAAGGGAACACCATACGATCCAGCAGACATTGGGCTTACTGCTATTCCAAAATTTGATCGCTTTACATTAAATCCTAAAGTCTTTGTGTATTTCAATGAGCAGACAACACTGAATGCAGGAATTAATTTTATTTCAGAAGACCGTTTGGGTGGCAACCTGAAATATGTTGAGGGCGATGATGTATCCAACCCTTATTTTGAGAGAAACGAAACTGAAAGAGTTTCTAGCCAGCTACAACTTGAGCACCAACTCAACGAAAATGCCACGTTGACACTTAGAAATAGTTTGAATTTCTATGATCGTACCGTTGAGATTCCAGGTTATTTATTTGCTGGAAAACAAACTTCATCATTCAGCGAGGCCAATGTAAATCTATTTAACGAAAACACAGAATGGATTGCTGGTTTAAACCTTTGGACTGATAATTTTGATCAAAACGAAGGCGGAGCTGGCCAAGACTTAAGTTTTTCGGATGCAGTTTATGGAGCTTTTGTTCAAAACATTTGGAATGTACAGTCCAAATGGACTCTAGAAACTGGCTTTAGAATGGATTATCATAGCGAATATGGCATGTTTGCTTTGCCTCGCTTCTCGTTATTATTTGAGCCTCATCAAAAACTTACGTTCCGATTAGGTGGTGGTTTAGGCTACAAATCTCCTACGGTATTTTCTGAAGATGCAGAACGCTTACAATTTCAGAATATCCAACCAATTAACACGAACACTCTTGATGCTGAACGTTCTATTGGTGGAAATTTTGATACGAACTACCAACTGGTATTTTCTGATAAGCTCTCTTTATCCACAAACGTGCTTCTTTTTTATACCAAGATTAACGACCCACTAGTTCTCACCAACAACAGCTCAAATTTTGAGTTCACGCAACCCAGCGGCTATGTTGACACGAAAGGTGTAGAAGTTAACATGAAATGGAGCTACGACGATTTAAAGCTGTTTATAGGCTACACACACGCCGACGTTCAAGAGCATTACAACGGTACTTCAACCAAATTTCCTTTAGTGGCAAAAAACCGATTGAACAATGTGTTGATGTACGAAAAGCATGGAAACTTCTGGATTGGATTAGAAGCTTATTACTTCAGTCCACAGACTTTGGGTGATGGCAGTAAAGGTAAATCGTATTGGATAACTGGCTTAATGACCGAGAAAAGAATAAGTGAAAATCTTTCCGTATTTCTGAATTTTGAGAATTTCTTAGATACACGCCAAACAGAGTTTGATACAATTTTTACAGGAACTATTGATAATCCTCAATTCCGAGATATTTACGCACCTGTTGATGGTTTTGTAGTTAACGGTGGTATAAAATTAGAACTTTAAATTGAATATGGTGCAGTGTTTAATGCACTGCACCAACTTTGATTCTCGTATCCAAAAATGCATTTACAAAATACTTTTAATCTTTCGAGCTAAGATATTCGCAGCTTCAGGATATTCTCGAAACCATAGTTCTGGTTCTATTAATTCTACCTCTGAAACAACCAGTTCATTCTCATTATTCCACATTACATCTACACGGGCATAACTTGGTTCAGGCTCGCATGCAGAAACAACACGTTCTACAAAGGCAATTTCTGCCGATGAAGCTTTGTATTGATGAACACTTCCACCAAAATCATCTTGCACTCTAAAGTCGCCCGATTTAGCTTTCTTGAGAATAGCATGAGTAAATTCACCACCAATCACCATTAAAGAAATTTCTCCTTTAAGCTGGATATTTGTTTGAAATGGTTGAAGCATCAAATCCTCATTGGCAATTAAAGCAGTAAAGGTAGATTCTAGCTCTCCAACCGTTTGTGGGTTAATTCGATAAGTATGTCTACCTCCACCTGCAACGGTTGGCTTTAAAATTGCATCTTTCCAACCAGATGATTTAAGAAGTTCTTCCAAAGTCTGGTTCTCTCCTCGTCGGATATATAAAGTTTCGACAACAGGAATTCCCTTTTCCTCTAAGTCCTTTAAATACCATTTATCCATATTCCATCGAATTTGAGAAATTGGATTGATAGCTTTTGTTTTTCCCTCAACGCTTTCAAGCCAAAGCTTAAATTCTTCAATCCGATCGAAATAATCCCATGTTGTTCTAAACAATACAGAATGAGTGCTGCTCCAATCGAAATTAGAATCTGCCCAATCTTTTCGAGTAGTAGTCAAACCAACTTCTTCAAGAGCTTTTTTAACTAACTCATCTTCCTGCAAGAGATTGGTTACGTATGGTGTTTTATTAATTGGATTTAGATATCTCGACTCGGTGAGAATTACTACATCAAATGTCTTCGCCATAGAATTTAGCTTCTAATTTTTCTAATAGATTTTTGGAATAATATTTCAGCCGATAATATCGAAGTATTTTTAAGAAGAAAGAAGAATAAGCTTCAAGAAGATGAAAACTTAAATCAGAGTAATTGCCATAAAAAAAGCTACCACCTTGACTAACTTAATAGACAAAATGGTAGCCAAATACTTTTGAACAGCAAATTAGCAGTTCATTAGGTAGTAAGAAGAACTTTAATCTCTTCTTCCGCCTTTACGTTCTCTTTTTTCGCGTCTTCCTTTTGGGAAACCACCACCACTTCTGCTTCCGCCGCCGCCGTAGCTTCTGCCGCCACCACCACTGCTTCTACGTCCGCCGCCGCCATTTCTTCCACCAGAACCAACATTTTTAGCGTCTTGTTTAGATGCTTCAACAGCAACTTCACGACCTTCAAACTGAGTTCCTTTCATTCCGCTAACAAGATCGTTTTCAAAACCTTTTTCAACATCAAAGAAAGTGAAGTTATTCTGAACGTCAATTTTACCAAAATCTGGCTTTGAACCGTTCATATTTTCATTAACAAGACCCATTAAACGTACTGGATTTAAACCATCTCTACGTCCAATATTGATAAAGTAGCGCTCAAAGTTAGAATCGTTTTCCTCACGTCCACCTCTTCGGCCTCCTCGATCTTCTCTGCCACCTCTAGCTCCACGGTCGCGATCATTTCTACCACGATCTCTACTACCAGAAGCGTTTAAGTCGTTAGAATCTTTGTAGTACTCTAAGAACTGGTTGAATTCTGCAGATAAAAAATGCTTGATCAAAGTCTCGCGATCAAAATCGGCAAGTTTTTCCATTGCTTGAGGAAGAAATTTTTGAATATTCTCTTCATCAATCTCAGTTTCTTTTACTGTGTCTATAAGATTTAGCATTCTTATTCCACAAATTTCTTCACCACTTGGAACTTCTTTCTTGATAAATTCTTTACCAGACATACGTTCCAGATCGCGTATTCTTCGAGTTTCACGAGTGTGGATTATAGAAATTGAAACTCCACTTTTACCAGCACGTCCAGTTCTACCACTACGGTGAATGTAAACTTCTAAATCATCAGGAAGGTTGTAATTAATTACATGTGTAAGGTCGTTTACATCCAATCCACGAGCAGCAACATCAGTAGCTACAAGAAGTTGTAATTCCTTTTTTCTAAAACGGTTCATTACATCATCACGCTGAGCTTGAGAAAGATCACCATTCAATAAATCTACATTATAGCCGTCTTTATTTAGCTTAGATGCGATTTCAGCCGTTTCCATTCTAGTTCTACAGAATACAATTCCGTAAACATCAGGATTCATATCTGTAACACGTTTCAACGCTTCAAAACGGTCTCTTGCATGCACCATATAATAATGGTGTTCTACATTTTTTGCACCGGCGTTACGGTCACCCACTGCAATTTCTTCAGGGTTGTTCATGTACTTTCTCGCAATATTTGCGATGCCTTTTGGCATAGTAGCAGAAAACAGAAGAGTTTGTTTTTCTTTAGGAGTATCAGCTAAAATGGCATCCAAATCATCTTGGAAACCCATGTTTAGCATTTCATCAGCTTCATCAAGAACTAATGTGCGTACGTTAGTAACGTTTAATTTTCTTCTCTTGATAAGATCAAGCATACGGCCTGGAGTACCAATTACAACTTGGCAGCCATTTTCGAGGGCACGAATTTGCGTTGAAATATTTGCGCCACCATAAACGGCAACAGTTTTAAGACCTTTGATTTTCTTAGAAAATGCTTTTAGATCTTTTGCAATCTGAATTGCTAACTCGCGAGTTGGGGAAAGCACTAATACTTGAACAGCATTAGAAGTAGCATCAACTTGGTTTAAACTTGGGAGCCCAAAAGCGCCAGTTTTACCTGTTCCTGTTTGAGCAAGAGCAATTAAATCTCTTTGTGAGGCAAGAATAGTCGGAATGGCTAATTCTTGTACTTTGGTAGGTTCTGTAAAACCCAATAATTCTACGGCTTCAAGAATTTCTTCTTTTAGGCCTAGTTCTTTGAACGTTGGCATATATATTATACATTTTTATCCCGTTCAAAAAAGTGTGCTGCGCGATGTTCTTGCCCGGAATCATTTTAGGTTGGTGAGCTAATGACAAGAGGCAAGCAGACAGCTTGATTTATAAAGGCCAGCAATGATCTATAAACCTGAAGGATCTATACTAAAGTATTTTTTTCCAGACTTATCGTGAACTCACACTTTCAATAAGAACTTCAAGATACGGAATTTTTTAACTAAATATTTATGATTAGAGAAAAAAAATAATTGATGCTTTGCTTCATAAAGTTATCTTACGTAGTTGAACTCAAATTTCTACTCGAACTCAAATTCTTAGATGAATTTTATAAAAGAACAATACCCTAACGCTGTTACTGTTAAAGAACTTGAAGGTAGGATAACTGCCGATCTAAGTGTAAACGGTTTCCTTCTTTCTAGAACAACTTGGGGCACTTCTTTGTGCTCAGATGAGGTGACAAATACCTTTAATGTTTTTTCTCCAATGTTCGTTGGCCCTGGTCCTTTTCGTTTTGGAGGAATTTCTGGGCTACCTTTTACTGGTAAAACTGGTGTTTTAGCTTTTGCGAGCCATATTCCTTCTGGAGGTAATGCCTTTATATTATATGGTCCACATATCGGTATTTCTGAAACCGGTGTTGTTGGAGAAATTCTTCGCCAACAACAAAGACAAAACACAACGTGCTGCGGTTCTTTAATTGCTGGACTTGATTCTATAAAAGAGCCATTGGAGCTTACCCCTGTTGATCTTACAGACCCTCAACAAAATAGAGTTAAGCAGATACTTTACTCTAAAAGAGATCGCATTCTTTCAGCGGAAGATCCCATAAAAGAAGCCACAGAAATTGCTTACAAAAAAATCCATAGCAAAATTCATGACATTGTTATGCTTTCTAAGGAAGCTTTTGTTGGCACAAAAGTGTACATGATGGGTGGCATTGTTATTAACACCGATTGGGACAAAGAAGACTATTTTGAAGTTCGAGATACGAAATTACTAGACTTCAGCTAAACATATTTTTCGTAAGAATACAGCTCTATTAAATCTTTTATAGCTTTGATAGAGCTACTATTTTAAGGTAGTACTGTTAACAGCCAACTTCATCAAAAAAACTATTCCTTACTTAGCGTTTCCTTCTTCATAGAAAAACTCAATCATATTTCCGTCTGGATCGGCCACAAAAAGGAATCGTCCTTTTTTACGGTTTGCAGGACCGCTCATAATCGTTACTTCTTTATCTCTAAAGTATGTAGCTAATTCATCCACTTGTTTGGGCGAGTCTACATAAAAGCCAAAGTGGTCTACTCTAAAATCTCTAGATGTGGAATCATAACTTGTTTCCGCTTCCACAATTACTAGCGTATCTCCATTACCAACATCGTAAACCGCCATACTCTGCCCCATGGTACGAATAAGCTCGAAACCGAGTATTTCGCCGTAAAATTCTTTTGAGGCATCAATTCTATTAACTCTAATAGTGATGTGGTTTAATCCTGATGGTTTGAAGTTCATTCTTTTCGAAATCTATAAAGTTGTAATGGCTTAAATTAAGAATCTACATTTTAAGAATATTCTACTTCTTTATTAAACGATTCTTATTCATATAATGTATTTTCTTTTCTTGAAAGTTATTTAGAATTTTGAGCCTAATTTAAAACGAGGTTGTCTTGTCCACATTTTATATAGTTGCAACGCCCATTGGTAACCTAAATGATTTTTCGCCTCGGGCGGTTGAAGTCCTTAAATCAGTAGATTACATCGCTTGTGAAGATACCCGTACATCGGGTAAACTGCTTAAAGCTTTTGATATTAATAAGCCCAAATTTTCATTCCATTCGCACAATGAGCATTTCAAAGTAGAGCATGTGCTGAATATTTTACGTGGTAATCAAACCGTTGCATTGATAAGTGACGCTGGAATGCCTGGTATTTCTGACCCTGGGTTTTTAGCAGTGCGAGCGGCCAAACAAGAAGGTTTTACCGTTACCGCAATTCCTGGTCCCGATGCGGCAACAACGGCTTTGGTATCAAGTGGGTTACCTTGCGATAAATATGTGTTCGAAGGCTTTCTTCCTCATAAAAAAGGTCGCCAAAAACGCTTATCTGAACTCGCTGATGAAGAGCGTACTATGATTTTTTATGAAAGCCCACATCGAATTCTAAAATTACTTAAAGAACTTGGCGAACATTTTGGTGAGGATAGATTGGCAGCTGTAGCTAGGGAACTAACCAAAACCTTTGAAGAAGTATTTCGAGGAACTGTTGCAGAACTCCACGCCACCTTTGATGCTCGAGATGCAATAAAAGGAGAAATTGCCGTTGTAGTGGCAGGTAAAAATTATTCAGAATGAACAAATTCTTTCAAAATAAGTGGGCGCTTTCAATTTTATCTGGTACTCTTTTAGGGCTCAGCTTCCCCCCAGTAAACTTGTCGTTCCTTTCTTTTCCAGCATTTCTTTTGCTATTTCACCTAATTGAGAAATCTGACAGTAACAAGCAATTAGCCTACTATAGTTATGTAGGCTTGGTGATTTGGAATGTAATCACAACATACTGGTTATTAATGGCTAGCCTCGGTGCAGGAATCGCAGCCATTTTAGCGAATAGTGTTTTAATGACCCTCCCCTTAGTTTTGGCTCGCTCTTTCTCTAAGAAATATAAATCGCCAATACTAATAGCTTTGCTACAAACCTCAGCTTGGGTTTCGTACGAGTATTTGCATCATCATTGGGATTTATCTTGGCCGTGGCTGGCGCTAGGAAATGCATGGGCTAATAAAGTTGAATTGATTCAGTACATCTCAACAACAGGACATTTGGGAATTTCATTTTGGGTGGTTCTAACTAGTGCATTGGCTTATCAAGCTTTAAAAACTAAACAGATGGAAACCACCGTTTTTGCTTTAGTTTCGCTGTTTATTTTTCCATTGTCTTCTCTATTGATTTCATATAATAGCCAAGAAATTAATGCCCCAACAACTGAGGTTGCTGTGATACAGCCCAATCACGACTCCTACCAAAATTATGGTGGAATGAGTGGATTAGACGAAGTTTTGGATAGTCTTTTCGCCTTAACTTATAATGTTAAAACTACCAATACTAAACTCATCGTATGGCCTGAAAATGCAATTGATGGGCAGATATATGAAAGATCTAGAGTAACTGCTAGAATTGCTGACTCTGCTCGGGCTTGGAATGCTTCTTTTATTACAGGAACGGGTCTTATAAAGCTTTACGACACACCACCGGAGCTCTTCATTGGTACAACACGAGGAAAGGCTTACAACATCTTAAACGCTGCTTTATATATTGATGAAAAAGGTTCGGTATCTCATTATACCAAAGCGAATTTAGTTCCAGTTGTAGAACGCTTTCCATTTCTAGGCTTTTTTACCACTGTTGATGTTTTTGGTTTAGTAAACTGGGGAAAGATTTCCGGGTTTGGTAAAGGAACCGAGCCTACAACTATAACTGGCAATTCATTTACTACTGGTGGGTTGGTGTGCTATGATTCGGTTTACCCTGCATGGGTTAGGGAGTTTGTAAACAACAACTCTGGCTTTATCACCATTATCACCAACGACGGTTGGTGGGGAAATACAAGCGGACATCACCAGCATTTTGCCTATGCACGATTGCGTGCTATCGAATTTAACCGATGGGTAGTGAGAAGTGCTAATAATGGATTTTCGGGTATTATTAACCCTAAAGGCGAGGTATTAGCAAAAACAGAATACTGGACCCGGACAGGCTTCACATTCAAGGTTCCATCTCTCACTACAAATACCATTTATACCAAATACGGCGATTGGCTTTCTTATTTATGTCTAATCACCGCAAGTATATTTTGGCTAGTCCTTTTACTTTTGCGGTTTAGAAAAACTACCTAGACCTAATTTGGATTTTCACGTTAAACCTAATCTCTTGATTTGTTCTTGGCGGAGTGGAAGAACCATTTGGTATCACACGGTTATAGGTGTATTCAAAATTTGAAGTAATGGTTGTTGAAATTCGATAACCAATTACCAAAGAGCCGTTTATACGTTTTTGTCCGGTTTTAGATTGCGGTTCGTAATCGTATTGATTTACATCATCCCCAAAAATATCGTAATCTTTAAATGCTTTTATAAGATCGTTTGGAAGAATAAAATTCTGATCACTGTCTTCGCTATAAGTTCCGTTAACAGCCAAATCGATATTATTTCTAATTTTTGGGAAAATCGGGATTTTAACTTTTCTAAACGTGTAGTTTAAGCTGAATTTATATCCTTTTGATACTCGTTCGGTAACAGTTTTACTTGAAAGAGCGAGTGAGGTTATTTGGCTACGATCGAACCCAAAATTTGTTTTCAGTGCCGACTTCCATGTTACATTTAGCTGAACCAATGGGCTAAAACGCTGTTCTACAGTAATTGCAGACGGCTCGTATTTATCTCTAAAATCATATACTGTAAAAATACCACCCAATGATTGCGAAGTTTCTTGATTCTCTAAAGTATTTAGCTGCCAACCCAAACGGTAAGTACCTTTATACGCATGAGTGATTGAAGCTCTGCTCATTTTACTTCCAAAAATTGGAATTAGCTTTTCTACACCTTGCCAAGTAACTCTCCAGTTTGGCTTAGGTATTGGAGTATAATTTTTTTGGCCTGCTGCACCTGTACCACTTCCCAAATAAGACCGTCTAAAATCTTCCTGTAATGTAGTTCTATTTAAAACTGTTCGTCCATCACTGTTACCTGTCTCATCTCGAATTTCTCCTCCATTTAAATCTTGAAATGCGGTTCTTAATTGAGATTTAAAAAAGTTATCGTAGCCTTTTCCAAAAGCCCATACAGATGATGTAATTTCTCCAGAAGCAGAATTAACAGAGTTAATAGAATTATCGGTTCCTAAGTTTAAAGTCTCAGAAGTACTTTCTCTCCAACTAGTTCCCCAGTCTAAATCTACACTTATGTTCTTAATGGGATTTAATCGAGTACCAAGAGTTATATTATCAGTATAAGAGTTGTTGAGTGGTAGTTGAATATTACTTATTCCGCCAATGTTTCGAATTAACTGATCTCTCCCAATTCCTTCCGCTATACCTAACCTATAGCCCAATGGAGGAGAATACGTTCCAGACCCTTGATCACCAAATGCATAAAATATCTGCGACTCACCGTCATACCCAGCCTGGCTCGATGATTTACTTCGTTTGTACCCAATATCTAAGCTATTCATACTAAATACGCTTAGAAAGAGCTTCCTTCCGAAGTATCTTGCATCCTTAATTATATTGTCTTTTTGTTCGTTTTCGCCAGATTCGGAATTAGGCTTTTTACTTATTCCTCTTTCTTTCGTCTCTTTGATATCCTCTTTTTTCATTTTTTCTATGAAAGCGATACCCTTGAACAGTTTTTCTGTATTAATTTTTAATGAATTGTCTAATTGGAACGTATTTGAAACTTTAGCTCCTAAATTGGAGCCGCTTGCTGAGTTATTCCATTGATAACCACCCCCATAGGACGCTGAATATGTTAGCCAGTTTAACGCTTTTATGTTGTTGGTTCTAGGGCGCCAGCTAGCAGTATACGTTTCTTGATAGCTTGTTCTTCTTGCTACTAAAGTATCAGATATAATTCCGTTAATAACTTCAAAAGTAGGTTTAACTCTATACTTCAAGCTATCAATACCTTCTTTATTAGTGCTTTCAATACCGGCACTACTCAAATCAAAGTTCGTTGAACTTCGAAATGAAGTCAGAATACTTTCCATGAAGCTATAATTCAGCCCAAAATTTGATCTCTGTGAAAAAGTATGTGTTTGTTGAAGTGGTTGTAAATCTGCACTTTCCTGAATTAACCTTCTCTTCTCATCATAATTTCTAATAAGAGAACTAGATGCGGTGATACTTGTTGGCATATATCCAATACGAAGAGATGATAATGTACGAACAACAGGAACCTTTTCAGTAAACTTAAAGGGTCTAAATAATCTTACATTCTTGAAATTTAAATTATAATTAATACCTGCAGTGTAATTCCAATTATTCTGGAATTGTATTTGTGGATTTCTAGCATACCCCTCGTTATACACATAACTTAATTTCAAATTATCTATCGTATACTGGGCTAGCTTACTTTTCGAATTTGATTTTGAGATATTTGAAATATTCAGCGAATTGTTCTGGGTTATCGTCTGGATATCGTGAATTTTATCATCAATCAAACTTTGCTTTTCGCTTTTCGAAACGTTTTCTAAAACATTAACCGATTCAATATAATCATCCAATCTAATATCCCCTTGATCTGGCAAAAACTTAGGAGTAGAAGTAGATTTACGAGTTGAAACAGTAACAGGGAACGACCATCCGTAGCGATCTGGAATGAGTTTATGAACATTTACCGTTGAACTTAGAGAATAAGCCTCTAGATCTGAAACTCTACGTTGTCCTAATCTCGACTCTAACCCACCAAACCCATTTGTTTGTCTACTAATATTCGCATTTAAAGTAGCGAAATCAGCGAGTTTAAAACTAGCTTTAGCGTTTGCAGCCCATCCATTTTCATTATCAAAACCAGAAACTCTTAATTCATTCACCCAAAACTCAGCATTTAAACTAGGAATACCTTGTGAATTCGGATCAGCAGGATCAAATGGATTTTTTATACCTAAAGCCAGTTCAGAAACTCTATCCAAAGAAGGATTTCCTTTTATCGCTATAACAGCTCCTGGAGCTCCTCCCTCTGCAATCTTTTCATATAATACAGTTTGGTCTGCTCCATTAGCATCTCGTTCTTGCTTAAGCACATTGAATGCCGAAATAATGATATTCATGCTGTTTTGATCGTATAACCAAACTTGTTCGGCTTCTGCATCTAAACGAGAACCTTCATCTGGATCAAAAGACCCGTAATTGTAATTGGGGTCAGAGGGTACAACAGGTTGTCGGTATTCATAAAAATCATTCTCAAGATCACTCCCCATTCTCACAACAAGCTCAGCGTCTCCTACATTATCATAGCCTTCACCATGAACAAACATCCTCACATTTGAATAGTTTAGAAAATTTAAGCCACCAGCATAAACTTTCTTAACCATCTTAATTTCGCCAGGCCCTAGGTTCTCTGTTTGCAACACCAAACTTTGCTCATTTGCTAGAGACTGTACTTGTGCCCCTCTATCAATTGCTCGGATAGACCCTTCAGGTTGGCGATAAGGAATAGGTGAACGACTACCATTCTCTTCAATATTTACCGTGCTTACTTTAAAATCAGCAACAGAGTTTTCCGATTCAGAAATATTATCAACGCTACGCCACTGGCTTCCAACAAACTCTAAAGTTGCAAAGCGTAAGGTGAATGGTTTTTTGTAGCCAGACATCCAGATTCTTATGTAAGAGATATTCTGGAAATCACTAATTCCACCAATACTACGAACAAATTCTGTTAGGGGAACTCTTATTAAGCGCCAAGTTCTTTCTTGTACTCCACCATCTACTTTGTCAACAATATATGTTCCGGGTGTTCCCACTTCTAGTTTGCTGAAATCCGCAGGGTTATAGTCAATTTCATATTGATAATAGGAATTTGCTTGCTGGATATTTGAGGCAGTTACTAAACCTTCTTTGTCTGGCTTTAAGGTAATCGCGCGTTTTTCACCACCAGAAACAGGTGTGTTACCTTCATAATATCCTCTTAGCCTATGGAACCTCTCATGTAATTTCAGATTGCTTACTTTAGATTCTCCATAATAAACATAATCATCATTCGAAGGATCAGCTTCAATTTTTTTGAATTCTTCGCTGTCTTCACCATAGGCAGATTTCATAGAGCTTATGAACGAATCGAACAATGCTTGTTCATTTAGTGTTTCGGAGTAACCTCCCATACTAGGAACACCATCAAAACCAACATCTTCTAAATCTCTATTATCATTTGAGAATTGCCCTAAGGGTTTTGGAGTAATTGATGGAACATAAGATCGATTTGAGATGTCTTGCTCTAAATCATCTAGCTCAGTAGATAAACCATCTTCAGTGTTAGGGCGAAAGTTTGGTACAACGTCTTCAGAAATAATTCCTAAATCTATATAGATTTTACCGTTGTAATCTTGCACATCTTGAGCTGTAGGAGCTTGCCCATCTGGAAGAATGCTTTGCACCCAAAACTCTAAAAACTCGATGTTATTCTGTGCTAAATCCTCTTGTCCAGAAGGTAGCACTGCCGTCATTCCGCCCCACATTTTTTCTGGGGTATTCTCAATTACATTTTTAAGGTCTAAATTATAATTATAAGGACCTCTTTCAGTTGGGTTATAAAAAACATCTAGCGTGCTAATAACTTCATCCTGAGGATCATTTGTCTCTCGCCCTTGAAAAACATCTTTAATCAAAACCGTTCTTGCTTCAGGAGTAGACTCAACACTTCCTAGAATGTTACCCACATTTCTAGGAATGCTATACCACGAAAACTGAGCTCTTAAATCAGATCTATCTATGCGTGAAGATAAATCAGATGATGGCTCGGCAGTACCTCCTGATTGGAAAATAACTTCATCAGCAGCATAGCCTGGAATTGCTGCAGGGGCCGATGGCAAATTCCATCTTGTTGGGTTGTTAAATGGAATACTATATTCAGCGCCTTCAAAATCATCTATAAAGACTAATCCATTTTCTTCATCACTATATAATTCGTTATTATCGATGGCATCTCGAATGGCGTTTGTTTGCGAAACTCCAGGTCTTAATTGGGCAAACTCTCCACTTAAACTGAAATTTGATTCTTCTTTAGTTTGAAGTAGAGGTACTCTATCAATAAATCTAGTAATCCAAGGTGTATCAAAGCGTGCAGAAGCATCAAGCCCAAGCACCGTATTATTGATAGGCTCGTTACCGATTCTAATCTTATCGCTGTTTGGTTGCTCTTTAAGTTTGAAAAAGGTACTTCCAAATCTTATGTCTTTATTTACTTCGTATTCTGCTCTAAGACCTGTGAAATTCTTCTGACCAATTACACTAAACTGATTGCTTTCATAATCAATGCGGATATCTTGTCCAGCTGCTAAGTACCTATCATTTAAAATTGTAACACTACCAAAGGAATAATCCACTTCATAATCGGTACCTTGGGTTAATTCTACACCGTTTGCATATACATGCACCGATCCTTCAACAATTCCGCTAAAAGCCCCTAGCAAAAATGTACTTGATAGCCCACCTTTTGATGTACCACTAATTTTAAAGAAACGGTCGCTTTCCACATTTGAAGCCACGCTTTGTTTCTCTACATATAGCTCTTTAAACACCAAGCTTGATTGGTCTTCTGGCAGGTCTGCAACTAATTCTTCCATACGTTCTCCGAAAGGCTCTAAGTATGGAAACATAATTCGGCCATTGTTCTGATCAAATGTAATCGCTCCAAAATCAATCAAGTTATCTGGAGTTAACGCACCTTGAGTGTTGATTCTATCTAAACCTAGATCTTGTAAAAGTGGTGTTGACCGACCAGAAATTCGATCGCTGCCAATATTGCCCTTTGTAACTTGGAGGTCTAAAGTGAGCCCTTCTTGTGTTACATTATTAACACCTATTGAGTAAATGTTGCGTAATGTTAGTGGCCAAGCTTTATTGCTACTATCCAAGTTTTTAGGACGAAGTAATTTGAAGTAACTATAACCACTCGATCTCGGAATTACATCACCAACTTCAATATCTTGTTGTGTTGTTGGGTCCTTATAAATAAATGAAACCGCGAGGGTAGCATTACTACCAACTCTACGATTCAAGCTAATTATACCTAGTGCTTCATTAAAGTCATAATCTACACCTCGTTGAAGCAACTTATAATAGCCTTCCTGAATCAACTCACCGGGCAAGTTAAACTCATCAGGGTTAATTGAAGGAACTGACCTTAAAGAATCTAAGAGCTCATCATCAATTTTATCTCTAGAATTTCCAGGCAAACCATAAGTTCCGTTCTCTTTATCATCAACGCCCAAATCTACAAAGGTGTAAGCCTTCACTGCATCAGCATCTGTTCCTGAAGCTGACGCATCTTGAATCCATACATTTAATTCTGAAACTTGATACGCAGTTTTTAACTGCTGGGGATTTGATACACTTTCTTCAAAGCTTTGGCGGTTATAAAAATCTAAGAAGAAATGGCGATCATCATCATATTCCGATGGCCTTAAACTAAATGGAATTTCTTGTGAACCACCCTTAATAGTTTGAGTGTTACTTTCCCCTTTCTGCTGAGAAATAACCGAGGTTAAACGCAGTGAACCTATTTCCGCAACCGATTTGATTCCAAATAATGAACCACCACCACTAATTAATGAGTTACCTGTTTCCATAGAAACGTTACCCATTTCAATTTGCTTTATAATCTCATCTTCATAGCCTTTATACTCAATCTTTAGCCTATTTTGGAAATCAAACTGCCTCTCTGTATCCCAATCGGTAGCAATGGTAAGCTTATCCCCAATGGTTCCTTCAATATTCAATTGAAGGTTTTGATTAAAGGTAGGGTCGATGGTTTGTTGTTGATCTTCAGGAATATTAGGACTTTCAACTTTCTGAATGGAAGCACCAACGTTCATATTGGCCGCCCCATTTACCCTCAAATTAACTTCTGGTTTCCCAAAAATTGTAGTGAAAGCAGAGTTTTCGCCACCAGGCACTTTAATTTTAAAATCTAACAACCCTTTCCCTTGGGTTTCAAGCTTTCTGCCTTCTTCAACTAACTGAAGCCTTAGTGCTCTACTTTGAACTTCTTTTTGTAACCCAGCGTATGTTTCGGCATCAACAACACTTGGTATAAAAACTTCTTCTCCAGCAATAGTTCTATGAATTGTATAAACAGAAACAGTATCCCAAGTTACCACTACTTTATCATCAGCAGAAAGAAGTTGGTACAAATGACCAGCATTTTTTGCTCTTAATTGCGCAAAGTGGCTTTTCGGGGTAGGATAGAAAAACTTTACGCCAACTAGCGCTGTATCTGAAATAGCCTGTAATGAGTCCGCTTTAGGCGACTCTTGAGCATAGGAAACCTTATGCGTTACAAACAGCAACAGAAGGACGCAAAAAAGCGATTTATAAAGTGTAGTGAACAAGTACAACAGCCTAATAAAACTCGATTATTTAATTAAATTCTGTAGCGTTCCGGTTATAGGCTCTAGGTTAAGACGTTTTCGTTTCAAAAGTGGTCAAGATAATAGCATATATTTAAGTTTCTTGAAAGTTTTTATAACAGAACAAAACGTTATTTTTAGAATAATAAATGCATATTATTTAGCATATCAGTTAGCAAAAAGTAATTAAAGACAATAACCCATCTTGCATAAATTATTTAACAAATTACAGATAGACTTATTAAAAAGGCACATAGGGCCTTTTCTATTCTGTTTTTTTACGATGATGTTCTTGTTGCTACTTCAGTTTTTGATACTCCATATTGACAAACTAATTGGTAAAGACATTCCCATTTCAGTGATTGTGGAGCTAGTTTTAACCAACTTAGCATACATGGTTGTGTTAGCCGCACCAATGGCCGTACTGATTTCAACGCTAATGGCGTTCGGAAAATTCTCTGAACTCAACGAATTAACTGCAATTCGTGCTTCAGGTGTAAATCCAATTCGTTTAATCTTTCCCGTAATTTTTGCGTCATTCTTGCTATTTATTGGTTTATCGTGGTTTTCTAATGCTATTTTGCCAGAAGCGAACCATAAAGCCCGTTCACTATTTATAGATATTAGGCTCAAAAAACCAGGCTTTGATTTGAAACCTAATTCATTTTATGACGGAATAGAAGGTTATACTTTTCTTGTGGATTATATAGATGGAAAAACAGATAGCTTATATGGAGTGATGTTATTTCAAGAACCATCCGACGATAGAGATCGTGCATATATTACAGCAAAAAAAGGAAAGCTAATTGCCGAAAACGATGTAGAACTTACTCTTATCCTGTTTGATGGAACCATGCAAAAAACGATGCCTGCTAGCTCTACTGCAAGAAATAATATCGAACGCACAAGATTCAAGAAGCATCGTATTACCTTTGATATAGGAAATTTATCTTTTGAACGCTCCGACCCAAATAGACGAAATAGGAGCGACCGAACTATGAATATTCAATCGATGAAAGTTATTGTAGATTCATTGCAACGAGATGTAACCCAACAATTCTTAAAAAGTGCTGAATCTAATTACACCTTACCTATTTCAAAAGATCCTGAACTTCTAAAAAGGTTAACATTCAGTATCATTTCATCATCAAAAGACGATTCTGTAAATAATGCTACTCTTCAAACAAACCTAGTTGTATTAAATACGCTTAATACTTTTGATGAACAAAAAGAAGTTCTTAAGCGAGCTGTTTCGGATTTAAAAAACTATAAAGCAACTTACCAAAGTAGCAATGCCAATATTGTTTGGAGATTAAAGAGCATCAATAAATATTTGGTAGAGATATATAAAAAATTCTCTATACCCTTTGCCTGCGTAATTTTTGTTTTACTAGGAGCCCCAATCGGGATTTTAACAAGAAAAGGTAATTTCGGTGTCGCCGCTATGATTAGCGCGGTTATATTAACCATCTACTGGATATCTCTAATTCAGGGTGAAAAATTAGCCGATCGTCTTTTTGTATCTCCCTTTATAGGAATGTGGGCGTTTAATATTATTATGGGTTTTGTTGGAATTGTGATGTTACTCCAACTTACTTCAAAATTTCAAATAACTCGTTTATTTAAACGCCGTGCCTAAAGTATTCGACCGCTATATCTTCCTTCGCTTGCTTACTATTACATTATTCGTTTTAATAGTGTTAATCTTCATATTTATTATGATTGATTTCTCTGAAAACAGTGATGATTTTACTGATCAAGGAGCTACGATGGCTGAGGTTTGGGGCGATTATTATCTCAATTACATCCCTGAGATGATTCGGCTAGTAATACCTGTGGCTGTTTTTACGGCGTGTTTATTCTTGACAGGACAACTTTCTGAGCGTTTGGAAATTACGGCACTGAAAGCAGCAGGCGTTAGCTTGTACAGATTGTCTATCCCCTTCATTGTTTTCGCCTTATTCGCTTCACTAATAATTAGTTTTTTAGACGCAAACACCATTCCTATTTCAAATAAAGAAAGAATCAAATTTGAACAGAAATTCATCAAACGGAAATCTGAAACGATAGATCGGAATAATATTTATAGAGAACTTTCAGACAATTCCGTAATCAAAATCAATTACTTCGACCGAGACAAGCACATAGGATATAGAATTAGAATTGTTGAATATAACGATGCTGGAGTTAACCGTACGCTGGTAGCAAACCAGATGCACTGGCTAGAAGATTCACAAAAATGGAAACTCGAAACTGTAACTGAAAGAGTATTTTATGATACTGGTTATACTGAAGCTAAGTACGATGAAAAAGATACTACATTAAGTGTTTTTCCGAGAGATTTATCGCGCACCACATCAGACGTTTACCAGCTTACCTATAAAGAAGCTCGAGATTACATACAATCTATAGAACGTAGTGGCGCCGGTTCTGTAAATGTCCCAAAAGTGCAATATCTCGGACGTGTGATTTATCCTTTTTCCATAATTATAGTAATGATAGTGGGATTTGCAGTGGCTTCAGTTCGGCGAAGAGGTGGAAAGGGTATTTACATTGCAGCTGGCCTTACTATTAGCTTCTTATATTTAGCTTTTATGAAAATTGCAGAGCCTTTTGGTTATTATGGAGATATTAGTCCATTAACGGCTGTGAGTATTCCACACATTTTCTTTTTACTTGTTGGAGTAATTTTGCTGGTAAAAGCTAAAAAATAAATTTGCCTAATTAGTTGAATTAACTTGACTTTAATTTTTTTTAAGGAAAATTTAATAGTTCAATCGAAATTAAAAGGTTACAATTAGTAACTAAATAATCTAATAATCTATTTTTAGACAATGGGACAACAACAACTTTTACTAGTTATACTAGTAACAATTATAGTGGGTATTGCAACTGTTGTAGCAATTAATACATTTAGTAGCGCTATGTCTTCTTCTAATAAAGACGCCGTAAGAACTGATTTAGCTACAATCGCAACTAATGCGCATGCATATTATGCAAAGCCAAAAATGTTAGGTGGCGGAGGTCATAGCTTCGACGGATTTACATTTCATACCATAGCGTTTCCAGCAACTGAAGTTACAGAAGATGGCCTCCATGCAAGAAATGCAAATGGGATATATCACATTTATAGTGCTACAGCAAGTGCCCTTGGTATTTACGGAGAGCCTATTGTTGAAATTTCAGAATCGGTTGATATTAACTCTCTGGTATCCGACTCAGATTATTTTGCCGTAACCATAAGCTCAGATTCACTCATTTGGTCACACACTTTTTAATAATTATCTACTGTAACAAAAGAAAGGAAATGCGGTACTTGTATAAGTTACCGCATTTTTTATTTAAGCCTCAGGAAGAGGTCCTCTATACATAGGGATATCAACTTTATCTCTTGTGCTAATTGCGCCATGCTCATCTTCAAATTTTTTCACATTATCGGCAAGTGCATGAGCCAATCTTTTTGCGTGATCAGGTGTTAATACCATTCTCTTAACTACTTTCGCTTTTGGAACTCCTGGCATTACAGCAATAAAATCCAGAATAAACTCCGATGGAGAATGTGTAATCATCACCAAGTTCGAATAGGTTCCTGTAGCCTCCTCTTCTTTTAGTTCTATTTCCATTTGTCCAGGGTTCATTGTTTGATTTTGATCAGCCATTATTTTTCCTCTTGTGTTTCTAAAAATCCTTGTGCTTTCATCCATTCATCGTTATAAACTTTACCAATATATCGGGTTCCGCTATCTGGCAAAATAATAACCATTATATCATCTTCCTTAAGTGGGTTCTTTTTTGCATAATCGATTGCGCCTGCAACTGCAGCACCACAAGACCAGCCAACTAGTAAACCTTCTTCCCTCGCTAATCTTCGTGTCATTATTGCTGAATCCTTATCCGTAACTTGGAGCACTTCGTCAACAAAATCGAAATTAATTGCACCAGGAATAATATCCTCACCAATACCTTCAGTTAAGTAAGGTTTGACTTCACTTTTATCAAACTCTCCAGTCTCGAAATATTTTTTATAGACAGAACCGAAGCTATCAATACCAATCACTTTTACATCAGCATTCTGTTCTTTCAAATACTTAGACGTTCCAGTAATGGTACCACCTGTTCCCATACCTGCCACAAATTGAGTAATTTTGCCCTCAGTTTGCTTCCAAATCTCTGGTCCAGTACTCTCATAATGAGCTTGAGTGTTACTTGGATTATCATACTGGTTTGGATAGAATGAGTTTGGTATTTCTCTACTCAACCTTTTTGCAACAGAGTAATAACTTCTTTTATCTTCAGGCTCAACATTAGTAGGGCATACAATAACCTCTGCCCCAACAGCCTTAAGTAAATCTACTTTAGATTGGCTCTGCTTATCTGTAGTTGTAAATACACATTTATATCCTCTACTCACAGCAACCAAAGCAAGCCCCATCCCTGTATTACCAGAAGTTCCTTCAATGATTGTGCCACCAGGTTTAAGCAAACCTTCTTTTTCGGCATCGTCAATCATCTTGATTGCAATACGATCTTTAATGCTTTGACCAGGATTAAAGTATTCCACTTTTACAAGAATGGTTCCTGTAAGCCCTTCTGTTACTCTATTTAGCTTAACGAGCGGCGTATTTCCAACAGTATCAAGAATGGAGTTAAAGTACATATAATTTCTTTATTGATATTTTCCTTCATTACTAAGCTTTAAAGCTAAGAAATTATTCGATGACAAAAAGAGAATCCTAGCATTTGATTGGTTTTAAATAAAAATTATAGGTTTTGCTTAGCCTTGAGAAAGCTTACTTTTAAACAAAGAAATTTATTTAACTATGTTTATACATCAAGAAAAACCTAAAGATTTCGATTGTGGCTACAATCTAGACCTAATGATTGCGGCTCTTCCACGTGTTGAAGACGAGCAAGAGCGTATTAAATATGCAAAGCGTGTTGTTGGCCTTATAAAGCAGAGCCACCCAACTTGGGTAGATAAAGATGGAAAGAGCGAAGCTGCTTGGGTTCACTTCTTTGAATTAGCAGAATACGACTTAAATGAATACGGAATTAAGAATCCGTTTAAGTCTGGCGAACAAGACGACGCTAAGTAAAAACGAGCTCTATTTATTTCTCCATAATATGTGGTGATATTTGCTAACATATTCTTTATTTTCATTTTTAATTGAAAGTAAAGAATATCACATTCCATGGCTGATAATAGCTTTTCAGATGCAGTTTTAGCCACCTGTCTTCAAAACCAGGTAGAGCATTCTATACTGTTAAACACCGCTAAGGAAGCAGCCGAGCAATGTGTTCTTGGCAATAAAAAATTTTTTTCTATCTCCTTAAGCATCCCAAAAGTAGATGCGTTAGCTGTTCTCGAACAACATTCTCTTAAAAAGAGCTTCGAATTTTATTGGGAAAAACCCATCGATGACTTTGCAATTGCGGCGGCAGGGCAACTTGTTCGTGTTCAATCTACAGGAGATTCTCGTTTCAAAGAGGCATCTGCAAAAGGAAAAGCCATTCTAAATGAAGTTCACCATTTTACAAACCTGAACCACTCTTTAGCTGTTGTCCATCTTTTAGGTGGATTTTCTTTCTTTGATCACAACATTGGTAAACACTGGAAAGATTTTGGTGCTGGATCATTTACTTTGCCAGAATGGCTCATTATTAGAGATGGGAAATTCAATATCCTAACACTAAGTTTTAAACTTTCTAAGGACGATACTGCTCAATCAATTCTAGAACAACTTTACGACAAACTTGCTATGCTAGATGGAATATGCCAAGCAAGTTCATACTCAATTGGCCCTGAGCTGGATAAACACAATGTTCTTAACGTCCCAACTCAAAATTCTTCGGAACATGAGCGTTGGATTAATTCCGTTACTAAGGCCAAAGATAAAATAACTGAAAAAGAGTTTAGCAAAATTGTAGTAGCTAGAGAGCTCCCAATAAAACTAGACAAACCCGTTTCGGATACACATATTATAAATCGTTTACGCCACCAATACCCTGATTGCTACTCATTTTTAATTCGCCAAAATGCGAATTCAAGTTTTATCGGTTGTTCCCCAGAACGATTAGCCTCCTTCAAAGGAAATTTCATATTCACTGAAGGCCTTGCAGGCAGTACACCTCGTGGCAAATCTGCTTCTGAAGACGCCAAACTCGAATTTAACTTACTCAGATGCGATAAAGATATTGAAGAGCATAACATCGTTTTAAATGCCATTCAGGAGAATCTCACTCCTTTCGCTGATTCAATAGAATTTCCTTCCAAACTAGGCATTAAAAAGCTTTCTAATGTTCAGCATTTACACACACCAATTCGTGCACGAATAAAAGACGGAGTTTCTAAAACAGAAGTACTTAAAACACTTCATCCTACTCCTGCGGTTGGTGGATTTCCAAAAGAGAAAGCTATTCCATACATCACTCAATTCGAAGACTTTGACCGAGGTTGGTACGCCGGCCCTATTGGGTGGATTAATGCGCATGGCGAAGGTGAATTTGCTGTAGCTATTAGAAGCGGGCTTATTAAAAATGAAGAAGTGCGTTTCTTCGCTGGATGTGGTATCGTTGAAGGCTCTGACCCAGAAAAGGAATGGGAAGAAACTAATCTCAAATTTATCCCGATGCTTTCGGCACTTGAATATGCAGGTAAATGATCCACAAAATCTCGCTTTTTACTGGTCTACACTTTTTGTTCGTACCTTATACGAAGAAGGTGTTAGGAATGTAGTAATCTCGCCAGGTTCGCGTTCAACACCACTCACACTTGCATTCTCAGCTCATCCAGGCTTTCATAAAACCATTGCAATTGACGAACGTTCTGCCGCTTTTATAGCACTTGGACAAGCAAAGGCTCTTGGAAAACCTAGTGTTTTAGTCTGTACTTCTGGTACTGCCTTAGCAAATTATGCTCCTGCTATTTTTGAAGCTACCAATTCTGGAATACCGATGATAATTGCTAGCGCGGATCGACCTCCACACCTTCGTGGTGTTGGTGCATCTCAAACTATAGACCAACTCAAAATATTTGGAGATCAAACTGTCTATTTTCATGATGCAGGAGAACCTTCTTCCCATTTTCAGAAGTTAAAGAGAATAGAAACCGCTGCAAAGCAATCTTATTTTTATTCTACTTCTCAATCTGGCGTTGCTCACATTAATTTCCCCTTTAACAAGCCTCTTGAGCCCGATGCCGAATTTCTACATGAGATTGAGGACGAAAACTCTCGGCATGTTAGAAGAACCAATACCGATTACAATCTGGAGCAAGGTGATACTACTTTAGGTGAGAAGTTCTGGTCTCAATTAGTTTCTTCAGAGCGCCCCGTAATTGTTGTTGGCCCACTTAATAAACATCAAGAAATACCGTTTATTCTGCCATTAGCTAAAATTCTAAAAGCACCTGTTTTAGCCGAGCCAGGCTCAAATATTCCAAATTCTAAGCATCTCATTTCTGGATATGCTGGTTTCTTACGGAATGATGACATCAGAGATGGATTAACACCAGACTTAATTATTCGGTTTGGTGCAGCACCTATTACAAAAGCAGGACAAACTTTTCTTGAAGCTAATAGCGATGCTATCCAAATTCATTTTACTCATTCTACAATTTGGCAAGATGGCGATGTTGCTCCAGTTAAACACATCCCTATTCCTGCTAATCTTCAAATTCCAGACATCACAGGAGCAGCTCAATCAACTTGGTTGAAATCGTGGAAGAAAGTAGAAAAAAACTTCAAATTATATAGAGAAGCTGAAATTAAACCTTCAACTCCATTAACTGATGGATATGTTTTCACTTCTCTAACAAAGCTTCTTCCAAAGAAACATTTCACCATGCTCTCTAACTCTTTTCCTGTTAGGGATATGGCGCTTTTTGGTAATTATTACGACAAAGAGCTTTACGTAAATAGAGGTGCTGCGGGCATTGACGGAATTATTTCTACGACCATTGGCTTAAGCCAAGTACTAGATAAAGCTGGTGTACTTTTTATTGGCGATATTGCTTTTTTACACGATGCTAATGCATTACTGAGCAAAGAATATATTAATCGTCCACTAGTCATTATTCTCTTAAATAATGGCGGTGGCACTATATTCAGGATGTTACCCGTGTACAAACTTAAAGAAAAACACCGTACTTACTTCGAAACACCTCAAAGTGTCCGCATTGTTTCACTTTGCAGAGCTTATAGTGTAGCTCATACCTTAGTAACTCGCCCAGAACAACTCATTACTGCATTTGAACTAGCCATAGAAAAAAATGGAATTCAAGTTATTGAATGCCTTACCGATGCTGATGACTCTATGCTAGAGCGCCATAAGCTCTGGAATTTTTCTGATGGGGCTTTTTTATGAAAGTGAAAGTTAGAGGTATCAGCTACCACTTTGAAATCCATCAGGAAAAGCAAGAATTACCTAATTTGGTACTTCTTCATGGTTTTATGGGAAGTGGAAAGTCATTTCAGCACTTAATACCCGATCTTAAAACATTCTGCAATCCCATTACTATCGATTTACTTGGACATGGAGAAACCGAAGGCTCTGAAATGCACTACCGGTTTTCAGCTAAGGAACAGATTGACGATGTTAACAAGCTAATTAGTGAGCAACTTCACTTACCTCTTTTTCTTTTAGGATACAGTATGGGAGGTAGACTTGCGCTGCATTTAGCGCTACACCGTCCCGATCTTTATAAAGGGTTAATTCTAGAAAGCACCACTTTTGGTATTGAAAGCAAGCAAGAACGGCAAGCTCGCCAAGAACTAGATGCAACTAGAGCAGATTCGATAATGGGAAATTTTGAACAGTTTTTGCAAAGTTGGAAAAACATGCCCATGTTCAGCTCATCTGCTCAGAATATTGAAATAGAAACTCAACATTTTGAAATCCAACGAGAGCAAAACCCACTTTGGATGAATAATAGCTTATTAGGCTTTGGAACAGGGACAATGCCATGCGTTAAAGATAAGTTAGCGAGTATACCAACACATGTTCAGCTTCTTGCTGGGGCAAAAGATTTTAAATTTGTTGGCATTATGAATGCTATGCTAAAAGACTTGAATGATGCTAAACTCGATGTTATAAAAGATTCTGGGCATCGTGTTCATTTAGACCAACCAGAAGCCTATATTTCTATAATTAGAGATTTTATCGAAAAAAACCGCTTACCATGAATTGGACTACTGTAAAACAATACGAAGATATTACTTATAAAAAGAGCAATGGCGTTGCACGTATCGCATTTAATCGCCCTGATGTAAGAAATGCTTTTCGGCCAAAAACGCTCTTCGAGATGTATGAAGCTTTCTCTGATGCAAAAGAAGATAACGATATTGGAGTAGTACTTTTAAGTGCCGAAGGTCCTTCATCCAAAGATGGGAAATTTTCATTCTGTTCTGGCGGCGATCAAAATGTACGCACAAAAACTGGGTATCAAGCAGATGATGGAATACCTCGATTAAATGTACTCGAATTGCAACGCTTAATCCGTTTTATGCCCAAAGTGGTAATTGCGGTAGTTCCTGGCTGGGCTGTTGGTGGCGGACATAGTTTGCATGTAACTTGCGATCTTACATTAGCAAGCAAAGAACACGCTATTTTTAAACAAACAGATACCGATGTAGCTAGCTTCGATGGCGGCTTTGGCTCGGCATTACTTGCTCGCCAAATTGGCCAAAAACGTGCTCGCGAGATATTTTTTCTAGGTAGAAATTATTCTGCCCAAGAAGCTTTTGATATGGGAATGATTAATGCTGTTGTGCCACACGATGAGCTAGAAGAAACTGCTTATCAATGGGCTCAAGAGATACTAGAAAAAAGTCCTACAGCTACTAAAATGGTGAAATTTGCATTCAACCTTATTGATGATGGGTTGGTTGGCCAACAAGTTTTTGCTGGAGAAGCAACTCGCCTAGCTTATATGACTGAAGAGGCCGAAGAAGGAAAAAAGGCTTTCTTAGAAAAAAGAAAACCAAATTGGGATAAATTTAAAAGAAGCCCCTCATAGATTATGCAAAAAGAACTATCACCATCTAAAACTTTACAATCTATTCAAGTTCTATATGGAGCTCTAATAATAGGTATAACCAACTTCGGCTTTGTATTAATAGTCCTATACTTTTTAGATATCATTCCTCTTTCTGAGATTCCTGTGAGGTTTATCTTCAACATGATGGGGGTTTCTTCATTACTAATGATTGTCTCTTTTTTAGGTGGGAGACTGTTTCTAAAAAAGGCCATCGAAAAATCATTTAATGAGCCAGTTCTTGTTGAAAAATTAAAAATCTATAGAAAAGGACTTTTAGCAAGTGGTCTTTTGCTAGATTTTAGTGCTTTCTTGTCACTTGCTATTTTTATGGCTTCCATACACGTCTCATTCTTGATAATTGCAGGTGTTGCTTTAGTATTGATTCTAAAGGATTTCCCTACAAAAGCTAAGACTATAAAATTGCTACAACTCAATTATTCTGATGAACATAACTTGAGTGCCAAAGATATTAACGAGAATTCTTAGAACAGCTTTATTCGATATAACTGCCCTTTCTCTTCAGCAATAATAACACTATTGTTCGATTCAAAAGCTACGCTTTCCACTTGGTCTGCTTTAAACTTAGCTGAAAACACCTCTTTTTGAAAGAACGATGATGGTGCATTAATTTCAAAAACTCTGAGTGATTTATCCATCAATACAGCTAATAGCTTTTTATCAGGAGAAACATCAGCAGCAGTTACCTTATTACCGAAGTCAAAGGTTTCTTTTTTAACCAAAGTATTAACCTTAGAGAAATCAGGATTTTCTAGTTTATACAACTCTGTGTTTTTACCTTTTCCTTCTTTAGTAAGTATATATATGCCATCAAGATAGAAGATAGCTTCTGCATTTGGGATAGGCTTACCAACCAATTTCAGAATACTTTCCTTTTTCGGATATTCTATTCTTAGAACTTTAAAATCCTCTGTTTCAGAGAGCTCTTCATTAGCATCTGAAACTACTATAAGTGATAGGTCGGTTCTACATTTGCAATTATTACCTATATCTGCCACAATGATATTTCCTTCATCATCGGTGGTAATATCTTCCCAATCTATATTCTCTATTCCTTTTAGTAGAAGCCCTTTCTCCCCTACCAATTTCCCATTTTTGTTGATGGCATAGATTTTATTCTTCGTACCAGAGTCTCCATGAATCCAAAATACTTCCTTATTATTCTTACTCATAACCATCCCAGAAACCTCTTTTCTTGCCGACTTTTCGATTCTGTCGTAAGCTTTTAGCTTCTCTTTCTTATTCCCAAAAAAATCCAATTGGGCAGAAACGGATTGTGAGTAGGCACAGGTTAGTGCAACAATTAGTATCAGTATTTTATTCAAAATATAAATCTTACTTTACTATTAGATGATGTTGCTCTAAATATAAAAAACAAACAAAAAGTTCATTTTATGAATATTCAACATGAAGAATCAGAAACGAAAGGAGCCTTCTTTATAGAAGACAATTCGAATAGAATCGCTGAAATTACCTATTCAAAAGCGGGAACAAACAAAATAATCATCGATCACACAGGTGTTTCAGATGAACATCGTAGCGAAGGTTTAGGAAAAAAATTGGTTTTCCACGTTGCTGAGTTTGCTGAGCAAAACAATCTCAAAGTATTGCCTCTTTGTCCTTACGCCAAATCTGTATTTAGTAGAAACCCTGAGCTACAAAAGCTTACTTAAACATTTATTTCAAAGGCCTATTATTTCCAGTAACCTTTGCCAAGTTGCTCGATATCAGCTTTCATAGTACGTTCAAAATCGAGCATTAAAGCTTCATGCTCACGTGCTTTTTTTCTGTAATTATTGGAATTATCGAGATACAAATTTCTAAGTTTTGTCGCTATCTTTATCTGCAATGCTAAGCGGCTTTTAAGTTCGTCTAAATCCTTTTTGGTTGTTACATAGTAGCGCTCAACCGTCATTTCTTTTGATGATCCATTTCGAGAATAACGTCTATTGCTTGTGCTACCTTTTCTTTGGCTAATTCCACTCAACTCTCTTTGACCTTCTCTTACCTTTGCCTGCGATTTATGAATTTCCTCTTTCATCGCCTGCAATATATCCGACTTCAACCGTCGAGCTTTTGAAATGTCTTCTCCCTCAATTGAAAACAAAAATTCATCTACTTTCTCTTGAAAAGAAACTAGTTCTTTAATCTCTTGATTGAGCTCAGCCTTGAGTTTTTCATCTCGATCAGTCGTTTGGCCCAGTAACGAACCAAAATTTGTGATGATTAAAATAAGAGTTAGTAAATAGATCTTCATTGTGGACCTGTACTTTCAAAGCATTGAGATTTTCCCATCCAGAAATTAACACAAAATTGGTATAAAATATGTTCACATGTTAATGTTACCCAATTAAGTAAATAGGTAGCAAGTTTCCTCTTTTTTTATCGTCTATGTTTGTAACCAATAACCAATTTAAAAGAGATGACTGCTACAAAAAACATACTCCTATTAGTATTAACTTTAATGACTAGCTCTTTATTTGCACAACCACCAGGTGGCGGAAATAGACCTTCAATGCCATCAGCAGAAGAACGTATTAACCAACTTGTAGAAAAGCTAGACAAAGCGGTATCACTTTCCGATGATCAAAAAGAATCCTCTAAAACTGTTTTTGCGAGTTACTTTGAGGCTATGCAGGAAAAAATGAAGCCAGGAACTAGACCATCTAAAGAAGACATGGAAGAAGCCAATAGTGCAACTTTAACTGAACTAAAAGCTTTATTAACTGCCGACCAAATAAAGAAATTTGAAAAAATTGAATCTGAATTCTTTCAAGCCCCTGAACGTCGACCTCGCAGAAAAAATTAGATCTACTTTCTAATCACCTAAAGGAATCTTCATTCTTTTAGGTGATTTTTATTCATGCCGAATGGCATCTACTGGAGTAAGTTGAGCTGCTCGCCATGCGGGGTAAGTTCCAAAAATAACTCCCACAAACAGGCCTACCACAACAGTTAAAATCACAGTTCCCGTTTTTACTGCTACTTCAAAATCAAAATCGGCAAAATGATTAACAATGGGTATAAATATAGAAACAGAAACAACACCCAAGAGCCAACCACACAAACAGCCAACTAAAGAAATTGTGACAGACTCAGCTAAAAATTGAAAGACAATATCCTTCTTTTTAGCACCTGTAGCTTTTCGAATTCCTATTTCCTTAGTTCTTTCCGTTACAGATATCAGGAGTACATTCATAACTCCTATTCCACCAACAAGCACAGATATCCCTGTTATTGCACCCATTACCATCTTAAAAAGTAATATACCCTGAGAGAATTGCTCAACACGAAATTCATTCGATTGAAAAGAAAATCCTTCTCCCCCTTGCTCAAAATTTGAATCAGCCCAAGCTTCCATCTCTTCTTTTATTGCAGGAATTTCTTCTATGTTATTTGCTTTCATTATTATTGAAGGATAACTGTCAAACTCATCTTCAAATACCGATATCGGAATAAGGGCTCTAGGCGTATTTTGGGTTGTTTCAGCTAATACTCCAACTACTTCGAAATTTTGATTATTAATAGTTACAAAATTTCCAATAAGCATATCAGGATTCTCTTCCCAACTTTTAGCCAATCCAAAACTCAACACTACTTTTTTGGCACTTTCATTCACTTCCTCTGCCGTCAGAAATCTACCAATCTTGATTGAATCGGGAAGAAAGGCAAGCCCCCGTTCCATACTACCCTGTAGATAAAATGCCATTACAGAATCTTGAAATGCGCCTTCTATTGACCTAGAATCTACAAATTCAATTACCGCCTTCTGAGCTAATTTATTCTGAATTTCACGAGCATTTGTTAAAGTTAACTTTGGGGCATCATCAATAGTTACCCTAACATCGTTAACGATTTTAGATTTTTTAGAAGAAATTTTAAACGATTGAAGTGAAGTGGTTTGGGCAATTTGTCGCCTTCCTGTTTCCTCCAAACCGTCTCCTAAAGTGAGGATGGCCACTAAAGAAGCCACTCCAATAATAATTCCCAATGTAGATAGAAATGTATGTAGAGGATTTGCCTTGATATTTTGAAGGGCTACAAAGGTAGATTTTAGAAATTGTTGCATAGTTTACAATATGTAGAGTTTAGACAACCTCAGCTACGCAACAAGTACATTCTAGTTTCAAACCATCACTTTTAAGTGATTTTTTCCAATTCTAGACCTTCATTAACAGTTAAATTAGTTTTCGTCCATTAGGCACTATAGTGTCGGGAGTAGCAAGTATTACTTTCCCTTCTTCATCATAAAATCCTGTAACCAAACACTCTGACATAAAAGGACCAATCTGTTTTCTTGGGAAGTTTACAACGGCAACAATTTGCTTTCCAACCAATGTCTCTTTGGTGTAATGATGTGTTATTTGTGCTGAAGATTTTTTGATTCCAATCTCATCACCAAAATCTATTCTAAGTTTATAAGAAGGGTTTCTAGCTTCGGGAAAGTCTTCTACTTCAATAATAGTACCAACTCTAAGTTCAACAGCTTCGAACTCTGACCAACTAATTTCTTTCATTTTCTTTCAACAATAAAAAACCCCGCATTCAGATGAAAGCGGGGTTTGCATTTACTTAGATGAGTGAGCGTAAATGTTTAAGAAACTTGGCTAACCGTTTTAATAATTCGGGAAGCAACTTTATAAGGATCGGCAGCAGAATTTGGACGACGATCTTCCAAGTAACCACTCCAGCCATTTTGTTTTGTAATTAATGGAATACGAATAGAAGCTCCTCGATCTGATACTCCGTAAGAGAAATCGTTAATAGAAGCAGTTTCGTGTAATCCAGTTAAACGAAGGTGGTTATCTGCACCGTATACTTCGATATGTTCTTTCACAACAGGGCGGAAAGCTTCACAAACTTTTTTGATTTTTTCTTCAGATGCTGCATTTCTAATGTATGAATTAGAGAAGTTGGCATGCATACCAGAACCATTCCAATCAAGCTCGCCTAAAGGCTTACAGTGCCAATTAATAGCAACACCATATGCTTCTGCGGTGCGCTCAAGTAAGTAACGAGCAACCCAAATTTGGTCACCAGCTGATTTTGCACCTTTAGCAAATATTTGGAATTCCCATTGGCCAGCAGCTACTTCACCATTAATCCCTTCGAAGTTCAATCCAGCTTCGAGGCATATATCCATATGCTCTTCAACTAAATCTCTACCAAAAGCATTATTTGCGCCAACTGGGCAGTAGTATGGTCCTTGAGGAGCTGGATATCCTCCTGCTGGGAAACCTAATGGTTTGTCAGTTTCAGGATCCCATAAAAAATATTCTTGTTCAAAACCGAACCAGAAATCATCGTTCTCATCATCAATAGTTGCACGACCGTTGGTTGGATGAGGTGTTCCATCGGCATTCAAAACTTCATTCATTACCAAATATGCATTTTTACGAGCAGGATCTGGAAAGATAGCTACAGGTTGTAAAATACAATCAGAAGAACCGCCTTCAGCTTGTTGAGTAGAGCTACCATCGAAAGACCACTGTGGGCAATCCTCCAATTTTCCACTAAAATCATGAACAATTTTAGTTTTACTTCTAAGACATTGTGTTGGTTTTTGGCCATCAAGCCAAATGTATTCTAGTTTTTCTGCCGACATGTTGATTGGACAATTATGTTTCGAGTTAAAAATTTCAACGGGGTCAATATAACGTACTTTCAAAGAAATACTCAATTAAATAAGACAATTAAATTTCAACAATTAACTTATGTAGGGATATTGTAAATTTTAACTAATTTATTTCAACAGAAAACCGCTTCCATAAAATATGTGCTTAAACTATTTAGCCTCACATCAAATTAGCTTCAATTTTTTAGCCTGTCATAAAAAGCATTATCTTATCAGAAATACTTTTCCACACAAAAAACTTAACTTTTTTACCCTTTTATTGTGAATTCTATTAAAATTTGGGTCGACGCTGCGCGTCCGAAAACTTTAGCAGCTGCTTTTGTTCCTGTTTTGGTTGGAGCCTCCATTGCTTGGTCAGAGTCTTCTGTTCATTGGCCAGCTTCAATAGTTGCTCTATTGTGTGCTTTTCTGATTCAGATTGGTACTAATTTCGCTAATGATTATTTCGATTTTATTAAAGGGGCTGACACTGACGAGCGAATTGGATTTCAGCGAGCTACAGCTACAGGTTTAATTCCTGTCAAAACAATGCTTATAGCAACAATACTTTGTATGGGGCTTGCCTTCTTGCTTGGTTTATACCTTGTTTGGATAGGTGGAACAATTGTACTCATAATTGGCTTAGCCTCGCTACTTTTTGGAGTACTTTATACAGGAGGGCCTTATCCTCTCGGCTACAATGGGTTAGGCGATATTTTCGTTTTTGTTTTTTTTGGAATTGTTGCGGTTATGACTACCTATTACGTCAACACTTTAGAATGGTCTGAAGCTTCATTTTGGGCTGCTCTTGCCGTGGGTGCTCTCTGTACAAACATTCTCGTTGTAAATAATCTTAGAGATATTGTTCAAGACAAGAAAGCTGGTAAAAAAACGCTTGGTGTATTGTTTGGAGAACGAACTTTAAAGCTTGAATATACTCTTATGGTTATGTTGGCTTTTGCAATTCCCCCACACTTTCATTTTCAACTGGGTTACAAGCTTTGGATTTATTTACCATTTCTTGCCCTTCCTTTAACCATTTTTCATATTTACACGGTTTGGACTGAAAAGGATAAATCGAAGTTAAATCCATTACTCGAACAAACTGCGCAATTCATGACTATTTTTGGAATTCTATTTAGTATAGGCCTTGTACTTTAGATGCTAAGATATTTCAAATATCAACTGCCTTTTAAGGTGCCGTTTTCTACAAGTTCAGAAACACTCGTTCAAAGAGAAGGCGTCATTCTGGTGTTTGAACATGAAAGCATCACTGCTTTCGGAGAAATAGCCCCTCTTCCTGGATTTTCGAAATTTGACCTAGATCAGATTCTCCCAATACTTAAACTCAACAAAAAGCCTTTTCAACATGCATTAATTCAATCAGACGGGGAGCAATTCCTTCATATACTTAATCAGATTCACGCTATCCCCTCTCTCATTTTTGGATTGAATACTCTATTATTGGATTTCAAAGCCAAACAAGCTCAACAGAGTTTAGGCTACTTTCTTTGCGAAAAACCGATTAGAGCCGTTCCTTGTAATGCCGTTCTTGGTATTTCAACCATTGAACAAACAATAGAAAAGGCAAATAAATTAGTTTCCCAAGGCTTCAACACATTAAAGCTAAAAGTTGGTAGTAACCTCGCTAAAGAATTAGAGATTCTTGAGTACTTGAGGCAGGCATTTCCTACTATAAGAATACGATTAGATGCCAATCAAGGCTGGGCTGTTAAAGAGGCAATCCACGCTCTTAATAAATTCAGCAACTACGATATTGAGTATTGTGAGCAGCCTATTAGAAAAGAAAATATATTGGAATTAGCTGAAGTTCGTAAGAATACGGACATTAAAATTGCAGCCGATGAAGCTTGTAGGAACAAAGAGGATGTCCAAGAGTTATTAGAGCTCAATGCTGTAGACCTTTTAATTATAAAACCAATGATGTTTGGAAGTTTTACAGATCTGAACGTAACAAAAAAGCTAGCCGATTCTCCTAATACTGATATTATATTTACGACGTCGCTAGAAAATAAAATAGGAAGAACTATTACAGCAATTCTAGCCTCTTGTTGGGGATCAAAAAACTATGCCCATGGGTTATCAACTGCATCTCTATTTAACGAGGAAAACTCTATTTTGAATGAGGTAGTTGATGGACATTTTGTTTTAAATGATTCTCCAGGTCTGGGAATTTCAATTGATTATAATAATTTGAGGGAGATTATTTAAATCGTGTTTAAATCTCGTTTATATACTTTTGAATTTAAAAAAAATGCACCTGAGCAGATTTTCCTAGCCTCAGAGCAGGGTATGTATACATATAAAGATCTAACACGTTTTACAGCTTACATCAAAAACCTAATTGGTACAGAAGCCGATTCCCTAAAATGGCCTGTGGCCTTCCTTTCCGAATCTTCCGATCTATTAGTTTTTACAATTGCAGCTTGCTGGAAACTCGGTGTTCCCATTATTCCTCTAAGCCCTAAGATTTCTCAAACAGAGCTAGAAAACGCCATTTCTAAGCTGAACCCATCCTTAATATTCTGTGATACTCAAAATCGTTCTAGAGTTTCGGGTGATGACGTTGTGCATATGGACGAAAACTTTTTTCTGAATGCATTCACCTTTGATATTAGGAATTTAGATTTAGATGAAACTTTAGAGGTTAAAGAGTCTGACATTCTTGGGTATTTCTTCACCTCTGGTTCTAGCGGAAACCCGAAAATTGTGCCCCTAAAACGCCGCCAAATACTTTCAGCGGCTCGGGCATCAGCCAAAAATTTTAAGCCCGCACCTAATCACTTTTGGCTTCTTTGTCTTCCCTTAAACCATGTTGGAGGAATATCTATCATCTTAAGATCTCTCATTTATGGATCTGCAATTTATCGGATGGGCCAGTTTCATGAAGATATGATCAAGGAATTTTTAGGGGTGAATTTAAGATTTCAAGCGGCCTCATTAGTTCCAACAATGCTCAAGCGTTTACTTGATGATCCTCTTTTCAAAACTCATAAACAGTTTAAAGCTATTCTCTTAGGTGGTGGCCCAACCACAAAAGAACTTTTAAGAAAATCGGTAGAACGAGGTATTCCCGTAGTTTCCAGTTATGGAATGACTGAAACATGTGCTCAGATAGTTACAAATTCATTAGTCGCACCATCAGGAATCTATACTCCCTTACAAAGTGTTGGAAAGCCATTCCCTCCAAACAACCTTCAAATTAGAGATGAGAATCAAAAAGTATTGGGTAAAAATCAATCTGGCACCATTTGGTTAAAAGGCCCTCAAGTTTTTGATGGGTACTACGATAAAGAGCACAACGAAGGTAGATTTGATAAAAAAGGATGGTTCAACACTGGCGACTTTGGCCATCTAAATGGTTTTGGGCAACTTTTTATTGAATCAAGAAGAGATGATCTTATCATAACCGGTGGCGAAAATGTAAACCCATCTGAAGTTGAGCAAGCCATACAGAAGATAGATTACATAAAAGAAGTGGTAGTAGTTGGAATTCCTGATGATGAATGGGGACAAAAAATTACTGCATATGTCACTCTAACAAATGGAAAAACTCCCGAACTTTCTGAAATTAGAAATCAATTACGCTCTGAATTGGCTGATTTCAAACTACCAAGAGAATTACGAATCGTTCCTTTTATTCCCAAAACAGAGCTAGGCAAGGTAAAACGCCAAGAGCTTTTAAAACGCTTCTAAATATAGGCTTATATATCTCTTTCTGATGAAAGATAATCTCGATATATTACGGGCTTACAATTTACAAACTCTATTTCACGTTTTGACACACAAACTCAATGCAGGTTAAAAATCGAAATCTATTAACTCGATTTTTGATATGGCGTGCACGTCATATTTCTCAAGAACAATTTGTTCTAATACTAAGTGTTTTAGTTGGCTTTGTAACAGGACTTGTTGCCGTTCTCTTAAAAAGCTCTACTCATTTCATCCAGCAATTAGTTAGCTCTGGATACCTAACCAACTTATATAATCCTTACTATTTTGTATTTCCAGTAATTGGGATACTAATTACAGTTCTCATAAAATTTCTAATTAAAGGTAAAGTTGGTGAAGGTATACCATCAGCACTTTATGCAATTTCTAGAAAAGGTGGTTATTTAGCACCGAATAAGATTTACGCCTCTATTGTAACAAGTATTTTTACGGTTGGTTTTGGTGGCTCGGTTGGGCTTGAGGGGCCTACCATTAGCACAGGTTCTGCAATTGGCTCAAATCTAGGACGCTTGATGCATATCAATTATAAATCTAGAGTTTTACTAATGGGTTGTGCGTCGGCTGGTGCAATGGCCTCCATCTTTAACGCCCCCATTGCTGCTATCATTTTTACGATAGAAATTTTTAGCCTTGATTTAACACTAAAATCACTCATCCCATTACTACTTTCATCTGCAGCAGGTGTTCTCACCTCCTTGTTAATGCAGGGCAACGATTATATGCTACAATATTCGCATGAAATCCCTTTACAACTTGGTGACATTCCTTTTTACGTGCTGTTAGGTATTGGATGTGCTTACGCTTCCATTTATTTCAATAAAGTATATCTATATGTAGAGCATAAATTTGAAAATATTAGCCATTGGTTCAGTAAAGTTCTTATTGGTGGTGGTATTTTAGGCCTACTAATTTTCTTCCTCCCTTCCCTTTATGGTGAAGGTTACGACATTGTAAATACGCTTTTAAATAATGATACTTCAAGTATAACGAATAGAAGTATCTTCAAGGACTATTTAACTTCTGAATATGCAATTTTACTACTTCTAGTAGCAATTGTGCTTTTCAAAGCCTTCGCTTCTGCTTTAACTCTTAATGCAGGTGGTGTTGGTGGGATTTTTGCTCCTGCTTTATTCTTAGGATCTGTTTTTGGATACATGTTTTCTAGATTTATCAACAGTTTTAATATTGTTGAGATCTCAACAAGTAATTTTGCGCTAGTTGGAATGGCCGGCTTAATGGCTGGAATTTTATATGCTCCATTAACTGCAATATTTATGATTGCAGAAATAACAGGAGGCTATGAATTGTTCTTACCTCTCATGATTGTTTCCGCCATTTCTTACACCATTACAAAGCATTTCATGCCGTACTCCATCTATACGCATCAGCTGGCTAATAAAGGTGATTTGCTTACTCACAATAAAGATCACGCTGTACTAACCCTACTAGATACTAGAAAAGTTGTTGAGGATGATTTCAAGGTCGTGCATCCAAACATGACACTTAGAAAACTCATTCAAATTGTTACATCTAGTCATAGAAACATCTTCCCTGTAGTTGATACCAATAAAAAGCTTGTAGGTGTACTTACACTCGATGATTTCCGCTCATTTATGTTTGATGAGTCTCTGTATGATATAGTTATTGTTGCTGAAATAATGAATAAACCTCCTGAGACTATTAAAATTGAAGAAGAAATGAGTAGTGTTATTCAAAAATTCCAAAAAACGGGTGCTTGGAATCTTCCTGTCATTAAAGATGGAAAATATATCGGCTTTATTTCTAAGTCCAAACTATTCTCTGCCTATCGAAGAAAATTGATTGAGTTTACGGGGTAAATTGCTTTAGCTAGGTTTTTCTTCAATAGCAAAACGCTAGTTTTAAGTTTTCAATAAATAGTAAATCTCTTCCTTCTATATTTCTATAAAGCCAAAACATTATTGAAATTTTCACTAAAATATTTTTTTGATTAAAAATCACTTATGTTCTCAACTTATATTGAACCGCCATAGATTATAATGAAAATATTTTTTGCCATTTCAGTAACCATTTTATTCTTCTCTTCACATTCACTAGCCCAAACGGGTTTTGAACCGAGTAAAAAACCTATCCAATTACGATCAAAATCTGCAAGTTCCGGCTATTACTCTCCAGGTTTTGGATACCCTGGAGGAAGTAGCCCTTCCTACATTTTTAGAGTGGGAGTTTATGGCATTGAGCAGAAAGTAAATTTTTTCGGAGACAACCTTAAAGAACTTGTAAAGGATAACGAGAAGGCTTTGGCAGAAATGGAAATGTTTGCTAAAAAAAGAAAAAATATGGTTCTTGGATACGTAATTGCTGGAGGTGGGGTTTTAATAACCATGGCTGGACTTGAAAAAACAAATAACAAAGTTTTTGATCCAAGAACAGGAGGTTATGAAGATAAGTACAAGCTAACTGGGATTGGCATATTCGGTATAGGAACTGTATTTACAGGCATTATTGTTGCTGCCGTTAATGGGAATGGTGCTACCAAATATATTGAACAAGCTGTATCAGCTTATAATGAAGGTCTCGGGATTACTTCCAATGGGGATGGAGTAAGTATGAATATTAAAATTACTCCATCCATCGAGCCTAATTATATTGGAATTGGAATGAAAGTAAGTTTATTCTAATCCAACTCGTTTGAAAATAACATCTACGTTACGGCTATGATGCTTACAATTAAAATTTCTTAGACGTTTAATCTTCTTTCATTTTAATATAAAAGCTACTACCTGAGTTGTGAGGCGTTTCGTAAACAGATAGCATTGTTAAACCTTTATCCTTTGTAAGCCATGCTTCGCTAATTAAAGTACTTCCATATTTTTCAAGTTCAACTCTATCTCCAATTAAGGGAGAATAATACCTATTTAACTCCACAGTATTTGAGTTACTGCTGTATACTGAACCTAAGTCTGCACAACCTAATTCCCTAAAAGGATAATCGATATATATGCTTCCCAATTCATCAATTTCTATAGTAAAATCTAATGTATCATTTTTAAGCTCAACAGTTTTAGTATCATATGTATCATTACCTTTACAATCTGGTCCAGTTATAGAATATGTACCATTAAAAATTTCTTGAATTGAGTAGATGCTCTTTGCTTCGGTATTACTTACGCTGATTATACTCCACTCAGCTTCTCCAGAGTAGTCATCCCATGAGTTTGCACGATTCGATGTCATTTTATACTCATAATTCCATGTATTGCCAACCTCTATTGGGAAATAATCGCTTACAACATCATTCTTACTCATTTCTAGTTCCTTAAAATCAGAAACACAAGCCTCATTCGAATTCGCATCAAAACAATCAGAATTTGCAACATATCCCATATCCTTTATATACCCTTCTATAATATACTCCTCTAGGTATTCATGGGTAAAGTGAATCTCTTTTAAGCGTTTATTTAAACCATTTATACTAAATGTACCCTCAGAATTCGTTTTTCCTGTCTTAACTAATATTTTAGCCCCATTTAAGATATCATAAACCTTTATTTCAACATTCTCTACAGGTTTATTCTCATAAATTATTGTTCCAAAAAAACCATCCTCTCCATTTTTTTCTGGTAAAACCTCTAAGGGAATTTCAATACTGTTTTGTTCGGAAGAAACAGATATTGGAATCTTTGCAGTATCTATTTCGCTATATAGAATATGAGCAACATAATCACCCTCACTAAGTTCTTCGATTCGATAGTTGCCATCTTTATCAGTTGTATCACTTTTATCTGAAATTATTACCACAACACTATTTAGGGGGAAACTTTCAGTTTCTGTTATCAATGATACAGTCCCGAAAACACTAATCAGTTTGGGCTCTTCACTATTCGTAATGTTTTTACACGATTGGAAAACAAATAACAACATCAAAGAGAAAATGAACTTACGTAGAACTTGCATAATTATTCCTTTTTTCATGGTTAATAGATTGTACCAAAAACTTAACAGTAATCAAAGCCCAACTCGTTTAAAAATAACATCTACATTACGGCTATGATGCTTTAAATCAAACGCGTCATCAATTTCTTCTTGAGAGAGATGGCTTGTTATTAAAGCACTTGCTTCTACCAAAGGCTTGAAGAGTTTCTGATTTTCCCAGGCTTCCATTGCTAAAGGTTGAACGGAGTCGTAAGCTTGCTCACGCACGATTCCTTTTTCGATAAGTTTATTAAGTACTCGTTGAGAAAATACCAACCCTTGAGTTTTCCAGATATTGGCTTCCATATTTTCCTCAAACACTACCAAATTCTCCAAAACGTTCGCAAATCTAGCCAGCATATAATCCACTAGCATTGTTGCATCAGGTATGATAATACGCTCTGCTGATGAGTGTGAAATATCACGTTCGTGCCACAACGGAATATTCTCAAAAGAGGTAATCATATATCCACGAAGTACACGAGCACATCCTGTAATATTTTCTGAACTGATTGGATTACGTTTGTGTGGCATTGAAGACGATCCTTTTTGGCCTTTTCTGAAAGCTTCCTCTGCCTCACGAACTTCGCTACGTTGCAAGTGACGAACTTCAACCGCCATCTTTTCCATACTTGAGCCAATCAGTGCCAATACTGACATATAATGAGCATGGCGATCACGTTGTAAAGTTTGTGTTGAGATTGGTGCAGGAGTAAGACCAAGTTTCTCGCAAGTAAAATCTTCTACCTCTGGTGGAATATTTGCAAATGTTCCTACCGAACCTGAAAGCTTGCCAAACTCTACATCTGCAGCCGCTTTTTCAAAACGCTCGAGATTTCTTTTCATTTCAGCATACCAAAGAGCACATTTCAAACCAAATGTAGTTGGCTCTGCATGTATACCATGTGTTCTCCCCATCATTACCGTATATTTGTGTTCTCTAGCTTTATTAGCTAGAACATCAATCATACGCTCTAGATCTTCTCTGATAAGCTTATTGGCTTGTTTTAAGCGAACTCCCCAAGCTGTGTCTACCACATCGGTTGAGGTCAACCCGAAATGAATCCACTTCTTCTCTTCTCCTAACGATTCTGAAACCGAGCGTGTAAAAGCTACAACGTCGTGTCGAGTTTCTGCCTCAATTTCTTTGATACGATCTACTTCAAACGAAGCCTTTTCATAAAGTTTGTCCACATCTTCCATTGGAATTGTTCCCAATTTTGCCCAAGCCCAACATGCTGCAAGTTCTACATCAAGCCATGCTTGAAATTGGTTCTGCTCAGTCCAAATATCTGACATTTGCTTTCGCGAGTATCGATCAATCATTCTACGTTGTTTTTTTTCAATTCCGATTTGTGAGTGCTCTAAGATACGAGATTGTATCACTGGAAATCATACACTTTTTAGCCAAAACTAAACTTAACACAGAATTTCTGAGAAATTTTTGGTTTTCACTCGAAGCGCTTTCAATAAATAGCATCGACTAAAAAAGCGCTTACAATAATTTACTTAAACGCATGCTTAAATTAACCTTATTATTTTTATTTGTTTTTCATTTTTGCCTAATTAAATTATAAATGAATTTTTTACACTCTCTCACAACAAATCATACACTTATGAAGCATAACTATAAATTTTTAATCGCATTTATAATACTTCTATTCTCGGTGGACAGTATTCATGCTCAAGATGCTACCGAATTAACAGCAGAAACTGTTCAATCAAACCTTAATTATGTTTGGACAATCATAGCAGCTTGCTTAGTATTTTTTATGCAAGCAGGTTTTGCCTTAGTAGAAACCGGATTTACCCGTGCCAAAAACGCCGTTAACATCATCATGAAAAATGTAATGGATGTTTCTGTTGGCACCATAGTTTTTTTCATAGTTGGTTTTGGGTTGATGTTCGGCTCCTCTACTACTGGGTGGTTTGGTACCGATGGGTTTCTACTTACTAACACTGGAGATTGGCCTGTTGAATGGACTTACGCATTCTTCTTTTTCCAAGCGGTATTTGCGGCCACCGCAGCTACTATTGTATCTGGTGCCGTTGCTGAAAGGACTTCCTTTCCTGCATACATTGTTTTCTCTGTAATTATTACCGCCCTTATTTATCCAGTTTTTGGCTCTTGGGCTTGGGGAAGTTTATATAACGGAAGCGGCTGGTTAGAAAATTTAGGCTTTATAGATTTTGCAGGCTCTACAGTTGTTCATTCGGTAGGTGGATGGGCGGCTCTTGCTGGAGTTATTGTAGTTGGCCCTCGAGTTGGTAAATATATTAATGGGAAACCTCAACCAATTAAAGGGCACAGTTTACCATTAGCTTCTCTTGGTGTTTTTATCCTTTGGTTGGGATGGTTTGGGTTTAATGCAGGCTCAACAACAACAGGAGATTCATCAATTGCTCTAATTGCTCTTAACACATTCTTAGCGGCTGCGGCTGGTGCAACTACAGCTATGACCATCACTTGGATTATAAGCGGTAAGCCAGACGGCGAATTTACATTAAATGGAATACTTGCAGGGCTAGTCGGTATAACGGCAGGCTGCGCAAACCTAACTCCAGAATTTGCATTACTTGCAGGAGCAATTGCTGGAATAATTTCCTATTTCGCCTACAAAATTATTGAGAAGTTTGTTGATGATGCTGTTGGTGCAATCACTGTACATGGTGTTTGCGGTGCTTGGGGAACTTTAGCTGCTGGCTTATTCGATTCTGCTGGATTTAGCTGGAGCGTTGTTGGAGTTCAGTTAATAGGAATTGTAGCGGCTTTCGCTTGGACTTTCACAATGAGCTTTATTGCATTCAAAACCATAAATATATTTATTCCTCTAAGAGTAAATGGCAAACTGGAAGAAATGGGACTTGATCTTCACGAACACGATGCCCACGCATATCCAGAATTTGGAAAACATGCAATTAGCGAGGTCCTAGAACCTACCTTATCTTAAAAGTATTGTATAAGCCGATACTGGCTTTAAGTTAAAAAGGGAGAGAAATGCTCTCTCCCTTATCACTTCTTCTTTTCACTAATAGCTCACCTTAGTGAACACCTTTCATAATTAAAATTTAAACCAAAGGACTCTTCTCATGAAATCACTTTGTAAAATTTCTAAAACTTCATTCATTGTCATCCTATTTTCTATTTTTCTAGGAACAACATTAACCTTTGGCCAAGTCAGCCTTGGAACTGATGTTAACAGCCGTTACGTATGGCGAGGTATCGACTTTGGGCAATCTCTAAGTTACCAGCCAAGTTTGAGCTATTCTTCAGGAGGGTTTGAAATAGGAACTTGGGGGTCTTATGCGATCTCAAACAGCGCAGCGAATGAATTGGACTTATGGGTTTCTTATTCCATCGAGATTAACGAATCTTCTTCTCTATCACTTGGGTTAACCGACTACTTCTTCCCTGCTGTGGCTGGAGGCTATTTTGACTTCAACACAGATGGAAGCCACGTAATTGAACCATTTATCAGTTATTCAAGTAGTTTTTCAATCACTGCATACCTAAATGCTTTAAATGATCCTGACAACTCAATTTATATCAACGCATCTATTCCGTTTACTGTAGATGATATTAGCTTAGAGGCATTTCTTGGCTTCGTTCCTTCTGCTAGTGCTTGGTATGGAACTTCTGGAGCTGCCATTCAAGATATCGGTATCACAGCTTCTAAAGAGATTCCATTTACCGATACCTTCTCTTTACCCATAAGCACAAGCTTTATCGTAAATCCATACACAGAGTCTAGTTTCCTATTATTTGGATTCTCACTTTAGTAAAACACTTCAATTTTTAAAGAGACCTATGTAGGTCTCTTTTTCTATTCTCACTCTCCTCCCAAGTTCATTTTATTCAAAAATCGACTTTTACAAGGCGAATAAAGCCTTTTTGATACAATAGATTAAAATATTGATAGAATTGTATAAGCTTAAAAAGCATCCCTTTTTGTACTATACAAGAAAAGGAGGCAAAAATGGATTCAGCAAAAGAAAAAAGAACTTGTGATTTTTGTTCTACAATTGAAGGTCAACCAAGGCCTATAGGATTGTATATCGTTAAGCTTTCCCTCATAAATTACAAAGGGAGTAAAAAGCTAGCTTGCCAAACCTGTAGAATAACTGTTAGAAAACAATATCAATCTCACAATAAGAGCATTGCTAAATATTTTAAAAAATATTTTTCTCGGCTAAAAATAGGTTTTTAACTATTCTCCATAACTCAGCTTGCTGCCTAAGATTTATCCATCAACTTGGCAAAGACGGAATTTGAAATTCAAACATGACAAAGAAGAGACCTGTGAGAGGGTCTCTTTTTTATTGTACTGGGATTTTAATCCAATCACCTTTATTAATAACCTGATCTAACTCTACTTGATTGATAATAGCTATATCTAACGCCTCAATATTCATTGGCAAACTAGAAGGCAATAATTCTTGAAATTTTGCTGTCTTTGAAGCTTTAACGAGCTTTAAACTAACAGGCTTTATATTCAGAATATTTTTATCGGTTACGCTTCCAAATCCATTATAAACAGAAGAAAACCTACTTTTATACTCATTAAACTGAGCTTCTGAAGTGTAGCTTAAAAATTGATATACATTTCCATTATAGTTCAACGCTGAGATATCTAAATGTAAACTTCCACCATCTTCTGTAACAACGCTAGCTTCTGCTTTATAACCTGAATAACCACTAACTGTAATCTGTTCTTGGCTTATTGCAGAGATACTTTCCTGATTTAGGATTGCTTCAATGGAAGATTTAGGAGTTGTATTTTCTTGATCGATAGTAAACTGAACCACTGCATCTTGAGCTTCGTTTACAAGAATAACAGCGCTTGGCTCATTATATAGGGTAAAACCACTTGGTACAGGGAACTTAAACTTCAAATCAGGATGATAGAATACTCCATTTTTCTCAAATCCATTTCTAGGATTCTCACCATAAAGAATTCCATCCGTAATCTTCAAAAATTCGTCTTTATCAACTTTGGTTTGTTTGTAACCCTTTTGCTCCCATTCGCTTGCTAACTTAGGTATGGTTTTTTCTCTTTCGCCTGGATCAGGGTGAGAAGAAAGATGAGAAGGAATTCCTCCACCCGCTTTCTCTGAAATTCTTTTTAGGGAAGTAAAAAACATTCCGCCTTCAGCTGCCTTGTAACCTTTCATCGCTGAATACTCAACACCAAGTGCGTCTGACTCCCTTTCATCGTCTCTACTGTAAGATAGAAAGAGCAATTGAGCTGTCTGGCTACTTAATTGAAGAATATTTCCACCATCTAAACCAAAAGATTCACCTAAAACAGCACCACCAATTACTGCTAACTGTCCGAACTGTTGCTCTGCTGCTCTTTGAGATGCATGTCTTGCCGCTACGTGGCCAATTTCGTGTCCTAATACTACCATTAATTGAGCTTCGTTCTCAAGATGACCTAGCAAGCCTCTTGTTATGTAAACAAATCCTCCAGGGAGTGCGAAAGCATTCACAACAGGACTATCAAGCACTCTAAATGTGAACTCAATGTCTTTATATTCACTTGGCGTATCATCTCTTTTAAGATGACTTACACTTAACAACTCTTGTCCCAGAGAAGAAACATATTCTGCTATTTCAGGATCATCATAAAGACCATACTGAGCTACAATTTCTTTATCAGACTCGGCTCCAAGTTGCTTTTCCTGCTCCCATGAATAGCCATAAACTCTCTTTTTACCCGAAATTGGATTTACTTGAAATGAAACGCAGGCGTTAAAAGAAACTGCGACTATAAGTAAAAGTGTAAATTTTCGAATGTGTGGTTTCATAAAAATTGTTTTAATTCTTCCTTAATTAACAAACTTAAAATAAGAACCTTAGTTCCAAAATATGCTTTATGAGACAATATTAACCTCAGGCGTTAACTCTATCTTAAATTCATCAAACACCGATTTCTTGATTCTCATTGCTAAATCCCAGATTTGAGCTCCCGATGCATTTCCATAGTTCACGAGCACGAGAGCTTGCTTCTTATGAACCCCAGCATCACCTTCTCTAAAACCTTTCCAACCGGCTTTTTCAATTAGCCAACCAGCTGGAACTTTAACTAAATCTTTTGAGACGATGTAGCTAGGCATGTTGTCATAAACTTGCGTTAACTCTTTAAACAACGAAGTTGAGATTACCGGATTTTTAAAAAAACTGCCTGTATTACCAATTTTAGCTGGGTCTGGCAATTTACTCTCCCTAACTTCTATTACAGCCTCGCATACATCCTTAATAGTCGGCTTAGAAATTTCTTTTTCTTCTAATTTTTCAACCAACGCTTTATAATCAACTTTCGGTTCGGCGTTTTTTTGAAGTTTAAAAGTAACTGAAGTTATAACTACTTTATTCTTGAGTTCATTTTTGAAGATGCTATTCCTGTATCCAAATTTACATTCCTCTTTTGAAAATGTTCTAACTTCTCCGGTCAAAACATCAATAGCCTCAAGACTTTCGAACACATCTTTAAGTTCAACACCATAGGCTCCAATGTTTTGTATTGGAGAGGCGCCTATCGAACCAGGAATCAAAGCTAAATTCTCTACTCCTCCCCATCCATTTTCAACACAACGTAGAACAAATTGATGCCATATCTCCCCAGCGCTAACTTTTATATGAACAAATTCATCATCTTCTTTTATAAGGCTCTCTCCTTTAAGCTCCATTTTTATAACCAAACCATCAAAATTTGATATAAAAAGCACATTACTTCCACCTCCAAGAATCATTTTCTTCAGATTTCTAGCTTCAGCAAATGATAGAGCTTCTTTAATTTCTTCTATGTTAGCTACAGAAACAAAGTATTTTGCTTTAGAGGAAAGCCCCATGCTATTGTGGGAGGAAAGGTCAAAATCTTCTTGAAAAGTTAGTAATGAAGTCATTGTGCGTTCTAAGACTCAATTATTGGTTTAGCGCCCTCTTTTCCTAATACTTTTACTCTAACTTTTTTGATACGGTTATTAAGAACAGAGTGTACCGTTAATTCTAAGTCTTGATAAATAACACGCTCACCCACTGTTGGCAAACTTTCCGTTAGATGATAGATTAGCCCACCTAAAGTCTCAAACTCATCTTCTTCGGATGTAACCTTGCAGCCTAATACATCTTCCATATCATCGAGATCAATTTTTGCATCGAAAATGTAAATTCCGTTTCTGAACTGTGTATAAAGTTGTTCGTCTTCCGACGATTCATCCGTGATGTCTCCCACAATTTCTTCGAGGATATCATCCATTGTGACTAACCCTTCAGTTCCACCATATTCATCCACAACAATTGCGATATGTGTTTTCTCTTGCTGAAAATCACGTAGTAAATCATCAAGCTTTTTGGTGGCCGGAATAAAAATGGTATTTCGTGAAATTGTTTTCCAATTAAACGAAGGGTTTTCTTCCACAGAACTCAAGTAAGGAAGTATATCTTTTGCATAGATAACTCCAATAATGTTATCTAAATCATTCTCATATAAAGGAAGCCGAGAAAGTGCCTTTTCTTTAATAATTTCCAGAACGCTATCTAGAGAATCGTTGATAGAAACAGCATCAATATTTACACGAGAAGTCATGATTTCGCGAACTGTTATATTCCCGAACTCTATAACATTCTCAATAATTTCTCTTTCATCTTCTTTAATTGAGCCTTCTTTTTCACTTACCTCTGCCATCGTTTTAATGTCTTCGGTAGTCATTTTGCTAGAAGGTTTCGGTAAATATTTCTCTAAGATGATGGTGCTATCAGCTATTAATTTTGCTAGAGGCTTTAGCAGGATGAAGAAGATATAAATAAACATACTCCACCTTCTTGAAACCGAAAGTGGATTATTGATAGCAATAATTTTTGGGGTAATCTCGCTGATAATCAAAATCATAAAGGTTAATACTACTACCTCTACTGTAAACACATAGATTTCAGAAAATCCGAAAAAACCGATGATTGAGCCTGTAATAACCGCAGCCATAACTGAGGCAATGATGTTAGAAAAAGTATTACAGATTAAAATAGTAGCTAAAAGCCGACGGGGCTTATCCAGCATGGTTAGAATCTGAGCGTCGCTACGGTGCTTTATTGTAGCAGAATTGAGATCCTCCAACCGACCAGCCAGAGAGAAGAAAGCGACTTCAGATCCAGAAAAAATGGAAGATAGAAACAACCCTAGTAGCATTACAACTACTTGAATTGAAATCACCAGAATGTCTATTTCTCCAGAAATAGCGCCAGTATCGATACTAGAAAATAACAACATCATATTATGATGCGAATCATTTAGAATTTCCAAAAGTTCCTAATTATTAGTTTAGCTAAATTTAACTTCCTTAGAGTAAGCTACAAAATAAAAAAGCGGTGGAAGCATTCGCCTACACCGCTCTTTACAAATCTTATCGATTTAGAACGGCAGATCGTCATCCATATCATCAAAGTTGCTATCTAGTTGAACATTACTAGACATTGGCTTTGCATTTTGGTTCGCAGCAGGTCTTCCGGCACCACTGTTATTATTATTTCCACCACCATTATTATCGCCTTTGCTATCTAGCATAGTCATTTGCAAGGCTTTAATTTCTGTAGTATAACGTTTCTGTCCGTCTTTATCTTCCCATTGGCGTGTTTGGATAGGACCTTCAATAAATACTAAAGAACCCTTATGTAAGTATTGTTGGCAGATTTCTGCTAATCTTCCCCAAGCAACTACACGGTGCCATTCTGTACGTTCTTGGCTTTCGCCATTGCTATCTTTAAAGCGCTCGCTTGTTGCAACGCTTAGGGTTGCTACTGCAGTGTTAGATTGTGTATAACGAACTTCTGGTTCTTGACCGAGACGTCCGATTAACATGGCTTTATTTAATGAACTCATTTCGTAACCTCTTATATTTTTGTTTGCAAAGTAAGACTTACTAGAGAACTATTCCTTACAAAAAAAATATTTCCCAAATACATCATTAAGTAGTACTTAATGATAAACTTAGTGTCCCTAACTTTTCTTTACTATTACAAACCGTTCGCTATCAGCTTTTGAAACTTGTTTAAAGAATGTTCTAAAATCTTCATACTCCTCTGGCTCTAGTCTATCTTTGGTGATTTTTAGTTCGCGCGAGTAAACTAATTTTCCAGAATCATCTAATTCAGTGCTAGCATAAAAACTTCCAAAATCATTTTCTATTTCAACTTTAGATGGAAGAGCTTCTATCTCAAAGTCGGTTGGAAGTTCAAATTCGTATCTATCTTTTTCCAAAAACTTGTAAGAAAGCCATACTTCATATTTTCTTTCTTTAGACTCAGGAAGGTTCAACTCCCATTGATTTAGCGCATTAACAGGTATAAATAATCTTGATGAAGACCTTGTTGCAAAATTATCCATTTTTAACTCGTAGGAATATTTTGCACCCTCTTCAGTTGTTGTTAACCCACTAAAATCTACATTGCTCATTTTAAACTCTGAACTCCTCAAATCATCCTCCAGCCATTCTAATCTTTTTTTCTCAGTAATAGGCTTCAAACTATGAAGTAAATTATCTTGAAAGATACCCGTGTTCTTAATTTCAGTTCTAAGCTGAGCTTTTCCATCATCAGATAAAGAAATACTAGTTATTGTAATACGACCATTCTGCTCTGGCGTATTTTCTGGAGTTTGAATTACTTTTCCACCATCAGCAGAAATTAGGAGTGCGTTTTTCCCTTGTGTGCCTTTCCCTAAGTGATTAGCTGGCATATATTTACTTGTACACTCAAGCCACATTTCTTCGCCATTGGATAAGGTAACTTGTAGAATTACATGATTAAATTGATTGCTTGGAAACTCAGTAAGCATATCATAATAGCTATCACTATTAATGAGAACGGCATGAGATTTAATACCTGCATATTCTAATATCGCCTGCATAAAATTGGTAAGTGCTTTACAGTCGCCGTATTCGTTTTTGAAAACATAGTCTGCCGAGAAAGGTTTCCATCCACCAATGCCTAACTGAATACTTACATAGCGTGCTTTATCCTGTAAATAGCTATATAGTATCTTAACTTTTTGTCGCTCATCGGTTACATCAAGTAAAAGGTTATCCACTTCTGCTTTGGCTTCATCAGTAAGAGTTCTCGTTCCAACTCCCAAATCGTAATACCACTTTCCAAATTCTTCCCAGCTCGCTGCGTTCCCTTGAGTGTTCTCAATCTCAAAATTATTTGGCGCAACTAATACTCTAGGCAAAATTTCATGTAGAGGGGGCCCAAGCGGTTCACTTTTTGAAGGTGGTATATATCCGGTTTGCCAATTATACACGGTACCATTTGGACTATTAACAATGGTTGGCTCATCTTCTAAGTACGTTTGGTAATACCTTATTCCATTCGGAGATTTATCAATCACTGTAAACGACGCTTTCTCTACCGACTGATTTAATGATTTGGGGTACCAAGACGGTAAACCAAGTATTCCATTGAAGTTTATTTGGTACTCAATTTCAAAAGTATAGGGGAACGAATTGTGATATAAATCTAATACTTTAACACGGTTATCAGAGAAAAAAGTAAATCCATCAAAAGCACTATAATCTTCAGCATCCTTATCGGTATAAGAACGCACTACCTCACCATTCGCATTTAGTACATTTGCTTTGATGTAGTCTATTTTCCGAAAATTGTCATACCAAATGGGAATCTGTGCTAAATCTTTATCTTCTTTACTAAATATTGTAACCGCCTCTTTTACATTATAGGTAGCGCTTGAATTGCTATTTATAGTAAGCGTAGTTTCATGGTTTCTAACCATTGACCCTGAGCCTAAAGCCAAAATGCTTACACCTAAATCAGTCTTCACGTCTTCTTTCTCGAAAATACTTTGCTTAGTTGAGCTACAAGATAGAAGGGCAACACTGGCAAGAATTAGAATAAATTTCTTCATTAGTTATATGGTTTTTTTAAGGACTATCCTTTCAGTATTACTATTTGCTACATCTTCGTAAAATTGGCGTAGGGCTTCATACTCTGATGGTGATATTCTTGGTTTTGTTATTGAAAAAGTATATCGAATTGAAATCGTTGAGCCTTGTACTTGCACTAGCCTATAAAACATGCCACTATCATTAGGTAGTTTATAAGCTTTTGACTCTAGCGCTTCTTCAACCATCCAATTTTGATTAATAAACATACTAATTAACACAGATTTAGAAAAAGTGTATTCATAATCTACTGGGTAAGTTCTTTCCTTTTTCTTGAAAGGATTTGAACTAATTGTTTCAACTTTCAAAGGGTTGATATAAACCACATCACTGTTGGCATCGTTTTCATAGCTAAAATCAACACCATATTGATACGGTTCAGTTCTATCTACTTCTTTAGCATAAAGAGAGTCTATGGAAAGGCCATTTTGATCTACAAAAATTGAGTTTTTAATAGCTTCTTCAGGATCTTTAGCTTCAAAGATTGCCCTATCTTCCAAAGCGAAATAGCCAGAGCTTTTTGTATTTAAACTTCCCGTTAGTTCACCTTGTTCGCCCACATTTAGCGATAAAATATTAACCGAAGAATTCGGTGTGGCATTAACAATATTTACCCAGTTATCAATATTCTTACTTTGAATGATTAATCCACTTCCATTTAGTGCTGAAGTTGGGAGCATCGTGTAAGGTCTATTCTCATTCTTAGCGTCCAACAAATAATTTATTCCATCCGCTTTAACTAAGGCTAACGTATGATTGAACTGATCTAGAATAGGATATATTGAAATAATTTCGCCATGCTCTCTAGTACTCATAACAATAGGATATGCTTCAACACCAGCATCTCTTAACATCTGAATTAGAATAAAGTTAATTTCAGTGCTATTACCAGTTCCTTCTTTGTAAAGTTTGTCCAAGCTTTCATCAACGTAGGTAGAATATCGGTTATCCCAATCCATAGTTTGAGAAACATGATCGTAGATTGCAATCATTTTTTCTAGTTCGGTTTCTTTATTCCCTGCAATCTCTTCTGATCTTTTCTTTAAGGTAGAACTTGATCTTAATCTCTTTCCGTAGCTATTCGATTCATCAAGTAGTTCTACCAAAGCCGGCCAAGTTTTGAGAATAGGTCTCGGCAATTGCTGTGGAAACTGAACGGATGCTAGCTGGAATCGAATTTGAGCTAGATAATCCACTCTAGCTTTCATATATGGTTCGTGAGTAAGTGCTGGTACATCTTTCATCGCGAAGTTGTAATGTGTACCAACATAATCTAATCTTTGTGTTTTGTACTCTTTCTGTCGGGCAAGATAAAAGTCACTATTGTCAACAACAGTGTATTGGAGATTGGCAACTGCGGTGTATTTTTCTTGCGAGTCAACGAAAAAAGGATGATATGATCGTCTATACGGCAAATAAGTGAACCACTCTGGTATTCTTGCTGATAACTCACTCCAAATAACAGGTATATCTCTTTGAAAATACCAATCAGGAACATCAACAGGAGATTCGGATTTCATCTCATAGCTATACTCAAAAACAGCCCCTTTTCGTAAACCTGGTGCTGTAAATTTAAGCTCCGTCCAGTTATCAGTTAACTTATTTTCAAACTTATCTTTTCTTCCTAGCTTGGTTTTCTTCACCTTGCCATTGCTGTCTATGTAAGAAGTTTCAGCTTTTAATTTTGAAATTCTTTGTTCAGGGTTATCCTCCCTAAAAAGAATTGCTATATCGCCAACATCTAGGCCATCATCCGTTAATATTTTAAATCTAGTATGTCTTTTATAGTGTAATTCCAGCTTTTCATCTACATAGAATTCACCGACATCAAAAAGAACTACAGCGCTTGCAGTAGAATCCTTCTCATAAATCTCCATAGTAAGCTGTTCTTTGGGGATGTCTCCAAAGTCCCAAGATTGACCAAAGAGAAGGGGATTAGTTATTAATAATAAACCGATAAAACAGAATATGTTCTTCATTGCTAGCATGCATTCGTGTATGAAAATAATTTTCTTCAAGAAAGGATATTACCAATAAACTATCAACTCCTTTAAGTGTAAATAGGTAAAAATCATACTAGAAAAGCCAAGATATTTCGGATATCTATTTACGATTTGTTAATTCATCCTCTGTATCTAATTATGTATTTTCTGTAAAACAAAGGAATCACTATGACTTGTAAAAAAATTACTGCCACTACATTATCACTCTGCTTTTTGTTCTCCCTTTTTATCAACCCTATTGCACTTAATGCTTGGAATGAAACCGGACATAAAGTTATAGCAGCAATTGCATGGGATAATTTAACCCCAAATGCTAAAGAGAAAATTATAGAGATTCTGAAAGTTGCCCCTAAAGACTCAGACTTACTTACTCTTTTTGATGAAAATGCTCCAAACAGCACCGAACAATTTTTCCTAAACGCCGCTTATTGGCCAGACATGGTTCGAGATAGAAATAAGACAACTAGGTATAAAAAATACCATGAGGGTAACTGGCATTACATTGGAAGTTATTGGCAACAAACTCCAAACGGCCCCATTGAGGCAACTGGTCTTGTTGAAGATGAAAATGTAGCTGAGCGTATCAGTTATTTTCAAAACACTCTGGCGTCTACCGAAGTTTCTAATGAAGTGAAAGCAGTTCAAATAGCTTGGGTTTTACACCTTATTGGTGATATACACATGCCATTGCATACTGCGTCTCGTGTTACCGAAGCAACACCTGATGGAGATAGAGGCGGAAACTCCTTTAGTTTAGCTGATAAATGGCCCTCTAATTTGCATTCATTCTGGGATGGGATTATTGATGTTCATTCTCCAAAAGGCGAAAACATGACTTCCTTCCAATACTACACTAATCAAGCTAAAATAATTACAAATAAGCATCCGAAAGAAGAATTCGGAGAGCTCGTAGATTTACAAAATCCTACCGTTTGGACCAAAGAAGGGAAACAAATAGTGATGGACTCTTTATACCCTGTAACGTTAATTGAAGGGGAAAAGCCATCTATCAGCTATCAAGAGAAATCATTCGAAATAGCGCAAAAACGAATGGCTTTATCCGGATATAGAATGGCTGAGTTCTTAAATACTATTTTTGAATAACGTAAAAGAAATGAATGTAAGAAATCCTATTCGGTTAGGATTTCTTACGTAGAATTATGGGTTGTGCATGAGAACTAACTACCTTTTCAAAAGTAGTTTTAATAGCTTCATAATCCCCAGCGGCAAATTCAATTTCATCGAATGAAAAATCTGATAGTACGGTAACTTTATTACCCCCCTGTTGATTTAAAAACCGAAAGCTAGCTAGACCATTACCAACTCTTAGTTGCACTGGCTCTGGAAGTTCTTCAACTTCATAAACTTCCGGAATGGTTATGTTAACTATTACCTGCTCTCTAAATGGATATGGGAAAATTACAGGAAACTCTCGTTCTTTTCTTACAAAAGGATTCTTTGTTTCCGTAAAAATACTTAGAGGTTGAATGTATAGCATATTAGGGAGAACGCTGTCTGCACTGGCTTCTCCAAAAGTATAACTAACTTCCAAGTTCAAGGGTTTTTCTTTCTCCGTAAGTCCATCAATTGAAAAGCTATCTACTTTTACATCTATAAGAGTTTTGAGTTGTTCTTCGATGAATCGGTCTTTACTAATATTCTTTATTTCATTTCGGGCTTTATGTGCATAATACCCATTATAGCTAGATGTTAACTTTGCCGACATTCTAGCATCTTCCAAAATTTCGATATTTAAACTTGAGCGATGAGCCGACTTATCTTGTGGTACTGTGCGGTACCATTCAAACGATTTATCCTCAATTGTAAATGCATATCTATATAAATCTTTGACAGGCAATAACTTGTAGGATCGTTCTCCTTCTGTAGCATCTAAGAAAACAAGTTCTCCGTTGATGTTTGCAAGTACAATTAGGTGATTAAATTGATTTATAATGGGATAATTGGCGATAATCTTGCCATGGTTTCTTGTACTTATTAAAGAGTAAGTTGCCTCCACTCCTGCATAATTAAGCATTTCCATTAGCATTAAATTTACATCGGCAGCATTTCCTGCTTTAGTACTGTAAGCATCTCGAATTCCACGATCGGTAATTAATCCATAAAAACCATCCCAACTTATTGTTCCTGCAACATGGTCGTATATGGCTATCATTTTATCTAATGGGTTGTCTTTGCCTTCAATTAGTGCGTCTACAGCTTTCTTCATATCGCCATTTAGCCGCTGTTTGCCAATAGCAGGATGGCCTCTTACTTCATCAGCAACTTTTTCCCATGTTTTATAAAATGTTTGCCGAGGCTGACCTGGAAAATCTACTACCGCAAGTTGTGTATAAATTTCGGTAACAAAATCTTCAGTAGAATCTATAAAAGGCAAATCTTCAACGGGTGGTAGGTCTGTCTTTGAGATGGTTATTACTTGTCCACCTCCCATAGAGTCAGTATATCGCTCAACGGTTGTAGTAGCAGTAGTATCAACACCTTTTATGATGGTTTGATATTGAAGTTGACCTGGAATTCGCATTTCAAACTCGCTAAAGGAAACAGGAATTTCTTTATGGAATTTCCAGTCTGGGAATAGAAAAGCATTTCCCATTTTCTTTTTGTACGAATACTCAATAATTGCCCCTTCTGAAAGCTTTGGTAGAGTAAATTTTTGGGCATTTATATCATCGATAATTTTCTCTTTAAAAATATCACGTCTAGAGAGCTTAACTTTTTTAACCGAGCCATTCTCATCAAGGTTATAAGTTTGGGCTTTAATATTGTTTACAGTCTGATCGTATTCTTCATTAAAGAAAATGGATACATCTCCATACTCAAACCCATCTTCCTTTAGAATCTTGATACGAACATGACGCTCGAAATAACAATCAAATGTTGATGAGAAATAAACACTTCCTACATCAAAAAGAACCACAGCAGATGCTGTGGTATCATATTTCTGATTGTATGAAGTGAAGTCTTCTTTTTTGACGTTTCCAAACTTCTTCTGTTGCGCAAAAACAGAACTGCTCAACGCAAAAAGGATAATCAAACAAGCAAAACGCATAGTGAAAATTACATAAAATTAGAACTTTCCGAGAATATACTATTTCTCAGTTAAAGAACTAACCCCAGGTAATTCTTTACCTTCTAAATATTCTAAACTAGCGCCGCCACCTGTTGAAACGTGAGATACTTGTTCACTTAAACCAGCTGCTTTTATTGCCGCTGCAGAGTCTCCACCGCCAATAATAGTAGTGGCACCAAACTTAGTTGCCTCAGCTAAAGCTTCTGCAACACCAAAGGTTCCATCAGCAAAATTACTCATTTCGAACACACCCATTGGGCCATTCCAAAGTACAGTTTTTGCATTTTTAATTGTATTACCAAAAGCTATTGTAGATTGGGGGCCAATATCTAACCCCATCCAACCATCTTCAATGCCGTCTTCATCAACAATTTTATACTCAGAATCGTTACTAAACTCTTGAGATACAACCGAATCGAAAGGTAGCATTAGCTTAACACCTGCTTTCTCAGCTTTTTCCATTAGTTCAAGAGCTAAACCGATTTTATCATCTTCTAATAATGAATTCCCAATATTTAAGCCTTTGGCTTTGTAGAAGGTGTAAGTCATTCCTCCGCCAATAATGATGGTATCAACTTTATCGATTAGGTTTTCAATCACACCGATTTTATCAGATACTTTTGCACCTCCTAAAATAGCCACAAAAGGACGATTTGGATTGTTTACGCTTTCACTTAAGTAACGGATCTCTTTGTCTAACAAAAAACCAGATGCGGCAGGTTGTAAGTATTTAGTTACTCCTGAAACTGATGCATGCGCTCTATGACTGCTTCCAAATGCGTCGTTCACAAAAACCTCTGCTAAAGATGCTAATTCTTTACTAAAAGAATCGTCGTTAGCGGTTTCTTCTTTATAGAAACGCACATTCTCAAGTACAACTACTTCTCCAGGATTGGCTTTAGAAATTAGCGCTTTTGTTTCTTCTCCAATACAATCTTTTGCAAAATGTACTTTAGCATCAATCAGTGAAGCTAAATGATCTGCTACTGGTTTTAATGAATATTCTAAATTAGGCTCACCACCTGGTCTACCTAAATGGCTAGCAAGAATCAGTAACCCTCCATTTTCCAAAACATATTTAATGGATGGGAGAGCTTGAACTATACGGTTATCATCTGTGATAACCCCATTTTTTAAAGGAACGTTGAAATCAACGCGCATTAATACTTTTTTCCCTTTTACTTCGATATCGGTGAGTGTGAGTTTTGCCATTTTTGTAAGGAATTATTGTTGTTATAATCTACGTCCCTGTAAGGTACAACCTTTCTGTAATGAAGTGTAACTCGATTATAACAAAGTGTTCTTTTTTTATAATTCGATTGGTTAATCATCTGTTAAGCGTTATTTGAAGTACTTCTACACAACAATCACAAAAACTTTATAGCACTATTTAAAGGCTGATATTAATCAACATTTTGAATATTTTGAGACGCTAACTTCTCATCTTATAAATAATAGAATGCGAACTGTTTACTTAGACTATGCTGCCACTACACCTTTAGACGAACAGGTGCTCGAAGCAATGCTTCCTTATTTAAAAAATAACTTCGGAAACGCGAACTCAATTCATCATTTAGGGCAACAAGCAAAAGTTGTTGTAGAAGATGCCAGAGAAAGTATTGCGGCCGCTATCGGTGCAGAACCTTCAGAAGTTATATTTACAAGTGGTGGGACCGAAAGTGATAATGCTGCAATTAAAGGTGTATTAACAGCATCTGGTGCTAAAAATGAAATTATTAGCTCTGAAATTGAGCATCATGCGGTATTGCATACAGTTGAAATGTCTAAGATTAACGGTTATAAAACACTGTTTGCAGAGTGTAATAGCTCTGGCGTAATCACACCAGAAGCTGTTGAGAAGTTAATAACAGATAAAACCGCAGTTGTTAGCATTATGCACGTTAACAATGAGATTGGAACGCTAAACGACGTTGCCGAAATCGCCAAAGTCTGTAAAACACACAATATTCCATTTCATACAGATGCTGTTCAAAGCCTAGGAAAGTTACCACTCAATGTTAAAGAGCTTGGTATAGATTTAATGAGTGGAAGTGCTCATAAAATTTACGGCCCAAAAGGTATTGGGTTATTATATGTGAAAAATGGAACACCTTGGATCCCATGGTTAACTGGTGGTTCCCAAGAACGAAGACGTAGAGGTGGTACTCTTAATGTGCCAGGAATCATTGGTTTTGCTAAAGCTGTGGAACTAGCAGTTTCAGGTTTGGAAAAAAATACCGCACACTTTAAAAAGCTTAGAGAGCTTCTCTTACGCACATTAAATGAAAAATTAACTGTTAACTATTGTATCAACGGGGAAACCGAAAACGGAATGCCTCATATTGTTAACCTTTCATTCTACGATGATTCCAATCATTGTATTGATGGAGAAATGTTGCTTCTTAATCTAGATATAGAAGGGATTTGCGTATCAAATGGCTCAGCTTGCACATCTGGTGCGGTTGAACCTTCTCATGTTCTTTCTGGTATCGGTGTTCAAGATGATATTGCAAAATCAAGCATTCGCCTTAGCTTTGGTAAACATACCACAGAAGAAGACATCCTTTATCTTGTGGAAAAATTAGAAGCTATAACAACTAGAATGTTTGCCTTAGCATGAGTAAAAACGTTTGTATTTATTGTGGTTCAAGAACACCAAAAGACGATGCACTTCAGGATTTAGCAATTGGAATAGGCCAGACACTAGCTCACAATGGTTGGGGATTAGTTTTTGGAGGAGGAAAAGTTGGCATGATGGGACTTGCTGCCGATGCTGCATTAGAAGCTGGTGGTAACGTAATCGGGATTATCCCAACGGCCTTAAAAAGAGTTGAAGTAGTACATACAGGGTTAACCGAGTTACACGAAACACCGGATATGCATTCTCGAAAAGCTTTGATGGAGCGTATGTCTGATGCTTTTGTTGTGTTGCCTGGTGGTTTTGGCACTTTAGATGAGTTTTTTGAGATTTTAACTTGGCGTCAATTAGGTTTTCATACCAAACCCATTATTCTTATTAATGCGGAAGGATATTTTGATGGTTTGATTCAGTATGTTAACAAAGCTATTGATGAAGATTTTATTCGTGAAAATAATCTAGATTTGTTTACGGTTGTTTCAACACTTGATGAAGCAACCGAAGCTCTAAAAACTCATTTATAACATACAGGCTAAAATGTCTCTTAGATATTTACCCATCTTTTTATTCTTATTGATGAGTATATCATGCGGTTCCAAATCAACTGATTTAAACATAACCATGGCCAACACACAAAACCCATTGCCAGCTTGCCCAGACTCCCCTAACTGTGTGTTAACTCAAAGAAGTTATGATATTCAGGCTGATGTACTATACAAAGCATTTGAAGAGATATTAACAGATATTGCCATGGAAACTCCAAAAGCAGATAGCCAAGAACTTAGAATTACCGCTATTTTCAAAATCCCTGTTTTTGGTTGGAAAGACGATGTAGACGTTCAGGTTTCAACAGTGGAAAACAAAGCTATTGCCTACATCCGTAGCGCTAGCAGAGAAGGTTACTCTGACCTTGGGGTGAACAAGAGAAGAGTTAAAAAAATATTATCAAAAGTAGACCAAAAACTTCAATCAAAGTAACATGTACAACGGATTATTACACGCACATTCAGGGATTAGATGGGTCGTATTGGCTCTATTGTTAGTCACTGTTATAAAAGCTTTTTCAGGCTGGTTAGGAAAGAAAGAATACTCTTCTACCGACGGTAAGCTTGCAATGTTAACCTTCAACTTCATCAACATTCAATTTCTGATTGGTATAGTTTTATACTTTATCAGTCCAAAAGTTATTTTTTCATCGGAAACGATGAGTAATGATGTTATTCGCTTTTTCACTATGGAGCATATCACATTTATGATTATCGCCATAGCTTTGATAAGCATCGGTTATTCTAAAGCTAAAAAAGGCACCGAAGATCTTTTCAAGCATAAAAAGATTGCCATAATGTACGGCATTGGTCTTTTGCTAATTCTTGCAGGAATACCTTGGCCATTTTTAGGCTTAGGTTCTAGCTGGTTTTAATTAGCCACCAAGCATTATTCAGGATAAAGACGACGTTTAAGCGACGTCGTCTTTATATATATCAGCTATTTGCGTTGCATACTTTTTAGAAATTACTCTTCTCTTAACTTTCATAGTTGGTGTAATTTCTCCGCTATCGACGGTAAACTCTTCATCCAACAGCCTGAAATCTCTTACTTTCTCGTGAGATGCTAATTCTTTAGAAAAACTACGCATTTCTTTTTTGTAGATTTCTTTCACTTCCACAAGTTCAATAAGTTCTCGATTGGTAGAAGCTTGAAGTCCCTGTTCTTTTGCAAATTTGGCAAGAGCTTCAAAATCAGGAACGATAAGAGCTGCCATGTACGCTTGACCTTCACCCACAATAACAATTTGATCAATCCATTTACTTGTCTTGAACATGTCTTCAATAGGGCCAGGGTAAATATTCTTTCCACCAGCATTTACAATCATATGTTTGATGCGATCGGTGATTTTAAGATTTCCATCCACAAATCGGCCTACATCTCCTGTATGTAGCCAGCCGTCTTCGTCAATCATCTCTTTGGTAGCTTCTTCATTCATCCAATAGCCTTTCATCACATTTGGGCCTTTACACAAAATCTCACCAGCTTCTGAGCTTAATTTTGTTGGATAGTCTTCGCCACTTATCTCTGCGATAATCTCTTGCGTATCTAAATCTTTAATACCTACAGTTACTCCTGGGATGATAGAACCCACAACACCAGTAACCTCATCGCCAACTTTGTTAGCTGCCATTACGGGAGAGGTTTCTGTAAGTCCATAACCTTGCAAAATGGTTAAACCAGCTGCTTTAAAGAACACATCAATATCTGGAGGCAAAGCGGCACCACCAGAAACAAATAATCGAATATGCCCTCCTGTTCTTTGGCGTAGTTTATCAAAAACTAACTTATCTGCTATTTTCTTTTGAAGAGATACAATTCCACGTTTTCCTTCTGAATATTTTTTACCAGTTTCTACTGCCCAGTTAAAAATCTTCTTTTTAGTGTCACTTCCCTCTTCTACACTTTTAACGATTAGATTATACATTTTTTCGAATAAGCGAGGCACACTAATCATGATGGTTGGCTTCGCTTCAGGCATATTCTTTGAAACGGTATCAACACTTTCAGCATAGTAAACTTCAACACCGCTCGAAATCATTGCATAATAACCTGCGGTACGTTCAAAAGAGTGGCATAATGGTAAAAATGAAAGCAATCTATCAGTATCATCCCAATAGATATGTTGGGTAGCTGCCTTAACATTACTCACAATATTATTATGTGTGAGCATAGCTCCTTTTGGATGCCCAGTAGTACCTGACGTATAAATTAGCGTAGAAATATCGTCAACTTTAACATTATTAATACGTTGCTTAATAGTCTTTCTATGTTTTTCAATATGCTTAGCACCTTCAATTAATACATCTTCGTAGAGATTTACGAAATCTAAGCCCGCTAATTTTTTATTTTTAGGAGTTTCAAAAGAAACAACTTCAGTAAGATATTCGCAGTTATCAAAAACTTCTACCGCTTTCTTTAGCTGAATTCCTGTTGATACGAAAAACAATTTCGTTTGAGAATCGAGTAAAATAAACTCACATTGGCTAGCAGGAAGAGTTGTATAAAGCGATACATTTATTGCTCCTAACATTTGAATGGCTAAATCTACAACAGCCCATTCATATCTGTTTTCGCTTAATATTCCAACCCGGTCACCGTGCTCAATTCCACGCTCAAGCATATACGCTGCCATTGCATGGACATCGTCAGTTACTTGGTCCCAATATATAGGTTGGTAACTTTCATTCGGTGAAGGTTTAAAATAGAAGGCTGCCTTATTTTGGCCCCCATATTTTTTTTCGAGTTTTTGAGGTAGTTCTGCAAGTGTTTCAAACGCGACTACTGTTGGCATATGTACTATTTTTATTCCTGATTACTCTGAAAAGAATATAGCAATCCTATAAACAAATGCACGTCACTTCAAAACCAACTAAACAAGTCTTATATTAAGCTAAAATTTTACAGATTATGGCACATCCAGCACACGAAGATACAATCCAACTTGTTAAAGAAATCTTTCGCTCTTACCTAAAAGAGCGCAACCAAAGGCAAACTCCTGAGCGTTTTATGGTTTTGGAAGAAATATATCGAGCCGATGGCCACTTTGATGCCGATGATATTTTCTTTCGAATGAAGGAAGCTGGGACTCGCGTTTCGCGCGCAACGGTGTACAATACTCTCGATCTTTTGGTTGAATGTGGATTAGTGCAACGCCAACAATTTGGAAAAAGCCAGTACTATTATGAGCGTGCTTATGCCTACCAACAGCACGATCATATAATTTGTACCGAATGTGGACATGTGTTAGAATTTTGTGATCCTAGAATTGGAGAAATTCAGGAAATGCTTGGGAAAATTCACGGAATGGATATCAAGTCTCACTCTCTACATTTTTATGGAACTTGTACAGATAAAGAAGCTTGTGCAACACGAAAGGCTGCACATAGCAAGTTATCTGCTACTGAGGCTTAAATTTTACTTTCCAGAAGCATTAAGAACTGAAGTATTCTCTCCAGTTCTTACCCAGAAATATAAGTTTCGGCGATAAATTTACGAGAGGCGAGTCTACTTCCCCACCATCCCATAATAATAGACAAGCCGAGCATCGCTGAAACCAAGAAGTACCAACGGCCAAATGGCCAGGCTATAATTCCGATATTCGGAAGATACATCGGGATAAAAAATTCAAACACTCCAAACACACATAGTATTGCGAGTGAGCCTGCTATAGCGCCTTGAATCACTCCTTCTACTATAAATGGACTTCTAATAAACTTGTTTGTAGCACCAACTAATTTCATTGCTCTTATTAAATCTTTCTTCGCATAAATTGTAAGTCGGATTGTGTTATAAACCAGTATCACAGCTGCAAGTAAAATCAAAATACCAATACCTGCCCCCATTAAGCTAAAAACACTCAAATTAGACTCTAACACACGTAAGAGTGCTGCATTATATTTTACTTCATCCACGCCTCTGATATTCTGAAATCTAGAAGCGAGAGATTCAACCATATCCGCACCAGAGTCGGTATTTACCTGAACTTTGAATGAAGCTGGGAAGAAATTCAATGCAATTAAATCTTCAACTCCAGCACCCAAATCTTTCGCGGCAATGGCAGATGCGCTGTCTTTTGAGATATATGAAATACTCTCAACAAGTTCTTCTTTCATAATTTGATTTCGGACCTCGTCGGTAGAACGCTCGTCCATATCAAAAATAAACACCTCAATCTCAATTTCTTTGAGGCCCATTGCTTGGGTATACACGTTATAGAAAATACGGGTTAGAATTCCCAACAGAAGTATGGCCACAAATAAAGAGAAAATTGATGTGGTAGCCGCAAGTTTTGCTCTTTTTATACCTGCTACGCCTTCTTTTACAATGTATTTAAGATTCATTTTTAGTTTCTAAATTGTGCTCTGATTCCAACCAATAAACGTCTTGGCGACATAGGATATGAAGCCGACTCAAAGTAGCCCGCTTGGCCTACACCGTCAAGTGCATTTTCCCATCTTATTAAAACCATCATTGAGCGAACTCTGGCAGAAATTTCAACATCTAATCTAAAGAATGAAGGTATCTGCTGTTCCAACGAGTTGTATTGCCAATAGCTTAATTCGGTATTATAGCGCTGGCTTTCATAATAAAATGGAGAAAACAAGGTGCGAACTCCCATTTTTATGAAGGCAGCTTTATCAAAAGCATACTTCTTTATAAAAAATGAGTTCCGAATTGATAATTTAAGATCTCTAGCATTTAGAGAGTCTATCCCTGCAATGTAGCTCTCTTTAAGTGCGTACTCTGTGCTTGCAGAACTTTCTATTTCTAATAATTGAGACTCATATTTCCCAAAAACAGTTCCATTTAGCAAATCAATATCTCCACCATTTACAAAAGTATTAGATTGGGAAAGTAAAATGGCATCTTTACTATTCTTATAACGAGCTGAAATTCCCATTTCAAATTTATCTTTCAGCCTGATTTTAAGCTCTCCATATAACGACTGAACTTCTTCATTCTTCAATGCTGTATTCCCGAAATAATTACGCCCACCCCAATACATGGATTGTATACTCGGCATTCTACTTTCTTTAGATGCTACAATTTTACCACTGAACAACCTTCCACCAAACAAAAGCCCTACCGAAAGATTATTACCAGCCTGACTGTCGTTACGTTGCTCCAATTCACCAGAAAGCATAGCACTGAAACTTTTTAAAAACGAATACTCTGAACTAAATGATGCAGAACTTCCACCCCATTTTCTTTTGGCTATGGTTGAGCTATCCGTAGTTGAAACAAAATAGCCATCTACCTCACCCTTCAAACTTAGGGGGCCAACATCTAAGCTTTTAAAAAGCTTTGCTCGGTATTCACTCAAATCCCAAAAAAGTGTATCTGACGAAAAAGTAAGGTTGTAATCATTACGAGTTTTGGTAAGAATTAATCCACCAGTTTCGGCACTTGAGGTATCAGCACGCTCATAGATTCCTATTTTCATATCGGTTCGCAAATGTTCGGTCTTGGCAGAGCTTTCATTAGATTGAGAAGTGAACTCATCAAAACCAAAAAAAGTGGGATCGCTTACCACGTACCCAAAAGGTTCTTCATTCTCAAACTGATTGCGTAAATACATTCCTTGAATTTGAAATCTATCTCCCAAATGGTGATAAATTTTCCCAAAAACCTGACTTCCTTGTACTCCACTTCTTAGATAGTATCCATCTTCTCTTCTATCCCAAAAAGAGAGCTCCACATTAGTACTCGGACTTGTATTCTGTGCCAACATAAACTCCAAATTTCTATATCCAGCCGAACTTTCATCGTAATTTAAATAGCTGATGGGCTTAGTTATATAGTAATCCTTTGAGCTAATTCTTGTAGTTAGCCTACCGGAATATGTCTCTGATGCAGATTTAATTTTATGATGGGGGATGAAGTTATAATTAATCACTCCTGTAATTGGATTATTCAACCCAACTTCGTCAAAAAATACGTTCTGCTCGTGCATATCGTATCCATTTATAGAAAAAGCATCAACTCTACCGATGGTACCTTGCCGATAACTCAATACGTCTTTTCGATAGGCGTAGAAATCGCCCCAATTGGGCCAAATCTGCCATCTCAAAAGACTATCGTTAGTTATAGTATTAGAGAATGAGTCGCTTTGCTGCATCCAAGGACTCACTCTTTTAATCACTTTTTCTTCTTTTTTAGGGAGGGTTCTGTTGTTTTTATCTGGAAGAACCGAATCCGGAGTAGCAGTTCGAAGAGTATCCACTTTTAGTGAATCTGACACTTGAGCCGTTACACTTACCGAACAGAGTGCTAAAATAAAAACGATATGGAGAGCACAGATTTTTCTCAAGGAAGTTGCTTTTCCAAGTTATAAGGAATGCTATCCATTCCCGTTAAATTTCTGCGTAGAAGTTCTAGAACCGTACGAGTTGTTCTTTCCTTATTGATTAAACGATCTTTAGTGAACATAGCTTTTATGGCGAAATGTTCGCTTTTGCTCCAGAAACCAATCCAAACAGTGCCCACGGGTTTTTCGTCGGTTCCGCCTCCAGGTCCTGCAATTCCGGTAGTTGATATGCCAATATCAGCACCTAAATTAAGAGCTGCACCTTTAGCCATTTGCAATGCAACTTGTTTACTTACGGCACCATACGCTTCTAAATCTGACTGGGCAACATTAAGTTGATTCATTTTCACTGAATTTGAGTATGCAACTATTCCACCCAGTACATACGCACTACTTCCAGCAATATTTGTTAGCTCGTTCACAATCATTCCACCCGTACAGCTTTCGGCGGTGGCAATAGTCAGTTTCTGATTAATTAGTAGTTTACCAATTACTTCGCTTACTGTAAGATTTTTTCCTTCCCCAATAACAAATTCTGCTGCTTTATCAAGAATATAGTTTACAAGAGGAGCTACATTTTTCTTGGCTTCTTCTTCATTTGCTCCTTTTCCATTAATACGAAGTGTAACTCCACCTGCCATCGGAAGAAAAGCAAGACTCACGCCGTTTGTTAAAAAAGCATCCAGATTTCCGAGCACGTTATCGCTTAATGTACTTTCTCCTATCCCCGCAGTTTTGATATAATGAGAGTATAAAAAGCCAACATCGCCAAAGCTTTCTCTCAATTTTGGAGCAACTCCGTTTTTCATAATGTACTTCATCTCGTAAGGAACACCAGGCATAACCGCTAAGAATTTTCCATCGATATTGAACCACATACCAGGCGCAGTTCCCGCTTTGTTAAATAAAACTTCGCAATGTTCAGGGACTTCGGCTTGTCCAAAATTTGATGGAGAGAACGGAATATTACGCTCTGCAAACATGCTCTTTACAAAGTCTAGAACATCATGATCTGTTCTCATTTTCATGCCAAAAAGCTCTGCAAGTGCTTTTTTTGTGATGTCGTCGTGGGTTGGGCCAAGCCCTCCCGTACACAAAACAATATCCGCTACACTCAGCGCATTTGTTACAGTTTCTTTTATATCATTGAGATGATCTGATATTGTATGGACTCGAGCAACTTCAAATCCGTGCTCAGTCATAAACTCTCCCATCCATGAGGCATTAGTGTTTATAGTGTCGCCGATAAGAAGTTCGTTGCCAATTGAGATGATTTCTGCTTTCATAAATACAAATTCTTAATTCCTTAACCCAAAAGCTAGTTTCGATAGTATAATCTCAAATGTATTTCTTATCTTCTGTTAAGATGAAAAACGTTCCAAATATACTCAGCACCCTACGGATAATCCTAGCTCCAGTTTTCCTGTATTTGTATTTACAGGTTGATTTGTTTTGGAGCGCCATAAGTATTGTGATTTTTACCATCGCAGCGATTACCGATTTTTTTGATGGGCACATTGCTCGCAAACACGAAATTGAAACGCCTTTAGGTGTTTTCCTCGACCCCCTCGCTGATAAATTCCTCACATTTAGTGCGTTCATTGTACTCCCTTTTGTAGATGAGCAACAATTCCCTTGGTGGGCAATAATTGTAATTATTTTTAGAGACATATTTATTACAAGTCTTCGCATCTTCGCTAGACGTAGAAAGATGGATATGAAAACTCGATTTATTGCCAAAACTAAAACCACTGTACAAATGGTTTTTCTTTACATTGCACTATTAGTTGGTGTTTTTGCTGGGCATGATGTTTGGTTAGGGCACATTGCTGATTCTATTTTGAGTACAAATTCAATGCTCTACCTCATGCTCTTTGTAACAGCTCTAACTGCATATTCAGGATTGGAATATGTTGTTGTAAATCGTGGTTTATTTGTAAAGTCTATAGTATGATCCGAGCATTACAATTATTGATTGGCTCAGGTTTTGGCTCAGGTTATCTTCCTAAATCGCCTGGAACTTGGGGAAGTTTATTTGCCCTCATTCCCATCTACTTTATATTTCACTCTCAGAATGCACTCATTTACTTAGTGATATTTATTGCTATAAGCTCTGTTTTAAACCTATGGGTTAGTAACACTTGCGAAGAACACTGGGGAGAGGACCCTGGTAAAATGGTTATTGATGAATGGGCTGGACAAGCCGTAACATTTCTAACAATTGCATCTATGGGTTCATTAAAAGCCGACCTAATCATTCTTTTAGTGGGCTTTATTCTTTTTAGGTTTTTCGATATCCTGAAACCTTTAGGTATTAATAAACTCCAAAATCTGAAGTCGGGATTTGGTATCTTAGCTGATGATTTATTGGCAGGATTGTATGCACTTATATGCCTAAAAACTCTTATTTTTATCTGGGCTGAATACACTGGGATGGCTTAAAAATACATACTCATCGCCATAGCCTAACTAAAGAATTTATTTTGATATGATTATTGATAACTCATTTGCACGTGAGCTTGCGGCTCACTTATTAGATATTAACGCGGTTATTCTTAGACCAAACGAACCTTTTAAATGGTCTTCTGGATGGAATTCGCCTATTTATTGTGATAATAGGCTCACATTGCGTCATCCTGCAATTCGCAAAAAAATTGCTCAACATTTTAGTGCTTTTATAAAAGAAAATTACCCAGATGTTGACGTTATAACTGGAACTGCAACTGCAGGAATTCCACACGCAGCTTGGGTTGCTCAAGACATGGACAAACCAATGGCTTATGTACGCGCAAAAGCTAAAGCTCATGGAATGGGTAATCAAATTGAAGGTGGTGTTGATAAAGGCCAATCAACAATTGTTATTGAAGATTTGATTTCTACTGGTGGTTCTGCTATCTCAGTTCTAGAAGCCTTACAGTTTGTAGGCGCTAAAGTTAGTGCAGTAGTTTCTATTTTCACTTATGGTTTTGACAAAGCTCAAGAACGATTTGATGAAATCAATGTTCCTGTTTATAGTTTAACAGACTACAACACACTTATTGATGTGGCTATAGAAAAAGGAATTGTTAACGAGAAAGACTTAGAACTTCTTTCTAGTTGGAGAACAGCTCCTGCAACATGGCCTAAAACTCTATAACAGCGTATTGTTATATTTTCACTTATAAAAAAAGAATTTACAGTGTCCTCAAAAAGATTTTATATAGAGACCTACGGTTGCCAAATGAATTTTGCAGATTCAGAAGTCGTAAACTCCATTTTGATTAACGACGGTATGACTCCTGCACTTGATGCAAACTCAGCAGATGTAGTACTAGTTAATACTTGTTCTATTCGTGAGAACGCAGAAACTAAAGTCTGGAACCGTCTTAAAGAACTCCGTTCAATTAAGAAAACCAACAGCAACTTAACTGTTGGCGTTTTAGGATGTATGGCAGAGCGGATTAAAGACCAAATCTTGGAACAAGAACATTTAGTTGATATTGTTGTTGGACCAGATGCCTATCGAGATATCCCCCGCCTTTTATCAGAAGTTGAGGACGGTAGGAAAGCTGTAAATGTGTTACTCTCTCTCGAAGAAACTTATGCCGACATTGCTCCTGTTCGTACGGTTAGTAATGGAATTAATGCTTTTGTTTCAATCATGCGTGGTTGTGACAATATGTGTTCTTTCTGTGTGGTTCCATTTACTCGTGGGCGTGAGCGTAGCCGACCGATGGAGAGCATTCTAACTGAAATTAGACAACTCAGTGATGAAGGCTATAAAGAAATCACTCTTCTTGGACAGAATGTAAACTCCTATAAAGATGGTGAAAACTCGTTTGCGAAATTGATGTACGAAGCAAGCCAAGTAAACAAAGAAATTCGTTTTAGATTCTCATCACCTCATCCAAAAGATTTCCCGGATGAACTGCTTCATATAATTGCAGAGCAACCAAATTTATGCAATTACATTCATATGCCAGCACAAGCAGGAAGTGATTCTATGCTCGAACGTATGAGAAGACCTTACACTCGAGAGCAGTATTTAGCATTAACAGACAAAATTAGAGCTATCATTCCTGGCGTTTCTCTTTCAACAGATATAATTGCAGGCTTTTGTGGTGAAACCGAAGAAGAACATCAAGGAACTATGAGCTTGATGAAAGAAGTGGGTTATGACCTCGCTTACATGTTTGCTTACTCTGAACGTGAACGCACTTTAGCTTACCGTAAGTTTGAAGACGATGTACCCGAAGAAGTGAAAAAACGTCGTCTATCTGAAATCATAACTCAGCAGATGGAAATTCAGGAAGAACGAAATAAAGCTGAAATTGGCGTTCGCCATTTAGTGCTCGCCGAAAAAGTAAGTAAGCGTTCAGAAACTCAACTTCAAGGTAGAACCGATACCAATAAAATGGTTGTTTTCGATTCTTTGGATTTCAAACCTGGGCAATACATAGAAGTTGAAATTACAGGTTGTACTTCAGCTACATTGATTGCTAAACCAATCAAATTGAGTAGTATTGCTGAATTTGCTGAAGCCGTAGCAGTAGCCTAAATGAAAGTCAGGTGGAAATACCTGCTTTCGATAGCACTGTGGAGTTTGGGATTAGTATTTTCTCTAAACTCTGTACAGGCTCAAACAAAACTAGGCGTAGTTTGGAACCCAGACGAAAGTCAAAGCTCTGTTTCTAGCCAATTAGCTTCATTTTCAAAGTATTCAACTGGCCTTTTAATTGTTGAACACCCAGTTGCCGAATCTACATTATCGGAGTTAGATAAATCTGGGATTCCTTATCTAGTAAACTCTGGCTTCGAGTTTTACACAACCTCTCGTTTTACAGAAAATAAGGCACGAGTACTAGCCAGAATTAAAACAATCTACCAGAAGTATTCTCCATCTCCTACTTTCTTGGGATTGATTCTCTTCAACAGTAGCCAAATTTTTAGAGAGAATTTTCAAATTCTTGAACAAAGTGTTATCGAGGAGTCTGGTTTAAAAGATTCCCTTCAGTTTTACAATATTCTAAATCAAGAGCTATTGCTATTCAATGCTGACTCGGCTGTAGCACAAATTCTGCCTTCCGAAAGCCTCGAAAAATCATCCATACACAACTTTGTGCATGCTATAGCAAGATCCGATAAATATCTTTTGGTATCGGATTATTGGCTCACTGAAATTAGCTCCAAATTCCCTTCTTTTCCTGAAGCCATCTCCAACGCCTCAAATTTAGGCGATGCAAAGATTCCGCTCCCTGCATTAGCAGAATCTTCCGAACCTTTTCAATGGTCTATTTTTCTAATTATTCTTTTATGGATTAGCTTGGCTATTAACATTATGATTAATGCCACTTATAAGAACACCATTCTTCGATACTTTTTAGCCCATCGCTTTTTTGTTGATGATGTGCTTAGTTATCGCCAACGCTCATCAGTTAGCGCAATTTTTCTATTAATTCAGCATGCATTATTTGGTGGACTTGTAACTTATTTCCTCTCAAAAGTATATCTAAGTGAAATTGGTTTACAATCTTTATTTCACTTTGCACCTGCTCTAGCAATTGTTGGGCAAAATTACTTTTCACTATTTTTGTTTACCGCTTTTATTGTCCTATTTATTGAGCTTATTGCAATTCTTTGGATTTATATTCCCAACCCAAATCTTGTTCACTTCAACCAAGCAATGAATATTTTTACATGGATTTTCCATCTAGATTTCGTTGTGGTTACGGTAATGGGAGTTCTTTATATCTCTCAAGCCTCTCATTATTTCCTACTTGCGCTTGCAATATTTTATCTTATTGTATGGTATGCTAGTTTCAACATCTCAGCATTTGACACATCAAAAAGGCTCTCTCTCGAGCGAGGAAATTATCTTTTAAAAACGATTGCTTTGCATACGCTAGTATCTACCCTAGCGTTGGTGGCATTATTCATTTATAGCTATTGGATTCAAGTTCTAGACCTCGCCATCAGAGTATAATCCCATATTAAAGACTTGGCTTTTACGTCTGTTTGAAACTGACTAACCCTCTCTCCCTTACTCCTGCTAGGATAAACAAAATACCTGTACTGAACATCAAGCCCCAGCAAACAACCACTGCAAGACCTTCCCAAAACTCATCGGTTCCAAAATAAATCATAGGTAACAACCCAACTACCGTAGTGGTGGTGGTGATAAGAACTGGTCGCATTTTTTTCCTAAAAACATTGTACCAACAACGTAATCCAAAAACACCTGCTTGATGTTCCATATCTCTTTGGTGAATGAGAAGTATAGCGTTGTTTACAACAATCCCAACACACAACAAAGCTCCAGAAATCGCACCTTTATCAAAAGGAATAGAGTTAACCAAAGTACCTAACATTATACCAACGGTACTAAAAGGAATAGTTAGAAGCACAAATAATGGCCCTGACCAACTTTCTAGCAACGCGGAAACTATCATCCAAACGCTTAAGATACTCAGTATGATTACCAGCCATACATTGGCCGTTTTACCATCGTCATTAAAACTAAAGAACGAATTCCCATAGTTTATTTTTGCCCCAACAGGAACTGGTATTTCTTTCAAAACACCTTCAATGTACTCTCTAGCCATTCGATAATTTCCAAGATAATTCAGAGATACATTACGCTCATACGCTTGATCGGTGCGACGTATAGTGTTAAGTGCTTTTTCCTTTTTAATTCTACCAATTGAAGCCAAATCGAAACTAGTTGAAGACGATGTACGCGTCTTCTTCATTAAGTCCTCTTGGTAAAATTCTTGAGCTTCACTTCTTCCAATCAGATACATTTCCTGTCCTTCAAACTCTACTCTACCATATGTATTTACAGGATTTATATCTATCGCAAGAGCTGAAAGGACTTCATATTTATTCAAACCTTTCGCCAATAATTTCTCTTCGTCAAGGTCAAGCTCATACTGATAGAAATCATTTCTAGAGTAATAAGAGCTCGAATTCACATCTACATCTCTAACACGTCTATTCTTGGTTAGTCTGCGTTCAATCTCACGAGCTAGGTCATATAGTTCATCGTAAGAATAACCGCTTAACCGAATGGTATGTGATGAAGATGAACCTCCAAATCCAGTACTTATTCCATCCCCAAGGCCACTAACAGAAATGGCTACATTCCCAGTTCTAGCAGCCAAATACATTGCCTCTCCCAGATAATAACTTGGTGCTACATCGTAGTAATAGTCAGGATCTATCACAAATTTCATCTGAGCACCACTATATTCAGAAAGTTTGGCCTCGTAATACAAAAATGCATGTTCGTAAGGCTTGGCAATCGTCTCGTAATTTTTAACAATCTTATCAATTTCTGATAAAGGAGTGCCTTGAGGTGTGCGGACAAATACATTTATCGTTTCCTCAGAGTAACCTCTCCATGGACTTCCAAAATAGGCGTCCTTTTTGAATTTATAGCCCAATCCGCCAACCCAAGCGTCTATATCCTCTCTATTATCGAAGTAAATTTTTGTGAACTCTGGCCAATGTGTGTCATCATCCCAGTCTGGGGTTTTGATAAGGAATAGAGGCAACCCAATGGTTCCAATTAGCGCTAAAATAAATACCCATCTCAACCGGTTTCGCCAAATCATCACCCTAAGAGTGGCTCTCTGCATAAAAGAGAAATAGCTTTTTCTAGATTTTTTCTGTTTTGGTTTGGATGAAGGCGTTAACCAAATAAGAGAATACGGAATCCATGTAAATGCAATTACTACAGAACTGACTAAAGTAATGGTGAGAGCAACAGCTAATGGCATTAGAAAAATTCGTAGCTCATCAAGTGCAAAAAGAAGAGGGACAAAAATACCTACCGTTGTAAATGTACTTCCTAAAACTGGAATCACAGATTTGGGGAGCTCTTTCTTTACATGTGTAATCCGTGCATCTTTTGTTGCTGGCAAACCAGGGTTTACTTGTTCAAAAACCACAACAGCATTGTCAATGAGCATCCCTAATGCAATGGTTAGCCCCGCTAACGTAATTACATTTAGTGTATAATTACTAATGTAGAGAATGGTTAAACTCATCAACACAGAAAAGACGACACTTCCAATAATTACAATTGGTGCTCTAACTTTCCGAATAAAAATAAGCACCACTAAAAACACCAGCAGAGCGCTAAACATAGCTTGGTTACCTAATTGATCGAACTGTGCCCGAAGTTGCTCTGTAGAGTCAATTTGAAGCCTTAGCTCCATTTCTGATGGCAAGCTCTCTTTCACTTCATCCATCACCTCAATAACCGTTTGAGCCAAACTCATTGCATCCGCGCCACTTTCTTTAACTAAATCAATAGTTAGCGAAGGACTTCCGTTTATTCTACGAATACTTCTTGATGGATAATCTCCTATTGATACTTCCGCAATATCAGAAAGGTATAACTGTTTTAATGAGCCTTGAATTTCAATTCTCATATTTGAAATATCTACAGTATTCTTGTATTCAGGAGGGATGACCATACTATAGCGTGAGGCGCCTGAATCAATAAATCCTGAAGAACGCCAATTCAACTTTTCTTTAATTTGAACCAGTATTGCTCTTCCCGAAAGACCAAACCGTTCCAGTTTTTCTCTATCAAACTCAATAAACAGAGCAGGGCTTTCCACTCCTTGGAGCCTTACATCAGTAAGACCTTCTAAACCCAATAATTTTGTTTTTATTGATTGGCGAGCATAATCAAGCAATTCTCTGGCGGGTAAATCTCCACTTAGAGAATATGTGATAAAAGTCTGTTGATCTTGAACTTCCTCAGGAACTTGTCGAGTAATTAGCGCCGGCCGTACTTCTGTTGGCAATGTTTGTTCTAAAGAAAACAAATACTCTCTTAGTTCAAGCGCTCTAAACTCAACGGGGGCATTTTTGGCAAACCTAACGGTTACATACGAGCGGCCTTCACTCGTAGTGGAGTTGATTTCGGATACATCGCGAAGGCGATTCGCAGCGCTTTCAACCTTTCGTGTAATCTCTTTTTCCATCACTTCTGGCGCTGTACTTCCCCAGCTATAATAAATAGTAATGGATGGTAAATGTAGCTCAGGGGTATTTTCAACAGGGATGCTTTTCCATGATGAATACCCCACAATGCAGACCATCAGGTAGAAAAAAGAAATTAGATATTTTCGCTGGAATAGCTCTTGCATAACCTGCTAATCAATTCGCCATAAGTGGGATAACCTGTTGTTGATGGCTAATACTAAAGTGTTTATCTACCGCTAGCGTATCTCCTGGATTTATTTCCTCATGATTAATAATAACCCACTCGTTATTCATTGCATCAGGTGTCACATAAATCCATTCAACTTCGTTGCCATGTAGCCTGAAAACTAAGGTTCTTCCATCACGCTCTAACAAAGCCGCTCTTGGCATGCGCACTCTTCCGCTTATGCTTTTTACAAAAACTTTACCCTCAACTGTCATTCCCGATTTAAGATTGCCGTCTTCATTGGTAACCTCTACAATTGCTTGCCCTGTTTTAGTTTTTTGGTCTATTTCTGGGGAGATTGCTACAATTTCACCTGTAAACTCTTTTCCACTGGGGTCGGTTAACTCAACCTTCATCCCTGCTTTTAGAGATGAAATTTCCGATTCAAGCACATCGAAAAGAACTCGCATTCTACTTGTATTAACCAGAGTACCAAGTTCTTTCCCTGCACTTATATAAGCGCCTTTACTCATTACTTCTTTAGTGGAGATTATTCCAGAAAAAGGAGCGATAATTTTGGTATAACTTAGATTTAACTTGGCTCTGTCGTATTTAAGTTCAGCGTCAGCTAAGCCCGTAGTAATTCTATAACCATCATTTCCATTTGGCGACGACCCTTCTTTCTCTCGCAAACGAATCTCTACATCATACAAGTTTTTTGCTTTCAGATATTGGTTATAGGCATCCGCTTTACTGTTTTCCCACTCATCCTTATCAAGTTGGAGAAGTAAATCACCTTTCTTGATATGATTCCCTGCAATTATCGAATGCTCTTCTACGTAGCCACTCACCCTTGGGATTAGTGTAATCTGCTGTATGGGCTCCACAACACCCCTGCTTTCAATAAAAAATCTGAGCGGTTCACCATCCACTTCTGTAAAAACAACCTCGGGCATAATTTCAATACTCTCTAAATCAGGTTTTTCCACCTTAGGTTTTTCGCCTGTACAATTTGTTATGAATAGCACAGCCCCAAAGAGATATATGGTTTTTTTTAAAAACATCGTCATAGAAATTGGGTTAAGCAGTCTTAGATTTAATTTTTCTAGATTCAATCCATTTAAATACAAGAGGAATTAAGTACAGTGTTAATAGCGTACTTGTTATCATTCCTCCCATCAAAGCAATAGCAAGAGATTGACGCAATACATATCCGTCGCCAAAAGGTATAAGCATGGGAATAAGTCCCAATATGGTAGTTAAACTGGTCATTACTACAGGACGGAAACGATTGATACCAGCTTGGCGAACGGCTTCGTCTAAATTCCCTGTTTCTTCGTAATAACGACGCATAAAATCCACTTTTAGGATGGCATCGTTTACAGCAATTCCTGTAAGAATTAAAACTCCCATAAACGAAAGCGCATTTAAGCTAACTCCTCCTAGATATAACGCAAAGATGGATCCAATCCAAGCAAATGGGATAGCTAGGATGATAATGAGCGGATACTTAAGGTTTTCGTACTGTATGGCAAGAATTAAATAGATGAGTAGCACACTTATTGAAAGTAGCATTCCTAATTCTTCAAGCAAATGGATAAGCACTAGAGCGGAGCCACCAATACGAACTTCATACCCTGTTTGCTGCATGAACTCACTCACTCGCTGGCGAATGAGGCTTGCATTCCACCACCAGTCCATAAAATCGAATGTTGAGTTGAATGTAATTATAGCAGACTGACCAGCACGTTCTAGTTGCTCTGCTTCTTTTACCACTTCAATATTGGCAAGCTCTGAAAGTGGAATCACTTTATTTTTGATGTCGAGCTGAATCTCACTCGGATTATTAAACATTCTACCATCACCCAATAAGCGAATAGATATTTGCTCATCTTGGCGATTCCAATCTGTTACTAAATTCCCTCTAGTTAGCGATTCCAAATACAAAATCACTTCATTTTCAGAAATTCCATAAAGCAACAGTTTATCTGGTTTAAGGCTTAATCTGAATGCATCTACAGTTTGTGGGTATTTCTCGGAAAGCTGAACATCAGAAAACGATTCTTTTAAATACGTTTCTAATGCTTTGCCAACTCTTTTGTTAAGCTCTCTATCAGTTCCAACAATACTAAACTGTACTGGAACTTCAATTGAACTTCCAGCATTGCCGAAGTTTGAATCGCCTTGCTCGGTGAAACTCCACGTTTGATACGCTTTTTTCAATCCTTCAAAAATACGTTCTAGTTCCTTAATCTCTGCTTTATTCTGTACTGGAATTGAAAGCGTGAATTTGTTCAACCCTTCATTTTGTATAGAATTCAGACTGGTATTATCGGTATAGCCACCTATTGAAAGTACACTCGCTTGTGGCATTTCTTTCATCAATAAGTTGGTAATTGTTTTCGATGCATCTTTAGCAGATCGTAATGCCGTGTTACCTGGCATGGTAACCAAATACTCCACACGCTCTGGTTCGCTTTCTGGCAAAGCCGACTTCTGCACAGTCATAAACATCCAGCCTGCAAGAACCGCCAAACAAACTGTTATAATTGCCACTGGCCAAGGTTTTTTAATCAAGCTAGTCAACCCTCTTTCATATCTCTGTATGATTGAGTCCAACCCATCAGATATTTTGGATAGAAACCCAGAACTGCCTTTTCCACTAAACTGAACCACAAAAACGGGTAAAATAACCAGTGCCACCAACAACGAAGACACCAAACTTATAGATAATGTAGCTGCTAAATCACGGAAAAAAGCACCTTCAAATCCTCCTAAAAAAATAAGCGGCAAGAATACTGAAATTGTTGTAAATGTAGATGCAGTAACCGCCAAGGCAATTTCGCTAGTTCCTTTTCTAGCGGCTTCAAACTTATCCAAACCTTGTTTTTTGTAGCGGTTGATGTTCTCTAGCACCACAATAGAGTTATCGAGTAAGAGACCAATTCCCAGCGTAAGCCCACTTAGAGAGATTATGTTAAGCTGGATATCGAATAAAAACATAATCACAAAAGTGAGAAAAATACTCACAGGAATAGAAACGCCAATAGTAAAAGGGCTTCTAACATCGTCCAAGAAAAGAAACAGAACAATGAATGCGAGAATCCCTCCAAATATGAGCGTTTGCAATAAATTTGAAATGGAGTTCTCTATATAAGTAGCATCTTCTCGAATTACTCGGATATCGATATCAGGATTTTGGCTACGAATTTGATCAAGTGTTTCTTGAAGCGTTTTAAATACCTTTACAGTATTTGCCCCGTATTCTTTCTTCACCAATACATTCAATACTTCTTGATTATCTAGAAGGGCAAAAGATGTCGGGTCGGCCTCATTAATTTCTATATCGGCAATTTCGCGTAATAGTAACACTCGTCCATTTGCCAACGAGATTACAGGAATATTCTTAATATCCTCGAGCGACTCAATTCTACTTTGAATCTTAAGTGCATATCTGTACCAACCATCTCTAAGTTCGCCATTCGATGAAAAAATATTCGCATCTCGTATAACCTGCTGAACTTGAGACAAGCTCAGTCCATATCGATCAAGAACTTTAGGATCATAGCTGATTTGAACTTCGGGCTTAACTTCCCCAACAAGCAACGCCTGTGCAATACCATCTTGTTGCTCTAATCGCCTTGAAAATACCTGTTCGGTCCATCTTTTAAGCGAAAGTCGATTCGAAAAATCCTGATTTGGGACATTTTTTAAAGTCAGTGCAATGGTTGCAATAGGTTCATCGGATGCTGAAGAATAAATTAGCTGTGGACGTTCGGCTTGACTAGGCAAAGCGGCTCGTGCTAAATCCAGTTTCTCTCGAACATTCAGAAAAGCGAGGTCAAGGTCAGCGCCCCAGTTAAACGTGAGGAAGATCAAACTTTGTCCTTGTCGGGCAATCCCACTAGTGCTTTGCACTCCCCGAACCGAAGCTAGCACACTCTCCAATGGCTCGTTAATTCTGTATTCCACATCGGCAGCAGGAGCACCTGGATATTCCGTAGAAACCAGCAACGTAGGCTGAGTTACATCTGGCAATAACTCAATAGATAGACGAGACAGCGTAACACCCCCAAAAATGAGAACTGCCAATACTAAAATAATAGATGCTATGGGTTTTTTAAGAAGCAAATGATATAAATTTAGTTACTTAGTTAGGATAGTAAATAATTTTAAACTCTAAAGCTATTTCACTTCTATCGGATTTTTCCCTTTTTTTGAGATTGGAAGATTGAGGGGTTCGTTATTGATTAATTGTAGCTGATTGATTAATCATAATACAACGGCTGCCGTCATTCTGAGGATACTTCCGAAGAATCTTCAAGCCCCAATAACCAGCAAGGAAGCCAAACCAATTGTATTTGGAGCAGAGCTCCAATGTGGCATTCCGCAGCAGAGCTACTTAGTCCTACAAAAATAATTCTCTTCTCTCTCCTATTTCTATAAACAATTGCCAAGATTTAAATAGATTGTTTCTTGCTTACATTTTTAATAACTACATTCTTAAGATGTAACTTTACAAACAGATAACCGTACTAATCTCCTGTATTTTTTAAAACCTACTTAATGAGCACCCAATCTATTTTTGAAAGTATAGAGTTTTTCAAAAGACTTTTATTCTGAATAAAATTCGCGAAAAAATAGCTTAAACATATTCATCGGTAGTTTACACTCATAGAATTAAAGGCCTATAAAATGAAAGAATTAATTATTCTGAATGTACACTCAATCTCTGGTATAAGTGTTTTTGTAATAGGTCTATTACAAATAGTTCTAAAAAAAGGAGGCCGCAGACATAAAATTCTTGGTCAAATTTATTTATACACTTGGCTTATTCTTTTAATCTCTGGAATATCTTTAGGCGGACAATTTTTATCTACTGTGGGTATTTTTGGATTTTATTTTGTGTTAACGGGTTCGCGTATTGCTAGATTTAAAAACAAGTCCTTAACTATCTTTGATAAAACAATTATTAGCAGCGCGGTACTTACCACTGTATATATGCTTTATTTTTCACTTACCCTCTATCTAAAGGATCAAACATCGTTTGCTATCATATTCTTTGTTTTCGGCTCTATATTCCTTTATACCACCACTCAGGACTTTTATAAGTATGTACTCAACAAGCCATTAACAAAGCAGACCTACGGAAAACTAGATTGGTATTTCGAACATTTTACGAGAATGTATATTTCATTTATAGCCGCTTTAACGGCCTTTGCTTCTGTTCAAAATGTGTTCAACAACAATACGCTTAACTTTTTACTGCCAACCGTAATTGGAGCGTTATTTATTAATTTTGCGACTAATAATTATAAGAAGAAGCTGTTAAAAGAACCTAATCAGTAAATAAGAGATTTGAACTTTGACCAACTATTTCCAGCATAAACACTGAATGTAATTTTTAATGCTACCTATTCAAGAATTTATTTTAACCCTAAAAAGTAAATAAACCCATGATGAGTAATAAAGAGACCGTCATCGAATTTTTGAAAATGTTAGAAACTAGAAAAACATCGGAAGAATTAGATGATTTTTATCACCCAGACATTGAACAAACTGAATTCCCTAATGCATTAACAAAAGCGCTGACTGTTCGGGGATTAAACGAATTAAAAGAAGCATCAGAGAAAGGCGCAAATGTGTTACTAAGCGAAAAATACGAAGTACAAAACTTATTGTCGGTAGATGATACTGTGATACTAGAATGTATTTGGTATGGAGAACTTGCAATTCCTATTGGAAGTTTAAATAAAGGCGACCATATGAAAGCCTATTTTGCCCAAATATTTGAATTTAAAGACGGAAAAATATTTAGACAAAGAAATTACGATTGCTTTGAACCTTTTGCGTAATCATTGTAATTACGCAATTAGTTCATTTTAACGAAACTTAGGGCGAACACATAATTTTGTAATCTTATATGATGGATCTAAACCTAAATAGAAGCCATCACTGTCGCCCTTTGTTTTAATCTAACTGCTGATAATTAAACAGCACTCCAATCTGGTGCAAAATCTGGAGTAACAATGCGTCTATCTTTCGGAAGTTCATCAATGGCATAAAAATCATCATCTTCTAACACATAATCATAGATATCTAGATTTGATTCTAAATGTTCGACTGACGAAGATTTTGGTATAACTACCACTTGTTCTTGCTCAATTAACCAACGAAGTGCGATTTGCGCCCAACGATCTTTCAAGTTTGTAACTTGAAAGTACTAGCATAGGAAGTCTCATGACTTCCGTTACCTGCCATTTTATTGCAATGCGATTGTTCTTGCCGTTGTAATTAATACAGCCCTTAATGCAAGTCATAGGCATGCTGTGCTGCTAGTTTTAAGTCTCCGCTTTCGCTCAGACTTAAAACATCATTGGGGGGGTATTTGGAGCAGAGATACAGAACTAGAAAGCTAACAGCTAATTCTCAACAAAGCTGCGGAATAAGAAAAAAGCCATTGCTCCTTAAAACACTATTGTTTAAACCATCTGTTTGCGGAGGCGGGCAACAGGTTCGTTTAATTGCTCTCTATATTTGCTAACTGTACGGCGAGCTACTTTGTAACCCTGCTTATTTAAGTTATCAGCTAGTTCTTGGTCGCTAAGTGGATTTCTTTTGTCTTCGTTATTAATTAGTGCTTGAAGTATGTTTTTCACTTCTCGATTGGATACATCTTCCCCACTTTCGGTTTCTAAACCTTCGTTAAAGAAGTATTTGAGTTCATACACTCCAAAATGTGTTTGCACATATTTTCCATTCACCACTCGAGAGATTGTTGAAATATCCATCCCAATTCGCTCTGCAATATCCTTTAGAATCATTGGCTTTAAACCGTCCCCAAATTTGAAGAAATCCTCTTGAAGCGCCACAATAGTCTTCATCACATTCATCAAAGTATTTTGGCGTTGTTTAATGGATTCTATAAACCAATTAGCTGAATCGATTTTCCCTTTTATAAAAGCCTGTGTTTGCGCATCCGGTTTCGACTTCTTCTCTTTAATCTCTTCCCACATAGTCTTGTATTCAGGCGAAATACGTAGGGAGGGCGAATTGCGTTGGTTTAGATGAATGATAAATTCACCACGCTCGTTTTCGCCTTCATTCGCACTTTGCCAAAACACCTCAAAATCGGGTTCAATGAAATTGGCTGTTGCTTCCATATCACTTGCAACAGAGCCTGGTCGAGGATCCATATGCACAACCGCTTCGAAAGCTAACTTCAGCTCATCTTCGCTAATATTCAAGCGCTGTATAATCTTCGAAAAGTGCTTTTTCTCGAAAGCGGTCCACATATCTCTCAACATGCGGATTGCTGTCGTTCGCCCTGGTAAATCTTCGGGGGCATGTTCTAGCTGAACCAATAAGCAATCTTGTAAACTGGTAGATGCGATTCCAATAGGATCGAGCAATTGGATTTGCTTCCGAATTCGGTTTACGTCTTCTTCCTCAACATATACATTGTGGTTAAATGCGATGTTATCGGCTACAGCAACCATTTCTCTTCGGAAATATCCGTCTTCATCAAGTGAACCAAGAATCTGATCTGCGATAAGCTGTTCTTCCTCTGTTAAATCTAATAACGCCACTTGTTGCTCTAATTCCTCTAATAACGATTCGTTATAAGGATTTGGCAAATCTAGCCATTCTTCTTGTTCAGCATTACTGGCCGTATTGTAGATTTCGCCATCAAATTCGGTATTGGTTTCGTATTCATCCCAATCTACGTCGTGGTCTTCTAAGCTTTCTAAACCCTCTTCTTTCTCTTCGCTGATTTCTTCGCTTGGCTGTTCATCATCAACACGCTCTTGCTGAAGTTCCATCGGGTCAACTTCTTCCAAAATCGGATTCAGCTCCAACTCTTCTTCAATGCGTTGTTCTAAGGCAATAGTAGGTAGCTGCAATAATTTTATGAATTGCAGTTGCTGTGGCGACAGTTTTTGCTGTAACCCCTGTTGTTGTTTTTGCCCTAAATTCTGTTGATTTCTCAGCATCGTTATCCCTGTTCTCTGATCTCCTTACAGGAATCTAAAAATTCGCTATACCAGTTTTTGCCATAACGACGTGTAAGTGGACGTTCCAAAAACTCTGCGAGATGAATCCCTTCTTTCTCGCCTTTGGCACAAGCGGCTGAACAAAGAGGTGGTACATATTCGTAGCTTGCATAATCGAATCCAGCAATACGCTTTAAGCGCACTGGAAATAGATGGCAGCTAAGAGGCTTTTCCCAATTAATTCTTTTATCAAAATACGCTTGTTGAATGGCGCAAAATGAAACTCCTGCGTCATCATATTTCACAAAAATACATTCTGCTTCATTCACGCAAGATATTTCATATCCTGCTTTTTCACTTCCAATCACCACTCCTTCTCTTTCAGCTACAGCTACGGCTTCAGGGCGTAACTCATCTTTCAGCAAATGGTATGCCTTATGAAGAACTGGAATTTCATCTTTCACTACGGGGGCACCCGCATCACCAACAACGCAACACGCGCCTTTGCACTTTGGCAAATCGCACGCAAATTTTGCGGTGGCTATATCGTCTGCTAATATGGTATCTCTAACTTTAAACATGGCGTAATATACAAATATCGGATGCTAAGCATGACCAATTCTAAATTAAATTGTCTACTTATTTAAAAAAGCTATCTTAGCTGTCAATCTTCAAAATTTACTTGTCATGGAAACTTTACCAATTAAAAGCCTTTATTCCCCTGAGGTTTATCAATCCATTATTAATCGAATAGAGCTCGTAAAAAAGGACTCTTTACCTTTATGGGGAAAGATGGATGCCGCTCAAATGTTTAGCCATTGTGCTGAAGTCCAAGAAGTAGCTAATGGTAAAGCCCTGGAAAACACTCCTTTTTATCTCAAGCTTATAAAAGGTTTTGTTCGCAAAGCTGTTCTCAACAACAAACCTTATCGAAAAAATTCCCCTACTCACCCACAGTATCTAGTTAAAAGCGATAGTGATTTTGACACAGAGAAAAAACGTCTACTAGATGCGCTCGCAAAATTCATAGCCGACAAAGACATTGACCACCCTCCACACCCCATTTTTGGCGAGATGACTGAAGAAGAACGCGGTTGGGGAATGTACAAACATCTTAGTTACCACTTAGAGCAATTCGGTGTTTAGGGTTTTTCATCATTCTCCGTTTGGTGAATGATGACGCTTTTCAATATGCTCTTTTAAGTCTTTAGCGAAGCGGTTAGTAAAAGAATACGTGATAAGAAGTCTCTGACTTCTTTCCTCATTGGAAGCTGGAGCTTCCTGACGGCATTACCCAGCAGAGCTACGTAACGAGTGTAATGCTTAGCAGCCTCCAACTAAAAGCTAACAGCTAAACTCCTGTTCATAATATTTTACTAATCCCTATTTAAACAGGACGTATATTCTTCCATAACTTCACTTTAATAATTTCTTCTTTGATGAAAAAATATAGATTCCCCACACTTTTTGTGCTTTTAATTTCTTTCCTAGTTTTATCATGTTCTTCCCAAAACGGAGACGATTTTTCGGTTAACTATGAAAAGATTACTCTTGATAACGGTTTGGAAGTCATTTTCCATAAGGACGAATCTGACCCAGTTACTGCTGTTGCACTTACTTTCCATGTAGGTTCTGCCCGAGAGGTAGAAGGGAAAACTGGTTTTGCCCATCTTTTTGAGCATTTGTTGTTCTTAGAGTCTGAGAATTTGGGCAAAGGTGGCCTAGACAAAATGAGTAGCCGAATTGGTGGCTCTGGTGCTAATGGCTCAACAAGTAGAGATCGTACAAATTATTTCCAAACGGTTCCAAACGATGCTCTTGAAAAGATGATTTGGGCAGAAGCGGATAAACTAGGTTACTTCATCAATACAGTGACCGAAAACGTAGTTGCAAAAGAGAAACAAGTTGTTAAAAACGAAAAACGCCAAAGAGTAGATAATGCTCCATACGGCCACGCAAACTATGTGATTGGCAAGAATTTATATCCCGAAACGCATCCTTATAATTGGCAAGTTATTGGCTCTCTTGAAGATTTACAAAACGCTACTCTTGCTGATGTAAAAGAGTTCTATAACAAATGGTACGTACCAAATAATGCAACCTTAGTAATTGCTGGCGATTTTGACACAGATCAAGCTAAAGAATGGGTTCATAAATATTTTGATGAAATTCCACGAGGCGAAGAAATTACACCTTTAGCAGTAAGCCGCGTTCAGGTAGAGGAATCAAAATACCTTTATTACGAAGATAATTTCGCTCGCTTACCCGAACTTAGAATGACATGGCCAACGGTAGAAATTTACCATCCAGATTCTTATCCACTTGAAATATTATCTGAGTTATTAGCCTCAGGAAAAAAAGCACCCTTCAACAAAGTTTTGGTTGAAGACAAACAACTTAGCTCCAATGTATATTTCTTTAGTAACAACTCTGAAATTGCTGGTGAGCAAACTCTCCTCATCCGTGCCTATCCAGGTACCGATTTAGATGATGTTACAGTGGCTGTTAACGAAGCATTTGCCAAATTTGAACAAGATGGATTTACAGATGCTGATTTAGATAGAATTAAAGCTGGTTTAGAAACCGATTTCTATAATGGACTTTCCAGTGTGTTGGGAAAAGCTTTTCAGTTGGCGCAGTATAATATTTTTGCTAATAATCCTGGCTACCTCAACGAAGACATCAAAAAAATTCAAGCAGTTACCAAAACTGATGTAATGCGCGTGTATGAGAAGTACATTAAAGGGAAGAACTTCATTGCTACCAGTTTTGTACCAATGGGACAAAAAGATTTGATTGTTGAAGGCTCTATCCTTGCCGAAGTTGAAGAAGAGAAAATTGTACAGGGCGCTAAAGGTGAAGATTTCGTGCTCCCTGCTGAAACTGATTTTGTACGAACACCTTCAAGCTTTGATAGAACGGTAGAACCTCCTTACGGGAAAAATCTTGAGGTGAAAGTGCCCGATGTTTGGCAAGATGAACTTGTAAATGGAATGGGTGTTTATGGGATTGAAAACAACGAGCTACCTCTAGTTCAATTTCGCTTAGAAATTAATGGCGGCTTGCTGATGGAAACCCCAAATAAAGTGGGCGTTTCAAATTTATTGGCCGAGCTTTTAACAAAAGGAACCACAAATAAAACTCCGGAAGAATTAGAAGAAGCCATCGACGAACTTGGTGCTTCCATAAATATCAGAGCTGGACGTGAAAACATCGTTATCTCAGGAAATTCGCTAGCAAGAAACTACCAAAAAACATTGGATCTGGTTGAAGAAATGTTGCTCGAGCCTCGCTGGGACGAAACAGAGTTCGAGCTAGCTAAACAAAGTACATTAAGCGAAATAGCACAGCAAGGTGCCAACCCTAATTCAATTGCTACCATTGCGTACAACAAATTACTCTATGGCGAAGAAAACATCCTTTCGAACAATACTATTGGTACCACAAACAGTGTAAACTCCATCACTATAGATGATTTAAAGGATTATTATACGAACAAACTATCTCCAACCTTAGCTGATTTCCATGTGGTAGGTTCAATAAGTAAGGCCAACGTCATGCAATCCTTATCAGATTTAGAAAAGAAATGGAAGAAAAAGGATGTTACTCTTCCTGAAATATCAGTACCAAACCAAATTGATGAATCGAAAGTTTATTTCTATGATGTGCCCAATGCCAAGCAATCAGTATTACGCTTTGGTTATTTAGCCATGCCAGAAACCGATCCTGACTTTTACCGTGCCACTGTAATGAATTACATTCTTGGCGGTGGTGGTTTTGCTTCTCGTTTCACACAAGAACTTCGCGAAGGCAAGGGCTATACTTATGGTATCAATTCGAGATTCTCTGGAAGCAAATTAGCAGGTCCATTTACCATTTCAAGCGGAGTGCGAACAAACGTAACCTACGAATCAGCTGCTTTGGTTAAAGATATTCTTGAAGAGTATCCAACTACTTTTACCGACAAAGACCTCGAAACTACCAAAAGCTTTCTCTTAAAAAGTAACGCTCGTAGTTTTGAAACGATGGGCGCAAAGTTAGGCATGCTTCAAAACATTAGTGAGTATGGCTGGGCTCCAGATTATGTTAAAGAACGAGAGCAAATTGTTAAAGACATCACCAAAGAAGAAATTGAAGCGCTCGCAAAAAAATACGCCAACCCAAACAAAATGATATGGCTAGTTGTTGGTGATGCTAAAACTCAACTCAATCGATTAGAACAACTCGGTTTTGGCGAACCTATTTTGATTAATAATGTGAATGGAGGCGGAAAATAATAGTTCTAGATAGTTAAATATTGTAGAGCTCTCCTAGGGGTTTATCTGTTTGAAATGTCATTCTTCGTTTTATTCAGAACCCAAAACTAAGCAAGCCACAACAATCACTTAAAGTTCATGCAGGAATTTGATTGAGTTCCTGCATGATTTTTTATTAGAGTCGAAATTCCATCTTTGTAAGCAAACTAGATGATGAGTCATCATAAGTAAGAAGTCTAACACTTAACAACAACCGATGTAATTTCGAATGCCTTCATTAAAATTGCCCCTTCCGGTTCGTTATATCCACCAATCCTACAAAATGATTTCAAAATTAATGGGGAGACTTCATTAGAAAATTCAACCAAAAAGAATAAAGAAGTTACCAATCTTTTTGGCCTCCGAATGGGCGTTACGCTAATTATTCCCATTGAATCATAACACTAATTATTTAGTGACTATTTATCGTATTTGAAATAAACTTTGATTAAGAATTACCAAATTTACGTCTCAACTAAAAATTGAAAGTAGATTCTTAGTATCTTCTACAAAAACAATTTTAAAATTAACCGTTTTCCATGACTTCATTAGACCCCTCTGTAAAAAGCAAAATTGATACTTGGTTACAAGGCAATTACGACAAAGATTCAAAACAAACGATTGAGAATCTTCTCAAAAACGAAGCATTTGAAGAATTAACCGACGCTTTTTATAAAGATTTGGAATTTGGAACGGGTGGGCTTCGTGGAATTATGGGCGTTGGCTCAAACCGAGTTAACAAATATACCTTTGGCGTAGCCACTCAAGGTTTAAGCAACTTCTTAAAAAGAACTTATCCAAACGAGGAACTTAAGGTTGCCATTGCACACGATTGTAGAAACAATTCTGATACCTTAGCCAAAGTTGTTGCGGATGTATTTTCTGCAAATGGAATCAAGGTTTATTTCTTTACGGGACTTCGTCCAACTCCCGAATTGTCATTTGCCGTTCGTCAGCTTGGTTGCCAAAGTGGAGTGGTACTTACAGCATCTCACAATCCAAAAGAGTACAATGGTTTTAAAGCTTACGGTGCCGACGGTGGCCAGCTTGTAGCTCCTTACGATAAAATGGTGATGGACGAGGTGTTGAGCATCTCCAATATTGATGAAGTTAATTTTGAAGGGAATGAAGCCCTCATCGAAAAAATCGGCGAAGACATTGATAACAAGTTTATAGATGAACTAGTAAAACTTTCTGTTTCTAGAGAAGCCATTAAGCGCCAAAAAGATTTAAGCATCGTATTCTCTCCAATTCATGGTACAGCAAGTGTATTAGTTCCTCCTGCTTTAGAGAGATTTGGATTCGAAAATGTGACCTTGGTTAAAGAACAGATGGTTGTGGACGGAAATTTCCCAACCGTTGTTTATCCAAACCCAGAAGAACAAGACGCACTTGCAATGTCCATTGCCAAAGCTAAAGAAATTGATGCTGAACTTGTTATGGCAACCGACCCTGATGCTGATAGAATCGGTATTGCAGTAAAAGATGATAAAGGAGAATGGATTCTCTTTAACGGTAATATGACCGGTACTTTGATTATCAATTACATGCTTACTGCTTGGAAGAATGCAGGTAAAATTACTGGTAACGAATACATCGTTAAAACCATAGTTACTTCTTACTTAATAGACCGCATTGCAGAGGACTTTGGCGTTGAATGTTTCAACACGCTAACTGGCTTTAAGTACATTGGGGAATTAATGACCAAACTTGAAGGCAAGAAACAATTTATTGCTGGCGGGGAAGAAAGTTATGGCTATTTAGTTGGCGATCACGTGCGTGATAAAGACGCAATCGTATCTGCTGTTATTATTGCTGAAATGGCTGCTTACTACAAAGACCAAGGTAGTAGCTTATACCAAGCTTTACTCGAAACCTATGTGAACTACGGTTTATTTAGAGAGAAATTAATTTCAGTTACTAAAAAAGGTAAAGCCGGTGCCGAAGAAATTCAGCAAATGATGAAAGATTTCAGAGCTACTCCTCCTGCTACACTTGGCGGCTCTAAAGTAGTAACCGTTAAAGACTACCAAAGCCAAGAAGAAACAAATCTAGTTACGGGCGAAAAAACAGCTATTGATCTTCCTACTTCCAATGTGCTCCAGTTTATTACAGAAAATGGTGACATTGTTTCAGCTCGACCTTCGGGAACTGAGCCAAAGATTAAATTCTATTGCAGTGTGAACGATCATATCGCCACCACTGACGAATATGAATTTGTGGCATCTAAATTAGATAAATACATTGATGCTATCATGAAAGATTTGGTAGGGTAATTATAAAGAAAAAGCCTCAGAGTATTTCTGAGGCTTTTTTCTATTCTATAAATTTTCTCGCATTCTACTGGCTATTTACTGGGATACATATTTTAAAAATTGTGCCTTTTCCTTCGGTAGATGCTATATCCATCCTTCCTTTTAGAGAGTCTACTAAGTGATGAACTAACTTTAGGCCAAAGCCATAACCACTCTCTCCTGCCGTACCATTTGTTGTATCACAATCACCTTTCATTATTTCTGAAATTTGCTGATGAGTCATGCCAATTCCAGTATCCTGAATTAAAAAAGTAAGCTCTTTATTAATATCATTTATACTGAGTGAAATTTTGGTATTAACCGATCCGCCATAAGGGGTAAATTTTATCGCATTTGAGATAATATTACCAACAATCTGGGTGATTTTATTCTTAGGAAATGGAATCTTTTGGTTCTTATCCTCATTAACAACATCAAGCTTAACTCCTTTTAAAACTGCCTGAGGAGTGTATAATTTTACTAGCTTTTCTTTCAGTGTTAGCAAGTTAAATTCATTTGAGTTTAATAACTCAGCTGAATGGTCATTTGCTGATAAAATCGTATCTGCAAGGTCTAAAAGAGATTCTCCACCTTGCTTAATTAGATCTAGCAATTCTAGAATATCATCTACTTTATTCTCATTAATTTGGTCTTTTATTATCTCAGAAAGACCAATAATTCCACTTAAGGGACCTCTAATATCGTGGCTAACTTTCTTACTAGTTTCGCTCATCTCATCCACTTGAAGTTTCAGATCTTCAATAACCTTCATAGAGTTAATTCGGGAAACAATCTCATTCGCAATTATTTTAAGAAGCTCTACCTTTTCTGGTGTCAGGTGTTTCTCTTCTGTATCAACCACACACAACGAGCCCAAGTTATTCCCATCTTCGCTTTTAAGCGGAATACCGTAATAATATCTAAGACTTAAACCCTCTTTCACATAATCTTTGTCGCAAAATCTAGAATCCGAACTAAGGTCTTTAACTTCCATAGGTTCATCGCTCAAAATCGTATAATTACAAACCGACTCCTCACGGGGCATTTGCATTACAGCTAAGCCGTGGTGTGAGATTGTCCACTGTGTAAATGAATCGATTAGGTTAACTAACGACATTTCAGTGCCTGCAACTTTTGCTGCTAAACGGCTCAAATCGTGAAATTCTTTATCTAATTCAGTGTAATCTAAATCTAAGTTGGAAAGCTCTAAAGTTCTCTCAAATTCATTAACTGGAAGTGTAGAAACGGTAGGCGTGCTTGTTGTATTCATAAAGTCCTTTTTGGTTGTACCTAATTTAAGCCCACCTACCTTATCGACTAAAACTAAGATTTATTAACACAAAGCGGAGTTTAATAACTACTCAACATGGTTATATAGCTTATTTATAACTATATAAGTTCAAATATTTTACCTGCTTTTTGCCGAACTAACCCCGCCATTTCGAGCTGTAAAAGGACTACTAATAGTTCATTTGTATTCAACTGTAGCACTTCGCTCAAATCATCAATTTGAAAGGGCTCTTCTTCCAACTTCTCACAAACAGATTTACTTAAATGATCTAAGTCTAATTCTCTCCACTTTTGTTTTTCAGGCCAGTCGACTTTTTCCTCTTTGGCTTTCTCATTATACATAACAGGCAATTCTTCAACTATATCGTCCAGAACTTGAACTAACTTCGCAGCCCCTTTTTTAATTAAGTAATTGCCCCCACTTCCCGAAAGATTATCCAAATTATGAGGCAAGGCAAAAACTTCTCGATTTTGATCTAATCCGAGCTCAGCTGTAATCATACTACCACCTTGCATCCCAGATTCGATTACTAAAACGCCTAAGCTCATTCCACTTACAATTCTATTTCTAACAGGGAAATTAACAGCATCAGGTTTTGTACCTAATGGGAACTCAGAGATAACAGCTCCGCCAGACTTCACAATATCTTTAGCTAGTTGAAGATGTTTTTGGGGGTAGATATTATCTATACCAGAGCCCAACACCGCAACTGTTGAACCGTTTGCATCTAGCGCTGCACGATGAGCTATCGCATCGATACCGTATGCGAGTCCACTTATTATACTAAAGCCTTTCTCCGCAAGTTCTCCGGCTAATTGAGCAGCTTTCTTCTTGCCATATACTGATGGATTGCGCGTTCCAATTACAGCAATTCCTGGTTTTTCAAAAACCTCAGGATTTCCCTTCATCCAGAATAAAGTAGGAGGGTCGTAAATCTGTTTTAGTAGTTCTGGATATTCAGGATCTGAAATGGTTACAAACCTAGCCCCAATTCTTTCAGTATTAGATATGATTGAATCTACACGATCCCAATCTTTAAAAGAGAGAATTGCTAAAGCTGAGGCCTCTCCCACTCCTTCGAAACTGCGAAGTTTGGATTTACTAAGACTAAAGAGGTTTGCAATTGTTTCTTCAGAGCGAACGAACTCACGAATTTTCCGAGCTCCGAATCCAGGTATTAAACTTAATGCTATTAGATTTCTAAGTATCGATTTCTTTTGCATGTTGAATCTTCTCCCATAAAACTTCTCTCAACTCATCCACTCCAAATCCAGTGGCTGATGAAATAGGAATTACGGGAATTTCATCATCAAAATGAAATTCTTTATCTAACTTAAACCCCTGTTTTAAATCCATCTTAGTTATAGCTAAAACTCGGGGCTTATCGAGTAAATCTTTTCGATATACTTTTAATTCTCGAACAAGTGCTTTGTATTCGTATTCAACATCAGTATCAGCACTTACCATAAAAAGCAGAACATTATTTCGTTCAATATGGCGCAAAAACTGAATTCCTAGACCTTTACCCTGGTGAGCTTCTTCAATAATTCCAGGAATATCAGCCATCACAAAACTACGATAATCAGAGAATTTCACTACGCCTAAGTTTGGCTCCAATGTAGTAAAAGGATAATCAGCAATTTTGGGTCTAGCTTGAGAAAGTGTTGAAAGAAGAGTGCTTTTTCCTGCATTAGGAAAACCTACAAGTCCTACATCAGCGAGTAACTTGAGCTCTAACTCAACAACTCTTTCTTCACCTTCTTCACCAGTTTGAGCATAAGAAGGAGTTTGATTCACAGAACTTTTGAAATGCCAATTACCAAGCCCACCGCGTCCGCCTTTTGCAATAACTAACTTTTGCCCATCTTCTGTAATTTCACCAATTCTTTCTCTAGTTTCGGCATCGTAAGCAACTGTACCAAGAGGCACATTTAGAATTACAGATTCGCCGGATTTACCAGTAGAACGGCTACTAGAGCCATTAGCGCCCGGTTTTGCCTTGATATATTTTTTATATCGAAGATCTAAAATTGTATTTAGCTGAGCATTTCCTTTTAGGATAATGCTTCCTCCAACACCACCATCACCACCATCAGGACCACCTTTTGGGATATACTTTTCTCTACGGAGATGAGCTGAGCCATCTCCTCCTTTTCCTGCGGTAATATAAATTTTGGCGTAATCTGCGAAGCGCACTATGCTAGCCTTTCTAAATTGTTGAACTATTTCTGAACAACCAATTTAAGACTTTTTAAGCTCTAGTTGTTAAAGTTTCTCTAGGATAAAATTTGTCATCAATTGGTAAAGGTGTTCTCTTGAACTTCCACCATAAATACTATGATTTCTATTTGGATAGAACATGGTTTGAAATTGGATATTATTAGCCAATAAAGCGTTCACCATTTCAACTGAATTTTGGAAGTGAACGTTGTCATCTCCCGTACCATGAATAAGCAAATAGTTACCTTTTACTTGATCCGCTTTAAAAAGCGGTGATCCATTTTTATATCCATCAGGATTACTTTCTGGAGTTTGCATAAAACGTTCGGTATAAATGGTATCATAAAATCCCCAATAAGTAACGGGTGCTACAGCTATTGCGGTACTAAACACAGAATTGCCTTCTGTAATACCTAGCGATGACATATATCCGCCATAACTCCATCCCCAAATTCCGATTCTTTCTGCATCAACAAAAGTCTTGCCGGCCAATTGTTTAGCTACTTCTATCTGATCTTGAATTTCGTACTTACCAAGCTGTAAATAGGTTTGTTGCTCAAAATCTCTACCTCTGGCTCCTGTTCCTCTGTTATCAACAGAAACTACCATATAACCTTTGTTTGCCAAATACTGATGCCACATTGCTCTTTGTCCACTTTCGTAGCTATTCATTACAGTTTGGCTACCTGGCCCACCGTACACATACATTAACACAGGATATTTTTTGGTAGAATCGAAATCTACAGGTTTAATGATATATGCGTTTAACGTTGTTCCATTTACATCAAATTGAGTGAATGTCTTTTTCCCAAATTTGAAATTGGCCGTTTTGGCTTTTAATGCAGAGTTATCTTCTAAGGTTCGAACTCGTTTACCATTCTCTCTATATAAAGTAATTACTGGCGGAGTTGTATGGTTGGAGTATGTATCGATATAGTATTTAAAATCGGGGCTCAAATTAATACTGTGCCAGCCTTTTGTTTCGGTAATGGTACGTTTTCGCTTTCCATCTACTCTAATACGGTAAAAGTGGCGCTGTAATGGTGAAACTTCCGTGCTTTCATAATAAAGATTATGTCGCCCTTCATTAAAACCTACAATCCTAGTTACTTCCCATTTCCCTTTTGTAATTTGATTCAACTCTTTACCCGACATATCATACAGATATACGTGGTTATAACCGTCTTTTTCGCTAGTGTAAATGAACTGCTTTCCGTTTTTAAGAAAAATGAGGTTGTCGTGAACATCCAACCAGCCTTTACTACTTTCGCTTAATATCACTTTCGTTTCTCCTGTAGCAACATCAGCAAATAACAATTCTTGTTTGTTCTGCAAACGGTTCATTCGTCGAATTGCCAGAGTAGAACTTCTTGTAGTCCAATTGATTCTTGGTATATACTGATCGGTTTCATCACCGATATCCATATTTGTAGTTTTACCATTTGCAAGGTTATACACATGAATGGAAACAACCGAATTTTCTTCACCAGCTTTAGGATATTTAAAACTCACATCCTTTGGGTATAAGTCACCCCATTGCTCCATCCTAAATTCCTTAACTGCAGATTCATCAAATCGATAGAATGCAATGCTCTTGCTATTTGGCGACCAAAACCAAGCTTTGGCAAATCCAAATTCCTCTTCATAAACCCAATCAGTTGCGCCATTGATGATATTATTGTACTCGCCATCGGTAGTAATTTGAGTCTCTTTTCCTGAAGCTAAATCTATCCAGAATAAATTATTCTCTCTCACAAATGCCGCTTTATTACCATCTGGCGAAAGTGTAGCAAGTTGCTGCTTAACATCACTAGATGTTAGCTTAGAAAGCTTTTTTGAGACAATATCGTACACGTAATAATGCTCTCTAGTACTTCGTCTCCAAATTTGCTCTACGTCTGTTTTTAGCAGAATCTTCTTTTCATCACTAGAAAATTCATACCCTTGAACTTGAAAGCCTTTTGGATAATCGGGACTCTTAAAATTAGCTCCATCAAAAAGCACCAAGGATTCATCTTTTAAGATATTATATCTAACTATCTGTTGGTTTACCTGTGCGGTGTAATAGCGGCCATCTTTCATCCATCTTACATTTTCGACACTTTGGGGAGAGAATGATGAGTCAAAAATATGCTCGAATTGGATTGATTTTTGAGCCTGTGCAAAAGCGGTTGCACACAAAACCAGAGCCATAATGAGGCTAATCTGTATTCTTTTCATAGGAATATTATTTAGTTTACAGAAACAAAAAAGGGAAGTATGGTTAAGACTTCCCTTTTTTAAAAATGTTGCAAAAATTTATTTATTGAGAATGATTTTGAGCAACTTGGTTAGCTTCAATTTCATTTTTGTTCTTGGCACAATGAAATCAAGAAAGCCGTGCTCTAATAAATACTCAGAAGTTTGGAACCCTTCTGGTAAATCACGACCAATAGTTTGGCGCACTACACGTGGACCTGCAAATGCTATTAAAGCACCAGGTTCTGCCACATTAAAATCTCCAAGCATTGCAAAACTTGCTGTTACACCACCTGTTGTTGGGTTGGTCATGTAAGAGATATAAGGGATGCCTTCTTCCTCTAATTGTGCGAGTTTCGCTGATGTTTTTGCCATCTGCATCAAACTGAGAACACTTTCCATCATACGTGCACCACCCGTTTGGGAAATGATGATAAGTGGAATTTTTCGTTCTCGAGCAGTATCTATGGCGATACCAAGACGCTCTCCAACTACGGAACCCATACTTCCGCCAATAAAGCTGAAATCCATACAACCAACTACAATATCTAGGCCATTCATTTTACCGACGCCCACTCGTGCAGCATCTGATAATCCCGATTTTTTCCTAGATTCAGTAAGTCTATCCGTGTATTTTTTCCTATCGCTAAACTCTAGCGGGTCAGTAGCTATAATGTTAGCACCTAGTTCTTCAAATTTCTCATCATCAAAGATAATTGAGAAATATTCCTTACTTCCTATCTGGAAGTGATGTCCACTTAATGGATCAACCCATAAATTTTCTTCTAATTCGCGCCGGTGGATAGTCTCGCCAGTAGTTGGAACTTTAACCCAAACACCTTCTGGCATTTCTTTCCGTTTATCGGTCTGTATATTTTCGTCTTTTCGTTTAAACCAGGACATAAACTCCAATTTGATATTTTAGCTAAAATAAAGATTCTTCTACTTAAATCTGAAAAAGATTATGCAGTTGAATTATTTACCTGATTACTTGTTATGTAATTAGGGTTTAGTTCTTCTAAACTTGTTTTATTAAAAAAAGATGCACTTGGCTGAGAATTAAATAGTCTGATAAGATGTATGGCAGAAATAGAGTTTGAATCAAAGACCTTAGCAGTTTTACCAGCTGGTAATGTGATACGTTCTGTTCCTGTGCCCACAATTATGTCACCATTTTGAATTTCGTTTTCAAAATCGGATATCTCTTTAATGATAGCATCCGTTGTTGCCATTAACCCATCTATTTTTTTAAATGCTTGATGATAAAGGTGTGAACGGCGCGCGTCAATTATGGCATGAATTTGCCCTTCACCTACTTCGTCTATTTGAGACTGTGCAAAACCTGCTAGCGTATTTAGGGTATACAAATCTACATCTAACCCAAACAACATTCCTTTCACAGCACTAGCGCCAATACGTAACCCAGTGTAAGAACCAGGACCGTTACTAATAAGAACGGCTTCTAAATCTGCCATCTTAAAGTGGTGTTCTTGCATCAGTGCATGGGTATAAAGGAATACATTATCAGAATGCACGCCTTTACCTTGTATGCGTTTTTCGAATACTTTCCCCTCATCGTTTTCAAAAGCGATTGAGCAGACATCCGTTGCTGTTTCGAATGCTAAAATCATTCTTTAACGGTAATAAAATCTGGTGATTCAACTATAAACTGCCAGTTTCCACGGTATTGAGAGAATCGTCCGTAAAACTCAATTTCCTTATCTGTTCCTGCTACATTCTTTAGCACAGAGTCTAATTTAAAAGCTGGTGCATACACATCGTAGGTAGTTCCATTTACTACAAAATCGTATTTCTTGGTTACTGTAGCAGTTAAATGGAAGTATTCATCAAAGAAATCCACGTTTACCGTTGGGTCTCCTTTTGTGAATTCCTCTTCCGTCAAAAACTCAGTAGGAATTGAATATTGGACAGGAATGGCTTTCCAATTGGCATCATCGTTTTTGCTAGGATTAGCTAGAACCTGTCTGCCTTTTACTCGTGTGAATTTCATAGCAACTGGTAGGTGATCTGAAAATCCACTTCCTGAAAATGTAGAGCTCCATCTCTTAGGCTCGCCTGAAGAACTGTAGGTATTTAGGGCAAATTTACCTCTTTCGAAAGAGTTGTCTACATAGCTTATACCTGAATCATCATACATTCCTGAAGAAATCATAATCTGCATCAATGTTCCCCAATAGCCTCGGTAAGTATCTGAGCCTCGCTGATCTATTGGATAATCGTACCATAAATTATAAACAGCACTTGTTTTGCCACTCACAACAACTTCTTCGTCGCCAACAGATTTTAGCACGTCGTTAACAGCTGTTTTGGGGAATTTATACCGTGTACTTTGATTGTAATCTGAATTGAAGTCTCCCGCTAAAATAAAATCCACATTAGGATTTTCTGCTTGTAATTCGTCTAATCTTGCACGCAATACTTCCGCATTTTGAAGGCGAATTTTTTCCATATCGGCACTGCCTGCTCCCGACTTCCAATGATTTGCAAAAACAACTAACTCAGCGCCATCAACATCAATCCATGTTTCAAGAATTGGGCGAGCTTGCTGTAAAGGATGAATTTTCGTTTTCTCTCTCAAAATCTGAAATCTGGAATAAACCGCTGTTTTCTGAACGGTGGTTGGTAACCCTTTGGAGTCTTTTGGGCTATATCCAACTTCCAATTGGTAGTTCCACATTCCGCCATCTGCCATGCCTTTTAACAACAGCAACTCTGATGGTAAATCGGCAATTTCATCGCTAAAATCATCACCTAACATTTTGTCTAACGTGGTGGTTTTATATTGAGCAAGAAAATCTCCAACATCCATCCATTTCGACTCACCCTTAACTGGTGTATAGTCACTTTCTAGCTCTACCATTGCAATGATATCCGGACCTTTTCCATCATTGTATTGCTTAAGTACACGAACTGCATTCTTAATTTTGTTCAATACATCTTCTTTTGTGTACTGCTCATTTCCTGCTTTATCTGTAGGCTTGTAATCGTCATAAATGGCAATTCCATCCGCATCAAACAAATTCTCTACGTTGTAAGTAACGAATGTATAGACTGATGAAGTTTCTTTTTGTGCAGCACAACTAAGCGCCATAAAAGCGAATAGAGTGAGTAATGACAAATTTTTCATAGATGTATTAATTATGTTCTAAAGGGAAAGAGAAACTTATCTCAATTGATTAAGCACTAACTTTCCTTTGTTAAAAATACCTAAAGCACGTCCAGTTAACTTAGTATTTAAGTAAGGTGAATTTTTTGATTTCGAACGAACATTCTTAGCGTCAAAAGTCCACTCTTCATCGGTATTAAAGAAAGTTAGGTTGGCTTTCGCCCCTTTCTCAATCTTTAACTCTTCCAAGTTTAAAATCTTACGTGGATTATCGCTTAACTTCTCAACAAGTTGTTGCAAATTTAACTTCTTAGTTTTGAATAATCGCATATTTGAAATGGACCACGCAGTTTCAAGCCCGATAATTCCATTAGGAGCGTAAATGAACTCTACTTCTTTTTCTTCGATGGAATGAGGCGCATGGTCAGTACAAATTACGTCAATAGTTCCATCAACCAAACCTTCAATCATCGCGTCCACATCTTCTTGAGAACGTAATGGCGGATGCATTTTGAAGTTTGTATTAAACTTCTGGCGTTCAATTTCTTCATCAGTTAAATCGAAATGGTGCGGACAAACTTCGGTAGTTACATTGATTCCTTTTTTCTTGCCTTGGCGCACTAAATCAACTGCATTTTTGGTACTGATGTGTGCCACGTGAACATGACCACCAGTATATTCTGCTAACAAAATATCGCGAGCAATCATCGTTTCTTCAGCAATTGAAGGCGTTCCATCTAAACCCAATCGAGTGGAAACTCTACCTTCATGCATGTGTCCTGGTCGCGAAAGCGCAATATCTTCTTCGTGATTGATAATCGGCATTCCCAGCATGGAAGAATATTCTAAAGCAACACGCATTACTTGGGAGTCGTAAACGGGATCGCCATCATCGCTAAAAGCAACAGCGCCACCATCTTTCATATCTCCCATTTCTGCAATAGATTTACCAGCTCTATCTTTGGTAACACAACCAATTGGGTGAACATCAACGGCAGTAGCTTCTGCTTTTTTGATGATGTATTCCACCACATCGCGAGTGTGCGTAGCTGGTTTAGTGTTTGGCATACAAGCCACCGCTGTAAAACCACCAAACGCTGCGGCATCACAACCTGTTTTAATCGTTTCCTTGTGCTCAAAACCAGGCTCACGTAAGTGGATGTGCATATCCATCCAACCTGTACTTACAAAAGCACCTTCAAAGTCGTGAATTTCTTCACCTACACTTGCAGTTAAATCGCTCCCGATTTCGTCAATAACTCCATCTTTTATGCGGATATGTACGGTTTCGTTACCATTTTGTGTTTTGCTAATTGGGCGAAGGTTTTTTAGGAGCATCGGTGCTTTAAAATTGGATTACGATTCGATTTCGAATATAGGGTTTTTGTCGGTTTGAAAATGGTGGAATATGACGAAAACGAGGAGGGGTTATTTATTTGAAAACTGAGTAAGTATTTAAAACGAGTTTATAATCTTTATAATGTCATTTTATCAGCGTCATTTTCCTCACTATTTCTTGATTATCAACTCGAAGTTTGTACAAGTACATGCCGTTTGCTAATGTAGAAGCATCGAAACGAATAGTATGTTTACCTGCTGGGAAGTTTCCATTCACAAGCGTTGCTACTTCTCTACCCAAAACATCATACACTATCAGGGAAACAGTTGAGTTGAAAGGTAGCTCGAACTGGATATTAGTTGAAGGATTGAACGGGTTGGGATAGTTCTGACGGAGATTGAAAGCATTAGGAGCTTCTTGTTCTGGTTCATTAGAAGTGATGACCGCAAACGTAGTATCGCCATATACTTGACCATTTTTATAAATACCCCTGGCACCCCAGTATACTGCATTAGGTTTTTCAAAATAAGTGACGCTTGTTACGCCAAAACCAGCCACCCAATATTCACGTAGTTTCTCAGTGGCACAACAATTGAGTGTGTCTTGCATTTCATAAAAATTGATACTTCTCTCCTCTGATACAAATTGATAAGTATCAACTATATCTTGAATACCAATATTTCTTACTTCATACACGCCATAATTTCCATTCTCCAACTCTCCTCCCACCCAGTAATCATTTTTGGCAACTCCATTCAATTTAAACTTCAGCATTTCGGTGTCCACCAAGTCATCCGAGTAAACATCCCCATCTTCTGTAATTTTATAGTACACCGAATCAATGGCGCCGTTTATGTTCTTTTCTACACTCACCCATCGGGTACCTTCCCCGTCCATGCTGTCGGCATACGCCCGGTATTTTACTTTTTCGGTGGTAGGGTTGCCAAAGTTCCTAATAATATCATACACCCAAAAATCCCCAGTTCGGTAGGGGAAAAAATCTGTTCGCAGGGTGTCCACTACTATACGGTTGAAGGTGGTGTCTCCATATACAGTACCTCCTTTCCACGCCCCCTTCATGTACCATATATTGCCACCCTCATTGCCACCACGGGCAGTTACCCCAAAACCCTCCATCCAGTTATCTTCAGAGACATCAATCCCACCGGCTACAAAACTAGTATCTTTGGCATTGACCAAACCTATGAGCCGCTGTTTCCGGGAAGCTCCAAAAAGTGGCCTTTCACCAATGTATTTTAGTACAAAGACCGCATAAAACTCTTCGTGCACCGGCTGGCCACGGCCAACCCAGTCTTCATCAAGGCCCGTCTCTTCCAGTTTGAGCACCAACAATTCTGTATCAACATACTCGGTAGAATAAACGTCCCCGTTATCCCTGACCTTGTAATACACAGAATCCTTGCGGGAATTATCATCGGTTTCAATATAAACCCACCGTGTACCGCTCGAATCCATGCTGTCTGCATACACTTGGTATTTCTTTTCGTTGACTATTTCTTGCTTGGATTGATCATATTCTTCGTACACCCAAAAATCCCCAGTCTTATAAGGGAAGAAGTGCGTGTTTGTAGAGTCTTGAGCAAAAAGCTTGGAACCAAAAAGGGTCGGAAACGCGAGAAGCAATATGCATAACTTTGCATCCATACAATAAAAAAACAAAACGGTTTGCTTATTCGCAAATACTATTTTAGACAACCACCTATTTATAAACGTTATATATCATCCAAAATTGTAACGTTTGCGTTGCTTGTTACTCGCTACATAAATAGCCACAATTAAAAATAGTTATCGACTTTGGAAAGACATAATGGCAAGCATCTCACCCTTCTAACCTACAGGTATAAACCCCTATTCTTTTAAAGATACCATTTCAAGATTCTGAATAATTTTCATACATTGTACAGCATCATGTACAACATAAGTTAATTATGAAAGCAATAACATATTCAGCAGCAAGAGAACAATTCGCAAAGACGATGGATGATGTGGTGAACGACTGCGAGCCTGTGATAATTACAAGAAACAGAAATCAATCGGTAGTTATGATTTCTCTAGAAGATTATGAGGCTCTTGAAGAAACCGCGTATTTGCTTCGCTCTCCTAAAAATGCACAGCGTTTAATAGAGTCGATAAACGAGCTAAATAATGGCTTAGGTCTCGAAAAGAAACTTGTTGAATGAAAATCGTTTTCTCAAAACATAGTTGGGAAGATTATCAGTATTGGATTTCTACAGATAAAAAAATCCTTAGACGAATCAATTTACTTATTAAAGAGGTTGAGCGAGAACCGTTTAGTGGCATTGGAAAGCCAGAAGCATTAAAACATGGTCTTTCTGGACATTGGAGCCGAAGAATTAATGATGAACATCGTCTAGTTTACAGAGTGGATGATGAGCATATCTTCATTCTGCAATTGAGATATCATTATTAAACCTCAATCCCTCCTTCTACATCCGATGCTTCTCTTTCGAAACAACATTTTCTACCGTCCATTCTATCTGTTTCTGGAATGGTGATTTTCGAACTTCGCAATCTTTTATGGTACAAAGCGGACATGAAAAATCGTGGCAGTAATCGGTGTGAATATTCAACTCAATTCGGCTTCCAAACTGATCTAGAATAAGAGCCTCTAACTTATCGGTTTCATCATGACCTTGTTTTACAGTGAAATACCAAGGCAGAGTTAGATGGCAGTCTATATGTAATACACTTCCATATTTTACAATGCGCAAATTGTGTAAATCTATCCAGTTTTTATCTCGGTTTTTCTGCAAGGAAGCTACCATCTCGCTTAATAGTTTCTCGTCAGACTCATCCATAATTCCTGCGATGGCGCTTCGGAGGATTTTGTATCCTGTGCGAATGATAAGCAGCGCAAAAATTATAGCTACAAAGCCATCTAGCCACATATAACCTGTGAATTGAAGAAGTAGCAATCCAATAATAATTCCTAAGGTTGTGTACGTATCCGATTGAAGATGCTTACCACTTGCTTGCAACGCCAAAGAGTTATTCCGTCGTCCTGTACGAACGGCCCACAAGCCAAACCCATAATTTATTACCGCCGAAATGCTGATAATGATAATACCGGTATCGAGTTTGGTAAGTGTTGGAGGTACGAAAAAGCTACGAGCCGCTTCATAAATAATAAAAATACCCGCTGCGGAAATTAAACTTCCTTCAATGCCTGCAGAAATAAATTCAATTTTACCATGTCCGTAAGGATGGCTTCGATCACGAGGGATGGCAGCCAAGCGCAAGCTATATAATCCAACAAAACCACTCACTACGTTTACAATACTTTCTAATCCATCTGTAAGAATGGCGACTGATTGCGTAAGGTACCAGGCTATCATCTTTAGGATAAAAAGAAGAATTGCTATCCTAACGATATACTTTTGTACTCGGATATTTTCGAGATGTGATTTCATCACCCTAAAGTACCGCTATTTGTTAGTATTTGAAACGGATCAAGTGAATAGTATTAAAATATGAGTGAACTCGAGATTAATGATACTTTTTTGAGTATTCAGTATGCCTTTTTGAAAAAGTCTTTACTAAGATTTTCACTTGTGGTGTAACTCAAAAAATCTAAGCTAATATTTTGATGAGGTGAAGAAATTGTCACTTTTTTGGGTAGCCAAACATCTCCATGCTCTAAGTACTCTTCTATGATATAATCCACTACTTTTTGCCCATCTTTATGAAATAGATAAACCTGTTTCATAATAGGTCTATAATCTTCTTTTGAGATATAGTAAAGCTCTTCTCCAAAATCGAAACCAGAAAGGCGTAATACCCACGCTTTTTTATTCCCAATCTGAATTTCTCCTTCATAGAATAATTCTAGACCTTTCCATGAGTAATCAAACAGATTGTTTTCGTAAGTAAATGAAAAGCGCATATCCAATAACTCTGTCCCTTTCATTTCCCGAATATTCGGAACCTCATCATCCAATTCTTTTTCTCTAAGCCAGCCGTTGTTCCCAAATACCGATATCGAAACTTCGATTCCTTCTCTTCTAAAATCTAATTTAGCCCACGCTTCTTTCAGAAAGTAATAATCAAATTCAGTTTGTTGACCTTCTTCAAAAGTTATAACTCCTGTAGATGAATATGCCCCAAGTTTCCTCACATTTTTATTACCACCTAAAGCATTAATTGTAGTTTCTACAATCGTTCTCATTTCCTCATTATAAGAGTATAAATCCATCATATACTCATCCTGTTCTTGATGAGCTTGCACAGAATTGAAAGGCGATACCGCACACAGAAAAAACAATCCAATTTTCCAGATATTCTGCTTGAAAGTTGAATATCCGTTTTTAGGTGTTTTTTCAGAAAGAGAAGTTATTATTTTCATAAGCTAGAACCCCTATCTTAAAAATGCTAAGTTAAAGCACTCAATAAATATAGAAAAATTCACTTTTTTCGCTAGTTAAAAATGCCAAACCAAACACCATTCCTTTTTGATATACCTACAGTTACCGAACTAACGGGTAAAGTAAAGCAATTGCTTGAGCAGAATTTCACTGACATTTTGGTGGAAGGCGAAGCTAGTAATGTTAAACAAAGTGCCAACGGACACATCTATTTCACTCTGAAAGACTCTGGAGCACAACTGCCATGTGTTCTTTGGCGAAATACCATTCAACGCTCTGGCATTAAATTAACTGATGGCCAACAAGTTGTTATTGGCGGAGACCTACAAGTTTATGCGCCTCACGGTCGCTACCAAATGATTGTGAACTTGGTACAACAAGCAGGTATTGGCAAGCTCCAACAAGCTTTTGAGCAGCTAAAAACAAAACTTCAAGCAGAAGGCTTATTCGAAGAATTTCATAAAAAAGCTCTTCCAAAATTTCCACAAACTATTGGTGTTGTCACTTCACAAACCACAGCAGCCTTTCAAGACATCCGAGTTACGCTTGAAAAAAGATGGCCTTTAGCTCAAGTAAAACTCTATCACGCAAGTGTTCAAGGAGTGAATGCAGCTCCAGAAATTGTTCGTGGCTTGGAATATTTCTCTACCCAACAAAATGTAGATGTGGTAATAATTGGCCGTGGTGGTGGCTCATTAGAAGATTTATGGCCATTTAACGAAGAAGCTGTTGCCCGAGCCGTTTTTGCTTGTCCCATTCCTATTATAAGTGCGGTGGGACATGAAGTCGATTTCTCCATTTCAGATTTTGTTGCCGATGCTAGAGCTGCTACGCCTACCCAAGCGGCTGTTTTGGCTACGCCAGATATTAACGAAATCCAGATGTACGTGGAGGATTTAACGCGCAGAATGGAATTGAATACCAAAGGTGCCGTGCAGTTTTATAAAGATCGAGTTTCTTATTTAGGTAAATCTCACGCACTGCTTGCCGTTCAACAGAAAATGCAAACAGCTAGGTCTACCATCTCCTCTTATCAAGAAAAATTAGCTCACAGAGTAGAATCGAAACTTCGTAACCAAAAAGAACATCTTGTTGATTTAGCTCACCGAATCGACAAACAGAATCCGAATGAACCTCTCGAGAAAGGTTTTGTTAGAGTTTGGCAGAATAAAAAATGGATCCGAAACGCTGAGCTGTTTGAAAAAACAGCTCCTGCCGAATTAGAATGGGCAGATAACAAGCTTACCATTCAGTCTTAAAATCATGAATAAAGCTCAAAAACCGATTACTATTCTAGGTGGTGGAGTTTCTGGATTAACAACGGGCGTTCTCTTACTTGAACAAGGTTTTGATGTCACCATTTTGGCTGAAGAAATTGCCCAAAATACTGTTTCTGCAGTTGCTGCTGCTATTTGGTTTCCTTACGCAGCAAAACCTGTAGAGATAGTTAATAGCTGGAGTAAGGTTACTTATCAGAAATTTGAAGAGCTCTCTAAAATCGAGCCCTTAGGTGTTTCCTTTGTCCCCTTCTCGGTTATTGAACAGAGTGAAGAAAATCCTGATTGGCTTACAGCGTTGCCACCTAGTATTGCCATTCAAAAGGAACAAAAAATTATCTCGGAGAAGGAATGTGTTTCCTACACTATGCTACTTCCTTTAATCGAAACGCCCATTTACTTGCGTTATTTACAAAGTGAATTTTCTCGCCTTGGAGGAAATTTCATCCAAAAAAAGATTATAGAAATATCTGATTTGGACACAAGTTCGGTTACTATTAATTGTATCGGTTTAGGCTCCAAACAATTATTTAACGACACCGAAGTATATCCAATTCAAGGACAGGTAGTAAAACTTAGTCCTTCAAGCTCAATACAAGGGTTTTCATTTGAATTTCCTTTTGATGAATTTTCAGATGAGCTTGTTTACGTAATTCCACGCAAAGACTGTATTGTGGTTGGCGGTTCAGCAAAAGAGAATCAATATTCTACTACTCCAAGTGAGGCTCTGAAAAAACGAATTCTTGAACGAGCCATAAGCGTTAAACCCGAATTACAACAACTTGAGGTTCAAGAAACAGTGGTTGGTTTGCGTCCTGGCAGAACTAGTGTTCGATTGGAATGGGACGCCGAACTTCCCCTCATCCATAATTACGGCCACGGCGGCGCTGGCTATACCGTTTCTTGGGGTTGTGCAGAAAGCGTTTACGATTTAATTCAAACTATGAGCTAGCATTGTGAGCTACATTTTTACATCAGAAAGGCTTGGATTTCGAACATGGGTTCCCAACGACCTTGAACCTTTTACCGAGCTAAATGCAGATGCGGAAGTTATGCTACATTTCCCCTCTACATTAACTCCCGAAGAAACTTCCAACCTGATTAATCGCATTGATAAACATTTTGAAGAATATGGCTACGGTTTCTATGCAGTAGATTATTTACCAGAGAACAAGTTCATTGGCTTTATAGGACTTTCTCATCCCTCTTTTGAGACTGATTTTACTCCTTGTGTTGAAATTGGATGGCGCCTGAATGCAAAATATTGGAATAGAGGTTTAGCAACCGAAGGAGCTCAACGTTGTTTAGAATTTGCTCAACAAGAACTTAAGCTAGCTGAAATCTACTCTTTTACAATTCCGAAGAACCTAGCCTCTCAACGAGTGATGCAAAAAATAGGAATGCAATTCGTTGAGAAATTCAATCACCCACGGTTTGAAAAAGACTCTCCTTTCTCAAAGCATGTTCTGTATCGCTCTAGTTTTTAGTCATTGATGGAATGGCGTAATTAACTAAACATTTCTCCCTGAAATTGTACTTATTATCCTTTCATAGCTCTGTTTACAAACGAGATAAAAGTTTAAGTTTATTAATTCAATTTCTACTATTTTTGAGTTTATTTTGATTAGTTAAGCACACTGTAATTCCAATAATTTTATCCTTCTGATATGAGATTTATAAAAGGAATTTTAACCTTTTTCGTGTTTTTGTTTATATCAAACACCATCAACGTTTTTGCACAAGAAACGAGTAAACTCAGTGTTTATGGAGACATTAGAGTAAATTATCTTGGTACTGGAACCGACGCCAATGGATTCGGTGGAGAAGTTCCTTTTTTAAGAATTCGGCCAGGTGTTCATTACGAACTTAATGAAACCCATAGTTTTTCTGCTCGTGCGGCTTACATTGTCTCAAGAGATTTAAACGTCCCTGATTTTAGCCTAACTCCCAATCAAAATGGCTCACTGGCTTACGACACATTCTCTTTCGATGAATTCTATTACAAGTATCAAGATGAGACTCAGGAATTTAGATTCGGTCGCTTTCAGAAAAGTTTTTCTCTGCCCATTGCAACAGCACATTCTATCGATCGATTTCAAAGTAATGCTATTTTCGTGCATTGGACGGATGGCTTCTATTACAAGAGAATGTTGAACGAAGAATGGTTTTCTGAGGTAGTTTTGGAATATCAAAAAAGAGGTGAGACTACATTTCCCTATCAAAGACCTCTTTTTTTTGGTAGAAACAAATATAACATGGTTAACTATGTAGCCTTTACAAATTCAACCAGAGATAAATACAATATCATTCGAAAAGGTGTTGGCTTAATGTGGGCGCCTAATGCTTTCTTACATAACGGAGAGTATATTGACTATTTAACGCTTAGCTCAAATATCGTTTTCGACTTCCCAAAAAAGGAATTACTAAATGGTGGCTCAATTCGTGTTTCAGGGGAATTGGGGCAAAACTTAAACACAAAGCTTTCGGATGGTTCAGTCATCACAACATCAGTTGGAGTGTATAATGTTGCTGAGCACCACAACTTGATGATTGAGCTTTCAAGAAACGATCAAGATTGGCTTTCTGCTCCTTATACTACTAATAGCGATGAATTTGAAATGCGCTACAGAGTTGTTCTTTCAAAGAAACTCAGCATAGATGCTCGATATAGAATACGCAACTCTCGTACTGCTAACATTCCAAATACCTACAGTACTTTTGTTAGAGCTACGTACTCTTTTGCAAAATAGCGGCTTAATTACCTTGGCTTAGTTCATTTCTTTTGAATAACAGCCTAGAATTTTCAGTTCTTCTGCCTCATTAGCTAATTCAGAAAGTGCTTCTTCCACTTTAGGATTGTTGGTATTGGCTTCAATATCTATGTAGAACGAATAACGCCATGGTTCGTGAGGAAGCGGACGGGATTCGAGCTTACTCATATTGATTCCATGTTTATGTAATACATTTAAGCAATCAATTAATGATCCCTCCTCGTTTGATGTAACCATCATCAAGGAAGTTTTACATGGTACTTGTAGATCTATGGTAACAGCTTCTGTTGAAACAATTACGAATCGAGTGAAATTCTCTTCCTGATTTGCAATGTTATGTGCAATAATGTGCAATCCGTAATGGTCGGCAGCATGAGCACCCGCAATTGCTGCTTGAGATAAATCGCCATCTTCCAAAACCTTTTTGGCTGAAATAGCTGTATCCAAATAGGACTCAACTCTACACCTTGGTAATTTAGAAAGGAAATTAGTGCATTGTTCAATGGCTTTGGGATGCGATAGAATTCTACGAATTTGTGAAACGTCTACTGGTTCCACTGCCATCAAGCAGTGAACTATTTTGAGAATTTCTTCTCCAACAATGTGTAACCCAGAGTTTCCAAGAATATCATAAGTATCGTTAATAGAGCCGGCCGTCGTATTTTCTATCGGGAGCACCGCAAAATTAACTTGCCCATCTTTTACAGCTTGAGCCGCCTGCTGAAAAGTATCGAAACCGTAGCAATCTACATTGCTGTATCGCTCTCCGAAATGACGTAAAGCCGCTAAATGGCTAAAAGCTCCATCTGTCCCTTGATAACTCACAGAAACTCGTTCCTCGCCATCCTTATGGTTCTGATGATCTACCAAAGAATGAGTTTGAAAGCGAACAGAGTTAGTTATTATCTCACGAAAAAGATGTTCGGCATAATATCTATCTAAGCCAACTTCGTGTGCAAAGTCACGAATTTTGCTTAGTAACAGCTCTTCGCGTTCTAAATCTCGAATGCCAGCTGCCTTATCAATTTTAAGAGAGGCAACTTCCTTAACAACATCCTGTCGGTCGGCTAAGGCTTTTACAATGGTTTTATCGATTAGGTCTAATCGATCCCTAATAGATGCTAATTCTTTCTTCATGCTTCAATGTGTGAGAGTGTGAGGATGGAATGTAGCAAGTTTGAGAAGAAATTGAAGTGCTTTTTTATGCTAGACGATCTTTTTTATTTGAACCATGAAATGATTATTAAAGTGAATGAAGAACAGCCAGATGTACTCGCTCAGCAGTTCTAAGTATTTGACAATATATGGCTATGCTAGTTTAAAGTAGCTTTAATGATGTATTGCTCTAATTTTCTATTCACATGAATAGCGTAAAGCTCCTTTTCATCTTCGCTTACATCTATAATAAAAACGTCTTTATCTATGTAGAAATCACCTTGTTCGGTTCCATCCCAGTTGTATGCTATAATTCTATCAGAAAAGCCTCGCCATTCAGCACCTTCTTGTAGCTCAACATCCTCGGCAGTTCTACCAGAATACAAAACAAAATAGCGTTTACTACTAGATGTTGGGGAATAAAACCCGCCTTTAAACTTCAAGGAAGGCATCAAAACTGAGCTGGCACCATAATCAATAACATCAAAATCTGGGAGGTAAGTATGCTTCTGTTCATGTAACTGCACAACCGAATCGCCTACAATTCCATAAAACAAGGCTCTATCGAAAGTATCGGCAAAATATGCAAACTTAGAGCCATCAGGGCTTTTTGCAAGACGCCCTGACATGGACATAGTAACACGAATTGGCTTTTTGTATTTATTTGCTACATCAGCCGGAATGGTATCGAGATATCTAATAAATTCGTCCCCTTCACTTAACGAAAGAAAACCCTCTGGTGTTGGTCCGTGATTAACTATCTGGTTGTTTCTTAGAATGAGTGCATGCCTACGAGAAATGGTTTTTTTCGATTCAATAATACAGCTATGAACCTTAGTGATAGGTGGTTTCTTTTTCAAGCAAGCCACATCATACACATCATTCTTTTTATTGGATGCATCTGCAACTTCTAAAGAATGTTCAAAAATTCCCTTTTGAATAGTTACGCTGCCATATTCTGCAGGACCCCTACCTCTTTTTCCAAATTCATATTCAAAAACACCCGTTTTCGCATTATAAGCTCTAATTCCAAACTCTTGTCCTTCTAGCTGCGCAAATAACCAATCATCCACGATGGCTAAATCACCAAAAAAAGCGAGGCTATCTTGGACTAATATTTCGGTTTTAAATGGAGCGTCTTTAGTTTGAGCTTTAAGTTTGCTCGTTATAATTACGCTCATCAAAATTGTGAGGTGGATAAGTAATCTAACAACCATATTAGAACAGAATTTTAGAAATAAGTTGCAATAACTTATAAAAAATAATCTTTATTCTACATTAAGAACTCGTTTTTTTATAACGATTTAGCGAGATACCCAAAAAGAGAATCCCCATTCCAAACAGCACAATAACCATCTTGTAGATTTCTTGCCATCCTGCTCCCTTCAGCAAAACCATCCGCATAATTTTAATGAAATACGAAACCGGATTTGCTAACGTAAGGTTTTGCGCCCATTGTGGCATACTTTCGATTGGAGTAAATAAACCGCCCATTAGGATAAAAATCACAATCAAAAACCAAGCAATAAACATGGCTTGCTGTTGGGTATGGGTTACGGTTGAAATAAGTAAGCCCATTAATTGAATAACCACCAGATAAATTCCAGCAATTGCTAAAATGGTAAACAGACTTCCAAGAAATGGAATCTGAAATCCAAACCGAGCAAGTAATAACCCGATGCACAAATCAAACATACCAATCGTCCAAAATGGAATGAGTTTAGCCAACATAAAATGTGATTTCTGAATGGGAGTCACATTTAATTGCTCGATGGTTCCAATTTCATATTCTCGTACGATATTCATCCCAGAAAGAAACAATCCAATCATAGAAATCAGAACAACCAAAATTCCTGGAACCATAAAAGTGATGTAATCTAAATCAGGATTGTACCAGTTTGAAGGAATAATGTTTATAGATTTCGGTGAAACTATTGCGGAACCTGCTATGGCTAATTCGCCTAATTTCTCGGCATTGAAATCAGAAATAATGGAACTCGAATAGGATTGAATAAGCCCAGCAGTGCTTCCATCAACAGCATCTATTGTTATTTGAATAGATGCTTCTTTACCCGTCTTCATGTACTTTTCAAAGTCTTGGCTCACTGTTAAAAGCATCTTTATTTTTCCAGCTTTCATCTCTTCAAGTGCGGTATCTGTAGAAGAGTATATTGCTTCTAACTTAAAACGACCTGATGCTTGCAACTTCTGTACCATCTCATGCGACATCTGTGATTGATCGAAGTCAATTACCGCAAATTGCACTTGTTTTAGTTCGTATGTGGCGGCAAAAGACAGAACTGCCAACTGTATAACGGGCAGCACAAATAGAATGGGAAGCATCCCTTTGTTTCTGAATATTTGCAAGTATTCTTTCTTTAGTAAAAAGCGAAGTATTCTCATTGTAACCTCACCTTAAATTTTTTAAGGCTTAGAGCAATCAAAATTAGTGTTGTGCCTAAAAGTATTGCTGTTTCTTTCCAAAGAATGAATATCCCCGCACCTTTTAGCATGATGCCACGCACTATAATGAGATACCATTTTGCAGGAATGATATTGCTGATGATTTGGAGTGGAAAAGGCATACTATCAATTGGAAAAATGAAACCTGAGAGCAACACTGTTGGCAATAATAGTCCGGCCAAAGAAATCATCATCGCTGTTTGTTGGCTATTTGTTGCCGATGAGATGAGTAACCCAAGAGATAAAGCTGTTAAGATGAACAAAATAGACTCAAAGAAAAACTGAGCATGCGAGCCTTGAAATGGCACGTGAAAAACGAATTTAGCTAAGACAAGTATCACAACCACATTGATGACCGACAGCGCCAAATAAGGCAACACTTTGCCAAGAATAATATGTATTGGCTTTAGTGGCGAAACTAATAGAATCTCCATATTTCCCATTTCTTTTTCGCGTGTGATGGAAATGGATGTCATAAGAGCTGAGACCAACATCAGAATTACGGCAATTAAACCAGGCACAAACAAATTCACACTTGCGAGCTCTGGGTTATACATCAGTTTGATTCTGGGTTGGATTCCCATTGATTGCGAAGCGCCATTGTCGTTTATCTCTTTAACATAACTTCGAATTATGTTAGAGGTATAGGATTGAACAATATTTGCCAAATTGGGGTCTGTGGCGTCAGTTATGAGTTGAATATCGGCAGACCCCGTTCTTTCAATTTTTCTTCCAAAGGAAGGTTCGAACACGATAATCTCTTTAATTTCACCCGCTTTGAATACTTCAGTAATCTCATCATAGCTAGATAAAATGGCTGTCACTTGAAATGCATCGGAAGCATTAATCTTCTGAATGAGTTGCTGAGTTACAAGATCTTTGGAGGCATCTAGAACACCAACCTTCACATTAGTCACTTCATTTCGAATCGCAAAACCGAACAGAAGAAGCATAATTACAGGCATTCCAAAAAGCACCACTAAAGTTCTTTTGTCTCTGTAAATCTGCTTAAACTCCTTAATTACGAAACCTCTAAATGCTCCCATCAGTCCCCTCGCTTTGCTGAACGTGCTAATTTTATAAACACTTCTTCGATGGAGTTGGTTGAAAAACTCTTTTTGAGTCCTTCTGGGGTGTCTAATGCATCTATTCTACCATCAACCATAATAGAAACTCTATCGCAATATTCAGCTTCATCCATGTAGTGAGTGGTTACAAAAACCGTAATTCCTCGGCTAGCTGCTTCATAAATCATCTCCCAAAACTGTCGACGAGTAACTGGGTCAACACCACCGGTGGGTTCATCTAAGAAAACAATACTTGGGTTGTGCAATATTGAAATGGAGAACGCGAGTTTCTGTTTCCAGCCTAATGGTAAAGAAGCTACTAACGATTTTTTGACATTCTCTAAGCCCACATTAGTAAGTAACTCTTCAATTTTTATTGAAAGATTTTTTGAAGAGATTCCGTAAATCCCGCCATAAAATTCAATATTCTCAGCAACCGTTAAATCATCATAAAGAGAGAATTTTTGGCTCATATAGCCAATGCTCTTCTTTATTTTTTCGGTTTCAGTATACACGTCAAATCCGTTTACATAGGCTTTGCCAGAACTAGGTAATAAGAGTCCTGTCAACATTTTCATTGCGGTAGTTTTACCTGCTCCGTTGGCACCTAAAAAACCGAATATTTCCCCTTTTGCAACTTCAAAAGAAATGTTATTTACGGCCGTGAAATTGCCGAAAGTTCGAGTGAGTTCTTCTGCTTGAATGACTAGATTACTCATCGTTAGCCTCCTCTCCCATCAAAGCCATAAAGCTATCTTCTATATTGGGAGTGACCGATTCAATCTCCACATCATGGATGCCTTGCTTAACTAAATAGCTTTTCAGCGCTTCTAAGTCAGGATTTTCATTCTTTTCCGTATAATGAAGAAATTCGCCAAAAGGATGAACTGAATGAGTTTGTTCGTAGTTTTTCAGGGCTAAAAGAAGAGGATAAGTCTCTGCTGCTTTTATGCCTAGCAATGGCTTCTTGAAAGTTCTTACAATGTTATCGGGAGTATCAATCTGTAGTGTTTTTCCTTCTTGGATGAGTGCAACGCGATCGCATAATTTAGCTTCATCCATATACGGTGTAGAAACCACGATGCTAATTCCTTGTTCTTTCAGACTCACCAACATATCCCAAAATTCTTTTCTCGAAACGGCGTCAACACCAGTTGTTGGTTCGTCTAGAAAAAGTAATTCTGGCTTGTGAATCAGCGCACAACACAATGCTAGCTTCTGCTTCATCCCACCTGAAAGCTTCCCCGCTAAACGAGTATTAAAAGGCTCCAGCTGTTTGTAAATGGGCTCAATCAGTTCATAATTTTCCGACATGGTAGTTCCAAAAACCGATGCAAAAAAGTCTAGGTTTTCTTCAACACTTAAATCCTGATATAAAGAGAATTTACCCGGCATATAGCCCAATTTGGGACGTATTTTTTTGTATTCAGAAACTACATCATAACCCAACACTTTAGCACTTCCTGAATCTGGAATCAGTAGTGTGGTTAAAATCCTAAACAAGGTTGTTTTTCCCGCACCATCTGGACCGATGAAGCCGAAAATCTCTCCCTTGCCTACACTTACATTAATTTCAGTTAGTGCATTTACAGAACCGTAGGATTTATTTAGCGATGTTATTTCTACTACAGACATGAACGTGCTAGTTAAAGTTTACCTCTCCAGGCATCCCAATTTTTATCAATCCATTTGGATTCAGCACCTTCACTTTTACTGCATAAACTTGGGTTACACGTTCTTCTTTTGTTTGAATCATTTTTGGGGTGAACTCAGCTTCTGATGAAATCCAACTAACCACTCCTCTAAGACTTTGATTGTTTGTCTCAGTTTCGTCGATAAGCACTTCAACTTCTTGCCCTAATTTGATGTTTGGTAGTTGCTGCCCAGTTACATAAACACGAAGTACTAATTCATCTAAATTGGCAATTTCATACAATGGTTTGCCTGCGCCAATGAGCTCATGTTGCTCCACAAATTTGTTTAGAACAATTCCATTAATAGGATTTACTATTACCGCTCGATGAATCTTATCGTTTATCTGATCCAGCTTTGCATTTACAGTTTCTATTTCTGCATAAACCGACTTTTTCTGAATTTCTAAGGCTCTTATTTGCTTCTCTAAACTGTTTACTTGCCCAGTTGCATTATCTATTTGTTGTTGGGTTGAAGCCTTTTCTTTCTTTAATGCCTCCAGTCTATTTAGCTCTTTTTTTGCGGTTTCAAGTTGCGCTTCAAGCACATTCTTTTGAGCATCAATAGTACCGATTTTGGTTTTTATTGATTCTCTTGTGGCCTTTAGTTCCTGCTTTTGAAGATAACTCTGCACCGTATCAACGAAACCAGCTACTTCATGAGCGGCTAATGTTTTCCCTTCTTCTACCTCAAACGAAACCAGCTTTCCTGACACCTCGCTAGAAATAGTTGTCGCATCAACTTCAAACTGCCCATACGCATCCGATTTTTGTTCGCTAGTGCAGGAAATGGCAGTCAAAAATAACAGCAGCGCTCCAAGTTTACTTCTCAGTTCCATACTATTCCTTTCTTTGTTAAGTACTCGATATTTGTTTTTACTAATTCCGTTTGGTGAGCTTCTAGATTCAGCCTAGCTCTGTGCTCAGCATTTAGTTCTGTTAACCACTCTGTTGATGTGATAACACCATTCTCCAGTAAACTCTTCTTTTCGCATACCACTTGTTTTCTTAGCTCTACAATACTTTTGTCGAGCTCAATCTGTTTTTCCAAACTTCTGATTCGCTCCAACAAATGAGTTAACGAAGCCTCCAATTGCAAAGTAAAGGCGTTCTCTTCCACTTCAATACTTCTTTGTTCCAACAAAAGAATTTCATTTTTCTTGGAAGCATTATGCCAATTTCTGAAACTCCATTGCGCTTTTAACCCAACCATCCAATACAGCTGCATATCATCATCAAATGCATTTAATCCAGGTCGTGCATACGCTGTTTTTGCAAATGCTGAAAGGGTTGGGAGTTTATCTGCTTTTAATAAACCTTTGCTCTCTTCAAGCATTGTAGATTTTGCTTTAAAGAGTTCCAATTCAGCTCTGTGTATAGAAACTTCATTTAGCGTATCTAATTCTTCCAAATCAGGATATGATAAATCTGGTTTGTTTTTAAAATCTGTACCTAGAATTAAACCCAACGCTTCATACCCAGACTTTACTGAGGATTTAAGTTCTATTTGTTGTTGCTCAAGTTTTAATAGCTCTGCTTTTAGGACCAATTCATTACCAGGTAGAAGCACTCCATTTTTCACTCTAGATTGGACCAATTTTAGCTGTTCAGCGATATCATTGACCATTAGACTGAGAGATTCCTGCTGTTTTTTCAAAAGGATTATTCCAAAAAATAATCCATCAATTTGAGCACGTACATTATGTAGTTCCACATCAACCATAGCCAATGTGGCTTTTTCGTTACTTGTCTCAATCTTCTTTAAAGCGCCAACTCTACCACCATCAAAAATTGACTGATTAACATCTATGGAAATACTGTAGTGATCTTTACTAAAACCTGGTGAAGATGTACCCGGAGCAGTAAAAGGAACTTCAGTTACATCAGATTGGTAACTTGTGCTAGCTCCGACAATTATATTTGGTAGCCAATTAGATTGATTAAGCTGTTGATTAAATCCAGCAATTTTTTGCCTTATTTCAATCTTCTCTGCCGAAGGATAGTTCTTTTTTATCTTTTGATAAGCTTCTTGAAGTGTAAAAGTCGGCTCTTCATTTTGTGCCATCAGTGGAGTAACCAATAAACCAAGGACTCCTATCAATGCAATTCTGAAGATTTTCATAATATAACCCCATTAAAAATCAGGTTTGGGATAAGTTCTCTGCGTTCATTCAGAAAACTATCGTATTCAGTATCATCTAAATGAAATAAAGTCTGAGCCATGTTCCTAGCTATCATTGGCATCATGCAAAGACTTATCACATTAATAAGAAATTGATCAGGTGCAATTCTGCGCATTTTTCCTGAAGCCACGCCCTCTTCTACTTGTTCTATAAATTCTTCAGGGAGATGCATATCCATTGATTTAATGAATTCTTTGAATCTTTCTGGATGTTGATTCATTTCATACACCACGAAAGCAGGTAAGTGCGTATTCTCGAGATATACATCATGATAAAAGTTCACAACCTGAACTACCTTTTCCCTCAATGTTTTCTCATTAGCCAAGATGGCAAACAATTTGGGCATAATCTTTTTAACGCTCGACTTAAACACCTCTTGGAACAATGCACTCTTACTTCTAAAGTAATAATGAAGCATAGATTTATTTATTCCGGCTTCGTCTGCAATTTCCTGCATTCTCGCGCCTTCAAAGCCTCTTAATTGAAACACACGTTGCGCAGCTTCAAATATTCGCTCTTCCGTTTCTTTTTCAATAGCCATATCAAAGTAAATTTGTATTGCACAAATAATAACATATTAAACCTTACAGTTCAACCATTTGGTTGAATTTAATAGTTAAACTAAATAGATGCTATTAGTCAGCCTATTATTACTCATATTCACAAACTCTCAAATACAATAGAATTAATAAGTATAATACAATTTGTTACATGCTTTATAGGTGAACATTTATTACTTTCTCTTCTCGTTATTGTGATTTTCTTAAAAATAATTTTTAATTAGCTCCTTTCTACAATGCGTTTTTTAAAAATTTTCTTCCCATTATTTGCCACATTACTGGTTTCCTGTAAAGACCCCAACAAAGGCACTGAAGCCCCACCTGTAGTATTACCTCAAATTTATATTGACGTTGCAGATAGTGCAGAAATAGTTTCAAAGGAAAACTACTTAGATGCTGACATCAGAATTGACGGAAAAGGTGTTTATGACAATTTTGAAGGCAAAACAGGTATTAGAGGAAGAGGAAACACCTCTTGGTCTTTTCCTAAAAAACCCTATAAATTAAAACTTGAAACTAATGAGCCTCTTTTTGGATTAGCCCCTTATAAAACATGGATACTTTTATCTGAATATTTAGATGGAAGTATGCTATACAACTCCGTTCCTTATAAAACGGCCGAAATGTTAGGCATCCCATATACAAATACAATCATTCCAGTAGAAGTCACTATCAATGGATCATATAGAGGACTCTACGCTTTTACAGAACACAAACAGGTTGCTCCGAATAGAATTGATTTAGGTGAAAATGGATTATTTCTAGAATTAGATAAAAATTATGATGAGAAGTGGCAATTTAAATCTGATAAATATGATTTACCAGTAATGGTGAAATATCCTGAAGGCAATGACATTTCCCCTGAAATTTTTGAGAACATTAAAAATGATTTTGAAAAATTAGAAGCACTGATTTACGATGACTCATTTCCAAATAATGATTATTTAAAACACTTTGATGATGTTTCTTTTGTAAACTACCTTATTGTTTACCTCTTAACCGCAAATGCTGAAATTAATCACCCAAAGAGTGTCTACATTAATAAGCTCGCGGGTGGAAAATACAGAATGGGTATAATATGGGATTTTGATTGGGCCTACGGATATTCTAAGTCAGGCAATGTTAGCCATTATGATTTAAGAACCGTTTCCTCACCCTTATTTTGGCAATATGTCCCTTCATCAGGTACACTTTTTTTCTCAAGAATATTGGAAGACCCTCATATTCAGAAATTACTCAAACAAAGATGGGAGTGGTTTAAAAGCAAAAAGTATAAGCTATTACTTGAACATGTAAACCACTATAAAAAAATCGTTGAATTAGCTTTTGAAAAAGATCATGCAATTTGGGGTAATCGTGGCTCAACAGGCAATTTAGATCAAGATTTAGAAAACGCTTTAAACTGGCTAGATGCCCGAGTCGAATATATTGACACTTACCTATCTTCAATGTAGCACAGTTAGGAAAAGAAAGTGACTTTGCTAAGTATGGGCATTGGTCTTGAATCATTATAGATTTAAAACTAGTGCCCAAAATAAAGCCCCCCTCCATTGTTCCTATATTTGTTTGAATGATTGAAATTCTTCAGATACACAACCTTTTGTAATCTATAAACAAGATTTTTAAAACTTCACATAACCTTCATTTTTGAAGGATATGTTCTATAGTTAATTACAAATCAACCATGTATAGAATTATGAATATGTTAATTTCTCTTTTTCTGATGCTCTTTTTAGCTCAACCTAATGTTGACAAAAATGCTACTCCTATCGCTAATTCAGATTCAGTTACTGAAGTTGTGATTGAGGGTACAGATCAGATGACTTTTAACCTTGATGAGATTAAAGTTAAAGCAGGTACTACTGTTAAACTTACTTTGAACCACGTAGGTAAATTCCCAAAACAAGCAATGGGACACAATTGGGTTCTTCTTAAACCTGATGTAGTTGTCAAAGACTTTGCAATGGCTGCAATTAGCGCTAGAGACAACGATTATATCCCAAAAGACACAAAAGATGTTATTGTTCACACTGACTTAATCGGTGGCGGAGAATCAACAACGATTGAGTTTGAAGCTCCTGCAAAAGGTGAGTACACTTTTATCTGTAGCTTCCCAGGCCATTATGCTAAAATGATTGGAAAATTCATCGTAGAATAAGTTCTTTTCATTCTATTAGATAGAAAGCCCAGTTAAGTTCGCTTAGCTGGGCTTTTTTATTGAGTTTATTTTCTGTGTGGATTAGAATTCTACTTTCCAACTTAACAGTGGTAACGGTATCCCTTCTTCTACTAAATCAACTTTCTTTGTTTGGTAGTTATAATCAAACGATTTGTCTTTGGCTCCTAAAACATTTTTTATCTGAAGCGCCCAAATGCTGGAGTAGTTTCTGAAATTTCTGCGATAGTTAATGGTTAAATCTAAGATGACACTATCATCGAATTTTCTTTGAAACGCCCTAGTTTCATCAAATACAACTTGCTCAATATTTTTTGAATCGGATTGGCTAACAGGACTATACCTTTCTCCGCCTGTGTAACTTACTCTACCATTCACTCCCAGTAGATTTCTTCCATCCTTCAACTCAAATTCTTTGCCCACCAATAAATTCGTTGCGATATTCTGATTAAAGCGAGTATCCCTCCAAACACCATCTCCACCTTTGTATGTTGATGAGTAGAACGTTCCTGTTAGCATGTAGTAATAATTATTACTCATGTAGCGCTCCAAAGTAAGTTCTAAACCGTAATTTCTACCTTCTCCATCGTTTACTAGAGCCTCATTAAAGGTGAAGTCTTGAACGAAATTCAGCATCGAAAAACTACTATCCCCAATTACTGGAACATCATATAAATATTGCCAAAACACTTCTGCTTTGAACAGATGGATATCACTCATTTTTCTCTTCACCCCAGCTACCAAATGATGTGCTTTCGTCATTTCGAGATTATTGTTTGGAAGTCCATTCTCCGGCTGAACAAAATATGTGCTCAGCTCTTCTATTTGGCTGTGTAACCCGTAACCAACACTGAAACTTGTAGTAGTATTAACTTGGTAATCTAGTGAGGCACGAGGTTCTAAAAGCATTTCTTCATTAAGCGAAAACCATTGCCCATGCAAACCAGCTAAGAAAGTAAGCCTTGGTGAAATTAACATCTTGGCGTTGCTATAAATTTGAATTAACTCTGCGTTTCCGTCACCTTCTGATAATTGAGTATAAATTGATTGATTATTCACCTTACCAGCTATATCTACATTATAGAATAATTCTTGAGCCTCTATACCAGTGCGAAGTACTATTCTCTTACTCAATTTTTGATTGATATAACTCTTGAAGGCAATTCGACTTGTATTACTACTGATTCCTATATAAGGCTGCATATTCAAGTTATCGTCGAAACGATTTTCAGTGTATTTAGTGGAATTTCCTGAAAGTGCTAACGTCGTTTTAATGTAGCTTTTTGAGTTCAGCAAATAACTGTGCGAAAGACCTATAGCGCCAACTCCCAGCTCAATTCTATTATCTGTAAAATCCCAGAAAGCATATTCCCATTTGGTGGAATCTGTTTTTGCTTCCATGGTTTGATAATCTAGTCCACCAACACCCCATAGTTCAAATCGACCTGAGTTTTTTGTAGGAACATCTATCTTAAAAGAAACGTCTTGATATCTGATAACCCCTTCCGTTGGTAATAATGGTTGAAGAAATGTCAGCGTAGAAAATCTATAGTTGAATAAATATGTTGCTGTCCCATTCTTTTTGAACGGCCCACCAGAACTTGCCTCAATACCGTTTAACCCTAATTGAAAAGCATGCTCCCGTTTTTCTCTTGGACCAGATCTGAAATTAATATCAAACACACCTGATAGCGCATTCCCATATTCCGAAGGAAAAGCTCCGGTATAAAAATCTGAGTTGGCAAGTAACTGCGCACTAAACAAAGTGAGCCCACCACCACCAGCAACTGAAAGCCCTGCAAAATGATTTGGATTCGGAATTTCAATTCCTTCTAGCCGCCATTGAACACTCTTTGGAGCGTTTCCTCTAATAGAAATCGCATTGTTCTGTACTCCTCCTGTAGATGTAACACCTGCAAATGCGGTTACCAATCGAGCAGGATCGTCTAATCCTCCTGCATATCGCTGAGTTTCTTCAATGGTAAAGGTCTTGGCACTCACAAAAGCCATATCATTTATGGCCTGCTCTTTTTGGAACGAGGCTACAACTTCTATGCTTTCCCCTTCAAAAATATCTTCTTCCATTTCAACTCTAAGAACCACTTCTTTCCCAGCTGTTACCAAAACTTCAGATATCACAATGGGCTTATACCCTAGAAAAGTGATTTTTAAATCATGGCGGCCAACAGGAACTGAAGTCATCAGAAATTCGCCATCAGAATTTGTTGAAGTTCCAATCAATGGCTCGTAATCTAGAAGAATTATATTGGCACCAGGTAAAGTCTCTTTAGTGACTTTATCAACAATTATTCCGGAGACTCTTTGTGTTAAAGGAAATTTGGATTGTTGAGCTAGTGCAAAATTACTACCAACAAAAACACAAATAATGAAGCTTAAAAATTGTTTGATGATTCGCATGAATTACATTTTGAGATTTAATTTTCCTCAAAACTAGTTCATTAATAAGGTCCAGTCGTCCATACCAACTGGATTGGACTTCTTTTTTGTAATAAAAGCTATTCTTTTTCGGCTTGAATACTCTTTTTGTATTGCGAAGGAGTTTGCCCTGTATGCTTTTTGAAAACCGAATTAAAAGATGATTTTGAGTTAAACCCCGATTCAAGTCCGATGGCTAGTAAGGTGTAATTGTTATTCTCTTGATTTCTAATTCGTGCTTTTACTTCTTCTACTCTGTAAGCATTCACAAAATCGTAGAAGTTTTTATTACTGTACTTATTTATCACTTCGGTAAGATTATGAGGTGATATTTCTAACATATCAGCAAGATTACGAAGACTGAGTTCACTGTTAGTAAAAGGCTTTTGATCTTCCATTAACCTGACAAGCCTGTTTGATAGCTCCTTCCCAACTTCTTCTTCTAAACCAGATTTAGTGTAGCTTTCTTCTTTTTGTTCAACACCTTCTGTTTTTGTAGACTGATGTTTGTCGAAATCAGTAAAAAACTCAGGCTGAACTAATCCTAAGTAGCCAATACTATACACAAAAATGGTGACGCCAATAAGATTGAATACCCAGAAATTTGAAGCGACATCAAAAAAGTATTCTACGAATTGCACGCAAATTACAAAAAAGACCATCGCAACAAGACAGGCCGTAAACACTAAAAGCCAATTCAGATTATGCTTTTCTATAGATGAGTATTGCTCTTTTAGTTTCTTTCTGTACAACAGAACTTCTCGAATTATAAAAGGGAAGTAAACAAGATTGAAAGCAAGCTTTGCATTACTTATAAAGCTAAATCCATATGTTAGCGCCCCACTTGCTTTAGTTAGTGCTAGTTTCTCCTCTCCTGAGCTTAGATAGAATGGCAACAAGTATAGAAATAATGAGAGAAATGGAATGAAATGAAGACCATCCTTAAGTTCGAAATTTGTTTTTCTTTTTATGATAGAAACCACATAAAGGTAACTCAGAGGGGCATATAACAGCGTAATTGGATAATCTATACCAAGTGCATGCGGATAAACTGATTTGAGTCCATAACCAATATAGGATGCCATGGCTAGGTCAATAGTAAACACCAGCATTAATAAAGAAAGCAATCTGTTCGAATACTTATTGATCTTTTTCGTAGCCAAAACAAGCGACAAAATAACGCCGTGTATAGCTGCTAGAAAAAAAATGGTGTTAATTAGCATCCGAAAATTTCATCCTACATTTTAAATCAAATAATGGGCTAAAATATAGCTTATAAATACCCGAAGTAGAGTTAGATTTTGAGCAACTCGCTTAAATCAAGCTTGCGATTTCTTTAACATTTTGTGCAATGGTATAACATATCCAGATGATAGCTAGTGAAACAAATGCACCTTGAAACATATGCATGAATTCCATTCCTTGCGCCCCACTTGGATACCTTAGCCCAATTTGTCGAATATGATTTCGAACTTTTTTAAAGCTAAAGAAATAGATAGAAGCTAACCCTCCAAAGCTCAACAAAATAACAATCTGAAATACTTGATCAGAAATATCTACCTCATAATATCTTGAAAGTAAAAATCCTAGACCTTGCCCCAGCAAGTAAACTAGAGGAATACATAATAATACACCCACACCTGCAAGTATTTTCTGGGAGACAGATAATTTTCTAAACATGAATACTATCCAACTCTGAGTTTTAACTCTTCAATTGTGGCTAAAATATCGTTTCTATCCATTTCTCTATATCGTTCTGGCAACAATTCTTTAGAAGTACATTCAATAACCGCATTTAAGGTTTGAAGTTCCACTTCCTCAGGATAAGTTGGTGGGATGAAATCAGCGAGAGCTAAATCTAAAACTTCTGGGCTTACTATATCTTCACCCAAAGCTGCCGCTCTAAATTTAGCACGAGTCAGAGCTGCTTCCATATCTGCACCAGAGAAAGTAACAACACCTTTTTCAATCAACTTTGGAACATATTCTTCAGTTAACTTCAGGCTAGTTTTCTTTTTCATGGCTTCAAAAAGCTCAATACGTTCTTCTTTTGTATGAGGAGGGAACAATGCCAAATGCTCTTCCGCTCTACCCTGTCGTTTTAAATCAATAGGCATTAAATCTGGGCGTGCAGTCATTAAAAACCACATAATTCTTCCACGGTGGCTCGTATCACTCATAAATGTAGCTATCTGAGAGAATACTCGACTAGAAACACCGCTATCACCACCAGAGTTTCTATCTCCAAGGTAAGCATCGGCTTCATCAATCATCACTGCTACAGGCGCCATAGCTTTAAGCAGAGAAAGGATTTTTTCTAAATTCCCTTCAGTAACACCCTGCCATTGGCTACGGAAATTTTTCAATTTCACCATGGGGATACCAACCTCGCTCGCAAAACAAGTCACTAAGAAAGTTTTTCCTGTTCCAACAGGTCCACATACTAAATATCCCATCGGCATAACATCTTGGCGACCTTCTTTAAGAGCTTTTACTGCTTGGCGAAGATGGCTTTTAACATGGCTGTGCCCAGCAACATTATCGAGGGAATATTGTGTTTCAACAAATTCTAACAAGCCATAAGCTTCTGCTTCTATTAATTCTTTTTTATTCTCGCCAAGGCTCTCAAATGTAATTATTTCCTTATTCTCGCGAGCATTCGAAAGCACACTTCTAATATTAACATAATTCAAACCAGCCGTTTGTTGTGCTACAATCTCTGGCGTAACGGTAGAAATCGTTGTAAAATCATCATTCTTGGTTTCAAATTTTATGAAATCAAGTCTATCACTTTCACCAGGTATATCAATTTTAATCTCGGTGGTATAAGGATTCTGAATTAGCGTTTTATTCAAATCAGATAGATTTTCTGTAATCATTACAGTGGTAAAATCTGATGCTAGAAACATGGGGTCGTGTGCCCATCTAGAAAGGTAGACTAGAGAAGTTCTATCTTCATTACCTGTGGAGCCTGCATCACTCATCGGAACGATGGTCTCGGCATAGTCAATAATAAGAGCAATACTTTTCTTCTGGTCTAAACGAAGGCGGAAATATTGTTCCAGCAAAGACATTACTCTAACGGGATCTTTCGGCATTTTCTGGGCATAATCAGTGCCTACTAAACTATCTCTTCCCGCAATGGCTCGGTTGAAATCTTGTTGAGATTCTTTGTCTCTAAAGTAAATACCTGAAGAACGGTCGTAAAAAACTACGAAGTCTCTAGAACCAAAAAATTCATCCGATAGAAAAGATTTTAACCTTGAAAACTCTGTTCCTTCATCTGTTTTAAGAGGTACTAAATCATGAACATTTCCATGAAGCAAAAAAGTATTAATAGTACGGCTTAGATATTTTCTCGCAAATTCTTGAGACCAAAGTGGGTAATGATCAAACATAGTTCCGTTTTTCGATGTTATGGTGTAACAAAGCGAACTCCAAATCTACAATTATCGAGTATATTTACTCTATGATAATCAGTTTTATAGTTTCAATGCGACTTTGGGTGGCTTTACTAATAATAAACTTATACCCATCAATCAGCACTTCTTCATTCACTTTTGGAATGCGCCCTAAATTATTTATGATGTAGCCCGCTACGGTATCGTACTCAGAAGGTTCCAAAGGAATTTCAATTTCTTCGAAATGCTGAACGAGTTCAGAAATCTCCACATTTCCGCTTATTACAAAATTATTTGGCCCAACTCGCTTCATAATTTCATCTTCCACATCATGCTCGTCTTGGATATCTCCTACTACTTCTTCAAGTAAATCCTCAATAGTTACCATCCCCGCGGTTCCACCATATTCATCGAGCACAATGGCTACAGACATATTGGATTTACGAAACTCGGTCATTAAAGCTTTAGATTTTTTACTTGATGGCACTAGTTTAATCGGACGAATAATTTCGTGAAGTGATTTTGGATTTTTAAAAAAATCGTGAGCAAAAACCACTCCAATAACATCGTCAATACTATCTCTGAATACAGGTAATTTTGAATGTCCCGATTCAACAAGCACTTTAAGAACTTCAGAAATTGGGGTTGACTTATCTACAGCTTCAATTTCAATCCTTGGAATCATCGAATCTTTAACTCTCTTATTTGAGAGTTCTAACACATTATGTAGAATTTCAGAGTCATCTTCATCAATTTCATCACTTCCACCACCTTCTCGCAGTTCTTTGAAAATAAGCTCTACATCTTTTCTCCGATAAAACTGTTCTGCCTTTTCTGCATCTGGCACTAACCATTTTATAAGTGTATTTGATGAGCCGTTAGCAACTACAATTAAAGGCTTTAGTAAGTAATAGCATAGCCTAAGTGGGAGCGCAATAATATTCACCATGATATCAGCTTGAGCTCTAAAAACAGCTTTCGGCAGAATTTCGCCAAAAAGCATAATCACAAAAGATGCTATAATTGTTTGGATGGTAAGAATCTGAAACGCAGATGGAATAACCCCAAACCATGCATTGAAATAATGAGCAACTGGATCAGCTAAGAAAATTGCCATTAATGTAGCATAAACTACATTTACAATATTATTACCAACTAGAGTTGTTGTTAAGAAAGTCTCTGGGTTTTTTGAGAAAAAGCCAATAGATCCTGAAATCAGGTTGTTCTTTCTAGAAGCAACTTCAAGCTTTAGCTTGTTAGCCGTAACAAAAGCAATTTCTGCTCCTGAGAAAAACCCACTTAATAATATGGTAAGCGCTATGAGAAGCCATTCTAAACTCATTTGAGCTCCTCACTATCCAATATGTGACCTGCCGATGGAGGTTCGTCGTTCATTAATAAAAAATTAGTTCCTATTTACCGGAAAAAACGGGTTTTCTTTTTTCAAGAAATGCGCTTGTTCCTTCTTTAAAATCAGCAGTGTTGTACAAATCTCCAAATAGATTTGCTTCAGATTCATATCCTGAATCTTTACCTACTTCTTTAATGGCTAAGATAGCATTTTTTATTGCAATTGGGCCATGCTTCATGATGCTTTTCATCATATTTTTTGCGGCATCTATTGCTAGGCCATCAGCAACTAAGTTTACTAATCCAATTTCGTTTGCTTCAACAGCATTAACAAATCTACCTGAAAGGATTAATTCTAATGCTTTTGCTTGCCCTACTAGCTTAGGAAGCCTTTGAGTACCACCATAGCCAGGTATTAAACCTAAGCTTACTTCAGGTAAACCCATTAGCGCATTTTGCGATGCTACTCGTATGTGGCAAGCCATAGCAAGTTCACAACCACCACCCAATGCATAACCATTTATGGCTGCGATAACAGGTTTTGTAGAATCTTCAATCTTTTGAAAAACTCGCTGTCCTCTTAACGAAAGTTTGATAGCTTCTTCTTCTTTCAAAGTATTTAGCTCTTTGATATCTGCGCCTGCTACAAATGCTTTCTCACCTGAGCCCGTAATTATTACCCCTTTTATGGAATTATTTTCTTTGATTGAGGTCAGCGCATCATCAAGTTCTTCAAATACCTGATTGTTCAGCGCATTCATCTTATCTGGACGATTAATAGTAAGCAGGCAAACACCTGTTTCATCAATTTCTAGAAGCAGGTTTTGGTACGCTTGGCTCATAATTTCTATTCTTTAACTCTGTTTTGAGGGTCTTTAGTTATCTCCACTTCATCACCAGAAATTTCATCTAGAATTGAGTCAAAATCAAGTTCAGTTTCCCATTCAGTAGTATATTCTGGTAAAATATCTTGATCCAAATCTTCAATAAGCTGAGAGGTTTCATCTACTTCAGTTAAGAGGTTATCCAACTGGAAACCAATTTCCTCAGGATTACTCATTGTCATAGATTGCTCATAAATGTAGCGCACTGCATCTTCTATAGTTTCCAAATGCGTTTCACAAACCAAATACTTTTCTTTGGCTATTTTGAATTTTTGTAAACGCTTTTGCATAATCGCAACACGTCTAGCTTTTGTTCTCTTTAGCTTTTCAGACTCGATAGTTTTAATCTCTTCGATTTGGCGAACCACTTCTTCTTTCAAGTTATTTTCCAAAGAAGTGTTTAGATAGATTTCATACCGTTTTATAAGATCTAAAAGTGTTAGATAATTACCCAACAACTCATCAATTTTCTTGCCAATATTATCGAGTAAGCCCTGCGAGCTATATGGAAGTTTCTCAAAATTCTCTTGAACCAATTTTGCCAAATGTTTTAATACTAAAAACCTTTTCTGGCTAGCTGAATCTAAAGATTGAAATAAATCTTTCTCGTTATTAGAAGCATGGCGTTCTTTAATTTTTTTAAGCTCTGTCTTTTTTCTAAACCTAGGAAGTTTGGGAACCACTCCTAAATAAAGTAATTCTATTCCAAAAACAGTTGTAAGCATTACACTTGACGCTTCTCCAACCCCACTTAATAAGAACGCCGATAATGTTGCGAGTAGTAATCCTCCCAAATTAATGGGGTTCATAAAGGCTTCACGCGTATAATTGATATTTAGTTCGTCTGCTGGCATTAACCGTTTTCTTTATCGTTAGCTGATGAAGGACTTTTTTGTTGTCTTTGCCCAATGGTTTTTTCTGTCTTTATTTCTTCTGCATGTTTTTCAATTTCAGAATAAAGCATACCCATTTCGGCTTTTACTTGTTGCAAGGTTTCTTTTGCTTTCTGCTTTTTCAAAACCTCATCGAGTTCATCCTTCTTAATTTCTTGTTGAAATTTAGAATCGTCGTCACCTAAACTATCCATAGCCACGTCTAGTCTAGCTTCTACGTGCGTTACCTTGTCACGAACTTTTCCCAAAAACTCATCCATAGTTTCGAGTAAATTGTTTGGATCCATATTATTTATGGCTTGCGCAATTTTACCCTTTTGTTCGGCGGTTTTAAGTCGAGCTTTTGCTTCTTTAATACGTCGGTAATGTTCCTTGTATTCTTGTTTTAAGCGTTCGCGCTCTTGTTCGTTTTGAGTGCTCATAGTGTAATCCTATCAGCTTTTCTCTCTGTTACCAAGAGTTTTCGATTTGTTCGCTTCTTCTTTTACAGGCTCTTCATTCATATTGATTGAACCAGAAGAATCTCCCATTTCCATTTTGAATTGCTCTACTAATTCATGGGCTCTAATTTTCTCAGCGTTAGCCTCAATTTCCATAGTTTGTGTATCAATACTATCTAAGGCAATTTCCATACGGGCTTCATTCTTAGCAGCTTCTTCATTGATGCGTGAAATCATTTCATCATGAGTTTGATCAATTCCACCAACTTCAAATTGCTCTAAAGTATCTGCAATTTTTGATTGCCATTCAGCTCGCTCGCTTGCACGTAAAGCTTCTTTTGCTTCTTGAATCTTACGGTCTTTTTCGCGCATGAATACTTTTTTCACTTTTAGCGCTTTCTCATAAGCACGTTCAGCAAAAGCAAGTTGGTCTCTAGTATGAGAGATTGTCTCTTTGGCTTTTTCGAGTTGAAGAGCATAACCTTCAGCAATATCATCACGATTTGCTTGGATAGCTGATTTTATTTTCGAGGTAAGCTCTGCAATCTGCTTTTCGTTTCGTTTTGCTTCCTTCTGAAGCATCAACAAATTTGCCTTTACAGTAGCAATATTCTCGTTCATCTGTGGGATTTGATCATTCAAATCTCGAATATTCTGTTCTAAAATCAACTTGGGATCTTCCATAGAACTTATTAATCCCCCAAACATTGATTTTATTGCGCGTATAAATCTTTTAAACATAATATTTTCCTTTTTTTAATGCCCTATCTACTACAAAAACAAATTAACTGATTATTAGCTTATTTCAACAGTTAAAGCTCAAATACCCTTGTGCCTTTACTATCTACAATATGAGTAACCAGAAATTCCTTTGCAGGCTTTGTTTCTGAAATTGAAACTGCTCCGAGTAAAAGTTCCGTTGCAACTTCAATCATGGTGGGCTTGTTCGTGTAACCGACCATAATTGTTTCACCTTTTGCAATTTTATCTCCTACTTTCTTTTGTAGAACAATTCCAGCTTGGCCATCAACCGCTTCTTCTTTGGTTTTACGTCCAGCTCCGAGTTCAACAGATGCCGTACCAATTTCAAATGCATTTAGCCCTGAAATAAATCCTGAGTTTTTAGCTTTAATTTCAAATTGGTGTTTGGCCTTGGGATAAGACTCTGGATTTTTAATTAGCTCGATATCACCACCTTGCTCTTCAACAATATCTAGCCATTTTTGGAAAGCTTGTCCGTTTTCAACTTGTTGGTGGCTAATTTTAATACCTTCCTCAACATTTGCTGCTTTGCCACCTAAATAAATCATAGTTCCTGAAAGTAGATGAGAAAGAAGCATAATATCTTCTGGTCCTTCGCCTTTAAGTGCATCGATGCTTTCTTCTACTTCAAACCAATTCCCTATTTTATAGCCTAAAGGTTGTTGCATGTTTGTGAGGTACGCAATGGTTTCCTTTCCAAATTGCTCTCCAATTCCAACTAAAGCAGTTGCCAATTTTGTGGCATCTTCAGCGGTTTTCATAAAAGCACCAGCACCATATTTCACATCAAGAACTAATGCATCAATTCCTTCAGCAAGTTTCTTGCTCATAATGCTACCTGCAATAAGCGGAATAGATTCTACTGTCCCAGTAACATCTCTCAAAGCATATAATCTTTTATCGGCCGGAGCAATTTCTTCGGTTTGGCCAACTAAAACTAAATTCTGGCGCTCAAGAATTTCTATGTATCGGGCTAAGTCAACATCTACAGTAAAATCTGAAATAGATTCTAACTTATCCAAAGTTCCGCCAGTGTGACCTAAACCTCGGCCAGAAATCATTGGAACGGGAACTCCTGCACTTGCCACGATTGGCGCCAATATTAACGACAACTTATCACCTACCCCACCAGTAGAATGTTTATCTACCTTTTTACCCGGGATATGCGACAAATCCACAACAATACCAGAATGAAGCATCGACTCGGTTAGCGCCGCCGATTCCTCATCATTTAAGCCATTTAGAAACGCAGCCATTAAAAAAGCGCTGATTTGATAATCAGGAATTTCATCGGCTGTATAAGCGTCAATTAAATAACGGATTTCTTCTTTGGTAAGAACTTTACCGTCACGTTTTTTACGAATTAGGGAAACAATACTATAATTTATACTCATGCTATAAGTATAGTTGAAAAAACCATTATTTTCTTCCTCTGATTGGAGAAACTTCTTGAAAATTATTGCAGACCAAAATATTTATAAACTACGTTCATTTTTATCTGATAAAATTGAACTTACGGAATTTAATCCAAATAATGGTATACCAAATTTGGATGAAAGTGACGCCTTATTTGTTCGCACAGTTACTGCGCTTAATTCGAACTCTGTTCCTCTATTACCCAACTCTTTAAAGTTAGTAGGAACTGCTTCATCAGGCAAAGATCATATTGATGCCACTTATTTTGAACAAAACGGTATTGATGTTATTGATGCGAATGGCTGTAATGCAAAAGCAGTTTCGGAGTATGTGATTACCTCCCTTCTACTATGGGGAATTAAGAATTCTACTTCATTACAATCACTCAAATATGGCATTATTGGCGTGGGTGCGGTTGGAAAAGAAGTCCAAAAACAATTTGATGCATTTGGATTATCCTATGTTAGTTATGATCCTCCCAGAGCAAAGAGAGATTCCAGCTTTCACTCTGTAGGTCTAGAAGAATTACTCAACTGTGATGTTCTAACATTTCACGTGCCACTTACAAAAACCGGAGTTCATAGCACCTTTCACTGGTTAGATGATGCCAAGTTAAATTCCCATTCATACAAGCTAATAATTAATGCAGCACGAGGTGGCGTAATTGATGAACAAGTTGTTTTACGAGCAATGGAGATGGGAAGAATACAAGATGTGATTATTGATGTTTGGGAAAATGAGCCTAATTTCAATTCCATACTTGCCCAAAAAGCTTTTATTTCAACACCGCATATTGCAGGATATTCTGAGCAAGCTAAATTAAAAGCGACTCAACTTCTCGTAGAGAAATTTGGAGAAAAATTTGACCTCGCAATGAATCACCCCGTCAATTTATTTAAGGAAAAGAATTTAGAAATTGCCGATTTGGATTATTCACTCCAAGAATTACTACTCCGACTAAACCCACTTAAAGAGTATGATGTGGCATTAAGAGATTTAATTTCTCGTCCCGATAAAGAACCACTATTTAAAAAGCTGAGAGTTGATCGTCCCTATAGATATGAATATCCATATTTGAGAATTAGTGAGACTTTATTAAACAAATTTGAAGAATTGAAATTATTGGGCCTCAGAAAAACAAACTAAACTTAGCTACTTAATACATTCAGATTTTAAATAAATCTTTCGCGTTTCGAGTTGTTATTTCATCAACTTCATGAACATTCAATTCAAAAATTTCAGCCAATTTCTCTGCAGTAAATTTCATAAAAGAGGGTTCATTCCGCTTTCCACGCATTGGTGTAGGCGAAAGATATGGTGCATCAGTTTCTAACACCATTTTTGAAAGCGGAAGGTGAGCAACTGTTTTATCAACCCCTCCATTTTTAAAAGTAACAACTCCACCTATTCCTAAATAAAAGCCCAAATCAATTGCTCTCTTTCCCTCTTCTATAGTACCATTAAAGCAATGCCAAACACCCGTTAAAGTCCCATCTTGCGCCTCTTCCATCATTGCTAACAAGTCGTCTGTACTTTCACGGTTGTGCAAAACAATTGGCTTCTGAAGTGCTTTTGCAACATTAAAGTGTGCACATAAACTCAGTTTTTGTTCAGAAATATGGTCTTTACTCCAATAATAATCTAAACCCGTTTCACCAACACCAATTATATCATCTTTGGCACACAACTCATGTAATTTCTCTTCAAAATGGTCTGGAATCACACCTACATCACACGGATGCAATCCTGACATTTTATAGAACTGAATAGATTCATGCTGCATTAGTGCCATTTGTTTTTCTGAATCAAAATCTATCGCAGGCATTAAAATTGAACGTACTCCCACTTTCTCAGCTCTATCAAGAACCTCTTTCTTATCCTCATTAAAATCAGGTAAATATATATGCGAATGGGTATCTATCATCTAGTGTTTGGTAAGTATTAGATTTTCAAAATTTTGAAACTTATACCAAGTTTCAATTGCTCTTTACAACTCACTCTAATATAATGAGTAAAAGAGAAGATGTTAAAATAGATACAGCTAAGATATTCTAGAGGAACAATTTTTTTTGGTTTTGTTAACACGAAAAACTGACCAATTTGTAAATACTAACTTAAGGGAAAGCATTATGATCAAGGGAAAAAAGATGGACGGTTTACTAATAATCGTATTATTACTTACTACAGCCAATGCTTTCGCCCAGATAAAAATTGAGTCGATTGCCATTGGTACAGATATTGAAAACCAAAATTTAGTTGGTGAGGCTAGTGTATTTCCAAGTGATGTAACTACATTGTATTGCTTAACAGATATTTCTGGTGCCGAGAATTCACCAACTCTCAAACATATTTGGTATTATGGTGACCAAGAAAAAGCTTCCACAAAATTGATTGTACGCACACCCAAATTCAGAACTTGGAGTTCGAAAAAGATTTGGCATACTTGGACTGGAAAATGGAAAGTAGAAGTTGTTAATGAAGAAGGAACAGTACTTGCATCCAAGTCGTTTACTATTCGTTAATTAATCCACAATTTCCATTACTTTTAAGTTAAAAATGTTTACATTTATTTACATAATTCCCACGATGTAAAAAGAATAATTAGGGAATGAGATTTTCTCTATGTTACAGTAATTTACATTTGTTGAATTATTAACATTATGTCACAAAAAAAGCAGTTTTTGTAAACAATTCTAGCCCATATGTCTACTCCATTTTCCGATTCAGAACTCACCACATTTGAAAAAATACCAACTACCATTTTTGGTACAGCAAAAGAAGGCTCCGACTTTGTAGCCCAACAAATTGCCGATTTAATAACCGAGCGTAATAAACAAAATAAAAAGACAGTACTTGGCCTTGCAACAGGCTCAACACCTACTCAAATTTATGATGAATTAGTTCGCAAGCACAAAGAAGAAGGTCTAAGTTTTAAAAACGTAGTTACGTTTAACTTAGATGAGTACTTCCCTATGCAACCTGATACGTTGCAAAGTTACGTGCACTTTATGAAAGAATATTTATTCGATCATATCGATATAGACCCTGCGAACGTAAATATCCCTGACGGAACTCTAAAAAAGGAAGAAATCCCTGCTTTTTGTAAGAAATACGAAGAGAAAATTGAAGCCGCCGGTGGACTTGATATTCAGATTTTAGGAGTTGGAAGAACAGGCCACATTGGTTTTAACGAACCAGGTTCTCCAATCGACTCAAAAACTCGCCTAATTACTCTAGACAGAGTTACAATGCTTGATGCAGCTAGCGGATTTTTTGGCATTGAGAATGTACCTAAACGCGCTATAACAATGGGTGTTGGTACAATCATGAAAGCACGTAAAATTTATATGCTTGCATGGGGAGAAGGAAAAGCAGGAATAATTAAGAAAACCGTAGAAGGTGAAGTTAGTAACCATATCCCATCTACCTTCCTTCAATCGCATCCAAATTGCCAAATTATATTAGACGAAGCTGCCTCGGCACATCTAACAAGAGTTAAAACACCATGGTTAGCTGGCCCGATTAAGTGGAGCAATTTCCTAATCAAAAAAGCGGTTATTTGGCTTAGTAAAGAAGTAAATAAGCCAATTTTAAAACTTACTGAAGAAAACTATCGCGAATATGGCATGAACGATATCTTAATTGAGATCGGAACTGCATACAACGTAAACATTCGTGTATTCAACCAAATTCAGCATACTATTACTGGATGGCCTGGTGGAAAGCCTGATGCTGATGATACGTATCGCCCAGAAAGAAAGAATCCGTTCCCGAAAAAAGCACTTATTTTCAGCCCACACCCTGACGATGATGTAATTTCAATGGGTGGAACTTTTATTCGTCTAGTTGATCAAGGGCACAAAGTTCATGTAGCTTATCAAACCTCAGGAAATATTGCTGTGTTTGACGAAGATGCCCTTCGTTTTGCTGATTTCGTAACTGATTACAATGATGCGTTTGGCGTTAAAGATTCTACTGTGAATAGCATTTTCTCAGGAGTACGCGAATTCTTGAATAACAAAAAAGAAGGTGAAGTTGACTCTGAAGAAGTAAAGACTATTAAAGGTTTAATCAGACGTGGCGAAGCTAAAGCAGCAAGTAGATATGTTGGCCTACCTGATGAGCATATTCACTTTTTAGATTTACCATTCTACGAAACTGGAAAAATTAGAAAAAAACCAATTGGCCCTGAAGATATTAGAATTACCAAGGAGCTAATTCAATCTATCCAGCCACACCAAATTTATGCTGCTGGTGATTTATCTGACCCTCATGGAACACACAGAGTTTGTTTAGAGGCGATATTTCAAGCGCTAAGAGAGCTTAGAGATGAACCATGGATGAAAGATTGCTATGTATGGTTATACCGCGGTGCATGGCAAGAATGGGACATCGAGGACATTGAAATGGCAGTGCCATTAAGCCCTGAAGAAACTGATCGTAAGAGACGAGCTATATTTAAGCATCAATCTCAGAAAGATCGCCCTCTCTTCCCTGGCTCTGATCGTAGAGAGTTCTGGCAACGTGCTGACGACAGAACTAGAACTACTGCAACAGCCTACGATAAGCTTGGCCTAGCAGAGTATGAAGCTATGGAAGCTTTTGTACGCTGGAAAGAATTAGACTAACTAGTCTACCCCTAAAAAAGGCGAAGATTAACTCTTCGCCTTTTTTATATCCTTTTTTTGTGTATTTATACATACACTTAATCAAAATTTTATTGAAATAATCTCCGATTTGGACTGAAACAGCCACACCTAATAGAATAACTTATGAGCAATTTTAAGAAAAACCCTTGGTCTTGGATATCAACCCTTTATTATACGCAAGGGCTTCCATATGTAGTTGTGATGACCGTTTCTGTAATAATGTATAAGAACTTGGGTTACTCTAATACTGAAATTGCTTTCTATACTAGCCTCCTGAATTTGCCTTGGGTAATTAAACCAATTTGGAGCCCAATGGTAGATATGATAAAGACCAAGCGCTGGTGGACTTATTCAACACAAGCTGTTATCGCTGTTGGATGTGCCGGAATCGCATTCTCTTTATACACCGAAAGTTTCTTTGTAATCAGCATGGTGTTTCTATTTATTCTTGCATTCAGTTCTGCAACCCATGACATTGCAGCTGATGGCTTTTATATGCTTGCACTAAGTGATGATAGACAAGCTTTCTTTGTTGGTATTAGATCAACATTCTACCGTTTAGCAATAATGAGTGGTGAAGGTTTATTTGTTGTAATCGCTGGTTTAATTGCATCATCAACTGGTAATGTTGAATTTTCTTGGACAGTGGTATTTAGCATCTTGTCAGTTCTGATGCTACTATTAAGTGCCTATCACGCATTCATTTTACCAAAACCTGATACAGATATTGCAGAAGTAACGGCTGCTGATTCTAGTTTCTTTAAAGACTTCTTCCTCACATTCGCACTTTTCTTCAAGAAACAGCAAATAGGACTTATTTTAGCTTTCATTCTACTTTACCGTTTTAGTGAAGCTCAACTTGTAAAGCTTGCGGTTCCTTTCTTGTTAGATGACAAATCAATTGGTGGGCTTGGTTTATCAACAACCGAAGTTGGCGTTATTAACGGGACTGTTGGGGTTATTGCATTAGTTATTGGTGGAATAATCGGTGGATTGCTAATCTCTAGAGATGGCCTTAAAAAGTGGCTCTGGCCGATGATTATTGCAATGAATTTACCAAATGCGGTATACTTAATCTTGGCCTACTTACAACCAGACTCGTATGTATTAATCGGCTCGTTAGTGGGTATAGAGAAATTTGGATACGGCTTTGGTTTCACCGCATTCATGATGTATTTAATTTATGTTGCTAAGGGTTCGCATCAAACAGCACATTACGCTTTTGCAACGGGCTTAATGGCTTTAGGAATGATGATACCTGGCGCATTTAGTGGCTACATTCAAGAACTTCTAGGGTACAAGCTATTCTTTGCTTGGATTATCCTTGCCACTATCCCAGCTTTTGTAATAGCTAGGTATGTAACTATTGATGCCGAATTTGGCAAGAAAAAAGAAACTGCTTCATAGTAGAAGAGTTTTATTTATCTCTATTTAGTTTTTAGTAAGGCAAAAGCACTAGTTATAACAGCTAGTGCTTTCTTTTTGTAGTGTAGTTTCATCTTATCCAATAAATGGCATTTACATCTCACTCTTCTCGCTATCAAGAAATGAATTCTTTTAAGCTAGTACTTCACCGCAAAAAAAAAAGCTAAGACTAGAACACTTTCTAATCTTAGCTTTCAAAATGTACTTCTGTCTTATATGGAATTATAAGACTTTAGTCTAAAACAGCCTCTTCTTTTTCTAATGCAGAGACATCTGCGTAATCAAGAAAGTACTCTTCTAAACCATCAGCAATTTGTTCCGCAATGCGTATTTGGAAGGCTTCGTCTGACAAAAGCATCTCTTCTTCTGGGTTCGACATAAAAGCTGTTTCAACCAAAACATTAGGAAACTCAATAGGTGCATTTAACGAGAAGTTAAAACTCCCTGTAATTCCATATTGATCTAGCCCTAGTTCTAACATTTTCGCATACATTACTTGTGCTAATGGCTTGTAAGCGATGTGCTTATAAAAAGCGCCTGTTCCCTTAGTTGCGAAAGGATCGCTAGTGTAACCCAAAGAATTAGCATGAATACTTACAAGTAAATCTGCTTTACTGTTGATAACCATATCAGCACGTTCGCTCATATAAACATAATCATCATTTTCGCGTGTCATTAAAACACTTGCGCCACGAGCTTGGAGCACAGAGTCTAACTTTTGTGAAATCTGTAGAGTCACATCTTTCTCCATCAAGCCTGTAGAGCCTAAAGAACCATTGTTATCGCCACCATGACCTGCATCTACAGCTATCTTTAATCCAGTTAATGGGCTTTCTAAACTTTCTATTTTCGGTGCTCTTCTAACTTTAATAGTTAATTGAGAGCCCCAACCATAACCAACTGAGTAACCCCAATTTTGTTTGTGATTCAACTTAATTCTGAGTTGATACAAATTATCTTCAAGCTGTCTCCATTCAACCTCTTTAATACCTTCTGCACTTAAGTGCTTTGTCTTCCAGTTTGTGTTAGAAGTTGCTCCATAAACGTTCACGATAATCTCGTTAGGGTCGAGCTGTTGTGAACTTGTATATGGAAGTTTTTGAGCTAAACTCAATGTGATGATATCTTCTTGGCTATTTCCTGTTATTCTAATATTACCTGTGAGTGATTCGGGAATTCGAGTTTCTTCAGGTAATAATTCAGTTTGGCCAACAGGAATCCATGCAGATAGACTTGGGGTCAATTCTACTTTATAATTATCCTGTAAACGGCCAATTACTTTTAGTTTTACACCTTTTTCTAGATATCCGTAACGCGCACCACCTAAACGGTCAGTTCCCATTCCAACACTTAAATATGCTTTATCAACGGTTACTTCAGCAACTCTTGGTAAACCATTAAAACTTACCACAGCAGAACTCTTAGACTTTACGTATCCAAAAATTCCTTTTTTCATTTTAAATGTGATATGTTTTTTGTCTACATAATCGCCAGGCATTACTTCGTATTTACCTACATAAACGCCCTTCCTTCCTCCTGCAAATTCTGCTGGCAATTCTTTCATTGGGATATTTCTTTTAAATCCATCAATATTGAATACCGCTGTTTCGTTAGGACTTCCAAGAAAACGAACTTCCAAAACTTCTCCGGTTTTTAACCAGATATCATCGTTTGGTAATTCCATTTTATCGGTAATGGTTTTGCCACTTAAAACATCAGGTATAGAAGATTTTGGGCGAAGGAAAATCATTTCTTTAGTAATGCTTTCCCCATCTAGTACAACTTTAAATTCCAAACGAACTGTATCCTCTTCACTTAACTCAATAAGTTTAGCGAAGGCACCATTAGCATACACCTTTACTTCTTCGCCATTTATAAAAGCTTGGGCGTTAGGATGTGTTCCTGCCGCAACTCTGTACCTAGAGTAGGGAACAATAGTGGTATCCTCTTCGGGGATGGTTACGTTTAGAAATAGTCTGTCAGCAGACTGAGCAAAAGCTACATTTGATAAGACTACGAGACTTAATAGAGTGAGTAAATATTTCATATTAATTGTACAAATAGTACTTTTTAGATGTTTTTTGGAAATTTTCGATGTCTTTATTTAGATATTCTTGGACATCAGTCACTTTAAATTCTTTAGTAAATAGCTCACGGATTTTATCAGAGCCAATTACTTTATCAAAAACAGGTGGGCGGCTTGGATTACCAATTTCAAACGGATCTTTTTCTGGATACAGCTCGTGATGAGCTTGTAAGAACCAAAGTTGAAGCTCCATTAAGTTCACTTTAGAATAATCAGTGAAATGAATTTGAACCCCTCTTAGTGTTTTTCCTTCATCTCTTCCATAATATGGTTTAAACACTAATGGTCTAAAGATTACGCCTTCCAATCCATAGCCGTTCATTGTTTCAGCTAAATCATTTTCGTCAATCCATTCTGCAGCAAAAACTTGAAATGGAGTTGTGTAACCTACACCTTCAGAAAAAACTCCTAATTCTCCAACAATTCCTGTTGCAACATAAAAGTATGGAGAATAAGCATGTGGAATATGCGGTGAAGTTGGAACCCAAGATAAACCTGTTTTATCAAATGTCATGGAGCGATTCCAGCCTTCCATACCAACAACGGTCAAGTCTGCTTGCATCCCATCTGTTAACATCTTTTCGCCGTTTAATAGTAAAGCAAACTCTCCAGGAGTTAATCCATAAACGTAAGGAATTGGGTATTGGCTGATGAACGAATAAAAGCCATCTTCTACTACGTTGCCTTCAATTTTAAGCCCACCTAGAGGATTTGGACGATCTAAAACCATCACTTTAATGCCATGCTCAGAAGCAGCTTCCATTGCCAAGCCAAGTGTACTAATAAAAGTATATGAACGAACACCAATGTCTTGGATGTCATAAACTAATACGTCAACGCCTTCTAACATCTCAGCGGTTGGTTTTCTTGTCTTTCCATAAAGTGAGAACACTTCAATACCTGTACGTTCATCAATATAGGTTTCTACTTTTAAACCAGCAGAAACATCACCCCTTACACCATGCTCTGGTCCGTAAAGAGCAACAAGGTCTACATTCTCAGATTCATAAAATAAATCTACTGTAGAGCGTAAATTTGCATCAACGCCTGTAGCATTTGTAATAAGACCAACTCGCATTCCTTTGAGTGGTTCAAAGTTCTGTTCAACGAGTACATCAATTCCTGTTTTAACTCTATGAGTTTCTACTCTCTGCGAACAAGCAGGGGCCGTTAAAATTGCCACAAGTACAAGGGATATTCCAATAAGTTTTCTAAGCATTTTATTCAATTAAATATTCATGTAATTTGTAAAGGAATTTATTGAAATAAATTGGTACCTGCTTCCTAAGAGTCTTACTATTCATCACTTTTACAATTCTCGTTATCATCAAGTTAGGACCGAATCAAATGTTAAAAAATACAATGACTTTAGAGGAAAAAATAGGACAACTATTCGTAATGGGCTTTCGTGGAGGTGATGTTTCTCCAGGCTCTGTTGTGCACGAAGAAATCACTAAACTTGGAATTGGTGGTGTAATTTTATTTGATAAGGACATGGTTTACCATCGCCCGGTTAATAATATTGAGTCGCCAGAGCAATTAAGAGCACTTACTAAACAATTACAGAGTTACAGTAAACTTCCACTTATTATTAGCATTGACCAAGAAGGTGGGCTAGTTAATAGATTAAAGCCGGAGTATGGATTTCCTGAAACAAGATCTCATGGCGTGTTGGGAAAACTCAACGATCCTGCAGAAACCGAAAACGAAGGTGCACGTATTGCCAACGTTCTTAAAGAAATGGGAATAAATTTAAATTTTGCTCCTGTTTTGGATATTGCTAAGAATCCAGAGACCTCGGTTATTGGAAAACGTGAGCGTAGTTTTGGTGCAGATGATGCTACTGTTAGTTTACATTCTGAAGCTTACGTAAAAGGCCACGAAAGCGAGAATATTCTTACTTGTTGCAAGCATTTCCCTGGGCACGGTAGTGCTGTTGGCGATACTCATTTCGGGTTTGTTGATGTAACCGATACTTGGGAAGAAAACGAAGTAGCTCCATATAAAAACCTCATTAAAAAAGGCTTATGTCGTATGATTATGACGGCTCATATTTTTAATAAGAGGTTTGATGACAAACTACCTTCTACTCTTTCTGAAAACGCTATTCAAGGCTTTTTACGAGACGAATTGGGCTATGATGGAGTTGTAATTTCTGACGATATGCAGATGCAAGCAATTTCAGATCATTACTCACTTAAGGAATCTCTTAAATTAGGCATTAAAGCTGGTTTAGATTTATTTTGTTTCGGAAACAATCTTCTTCAAGAACAAATCAGAGCTAGTGAAGCTATTAATGCTGTTCTTGAATTAGTTGAAGAAGGTGAAATTTCAGAAGAACGAATTGACGTTTCTGTAAACCGAATCTTAAAACTTAAAGAGCAATTGGCTTAGTAGAGGTTTCTGCTAAGTGAGACTCAACTAAACGATCAATAGGCTTTCGGACTACAATTTCTAGTTCGAAGCCTTTGTCTTCGAGTACTTTTTGAAGGATGTTTTTGTGAATAGCCGCAATTGAGCCCACAAAACCTACATTCTTAATATTGTGCTTGTTAAAATAGAATAGCTGTTTCTTAACAAAGTCTTTAAAACCCTTTTCAACAATTTTTTGAACGTACGGGTGATCCGAAAAATCTGCTAACAGATATGCGAAAGAAGCGATGTATGCATTACCTCGTGGCTTTCTATACATGAAGTCTAGAGTGGTTTCAAGGTTCATATCGAACTTTGCCTCCATAGACTTTTTAAGCTCTTCTGGCATGATGTTATAATAGTAATTTCTTACAAGCCTTTTACCAAAATAGCCTCCGCTACCCTCATCGCCTAAAGCAAACCCTAGAGAGGGAATCTGTTCAATTATCTTTCCGCCATCATATACACAAGAATTTGAACCCGTGCCTAAAATGCAGGCAATTCCTTTCTTATCCATAAAACATGCTTTAGCAGAAGCTAATAAATCTGTATTAACTTCTACTTCAGAACTCTGAAATTGACCCGCAATTGCTTCCTTAACCATTGCAGCCATCGATGGATTTGAGCACCCGGCACCATAAAAATACACCCTATCAACAGAAACATCTCCAAGAGTTTGTTTTAAAACTCCAACTTCACTTGAAATCTGTTCTTTTGAACAGAAATATGGATTCATCCCCTTGGTTTTATACAGTTGTTTTTGATTTAAACCGTCAGTAAAAATCCATTCTGTTTTAGTAGAGCCGCTGTCTGCGATAAGTAAAGTCATTGAATATATTTTAAGGCATTTATTGCCCTTCAAGATATAAATAACACTGTTGCTTTTCTACCTAACAATGCTAAAATTGCGATATAAAACTCATTCTAATATTAAGTCAATGACCTCTCTCTCAGGTATTTCTTCGGGTAAAAGATTAGTATCTCTAGACTTCTTCCGCGGTGCAACTGTAATGCTAATGATTCTTGTGAACAACCCAGGCTCATGGTCTCATATATATGGCCCTTTTAAACACGCAGCTTGGCATGGTTGGACACCAACAGATTTAATTTTTCCATTCTTCTTATTCATAGTAGGCGTCTCAATTGTGCTAGCGTTTACAAAAGCCCAAGCTAAAGGCGCGGATAAAAATGATTTACTCAAAAAGAGTCTCATCCGAGCTCTTAAAATTTTTGGCTTGGGGCTAGCTTTAGCTTCGTTTCCCTACCTCACCTTTGCTCCTGAGTTTGGATTACATAACAATCTGTTAGACATACGAATTATGGGAGTGTTGCAACGAATAGCAATTTGTTATGCTGTTGGAGCATACCTTTTTCTGTTTACCAAACCAAAAACCCAAATGTATACATTAGCCGCACTCCTTTTAGGCTATTGGGCTATGATGAAACTCATCCCCGTACCAGGCTTTGGAGCTGGAATGATTGACCAGCCTGACTCAAATTTTGCGGCATATATCGACCAATTAATTCTTGGGACTCATATGTGGAAGACAAACTGGGATCCTGAAGGTTTGTTGAGTACACTTCCTGCTATTGGTAGCACTCTTTTAGGCGTTTGGACTGGCAGAATGTTGGTGAGTGATCAAAAATCGGAAGAATCTCGAACTCTACAATTCTTTGTTTGGGGATTTATTTTAATCATCATCGGTTACATCTGGAGTTGGGCTTTTCCTATTAATAAAAATATCTGGACTAGCTCTTACACTCTATTTACTGGAGGGCAAGCAATGTGTTTATTTGGTTTGAGCTACTGGTTTATTGATGTAAAAGAAAACAAAAAGTATACCGAATGGGGAGTGGCTTTTGGGCTTAATGCTATTACGGTATTCTTCCTAAGTGGAATTATTGGAAGATTAATGTACTTAATAAAAATTCCAATTAACGGTGAATCTGTTGCTCTCAAAACATGGCTTTATAACGATGTATTCAGTGCATTAGCATCTCCAATCAACGCTTCTTTGCTTTACGCTATAACATGGATAATGATGTTTTATGCCCTTGCAACTTGGATGAAAAAGAAAAACATCATTATCAAAGTTTAGCGCTTTAATAATGATGTTTTAAACTCTCTTTTGTATGGCCTTGATTATTTATTTAATCAAGGTCATTTTTTTTGAAAGAACTCCAGTATCAGTTTTTAATTGATATAAATAAACACCAGAGGATAAATCACTAGCATCAAAAGTTAAGTTATATGTTCCACTGCTTAACCTCTCATTAAGTAATACCTTTACCTCTCTTCCTAAAAGATCATATACCTTAAGCTGAGTTTTAGAAGCTTTTGGCAGACTAAATGATATTTGTGTAGATGGATTAAAAGGATTGGGATAGTTTTGATTTAAAACAAAATCCGAGGGTATTTCTTCACCTTTAACAATTTCGTTAGAAACGGGGTTTTGCTCCTTTGGGAATACTAAACGAAGGTTATCTAAAAAGAAAGTGCCTTTATGTGTAACACCAGTTTCTTGAACAGCTGCAATTTTAATACTTAAGCCTTTCCCTTGAATAGGAAAAAAGAAATTAGATTCTACATCTACTGGCTGCTTGTCTTCAATAAATGCTGGAAATGCCTCGAAGCTTGATGTATTAACATATTTCTTCACACGAACATTAAATACTTCTCCATCATTATCGGAAATTACTGCATCCATCAAATGCTTTTTGTCATCTGAAGAAATAACATCTACAACTAGTGAATCTGGTACACCAAAAATAGTAAAATCTTTCTTAAGGTGAACCCATACTGTGGGATTACCATTATAATTGTATTCGTAATCTACCCTTAAAGAATGGCTACCGGTTGAATACAAAGAATCAGTAATTGAAATACTTGAGTTAGATAAATCAATATTCTCACCATCTAAAGCCCAACCATTAATAGTTTCAAAATCATCCAGCACGATTACACCATTTCCAACTTCTACAGTAATTGTTGAAGTATCTGCAATCGATTCATGCTTTGCAATTACATCTGTGGTTCCAGGTGCCAACCCTTTAAAAACACCATTTTCTGATACTGACCCGACCTCTGGATTAGTTACAATCCACGTGATTTCAGAGTTTGGTAAACTTTGCTTTTTATTATCATAATCATGCACAACAGTATAAAATTCGATTGTTTTTGAAGTATCTGTTGTAGCGCTAACAGGATATAATTCTAAATCTCTAATCGACTTGATAATGACTAAACTAGAGTCAATCAATCCTTCATATTCTACATAAACATATCCTGTATCTGCTGAATTAGCAGGCGTTAGAAGGCCTCTATCATCAATGGTGGCATCAAAACCATCACTTATTGAAAAACTAAATTTTTCAGAATCTAATTCTACGGGGTAATAATTATCATCTACACCTTCAACACTAAACTGAAAAGTACCTGTTTTATAGACTTTTGCAAGGTCAGGATATAAACTTACTTTACTTAAACTACCTATTTTTTCTGCTTTTGATACTATCACTAAGCTATTTGCAACAGTCCTTTCGAATCCACTGTCAGATGGGCGGTTAGTAACTTCGTTGTGTACAACCATTGTTGTAGATCCACCACCATCAAGGTTTAGAGCATCATGTGCTCCGATTGTTAACAGATAATCACCCATTTGTTGTAGAGTCATACCTGCACTGCCACTATATCTCCCATCAACAATCATTAAGTACAACTTTGATTTATCTTCATTAAACGCGACAGCTGTTCTTGGGTGAAGTTCTGGCCAATTCCCTACATTAACACCATCTCTAAGGATGTATTGGTTTCCCCCAATAGCTCCCATTATATTTTCAAGCCCTGTGCCAGTTAAACCTACATTTAAAGTTAAGGTATCTCCAACAGAGTAAGTATTTAAAGCTGTAGCCATTGTACCATGACCAGACAAAACGTAGGTGGAATCGGTAAGAGGTGCATCGCCAACACTTGCTTCGTTCTTTAAAACAACTGCCTTGATTTCCTTATTTACTGCCCAAGAATCTAAAACTTTAAAAGTAACTTCGGTACCGAATGCATTTGTTCCTGTTGTAGATCCTTTAAAGTGATTATAAAGCACTAAATTATTTTCATTACGGTTACCGTTGACGTTACTAATCTCGAGTGTTTCAGTGCCATTTTTTACACTACTATTAAAAACAACTGACTCTAAAAACAAATCTGCTAAATCATTAAATCCGAATAGTGGCCAGCTAGTTGTAGGTTTTTTAAGAAGCTCACCGTTAATTACCTGAGTATGTATAGGGCCCGCTCCAAAAAAGTCTCCATTTACTCCAGCAATAACTCGATGTCCTTCATAGGTCTTTCTCTTAGTCATTGAGCTAACCGTTTCTAAGCTAGTAACATCATCGTGACCAGCAATAGTCTCTAAACTGATATCAGGACTAGATAAATCAACTTCTACAACTTGAATCTCCCAAGGTACAGAGGCTTCATAAACAGTATAGTGGAAAACACCATTCGCTATTTGCCTCGTATTCAGTGTATCGTAAACTGCTTGTGCTTGTATACAAACAGCTGATACTACGATTATTGATAAAGTTAACAGCAGCTTTTTCATTATTTCTAATTATATAGTTTTATATTTTAAACAGTATTTATTTAATAAGAGTTAGTTTCCGAGTTATTGCAACACCACTACTTTTTAGTTGATATATATATATACCTGAAGCAAACGAGGATGCATCAAAGTTGAATGAATGCTCTCCTTGTACTAGCCTTGCATTTACAAGAGTGGCAACTTCTCTACCTAATAAATCATACACTTTCAATGATGCTAAACCAGTTTTTCCTAGTTTAAATGAAATTGTAGTTGTAGGGTTAAAAGGATTCGGATAGTTCTGGCTCAAAGAGAAATTATCTGCTATGCTTGTCTCTTCCTCGTTTGAAACTACTATACCGGCATCCTGTGGTTCTGATGGTTCACTTTCAACCCCATTACGTGTAACAGCAGTAATAACGTAGTAATAACGACCTGTTGAACCATCGTCTACTACATCGGTAAATGTAGTTAAGCCTGTTAAACCGATTCTATTTTCAGGATTACTAATCACTTCGTTTACGTCTGGCTCCGTTTCGCTATCCACACGATAAATTGCGTAATTAAGTAATGTATCTACAGGAGTAGTTGGAATATTTTTCGCAAGCGGAGAAACTGGACGATCCCAGGTAAGTGTAAACTTGTTCTCTTGAGACTCATCAGTAACTAGTACAATATTTGTAGGAGTTTCTGCTTTAGTTGTGTCCAACCAATCCATTGTAGGTACAATAGCTGGTTTTCTATAATAATTTGTAATAAGAGAGTCTCTAATGCCCTGAGTTATATAAGTAGTTAAATTCTTCATTCTGAAAAAAGAAGAACCCTTTATCTGCGGATTATTTCTAGTAAACTCAATTTGTTTTGGGATTTCATCGGCACTAAAGAGGGTACTAGAATAAGTAGAATTATCAGCTCTATATAGCCCGTGCCCCGAATAAAAATGGCGATTACGCTTCTCAATCTCTTTTCCCCACCAGTTAGCTAATTTTGCAAAATCTTGTGAGCCACCTAATTTCCAATACAACTGTGGCATTAAATAATCTACATCTCCGTTTTGCGCCCATTTCAATGGATCTATATATAATTCACTATATGAATCTAAACCACTTATTCCAAATGGTAACCCGTTGCGATAAATTCCAAAGGGACTAATTCCAAATTTTACCCAAGGCTTTTCAGTTTTTATACTGTCATTTACCTGAGTGATAAATATTTCAATATTGTTCCTTCTCCATAATGTTTTGTCTGTAAAACCTCTGGGGTTTAAAGCAAAAGAACTATCATCTAGCGTAGAATTAGCAGCTATTTTCATTCCCGTTGAAGGATATGGATAAAAGTAATCGTCAAAATGAACACCATCAATATCATATCTTCTAACAATATCAGCTACAACACCCGACACATAATCACGAACGGCAGGCAAGCCTGGATCAAAAATGGCGATTTTTTTATTGCCGTCTGAATCTTTCATTACCATCAACCATTCGGGATGTTTATTAGAAACATGCATAGAATCACGCTCTGCAGTTCCTTTTAGTTTCTGAGTCTTAGCATCATAGTATTTATTCTGAAATGGTATTAAACTTTCGTCTATTTCCACATCTGAGGATAATTGTTTTTGTGTAAAATCGGACGGTATTGAACTAAGAGCCCTATATGGATTCATCCAAGCATGCAACTCCATACCTAATTTATGTGCTTCTTCAACAGCAAACTCTAACGGATCCCAATATGGATCAGGAGCAACACCTTCTTCACCTGTTAAATACTTTGACCAAGGCTCGTACGGTGAATCGTAAAACGCATCGCCACTAGTTCTCACTTGAAAGTAAACGGTATTTATACCCGCTGCTTTTAAACTTATTAATTTGTTCTTTAGATCCGCTTTTTTTACTTCTTCAGCTTGACTACTTCCACTTGGCCAATCTAGATTATATACCGTAGTAAGCCATACTGCTCTTACCTCTCTATCAGGAAGCTCTGATTGCGCGAAGCTTAAGGAAGCTCCTAATAAACATATTGAGATAGCTAAAAGGCTTATTCTTTTCATAATTGAGTATTGTTAAAAAAAAAGGAGTTAATACTTCTATTAACTCCTTTTTATAATGAAATTGATTTTATTTAATAAGAGTTAATTTCCGTGTTAATACTACACCATTACTCTTAAGCTGATAGATATAAACACCTGAAGCAAATGCGGAGGCATCAAAATTGAATGTATGCTCTCCTTGTGCTAACCTTCCATTTACAAGAGTGGCAACTTCTCTACCTAATACATCATACACTTTCAATGATGCTAAACCAGTTTTTCCTAGTTTAAATGAAATTGTAGTTGTAGGGTTAAAAGGATTAGGATAATTCTGATTCAATGAGAAATTATCTGCTATACTTTTCTCTTCTTCATTTGAAACTACAACTCCAGCATCCTGTGGTTCTGAAGGCTCACTTTCAACACCATTACGAGATACAGCTGTTACAACATAGTAATAGCGACCTTCTGAGCCAGTCTCCACTATATCTGTAAATGTAGTTAATCCTGTTAAACCGATTCTATTTTCAGGATTACTAATCACTTCGTTTACGTCTGGCTCCGCTTCGCTATCTACTCGATAAATCGCAAAATTAAGTAGTGTATCAGCTGGAGCAGTAGGAATGCTTTTTGCTAAAGGTGAAACGGGACGATCCCAAGTAAGTGTAAACTTATTCTGTTGAGCCTCATCAGGTGTTAGAACAATATTTGTAGGAGTAAACACAACTGAAGTATCCAACCAATCCATTGTTGGTACAATAGCTGGTTTTCTATAGTAATTTGTGATTAAAGAATCTCGTAAACCTTGAGAGTAATAAGTCGTAATATTCTTCATTCTAAATATAGAAGATCCTTGAATATCAGGGTTGTTACGAGCGTATTCGAGCTGTCTTGGAATTTCAGTCGCTTTAAAAATCGATCCAGTATAGGTACTTTTATCGGATCTATAAGCTCCATGACCTGTATATAAATGACGACCATATTTAGCTACTTCTTCAGCCCACCAATCTGCTAGTTTTGCAAAATCTTGTCCTCCGCCAAACTGCCAATATAACTGAGGTAGAAGGTAATCAACATCACCATTTTCTACCCATTTAAGAGCATCAATATATAATGTTGTGTATGCATCTAAACCGGAGATTCCAAATGGAACACCATTTCTATGAATTCCAAAAGGACTAATACCAAACTTAACCCATGGCTTAGCTGTTTTAATACTATCATTTAATTGGGTGATAAATATTTCAACATTATTTCTTCTCCACTCATCTTTATTTGTAAAACCTCTAGGCTGTAAAGCAAATGAACTATCATCTAAAGCGTTGTTTGTTGAATTTGCAGCCATATGGTTTGGAGGATATGGATAGAAATAATCGTCAAAATGAATACCATCTACATCATAGCGGTTTACAATATCCATAATTATCATGGTTACATAATCTCTTACTTCCTGTAAGCCTGGGTCAGTAATTGCAATACTACCAGAAGTACCAGCATTCATAACCATAATCCATTCGGGATGCTTATTTGCAACATGCATAGAATCTCTTTCAGTTGTTCCTAATTTAAATTTAGGAGCATTTGCATCATATTCCTTACCCATAATTGCTTCTACGCTTTCGTCTATTGCTACGGCGATTTCTTTTTGAGTATAATCTGAAGGAATTGATCTCATCGCACGGTATGGATTTAACCAAGCATGTAATTCCATACCAAGCTTGTGAGCTTCTTCAATTGCAAAAGCCAGTGGATCCCAATATGGGTCAGGAGCAACACCTTCTTCACCTGTTAAATATTTTGACCAAGGCTCATATGGAGAATCATATAGTGCATCTCCTTCTGCTCTCACTTGAAAGTATACAGTATTTATTCCTGCAGCTTTTAAGCTTATCAATTTATTTTTTAAATCACTTTTTTTAACCTCTTCAGGTTGAGTACTTCCACTAGGCCAGTCTAAGTTTATAACTGTTGCAATCCAAGCTGCTCTTACCTCTCTATCAGGAAGCTCTGATTGGGCAAAACTAACGGAGCCCAACAAGAAACTAACACATATAACTAATAAGCTTATTTTTTTCATAGTCGTTTTAAAAAGTCTTAATGGTAATAAAAAAAAAGGCAGCATTACGCTGCCTTTTTAAAGAACAAATAAATTGATTATTTAATCAATGTCATTTTGTTTGTTAAGCGAACACCATTAGCCTGTAGGCTGTATAGATAAACGCCAGAAGCAAGATTACTTGCATCAAAAGTTGCTGTGTGTGTACCAGCAGTAAATCTTCCATTAGCTAAAGTAGCAACCTCACGTCCAGTCATATCATACACTTTTATACTAACTAAACCAGAGTTTTTCAAAGTAAAGTTAATGTTAGTAGTAGGGTTGAATGGGTTAGGATAATTTTGCTCTAACACATAGTCAGAAGGTAATTCTGCTACTTCGTTTTCGTTAGATACTGTTCCTACACCTGGTACAAATTTTTGTACTGAAGGTGAACCAGCACCAAACATGCCGATATATGCAATTTCCCCATCAGGTGAGAAATCAATACCTCTTGGTCTAGCTTCGCCATAAGTACCATCAATAGTACCAGAATTCCAAAGAATACTATCAACTGGTTCTTCATTTTCTGTACCTAAATCAGCTACATTAAATGCATAGAAAGTTTCAGGGCGGTATTTATCAGTATCAGGAAAATCTGCTGTTGAACCTGCGCCTACCCACAATTCACCTGATGTTGGGTGAAGATCAAAAGCTTCTGATTTGATACCTACAAGTACAGTATCAGGAATTGTATTAAAACCACTGAATTCATCAGGGCGAGTATATTTAAGTACTGCACCTAATGTATAACCAGCCCACCAAATAGTATTACCATCTCCTGAAACTTGGAAATCTCTAGAGTAAGATCCAGTCATTGTTAATATATCCTCAGATGCACTAAAGTCAGAGCTATACTTTTTAATTGGAGTATCAGCTGCCGCAACAGAACCAACATAAACGTTTCCATCATCATCAACTGTAGCTTCAGTTAAAGAGAATCCAACATCTTCAACTTTATTTAAAACTTTTCCAGTTTTATAGTCAAATTTGAAAAGAGTTTTCCACTGAGAAGCTATAATGTTTCCATCAGCATCAGCAGTTAAACCGCGACCTGATCGTGTATCATATCCACCTGCACCATCAGCTAATGTTGGATCCCAAAAACGACCTAATGTGTCATTTGGAGTTGTACCATCAGCCCATTCAAGAATGAATAGAGGACTAAAATCAGCTGGAGTACCATCTGCATTGTATACATAGATAGCTGTAGTTGATAGTGAATCACCTGTTCTATTTACTTTAACTACTTCAGTAGCGTAGTATGGCTGCATCCAAATCTTTCCATCAGGATCAACAGCAACACCGTGTACATCACGAAGGTTGTCTGTTCCAAATGCTTTGAAAGTAGTGTCTTGTTTCCACTGTGCAGACACCATGCTTGGTAAAAGCATAAGTGCAAGTAGTGGAAGAATTAGCAATTTTTTCATAAATGTTCTCCTTATTGTATCTGTTTTATCTATAACGATATTGATTTGCTGAATTAACAGCTGTTATTGTTTCTGTGAAGTTTGTTTATCTAATAAACACCTGCTCTTGATTTATCAAAAGTATCAAGGTAATTAATACTCGCTTCAGTACCATTTACTCCAACCACCATGAAACGATCACTTCTCCATGTTAAAGCAAATGCACCCTCTTTAATAACTCCATCATAAAATGGTATATGAGACTTATCAGGGAATATTTTAACTAAACTTTCTTCTGAACTAGTAGCAACTATTAAATCTCCGTTAGATGCGAATATCATTGAATTTATAATACCAGAATAATTAGCTTGAAAGTCAAAGTACTTTTCACCAACTCCTAGATCACCATTTGCATCAACAGGAAATCTCCATATCTCATGATTTCCATCTACTGTTCCACCAACGAATAAATAATCTTCGAATAAAGCTACAGCATTCAAGTCTCCTACAAATGGAAACGTTGTTTCCGTTTTTGTTGCTAAATCAAAGCGATGAATATTTCCACTTCCTAGACCAACAACCCAAAGAAAACCCTTAGAATCAACAACCATTTTCTTGATTTTTAAAGCACTAGAAGAAGATGCTGCCCATAAAGTCTCTCTTAATCCATCTCCGAAAGTTTTCTGGAAAATAGCTCTAATACCTTGCTGGCTCATAAGTAACAAATCGTTTCCTGCATAAACTATAGAGCTATACTGCGTAAAACGCATTGTGCTGTCAGTAGGATACGGTCTAGTATCACCAAAAGTAGGTCTAGGTTCACCTGGGGCTTTAACACCATCTAATTCTATTGTTCCATCAGTAGCAATTTTTGTATAACGAATTCTACCTGTAGAGCTATTGTCTACAACAGTATAAATATTGTCGTTTTCATCTATAGCAATACCTGATGTTGGAGCAAAGTCTGAAGTAGTACCCGCGTAAAAATCGAAAGGATCATCTAACTTATAAGGGAAAACATTACTAAAGAACTCAGAACCCCTAACAGAAACTCTTACTGGTACTTCATCGCCAATTTTAAAACCTGGACGTGCAACCATTTGAGTAGGTGTAGAACGATAAATAATACCTGGCTCACCACCGAAATTTAGAGTCATACTATCTAAGTCCGTTGCAAAATTTTCACCATTAATAATTACAGAGTCTACTCCTGCTAAATAACCATTAGCAGGTAAAATACTAGTAATTACTGGTGTAGGATGAGATGACTCATAATTTGGATCATATAAACTACTAGCTTCTTTTTTACAAGAAGGAGTAAGTATTAATAATCCAACTAAACCTAATGCTAAAAATATATTTCTATCTATTTTATTCATTAACAAACCTATTAAAAATCTAGTCGAAAACTAATTCTGTTAACATTTCCAAAAACTCCAAATTCAGTGTAAGCGTAATCCACTGCTAAGTTAATTTTTCCTATGGGTTGAACAATTCCTCCACCGAAGGAAAAACTTTCTTCATCATTAGAAGGAACTGCATAGCCTCCTCTAATATTAAATCGATTCATAAAACCATAATCTAAGCCCAGTACCAGTTGTTCATCATAATCACGAGGTCTTCTTGCATCAAGACTAACTAAAAGGCTATGAGTACTTCCATCAATATTCGTTAAATCGAGAACATCCATTGCCAAACCAATCTTGAAGGTCATCGGCAATTCAGCACTTTCATCATCGAAAGTGATTTCTTTGGAAAAGTTTTGAACTGCCATTGCAAAATTCAGGCTCTTAAAACCTGTTTTATATAGCACACCAAAATCTAAGGCTAAAACATTAGCACTAAAAGACTCATTTAAATATCCTCCAGAACCATCGCTTTCCATATTAACTGAACCCAGATCTTCACTTACATATCTTAAGTTAGCACCCACAGAAAATTGATCTGTAATTGCATTTGCATACGCTACACCTATTGCAACAGCACTTGGACTAATTGTTCCAACATCTTGATAGCCTGTAGAACTTGATCCATCAACCACAGTAGATAAAATATTACCATAATCAACAGCTAATACATTAAAACCAATCACTCCAAAATCTCTATTTGAGGGGCGATAAGTAAATGAAGCTGAGTTATAGTTGATATCAGCTATATATTGAACAACACCACCGGTGAAATCATACTTACTGTCTGAGTTAGCAATAGCTGCAGGGTTATAGAACACCGAAGCAGAGCCTAATTCTAAAGCTGTAACAGCGTTAGACATCCCAGCTGCATTTGCCGCAGGGGAAACACTCAGGAATTTCATACTTGTTTGTGCTCTTTTTTTCTGTGCCACAACATCTAAAGACGAGAGGAACAAACCAATAATAAATAAGAAGATAATTTGAAATTTTCTCACCATTTCTCCGTTACAAAATAATTACAATTTTTCGAATCACAACTCGTCCATACTCCGGATCAAAAGGATCCTGATTTGTAATTCTAGCTATATAAATACCGCTAGCTACTCGTTGTCTATATTCCGTTTTTAAATCCCAAAACTCATCACCACTACCATTATCATGAATAATGGTTTTAATAGGTTCTCCGATTTCTGTATAGATTTCAATCTTACATTGTCCTGGAATTTCATAAAAAGCAATTCTATCATTACCATCTTGATCTAATAATAAATCTTCATTGGCATTTCTATTATAAGGGTTTGGTACAACTCTTATGTCAGACATTGCTTCACCAGCTTGTCTTAATAAACGAGCAGGATCATAAGTTTGAGTATAATATCTATTACTTCTTAGTTTTGAACCTGTCGGAGTGTTACCAGTTCCATCATTATTTACTTTTCCAACCGTTACCACGTAGTAGTAATAATCTCTACCGCGAATAGGAGTAGGTGTATCTGGCGAGTATGCTCCTGGATCAGAAAGCCTAGCAACATCACCATCAATAATTGAGCGTTCTCCTGGCGTTGCGGTGTATACTAAACGATAGGTACTGTCTGAACGGCCTGTTGCTCTATAAATTTCAAAGCCCTCTATATCGCTTTCATTGCCTTCAAAATCCCACTCTATTTCAATTCCATCACCAGCAGAGTTTACAATAACACTGCTTGGAGGTAAAGGTCCTTGGGGAATGTTATAATCACTTTGATAATTCGCTACAGCGCGTTCAAAAGTTTGAAATAATGAATCCCTTCCTTGGAAAACCACTTGGTTCTTTTGCAATGTTGAAATCAAACCATTTTTATAATCAGCTCCAGTTTTATTAGCTAACTCCTTATCAATACCAGCAGAGCCTTCAGCAATAACAATTGTAACACTCTCACCTGGTGCTAATGTATATGGGCCATAACCAGAGTTGTACGACCAACCACCTGCTGTAGCACCTGTAGATGGATCTTTTGTTGGGGCTAAAAAGCCTGGTAAGCCAGTTGGTTCAATATTATAAGCATGACGCGGAGTCCTACCCTCACTCATTAAGTTATATTCCGCTTCCATTTTTAAAGGATCAAATGGACTATTATTTCTTGATAAATTACCATCAGAATCTGATTGAGACATCGTTGATGGTTGATTAATATCGTCTGATTTATCCGTAGCAGATTTATCCGCATGTAAAGTAACAGAACCAACAAAATGATAAGCAACTAATGCACCAGTAGTATCAGCTGCATCTAGCCAACCACCGGTAGTATTCGGAACCCAGATTGGACCTCCAATATTGTCAAAATCTGAAGGAGCACCTGTTGGCTTATATGTAGAAAACAAACCATGCCAAGCAAAATGAGCACGAAAATCTTCTGCTTCGCCAGGTTGCATTCCATCACCTCTTCTATCAATCATCGTATTTAAACCCCAACCAGTACCATTACCGATGGTATATCTACTAGCTTTAACAGGAGCCATACGATTTTGTAAGAAAAGGTAAACATTCTTTACAGTTTCATTAGGAAGCTCAATTTCTTCGTCATCATCAGTATTACCAGTATTTGTTAATGTATACTCTATTACATGATAATTGTCGTGATATTGTTGACTAAATTGTTTTGCTGTTCTTGTAAGTGTAATCCCTAATAAGGAATTCATTTTTGTAACAATGGCTCGATCGGCCTTTAGAGAAGGATCCACCTCATCATTGTTTACGTTTTTACTATAAGAACCTAATCCATCAACATATACTTCAGGAGGAGCAAATCTACTCACAGTTTTAATTTCGAGTGGATAAAACTCACCTAGGCCAGTAACACGAGGTCCAACATGGACTACTCGATAATCGTAAGTATTGCCTTGGTCGTCTTTTACATCGGTAGCGCCAATCCACATAGCTTTTGCAGCTTGTGCATCCTGCCCTCTGTAGATAGCTGGCCATTGCCATCCACCTTGCTGTTCTTTTATAAAGCCTTCCTCAATTTCTGAACCTATACTGGAATAGAAATTATGAAAAGAGCCCACATTTAGCCATCTGTAATCTACCTGTGCTTTACTGTACGATACACAGATTATTGAAATAGCGAGCGTTAATAATAGTTTTTTGGAAATTTTATAAATCATATATCGATACATTAAATCAATCAAAATGAAAATCTAATTCCGAATCGGAATGTTCTCGGGTTAAAAAAGTTAAAGAAACGTTGATCAGGCATATTTATATATGCTTTGTCTTCCAACACTTTTTTCACTTTATCACTGTCAGCATCTACAAAAGAGCCGTTTACATACTGATAATATTTTGCTTCTATAGAGTTATAATATAATGCTCTTGTGTTAGGGTTTGATACATTGTTATGATCTGTTGTTACTTCTATTGGAACATACTCAATATCCGGAGCTCTATAATCACCTGGTCTATCATTTCCAGGAACTCTAGCATTAAGTAGGTTAATCTCCTCTAGCTTATCTTTAGGCAGATGCAGTGAAGCCATGTAGTCCAAATAATCAGTACCAGTTACAGCTCCCATATTAAAGATGTTAAGCACTCTTTGATTTAGAACATTACTTACATCCATGAAGAAATTAATTCTTTGGTTTTGATTGAATTTAATTTCTTTTGATACTCTTAATGAAGTTGACCACGAATCACGTAATTGGAAGTTACGTACTACACCAGGGATAGAACCACCACCAGTATATGTTATGTAACTACCAGCACTCCAAGAGATAATGGTACTAAAGTTCCAATCTGCAAGTGGATTACCACCCATTACTTTAGGACCAAACTTTGTTGGAGACTTCATGTATAGCTGAAGTCTTGCATATGGCTGAGGTATTGGCTTGTAGATATCATTTTCATTAGTAGAACGATCATAATCTCTTTGCTCAAAAGAGTTTTCATACACTTCTAACGAACCAAACAAGCCTGATGATCTCACGCTGTAAGTATAACTCACTTCACCCCAAATTAAATCTGATGGTTGTTTCTTTAAAGTTATTTCAAGACCTCTAATATCCTCATAAGAATATGGTTTACTTACAGAATAGGATCCGTCATTGCTTCCATAAACATCAATAACTACTGGTTGTTGACTTAAATCTTTATAATATCCACTAATCCTGAATAGATATTTATTAAAGAGATTTTGCTCATAACCTAGCTCATAAGAAACTGTTTTTGGAACCTTATTCTCTGGGGCTGCGATTCTTACTATAGAATTCGTAAATGGTTCAACTCTAACTAAGTATAAATCTTCAGGATCTGGAAGTTGCAAGAAATGACCGTAGTTAAAGAACAATTTACTATTGTCTGTAATTGGGAACGCAACACCTAACCTTGGTTGTACAATCAACTGAGGTTTAACTCTATAAGTATCGAGTGAATCAATATTTGCGTAGCCCCCACTTTTAAACACATCGTCAAAAGTGTCATAATCATACCAATCAATGTTTGGATCAGCATAAGTAAACCTTAAACCAACATTAGCAATCATCCCTTTAAATTCAAGCTTATCTTGAACATAGGCAGACAATCTTATTGGCGTTGTATCCCATTTAGATGTATATCTACCTGAAGGCAAGTTCTTATCATATGAACCATAATTAATATTACTATGTGTTCTAATTAACTCTAAACCTGCCTTAACTTGGTTTACTCTATCTAATTGGCTAGTAATTGCAAAACTACCAGTTACCACTGAAACCTCTGAACTGTCACGAGAGTTACTCATACCAATCCCCATTCTCATACCAGAACCGATTCCACTACTCTGATCTTCATAAAAACCAAATGGACCTTCATCAAAATCAAGCCCACCAATAGTTACCGCACCAGGACCTTCCCTGTATGGACCAGGATTTGTGCTATTTTTAGTTGATAGTCGGCTTAATTTAACTTCGTAGAATGTGCTATTAGTAACTGTGTGAGTAAATTGAGCTCCAAAATTTGAGGTCGTTACTTTAGTAGGCGCCCAATAATCACTCGCGTAAATACGAGTATCAATGTAACTTACTTGATCCATACTACCCGCAATACCTGTTGGTGAAACAAAGAAGCCTGGATTACCTGACTGACTAGAACCGGTACCAGTTTGTATACCATACAGCCCATCAAAGGATAGTTTCATACCCGAAGCAATGTTACTAGTAATTTTACCCATCCAAGTTGTACTTTCGTAAGCATCTTTTGATAGCGGTATGAAGTACTCAGTATTTGTTTTACGAAGCGAAGTTGAAAACCTAAGGTTACCCAATTTTTCACTTATAAAAGGTACTGGCCCACCTAGCGTTAAATCGATTTCATAATCAGATTCATCAATCTCCATTTTCTTTCTGTGCTGCCATAAAAATAACTGCTGAGCACCTTCTGGAGTCAAATCATTACTTGGATCGTCATCTGCTAACAATTCCTGAGAAACTGCATTCCAACCCTGAAATACAGGATATTCACGCTGTGTGTAAACATCCCAATTTCCATTATCTGTACCCGTCCATGCAACATCATCATCCAAATAAGGACGAATCCAATACGAATCAGGGTCATTAACACTTTGACCAAAATTCTTTGCTTGAGGTGGAGTCACTCTTATAATCCCATCGAGTGTATACCTATCTGGATTACCCTCTTTACTGGTTACATTTACAACACCAGAGCGCACATCGCCATACTCAGCATTAAAACCACCAGTTTGAACCTGAACATTCTCTATAGAAGTCACACTAATACCTGTAAATGGCGTGTTATCACGTTCTGAACGCAAACTCAACCCATTTAAGTTAAAAGACACCTCGTCACTACCACTACCACGAACGCTCAACCCCTCAATACCAGCCTGTAAGCCAATTGCAGAGGTAACACTCGTTATAGGAAGCGCTTCGAGTTCACTTTTATTAATACTTGCCAAACTGGATGACACATCTTTTTTAATAACTGGCTTCTCGGCGACTACAACTATTTCCTCACCTTCAATCAACTGCTCTGAAAGAGTGAAGTTGATTTCGGTTGTCAAGCCAATTTCAACTTGGACATCCTCAACCTTAACTGTAGCAAAGCCTATATACGTAGCTTTTAGCACATATGTGCCGGCACTCAGATTTAAAATTGTATAATATCCATCTGAATCAGTGGATGTTCCTGTAGTAGTTTCGTCAATTATAACATTCACCCCTGGCAAGGGATCGCCATTAGTATCAATTACACGCCCTGTAATCTTACCGGTTTGGGCATACAGGGAGGCTGATAATAAAAAGAGAATGATAGTAGACAGTAACGGTTTTTTACCCATTAGGTGCTGATTAAGTTTCTTGTTCCTGTATTTGCCACACATTAAGGAAAAGTTTACTCTGAGTAAAACCCTATTTGCAGTGGTTTTTGCATTTAAAGATATTTTACAAATTCTTACAAACAGTATTCTTTTTTTTACAAGAATTAACAAAAGCTTTTTTCTTAATATTCACTCATATTGTTGTCACGATAAAATTATGTAGAATAGATTTTTAACCATGAGTACAACTTATACAAGCTATTTAAAGATAAATCAGCTTCTGGATTTGCAAAACCTGCAATCTACCCCAGAAGAGCACGATGAAATGCTTTTCATCATCATTCATCAAACATACGAATTATGGTTCAAACAAATTATACATGAATTTGAAAAGCTTATTAATGAACTAAATAAAGGTAATACATGGGGTGCTGTAAAAACTTTACGTAGAATACTAACCATTCTTAAGACTCTAGTTGGACAAGTTGATATTCTAGAAACTATGACCCCTCTTGAGTTTAACAGCTTTCGGAAATTTTTGGGGCAATCAAGTGGCTTTCAATCCCTTCAATTCCGTGAAATTGAGATTCTATGTGGACTTCGTTTCCCTTTAATGAAGGAAGCTCATAAAGAAATGCCAAAACATATTTCCATACTTGAAAAACGAATGGCCGAAACCACCATCTGGGAAAGCTTTTGCCAATACCTTTCACACAAAGGTTACGATGCCAAACCAATTCGTGAAAATGAAACCGGGCTTCTTTTCAATCCATCCGAAAAAATCCAAGCTACTTTAATTAATGTTATGAACTCCAACCCTGAAGCTGCTATGGTTAGCGAACTTTTAGTAGATTTTGATGAAGGCCTTCAAGAATGGCGATATCGACATGTTAAAATGGTTGAGCGTACAATTGGCACTAAAAAAGGAACTGGTGGCTCAGATGGTGTTGCATATCTTCAAAAAACACTTCACAGGGCAATTTTCCCTGATTTATGGGCTATAAGAGCCAAATTCTAATGCAGGCAGCATTAACCCATAATTGGTTTAAGATATTTGTTTTTGTTCTATGCATGATTAATACACTATTTTGAGAACCTATCACTTTAATTCATGTTTATCCCATTCCTTAAATACATAAATTTATGTTAGATATCGACCAATTGGCCCAGTCATTAATCCCTCATTATTCACACTTTAGGGTTGCAGAGCGTCTTTTGTTTACAGGTCACTCCCATCAGGCTTGGCCCGATGTTGCTTTGGATGGACAGAAAGAGTATTTCATGGACTCAGCTGAATTAGTAGATAAAAAATGGGCTAAGGCTGCCGAGAAAACAGAAATTCTTAGAGAGTACTTACGTCAATTTTATGACGACCCAAATGGTTTCTATTGTCGCGAAGAAAACACGCATTTTCTTTTTGTAAGCTGGTTAAGTAGTCTCGATCTAAAAAATAAGCCCAAAATCATCTCTACTGATGGGGAATTTCATTCTATTTATCGCCAATTACATCGTCTTGAAGAGAATGGACTTGAAGTATCTTGGGTTCCAACAAACCCTGATGAGTCTTTTGCACACCGAATTATTGCAGAAATGGACGACCGAACATCGGCAGTAATGCTTTCACGAGTCTATTTCGAATCTAGTTTGATAAACACCCACCTTTCAGAAATTGCTAAAGCAGCACGTTCTAAAGGTATTCCAGTTTTAATTGATGATTACCATGCTACTAATGTGGTGCCTATTTCTTTACGAGATGCAGATCTAGAAGACTGCTTTATCTTAATTGGTGGATATAAATACCTTCAGTGGGGAGAAGCCAACTGTTTTCTTCGTTTTCCGAAAAACTGTGAGTTGCGGCCAGCTATTACCGGTTGGTTTGCGTCCTTCAGTACGCTTGAAAAACCTAGAACTTCAGATCTAACAGAATATGACAATTCTGACCAACGATTTGCGAGTGGTACATATGATCCCTCCTCTCAATATCGAGCTGCTGAAGTTGTAGAATTCTTTAAAGAGCACCACCTCACACCAGAAATATTAAGAGAGCAGTATCAACAGAAGGTTGGCTTACTTAAAGAGCATTTTCTAAATCATAATTTCTCTTCTAATCTTATAAAACTCACTCACAATCGCGGTTTAGAATTTAATGGCGGCTTTTTGTCTTTAACATCACCTCGTGCTCAAGAAATTCGAGCTCGACTACTAGAAAAAGATATTTTTACGGACGCAAGAGGCCATATTCTCAGATTTGGACCAGCTCCTTATACAACAACAGCTCAGATTGAACAAGTTATGAAAGAACTTAAAATTGTAGTTGATGCGCTTTAATTCATCTAGATTTTCATTAGCACTAATTCTTACCGCATTATTTTTGCAAGGCTCTTTAATTGCACAGAACAAGATTTCAGGTAAAGTAATAGATAAGGAAGATTCTGAACCCATTATTGGAGCTCAGATCTTTTTAAGTGGAACTACCATTGGTACTGTGAGCGATACGGATGGAAATTTTGTATTAACTGGAATCCCAGATGGTATATATGAGCTTCTTGTAACTTCCTTAGGTTATAGCAGAGTTTCTTCTGAACTAAACACGAATAAAATCAAACCTTCATATTCCTTTACGCTTGAAGCTCAGGTCTATGAGTTGAATGAACTAACCGTAGTGCCGAACTCAGACGACTGGAATTATAATTTCTCAGAGTTTGAACGAATTTTTATTGGTCAAGGTCCTTTTGCTAAAGACACTAAGATTATAAATAAAGAAGTCTTAAACTTTGATTTCGATCCTGAAACTAGAGTTCTAACTGCTTATGCATACGATAAGCTGACTATCGAAAACAAAGCTTTAGGTTATAGAATTAGTTATTTCCTCGAATCCTTCACACTAGATTACAAAAACAATCGAACCTCATATCTAGGGCGTCCTCTTTTTGAGCTGATGACTAGTAAGAGAAAAAGAACACGAAATAAATGGACAAAGAATAGAGCTCTAGCCTATAACGGTTCCTTTCAACATTTTGTGGAGTCTTTAATCGAGAATAAAGCAGCTGAAAATGGCTTTACAATCAGAGGCGAAATGCGAAAAGACAAATCTCGTTACATAGGTAAAGAAATTATCTCGCAAGATGTATTTTTTAGACAAATAGATGATTCCAATTATGAATTGAGTTTCATCAATTTTCTAAACGTCACTTATGAAAATGAATATGAAGACAAAACCTATCTTTATTACATAAGTTCTTCATTATCATCGAAAAATCGAATGTTAGTTCTTCCTCAAACATCCATGCTTACATTAATCACTCCATCAGTGAAGATTCATATATCAGGGTACATTTATGATTCTTTAGCTATTCTTTTTGATGGATATTGGGGCTTTGAGAAAATGTCTGACACTGTCCCATTGAATTTCCACCCTGAGGATGAATAGTTTTTTTGTAAGGATTTTTATTTATCTCGGTCTAACATATAGATTGTACACATCAGAATAATAAAAAAATCTGTTTGCAATTACATATATTGAACATATATTCTTTGCACTGTATATGTGACACGTTCTGACACTCTGTTTGTGTAACTTTGCATAAAGTAACATTTAAAAATAACGAATAACATCATGGCTGAATCAAACGACAAACTTAAAGCGATAGACATTGCCGTAGGACAAATAGAAAAACAACACGGTAAAGGTACCATTATGAAATTGGGCGACGACGCCATGCAAAACGTAGATGTAATATCTACAGGTTCCATAATGGTAGATTATGCCCTTGGAGTTCAGGGTGTGCCTCGTGGTCGTATTACAGAGATTTACGGGCCAGAAGCAAGTGGTAAAACAACTCTTGCTTTACAAGTTATTGCTGAGGCTCAAAAAAACGGTGGCTATGCTGCATTTATAGATGCAGAACATGCTTTTGACCCAAGATATGCACGGGCATTAGGTATTAAAGTAGATGAACTATTAGTTTCTCAACCTGATAGCGGTGAGCAAGCGCTAGAGATTACTGAGACTTTAATTCGTTCTGGCGCCTTAGATGTTATTGTTGTCGATTCTGTAGCTGCTCTTGTTCCTCGCGCAGAGCTTGAAGGAGAAATGGGGGATTCTCATATGGGTTTACAAGCTCGTTTGATGTCTCAAGCTCTCAGAAAGATCACAGGTATTGTTAACAAATCTCATACCTCATGTATTTTCATTAACCAAGTACGTGAAAAAATTGGTGTGATGTTTGGGAACCCTGAAACAACCACTGGTGGACGCGCATTGAAATTTTACTCTTCTGTCCGCATAGATATTAGAAGAATTGGCGCTATCAAGAAAGGTGATGAAGTATTAGGTAACAGAACCAAAGTTAAAATCGCTAAAAACAAAGTTGCCCCTCCCTTTAAAGTGGTTGAATTTAACATCATGTACGGTAAAGGGATTTCCAAAATATCTGAAATACTAGATTTAGCTGTTGAATTTGACATCATACAGAAGCGTGGAAGTTGGTTTAGATATGATGGAGAACCTATTGGACAAGGAGCAGACTCTGCTATGCAATTCCTTGAAGAAGACGCTGCATTATGTGCTAAAATCGAACAAATTGTTCGTGCTAAACTAAAAGGTGAAGAAATTGAAGAGATTGCTTCAGTTTCTGCAGAAGCTGCTACTGAAAGCGCTAAATAAGTTCATACTTAATTAAAGAACAGCTAACTTGTTCATAGTTAGCTGTTCTTTTTTCCTATCCTCTATGGATACTCCTAAAGAATTCGAATTCCCAATGACTATTGCACGAATTGAAGTGCAAAAGAAGAATAAAACTCGTTACTCACTTTTTTCGGAGGATAAGTTTATTATAGGTGTATCTGATGCTACTCTTGCCAAGTTAGATTTACGAAAAGGAGTTATACTAACCTCTGCTCTTTATCAAAACATTCTTAAACAGGAATCTTATTGGAAAGCTCGAGAGTATCTCATTGGTTTGCTTTCAAGACGAGATCATGCCAGCTTTGAATTACAACAAAAAGCATCCAAAAAGGATTTTGCGCCAGAAATAATCCAGCATATTATTGAAGAATTAGAGCAAAAAGGTTATATAAACAACCGTGCTTTTGCACTTAAATATGTACACGATAAGTTTGAGTTCAATAAATGGGGAAGTAATAAAATAAGAGCTGAGCTTCTTCGTAAAAAAATTCCGAAAGCAGATATTGAGCATGCCATAAATAAGTATTTCAATACTGAAAAAATAGGTGATACATTACGTGCGCTTACTCTAAAGAAGAAAGCTCACTTATTAAGAACAAGCCCCGAGAAAAGAAGAAAAAAATTGTTCGACTTTTTAATGAGAAAAGGCTACGATTCAAATATTATTCTAAAAGAAATTGATACACTGATAAAGTTCATCGACGAATGAGAAATATCACCTTAGAACGCGTTGTTAAATTTGGGATTGGCATAGCAGCACTAGTTTTTGTTTGGCTAATTCTATATAACTACGCCACCTTGGTGCTCTATTTAATTCTCGCTATGATTTTGAGCTACGTTTTAGATCCCATTGTAAACTGGCTACAACGTAATAGAGTAAATAGAACTTTTTCAATTGCAATTACCCTTACCGCTGTAATTTTAATCTTTGTATACATCTCTACCAGCATAATTCCGATTATTGCTGAGCAGATGGTTGAACTTACGAGCCAACTTGATATTCGAAATATCGAGATGATTGCTTCCAAAGTAGAAGCACGATTAAGCGCTGACTACAAATTCATTCCTGAAGGTTTTTTGAGTGATAATATTTCGAGAATCCTAAATGACCTTTTCGACTTTAATAAATTCTCTAACGTTGTAAGTGATTTAGTTGGTGTATTTACAGACATTTTCTCGGCAATTTTGGTAGTTCCTTTTGCGGCTTTCTTTTTTCTTAAAGATGGTAGTAAAATCAGAAGAGATGTTCTCACATTAGTACCTAATAAATACTTTGAAACTACCTTAACATTGATTGACAAAATTGAAAAAAGACTCAGCTTGTACTTTAGAAGTGTGCTTTTGCAAAGTCTTTTAGTAGCTCTTGCTTCTTGGGGAACCCTATCCGTAGCTGGCCTCAACAATTCACTTTCTGTCGGAATTGCTGTAGGTGTAGCTAATACCATTCCTTACTTCGGCCCCATAATCGGCTATATACTTTCTGTAATTATCTCCATCATAGAAACTGGAGATTTTTCTCTAGTACTTGTTTGTCTTTTAGCAATTTTTGTGGTTCAGATGCTCGATAATATTTTATTACAACCCATGCTTTTTTCTCGCTCAGCAGACATGCACCCGGTTGCTATTTTGTTCATCATTCTTATTGGTGCAGAGACAGCTGGAGTACTCGGCATGCTAGTTGCTATTCCTATTGCAACCGTAATAAAAATTACAATTAATCAGATTACATGGAGCTTTAATAACTACCAAGTGTTCCGGCGAGAAACGATGTTAAATAAAACTTCCTCGGGATAAATTTTACTCATCTTTATCCTTTATTGCTTTCAAAGTTTCCCTATCTTAATAGAGCATATCAGCAACGCCAAAAACTCTATTTACATTGAAGAAACTTGTTGTTTTTGCCTCCGGGTCAGGCTCTAACTTCCAATCAATTATTGATGCGATTCAAAGCGGGCAACTAAATGCTCGTATAGTTGGGCTTATGTCCAATAAAGAAGATGCTTATTGTCTTAAAAGAGCTTCTGCAAACAATATCCCTGCCGCTGTTTTAAAATTATCGGATTATGCGACCGAGTTAGAGTATGAACAAAAGCTCTTAGCTCAACTTCATGAATGGGAAACTGATGTAATAATATTGGCGGGTTACTTACGGAAAATTCCTTCTTCAATAATTGATGCTTTTCCAGATCGAATCTTGAATATTCATCCATCGTTATTGCCAAAATTTGGTGGAAAAGGTTTTTATGGCATAAAAGTTCATAAGGCTGTACTCGATGCTCAAGAAAAGGAAAGTGGATGCACAATCCATATTGTAAGTAAAGAGTATGACGACGGCCCAATTTTGGGACAATCTCGAGTACCCGTTTTAAATAATGATACTCCGGAACAACTTGCTGAGCGTGTGCTTATACAAGAACACAAATTGTACCCTGTAATTATCCAACAACATCTAGAATCTCTAAACAACTAAAAACGTGGCTTTAAAACCTCTAAATTCTTTACCAGAAACGAACCTTACTATTAAAAGAGCATTATTATCTGTTTCTGATAAAGCACTTCTCATCGACTTAGCAACTGCATTACATGAACAAGACGTTGAATTGTTATCTACAGGTGGAACAGCAAAAGCTATTTCTGAAGCTGGTATCCCTGTAAAAGATGTTTCGGAGATCACCCATTTTAAAGAATGCCTTGATGGTAGAGTTAAAACTCTTCATCCAAATGTTTATGGCGGTATTTTAGCTAGAACAAGCTACGATAAAGATGTTGAAGAACTTAAAGAATTGGGCATTGAGCCAATTGAGCTAGTTGTAGTTAACCTCTACCCTTTCAAAAATAAGATTAACGAAGGTGAAATTACCCCAGCAGTAGCAACCGAATTTATAGATATTGGCGGACCTACCATGATTAGAGCTGCAGCTAAGAATTTTGCTCATGTAGCTATTCTAAGTAGTTCAGCTCAGTATGAAGATTTTATTACTGAGTTTAAAAACGGCAACGGAATCTCGTTCAAAACTCGTCAACAATTAGCAAAAGATGCGTTTAGCCATACAGCTGATTATGATACTGCAATTGCGAACTATTTTACAGGCTTAGTTGATGAAAACCCAGCTCAACAATTACATATATCGTTGCCTCTTTCTCAAGAACTTCGTTACGGAGAGAATCCACATCAGAGCGCTGCAGTTTATGGAGATCAAGATGCCATTATTGATTGTTTCCACGGAAAACAACTAAGCTACAACAACTACCTAGATGTTGACTCAGCACTAAATATCATTTCATCTTTTGATGATAATCAACCTGCATGTGTAATTATTAAACACACTATTCCTTGCGGTGTAGGAATTGCTGATAATCTTTCAGAAGCTTACAAACGTGCATTTAGCACAGATACTGTTTCACCTTTTGGTGGAATTGTTGTTGTAAATAAAGAGCTTGACTTAGAGACAGCAAAGGCAATTGATGAAATCTTTACTGAAATCATTATTGCACCATCTTTTTCTAATGATGCGCTTGAGTTACTAACGCAGAAAAAGAACCGACGCTTAATCCGCATCAAGAAAACTATACAAGAAGTACAATTACACTCGTACCGTTCTATTTTTGGTGGCCTATTGAAACAAGACACCGATTTAGCACCCATTAATGCTGACGAGTTTAAAGTTGTAACCGAAAGAACTCCTACACCTGAAGAAATGAAAGATCTTCTCTTTTCTTGGAAGGTTGTTAGAAATGTGAAATCTAATGCTATCGTTTACGCAAAAGACGGCAGAACTTTAGGAATTGGCTCAGGCCAAACAAGTAGAGTAGATTCATCAGAAATAGCTGTTGCCAAAGCTCAAAAAGAAGGATTAAGCCTAGAAGGTTCTGCAATCGCTTCAGACGCATTCTTCCCATTTGCGGATGGGGTTGAAGCTGCTGCAAAAGCTGGTGCAAAAGCAATTATTCAGCCAGGTGGCAGTATTCGCGATGAAGAAGTTATCGCTAAGGCAAATGAATACGGTATGACAATGATTTTTACAGGTAAACGACATTTTAAACATTAACAAACCTTTCATTTTATTTCACTTTTTATATATTCGCTAATACAAAATCATTATTGTATTTTCTTTTAATCTACACCCTGCATAATTTAAATATCCTCTATAGTGGCAATGTCAGACAATTACGGTATTCCTTCACAGTCGAAAACCAAGACCAAAAGAAAAAAGGGTCTTTTAGACTTTTTATACACAGATATAGCAATAGATCTAGGTACAGCTAACACATTGATTTATGCACGTGGCCAAGGTATCGTTTTGGACGAGCCATCAATAGTTGCTCTCAATCAAAATGGCGCATTTGTAACCACAGGTCACGAAGCCCGATTGATGCACGAGAAAACTCATAAGAATATTAGAACAGTTCGCCCATTAAGAGATGGTGTAATTGCTGATTTCGAAGTAGCCGAACACATGATACGAGGCATGATTAAAAAAGTGCAGGTAAAATGGTACTCCACAACTCGGCAAATGGTTATCTGTGTACCTAGTGGGATTACAGAAGTTGAACGACGAGCTGTAAGAGATAGCGCTGAACATGCAGGTGCAAAAGAAGTTTATTTAGTTGATGAACCTATGGCTGCGGCTATTGGGATTGGCTTAGATGTACATGAGCCTGTAGGTAATATGATTGTTGATATTGGGGGCGGTACTACAGAAATCGCTGTTATCGCATTATCAGGTATTGTTTATGCACAGTCGGTACGATTAGGTGGTGATGAATTGAACGATGACATCATTAACTACTTTAGACGCAATCACAACTTGTTGATTGGTGAACGAACTGCTGAAAAAATTAAATGTGAAATTGGTTCTGCAGCCCCTCTTGATGAAGAACTTGAGATGATTACTAAAGGTCGTGACCTTGTAAACGGTGTTCCAAGAACACGTCATATTACATCAAAAGATGCTCGAGAAGCTATCGCTGAATCAGTAAATACCATTGTAGAGTCTATTACAAAGTCTCTAGAACAAACTCCACCTGAGCTTTCTGCTGATATCTTAGATCGTGGAATTATGCTAACAGGCGGTGGAGCTTTGTTAAAGAATTTGGATAAACTCATTATGGAAACAACCGACCTTCCCGTACATATAGCAGAAGATCCACTTACTGCTGTAGTTCGTGGTACTGGTGCCATACTTGAAAACCTTGAATATTATCGCCCTGTGATTTCATAACTCTTAAGATGAATGCAATTTAAACTCATTAAAGTTGGTGAAGCCAAAGATTATATATTAACCGCTATTCTTCTATTACTCGCAATTTCTATTGCTGTAAGTAGAAATCAAGGTGGGATTAATAGTTTACGTCAGGTTTCCATAACCGTTGTGAGTTTACTTCAAACTCCCCTATCTAGTGTTCGAATCTATCGACAGGCTTTAAACACAAATACTTATTTACAACGTCAGAATATTCTATTGCAAGACGAGTTAAGTAGATTGCGTTCTATTGAACAGGAGAATATAAATCTTCGAAGAATGTTCGAGTTTAAAGAAAAATCAACTTTAGATTTAGCGCCTGTTACAATTATTGGGAAAGAACTTAGTGGTATTAATAACAGTCTTACAATTACTCCAGGTGCTTCTGAAGGTTTAAAACCGGGTATGCCTCTAATTACATCCGATGGTCTACTAGGTAAAATCGTATTAATCAATGATAAGTATGCTCAGGTAATGCCCTATTATAACAGTTTGTTTAGGGTAAGTGCTAAAGTTCAGGAAAATCAAGCTCCTGGTATTGTATCTTGGGCTGGCTCTAATATGACGGAGCTTGTAATGGACTTTGTTCCTCTAACTATAAGAGTTGATAGTGGTTTTGTGATTGAAACATCCGGATTTAGTAATCAATACCCTGAAGGTATTCCCATTGGTACGGTTACTAGAACAGAACCTGAGGAAGGAAAGGAAACTCAAAGAATCTACTTAAAACCATCCGCTTCTTTGTTTGATGTTTCTGAAGGTTTCATTGTAAAGTTTAATAGAGACACCTCTTTAGTAAGCTTGCAAAACCAATATAACGAGATACTTAAATGAACCGAGAAGTATTTAAACATATTGGCATTGGTATTCTTTTCGTGCTATCACATGTGTTGTTATTTCAATACTTGAGTATTTTTGGTGCTATTGCCGACCCCGTTTTGATTTATTTGCTTTGGCTAAGTATGAGATATGAAAGAACGCAAGTTCTCTTATTTGCTGCGGGTTTAGGACTGCTTCAAGACTCTCTATTTGATTTATGGGGGTTATATATGTTCTCTAAAACTTTGCTCATTTTTATTAGCTATAAAGTGATTTCCAGAAACTCGGAGAATAGACTACTTCTTTGGCAAATTTTCTTCTTTATTTGGGTTGCGGCTTTTATACACAATGCTTTTTTTCTCTCTCTAAGTTCGTTTATACAAACCTACACTTCGGGTGTTTCACCAATATTATTTTTAGTTCTTAGCAGTTTATATACTGCTTTAACTGGAGCAGTACTCTTTGTTTTTAAAGGGAAGTAAATACTTTGAAACGATATAACACAGATAGAACCCGAACTTCTATAATTGTATTGCAAGTTATAATGATGGGACTGTGCCTAATTGTGTTAGGCAGGGTGTTTTTGCTTCAAATTGTTAATTACGAAACTTATGAAGAACTCGGGGAAAGAAATTCCATTCGCCAAGAATATGTTGATGCAGCCCGTGGCTTGATTTACGATCGTAATTTTAATCTTATCGTAGATAATCAACCTATTTACTCCCTCACTATTACTCCTAGCAACTTTGATGAGGCAAACATACCTCTTCTAGCTAATCTCCTATCGGTTCCGGACAGTCTGATTGAGTCAAAAGTAAAAGAGGCTCAGAAGTACTCTTGGTATAGAACTTCTAGGCTTATTACCGATATCGATTTCATGACTTTTTCAAATATTCAAGAGAATGTATGGAGGCTACCAGGTATTGGCCATCAAATAGATAGTAAACGTAATTACCCATCAAAAATGAAAGCTTCTCACATTTTGGGCTATTTGAGAGAGGCGAACGAAAATGATTATGCCAAGAGTAAAACTATCCGATTAGGCGACAAAATAGGTAAAAGTGGCTTAGAACTTATTTATGAGGATAGCTTACGTGGTGAACTTGGAATGAATTATTTAAAAGTTAACGCGTTTGGCCAATCATTGGGTAGTTTCACAAAAGAACGCAGCCCTTTACCTCCTGTACAAGGCGACAATATAATTAGCACTATTGATTCTGAATTACAGTTTTTTGCCGAAGAATTGATGAAAGGAAAAAGTGGTGCTGTTGTAGCAATGGACCCAAACACTGGTGAGATTCTGGCTTTAGTCAGTTCTCCAGAATACGATGTTAGTCGCCTTGCAGGTAGAATAGATACAGAATATTGGCAAGAAATTAACACTGACTCTACAAAACCTTTATATAATAGAGCTATTTCTAGTCGTCAGCCTCCTGGCTCAACATTTAAACCCTTGATGGGAATAGTTGGGATGGAGCTAGGTATTGTAACACCAACCACCGAGATTTATAATAGCGGTTCCTACATTAGAGGAAGGGCCTATAACGATTTAGCAGAGCCTGGTAGCTACAATCTTGAAAAAGCCATTGCTTACTCTAGCAATACCTATTTCCTTTCATTAATGGACAAAATCACTACATCTGGTAAGCTTAACCAGTGGAGCTCATTAATTAAAGATTTTGGTCTTGGTGTTCCAAATAAAATTGATTTACCAAGTGCTAATCAAGGTATCATTCCTGATAGTACCTATTTAGATAAACGCTTTGGAAAAAGAAAATGGAGTTTAGGAGATGTACTGAACTTAGGTATAGGACAAGGACTTATTTCTGCATCTCCTTTACAAATTGCTCAGATGACTAGTTCAATAGCTAATGGTGGATACAAAATTACTCCACATCTTGTTAAAGCAACTCAATTACCAGATGGCACTATTAACTATAGAAAAGCTGAACATACTAAAATTGAGTGGGTTAAAGACATTTACCTAGAGACTGTAAAAAAAGGAATGAGAAGAGTGGTCTTAGAAGGTGGAGGAAGATATTATGCCAACATACCTGGTATTGAAGTAGCTGGTAAAACAGGAACCGCTCAAAATCCACTTGGCCAAGATCACGGTTGGTTTACTTCTTTTGCACCAATAGATGATCCAAAAATTGTTGTAACTGTGTTTCTAGAAAACTCAGGGTTTGGCTCAATTTCTGCAGCACCAATTGCCTCATTAGTAATTGAAAAATACCTTACTGGCGAAATACAAAAAAAGAGAATGTACGTTTATAATTACGTTCTGAATTTTGTACCAAGAAAACAAAGCAACAAGGAAAATGAATAACTTTAAAGATTTTAATTGGTCTATTTTTGTTCCTTGGCTTATGCTTGCAATAATTGGCCTTGTTGCAATATATAGTGCAACACAAGGACCTGTTTCAGCATTTTTACCATCGTATATACTCAATAATTTTCCAAAACAGTTAGTTTGGGTAGCTTTATCGGTAGTTCTTGTACTTGGGTTTCAGTTTATAACTCCTCGGTCTTACATGCAGCTTTCTTATCTATTCTATGCATTAGCATTGATATTGATGATTCTAACTTTTGTATTTGGTACCGAAATTAATGGTGCAAGAAGTTGGATTAAAATTGGTCCAATCAGTGTTCAGTCTAGTGAGCTGATGAAGATTGCAACCATCTTAGCAACTGCTAATTATCTTACTAGTCGTCGAGATATCTCAGCCGAAAATGTAAGATATGCTCTTATTGCAGTGTTTATGATATTGGTGCCTACGGCATTGATAATTCTACAAAATGATTTTGGTACAGCAATTGTATTTCTTTCTTTAATTCCAGTGATGTTATTCTGGTCTGGGCTACCTTATGGAGTTTCCTTATTCATAATTTCTCCAGCTTTAATACTTTATTTAACTGTATTCAGCTGGGTTTATGGAGCTATTGCTACAGTAGTTTTAGCTGTGCTTATCTTTGTAATACAAAAAGGCCCTTGGCTAACGGGGGCAGCACTCTTTACAGGAGCATTAACTGTGTTTGGTGTGAATTTTGCACTAAATGATATTCTACAACCTCACCAGATCTCGAGAATTACAGCTTTTACCAATCCAAACTTCGACCCTACCGGTGCGGGTTGGAATGTCATCCAAGCCAAAACTGCAATTGGCTCAGGTGGTTTGTTTGGAAAAGGATTTTTAGAGGGTACTCAAACACAACTTCGGTTTTTACCAGAGCAATGGACAGATTTTATCTCTTGTGTAATTGGTGAAGAATTCGGTTTTCTTGGTTTAGGTTTACTCATAATTACTTTTCTTTTTTTCTTTATACGAATGCTAAGTATGGCGGGTAATCATAAGCATCCATTTGCCCAACTCGTTACAGTAAGTGTGACCTCAGTATTTTTTATTCACTTTTTCATCAATATTGGAAGTGCTACTGCTTTACTACCTGTAATTGGTATCCCACTGCCTTTTGTTAGCTATGGCGGTTCTGCATTTCTTACAAATTCTCTGATGCTAGCAATTTGCTTAAATATGGATTTACACAAACGTGATTTTAGTATCTATCGTTAGCCTTTTTTGTACTTTTTTGTAGTACCAAGCTTAAAACTTCTCCTATGATGAACGGTGTAACCATATTCTATAAGGGCTTTTTTATGATCTGGAGTTGGGTAACCAACATTCTTTTTCCAATTAAATTCTGGAAACTCTTCTCCAAGTTGAGCCATTAAATCATCTCGATATACTTTCGCCAATATTGAAGCTGCAGCAATACTTAGAGACTTATCATCTCCTTTAACTATACAAGTATGTGGTATTAGAGAGTTGGTATATCTATTTCCATCTACCAATAAATAATCTGGAGATGCGCCATTAATTTCAGTGCATTTTCGCATTGTATCGATAGAAGCCCAAAGTATATTCAGTTTATCTATTGTTTCAATACTACCTTCTTGAACTGTCCAAAACAGAGCTTTCTCTCGAATTGTACCGGCTAATTCTCTTCTTTTAGGCTCTGGAATGGCTTTACTATCTTTTACCCCTTCTAGCTTAATATCTCTTGGTAAAATCACTCCTGCGGCCACCACTGGCCCACAAAGGCAACCTCTCCCCACCTCATCAAGCCCCATAATTCTTTGGAAGCCTTCATCCCATAATTTTTTCTCGTATAACAACCTATTCTGTTCCATTCATAAATTTACAAATATTCTAATCATGTTTTCTCTATTATTGGAACTGAATACCACCCCATTATAGTTAAAGGAATAAAAGGTAATATGGATTTTCGATATTCTAATTGGGACAAACAGTTATCCAATCAAAAGGGTAAGTTGCCTTTCGAGACGCTTTGGGATTTATTTCAACAACTACTAACTATTGCTAGCGGTGATGTAGCCCAAGCTTTAAAATGGTTAACTGAACTTGATAAACAATATGAAATCACTAAGCAGTTTGAATCAGACTATTCTATTGGTGATTTTATTGAGGAACTCAAAGAGCGAGAATATCTAAATCAAAATCCTGATGACGATGATCATTTGGTGATGACTAAGAAGACAGAACGAGCGCTTCGCCAAAAAGCGCTAGAGGAAGTCTTCCGTAATCTCGAAAAAGGTGCTACAGGATCTCATAAAACCTCTCACTCTGGCCGCGGAGTCGAGCGCCAACCAGAAACACGCCAATGGGTAGCTGGAGACGATATAGGCCAAATTGACTCTGTTGGAACTATGCTTAATATGCTTAACCATAGCACACTTGACTCCTTTGACCTTCATGAAGACGACTTATCGGTTTATGATACCGATCATTACACTTCTGTAGCTACTGTTCTGTTGTTAGATTTAAGCCACTCGATGATTTTATATGGAGAAGACAGAATCACTCCTGCTAAAAAAGTAGCTATGGCTCTTTCTGAATTAATTATAAGTAACTATGCAAAAGATTCCCTAGATATTGTAGTATTTGGCGATGAAGCTTGGGAAATATCCATTGACGACTTACCATATCTAAAAGTAGGCCCTTACCATACAAATACATTACAAGGTTTGGAAAGAGCTCGACATATTCTCCAGAGAAAGAAATATGCAAACAAACAGATTTTCATGATTACTGACGGGAAACCATCTTGCATGTTTGAGAATGGAAAATTCTATAAAAACAGTTTTGGCTTAGACCGGAAAATAGTGAATAAAGTGTTAGATGAAGCTGTAAAATGCCGTAGAGAGAAGATATCAATCACTACTTTCATGATTGCGTCAGATCCATATCTAAAACATTTTGTACGCGAAATGACTGAAGCGAACAAAGGTAAAGCTTATTTCTCTTCTTTAGATAACTTAGGAGAGTACATTTTTGAAGATTATATGCGGAATCGGAAAAAAAATGTACAGTAATAAAAAAAGGCTCTCCAATACATATTGAATAGCCTTTACAAACTAATTAGAAATAAATACTAATTACATTCCAAGTTCTGTCATTACTTGTTCTGTAATATCATATTTAGCTTGATATTCAGGAGAAGCATAAAGAATGATTAAATCTCCACTACCAGTGGCCATATTTAATACATACGAAAGCTCCATTCTTTTAGCTACTGTAGAAATTGCAAGATTGATTTGATTAAGCAATGGGCCTAATAATTCGTTTCTCTTTGCAGCAACATCAGCTTGAGCTTTTTGTTGAGCCTCATTAAGCTCTATGCTTTTCTTTTGAAGTTCAGCTTGCTCTGCTTGTTTTGCAGCTTCAGAAATAGCACCTTCTTTTTGACGGTATACAGCAATAGCATTCTGCAATTCTGCATCTTTTGCGCGCAATAAGTTAGTTTGCTTTTCCGAAAAGTTAATGAGTTTCTGTTGAACTGCCTTCATTTCTGGCATACGGCTCAATATTGTTTGAGGATCTACATAGCCTACTTTTAACTGTTGAGCACTAACTACAGTGCTTAATGTAGCCATTAAAAGTAAAAGGATTAAAATTGGTAACTTTTTAGACATAATAGTGATGAGTAGTTTATTGTTTTAAAAATTATTGAAGTTTCTGAATAACTTTCTGTGTGATATTTGGTTGGTTATCAGCAGCATAGAATATAATCTCACCACCTTCAGCAGTAACATCACTAAGAACAAGATCTAAGCCTAGTTCTTTTGCAACATCAGCAATTGCCTTATTAACTTTTTCTTGTATTGGACCTAATAATGCTATTTGGCGTTGCTGAATTTCTTCATAACTAGCTTGTTTACTAGCTTCGAATTGTTCGTTAAGAGCAATTAGTTCATTTTCGCGGGATTGTTTAGCCTCTTCAGAAAGCGTTGCCATGATTTTTTCATACTCATCAATCTGTGCTTGAAGTGAGTCTGCTTTTGGCTTTAGCATTGCATCTTTTTGTTCGATAAACAATCTAATTTCTTCGCCAACCTTTTTAACTTCTTGCAATTGGCTCATGATTACATCGGGATTTGCATACCCAATTTTAACTTGAGCATTTGCATATTGAGCACCAAAAAAGGCCAATACCGCAACTAATAGTAATCTTCTAATCATATACTTCTTTATTTTGAGTGTTAATTTTCTATTGGTCGTCAAGGCTATCAACCGCTATACCAAGTTCCAATAAAATAGCTTCGTTTAAATTCCATTCTCCACGAGCATATACCATATAGATATCACCTGATCTATCAAAGACGAAATCAAGCCCTTGTTTTTGAGCAACAGCACGCACAGCTGCAAAAACTTGCCTTTGAATGGGTTCTAATAATTCTTTTTGACGTGTAAAATATTCTCCGTTAGGCCCGAATTTCTGGGCCATATAACTATCCCTTGCTTTTATTAACGTACTAATCTCTGTTTTCTTTTGTGTACGTATATCATCTGTGTATAAAATTTCTTTAGCATCAAAATCCTGCTGAAGCTCTTTAATTTCTTTATCCTTTTGCGAGAGTTCCGCCTTCCACGAATCGCTTAATAAACGTAATTGTTGCTCTATACCTTGGTATTCAGGGATATTCTCCAAAATTACTTCGGAATCGAAATACGCAATTTTCTGATTCTGTGCATAGCTAGAACTCGCCACCATCACAAAAAGAAAAACAAAGATATATCTCTTAAACAGTTTCATTAAAAAGGTGCACCTATATTAAATAGAAATTCCCACTCACCTGCATAAATTGTTGAAGCATTGCTACCACCTTGAACTCCATCTAATCTGTAACCATAACTTAAGTCAACAAGACCAAGAATAGGTAAGAATAAACGAACGCCAAAACCAGTAGATCTTTTCACATTAAAAGGATCGTAAGTATTAAAGTCATAATAAGAATTCCCAGCATCAACAAAAGTATATGGTATTACCTGAATTTGTTCATTTGTAATTGCCGGATATCTTAATTCTAGAGAATATTTATTATAAATACGACCTCCAAATTTTTCTCCGTTTACAACAGGAGCAATACTCTCGCTAAACCCACCAGGATAACCTCTCATATCAATGTTTTCATATAAGAAACTTTGTTGCTGTTGTAGCGGTGTACCACCCACTAAGAATCTTTGGAAGTTACTTCTTTCATTTTTAGTAAAATAACCGATGTACCCAAAATTAGCTTGGCTTGTTAACACAAGCTTTTCGATTATTGGGAAGTGATGCTGATAATCTACTTTGAATTTATAATAATCAGAAAGACCTGGAATTGGTAAAGCAGCTTCCGCCGAGAATGAAATTTTAGAACCAGAATTTGGAGAGATGAAATTATCTAAAGAGTTTCTTTCAATTACCTCAGTTAATGAAATTGTATTGGTAACACCACTCAATAAACTTGAGTTTGATTCACTTACATCATACAACTGATAGCTAAGAATTGTTCTCTGAGAGAAGAAATCATCAGGCCATTTTAGACGCTTACCAATCGATACACTTCCTGAAAACAATTCACTTTTGCCTACACTGTAGGCATTCTTAATAAGGTTATAAGAAAAATTCACGCCTAAAGAAGTTGGCTTACCATTTAACCAAGGCTCTACAAAACCTAAGCTATAGCTTTGGTAACCAGAACCTGTTACTTGAACTCCTAAAGAAACTTGTTGTCCATCACCTGATGGAATTGGAGCCCACCCCCCTTTTTCAAATGCTCTTTTAAGGGAGAAGTTATTGAAGTTTACTCGAGCAGAAACGATTGCCCCAATAGACTGACCGCCGTAACCACCTGAGAACTCAAAATTATCAGTAGATGCTGCTTCTTTTAGCGAGTAAGAGATATCAACAGTTTTGTCATTTGGATTTGGAAGTACATCAGGCTCAATTTGAGCATCAAAATAGCCTAGAGTTCCTAATTCACGAATTGTTCTAACAATAGCCTCTCTGCTATAGTTGTTACCAGGTATAGTTCTTAAAGTACGGCGAACTACATCATCATGAGTTTTTGTATTTCCAGAAAATGCTACTTCACTTATGGTTGCAATTTCATCTTCGTAGATATCAAAATGAATATCGATAGAATCTGAAGCTACTTTTGTAATGGTTGGAACTGCTCTAAAGAATAAATAACCAATATTTTGATACAGTGAATTTAAATCTGTACTAGTTTTATTATAGGTGGTATTAGCCTCAAATTTTTCTTCATCAAACACGTCACCTTTTTCAAATCCAAAAGATTGCGTTAGTTGCGCGTCGGTATAAACTGTATTTCCTTCCCAAGAAATGTTTCTAACTTTGTATTGTGGACCTTCAACAATATTAAGCTTTACACCCACACCGTCTAAATCTTTAACATAATTATAGATATAAACTGAGTCACTGATTATGCGAACATCTGAAAATCCATTTTTACGATAAAAAGCTAGCAAATTTTCTTTACCCTCTTCGAAATCATCCTTTTTGAATACCTTTTTACTGAAAAACTTAATCCATTTATCTTCTTTAAGTGGCTTTAGTCTTTTTTTCAACTTTCGATCAGAGAACTCTTCATTACCTTCAATTTCAAGTTTCTTAATCTCTAGTCTTTTACCTGGATCAATGTCAAAAATCAATCGAGCTCTGTTATCTAGCTTTTCGTCCATCTCTACACGAGTTTTAACCTCAGTGTACCAAAACCCTTTTTCCTTGTAGAATCTCTTAATGGTGTTAATTGCTTGCGCTTTATTTGACTCAGTGATGGCAACGCCAGGAAGTAATACAATTAAATCCTTCAAGTCTCTTCTTTGTGAACGCTTTATCCCTTCTAGCTTATATTCTATTATTCGAGGTTGTTCTTTAACCTGAATTATTAAGCTAATCTCACTTCCTGAAATAGATTTTATAAGAATCTTTACATCAGAGAATAGGCCTGCTTGGTAAAGACGCCGAACAGCATCAGGAATATCATCTCCAGGATAGTTTATTGTAGCACCCTCTCTCAATAGGCTAGCGTTAACAATAAACTCTTTTCTAGTAACCTCATTGCCCTCAACAATTAACTCTGTCAAGGTATACTCTTGAGGTATTGTTAATGTGGGATCTGTAATTTCGAAGGTATCTTGTGCATGTAAAACCGGAGAGTAAATCCCCAAAAGAATCAGAATAAATGCAGCAAACGGTAATCTTTTCAACAAATTAGACACTCTATTTTAATAATTAACTTATTTTTGTTTCTCGATTAAACGGGAAGCGGACCCTTTTTGGTCTTTGGCATTTTTTAATTTTCCAAATCTTCGGTCTCTACCTTGGTAAGATTCGATCGCTTCATACAATTCATCTCTTCTAAAATCTGGCCAAAATTGTTTTGTTATATACAGTTCAGAGTAAGCTAACTGCCAAAGCAGAAAGTTACTAATTCTGTATTCACCACTTGTACGGATAATTAAATCAGGGTCAGGAATGTCAGCTGTTGATAAATGATCCGTTATCATTTGATCATTAATTAATGATGGATCCAGTCGATTCTCTTTAACGTGATTTGCAATTTTTTTAACAGCTTCTGTAATATCCCATCTACCAGAATAGCTAAGAGCCAAGCACAATTGTAATCGAGTATTATTCTTAGTGAGTTCAATCGCTTCTTCAAGCTCTCGTTTACAGTCCTTGGGGAATCGATCAAGTTGGCCAATAGTTACCAATCTAATATCGTTCTTATGGAGATTTTCAGCCTCTTTTCTGAGCGAGGAAACTAACAATCTCATAAGACCACGCACCTCAAGAGATGGCCTGCCCCAATTTTCAGTAGAAAAAGCATAAAGAGTTAAGTACTTAACTCCTATTTGAGCGCAAGACTCGGTAATATCCCGAACAGACTCTACACCTACTTTATGACCGTGTAATCTATAACTGCCATTTTTTGTAGCCCACCTACCATTGCCATCCATAATGATTGCAATGTGTTCAGGAATCACCCCAGATTTTTGCAAATCTAGTTGTTTTTGTTTGTCTTCCTCAGACTGTATCGTATTTGTTAAAGTGAGCTTTTTCAAATAATTAAAAGGCTTTTTTTATAGCCTACAAAATTAGGCTTTTAATAGTGATTTAGCAAGAATAATCAAGTTTAATTAGCGTTTATTTCTTGCTTCAGTGATATCATTTCTAATACAGCTAACGCAGCTTCTCCGCCTTTGTTTCCTTTCTCTCCAACTCTGTCTAATGCCTGCTTAACATCATCGGTTGTAAGCACTCCGAAAGCGATTGGTATGCTGTACTTGAGATTCAAAGCTGCAACGCCAGTTGTTACAGCGTCACAAACATACTCAAAATGAGGGGTACCGCCTCTAATTACTACACCCAAAGCAATAACACCATCTAATTTTTTGCTCTCTAAAAGATATTGTACAGCTAATGGAAGTTCAAATGAACCAGGACATCTTGTTACGATGATATCTTCGTCTTGAATTCCGTTTCCTTTCAACACTTTCAATGCGCCATCTAACATTCTATCCGTAATAGCTGAGTTCCAGCGAGATACTACGATTCCTATTTTTACGCCTTCATTATTAGTTTTGCCTTCAACAAAGTTAATGCTCATTACTCAGTCCTTTAATTTCATAATACTTTTACGTTGCTCTGTCATTCTTTTCATTTTCTCAACGTGTTTATATGCTATAGTTATAACACCAACATGTGTATTTCCTGAATCGTACGTTCCATGATAATCACTTCCACCTGTTTTTAGCAACGCTTTTTTATCACAGAACTCGGTATAGGCTAGTTGTTTTTTCCAATTATGGCTTGGGTGTATACACTCTATACCATCTACACCTAAATCTACTAACTCTTCAATTTCTTCCTGAGAATAAAACCTACCAGGGTGGGCAACAATTGCAGCCCCTCCTACTTCCTTCACAATCTTTATTGCGTCTTTAACATCAGGGTAGGCACTCTCAAAGTCGCCTAAACGCTCGTTACTAAGGTACCTTAAAAAAGCTTCGTGCTTACTTGATACATAGCCTTTATTAATAAGAACGCTAGCTAAATGAGGGCGCCCAATATTTGCTCCATTTGCAACTGCCCAAACTTCGTTATAATCAACGTCTACACCCTGTTTATTCAGGATTTCTATTATAACTTTAATTCTTTCTTTTCGAGCTAGTCGTTGTTTAAGTACAAAATCTTTGAAGTATTGAGAGCTTGTATCGAAATAATAGGCTAGTAAATGACATTCCCCCCCTTTAAAAAGAGTTGTGATTTCTACTCCGGGGATAAGCTCGATACCTTTTTCATCGGCAAATTCTTTTGCCAAGCTATAGCCTTCAAAAGTATCATGGTCGGTAATAGATAGAGCTATTAGTTTCTTTTCACAAGCAAGCATTACGGCTTCTTGAGGAGATAACCGCCCATCTGAGCTTGTGGTATGAATATGTAAATCTGCTTTAGGGAGCATTAATTACCGCCCAATAGAGATTGTATATCTCTAGGAGAATGGATAAGATCTATCGCAGCTTTTAATTGCGGATCTCTATCTAACTCAGCAATTGTTCTAGATTTTTGACCTTTATAACGAGATAATACCTCTAAATAGAGTGATTCTTCAATCATTGAGCGCTCTTTTTTAAATTGTTCTTTTTTGTCGGCGCTAACCAAATTTTGTAATCTTTCAATATTTTCATCAACTCCTGAAACTGAAGAAAGTTCAGATTTTAGTACTTCTAAAATTCTTTCACCGTCTGTTAAATAATCAAATTCTGCCTGATCGAGAAATTCTAAGAATTCATCAAAAATTCCATCTGGCAATTTACTCATATCTGCGTTTGGATGCTTTGCTTGATATTGCGTTGCAAAATCAAAGTACATTCCCTTCTGTAACAACGCCACCTGCAACAAACTCCTTGTTTTCTCCTCAACTTTTAAATCGGGCTCAATACCTCTACCGTCAAAAACTTTGCGTCCATTTCGAGTTTTATACACTCTATTTGTTGAGTCTCTTTTTACTACACCCGAATTTCTGTTTTCATGAGTGTAATCAATAGATTGAATACTTCGTCCACTAGGGATATAATAGCGAGCTATTGTGATTTTCATGGAGGTGTTATAAGGAAGTGGTTTTACTATTTGTACTAAACCTTTACCAAAGCTTCTTTCACCTAAAATAACAGCTCTATCCAAATCTTGAAGTGCGCCGGCTACAACTTCGGAAGCACTAGCACTTCCTCCATTCATTAAAACCACCACTGGTTTTGAAAACATTACGGGTTCTCGTGTTTTGAACACTTCATTATATTCTGCAATACGCCCTCTATTTTCAACTACCGTTAGCCCTGGCTCCACAAATTTATCAATTATAGCTACTGCTTCTTGTAAAATCCCACCGGGGTTATCTCGTAGATCGAACACAAAGCCTGATATTTCTTTCTTAGAAGTAAGATCAAGCAAAGCCAACCTTACTTCTTCAGCAGATTGATCCCCAAACTGAGACAAACGGATGTAACCAACATCTGAGGTCTCGCCGATGTAACCTGAATAAGTAACATTTTTCACCTCAATTCTCTCTCTTTTTAACTCAAAATCAAGGTCTTGCTCTACACCAAACCTTCTAATTGTTAGCACAACACTTGAGCCAACTTCACCAACCGTTAAAGTTTGAACTTCATCTGGTTGTAGATTTTGAGTTGATATACCGTCAATTGCGATAATTTCATCGCCTGCTCTTATACCTTTTCTATCAGCTGGACCATCTTCTTGAGGTGCAATAATAACAACCTTACCATCTCTATATCCGGCTTCTACACCGATACCAGCATAATTTCCGCGCGAAAGAATTTCTGCTTGCTCATTTTGAGCCTCGTCGTATACTACAGTGTAAGGATCTAATGTTTCGAGCATAGCTTCCAACCCAGTTCTCATCAGTTTTTCTGGGTCTACTTCATCTACGTATTCTAAGGCAACATTCTCATATGTTTTGCTGAAAATGGAGAAGTTCTTTTTTATCAAGAAATATATATCTGCCTTTTGAGGGGCTAATGCTAGCCCCACAACAAGTAGAATTAGCAAAATAGAAAGAGCTTTTACGCGGCGTTTCATCTTATTTTATTTTGCTGATTTTTAGAACTTGTCCAACATAAATTCTTGAACCACTTACTCCATTTAAACTTCTTAGGGTTGAAATTGGAACTCCAAAATCTTCAGCAATTTTACCAAGAGTATCATTTTTTCTAACGGTGTATGTTTTGTAACCGCTAGATGATGATGTAGCTGAAGCTAAAAGTATATTTTCGCCACTACGTTGTTTTCTCTCTTGGTTTTGTTTCTCGCTAAAAGACATTTCATTAACTTTAGCATAATAATCTTTATTAGCTGATGGTACAAAGATTGATAGATTTTGACCTACTCGAATTGTATTCCCGATACCATTCCAAGTTCTAATTTGGTAGCTACGAACATCATACCACTCAGCAATATGCCCGATAGTATCACCAGTTTTAACTTTGTAAATAAGTTTTGTTGAGTTTGCAGGAGTACTAGTTCTAGAGGTGGTAGCAGTTCTACTTGTATTTGTTAAATTTGTTGGTTGGCTTGCGGAAATCTTACCTGCACTACCTTTTGGCAATGGAATCACCAATTTATCGCCAGGATATATCACTTTTCCTAAATTTTCATTGCTCGCATAAATACCACGAACTGTAGTTCCATACTTTCTAGCAATAATACCAATCGACTCGCCACTTTTAACAGTATGCATGGTGATGCTTTCTGCGCGGTTTTCTTTTGGAATATCTTTATACGCTAATAAGAATTTTTCTTTAACTCCCTTTGGCATTTTTAATGGATACTTATCGCCTGGAGGTGTAGCCCAACGGAGTAACTCAGGGTTATATTCTTTCAACTCTTCTGTAGTAATACCAGCGGCTCTTGCTAAATCATCAAGAGGCATTAAACCTTCTACTTCTACAACTTCGTAAGAATATGGTTCACCTTCATACTTTTTTTGAAAGCCAAACTCTTCAGGGTTCAAACCAATCATTGCAGTAGCTATAAAACCAGGCACATACCCTCTTGTTTCCCTTGGTAAGTATGGATATGCTTCCCAATAATCTTTTTTACCGCCAGCACGGCTTATAGCTCGGTTAAGACCTCTTGGGCTAATATTATAATTAGCCATTGCAAGATGCCAGTCACCCCAAATGTTATATAAATCCTTTAAATGGCGAGCAGCAGCTCTAGTGGCTTTTTCTGGATCTCGGCGTTCATCAATCCACCAGTTAATTTCTAAGCCATAAACACGGCCTGTTGCTGCAATAAATTGCCACATTCCTGCTGCTGAGGCCCAACTACGAGCTGTTGGATTTAATCCAGACTCAATAAAAGCTAAGTATGCTAATTCCTCCGGAACTTTTTCTTCCTTCAATATTCTTTGGATCATTGGCATATACACTTCGGCTCTCTTTAACCAAAGCTCCATCACTTCAGGTCGCTTCAATGTGTAATAAACCAAACTATTGGTCACAAATCTATTCTGAATAAGAGGTACGTCTGTTTTATTTAGCACAACATCTTTTGGGAGGCTAAAGTCTTCAGTTAATGCAAAATTATCTTCGGCAAAAAGCTCTTCTTGAATTGCAAATATCTCGCCTTGTGGCTCGTTTGTAGATTCCGTTATTCCGTAGAAATCACGGTATTCAGAAACTATTGTTCTTGATAATTCTGCAAAACGGCGATCAGTTCTGATTTCTGGATAATCGTCGAGTAATGCTTGAGAGGCGTTTACTGCATCATTAATATTCGTTTCAGCTTCAATGAAATCATCATTGATAAGCGACTCTAAACTAGCCAAATGAATTTGATAAATATCAGAAATACGACGTAAAATATCTTTTTGGAAGCTATCAAGAGCAACATTTGTAGGTTCTTGTGTTTGTTGATCATCTATCCCTTTAACACCCATTGGGTTGTTAACTGGAAGCAACCTAACTGGCATTTGCTCAATCTTAATTAATGTTGAGTCTTGTGCTACTAATTGAACTGTGCCGAACGTAAAAAGGGCACAGAGAATGGTCTTGAGTATCTTTTGCATATTACTTCTGATTTTAAAAACTCTTTTATAATAGTAATTCTTAGCCTTAATTGTATAAAGCCTTTGCTCAAATTCCTTTGCAAAACCTGCAAAGAACATAGTTATTGTATTGCTTTTGTAACTAATGAAGCTCGTTTCTCCTGTCCTGTCCATCTTTGGACCAATGGCCATCGTCTGCCCACACCAAATGCTTTTGCGGAAACTTTTAATCCTGGAGCTGATTGATAGCGTTTATGCTCGTTTAAATCTACCAGTTTTAGAATGCGATCTACCGTTTCATCATCAAATCCTTTATTCAGGATTTCCTCTCTTGAAAGTTGGTGCTCTATGTAGTATTCCAAAATTGCATCTAAAGTTTCATAATTAGGCAACGAATCTGAATCTTTTTGATCAGGGCGTAATTCTGCACTTGGTTCCTTTTCAATAATGGCTCTAGGAATCACTTCTTTTTGATAGAAATTTTCATTCAACCATTCACACATAGCATACACTTCTGTTTTATAAAGATCAGAAATTACAGCTAGACCACCAGCCATATCACCATAAAGAGTGCAGTAACCAACCGCTGTTTCAGATTTGTTACCAGTGTTAAGAAGCATATATCCGAATTTGTTAGCTATCGCCATTAACAAGTCGCCTCTACTTCTGCTTTGAAGATTTTCTTCCGCAACATTGAATTTGGTGTCTTTAAAAATCGGACTTAGTTGCTCAAGAAAAGAATCGTATATCGGTTTTATAGGAATTTCGAGTAGTTCAACTCCTAGATTTTCTGCTAGTTTTTGAGAGTCACTTACACTTCCCCCTGATGAAAATTCCGAAGGCATTGTTACACCAAGTACATTTTCAGCTCCAAGTGCTTCTACAGCAATTGCACATACTAGCGCAGAATCAATTCCTCCACTTAAACCAAGTAGTACTTTATTTGCTGCTCTAGATTTCCGTAAATAATCTTGAACACCTAACACTAATCCATTAAACATGCTTTGAATAGGATTTGGAGCCTCTTTTTCGCCTTTCGAATTACCTAATGCTTTTAGCTCTTTACTCTTGGCATCATAACTAACGGTAATATGAGTTTGGGCAAACCGTTCAGCACGTTGTATAATTTCTCCATTCTCATCTAAAACTAGAGAGTCGCCATCAAAAATAAGTTCAGTATTTGCACCAACTTGGTTCACATAAAACAATGGCAAATGCAATTGCTTAGCATGCTTTTGGAGCATTGATATTCGACTAAGCGGTTTCTTTTTTGTGAATGGAGACGCTGAAATGTTGATGATTGCTTCGGCGCCTTTATCTGCTAAAATTTCAGCAGGGTTTACAGAATATGTGTGATAGTTAATTTCATTGTCATTAAACCAAATATCTTCGCAAACAGTGATTCCAAAAGCCACACCGTTTATTGAAACCGTTTCAAACTCAGTGCCAGGTTCGAAGTAGCGGAGATCATCAAAAACGTCGTAGGTTGGTAAAAGTGCCTTGTGAGTTCTTGCAAGCTCTTTACCGTTTTGTGCTACAATAGCTGAGTTAAAGCATTTTCGCCCTATTCCTGTCAAATTCTCTGTAATAGATCCAAATACAACGCACATACTTGATGTACGTTCAATTATTTCATTATTTACTTGGTAGCATAGCTCCCTAAAAGCAGCCCTTTCTAGTAAATCTAACGGAGGGTAGCCACAAACAATTAGCTCTGGCAAAAGTAAGACGTCTACACTATCGTCTTCCGCTTTCTTAATAGCATCCAAGATGAGTGTTTTATTTCCTGAGAGGTCCCCAATAATTGGGTTGAGTTGTGCAAGGCGTATATTCACGAAGTAGAAATTTAATTACACCATAAGATACGGTGATTAGCTTTTAAAGGCGAAGCAGATGACACTAAGTTTTGTGTTTCCACTTTTTGTAATGGGTAGTTTGAAAAAGCAATACAAATGGACCTACATTTCTAAGCGAGAGCTTCATTAATAATATTCAAAATAGCATCGAGTTCATACGGCTTTTGGAGGTAATTCGAAATTAAGCCATCTTTAATTGCACTGTCAATTTCATCGTTTAGTCCATATCCGGTTAGCACCATAAATTCTAGATGACCGTATAACTGTTTCGCTTCTCTAATAAAATCTAAGCCTCTTATTTCTGGCATCTTTAAATCGGAAATCACAAGTTTTATCTCCGAATTTTCTTGAAGAATTTTCATTGCCTCATCTGCAGAATCTACAGTAATTACATCATAGTGATTAATTAAAAGGTTTTTGAAAAGAAACAAGTTGATTGCTTCATCATCAACATATAGGATTTGAAGTTTATTCGACATTTCAGCTTTGCTGTATTTCTTGTTTAAGTTCAAGTTCTACGGTTACCGTTGTCCCATTTCCTTTCGTAGAGTTAAAAGAAATAGTTCCGTTATGCTCTTCAATAATATTATAAACTATAGAAAGTCCTAAACCTGTGCCTTTTCCTGCCTCTTTTGTAGTAAAGAAAGGATCGTAAATTTTACTTAATAAATCTTTTGGAATGCCACAGCCAGTGTCATCAATAACGATTATGGCTTTATCTTCAACACCTTTAGTTATAATTTCGATGGTACCTTCATGTTCAATTGAATGTATCGCATTTATCAATAGATTCGTAAATACTTGGTACAATTTACTTTCATTACCGCAAACGTATAGAGATTCATCCATAAAATTAAAGCATACATTTATGCGATCTTTATACTCGTGACGTAGAATTGTGGTACTATCTTTTATTACTTTGTTTACGTCTACTTTTGAGTCTAATCGTTCATCTTTTCTACTAAAGGAACCTAAACTCTTGGTGATATTAACAATCCGTTCCACCCCAATGTTAATACCTTCCATAACCTGTTCATAAGTTTCTTTGTCTTTAATATGAACTTCGTTATTCTCAACCTTTGAAATCATTTTTAGGATTTCCGCTCCCGACTTTATGTAATTCATCGGGTTATTGATTTCGTGAGCAACCCCTGCAGTAAGCACACCTAAAGCTGCCATTTTTTCTGATTGTACTAACTTAAACTGAGTTTTTTCGAGGGCGTTTAGTGCTACTTCTAATGCTTCCTTTTGTTCTTTCAAGTTCTGGTTATAAATATTAAGCTTTCGGTTTTGCTCGTCAATTTCGTTGGTTCGTTGTTTAACTAATGTTTTAAGCTTTTCCTTTTGTTTAACTAGGAGAAAAAACCGAATTCTAAAAAAGGTATATAAGGAGAATACAATAATGACTATAGAAAGAGCAATAAACCATACTTGAAAATAGAAAGGTTTTTCGATTATGAAAGTTGCTGAAATTGGTTCGCTCCAGGGACCCGACTCTACTCTTGCTTTTACGCTAAAAGTGTATTCTCCGTTAGGTAAATTTGTATACCTAACTTCATTATTATCAAAATTTCCAGTTTCTTCCCAGTTTTTATCAAACCCATCGAGTTTATATTGGTATTCAAAAGCTTCTTCGTTTATAAATGAAATTGCAGCATAAGAAAATTCCAAACTGTTATCATCGGCACTCAGGTGAATAACTGTATTTGGATCTATTTTTGTGCCATTTAGTGTGCTAACGCTTACAAAATTAATTTTAGGTTTAGAAGAGCCTCTTATATCCTCACTTTCATCAAAAACAGAGGCACCTTGATCGGTACCAATCCAAATATTGCCTTCATTATCTTCAATTAGTGCATTTCTACTAATATCATTACCAGCAAGCCCATTCCGAGTATTAAAATGAACAAAATTTTCTCCGTCGCTATTTATTACGCCATCGTTTGTTCCAATCCATAAGTTATTTTTCCTATCTACCAGAAGAGCATACGCTGCTTTATTTTCCATTCCCTCTATCTCAAGCTCTTCAATTTTTCCATTTTTCAAAAAACCTATGCCGCCAGCTGTTGCTACAATTATACCTCCATTCCACTCAGTTACGTCATAAGCATTATTTAATAGTCTGCTTTCTGATTCATAATAAACTTCACGTTCCCCATCTCTTATATAAAGCCCAATTGAAGTTAATATCGCAAGTCTATCATTCGATAATGTTTTGATATTTCTTAGCCTTTTATAATCACCAATTTTTTTAAAATTCTGATTGTCTTCCAAATGGTACAATGCTTGTGAACTAGCCAAATAGAGATCATCATTGATAAGCGTTAAAGCAAGAATCGATACCGATTCATTATTAATTTTTACTTTAGATGCTTTATTATTCTTATAAACAAGAAAATCTCTGTTTGAGATAGCTAAATAAACATCTCCATTCTTTACCTCTTGCATATCGAGTATTCTCGCAACGCCTTCCTTCGATTCCAAATTTAAAGGTAAATTTTTTACGCCTGTGTTATTGACAATGTTAAGAGCCTCAGGGTTTGCCATCAAAACTGAGCCATTCTTGAGTTGAGTAATTGCACTTACTTCGTCAGAAATAAGACCAGCTTCGTTGTTGTAGTTCTTAAAGCGTAGCATATTGAATTTAAACAGACCTCTATGATCTGAAACCCAAATTATATTCTCCTGATCAACAAAAATTCTATTGCTTAATACATTCTTGAGTCTTCCTCCGATGAGCAACGGCTCTCCAATTCTTTTACTCCTATTAAACATCCGTGCAAGTGAAGCACTACTATAGAAAATGCGACCAAATTGATCTACTTCTAGATTGTATTTATTAGGAGTAGACCTTTGAGAAATATCTATTGTATTTGAAAGTAGTTTAAATGTTTTGTCTTCAACCTCACCAAGCCAGTTATGCCCAAGAACGTAGATAACGCCTTCTTTTTCTTTAACAATCAAGATGTTTTTCCCTTCTGAAAACCCATTATTGAGTTCGCTATAAACTATCTCATTGTTTGGGGAATTTTTTTTGGCTTCAAAAACACCCTTCGTTGTACAAATAAAGACTTGGTTACTCCCTTCTACAAAACTATTTATCGAGATTGATTGGTTATCTCTTTTTAAAACCCAATCCAACCATTTCTTATTCTTTTCGCTATAACGGAATACCTGATTTCTATTTCCCAGCCAAACATAGGTATCCCCATTATTATCTGATACATTAAAAGTGAATGCGCCTAATCCTTTATTCAATTTATCTGGCAAGGGTAATTCTCTCCACTCGCCTTGCCTAAAGTATTTAATAACAAAATATTTTTCGTTATGCCCAGCTGCCCAAACTGTACCATCTTTCGAAGTTCTGATAAAGGAATACTCAGATATTGGCAATCCTAAAGAATCTGGAAACACATTCCATTTATATGAATTGTAAGTTGCAATACCTTCTGAGGTTAAAAACCACATCACCCTATCAGGTGTTTGCGCAATATCAAAAACAGCATTTGAAGGTAACCCATCAACTGTTAAATATGTTTTTGTAGGGTAAAACTGTCCCAGTAATGTATACGGGAGAAACACGAAAAAAAAACCGATAAAAAACTGTTTCATCAAAAACCTACAATCATTGAGGCGACTACCCCACTCAATTTGCCTTAAAAAACAAATTATAATACCACAGTATTAGGCTTTAAAGCAAATAATCCTATAGTACTAAATATTAAGGCATTAGGCTATATAAACTGTTTTATTATTCACGAATTCTCGAATTCCAAAGATTCCTAATTCGCGACCATACCCAGAGTGTTTAATACCACCAAATGGGAGACGCGGATCTGATTTAACTAGCTCGTTCACAAAACAACAACCAGCTTGTAGTTTCTCAGCGACGATGCTTTCTGCATGTTCTATATTTGATGAAAAAATAGCAGCACCTAAGCCGTAAACAGTCTCGTTTGCAACTTCAATTGCTTCATCTTCATTTTTTACTTTGATAATTGAAGCTACGGGACCAAATAATTCTTCGTGGTATGCAGGCATTCCTCTTTGTACATTTTCTAAAATAGTTACGGGATAGAAAGCACCTTTTTGATCTGGAATTGCTCCACCTAAAGTGATCGTAGCTCCTTTTTTAACGCTCTCTTGGACCTGCTCATGAAGACCATCTCTTAAGTCCAATCTAGCCATTGGTCCAATATCAGTTGATTCCTCAAAAGGGTCCCCCATATTCTTTTCTTTCATGAGAGCCGTAAACTCATGTACAAATGCTTCATAGACTTCCTCAACTACAATAAAACGTTTAGCTGCCACACAACTCTGCCCGCTATTAATTAATCTTGATGTTACACAAGTTTTGGCAGCTTTCTTGATATCTGCATCTTTCAATATGATGTAAGGGTCGCTTCCGCCCAGTTCTAATACTGTCTTTTTTAGTGCTTCACCTGCTTGAGCAGCAACAATTTTACCAGCCCTTGTACTTCCCGTTAATGTAACAGCAGCAATCCCGTCATCCTGTATTATTGGTTTCATATTTTCATTTCCAACAATAACAGTTCTGAACAAATCATTTGGGGCGCCAGCTTCGTGAATCAACGTCTCGATTTCTAAGGCACAGCCTGTTGTATTCTCTGAATGTTTTAGAATAACCCCATTTCCAGCCATTAATGCTGGTGCAGCAAAACGAAATAGTTGCCAAAATGGAAAATTCCATGGCATGATAGAAAGGACAATACCAATAGGTTTAAATGCTACGTAACTTTTTGAGGCCTCGGTTTCAACTGGCTTATCGGCTAAAAAAGAAGCTGCATTCTCAGCATAGTATTCACAAACCCAGGCACATTTTTCAACTTCCGCAATAGATTGAGCAATAGGCTTGCCCATTTCTAGAGACATCAAATTCCCAAGACTTTCTTTCCTTTCTTTTAATAAACTCGAAATCCTTATCAGGTATGCTGCTCTTTGCTCAAAGCTCTTTTTTGCCCATAGCGACTGAGCAATGTTGGCTTTCTCAATTATGCCAACCACTTCTTCAGTTGACATTTCAGCGTATTCTTTGATTAACTCTCCTGTGGCCGGATTTACAGTTTTCATCAGTCTCTTGTTTAATTATTTGGGTTTTGCTGAAATAACAAACTCTATTAATTTCGCATTCCAGAAACATTGGTTTGTATACTTTCCATAATTGTTTCTAAAACTTCATCAAGTATATCATCTTCAATAATTAAAGGTGGTGCAAGCCTAACCAAGGTATTTGAATGAAGTGTCCAGCCTAATAGAACACCTTTTTCTAAACAGTTTTCAACAACAGCTTTTGTGAGCTCCCAACTTTCGAGCTCTAATCCTAGCATTGCTCCTTTTCCTCTAACTTCAACAATACCTTTTCCAACTAAACGCTTCTTTATCTTGCGTTCAATTTCTAAGGCACGTTGCGTATAATTTCCTTCTAACAATTCTTTCAAATTTGCATGTGCAGCCGCGCAACAAACGGGATGTCCACCAAAAGTAGTTACATGATTTAATGGAGGGTTATACATGAAAGCCTTAAAAATCTCGGCTGAAGAAACAAAAGCACCCATCGGCATTCCGCCTGCCATTGCTTTTGCTAGGCATAAAATATCGGGAACCACATCGTAATGCTCGAATGCAAAAAGCTTCCCTGTTCTCGCAAAACCTGTTTGTATTTCATCAAAAATCAGAAGTGCGCCTGTTTCATCACACTTAGCTCTTACTGCTTTCAGCCATTCTTTTTCAGCAGGAATAATTCCGCCCTCACCTTGAATTGGCTCGAGTATCACTGATGCTGTTTGATTATCAATTCTATTTAAATCCTCAAAATTATTGAAATTTAAAAAATGAACATCTGGTAGTAATGGAAGATATGGATCTCGATACACATCTCGTCCTGTAACGCTAAGAGAACCATGTGTATCGCCATGATAGCTATTTTTAAATGCAACTAATTTACTTCTACCCGTGTGTTTTTTTGCGAGCTTCAGTGCACCTTCATTCGCCTCAGTTCCACTATTCACAAAATACACTTGGTTTAGTTCTGAAGGAAGTTGAGCCATTAAAAGTTCAGCAAACTCCACTTGAGGTTTCTGCACAAACTCACCATAAACCATCACGTGTAGATGTTTACCAAGTTGTTCTTCTATGGCGGCTAAAACTTTTGGATGTCGATGTCCTAAACTGCTAACTGCAATTCCTGAAACAAAATCCACGTAGCGAACTCCTTTTGTTGTATAAAGGAATGGTCCTTCAGCATGACTTATCTCTAGGCCGATTGGCGAATCGCTAGTTTGGGCAATATGGGAAAGAAAAGATTGTTTCAATTGTAACTTATGCTTTATTTTAAATGAAGTATTATGGATACTTGCTAAATTTCAGTATTTCTGATAACCAATAAACGATATATGATACAAAAGATACCACTATTGATTTTCGCTGCTTTTCTTCTGCTTTCGTGCAAATCATCAAAAAAAACAGCGCAAGGTCCCCTTCAGTTAAAGTCGGATATCGAAAATTTATCTCCTGGGCACCTTTTGGCGCAATTTAAGGTTTTAAATGAAGAAGCCACAGAATCAGATTCAAACCCCATTTATGGAATTGAAATACTGACCGTTGAAAAATATGGGGCTGCAACACCAGCTTTAGCAAAGGGCGAGGTAGTAAGAGTTGTACTTAGCACCTCTTCCCTCAAAACCAATTTAAGTGTTGGCTCTACTTATATTGGACTTTTTTCTCACTCAGAAAAAGTTATAAACACAAAACAAATTCCTGATTGGGAATTAATCAGTATTAAATAACACAATATGAAATATTTTTTTTCTACTAAAGGAAAGTACTCTCTCTTCTTCTTTTCTTTATTCTTAATTGTAGCAGTAGTTACTTTTGTAAATTACAATAGTGATTTAGGACCTCTAGAGCGTCATGATGAAAATGCTGAAGAGCAAGGACCACTAAGCGAAGAAATTGAAAATAAAAAAGCTCGCCAAGAGTATTATTTCAATATGCTCAGGGATCCAAAAACAAATTCTATCCCTAAAGCTGTTCGTTCTAGAGAGCTTCGTTACGCTAACGAAATGCTTCAACGTTCTAAAGCTAAATCAGGTGATTTATTCCATTGGCAAGAAGCTGGCCCAAACGTAGTTGGCGGTAGAACACGTGCTATTGCAGTAGATATTAGTGACCCATCTGGACAAACAGTAATTGCAGGCGCTGCTTCTGGTGGAATTTGGAAGACTACAGATGGTGGACTTTCTTGGCAATACAAATCTGATCCAAATCACAACCTCAGTGTTACTTCGATTTCTCAAGATCCGAATAACACAAATATTTGGTATTACAGCGCTGGCGAAATTAGAGGGAATACAGCTAGCGGAAGACAAAGTAGTGCACTGTATTATGGTTTTGGAATTTGGAAGTCCACAGATAATGGAGAAAGTTGGACTAATGTTACTGTAAACGAAGATGGTGTGGGTGATGCATCTTGGAACTCACCATTCGATTATGTTTCCAAAGTGATGGTAAATCCCGCTAATAGTGATGTTTATATAGCTACTAATGGTTTTGGCTTGTATAAATCAAGTAATGGACAAGATTTCCAAAATGTATTTGGTGAGCCCGGAGAGTATCGTTATTTAGATTTTGACATAGACTCTCAAGGAAATATTATTCTAGTAGCTTCACAATCATCAGCTGGTGCTTCAAGTGGTACACCTGGTGTTTATTACACTACAAACAATGGCTCTACATGGAATAATATTACTCCTGCAACATTTCCAACTAACCATGCCCGAAGTGTTATTGAAATTGCTCCATCTTCTGAAAATTTAGCCTATGTATTTACCAACACGGGTGAAGGAAAAGCAAGTAAAACAGAACCAACCAAAGCAGTTGAAAAGCTTACTCTTTTTAAAATTAATACTGCTACAGGAGAGTCGTTTGATCTCACGGAGAATATCCCAGAATTAGATACTTTCAGAGGAACAGTTCAAACACAGAGTAATTATAACATGGTGCTTGCTGTAAGCCCAATTGATACCAATACGGTTTTTGTTGGAGGGGTAAGCATGTTTAGATCAAGAACAGGTTTTAGCACAAGTAGTGTTGATTGGGTTGGTGGCTACAATGTTCCTAACCACCATCCGGATAATCATACTTTAGCATTCGATCCTAATAATCCAGAACGACTATGGAGTGGCCATGACGGTGGAATAAGTTTTACTGATGCTGCTAGTAAAACAATAATATGGCAAAATATGAATCGTGGTTACAATGTAACTCAGTTTTACACAGTTTCTATTGCACGAGGCGCTGGCGATACTAGGATTATTGGTGGGTCACAAGATAATGGCTCTCCATATTTCAGATTGAATGACGAAAACGAAAAAGAGAACGATATTTCTTCTGGAGATGGTTCTTTTGCATTTATTGGTGACTTCTACATGTATGTATCTTCTCAAGAAGGTAAAATGATGCGTGTAGGTTATTATGAAGATACTGGCGAGCCATTAAATCCATTTGGTAATGAATATGATCAATTTGATTGGTCGTACATTTATCCAGCCGAAGCTTCTAATCAATCTTTTGTGCACCCATTTGCTGTTAACCCTGTAAATCAAAATATGATTTACTACCCTGATGGCGCTGAGCTTTGGAAAACAACTAAAGCTGCGTTTATTCCTGGTGGACTAACTGAAGGAGCTACTACTAATTGGAATAAAGTTACGTTTAATGCTGGAGGTGGATATACAATTACAGCTCTTTCTTTTACACACAGCTCTCCATCTCACAAACTTTACTTCGCAGCTTCTAGTAATTCTGGCTCTCCAAAGATTTATAGTTTAGAGAACACAGCCGATGTACCAACGGAAATTAGTATTCCTGGCGCAGCTGGAGGTAGCAAAGTTAATGACATTGCAGTAAATCCATTAAATGGTAATGAGCTAATTGTTGTAATGTCTAACTATAATATTACTGGTACATACTACTCAAACAATGGTGGTGTAACATGGTCTGCTATTGAAGGTAACTTAACAGGAGATCCCGATAATATTGGACCTTCAATAAGATCTGCAGCTATCGTTCAAGGTGACAGGGCAACAGCTTATGTACTCGGAACTAGTACTGGTGTTTACTCTACAACTTCGTTAGCTGGTAATAGCACCATTTGGACTAAAGAATCTCCTTCTATTATTGGTAGTTCTGTGGCAGAATCAATCGATTATAGAAGTAGTGACAGAACCATAGCGATTGGTACTCATGGACGAGGTATTTTTATTGGAACTGCTAGTAACATTGTATCGAACGAAGATGAATTAGAATCTGAAGTTCCAAACTCATTTACATTAGCACAAAATTACCCAAACCCATTTAACCCAACTACGAATATTCAGTTCAACCTTCCAAGCTCTGCGAAGGTAAATCTTTCTGTTTATGATATTAACGGGAGACAAGTAGCAACTATACTTGATAATACCCAAAAGGCTGCAGGCCAGCATTCTGTTACTTTTAATGCTTCAAACCTAGCTAGTGGTGTTTATCTATATAGAATAAATGCTACTACAGAAAATGGAAAGTCTTTTGTACAGAGTAAGAAAATGACTCTTATCAAATAAGAACTATTTATTTATCAAACTAAAAAGGCAGCCTTTAAAGCTGCCTTTTTTTATTTCCAGGTGTTCAATAACTCTAAAAATTCGGCTTGAATACTAGCTCCTTTATCGCGAGCATACCACAAATGAAGTTCTTTTTTAACCTCCTCATTTGTCATAGTTGCATCTGCAAGCATTTCAACAAACCGATCTTGAATAACTTTAGGTCTTGGTCCCCAAGTTCCTAGTTCTTCCAGCGTTTCGCTGTCTAGTACAATCAATTTGGGGATAGAACGGCTCTTGCCATTAGTTAGATAAGCATCCATAACATCCAAATGCTCATCCCTAAGAATTAACTTCAAATCTACATTTGGGCTGAGTTCCGCCATTTTATTCATAAAAGGCAATAATTGGGAAGCATCCCCACACCAACCCTCGGTAAGTACAAGCCAAGTTATCTTTCTAGAGAAATTACTTAGCTCTTTAGCTAGCTCGTCATTAATCACTCCGCGTTTATCCCAACGGCTCGATCGCTGCATATTCAGCTTAGTATACTCCAGCATATCTTCGCCATTCGCATCATTTGTGGTGCGGTTTTCAGCAAATAGATTTGCAACTAACTTGCTATACTCTTGATAAGAATATGCGCCTTCAATAAGGTCTTTCGTGATGATAGTCAATGTGTCTGTATTCATAATGCTTAATAGTAATTGTGCAGTGTGAATAATTTATGAACTTATTCAATCGGTTATAATCGATTTATACAATACACACGATAGGATAAAGAGAACAAAACTCAATGAAGTTAGAAATTTAATCTTCATTACGGTTCCATATTCAACTTTATTTCCCTTCAATTTTTTGAGAATCTGATTTATGATCACAAAGGTTATTGTACTTAACACGAAGAAAAGGATACTTAAGCTTGAATCCATTTTGTATAAAGAACCTGATATCAAAAACACTCCTCCTATGAAGAATAATCTATACAATCTTTTAATTCCTAAAAGACCATATCGAATTGCAAATGTTTGGTCACCACGTTGAGAGTCTTCTTCTTTTTGATACACTTGAGAAACTGGATATAGACTCAACATAATAAGAGCTACCCCTAACGCAGCAAAGCCGGGGACTATTCCTAATGTATTTGCACCCGATGCCAAATATCCAAGTAAAAATGAATTACTTCCTGTGCTTACGCCAATCGCTATTAAGCTTAATAATGGTCGGCCTTTCCACCTTGTTACTGGACTTGAATACAGCCAGAAAAAGAGAATACTTAATGCATAAATCAAGACGTAAGTTCGCCCAAGCGAGAAAGCACATACCAAACCTATAAGTTGAAATAGCATCGATGCTATCCACATCCAGCTTTCCATTTTTGGTGGAGATTTTAATCCTCCTATTGGCCCCTCATCCTTATCCCAATATGAGTTATAAGCTGTAGCTCCCCCAAAAAGTAATACGTGTACATTCAAAAACTGAAAACCATACTGCGACCAGTTTACAGATTCTACAAAAAGAGCTGAGAGTAGATATCCTCCAGAAAGAATAAAAAATTGATAGTGCAATCGAAGATGCACAATGAAATGCCACACTTGGATGAGTTTAAACTTTTTCATTGCCCTATATAGTATTAAAGCATCAAAAAAGAAATTCTGTTTAATCAGCATTAAACTAAATTTAAATGCTAATCTTCTGCTGATTTAGAATCTAGTTAATCATATCTTTAAGGATGCAGACGATTCCTACAATAAGAACCTTCGAAAAAACTCTTCCCACAAGTAATTGGGTTGCGGCTCAAACTGCTCATAATGCACGAGTAGAAGCCTTAGTCGGAGATTATTTAGTCCAGCGCTCGCAGCATATCAAACAGCCGGTAATGGATTTTTTGTTCGAATATTACGTTTTTAGACCTTCCATGCTGAAACGTTGGTCTCCTGGATTTGGAACCGCTCTCGAATTAGAAGACGAATTGGAACTTCCCGAGTTTAGTGAACTTAAAATTCAGGATAATCTAGCTTGGTTAGATGTGAGTTTATTCCCCAAAAGAAGACTAAAACCAACTCGCTGGATTTTGCAGATGTTGAAAAACACTCAAAACTCACGCCCAGCTTTTGGTTGTTTTGGAATGCACGAATGGGCAATGGTTTATAAAGCAGAAAAACCTCGTCACGACCAAGTACCTTTGCGAATGGAGCCTGAGGAATTAGCTGAATTTGTGGAATCTCGCCCTCTTTTGTGTACGCATTTTGATGCCTTTCGATTCTTCACTCCTGAAGCCGTCCCCATGAATCGCTTCCAACTATCTCGTGAAAAATTCGATGAAATGGAACAACCTGGCTGTATTCATTCTAATATGGATTTATACAAATGGGCATTCAAATTATACCCGTGGATATCTAGCGACTTGATTTTGGAAGCTTTTGAACTAGCATTTGAAGCTAGAACCATTGACATGAAAGCGAGCCCTTATGATTTGCAAGATTACGGCTTAACTCCCATAAAAATTGAGACCGAAGCTGGCAGAATTGAATACAAAGAAACTCAGGAAGCTATTTTCGAAAAAGGGAAACCCATTCGCGAGAAATTGATTCTTGAATACGAACGCTTTTTTGAATACTTGGATGAATCGCCCGTTTAGAGTCTAATTTGGCAGGCTAATCTTTCCTAAAGTTACTTGAGTACCATTAATTTCGAACCCATTTCCGCGGAATAAATCATCAGCTAGAAATGCCATTAATACTGCTTCTTTAGCATCAGGGAGCATACCGAGTTCTTCAAAGTTTTTAACTTGGGCGTTAGGCAATCGTTCGGCTAAACTGGCCATCATGGTTTTGTTATGAATCCCTCCCCCGCTTGCATAAAGCTCAAAAACATCATTTTCAGAAATCTTATCAAATGCACGCGAAATACTTTGCACTGTTAGTTGAGTAAGCGTAGCTATCAAATCGGTTGGGGTAAGTTCTATTTGATAGCCTTTCGTCAATTCTTCTACCAGCTCTAAGTTGAAGTCTTCTTGCCCTGTTGTTTTTGGAAATGGTTTTCTGAAATACGGTTCTAACAGTAAATATTTCAATAATTCGGAGTGAACTTCTCCCAATTTGGCAACATCTCCGTTGGCATCAAACGGTTTGTTGAAATGCTTTTGCATTGCCTCGTTAATAAGGGTGTTAGCAGGACCTGTATCTGAAGTAATAATTTCCTTACCGCTTTCTTTGGCTGGTAACCAAGTAAAATTGGCGATTCCACCCAAATTCAACAACACTCGGTTGATGGTTGAATGCCTGAAGAGCACCTCATCCATCAATGCTACAAGTGGTGCGCCTTCGCCACCAGCAGCAGTATGTTTTTGTCGAAAATCAGAAATTGTAATAATTCCTGTTTTTTGCGCAATGTGATCGCCTTCTACAATCTGCAAAGTACTATTGAACTCATCCCCTGGTTGATGATATAAAGTTTGCCCATGTGAAGCGATTGCATCAATATCATTCACCGAGTAATTCCATTCTTCAATCGTTTCCAAAATCCAGTTTGCATACAAATGAGCCAACTCCGTATTAAGCACACACACTTCTTGTAAATCTACGGTTTGCTTCGATTGAACGGCGCGTAGCCTTGCTCTAAGAATAGAGTTGTACTCTACGGTTTTAAATTCGAGAACCTTAACACTTGCCTCAGAACATTCGCAAAGAGCCATATCTAGCCCATCTAAAGAGGTTCCAGACATCAACCCAAGAATAATTCGAGTTGGTTTTAGAGTAATTTCAGAAAGTAGTGAGAGTTGCTTGTTCATAGTGGAAACTCGGAGTATTTTTGCATCTAAACAAATCCAAAACAATGAGCGATACAGAAGAATTAGATTACCAATCTTTCGAAGAAGATTTAAAATTTTTGATAACTACGTTAAAAGATAGTTTTGAGTCGACCGATGTAGAATACTATGTAGACGACCACAACGATATACTCTATGTTAAGTTAGAAGGTTTAGATGAATATCCTGATGATGAAATTGAAGAAATTGCCACTCCAATCTTCGAAGAATTGGACATGGACTTCGAGGAAATCATCCTTTTACCACTCTAAGAATACAATTCAGAAAAGCGCTTTTTTAGTTGTTTTATGAGAGTAGAATGCTTCGTATTTTTTAGGATAATTTAATTCCTTATTTACTATATGAAGAGTTCTAATTCTGGATACACAATGCGTTGTATTATGTGCAACCATGAAAATGATGAGCGCAAAACGAGTACATACTGTACCCAATGTGGGGGCGTGTTAACAATTGAATACAACGAGATCCGAAAGGAAATTCAGTACCCGCTTGAGAATATTATTCCTGACCCGCTCAAAAATCACCGCACAGCTCTCAGAAAGTTAAAACGCCTTTCAAGTATTTATGGGGCTGAAATTTATGCCAAATTAGAACTCGAAAATCCTACTGGATGCTTCAAAGACCGCGGAAGTTATATAGAAGTGCTAAAAGCCATTGAGCTCGGTGCTGATGCCATCTGCTTGGCCTCAACAGGAAACATGGCTGCATCGGTAGCTGCTTATGCTTGTTATTTCAAACTCCCCTGTTTTGTGTTCGTCCCCGAAAAAACTCCTGATGTTAAACTCGCACAAAGCACCATCTTTGATGCCACCATCATAAAAGTAAAAGGTGATTTTAGAACATGCGAAATGCTTTGTCGTCAGTTTGCTAAATCTGGAAATTACTATTTGGCTGGCGATTACGTTTTTCGCCAAGAAGGTCAAAAATCATTCTCTTACGAGTTGCTAGAACAAGGAGAAATTGATTACGATTATATTTTTGTACCCGTTGGTGCAGGAACAAACTTCGCCGCGATTTATAAAGGCTTTGTTGAAATGAAAGCCGCTAGTTTGATTGATAGAATCCCAAGTTTTGTTGCGGTTCAACCAGAACAAAGTTCACCTGTAGTTGAGGGTATTTTCAAAAAAGAAAAAATCATCAAAGAGCAGGTACATACTATGGCTGACGCCGTGGCTGTTGGTGACCCCTTCGATTTTTATAAAGTTCTTGAAGGAATTCAAAAGACAAATGGACTCGCATTTACAGCAACTGAGAATGAACTACTTGAGTCGATGAAAGAAATGACCACTCAGGAAGGTATTTTTACTGAACCAGCTTGCGCTATTCCGTTAGCTGTATTCAAAAACAACCTGGAAACCTTTAAAGGAAAGAAATGTTTGTTTGTACTTACGGGAACTGGGTTAAAAAGCTCGCAAATCGTATCCAAATACTCACTTTCATCGCCAGTACTTTCTCCTCAAATAGAAACCATTCAGCAGTACATTGATTCTGGATTTCCACAGCTTCAGAAGCAAAGTTGGGGACAATCTCGCGAAATGATGCTTGGCAATGTCAATATGGATGAAGATCACGCTCGCTTATACGATAGCTATGTGAATGGAATCAACAAAAAAGGAAAGGTTTTAAAAGAAGAAGAAATTAAAGCTTTGAAATCGCTAGTGTATAACGAAGAAAAAGTGATGCACTATCCTGTTGAGGTCTTAGATTACAAGCTCACAATGCGGATGCATGGTTTAGTAAGTGCCGCAGTAAAACTTCGTATTGATGGAATTGATGACGAAGTACTTTCTCTAGATCAAGGTGTAGGGCCAATGGATGCGATTTTAACAGCAATCAAAGCTGAAACGGATTCATTCTTACCACTAGAAGTGAAAAACCATGAAATTGAAATTTTAAGCCCAGATACTGACTCTCTCGTAATTGTGACACTTACACTTGAGAAAGAAGGCCATACTTTCCACTCTAAAGGTGCTTCACCTGATACCATAGAAGCACTCATTCAGGCTTTTGTGAAAGGCTTAGCAATTGCTAATAAAGCATTGGTTTAAACAAAAAAACTCAGCTTTCTATTAAAAAAGCTGAGTTTTAACTATCAATTGGTTGGTTATGAAACTAGCGTAATGCTTCTTCTAATTCTAATGAAGCATTGCTTCCAGCATCACGATATTTAATGATAATTGGACAAGCCATACTTAGTCCTTCGCTTTTTGCCCAATCTCCGCTAACTGGCCGTGAACCAGGTATAACCACTGCGCCGGCAGGAATACCAGAACCACGTTCAAGAATTTTTTCGTTAACTGCATCATAAACTGGAATTGATTTTGAGAGTACAACACCTGGAGCGATTACAGCACCTTCCTGAACTAAAATTCCTTCCACAATTACTGCGCCAGCACCAATAAAGCAACCGTCCTCAATAATAACAGGATTCATTCCAACAGGCTCAAGTACACCTCCGATTTGAACTCCAGCTGACAAGTGAACGTTCTTACCAATTTGAGCACAAGAACCCACAAGTGCATGGCTATCAACCATTGAGCCTTCATCAATAAACGCACCGACATTCACATAAGCTGGAGGCATAATAATCACACCAGAAGCAACGTACGCACCACGGCGAACAGAAGAACCACCAGGTACTAAACGAACTCCATCTTCGGGAGTAAAATAGCGTGGCGGTAAATTGTGTTTATCTACAAAACCATCGTAAATACCTTCAAAAGAAGTGTTGGTTCCGTTTTTGAAAGATTCCAATATTGATTGCTTGACCTCAATATTAGCTTCCCATCCATTCTCGGTTTTGTTAGCCGACCTAAGTTCGCCAGTTTCTAGTTTGTCTAATACTTCTTCGTAATTCATATACTTTTTCTATTTCAGTGCGATAAAAACTTTCATCGCTCTAATTTCTTATTAATTTGATAGTTGACTTATTATGAACGCGCTACTTTGTCTGCTCTTGGTACCATTCATTAACTCGTTTATCTGCATCAAGAAGAGCTTCTTCTGTTCGTGCTTCTAAATCATCTAACGAAAGTGGAGCGCGAACTTCATCACAACTAATCCAGCCTTTATGCTCGAGAAGTGCTTTAGCAGGCACGGGACTTGGTGCATCAAAAAACAAATCTGCACTTGCTACCCAATCTTTAAAAAGGTATTGCGTGCTTCCTACTAAGTTCAGTTTTAAAAAAAGCATTGTTGCTTTAGGCCAAGCATTTGATGCTACAGAAACATGGCCAACTGCGCCTTCTGCTACGAGTTCAGTAATTAGGTTATCATCTCCACAATATAATTTAGCGTCAGGAGCTGCATCTCTATATTTTTTAAAATCTTCAATACTACCACTCGCTTCTTTCATCCCCATGTAATTTGGGAAGCTCTTATTTAGAAACACCGGAACATGATGATGAATTTTAATTCCTGTTCGAGATGGCACATTATAAATCATGCAAGGGGTTTTAGTTTCTCGCATTAGCTCAGCAAACCACGCTAATTGACCTTCCATACCTGGTTTTGCGTAAATAGGTGCTACAAGGAGAAACGCATCTACACCAACTTCATCACAGAAATGAATGAATTCTTTTTGATCGTCTATTAAAAAACCACCTATTCCTGCCATCATTGGCACAGAAAGCTTCAATGATTTAACAAACTTAACTACTTCCTTCTTCTCAGTGGGGTTAAGATTTAAACCTTCGCCAGTACTACCTAAAACTAGTACTCCAATTCCCGCATCTTCTTGTTTACGAAGCATCTTTTCAAAACTAGCATAATCTATACTAGTATCTGCATTCATTGGGGTCACTACGGCTGTCCAAAGTGGATATTTTTCCATTATTTCATTTCCTGTGTTACTTGGTCAAACAATGCATCAAAGGTATGAATCCCTTTGCTCAATGTCAGGTTATTGGCAAGTTGTTCTGCTGCCCAGATAGCCCCTTCCGCAAATAGAGAACGATCTAATGCTTCATGCTTTAGGATCAATTCTTCGGTTTCTGTGGTAACACGCAATTCGTGAATTCCGTTTACATCACCTTCTCTTGCCGATGTTATCTTAGCCTCTTTATTCAACCATTCCTTCCAGGTTAAAGCAGTTCCGCTTGGTGCGTCTTTTTTGTGAATGTGGTGCACTTCGTGAATTTTAAACACTGGGTTTTTAAGAATGCTTGAGCTTGCCGAAATTGTTTGAATGCATTTTCGGATGATATTCATTCCTAAACTAAAATTAGTGGCAATCACCCATTTTGAGTTTGCATCAATTACTTTTTGATTTAACTCTTCTGGCCAACTATAGCCCGTACTTCCCCAAGCTGCAGGAACTCCAGATTCAATCACTATATCCAAAATATTATCTACGGCGTCGCCAGGTACAAAAATGATAACTGCATCGCTTTTTTTTAGCTTCTCAACAGTTGGAGGATTACTTCCATCAAAAACTTGATCAAGGGAATCACCAAGCATTTCAACTACTTTACTTCCTGTTTTGCCCGCTCCTATTACTGAAATTTTCATATCAATCTCTTTTTTCGATGAAGGCTCGATGAAGTTTTTTGATGATTTCTTCCCCTTCTCCTTCTTTTACCAAAAAGCAGACGTTGTTCGGGCTTGAACCATGGCAAACTAAACGAATGTTATAGTCTTTCAAATGCGTGAATAAATCTCCACTGATTCCACTTGTTGCTGTTAACCGATTCCCAATTAGTGCCACTAAAGAAAACCCTTTTTCTACTTCAACTTCACAAAATTTCGCCAGTTCGTTAAGCACTGCGGGTGTGAGTTCAACTTTATTAGATGCATTACTTGCTGTATCTAATGTTAAAGAAACACTTACCTCACTTGTGGTCACCAAATCAACCGACACTTTGTGCTCTGCGAGTGTTTGAAACAATCGCGCCAAAAAACCATGCTGATGAAGCATTTCTAAACTGCGCACTGTAAGCAAGGTTTGGTCTTTGCGCAGCGAAAGCGCTCGAATAACAGGTTCTTCATCTGCTTTATGCACGATAGAGGTGCCTGGTAAGCTTGGGTCTTTACTAGATAGTACTCTAACACTTGCACCACTTCTAATTGCTGGCTTAAGCGTTGCAGGATGCAAAACTTTCCCTCCAAAAACAGAAAGCTCAGCTGCCTCATCAAATGAGATTTGGCTTATAGGATGTGCTTCTTTTACTAAACGAGGATCGGTAGTGTAAACACCCGCAACATCGGTCCAGATTTCAAGTGTATCCGCTTTCACGGCTTCTGCAAATAATGCTGCTGAAAAATCACTTCCGCCACGCCCAAGAGTGGTGGTATTTCCAAAAACATCTGATGCTATAAACCCTTGAGTTAAGTAAATAACGTCATTAGATAAAAATTTCTTTGCTTTCTTACTTATGGTTTTAAAATCTGGAGCTGCATTTCCAAAATTAGAATCTGTTTTGATGATACTTCTCGCATCTAACCATTCGGCTTTTACACCACTTTCATTCAATACTTGAATAAAAATACTGGTCGACATCAATTCACCAAAAGCGTACAATGCATCTTTCCAACGTTTATCTCGGCCGATATAATCTAGATGTTGGCGCAACTCAGAAAGTAGTTTTTGGAAACGAACACGTGTCTCGTCCTTCTCTTTAAGTTGCTCGATAATAGGCATATGCCTTAGTTCGATATTCAACAACAACTCTTCTCTTGCAGTATAATCCATAGGACCTTTAGCAAGTTCAACTAAGTCGTTTGTAGTTCCAGAAGTGGCGCTAATAACTATTAATCGGCGGTTTGGATCAGAGGCTACAATGTCAGCGCTATGTTTCATAGCGTCAAAATTGCCAACACTAGTTCCGCCAAATTTTGAGACAATCATCTTAAATTTATACTAAACCTGTTATTTATGGGTGAGTGAGTTCTTAAAATAACATCTTCACAGCAAAAGCTTGCTTTATTTTACGTGTTTTATTCTGATTTACTTTTTTTGAAAATTGGAAACTATCTCTATTATCTATTACTGTTATTTCAAAAACCGTTGAATGTTTATAAGCTCATATTTTTATGTACAATAGCAACAGAATAGCTTTAAAGTGCTTTTTCACATATTCCTGTGTTATGCTCTTGTTTTTTGTTTCGTGCTCTACATTTTCGGATGAAAAAAAGATATCAGAACTAGAGCGTGAACTTGCTAGTATTTCAGCAATTCAAAATTCAGAGCAACGTCAAGCCAAAGCTGATTCTCTCTGGGATGAATTGAAACTAAATGGTCAAATTCCTTTCACCCACGACACCGTTGCAGTTTTCTTGTACAAAGGAAAAGCAGAGAGTGTAAGTTGGAATGGTGATTTCAACGGATGGTCTAGCAATACAAATTACCCTAACCAAGGAAAGAATATTACAGGAACCGATATTTGGCTGTTAAAAAGCAATTTCCCGGTAAATGCTCGGTTAGACTATAAAATTACGGTAGATGGAAATTGGATTCTTGACCCCGCAAACCCAAATACACAATGGAGTGGATTTGGCCCAAATAGTGAACTTAGAATGCCCAAATGGAAACCCGAACCTTTGAAAATTCGAGATCCGAAAGCCAAACAAGGCACATTATCCAACAATAAAATTATTACAAGCCCAGAACTTGGATATACCATTCAGTATCAAGTATATACGCCACCAAATTATGATGAGTTGGGAGATTTACCCGTTTTCTATGTAACTGACGGACATGAATATTCTGATGACCAACTTGGTTCTACAATCATCGTTCTAGATAATTTACTCCATCAAAAAAAGATAAAGCCCATTATTGTAGTTTTTGTGGATCCTCGTAATCCTGATGATCTTGGAATAAATCGCCGTTCTGATCAGTTTGCGGTAAACGAAAAGTATTTAGCTTTCTTTACAGAGACGTTAATTCCAGAAGTTGAATCTAATTACAAGGTTCAACAAAGTGCCAAACAACGTGGAATTCTTGGAACTTCTTTAGGAGGATTGAATGCTGCATATTTTGGCTTTGCGCGCCCAGATGTATTCGGAAAAGTTGCTATCCAAGCGCCGGCATTTTGGTATAGAGAAGAAATTTACGACGTTGTACGAAATGCCAAAGTTAACCCTAATGATGTTTATATGAGTGTTGGTACAATTGGCGACAATTTGAATGATGCTCAGAGAATGAAAACTTTATTTGAGCAAAGAAAAGTTCATTTTTCCTATCTTCAGGTAAACGAAGGTCATTCATGGGGCGCATGGTCTGCACAAATGGATGATATTCTACTACAATTTTTCGGGAAATAACGTACTTCATCTCACTCTAATCTCATTAGAGATTAACGAATCGAATCAGCTTAATAACTAGAACTTAACATTTACACATGTATCTTGCTTCTGCACTAATTACCAACGACGCGGTCGTTTTAGGACTTCTTTTAGCCATTTTAGCGACTATCTTTATCACTTCGAGTAGTAACAACCCTTGGTTGAGAAAATTCTATACTTTCGTACCATCTCTTCTACTCTGTTACTTTGTCCCTTCCATTTTTACTACGTTTGGGATTATATCTGCTGAAGAATCGAACCTATACTTTGTAGCTTCTCGATATTTGCTACCTGCTAGTTTGGTACTTCTTACTCTCAGCATCGATTTTAAAGGAGTGCTTAACCTCGGCTGGAAAGCAGTAGCAATGTTTCTTGCTGGGTCTGTTGGGATTATAATTGGTGGTCCATTAGCTCTTTTACTCATTGGCGCTATCAATCCCGATATTGTTGGTGGCGTTGGCCCAGACGAAGTTTGGAGAGGCATGGCAACTATTGCAGGAAGTTGGATTGGCGGTGGCGCAAACCAAGCGGCAATGCAAGTAATGTACGAGCCAAGCGACAAGTTATTTAGTGCTATGGTAACCGTAGACATTATTGTGGCAAATATCTGGATGGCATTTTTACTTTATGGTGCTGGAATGAGTGATCGTGTAGACAAGTGGTTCAAAGCAGACTCTTCTGCAATTGATGCTCTCCGCAAAAGTATTGAAAGCTACCAAGCTAGTATTTCACGAATCCCAACCTTTGTTGATATCACGAAAATTGTAGCCGTTGCTTTTGTTATCACAGGAATTGGACATATTGTTGGTGATTTTGTGGGACCATGGATTGGTGAAAATGCCCCTGCACTTAAAGATCTAAGCCTCGATTCTGCCTTTTTCTGGATTATCGTAACCGCAACAACGGGTGGTTTAATTGCTTCCTTCACAAAGCTTCGTACACTCGAAGGAGCGGGAGCCTCTAAAATCGGAAGTTTATTTCTCTACATTTTAGTAGCAACTATTGGTATGGAGATGGATTTATTGGCCTTTTTTGAAGTTCCAGGCTTTTTTGTAATTGGTATTGTTTGGATTCTCATACACATTATAATTTTACTTTCAGTAGGTAAACTTATTAAAGCACCGTTTTTCTTTACTGCAGTTGGTAGCCAAGCCAATATTGGTGGCGCAGCATCAGCACCTATCGTAGCTTCCGCGTTTCATCCTGCTCTTGCTCCTGTAGGTGTATTACTTGCCGTGTTAGGCTATGCTTTAGGCACTTATGGGGCTTGGATGTGTGCTGAAATTATGAAAGCTCTTTACTAAGTTTTCTCTTCATCCTTTTCTGATAATCGTTATTGGTTATTCGTATCTTATCTAAGATTGAATATTAACCGATAACGATTATTGTTGTGAATAGAGCCCTCAAATTTCTGCTCGTTTTTATTGTAGTAGTATTAGCCGTTTTTGCAATGGCTGGAATTCCAAATTACTCAGCATTTAAAACTCTTTTTTCTAATGCTGATGGAATGGCTGAAGGTAGTGAGTATATAGAAAACACTTATTCTCTAAAAGGCCTTACTGAGTTTATTGGAGAACATCCTGAATATTTCTCTGTTGTATCCTTCAACGTGAACAATCCCGATTCAGGGATTTACTACCAAGCTGATGTTTCGCGAACACTAGGTACATTATCAAATGTATTTTTGTTACTTGAATACGAACGCCAAGTTGAAGCAGGCCTCATCAATCCAAACAAAAGCATTACCCTTGATGAAATTACTCGCTTTGCCCTTCCAGAAATCAGTGCTGGGTCTCACAAAGAAGGTCTTGATAAGCTTAAAGAAATAGACCCCGATAAAATCACCATAGACCACGCTGTAGCAATTATGGTAGAAGTGAATGATTTAACCATTGCCGACTACCTTTGGTATCAATTAGGGAAAGATAATTTATCGGCACTTATAGATACTCTAGGCCTTCAACATACCGATTTACCATTACCATTTGCTGGCTTATATATTTCGATAAACCCAAATTTAGTCGATACCTCTAAAACTTACTCATCCGATGAAGTCATAGAATTTGCAACACGCTTTAAAAATGATGATGCTTATAACGCTGAAGTAAAAGATATTTTTGAAGATGACCGAATTGGAATCAGCTTTATCCAAGAGCGTAACGCATTAGCGAATTTCCCACAAACTACTCCTCGTGAAATTGCTGAATTAATGATGAAAATTCAAAAAGGTGAAGTTCTATCAGAAGCTATTTCAAAAAGGGTTCAAGAAAAAATGAGATGGGTTTTTGGAGGAGAAACTATTCCTCTTACTTTTTCAGATTATGGTGCTATGTATGATAACAGGATGGGAATGTTAAGCGGTATAGACTTTGGGACCTCCATTTATACCGGATCTAGTTCAGCACAAGCTGTTTTCTTTGATCAACTCCCAGTTGCTTTTTGGCTTCATCTTTCTGCAAACCATATGCAAGAGGATTATCAGCAGCGCTTAATTTGGGATCCCGCACTGTATGAAACAACAATTTCGGAAATTTCTAAAGGGAAATAGCATGTCAAAATATCGTTTTCTTTCACTTTTCTGGCTTATACCTGCTTATTTAGCCTTCATTTCATTTCAACAAGGCATGGTGCATTTTGGCTCAAAAGTTACCTTTGAGCAGGGCCAACCTTACGCTGCAGAAGTAATTGATATGCAAATGAAACAGATTGCTGCACAAAGCAATGGATTTGTTGTCTTTAAATTCACCACACCAGATGAAGGTGAGATTACGAAAAAAATGACGCTCACAGTTCAGATGGCTCAGCAAATCATGAAAATGGGCGTTATACCCATTAGTTACAGAAAAGGTGGTTATCCTGAAATTGTGTTAATCCCAACTTACGATATTCAATATGCTACCTCGCTTTATAATATGTGGGTGGCTATAGCAGCACTAATTACAACAATTATAGCAGCGTTATTGATTCAGCGCTTCTCTAATGCTAAAAGCAAAACTGGCACAGAAGTGCTTCACCTCGAAAGGATCGATTAATGGTTAAAGGAACGCTTTACTTAGTACCTACAACGTTAGGAAAAACTCAACTTAACAACTCTATTCCGGAGCATACCTTATCGGTTTTGCGGAGCTTAGACTCTTTAGTTGTTGAAAACATTCAAACATCAGTCAAATTTTTGCACTGGGTTGGCGATACTATCCCCGAATACAAAATTGACTTCTATCATCTCAATAAAAATACTCCAGATTTAGAGATTTTCAGCTTCCTCAAACCTTTGAAGGCTGGCAAGAATTTAGGTTTACTCTCTGAAGCAGGAGTTCCTGCTGTTGCAGATCCAGGTTCTCGTTTAGTAAAAATGGCGCATCAAAATGGCATTAAAGTAGTTCCTTTGGTAGGTCCTTCTTCTATTTTATTGGCGTTAATGGCTTCTGGATTTAATGGGCAAGAGTTCGCTTTTCATGGCTATTTACCTATAGATCTTAAGAAGAAAAAACAGATGCTTGTTCAGCTTGAAGGCGAGTCTCGCCGACATAATAGAACACAAATTTTTATGGAGGCGCCGCATCGTAATAACGAGATGCTTAAAGCAATCCTAGAAACGGTTAGCGATGAAACTCGCATTTGTGCTGCAACCGACATCACACTAGATACAGAGCAAATTATCTCCAAAACTGTTGCTGAATGGAAGGAATCTAAACTTCCTGATTTACATAAACGCCCAACAATTTTTGTTCTCTACTGCAGATAAGCAATCTATTCTCATAAAAAAATCCCGCTCATTTTACTGAACGGGATTTTACAAATACTAAAGTCTATATTAAAACAGACTATAGATTGCTATGTTAGAAATTAGTTATTGTGCGCCAGCTTCGCTCAACACCGTTACCACTTCATCATGGTGTTGTGCTACTGCTTGATCCATTGCCGACCATCCTCTGTCGTCATATACATTTACACTACTTTTCTGATTGATTAATAGTTGAACAATTTGGTGAAACCCATTTGTTGATGCCCAATACAGGGCTGTGGTTCCCCTGTTATCTTTAAGATCGCTCTCTGCTCCGTTTTCAATGAGTGTTTCAACAATCTTTATATGCCCATGCTTTGCTGCTTTTAATAAAGCAGTACGTTCATGAGAATCTTTAGTGTTTACATCTATTCCTTTTGCAAGCAAACTTCTTACTGTTTCAAGGTCGCCATTTTCGGCGGCATCAAGAAATATTTCTTCATTCATGATTATTCCTCCTACAGATTTAAATGAACTAGAGTAGCACTTCCATTGTAATTTTAGAAGTCCATAATGTCAAATTAGAATGCGGATTGTAAATGAATTTTACATGAAGACATAAAAAAGGCTAGGGAGTCAGAGTTCGACATCCTAGCCTTTTTAAGTAAATAGATATTGAACTTATAGCCCTAGAACTTCAACACCTTGATTGAAGATAATATCTACGGGAATATTTTGGCTAGATAGTTTTGCTAATGAAGCTTCTAGTTGCTCACCTCTTACTGTATACTTTTCAACAAATGCATCAACAACTTCGTAATCGCCATTTCCTTGTAGCGTTAGTATCTTTTCTGAAAGTGCAGTAACCGCTGGGCCTACTTTCTCAAAATTGATTCGATACGTATCGCTACTTTCATCATAACTGAAAGCACCCATTTCTTTAAAGAAATTGAAGCGAATTAAATTAGCACGACCATGAGCACTAGAGGATCCAAAACGAATTGAGCGGAAAATACTAGCCAAAAAAGTAACGTAATTATCTTCGATAGTACCTTCATCAATCATCCCTTTATCGAATAAAGACTGAACCATATATAAACCTAACACGTCTGCTTTACCTTCTTCCAACGCTGATGCATGATTTTGTAGTGCCGCACGCACAGTTCCTTTATTTGTGATGGTATTTTTGATTCCTAATCCGTGTGCAACTTCATGGAACATAGTATTTCCAAAAAATGCATCAAATGTAATGTACTCTCTTTGGTCTTCTGCAATAAGAATATTTGAAATTGGGAGTAAGATTTTATCGTACTTAGCACGCATTGCATTTTTTAGCTGTAAACGGCGGGTTCCTTTTGCAAGCTGAACTTCCTCATCATTAGGTAAGTTAATAGCAATTGTTTTAGAACCTGAGTTGGAATCTCCCGCGTAGTAAACTACATCGTAAGCGTTCAAATCAGAATCACTACCGGGTACTTCCTTTTTGTATTTACTTGGAACTGGCAAGCCACGTTGAAGTTCTGGTAACACTGCAGTGTATTTAGCTAGTCTCTCGCTCCAGCTTTTGTCTTTAATAAGTACGTATGCTTCGTTTGCTGCTTTGTAGCCATAAAGTTGATCTTCGTAATTTTCGATAGGTCCAATAACGATATCAATACCGTTATTTTTCATATCCATCCACGCAAAGTCACTTTTTTGATAATCGTTACTTTCAAGAGCATCTGCACGTAAATTAAGATAGGTTTTCAACCCTTCGTCATCGGCATAAGTTGCAGCTTCACGAAGTTTTTCGGCGGCTTTGCTATGGTGTTCTGCAAAAGCTTCGTTGTAAGGAATGGTTATTAAATTACCGCTATCATCACGTCTAACTAAGGTATAGAGGCTTTTTTTATCCTCAGAATCCCAAGCCTCGAATTCTTCTTTTGTCATATCTTTTGGGTAGAAATTAGCACCTGCTGGTTTTTCCCCAACACCTTCTACAAAAGGAGTATTACCGTCTAATCTATCCCATGGCCCGTAATTAATTACCGCAAATTTTCGTGTTTTCTCGTCCAGTTTACTTAGCAGTTCGTTCTTATCACCATATGCTTGTTTCCAAAAAACTTTATCCATTTCTTGGGCAGCTTCTATGAGTAGAGGAATCATTTTACGCTCATTGGGAGTCAAATTCTCTACATCGGACGTAAGCGTAAAACTTGTGTATTTACTTAATAACTGATCCATTTCACCAGTATTCTTATTCTCTTTATTACATGCTACCATTGTTAACAGTAACATGATTCCAATCCATTTTTTCATAACACGGTTATTTTGATTCAACGTTTTCCGCATTTGCCTTTTGCACAATTTTGCGGCGATTAATTTCTGATAGTATAAGTTCCGTAATTTCGCTTTTTAATAAAAATTCATATCTGATATCAAGAACATAAGCTTTTACTTTTAGCTGAATTGCAAAAGCACGATCTACAACTTTATTCTCTACAATTACCACAACAGGCTTGTTCATATAAACATAGCGCGATGAGATTGCCGCTTTATATGCAAGCTCCTTCATTTCGTCTATATTTACATTAATTGGCAAATAAATAGATGCCACAACTTGGCAGTATAAAGCACCCGTATTAGAGTTGGAAACGGCGTTGTTTACAATGTCTGCGTTTGGAAGTGTGATTAAGGAATCATCGGGGGTTACAATTCGAGTTGAACGTAATCCAATCTCTGTTACTTCCCCATACATATCTCCAACTTCTATTTTATCCCCAACCTGAAATGGACTGTCTAAAATGATAATGAAGCCACCAAAGATGTTCTTCAATATATCTTGAGATGCAAAACCAATGGCCAAACCAATGGATGCGCCTACAGTTAGAACTGTTTCAATGGGTGGATCTATAATGCCACTTATTACAAAGAAAACAGCACCCGTCCATAACCCCACATTTATAAACGGGATGATTCGCTTTATCACTAAGCGATATGATGGTTGATTTTCCGCTAAACGACTTAATAGAAAAACTAACAGCCTATTAAACAAAAACGTGAAAAGTAGAACTATAATAATAGCTATCACTTTACTGGCAGAAAATAAATCCTCAAACTTTACAAGTTTTGGATCAATACTAATTTCACTTGTACTTGCAACAGTATCTTGAATTGCCACCATTGTTGAATCTTGAGCAGAAACAGAAACAGGTATCCCACACAGCAACAATAAAACAAATAGATAAAAACTCTTTTTCATAATTCTGTGATTAATGGATAATATTTCTTCTTTTCAGCAATCGAAGTACTTGCCTAAATACGAGTTGGTTGACAGAATAGAGCCCATTATTCTCTAGCAAGACTCCACGAGATTTTAACCTAGAAAGTAAAACACGGCTATCCGACAACCCAATATTCATCACTCTGGCTAACTCGGCCACTTTTAGCGTTCCGTGTAAAATAAGGAGCGCTAAAGCGAACAAAATTTCAGAAGTTAAAATCTCTAATCCTTCTACACTAATTGGCTTAAATGGAGCAATGGTTATCGTCCTTCCTTCTACTTTTTTGATAGATCTTAGCCATAAAATTATTGCCACAGAAACATTTCCCTCAGCAATATCTGTCATCTCTCTGAAATATAAATCAGATAAATATTGCTGTAATTCTTTAGGCTTATGGAGCCATTTTTTGTACGTTCTTGAACGTTTTGTTATTTCGTCTGCTTCAAAATTTAACCGATAAACGCTTTTGTTGTGGCGATTCATAATCACCGTTCTCAGTTGCTCATCATCCATGGTATCAGTAAAAAGCACATGGGTAAAGTGAGTTTCAATCCCTTCAGCTTTATTCAAATAATCCCAAGCATATCTAGAACAAGAAACCACCCAGAACACACGGTCTTTGGTTTCAGACATAATAAGCCATAAGGCTTCAAGTGCATCAAACCCGTTTATATTGCGCAAGAACATATTCTGTAGTCCTTCTAAAAACACAATACGGCCCTGTTTTTGTTCATTTATGAACCGAATGAGCGTTTCAGGGCGATTGATATCTGTTGCCCCAAAACTGCTAGCAAATGTGCTCAATAATTGCTCAAGGCGCCACATAGCTTGGGTTACATCAATTGTTAGAATATCAGCTTCTTCAGTAAAAGTATTTTTAAAACGGGACAAAAGGGTAGACTTACCACTCCCACTCTCGCCCACAACCGATACATTTGTTGCTAACCCTTCCAGCCAAGCTTCATAGGCTTTTGTAATATGCAATATGTTACTTGATGTATTAACATAGAGCTCATTATCAATATCCGAACTCATTTTGAAAAGCTCTCTATAAGACTTTGGCAGCTCCGCAATTTTTGCGTCTGTTTCTGTTAGGTAATTACTTAAATCAACACTTTTGTACTTACTCGGATCTTTGATAACAGAGAATCCGAACATTCTCTGCAAAGGAAGCAATACCACCTTCATCTTCCTTATAGAGAACCGAAGCAACAAAGCCGCTCCATCTTGGGTCCTTGCCCAATATGCAATCATATAATTTTTGACTTTCGTCCACTTCGATATTTTCATAAGCTGAATTTACTAATTAGTTAGCTCGATAAAACAGATGTAAAAAAATATTCTTAGACCTAACTCAGAATATATACCCCTTCAAAACGTACTTTTTATGATGCTTAGAATACCTTAAATTTATCTTATCATCTACTTTATTATGTTTTACCAATTTAACCAACCCAAAAGGGGGCGAATGAATTCTTTGCCAAGGCTCTTTTTAGCTTTTCTATGTGTGTCTCTTTTTGCAGCGGCTCCTGTATTGTCTCAAAATCGTCTTAGCCGTATTTCTAAAGTTGATAGAAGTGATGGAAAAGGTGTTGTTATAAGATATCACCTTGAAGAAGCCATCGATTCTTTTATGGTAATACAACCTGCACCTGATTTAATTCAAATGGTGCTATTTGATACTGATATTGACACCTCGGGCATCTTGCTCCCAGAACAAGGCGACAAGGTAAAAGAGGTTCATTTATATAATCTTGGCTATGGCTACGGCGTAGATATATATCTTGATGAAGACGTTTATTATCGTGCCTCAGCTTATCCTGATAAAAACAAACGCCATCTACTGTTAGGCCTTACTGATACTGATCCAAACCAATTAATAGCGTATAGCCAACAATTTGTTGCTCGCGATTGGAGCGATGAGATTACCCCAGAAGGCGCTCTTGAAGTAACCCCACTTCCAATCGATAACTCGTACCAGATCATTAAAGAGAAACTACGTTTCGATACTATTGTAATTGATGCAGGGCATGGCGGGAAAGACCCCGGCAACATTGGATACGGCAAGGCTAAAGAAAAAGATGTAGTCCTATCTATCGCAAAAAAATTAGGTGGTTATATAGAAAAGAATCTCCCTGATGTGAAAGTAATTTATACTAGAGATGGGGATTATTTGGTAGGGGCTAAAGAAAATCCTGATATTTCAATTATGGAGAGTTTGATAGAGCGCGGACAAATTGCCAATAGAGCCCAAGCTGACTTATTTGTATCTATCCATGCTGATGCTTGGCACGACCGTTCTGTGCGCGGAGCTTCTGTTTTCTTTTTAGGGCTTAATCGAAGTAATAAGTCTTTTGAAGTGATGAAAGAAGAAAACCAAGTTTATAACAATGAACTTATTCAAGACTTAAGCGAAGAAGATCTTTTAATTTACGAATTAGCTAATAGTGGCAACATCGCAACAAGCGAGAAAATAGCGTATATGGTTGAAGACCAACTCAAAAACCGAGCTGGTAGAAAATCTAGAGGCGTTAAACAGATGGGGCTAGTGGTTCTTTATCAATCCACAATGCCGGGAATTTTAGTAGAGACAGGTTTTTTGACAAATGCTGCCGAAAAACGATACCTTACTAGCGACTATGGACAAAGTATTATCGCATCTGCAATTTTCAGGGCCATTAGAGATTACAAAGTTACTTACGAAAAAGGTCTTTTATTAGGTGAAAACACAAGCAGCAATGAGTAAACCTCTTATAATTGGTGTAGCAGGAGGAAGTGGTTCAGGGAAAACAACCGTTGTTGAGCATATTTGCAGATCTCTAGGACAAGATAGACTTCTCCTTCTTCAACACGATTCATACTATCGTGATTTAAAACATCAACCTTTTGAAGAGCGCATTCTTCATAATTTTGACCACCCAGCCTCTTTAGAAACCGAATTACTCATTCGCCATGTAAATGCGTTGATGAAAGGTTATCCTATCGAAGTACCAAAATATGATTTTGCAAATCATATCCGTAAAGAGGCTACCTATGCGGCCTCACCTAAAGAGGTTATATTGATTGACGGTATTCTAATTTTCAGCGAGCCAGAACTTCTCAAGCTGATGGATGTTAAAATCTTTGTAGATACTGATGATGACATCCGATTATTAAGACGGTTGAAACGAGATATTAATGAAAGAGGACGTTCAGTAGAAAGCGTAATTGATCAATATCAAAAGTTTGTACGTCCCATGCATCTTGAGTTTGTAGAACCTAGCAAGCGCTATGCAGATGTAATCATTCCTCGTGGTGGAAAGAACAAAGTTGCTCTAGAAATGGTGATTTCCTTAATTCAGAGTAAACTCGCCTAAGTCTTTCATCATACGCTCCATTCCTTCAAATACAAGATAAGGACGAACTCTAACTTCTGTTTTTAGCAACTTCTCAATTGTTGAGGCATCACCACCGGTTAGATGTAAATCAAAGTCATCAAATGCATCTCTAAACCGTTGCAAAGAAGCATTGATGCCATCAACAAACAAACCTATTTGTCCCCATTGTAGGGATGTGTGAGTACTCTTACCTGGCCATACTTCAGGAATATTCACTTCTATAGGTGGAAGTTCGGGAACCTTTTCGGTAAAAATATTCAACAGAATTTCTAAACCGGGCATAATTACGCCACCCATATAAACCTCATCGCTACTCATATAATCTATAGTACAAGCACTTCCACTATCAATCACAACTATAGCTTTAGAGCTATGAGTTACTGCACCCAAACAACCTAAATATCGATCTAGCCCTAATGTTTTTGGAGTCTCGTAATCAAGTTTTAAAGGCTCAATATCAACTACCGATAGCACCTTTATTGGGATGTTGACCAAGTTCTTTTTTATTTTTGATGTGATGTCTGAACGAACACTGCTTATTACAATGCCTGAAAATTGATTCGAATGTGTTAAAACCCAATCAGTAAATGCAGTCACATTACCTGCATTAATTGAGTACAGAACCTCCCAAAGCCCATTTTTCTTGACTGCAGCTTTGATAACTGAATTTCCAATATCCACAAAAAGTGTGAATTTCAATTTATTTGAATCGATTTCGCCCATTTTTTTGTATTACATTTAACTAGAATATACAATACGAAAATCCATCAACTACTATGAACTTAAAATCTAAAATAGCCATCGTAACTGGAGCAAGTAGTGGAATTGGAGCTGAGTTTGCTAAAGACTTAGTTGCTAAAGGAGCTACCGTTTACGCTATTGCTCGTAGAAAAGACAAACTGGCTAAGCTACAAGAAAAGCTCGGAGAGAAATTTATTCCCGTTCCCCTAGATATTACAAATCATGCTGATATAAAGAAATGGGTGGATTCAACATTTAAGGATAATCACCTGCCAGATGTTTTAGTTAATAATGCAGGTATAGGTTTTTTCGCAGAAGTTGACGATTTATCTATTGAAGAATGGCAAACAATGATGAATGTTAATATTTCGGGTGTATTCTATATTACTCGTCAAATTGTTCCATTGATGAAAGAGAACGACTCAATTTGCCATATCGCCAACATTGCATCTATTGCCGGTTTAATGGGAACTCCTAAATTTTCTGGATATAATGCTACGAAATTCGCACTTAGAGGTTTTAGTGAAGCACTTTTCAAAGAACTGCGTTTTGATGGTATAAAAGTAACATGCTTCTACCCAGGTTCTATCTCAACTCACTTTTTTGACTCTACTGATTCAGTAGTTCCTCATACCAATATGATGCACCCAAAAGATGTTTCAAGTACGGTAATGCATGTGCTAGAAACGCCTGATAATTTCTTAATCAGCGATATTGTAATGCGCCCACTCAATCCCAAAGCTCCTGATAGTTTATGAGAAATTGGTTTTTTGGTTTATTTCTACTCTTTGCACTCGCAAATTGCGAACAAAATTATGCACCAGAACCTCCTGAGAATCTTATCTCGGAGAATGTGTATATGGATTTATTTTATGAGATGGAGTTGCTTAGAGTACTGCAGTACTACAATCCACCACAGGAACTTGTGGACTCATTAAACCAAGTTATACTTGATAAATATGACATTGATGGAGCTGATTTTTTAGCCTCTCATCGATATTACCAAAGCCAAGTTGCAGAACAAGAACAAAGAGCCGTTTTGATATTAGAACGACTTGAAAAAGATATTCAAAGATTTGAGGAAGAAGACTCGGTGAGAACTCAAGCAGGTTTAGAACTTAAAGAGTAGTACCCGGGATTTTTTGTATTTGCTTCAATTTTCCCCTCGCTTAAAAGACTTCGGATAAGCAATTGAGTTGCTGTATTATCTAGCTGTAGCAAATTTTTAATTTCAATTGCCGTGCGTTCTTTTTCTTGCAATAGCTGTATAGCGCGCGTAAGAGTATCTGATGAAATCACACTCATTTTTGAAGCTGTTTTATCTAAACAGTTATCACAGTGTCCGCAAGGAGTTGTCCCATTATCACCAAAATAATTCTTTAAAAATACTTCCCTACAAGTACCTGAGTTTATGAACTGGTTCATCATATCTAGCTTTTTGACCAACACAGTTCTATGCTTTTCAACATCGTCTTTGCTCAGTTGTAACTGCGATGACCTAGCTTCCAAAACTCTTGCTACACTTCTAGCTTTCACTGTTGTAAAAACTAAAACATGATCATTCTGCATGAGTACATTTAATGCTTTTATCAATCCATTTCGGCTCACGCCCATCTTTTCGATTAACACTTCCTCTTCAATTTCTACCATATCTGCGAAGGCATAGCTACCCAACGTCCGTTCCAGCTTATCAACAAATTCTGCTTTTTCAATATTGTTACAACGCTCTTTAAACTTTGGCAACATCTGTTGACTTAATATAAACTGAATTGAAAATGCTGGTTTTACCTGTTCTTCGTACGCAATAATCCCAAATTGATTAAGCAAACGGATAACCGCTTTACAAATTGATTCTGGCTGTTTAGAACGATTTGAAATGCTTTTTAAATCTAATAATTCAGACTTTTCCATCACTGCCCCTAATGCCAACTCAAAACTATCACAAAGGCCTTGGTACACAGCTTCAAATTGCTTTCTATCAGGGTAGTTTTGTTCTAAACGTTTTCTCGCCTTTATATAATCAGACTGTTGATAAAGCAGAATGGGAAAGCTTTCATTTCCATCTCGTCCCGCTCTCCCTGCCTCTTGATAGTATGCTTCAATTGAATAAGGCATCTCTTCATGAACAACGTACACACAATTGGGTTTATCAATCCCCATTCCAAATGCATTAGTAGCCACAACCAAAGGTGTAGTCCCATTAATCCAATTCTCTTGAATTTGCTTTCTTGTAGGAGCATCAATTCCTGCGTGATACGCTTCCGCTTTAATTCCTTTTTGGGTGAAGAACTTTGCCCAGTACTCACAATTCTTTCTTGTGCCACCGTACATTAAACCATCACCTTTTTTCGACGCTTTCTCAATGGTCTTAATCAGCTTCTCTCTTTTTTTGGAAGTATGAATAACCCACCACTTCAAATTTGCTCTTTCAAATCCTTGAGAGATTACGTTTGGTTGTACAAACTCTAAATTCTCAATAATATCTGTTCGAACTTCTGGCGTTGCAGTAGCGGTTAGTGCGAGCCAGTGCGTAGTTGAGGGCAAACTTTCGAGTGATGAACGAATTTCTCTATATGCAGGACGAAATTCGTGTCCCCATTCTGAAATACAATGAGCCTCATCTATTGCTACTAATTCTATATTCAGGTTCAAAAGTTCAACCTGGAACAGCGTTGTCTTCAAACGCTCTGGTGCACAATACAACAGCTTGTACATCCCATTTCTAGCATTAACCAACCGTTGTTCTACTTCATAGTTAGGAATGGTACTATTTATAAAAGTAGCTGAAATTCCACGATCATTTAACTGCTGAACTTGATCTTGCATCAGCGCAACCAAAGGAGAGATAACAAGCGTTAAACCTTCAAAAACAGTAGCTGGCACTTGATAACACAACGACTTACCGCCACCTGTTGGGAATAATACCAGTGTGTCTTTATTATCGAAAATTGACTTAACCGCCACATCCTGCCCACTGCGGAAGGTTTCAAATCCCCAATATCTCTTTAAATTTTGTTCCGCCTGTTGATACAAAGTCTCTATTTTTTCCTTACTATTTCACTCATAAAGGTATTGATTACCATAACTTCTTCAAAAAGAACACATGCGCCCAATTTTTTTCGTTCTATTCTTATTTATGGTTTTTCAATGTTCTTCGGATAATGGTTCCTCACAAGATAATGGAATTGATTACAGAGAAGAAATGCGTTCTTTTGTTATTGAGATTTCGAAATTCTCTAAATCTCAAAATCCAGACTTTATTGTTATCCCTCAAAATGGACATGAGTTACTTTCTCTGAATGGTGAACCTGATGGTAGGCCCGCATCAAACTATTTAGATGCAATCGACGCTTTAGGCCAGGAAGATTTGTTTTATGGATATGAAGGTGAAGACATCCCAACCAAACCAAAAGACATTACTTACATTAACGATTTTCTAAAAATTGGAGAATCAAATAAAAAAACCATTCTAGTTACCGATTACATTTCAATTCCAGCTGGTGTTGATGATTCTTTCAGTAAAAACTCTTCGCTTGGCTATATCTCTTTTGCGGCATATTCGCGAAGCCTAAGCACCATCCCTAGCTATCCAGTAACTATACGAAATGAAAACTCTAGCGATATCACCTCAATTAGCCAAGCTAAAAACTTTCTCTATTTACTTGATGACGGTGAATTTGAAAAGAAGGATTCCATACTTCACACCATCTCACAAACAAATTATGATGTAGTGATAATGGATGCTTTTTATGACACCACAATATTCTCTACTTCAGACTTAGATATTATCAAAATCAAGAAAAATGGGGGGAAACGACTACTTATAGCTTACATGAGTATTGGCGAAGCTGGCGATTTTAGATATTACTGGAAAGATGAATGGAAACCAGGAACACCTTCTTGGCTGGATGATGAAAACCCTAATTGGGAAGGTAATTTCAAAGTAAAATATTGGGATTCCGACTGGCAAAAATATATCTATGGCAACGAGGAATCCTATTTACAAAAAATCCTAGATGCCGGTTTTGATGGTGTTTACCTAGATATTATTGATGCCTTTTGGTACTATGAAAACCAAGAATAATCAGTTCAGATTAGTGGTAAGCTTCCTTCAAATAGATTTTCGAAAGATGTTTCTATAGGAAGTTCAGTTTCAATTAATAAACTAACTACATCCCCTACTTTAGAGCAACTTGCATGGCTATCAGGGTTTAAATCTGGTGTTACCAAACCTTTGCTAATCACGCGATCAACTACAGTACGAACTAATTGTGCTTCTTCAAGCATTTCAAAGCTTTCTAACATCATAGCTACCGAAAGAATTGCTGCGATTGGATTTGCGATATCTTTTCCCGTTGCCTGAGGAAAGCTACCATGGATGGGCTCAAATAACGATGTTTGCTCGCCAACAGAAGCAGATGGAAGCAACCCGATAGAACCCGTAATTACGCTTGTTTCATCCGAAATAATATCACCAAACATATTCTCGGTTAGAATAACGTCAAATTGATTTGGGCGCAGAATAATTTGCATTGCAGCGTTATCAACAAATAAATATTCAACTTCAACATCTGGGTAACTAAGTGCCATAACTTGAACAACTTCACGCCAAAGTCGCGAGGTTTCTAACACATTTGCTTTATCTACAAGGGTAAGTTTTTTTCTTCTTCTTAAAGCTGCCTCAAATGCCAACTTAGCAATTCGTTCAATTTCTTCTACCGAGTAGTCACAGTTATCAAATGCTGACTTACCATCTTCGCTTCTTCCTTTTTCACCAAAATAAATTCCGCCTGTTAGCTCTCTGTAAACAACTAAATCTGTCCCTTTAATACGCTCTTCTTTTAGTGGAGAACGAGAAATGAGCGAGGAAAACAATTGAACTGGTCTAATATTCCCGAATAAGCCTAACTCTTTTCTTAGGCGAAGTAAACCTTGTTCTGGGCGAACTTTCGCATTTGGATTATTATCATACTTTGGGTCGCCGATGGCGCCAAAAAGAACGGCATCAGCGATTCGGCAAGCTTCAATGGTGTCGTCAGGAAGAGGATTTCCAGTTTCATCGATTGCAATTGCACCAACAAGAGCATAATCGTATGTAAACTCATGATGGAATTTCTGAGCGATAGCATCTAGTACTTTTCTAGCTTGCTTTATCACTTCTGGACCGATACCGTCTCCGGCTAAAACTGCAATTCTCTTCTTCATAACCTAGTACCCTACGTAATTTTTCTCGAATTCTTCTATTTGTTTCTTTTTACTAATCAGATAATCAATATCATCATAGCCATTCATTAAGCATGTTTTTTTGTACGAATTAATCTCAAAGCTTTCACTCAAATCAAGTGTTGGAATACTGATTGTTTGAGCTTCGAGATCAATCTCTACTTCTCTTGTCGGATCTTTTTCAACTTCCTTAAAAATCTGACTCAAAAAGTCTTCACTAACTTGAATAGGTAGTAGACCGTTGTTAAGTGCATTACCCTTAAAAATATCTGCAAAATAACTAGAAACTACTGCTCTGAACCCATAATCGTATAACGCCCAAGCTGCATGCTCTCTACTTGAACCGCATCCGAAATTCTTTCCAGCTACAAGTACGCTACCAGAAAAAACTGTACTATTGAGTACAAAATCTGGTTTTGGCTCGCCTTGTTCGTCGTAACGCCAATCTCTAAACAGGTTCTCACCAAAGCCCTCTCGCGATGTCGCTTTCAAAAATCTAGCAGGTATAATCTGATCGGTATCAATATCCTGAGCTGGTAAAGGAACAACAGTAGTTTTTAGTTTTATGAACTTTTCCATTATACAGGAACTCCTTCTTCTAAATAATTTCTTACATCTACGATTTTCCCTTCTACTGCAATTGCAGCAGCTGTTAGCGGACTTACTAACATTGTTCTGGCGCCAGGACCTTGCCGACCTTCAAAATTTCTATTTGAAGTAGAAACGCAGTATTCGCCTTTCGGAATTTTATCGTCGTTCATACCTAAGCACGCAGAGCACCCAGGACTTCTAAGTTCAAAACCAGCGTCCTCTAATATCTGATGTAAACCTTCTTTTTTTGCCTGTTCTTCTACTTGTTTCGAGCCAGGAACAATCATTGCTTGCACATGGCTAGCTTTTTTCTTGCCCTTTACAAAACCGGCAACAATTCTTAGATCTTCAATTCTACTGTTTGTACAACTTCCGATAAAAACGTGGTTTATTTTCTTTCCGAGAAGAGATTCGTTGGGTTCTAGCCCCATATATTCTAACGAACTTTTGAAGCTAGCTTCGCCACCGACACTAGAAGTCTCAGGAATTTTTGAAGTAATGCCAATTCCCATTCCTGGATTAGTGCCATAGGTAATCATTGGTTCAATATTCTCTGCATTGAAATGATACTCTGCATCAAAAACAGCGTCTTCATCAGAATATAATGTACTCCAAAACTCTACAGCTTTATCGAACTCCTCACCTTTCGGGGCAAATTCTCTGCCTTTAATATATTCGAAGGTTACCTCATCGGGAGCAATCATTCCACCACGTGCACCCATTTCTATACTCATATTACAAATCGTCATTCGAGCTTCCATAGACAATGCTCTGATTGCAGAACCGGCATACTCAACAAAATACCCAGTACCTCCGGCTGTCGTCAATTTCGAAATGATGTGCAGAATAATATCTTTTGAGTATACACCTTTGCCTAATTCCCCATCAATTGTGATTCGCATAGTTTTAGGCCGTTGCAATAATAGGCATTGAGTTGCCATAACTTGCTCAACTTGGGATGTTCCAATTCCAAAAGCTATTGCTCCAAATGCGCCATGCGTTGAAGTGTGACTATCGCCACAAACTATGGTCATACCAGGTTTTGTAATACCTAATTCAGGCCCGATTACGTGAACAATTCCTTGGTATGGATGTCCTAAGCCGTACAGTTCAATTCCAAATTCTTCACAATTTTTGATTAGTGTATCCACTTGGAATTTGGAAAGTAAATCTCTAATAGGAAGATGCTGATCCTTTGTTGGCACGTTATGATCTGCTGTGGCAACAATTCGTTCTTTCCGAAAGAGCCCAGTTCCACGCTTTCTTATCCCATCAAACGCTTGTGGACTTGTAACTTCGTGAATAAAATGGCTATCGATATAAAGAATCTCTTGTCCACCTTCTACGGTGTCTACAATATGGCGATTCCATGCTTTCTCAAATAAGGTCTTACCCATAAAAAATCTGTATTAGGCTGTTTGTGATGAAGTTTGAGAAAAAAGTTTAATAAGATCTGCATCCTGAACAACTTTTCTTTCGTCAGCTACCTCTAAAAATTCTTGATACACTGATTCTAATTCATCTTTTGTGATACTGAAACCTAGTTTCTCGGCTCTAAATCTAAGTGCTGCTCTACCGCTTCTAGCGGTCAACACAATGGAAGATTCCCCCACCCCAACTTCATGTGGATCTATAATTTCATACGTTTCTCTACTCTTAATCACACCATCTTGATGTATTCCAGATGAATGTGCAAAAGCATTTGAACCAACTATGGCTTTATTAGGTTGAACTGGCATTCGCATTCTAGTGGAAACAAGTTCACTCATTGATTTCAAGCATCTTGTGTTTATACCAGTATCATAATTTAAGCCTTTCTGTTGTCTTAGAATCATCACTACTTCTTCTAAAGAAGCATTACCAGCGCGTTCACCAATTCCATTAATGGTACACTCTACCTGTGTTGCTCCATGAACAACCCCAGCCACAGAGTTTGCCGTTGCAAGGCCTAAATCATTATGGCAATGTGTTGAAATTGCTACACGGTCTATCCCTTTCACGTTCTCAACTAGATATTGAATTTTTGCACCATAGTCCCAAGGTAAGCAATACCCCGTAGTATCGGGGATATTTACTACTGTAGCCCCTGCCGCAATTACTTCTTCAATTATTTTTGCGAGGAATTCATTCTCAGTTCTACCCGCATCTTCGGCATAAAACTCTACATCTTCAACAAAACTCTTTGCATATTTCACGGCTGCAACACCACGCTCGATAACTTTTTCGCGGGTAGATTTTAGCTTATCGTAAATATGGCTATCAGACGTTCCAATCCCTGTATGAATACGCGGACGAGCTGCTTTTTTAAGAGCTTCTGCAGCAACTTCAATGTCTTTCTCAACTGCTCTTGAAAGTGCACAAACCGTTGTATTCTTAATAATTTCGGAAATTTTCTCAACTGATTGGAAATCTCCTGGGCTAGAAATAGGAAAACCTACTTCCATCACATCTACGCCAAGAGCTTCTAAAGCTATGGCCACTTCTATTTTCTCATCGGTGTTAAGCTGGCAACCTGGTACCTGCTCACCATCACGAAGAGTGGTGTCAAAAATCTGTATTCGTTTGTTTGGCATTAAACTTGGGATTTCTAACTTATCAACAAGGTATATTACTCTCTCCGGTCAAAGTTCAAGTAATTAACGAGGCCGAAGGTATAGGCTGGCTTTATACTTATAAAACCAGAATAAAAGTATATTACGATATCCAATGCATTTTTATACTTATTTAAATCTATTTATAACAAAATCTTAACTATCATTTATAGATTACTATTCTACAATGTCTAACCAACCGAATGATCATCTTTTTCAGCTTATAAAATCGCTCACTAAAGCCGAAAAACGTGGTTTTAAGATTTATGCTACGCGCACAAGCAGTGAGGATGCCAAGTTTATCCAACTTTTTGATGCCATCGATAAATCGCAGGAATACGATGAAGAAATCATCATTAAAAAGGTAAAAGGCATTCAAAAACGGCAATTATCTAATTTAAAAGCGCATCTTTATAAGCAAATTTTAGTGAGCTTACGTCTTATTAATATTAGCCATAATGTTGACATTCAGCTACGTGAGCAAATTGATTACGCGCGGATTTTGTATAACAAAGGTTTGTACAAACAAAGCCTTCGGATTCTGGAAAAAGCTAAAGAAGTTGCAGCACATAATCATCGAACTACGCTCTCATATGAAATACTTGTATTCGAAAAAATTATTGAGTCTCAGTATATCACAAGAAGCTTAAGAAATAGAGCTGATGACCTCATTCAGCAAACCGAGGATACTTTAGATTCACTTTCTCGATACAACACCTTATCCAATCTATCTTTAAGACTTTATGGTATTTACATCAAAGCCGGACATGTTAGGAATGAAGCTGATTTCAAGAATACTCAGAAATTCTTTCAGGATGCTTTAGAAGGATTAGACCTAACAAACTTGGGTTTTTTTGAGGAGCACTACCTATATGTTTCTTATGCATGGTATAGCTTAATCGTACAAGATTTTTTACTTCAATACCGATACTCTCAGAAATGGGTAGAACTTTTCCGGAAAAATCCAGATATGCTCGCTTTGGAGCCCATTTGGTATATAAAAGGCATGCATGTTCTTCTTGAAGCCCTTTTTATTTTGGGCCACTATGAAAAGCACGAACAAGAGGTTAAGCATTTAGAAGAATTTCTAGAGAATCCACCTTCAAGAACAAATGAAAATTTCGAGACTTTGGGCTTTATGTATTCCTATACATCCAAAATTAACTCTCATTTCATTGCAGGAACTTTTACAGAGGGTATTAAACTGGTTCCTGAATTCAACAAAAAATTAGAGAAGTTCTCTACCCGCGTTGACCCACATCGTATCCTAATCTTCTACTATAAAATTGCTTGTTTGTATTTTGGTGCAGGTGATAATCAAATGGCTATTCAGTATTTAAACAAAATTATAAACTATCCTGATCAGCGTTTAAGAGAAGATATTCATTGTTTTGCGCGCATTCTAAACCTCATTGCGCATTTTGAACTTGGAAACCGAACTCATGTAGATTATCAGATACGATCGGTGTACAGGTTTCTAAGAAAGATGAACGACTTAAATATGGTTCAAGAAGAAATCCTCAAGTTCTTACGTAATTTAGGTAGCGTAAAAGAGGCCGATGTCCGTAAAGAGTTCATTGCGCTTCGTAATCGTCTGCTAGAAATCAACAAAATGCTCTATCAAAAAAGGCCGTTTTTGTACTTGGACATCATATCGTGGTTAGAGTCAAAAATTGACAATAAACCCGTTCAGGATGTCATTAAAAGCAAATTCAAACCTCGCCATTCGTAACACCTCGCGGTTGGGCATCCCAACTATTATTCATTTTCTATTATAGTGAGCTTGGTATTTATATAGAATAGGCGTTTCTTTGGGTCAGAAAAATTTTTAATCATGCTTTCAACAATTATTTCTCCGGTCATTATTATTCAAGTCATTGGTATAGTTTACCAACCGGGGAAGTTATGTTGACGATTATTCTATATTGAATATCTAAAGCCTTCCCTAAACCGGAAGGCTTTTTTTTTGCACCAAAGTTAAATCACATTATGTCAGAACTGAATAAATATAGCAAACACATCACTCAAGATGGTTCACAACCAGCAGCTCAAGCTATGCTTCATGCTTTAGGTTTAACCGACGAGGATCTGAAAAAGCCAATGATTGGTGTGGCTAGTACTGGATATGAAGGCAACCCTTGCAATATGCACCTCAACGATTTGGCTGTGCATGTAAAACGTGGAGTTCAAGCTAGTGGACTAACAGGCCTTATTTTTAACACCATTGGTATTAGTGATGGGATTTCGATGGGAACACCTGGGATGCGTTATTCACTGCCTTCACGTGATTTGATTGCCGATTCTATGGAATCTGTTGTGAAGGGAATGAGCTACGACGGAATGGTTGCCATTGTTGGTTGCGATAAAAACATGCCCGGAGCGCTCATGGCGATGCTCAGAGTCAACCGACCTGCAATTCTAGTTTATGGAGGAACAATTGCTCCTGGTTATCACAAAGGTGAAAAATTAGATGTTGTTTCTGCATTTGAAGCTTGGGGACAAAAAGTTGCTGGCGCTATTACCGATGAAGACTTTAAAGAAATTGTACAACATGCTTGTCCTGGTAAAGGCGCTTGTGGTGGTATGTATACTGCAAATACAATGGCATCAGCTATTGAGGCTTTAGGTATGACATTACCTTACAACGCTTCAATTCCTGCAAATAATAGTGCTAAAGTAATTGAGTGTGAAGATGCTGGTGCATATTTGCTTGAACTACTTAAAAAGGACTTAAAGCCTAAAGATATCATCACTAAAAAATCTCTAGAAAATGCATTTAAGTTAGTAACCGTTCTTGGTGGTTCTACAAATGCGGTTCTCCATTTACTTGCCATTGCGAAAGCTGCTGATATTGAATTTACGCTTCCTGATTTCCAACGCATCAGCGATAGCACTCCATTTTTAGGTGACTTAAAACCAAGCGGTAAATTTGTAATGGAAGATTTGCATGCTGCTGGTGGAATTCCTGCCGTAATGAAGTACATGCTAGAAAATGGTTTACTCCATGGCGATTGCCTCACAGTAACAGGTAAAACGCTCGCTGAAAACTTAGCAGAAGTTGAGCCATTAAAAGCCGATCAAGAAGTAATTAAACCACTTGACCAACCGATTAAGAAAAACGGCCACATCCAGATTCTTTTTGGGAATATTGCAACTGAAGGCTCCGTGGCAAAAATAACTGGTAAAGAAGGCGTTTTATTTGAAGGCCCTGCCAAAGTTTTTGACAGCGAAGATGAAACCAATGATGGAATTAGCAAAGGTCTTGTTAAAAAGGGTGATGTTGTAGTCATCCGTTATGTTGGACCAAAGGGTGGCCCTGGAATGCCCGAAATGCTCAAACCAACATCCGCAATTATGGGAGCTGGGCTAGGCAAAGAAGTTGCCCTTATCACCGATGGTAGATTTTCTGGTGGCTCACACGGATTTGTTGTTGGCCACGTAACACCCGAAGCACAAGTTGGGGGAAATATTGCACTCATTCAAAATGGCGACATCATCCGCATTGATGCAGAAAAAAACACCATCAATGTAGATATATCTGATGCTGAAATCGAGAAACGAAGATCACTATGGACCGAGCCAGCACTTAAAGAACAAAGTGGCCAACTATACAAATATGCTCGTACCGTTTCATCAGCTTCTGAAGGCTGTGTAACCGACGAACTTTAAACATTATCTCACTCACTCATCAATTATTTAACATGGAAACACTAACTTTAGCAAAGAACAAAGCGAAGACCGCTGAGAAAAAGACCGAACGTATCACTGGTGCTGAAGCAGTTGTCCGTATTCTGCTTGCAGAAGGAATTGATGTCGCTTTCGGTTATCCTGGTGGTGCTATAATGCCCATTTACGATGCACTTTACGACTTCCAAGATGATTTGCATCACGTATTAGCTAGACACGAACAGGGCGCTATTCACGCAGCTCAAGGTTATGCCCGTACTTCTGGTAAACCTGGTGTTTGTTTAGCTACTTCTGGCCCTGGCGCTACAAATCTAATTACAGGAATAGCCGATGCTCAAATCGATTCTACTCCTCTCGTTTGCATCACTGGTCAAGTTCATTCGTCACTTTTAGGAAGCGATGCTTTCCAAGAAACAGATGTAATTGGAATTTCTATGCCGGTAACAAAGTGGAACTACCAAGTTACACGACCTGAGGAAATTCCAGAAGCATTAGCAAAGGCGTTCTTCATTGCGAGATCCGGAAGACCTGGTCCTGTTTTGGTTGATATCACCAAAGATGCTCAAGTCGCAGAATTCGATTTCGCATATGAGAAATCCAATTATATTAGAACTTACGTTCCAAAGCCAACGCTTAATCCTTCCAAAGTAAAAGAAGCTGCTGAATTAATTAATTCAGCTAAACGCCCATTTGTTCTTTTTGGGCAAGGTGTAATTCTCTCCAATGCAGAAGCCGAGTTCAAAGCATTTATCGAGAAAGCTGGTATTCCATCAGCTTGGACTATCATGGGGCTTTCTGCACTCGAAACTGATCATCCCCTTAATGTTGGGATGTTAGGAATGCATGGAAACTACGGACCTAACTTACTAACTAACGAATGTGATGTGCTCATTGCCATCGGGATGCGTTTTGATGATAGAGTTACAGGCAATCTCGATAAGTACGCAAAGCAAGCTAAAGTCATTCATTTTGAAATTGACCCTGCAGAAATTGACAAAAATGTTAAAACCGATGTTGCTGTTTTAGGCGATGCAAAAGAAGCCTTAACTGAACTCATCAAATATATTGAGCCAAACGCTTATCCAGATTGGTTACAACGTTTTCATGATTGCACAAAGCTAGAACATCAAAAAGTCATTAATGAAGAACTTCACCCACAATCAGAAGTGTTGAGTATGGGCGAAGTGATTAACATCATCAATGAAAAAACTAATGGCGATGCCGTTATTGTAACTGATGTAGGCCAACACCAGATGGTTGCTTGTCGGTATGCTAAATTCTCGAAATCGAAAAGTAATATCACTTCTGGTGGCTTAGGAACGATGGGTTTCGGCTTGCCAGCAGCTTTAGGTGCTCAATTAGGCGCTCCCGATCGACTAGTAATTGCAGTTGTAGGCGATGGCGGTTTCCAAATGACTATTCAGGAATTAGCCACCATCTACCAAACACGAGCAAAAGTAAAAGTGCTATTGTTAAACAACGAGTTTTTAGGAATGGTACGCCAGTGGCAACAACTATTTTACGACAAACGCTATTCCTCTACAGTAATGGAAAATCCTGATTTCCAAAAAGTAGTAGACGGCTTTAGAATCCCAACCAAAAAAGTAACCCAACGCGAATACTTAAATGAGGCGGTTGAAGAGTTTTTAAACTACGATGGCGCGTATTTCTTAGAAGTAATGGTTGGTAAAGAAAATAACGTATTCCCAATGGTTCCGAGCGGATCTGGGGTATCAGAAATTAGATTGGAGTGATAGAAATGAAACAGGAATTCACCATCACAGCTTATAGTGAAAACAATGTTGGTTTATTACATCGAATCATCATCATTTTCACCAAAAGGAAGATTAACATAGAAAGCTTTACCGCTTCGGAAAGCGAGTTTGAAGGCATCCATAGATTTACTATTGCTGTTTTTGAAACCGAAGAAGCCGTGCGCAAAGTGGCAAAACAGATTGAAAAAAACGTGGAAGTGCTAAAAGCCTCGTACTACAAAAAAGAAGAAGTAGTACAACAAGAAATGGCTCTTTACAAGATTCCAACTGAGTCGTTAACACAAGGCGGCCAAGTTGAGCAAATTGTGCGCGACCACAACGCAAGAATATTAAACGTAGAACGAGAATTTACCATCATCGAAAAAACAGGCTTTAAAAGAGAAACTAGAAGCTTGTTTGATGAACTCAAACCTTATGGTATTAAAGAGTTCGTTCGTTCTGGCCGTATTGCTGTATCTAAAGAAGCACACGGCATCGACGAACTCGTTGCAAAATTTTAAAAAATAGAAACTCACTAATCATAAATAACACTCAAAGAATGGCACTTTTAAACTTTGGCGGAACTGAAGAAGAAGTAGTAACCCGGGAAGAATTTCCCCTTAAAAAAGCACAAGACACCTTAAAGGATGAAGTGATTGCCGTAATTGGTTATGGCGTTCAAGGTCCTGGACAAGCTCTTAACTTAAAAGACAATGGCTTTAATGTAATTGTTGGACAACGCAAAAATTCCAAAACTTGGGATAAAGCAGTTGCTGACGGTTGGGTTCCTGGCGAAACTCTTTTCGAAATTGAAGAAGCTTGCGATAAAGGTACCATCATCCAGTACCTACTTTCTGATGCAGGACAAATCACACTTTGGCCTACTGTTAAGAAATACTTAACTCCTGGCAAGGCTCTTTACTTCTCTCATGGCTTCGGAATAACTTATAAAGAACGTACAAGTATCGTTCCTCCTGCCGATGTAGACGTAATCCTCGTTGCACCTAAAGGTTCTGGAACTTCACTTCGAAGAATGTTTCTTGAAGGACGTGGACTAAACTCTAGTTTCGCAATCTTCCAAGATGCTACTGGAAAAGCTTACGACCGAGTAGTTGCTCTAGGTATTGGCGTTGGTTCTGGCTACCTCTTTAAAACAGATTTCAAACGTGAAGTATATAGCGATTTAACAGGAGAACGCGGAACCTTAATGGGCGCGATCCAAGGTATTTTTGCTGCACAGTACGAAGTTCTTCGTGCAAACGGACATTCACCTTCTGAAGCGTTCAACGAAACTGTTGAAGAGCTTACTCAATCATTAATGCCTCTTGTTGCTGAAAACGGAATGGACTGGATGTATGCCAACTGTTCTACTACAGCTCAACGTGGTGCATTAGATTGGTGGAAGAAATTCCGTGATGCTTCTAAACCAGTATTCGAAGATCTTTACAAAGAAGTAGCTGCCGGCAACGAAGCTCAACGTTCAATCGATTCCAATAGCGAAGAAGATTATCGCGCTAAGCTTGAAGTTGAATTGAAAGAACTTCGTGATTCTGAAATGTGGCAAGCAGGCGCTACCGTACGCAAGCTTAGACCAGAAAATAACTAAGTTCAAACGCATTCAATCTTTTATTGAATCGTTCTTATCATCTAAAAAAAGACCTCGCTATGAGGTCTTTTTTTTGCCTACCTTGTTACTAATCCAAAAAATATTACTCTCAAAACACATTCTATGGATAACAATGGCATTTTTCGTCGGGTTCGCTACGCGCTAGACCTCAACAATTCAACAATGATTGAACTGTTTGCTTTGGCAGGCCAAAAAGTAGAGAATACTGAAATTAAAGCTTGGCTTAAAAAAGAAGACGATCCTACTTTTGTTGAGATGGCTGATAAGATGCTTGCCACTTTCCTTAATGGATTGATTGTTAAAAATCGGGGCAAGAAAGATGGAGTTACTCCAGTTGCTGAAGATCGCCTGACAAACAACATCATCCTTAGAAAACTTAAAATAGCCTTAGAACTACAAACTGAAGACATGTTGGAAATGTTCGAGCTTGTAGATCGTCGAGTAAGTCCACACGAGTTGAGCTCATTCTTCAGAAAACCAACTCAGAGTAAATACAGAGTTTGTAACGACCAATATTTACGATACTTCCTGAATGGAATGCAAAAGAAATACAGAGGCTCTGAAAACGAATAGATTCAAAAAGATGAAAACAAGAAAAGAACTCAAAGAAGAATACAAGCAGCGAAAAACCCAAATGGGCGTTTTTCAAATACGAAATACGGAAAATGGCAAAGTTTTTATTGATCACAGTATCGATGTAAACGCAAAGTGGAATCGCCATCAGCTGCAATTGAATATGGGAATGCATCCAAATAAAGCGCTACAAAACGATTGGACTACTCTGAAATCAGAAGGATTTGAGTTTGAAGTATTATCTGAAATGAAGCATCAAGACGAGGGAACACCCGACTACAAAAAGGAACTAAAGCTTCTGGAAGCGATGATTCGTGAAGAACTTCAGCTTAATTCTGATAAAATTTACTAGAAACTTACTTATCCTCCCTTAATAGCGTTCTGCTTCTATGCCTACTCTTCAGTAAAAAAGTAAGTATCTTTTTAAAACGGAGTAACTACGGAATTAGAATTCTTTCCGCAGAGAAATAATTTTTTCTTTCGAAGTAAATCTGTTTCTATCAGCATAAATCATAACGCCGATAGTAAGAAAAGCTACAAAAGATCAGCTTTTTGTAGTTTTTCTCTAGCTACAATCCCAAGCCAAGCAGCAAGAAATGCTTTGATGAGCCCACCAATAATAAATGGTGCAAAGCCTCCTAAAAATGCAGCCTCCCAGGTGAGTTCAGTAGAAAGCTTCAACCAAGAAGTTCCGATAATCAGAATAACAAACATGCCTATAGTGTTGGCTATAAATGCATTTCGAATGGTGAAGGTGGTTTTCTCTAAATACAATCCAATCAAAAAAGCCGCGGGAATAAAACCAATTAAGAATCCTCCTGTTACTCCAACAATGGCATCTAAACCACTATTTAATTGAGAAAAAACGGGAAGTCCAACAGCACCTAATATTATATAGAGAACTACTGTTAACATTCCTTTTTTAGAACCTAAAATAGTTGCAGCAAGTCCAATGGCAAGTGTTTGTCCTGTAATGGGAACCAATGGCAACGGGATTACAAGCTGAGCAAATGTCGCTATAATTAGTGCAAAAACAACGCTCGTAATTATGGTTTGTGAAATGTTTTTCTTTAATGGGTTCATTTAAACCTTAACGAGTAAACGGTGATATTGTCTCACTCAAATCTTTTACTCGTAAAGAAACCATTTTTTTACCGCCCTCAGATTTTTGTCTTGCCACTTCTTTAAACCCCTTATGTTCATGAAATTTGATAGATAATGGATTAGGTGGAATCAAATTCACTTCGCAAGTAACAAACTTTGATGTGCTGTTATCGGAAAGGTAACTATATAACGCTGTTCCAATTCCTTTGCCTTTATGTGAGTCGGCTACCACAATGCGGTCTACATAATCAAAGTTCTTATAGTGAGCTACAAAGTACTGGTAGTTGAGACTTTCGTAAGTAATTCCTGGCCCAAGAACAATCATAAAGCCAATAATCACATCATCTTCTTCAGCCACCACAAAGAGTTGACTATGTTCCATAAACCACACCAACTCGTCTAAAGTTAGACTGTTTACATGAGGTATTGCGTTTTCATTCAATACACTAATGGAAGCCAAATCATTTTTTCTAATAAGTCTTATTCTCATAAAATAATGGCGTACTAATTTCTTCTCTATTGAGATACTAATCAATTACTTGAAAAAAAAGAAACCATAATTACGTTATGAGCACTATTTTTCCATCATTCCTCCTCTCTTTCACCTATATTCCACTACTCACTTTCATCGAAACTATAATCTATTCTTTGTTCTTAACTGTACAATGCCTGAATCTTTAGAATCTATACTTGTATCACTCAAAGAGATTGATACTGCCACAGAAACGCTTAAAAACGTTGTTACCCGTACCCCATTACTCTTCAATCCTCAACTTTCTGAGGAATTTGGCGCAAATATTTGGCTTAAAAGAGAGGATTTGCAAGTTGTTCGCTCGTATAAAATCCGTGGTGCTTATAATAAAATTCAAAGCTTAACAGAAAACGAACTCAAAAATGGAGTGGTTTGCGCTAGTGCGGGGAACCATGCCCAAGGTGTTGCTTTAGCATGTTACTTGAAGAAAATCACGGGCACCATCTTTATGCCTGTCACCACGCCCGAACAGAAAGTTAAACAAGTGAAGATGTTTGGGAAGGAATTTGTGCATGTTGTTTTAGAAGGCGACACTTTTGACGATTCTTTTAAAATGGCGAAAGAGTTTTGCGATCAGGAGAATGCAGCATTCATTCCTCCTTTTAACGACCGTAAAGTAATTGCTGGGCAAGCCACTGTTGGTAAAGAAATTTTTGAAGACGCCCCTGAATCCATCGATTATTTACTTGTTCCTGTTGGCGGCGGTGGGCTTTCTGCTGGGGTTGGGTCTTATTTCAAAGCGAAATCTCCTTCAACAAAAATTATTGGAGTAGAACCTACTGGCGCACCAGCCATGCAACGTTCTTTAGAGAAAAACGAGGTTGTTACCTTAGAGAAAATAGACAAATTTGTAGATGGAGCCGCTGTGCAACGAGTGGGCGACATCACCTTCGAGATTTGTAAAGAAGTGCTTCAAGAAGTTATTACTGTTGATGAAGGCAAAATCTGTGGAACCATCCTTAGGATGTATAACCAACAAGCTGTTGTTGTAGAACCTGCCGGTGCACTTACTATTGCTTCGCTAGATAGTCTCCGAAGTCAAATTAAAGGAAAGAACGTAGTTTGTATTGTTAGCGGAAGTAACAACGATATTACAAGAACGGCTGAAATTAAAGAACGTTCGCAGCTCTACGAAGGACTTAAACATTATTTCATTATCGATTTCCCCCAACGTGCAGGTGCACTACGGGAATTTTTAAATGACGTTTTAGGCCCAGACGATGACATTACCTATTTCGAATACTCTAAGAAAACGAATAGAGAATTAGGCCCGGCCTTAATCAGCATTGAGCTTAAGAAGAAAGAAGATTTAAATGCTCTTTTTGATAGAATGAAAGAACGTAATTTGAATTTTGAATATGTGAACGATCAACCTCGTCTATTTCGCTTTCTTACCTAATTTGCTTTCTTATTCGTGATTTTACTCTTAACTATGAGATTATTTCCATTTAAAAACTGAGAGCCATACTTATGCAGAGCCAGAAACATCTTTTCAGCCTTGATGAAAACATCACCTACTTAAACTGTGCGTTTATGTCGCCGTTGATGAAACAGGTTGAGGAAGCCGGTATTGCAGGCGTATTACGGAAACAAAAGCCATACCAAGTTACGGGCGATGATTTCTTTAGCGAAACAAAAGCGCTCCGCCAGGAATTTGCACAACTTATAAACGCCGACGATTCCAATCGGATAGCTATCATTCCTTCCGTCTCTTATGGATTAGCAAATGTGGCAAAGAATCTTGTCTTAGAGTCTGGCGACAATATTGTAGTTGTTGGTGAGCAATTTCCAAGTAATGTGTACCCTTGGCGAGAAGTTGCTTCAAACAGCAATGCGGAAATCATCACTGTTTCTGCACCAGCTGGCATACAAGATAGAGGCAAACGTTGGAACGAGGATATCCTAAACGCAATTAATAGCCGAACAAAGTTAGTTGCTATGGCAAACATCCATTGGGCTGATGGAACCCTCTTTAATCTTGTAGATATTAGAAAACGAACCACTGAAATTGGTGCTTTGCTTGTGATTGATGGCACTCAGTCGGTAGGCGCTTTACCTTTTGATGTTGAGGTGATTCAACCAGATGCTTTGATTGCTGCTGGCTACAAATCCTTAATGGGACCTTACAGCATTGGCTTAGCTTATTATGGTGCTGCTTTTGATGATGGCTCGCCCATTGAACAAAATTGGATTAACAGAAATAAAAGCGATGACTTTGCAAATCTTGTGAATTACAGTGATGATTATCAACCCAAAGCATTGCGTTATGGAGTTGGTGAACAAAGCAATTTCATTCTAGTGCCTATGATGTTAGCTGCCCTTCGTGCTTTGAATGAATGGAAGCCAGAACACATTCAGAATTACTGTAAATCAATTACCGAAGAATCTGTGAATAAACTCACTGAAGCGGGTTTCATCATTGATGATGCAGAGTTTAGAGCTGCTAATTTATTTGGAATCCGACTAGGTGCTCATCACAAAATGGATGAAGTTAAATCAGCACTCACAAAAAATAACATCTTTGTTTCCTATCGAGGCGACGCTATTCGAGTTTCGCCCAATGTTTATAACGATAAAACCGATATGGAAAAATTAACGCATACACTTTTAAGCTGCTAAAATGACTACCAAACAACACACACTTCTTATCGATTGCGAAGATGCAAAAGGTTTAGTGTATAAGATTACAGATCTTGTTTACCGTTATGGTCTCAATATTATTTTGAACCGTGAATTTGTAGATCACGAGACCAATCATTTCTTTATGCGCACCATCGTTGATGGCGACTTAAACGAGGAAGATATGCTGAAGGATTTGGATATTCTTCTTCCCGATAATGCCAATGTGCGAATTACATCAGACAAAAAGAAGAACGTAGTTATCTTAGCAACCAAAGAGCATCATGTATTAGGTGATTTACTCATCCGACATGAGTTTGGGGAAATCAATGCCAATATTTTGGGTGTTATTAGCAATCATCAAGTTTTAGAACCCTTGGTTCAGAAGTTTGATATTCCTTTTCATTTCATTTCTCATGAAGGTCATACTCGCGAAAAACATGAAGAATTAGTTACTGCACAAATTCAAGAATACTCGCCTGATTATCTAGTATTAGCTAAATACATGCGCATTTTGAACCCGAGCTTTATTGCTCCAATGCGTAATCGGATCATCAACATTCATCATTCATTTTTACCCGCATTTGTTGGAGCAAAACCATATCACCAAGCTTATGAACGTGGCGTGAAAATCATTGGCGCCACCGCTCATTTTGTAAACGAAGATCTAGATGAAGGCCCAATTATTACGCAATCAACAGGACGAGTAAATCACTCTCATAATGCGGAAAGAATGGCTTTAATGGGCAAAGAGATTGAAAGTAGAGTGTTATCTGAAGCCCTTAATCTCGTTCTTGATGATAAAGTATTCATTTACGGAAATAGAACGGTGATTTTGGATTGAGTTTCTGACGTTAGATTTAACTAGTTAGTCCCCATTCCTCGTCACGAAAGTCTTCGTTCGTAAAGCAGTTTGGAAGCCCTAGCTTCCAATATTAATCTAGATTTCTGCCTTCGCAAGAATGACGGCCTAATGTTGGTTGGGAGTAAATAAAACCTATCAATTATCTCGCGGCGTATGACCGAGATAATTTTCGGACTAAATCCATGAACGAATTATCTAACATCTACTAGGATGAGCAAGCCATAAAATTTCGGCAATAAAATAAAAAAAGCCATCTCATTTCTGAGATGGCTTTGTACTCCATAGTTAGTTAAAGCTTGCTTAGATTCAAATAATCTATTTAAACACAGCTTTTACATAGTCGCGACGCATTTCTGCAATAGCGGCTATTGAAATACCTTGAGGGCAAACAGCTTCGCATTCGCCAAAGTTTGAGCAATCGCCAAAACCTTCTTCTTCCATTTGCTCTACCATTGCTACAACTCTTCTATCGCGCTCAACTTGACCTTGTGGGTATTTGTTGAGGTGAGCGATTTTAGCGCCGGTAAACAACGATGCTGAAGCATTTGGACATGCAGCAACACAAGCACCGCAACCAATGCATGATGCGTAATCAAAAGCGATGTCAGATTGTTCTTTTTCAACAGGCATAGAGTTTGCCTCTTGGGTAGAACCTGTTTTTGCAGAAATATATCCACCAGCTTCTATAATTCTATCGAAAGCGCCACGGTCAACAATCAAATCCTTAATAATAGGAAATGCTGCTGCACGAGGTGGCTCAATAGTAATTTTATCGCCATCTTTGTAATTACGCATGTGTAATTGGCAACAAGCAACTTCGGCTTTAGGACCGTGTGCTTGGCCGTTAATTACTAAGTTACACGAGCCACAAATACCCTCACGACAATCATAATCAAACTCTACAGGTTCTTTACCCTCGAGCTGAAGATCTTCGTTCAGAACATCCAACATTTCCAAAAAAGACATATGCTCATTTACTGAGTTAAGTGTCTTTTCTTCAAAATGCCCAGGAACGTTAGGACCGGCTTGTTTCCAATACTTAAGATGTATGGTCATATCTTTACTCATAATATCTTCCTTATTTGTAGCTACGTTGTTTTAGTTCAACGAATTCAAATTCCAGATTTTCTTTGTGCATCTCCTCTTCAAGAGCATCTTGAAGACCTTTAAATTCCCAAGCTGCTACGTATGCATAATCTTTATCATTACGTAAAGCTTCGCCATCTTCCGTTTGGTATTCCTCACGTAAATGGCAGCCACAAGACTCATTACGCTGTAAGGCATCTTTAGCCATTAATTCAGCTAACTCAAAGAAATCAGCAACTCGGCCAGCAAACTCTAAATATTTATTAAAGTTATTCTGCTCGCCTGGTACAAATACGTCTTTCCAGAATTCTGCACGAAGTTCTTGAATTTCTGTGATTGCAGTTTCAAGGCTTTCCTTGGTTCTAGCAATCCCAACTTTATCCCAAACAATTTTTCCTAAACTTCTATGGAAATCGATGATTGTACGCTTTCCTTTTACGTTAAGAAGTTTATTAATGAAATCTTGAGATTCTTTCTCAGCAGAAACAAATGCTTCGTGATCTGTACCGTAACGAGTACCTGGTTTCAAATCAGCTAAGTAATTACCAATGGTTGCTGGTAGTACAAAGTAACCATCAGATAAGCCTTGCATCAATGCACTTGCACCGAGACGGTTAGCACCGTGATCAGAGAAGTTGGCTTCACCTGCAGCAAAAAGACCTGGAATATTGGTCATCAAGTTATAATCAACCCAAAGCCCACCCATTGTATAATGAACTGCTGGATAAATTTTCATAGGCTGTTTGTATGGATTCTCTCCCATGATATTTTCGTACATATCAAAGAGGTTACCATATTTAGCAGAAATCGTTTCCACGCCATCTCTTTTGATAGCATCGCGGAAATCAAGATATACAGCTAAGCCTGAATCGCCCACTCCTAAACCGTCATCACATACCATTTTAGCATTACGAGATGCTACATCACGAGGAACAAGGTTACCAAAACTTGGATAGCGTTCTTCGAGGTAGTAGTAACGTTCATCATCAGGAATATCGCTTGGCTTTCTGGTATCACCTTTCTTTTTAGGTACCCAAACTCGGCCATCATTTCTTAAACTTTCACTCATTAGAGTTAGTTTAGACTGATAATCGCCAGAAACTGGAATACATGTTGGGTGAACTTGTACATAGCAAGGGTTAGCAAATAAAGCACCACGTTTGTGTGCTCTCCAAGCAGCTGTTGCATTCGAGTTTTTTGCATTGGTAGATAGGTAGAAAACATTACCATAACCACCAGTTGCTAAAACAACAGCATCAGCTTCCCATTTCTTCAATTCACCAGAAACTAAATCTCTGGTAATAATTCCACGAGCTTTACCATCAATAATTACTACGTCAAGCATTTCGTGACGAGGGTAATACTCAATCTTTCCTTCGTTCACTTGGCGCATCATTGCTTGGTAAGCACCTAATAATAATTGCTGACCAGTTTGGCCACGCGCATAAAATGTTCTAGAAACCTGAGCTCCACCAAAAGAGCGGTTCGCTAACAGCCCGCTATACTCGCGAGCAAAAGGAACGCCTTGAGCTACTGCTTGATCAATAATTTCGTTGGCAACTTCAGCTAAACGATAAACGTTTCCTTCTCGAGATCTGTAATCACCACCTTTAATGGTATCATAAAAAAGCCTCCAAATACTATCGCCATCGTTCGGATAGTTTTTTGCGGCATTTATACCACCTTGAGCAGCAATACTATGTGCACGACGTGCAGAATCTTGAATACAGAAACTTTTCACGTTATAGCCTAACTCAGCCATACTTGCTGCTGCAGCACCACCGGCCAAGCCAGTACCTACAATAATTACTTCGTATTTACGCTTGTTGTTTGGGGCAACAAGCTTCATGTCTTTTTTATGTCGGCTCCACTTTTCTTCTAATGGGCCTTCTGGTATTTTCGCGTCTAATTTCATTGATATTCCCTTAATAAGATATAAGTGAGCCTGTGCCGCCAGTAATATAGATATACAGCGGAATGGAGATGAATGCTAGCATAATTACAATAGCAAAGCCGTAGGCAATCATCTGAATTCTTTTAGATGTCTCTTTATCCTTCATCCCTAAAGAAGTAAATGCACTCCAAAAACCATGCGATAAGTGTAAAATAAGCAAGCCGAGTACTGCCACATATCCAATTACAACCCAAGTTTTTTGAAATTCCTCGAGTACTAATTTTCTAAGGTCGCGAATTTCAACTCCGTCTACTACAGAAGTATACTCAGCACCAAATTTAAAATGTATCACGTGAAGCACTAGAAAAATCAGGACGATTGTGCCTGTATAAATCATGCTTCTAGATGCCAATGATTGATGACTTGCACCACCCTTGGTCTTATACTGCTTATAATTTTCAGGACGTGCTTTACGCCTATTCCACCAAATCGACACACCTAAAATAGTGTGGTAAATAAAGAAAAAGGCTAATCCAGCTTCTATTACGTATAGAAACGGGCCTAGATTCTCAAGAGCTTTGGTATATAGGTTAAAGGCGTCTTTCTCACCAAAAATTGAAAAATTACCTATTAGATGACTAATCAGGAACAGCATTAATCCTATCCCTGTGATGCCCGTCATTGTCTTACGGCCAACTTGCGATTTCATCGCTTTTAAAAGTGAAGGCATGAGTGTGTGTTAGTTTATTTTGTTTTTAGTGTATTTAACAAGTCTGTTTAATACTTAGTTTCTGCTTTTGTGTGAAACTAAATTTCCACCCAGATTACTCTTAGAAAATCGCTTTTTCCTTTTTGAATGGCAAGGTAGATTAACTCTAAATACAGATTATGAATCCATATTAAAGAAGTCGTACTTTTATGTGCTAAAAAATTCAACATTTACTACCACTGAAAACTCTGCAAAAACATATTAATTCTAATTTTCGAGAACGAGGATCCAAGTTTTTGGGCTTTTTATTCCCTTGTGAGGATGAAGAAATGTTCCATCTTGAGTTGAACGCTCTTAAATCCAAGTACCCAGATGCCACGCACCATTGCTATGCATATAGAATAAATCCAAATGCACTAGCAGAGTTTAGTAGCGACGATGGTGAACCTTCAGGAACGGCCGGTTTACCCATTCTTAACCAACTCAAGTCTTACGATGTGGTTAACGCCGCAATAGTTGTTGTTCGGTATTTTGGTGGAACTAAGCTCGGGAAACCTGGCCTCATTGAATCTTACGGACAAGCTGCTGAGGAATGTTTACAACAGGCAAGACTAAGTTCTATTATTCGTGTTCAACTTTTTGATGTGGTGTATGCTTACCCTCAAGAGAATCTTATAAACAAACTGGTTCTTAATCATAATTTGATGGAGCAACAATCGGAATATCTAGCTCAAGTTCGAAAAACTTTTGCTTGCCCCATTGAGAACAGTGCCAAATTTGAAGCAGAATTAGAATCTCTTGCCCATCTTTCCATTACATTCACCAAAAACGAAGAAAGCTTTATTGCGGGGTAGAAGACTTTCCTATCCTAAGGTTTTGCTTAGGAGAAAAATCCCTTCATAGCTAAAAACTTGGTAATTGGTAGGTGTAAATGCTGTCTTCTACGGTTGAGTCGATGGCATATATCGTATTAAACTTTTCGGAAATGGTAAATTGGGTGATTTTACGGTCGAATGCTCCTCGGTATAAAGGCTCCCCTTCCCAGTTCCATATTTCAAAGATTGTATCAGATTGATTTGCACGAACACATCACTTGGTACTCTATTTTATTAGCATAATCACGCATCCAAAATAATATTAATTTGTATAGATGCATTACCGTGGTATGTTTAGGGTTAACATCAGGAATGTTCTTTCCAAGAATATCAATACTCACATGGATTCTTTATGAAGCTTATGAAAACCTTCATCCTTGCATCGGTAGTCGTTATCACATCTCCATTAACTCTGAATGCTCAAATTATTTCAGATATACCAGCACCGTTCAGTAGTAACCATCCCACAGTCGAAACTAAATTTCAAATTAAGACTCCCAAGCTTTCTTATCATAATTCTGAAAAACTCGTTAGTGTAGAGAGCTTAAAAAATCAGAAAGTTATCTTTTTTGAATTACTTGGAAATGGTGGATTTTATTCCGTCAACTATGAACACTTCATCAAAGACCGAGTAAGTTTAAGAGGTGGTGTATCCTATATGTTTCATAGCAATGTTGATTCATTTGTAGATTTCGGAGGACTAGCAGTAGTTCCAATTTCTATTAATAGAATTATGCACATAAAAGGTGACTCATTCTTTGAAACTAGTATTGGTACATCTTTTGCTTTCTATGATGGCAAAAAAGGCCTTTTTATTGTTTCAGGAATCGGGTTTCGAGAACAGCCAACTGGAAAGGGCACATTTACCCGAGTTACTTTAAATCCATTACTCTATTCTGATAATGGTGCTCGATTTGGAATAACAGCTAGTATCTCACTTGGATTTAGTTTTAAATAAAAGTTTTAAGAGCACGACTCAATCTACTTTCGCCTTTTAAAAACCTCATCCCCACTCTAGGAACGCAATCCATTCCTATTTATGTTAGGTTCGATGAACTCGTGGGTACTACGCTATTTTCTCTAATTTTTTAGAGGAGCGTTTACATTTTTATTTGATCATTCTGCGTAAATACTCACTAGATCTATATAATTATTATTCGACTTTTGATTTAAACTATTATTATTAAATGATGAAAGATATTCACGATGAGGTTTCCGTCTATTATGGCAAAACCTTGCAACATTCTTCCGATTTAAAAACTTCTGCTTGCTGCACAACCACCTCCTACCCTCCCCACATAAAATCCATTCTTAGTGAACTGCACGACGAAACACTGAGCAAGTATTATGGATGTGGACTCACCATACCAAATGAACTTGAAGGCCTAAAAGTACTCGATTTGGGTTCTGGCTCTGGTCGTGATTGCTTTATTCTTAGCAAACTTGTTGGTGAAGTTGGCTCGGTTATAGGTGTTGATATGACCGATGAACAACTGGATGTTGCCAAAAAACATCAGGCCTTTCATGCTGAGAAGTTTGGTTTTTCGAATGTTGAATTTCTGAAAGGAAACATTGAAGAATTAGGCTCTTTAAACATTCCTAAAAACTCATTAGATCTTATTGTTTCCAATTGTGTGGTAAATCTAGCCACCGATAAAACGGCAGTGTTACAAGGAGCCTACGATTTACTAAAAGAAGGTGGAGAAATGTATTTTAGTGATGTTTACGCCGACCGTAGAATTCCACAACACTTAGCCAAAGACCCTGTCCTCTACGGAGAATGTCTGAGTGGAGCTTTGTACTGGAATGATTTTCTAAACATCTCAAAAAAAGTAGGTTTCCTTGATCCGAGAAGTGTTTCTGCCGAAAAAATATCTATTAATGACCCCGAAACTGAAGCTAAAGTTGGGCTTATCAATTTCTACTCCATCACCTATCGCTTAATAAAACTTCCTAAGTTAGAAAGCGATTGCGAAGACTATGGACAAGCAGTGCGCTACAAAGGAAGCATTCCTCACTCTAAAGATTCCTTTACTCTAGACGACCACCATTTCTTTGAAACGGGTCGTATTAAAACCGTTTGTGGCAATACTTACATGATGTTAAAAGATACTCGCTTTGCAAAACATTTCGACTTTTGGGGAGATTTTTCACAACACTTTGGCATATTTGAAGGATGCGGTGGTAACGCACCTTTTGCGACCAGCGAGACTAACAATACAACCGGAGAGGGCTCATGCTGTTAAAAGAACAAGAAATTGATAAGAACTTTCACGCAAATGGAAAATTTCGCAAAGCGACAATTACAGCGAAAGGTGAAGACAGGGCTTATGTGGAACTTACAAAGCTTGAAACTCTTTGGTTTAATACCGGAACACGTTGCAATTTGCAATGCCAAAACTGCTATATCGAGTCATCACCAACCAACGACGAACTTCTTTACATCTCTAAACAAGAAGTAGAAACTTATTTAGATGAAATCAGGGATTTAAAACTTGGCACACGTAATATTTCGTTTACTGGTGGTGAACCGTTCCTCAATAAAGAAATGATTCCCATCATCAAATTGTGCCTGAGTCGTGGTTTTGAAGTGCTTGTACTGTCCAATGCTTATCGCGCAATCGATTCGTATTTCGATGAGCTTACCGAGTTAAATAAGGCCTATCCGAACAAACTCACACTTCGAATTTCTTTAGATCATTATACCGCAGAAATGCATGAAGTTGAACGAGGCCCCAAAACGTTCAACCGTACTTTAGTTACTATGAAAAAGCTTTTTGATATGGGACTTAACATTGCGGTGGCAGGTCGGTCGCTTGCAAATGAATCTAGCGCAGAGGCCTTAATGGGGTATCAACGTATTTTAGATGAATACGAAATTGGTATTAGAGTAGTGGACGGTAAAAACATCGCCATTTTCCCTGAGATGACTACAACAACAGATGTTCCTGAAATCACCACTTCTTGCTGGGATATTTTGCACGTAAAACCTGAAAACCAAATGTGTGCCACAGAGCGCATGGTGGTTAAGCGTAAAGGCACCGATACTCCCGTTGTTTTGCCATGTACACTTATTGCTTACGATCCGCAATTTGAACTTGGAACAACGCTACAAGAATCATTCAAAAAAGTATATCTGAACCATCCGTATTGCGCACAGTTTTGTGTGCTTGGTGGGGCAAGTTGTTCTGCTAAATAGGTAGGAACATCACCATTTAGTTTCAACAAATTTCATAGGATTGAATATCTCAGAATTTAGCGAGTCGGGAATCGCTATTTCTGAGTATTCTTCCAATAAGCCAATATTCCCATTTGCTTTAAAAACCACTTCGGGCGCAATCCACCCTTCACCCAATGGCTGATATTTATTAAACTGTACCTCTTGGATGGTATTTTGTCTACCGATGGTAAAATTACGCACAAACACTAAGCGTTCGGTGTCAATCCAAAATTGTGGAATGGTTGAATCTGCTTTATCAGTTCCTACCACGTACACTGCTCTTCCGTCCCATTCATCCATATAAAATTTACTCAGGTCGTAACCATTGCTAGTTAATTGAGCCGCTGTTTCTTCAGGGGCTTGATGGTACACATCAAAACCTAAAACTAGCAAATCGTGAACTCTCTCAATTTCTTGAATAAGCTGACCATTAGCATATCCATACTGAATTCCGTTTTTAAATAAAATACCGTTGTTGCTAGTCTTATCGTCGAATTTAATAGCAAGATTACTTGGCAAACTCAGCAATTCATACCACATCTGAGTCCTCGCAACTTCACCCGCTGCGCCATAAAAAGTTGTTTTCTGAGTAAAACTTAGATTTTTGTACCATTTACCCTCGTACGTTTCGTACATTTTCGCCAGAACATCATGTCCATTTTTTATGCCATTTTGTTGAAAGGAGTAAGCCGAAAAGCTTATTGATATAAAAATGATAAGTGCTAGGAAAAACTTTTTCATGTAGAGAACAGACTAGATATAATGTGTATGTTTAATGGTAATGATATTAATGCTCAAATAATTTAAAATTCTATAAAAAGCGAAGCCTGATTCTTAGTCTACAAAAAACTATTTTTAAGAAAAGTTAACTATGAAAATTTATACAAAAAAAGGCGACCAAGGCGAGACATCACTTTACGGTGGCCAACGCGTTTCTAAAAGTTCTAAGCGTATTGAAGCTTACGGAACAGTAGACGAACTCAATTCTATTTTAGGTATGGCGAACGCTTTACCTGCTACCAATTACACTAATGAAGCTATACTAACCGTACAAAATCATTTGTTTGTTCTTGGAGCTGATTTAGCCACTCCACACAGTAAAGAAGTTCGAATAGATCGTATCAGTTCATCCGAAATTGAATGGCTAGAGAAGTCGATTGATTTCATGGAAGATGCACTCCCTCCTCTAAAAAGCTTCATTCTACCTGGAGGTTCACAGGCAGGCTCTCTTTTCCATTTTGCAAGAACAGTGTGCCGACGCGCTGAACGCATTACGGTAGAGTGCGGCAAGGAAGAACAAATTTCTGATTTGGCTATTATGTATTTAAATCGCCTTTCTGATTTTCTATTTGTAATAGCACGTTACGAAAATCACCGTGCTCAACAAGAAGAAACTCCGTGGACTCCAACTAAATAACAGATGGCACTTAGTAACAAAGCAAAATCTTATATCTCTAAAAATTTCCGTAAAAAAAGCGCCAAGCACATTGCAGAAACGCTTAAACTAGATTTTAATGAAGTTGAAGAGTATATCAACACTTTGAAAAAACCCATTCCTTTAAAGAAAAAGATTCTTTTTTACGGTATCACATTTTCCATACCCATTCTGTTTTTTGTGATTCTTGAACTCAGCTTGAGAGGTGTTAATTACTTAGGCAATACCGATTTATTTGTAGACCCAAACATTTCTATGGATGAATATCTTATCCCGAATCCAAATTTTGCAGCACGCTATTTCTTTTATACCAGTGTTATTCCAAATCCATCTATTGATGTGTTTTTAGCTGAAAAACCAGAAAATGGATTTCGTGTTTTTGCGATGGGAGGTTCATCTGCAGCGGCTTATCCCTATGGTTTTAATGGGTCTTTTTCTCGCGTTGTAAGCGATGTGCTAACGGATGCACTACCCGATAAAAAAGTAGAAGTGGTTAATGTGGGTATTTCGGCGATTAACTCTTACACATTATTCGATCAGGTAGATGAGATTCTGGCGCATTCGCCTGATGCAATTATGATTTATGCAGGACATAATGAGTTTTACGGAGCGCTAGGTGTAGGTTCTAATGAAAATCTAGGCGCCTTCCCTGGTTTTGTTCGCCTTTATTTAAAACTGCAACGTTTTAAAACGTTTCTATTTCTAAGAAACCTAATTGTTGATTCTGGAAAATGGCTAGCTAGTATTTTTTCGAATGAAGAACCCATTCAAGGTACATTGATGGAACAGATGATAAGCTCTCGCTCTATTGAACTAGACAGTCCTAAATATGAGCTTGCTATGACTCAATTCGAAAGTAACATGTCTGCTATTATTCAGCAATTTGAAGAAAACGGTGTTCCTGTTTACTTTGCTAGTGTTGCAAGCAATATCAAAGATCAAGCCCCTTTTGTAGATATTACTGATGGCGAACAACCATCGGCTTTACAGACCTATAAAAAAGCTCAACAATCGTTTTCTGCGGGAGATATCACTTCTGCAAAGCATGAATTTACACTAGCCAAAGATTTAGACGGATTGAAATTCCGGGCACCATCTGAAATTAATTCCATCATCGATTCGCTTTCCAGCACCTTTTCAAACACCACATACGTGCCCGTTGAAGAATATATGTCGGAAGAATCGCCGGAAGGTATTATCGGTCACAATCTCATACTAGAGCATTTGCACCCAAATCAGGATGGCTATTTCGCAATTGGAAAAACTTTCTCAGAAGCATTACTTTCCGATTTACACAATCAAGGATTAACTCAGTTTGAAGTTAATGATTGGGACCGCTACAAACAGAAAATGCATCTTACCGAATACGACAAACGTGTTGCTTGGCACCGAGTGAAAACTCTAAAGCAAGGCTTTCCCTTCATCCAAAAAGGTACCGTAACCCCTTACCAATTGAATTACAAGCCTATTAGTTTAGCGGATAGTTTAGCATTCGAAACGGTTCAAAATTCGAAAGGCTGGGACCGTGCAAAAATTGAGTTGGCGGTGAGTTACGAAAAATCGAACAAACCAGAAAAGGCACTTGAAGAATATCTTGGTTTGTCGAGAGATCAGCCGTGGAATGATTCTCCTTATACCTTTGCCGCAAAAGTATTATTGAATCAAAACAATTTAGAAGGCGCCGAACCTCTACTCAGAAAAGCTTATGAAATCACAAAAGAAGAAGCTTATGTTAACAAGATGCTTGGCGCTATCGAACTTAATAAAGGTAATGTAAAAGAGGCCATTACTCTTTTAGAAGAATCCAGAGCTTTAAATCAAAGCGATCCACAAATGCTTTTCAACCTTTCTGGTGCATACGGAACCGACCAACAATTTGAAAAAGCACTTGAAATAGCTGACCAAGTCAATCGTATTACCCCTAATTTCCCAGGTCTACAGGCATGGCGACAGCAGCTCAATCAAATCATACAATCTAAAAAAAGGTAATTATGGCATTAATGATTTCAGTATCCGGAATTCGCGGAATTTTTGGAACCGACTTAACTCCCGAAAATTTAGCACGCTTTACCGCAGCTTATGGAACTTGGCTTAATGGCGGTACTGTTGTACTTGGCCGAGATAGCCGTGTTACTGGCCAGATTTGTGAAGATATTGTAGCTGCCACTTTAGCCAGTGTAGGTTGTGATGTTATAAAAGTAGGAATTGTACCTACCCCAACCGTTGCTATGGGCGTTTTAAAATATGGAGCTGCTGGCGGTATCATTATCTCAGCTAGCCACAATCCTGCCCAATGGAATGCATTAAAATTGCTGAATGGCAAAAGCGAATTTATGGATGCTGAAGAAGGTCGCAAAATGATTGAAATTGCGAACTCCGGTAACTTCTCTTATCAAGCATACGATAAAATTGGCATCATCAGAGAAGACAACGATCTTTTAGATTATCACATCGAGAAAATTCTGGATCTCCCCTATATAAACCCAGAAAAGATTGCCGCATCTAATTTCTCTGTAGCAGTTGATGCTGTAAATGGCGCTGGTTCTCTAGCCGTTCCAAAATTGCTAGAAAAACTTGGGGTGAAAACAACTCATAAAATCCATTGTACTCCAAACGGATTGTTTCCTCATAACCCAGAGCCTTTACCTGAGCATTTAACTGAAATCTGTACACTCGTTAAAGAGACTGGTGCCGACCTTGGCGTTGTTACAGACCCTGATGCCGATCGCCTTGCGCTTGTAGATAATACTGGAACTCTTTTCGGTGAAGAATACACCCAAGCCACCGTTTTCGATTTTATTTTGAGTAAAAATGCAGGAGCTACTGCAACTAACCTTTCTTCATCTCGCGTTGTTGATGATGTAACCAACAAATTCGGCAAAATCTGCCATCGTTCTGCCGTAGGCGAAATCAATGTGGTTAAGAAAATGCAAGAAGTTGATGCCGTTGTTGGAGGCGAAGGAAGTGGTGGAATTATTGTACCAGACTTACACTACGGTCGTGATGCTTTAGTTGGAATTGCCGCCGTAATACAATGGCTAGCTGAACAAGGAACAACTTCAGCGGAATACAGAGCTACTTTACCTACTTACTACATGAGCAAAAGTAAAATTCAGCTTGATGAACTCGGTAAAGATGCTGATGAAGTACTCGAAATGGTTAAAAAGCATTTTGCTAGTTTAAACCCAAATACAATAGACGGTGTAAAAGTAGATTTTGAAGAAGGATGGGTTCACCTTCGTAAATCTAATACAGAGCCGATTATTCGTATTTATACGGAAGGCAAAACTCCTGAAGCAGCCACCGCGTTTGCCCAAAAAATTAAAAATCTTCTTTAACATACATTCAATAACAGGAACCTATACATTGAAAGCATTGTTACACCAAATAGCTGGAATAGCAATTGCGAACTCCAGTTTACTTTCCTTTCAATTGGTTCATTAAAATCATGATTACTCCTTTGAAAAAGACTTCCATCCTCGCTTTACTTGCTCTGCTTACAATACAAGCTTGTGCACAACAGAAACCAGCCGAAAAAGCACCTCAGTCTACAACTGAAATTGTTTATTCAGAACAAGACGCTGCCATTTTTGCCGATATCATTTCTAAGTATAAAGATGATTCAGACAAGCCTATTGGCACTCTTATTCCTGAAATTGGAAAATATTTTTTAGGAGAAGAATATGTAGCCCATACACTTGAAGTTGGCGACAAAGAAGAGTTGATTGTAAACCTCCGTGAATTGGATTGCACCACTTATGCTGAAAATCTTTTGGCACTAGCACGTACTATAAAATCCGAAAATCAAACGTTTGAGCAATTTGCATCAGAGATTGAAAAAATCCGATATCGTAATGGCTCTAAAGAAGATTATCCTTCTAGACTGCATTACTTCAGTGATTGGATTTACGACAATAAATCTACTGGTTTAGTAACTACTCCTGCTGATAGTTTCGGGGAACCATTCCCTAACAAAGTAAGCTTCATGAGTACGCATCCCGAGAGCTACAAGCACTTGAAAAACAATCCGAACTACGTTTCTATAATTGAAAAACAAGAGCAAGAAATTAACAGTAAACAGTACTTCTATTTGCCTAAAGAGAAAATTGCTAAATACGAGCATTTACTCAAAGAAGGCGACATTATTGGCTTAACAACTAGCATTAATGGCTTAGATGTAGCCCACGTTGGTGTATTAGTTAAAATGGATGATGGCTTACATTTACTCCATGCTTCACAATCAAGTATGAAGGTGGAAATTTCGGATGAACCTATTTCTTCCTTCCTAAAACCCAATTCCAAAAACACTGGAATTATGGTTGCTAGACCAATCGAATAATTTAAGTTTAGTATTATGCTAAAATGGACAGACGTTGTTACCCTTTCTAAAAATGGTAATCTCGAACCCGATCGTAGAGTTGAAAAAACAGATGCCGAATGGCAAGCCCTACTCACTCCCGAGCAGTTTGCAATAACCCGTCAGAAAGGAACTGAGCGTCCATTTTCTAGTGAGGTGTGTAGCCGTTTTGAGCCAGGAATTTATGCCTGCGTTTGTTGCAACACCCTACTCTTTGATGCCAACGAAAAATTTGAAAGTGGTTCTGGCTGGCCATCATTTACACAGCCAATCAAAGAAAATGCGGTAGCTTACCTTGGCGATTTTAGTCATGGTATGGTTCGCGTAGAAATTGTGTGTAGTACCTGCGACGCCCATTTAGGACATGTTTTCCCTGATGGCCCTGCTCCTTCTGGATTGCGTTATTGCACCAATGCCGTAAGTTTGAAGAAAGTCGAGGAATGAGCTGTTTGGAGCAAACTCTCAATCCTAATTCATAATTCGAAATCCCCCTCCTTTCGTAGCTCCGCTGAGGAACGCCAATGTTAATCTAGATTCCTGCCTCTGCAGGAATGACGGAGAAGGAACTCTATAACTCTTGTCGAGAGCTTTTGGTAATTTGTCGATACAAAAGTACATCCATCAATGAGATGATTGTGTTAGCGAGATCGGAAAAATCCAAAGCCTACCCTCATTGCTCAAATCTCACTACTAACTACTAACTACTAAAATCTATTTAATCAACGTCATTTTGTTACTAATAACAGCGCGGTCTGTTCGTAGTTGATACACATATATCCCACTAGAAAGCTCTTCCCCAATACTATTTGCATCAAAAACTACCTGGTGAGAACCAGCAGATTTGTTTCCATCTACCAGTACTGCAATCTCTTTCCCGAGCATGTTATATACCTTTAAAGCTACATGGCCAGACTTTTGCAAATGAAATGTTATAACCGTACTTGGATTAAACGGATTCGGATAATTCTGCTCTAATCTCATTTGGTCTACGATGTCTAAACCTTCTTCTTCTGATTCAATCCCTGTAGCCGTTCCCTTGTATGATGCCAACGTTGCTATGTTTAACTGAGTGATTTTTTTTACTAAATCGATATTAATTGATTCAAAACCATCGTCAGATGTATGGTAATACGGATTCGCAGTGTAGAATTCATTACTCTCCCATGGGGCATTCTCAATAAGCAGTATAGAGGGAATATCGACAGCAGCAAAAGATTGATGGTCGCTGTATGAACCGCTTTCAAAAGGCGGATTATTAGTGATTAGTCCAATTGAGAAGTCCTCATTTGCTTGCGAGAATCTCTGTCCTAAAGTTATTGATTGCTCCTTCATAAAATTATCGTATTTCACAATAGATGCATAATCATTGGTCTCATTAAATCCAATCATATCCATAGAAACCATGCCTATTATTTCATTATCTACTGTTTTAATTTGATTGGCAAAGTGTGTGCTCCCATGATGGTTTCCATTGTAGTTAGCACCATATTCTTCTGCCCCAAAAGCCACTAGTTTTATGGTGAAATCATTCACAAATCCAAACTCCTCATCGCTCATTAATCGAGCTATTTCAAGAATAGATGCGATTCCCGTTGCATTATCATCGGCTCCAGGAGCTTCAATTGTTTTCCAGTTACTACCTTTAGCCCAAAACCTATCTCGGTTCGCTGTAGCATCAAGGTGAGCGCCTATCACAAATATTTTCTCTGGGTTTGTACGACCTTCAATGGTTGCAACTACATTAACCTGAGGCTGATTGTTATAAGGAGAAGAAGCGGATGCAATGTAGAAAGTATCAAGTTCAACAGAAGTCAATCCTGAATAGCCATCAAATATGTTTTTTATATACACAGCCGCACTATCAACTCCCTTTGTAAAGGTAATTCGGCTTCGGGTTCCCCCAGCATTTTCAAGTGTTTTTATATGCTCAGATAAATTTTCTATAGAAACTTCATCAATCAGATTTAAAATTCGGTTTTCTGGGTTTTGAGCATTGGCATTTACGTTGCAAAAAACAATAATTGCCGAAATCAAAAAATAGTGTAGGCAGGCTTTCTTCAAAATGATATTGTTAATGAGTGAGATTTATAGAGTAAGAATAATGGTCGGCTAAAGTACCTTTTTTACCTGAGGTTCTTCAAATCATTTTTTGTAAACTTTTCCACTTATCTCAACTAGGCTACTTTAGAATGATTTATCACAGTAGATTGCCTCCTTTGCATTGAACAGAAATGGAGTGTAAAAACGACTCGATTTGCTATCAATTAAAAGAAAAAAGCCTAGAGTTGAGCAACTCTAGGCTTTTAAACAGTGCTATAATCGTAATTCAATTGAGGATTAAGTAGTAATCCTGTTTACCTGAGTTAAATTTTGGGTAAGTAATCAGTTGGTAACATTCTACAAACAGGTGTATATCTCCAGGCACCTGTAATCTTAACTAATTCTGGGTTTTTGAGGATTCCATTTTTAGTAAACTCGGCTTTATCAGACATAATAGTAAGCCAAGATGTTTGGTAATCATAAGTTTTTAGCCCCATAATTCCATTTGGGTCATGGTTCCCTTTTCTGATATACTCAACTCTAATCTCATTTGGGCTACCAATATTGAATGCACCATAAGTGCTACCTGGCGTAATAATCTTTTCCTTACCGATTTCGATATCACTTGCAGTTGAAGACGAATAAGCCATTACAGTATTTCTTTGAACATAAGTACCAGAGTACAATCTATAAGAAAAATAGAATGGAGATTTCTCACTAGCCATTGAGATTAAAAAGTGCCTAAACGAGCCATTGAAAACTTCATTTCTATTTTTGGCCCAACGTTTAGCTTGTTCTTCATCAGCTGGGGTTAATTCCTTAAAGTAATAATCTGCATCTTTATCAATGCCAACTATATCGCCATAATCTTTAGAGACATAATCTCTCAGTTCAACAGTTACTTCATATCCTAAATCGTTGTTAAGCACTTTAAGCTCTACAGGTTCTCCAACTCTTAGAGTTCCGTCATTATCCGATTCTTCAAGAATAACATCTTCGGGATTTAACAATGTGCAATTCATATCATCATTTATATAATAGTTGATGAATGTTTGCAGAACTTCTGGCATATCTTCTAGTTCTTCAGTAGTTGTTGAAGCTGTTGCAGAAGCCTCTTCAACTGCCTCATCATTTACAACAGCACCACATTCAGAGTTATAGGCATATTTATTTGAATGGAGTGAAGTGTTCGAGATTTCTAAACTCAAATTATCTACTTCAGATCTTTGAACATCGATAGCTACTTTTTCTACGACTTGTCCAGCTCCTTCTTTACAAGCTTCAATTTCATAATAACCTGCAGGCATGTACAAACTAAAATTTCCGTTTTTATCTGTTTCACCTACAATAGTAGTGCCTTTTACAAGTACGTTTGCATTACTAATTGGTTCTCCAGTTTCGAGGCTTTTTACTACCCCTTTAACTGGCTTATATGGCATAGATGCTGTTTCTGAGATGGCAATATTTGTATTCTTACAGGAAAATAAAACGACAAGAATAGAGCAAAGTACGGTAGTACTAATGAATTTCAATTTCATATTTTAAGATGGTTGTACTAATAATATATTTGGAAGCGGTTTTTTATCTAACTAATTATTAACTAAATTTTTACTCGCTCGGAATAGTGCCTAAAACTACGCACTTATTCCTTTATTTGATAGGAAATTGTTCTTTTTTTTCATCTTTTTAGAACTAATAACCTTCATAGCAAGAATAGCTAGATAGGAGCTTCATACAAGCCATTACCAAGGCCGCTCTAAATCCTTTTTAGAAAAAGTTTTTTCTCTAATCTCATACATACTCCCTTTGGGAACTTCTAAATCTAGTGGGGCATTTCCAAATAACCGAAATAGTAATGCTATCGGTGTGATAAAAAGGTAATAGACGGTAGAGAGTATTATTGGCGTGGTAATTTTGCTTAGGACTTCCGCAAGTTTATACCATCCCCAGACAATTATATCGCCCACTTTAGGAATGGCTAAACACAAAATGCCAATGAGTAAAGCTAGGTAAGCGAGAGTCTCGTCATCAATAATAGCCGCAATCGCCAATAAGCCTGTAACAATTACAAGCTGCGTTTTTGGCGTCTCAGGATCTGTTTCTATGAATGATAAATTTCTTTTTGAAAGCATTTAATTCTTAAAATAGTGTGTAAATAAATGGAGCTATTGATGAACCTCCACCAATCACAATTAGAAAGCCAAGAAGTAACAATACCAAAATTACAGGAGCAAGCCAGAATTTCTTGCGTTCCTTCATAAACAGCCATAAATCTTTTAGTAAGTCCATATCGTAAAGTCTTAAATAAGTTGTTTAAACGTTAATCTTTTTCAAACGTAACCTTTGCCGTCCACTCAGGCTGAGCTTTCTTAGAGAAAACATAGTCACCAATTACCAAATAGTCCATTTCAGTATTCATAAAACATCGATATGCATCTTCTGGAGTGCAAACAATGGGCTCCCCTCTAACATTGAAACTGGTATTAATAACCATCGGGCAACCTGTTCGCTCTTTAAATGCATTAATCAAGTTCCAGTAACGAGGATTTGTGCCTTTGTGAACAGTTTGCACCCTTGCTGAAAAATCAATATGAGTAATGGCTGGGAGCTCAGAGCGCTTAACCGCCAATTTTTCACGTAATGGAAGCTCAAAATAATTACTAGGCAATTCCTCTCTCCGTTCTTCTTTTATGGGTTGAACCAAAAGCATATAGGGGGAATTTCCCTTTAAATCAAAATAGTTTGAGGCATCTTCATCAAGAACAGAAGGTGCAAAAGGACGAAATGATTCTCTATATTTAATTTTCAGATTCAATTTCTTCTGCATACCTATTCTGCGAGGATCAGCAATAATACTTCTCCCGCCTAGTGCTCTAGGCCCAAATTCCATCTTTCCTTGAAACCAGCCAACAACATTCCCCTCATCTATCAGCTGAGCAACTTTTGTGTATAGCTCCGGCTCTACAAGTTTCTCGTAGATAGGTTTAAACTTTCGCAAACTTCGTTCAACATCAATATTCAAAAATTCTGGGCCAAGAAAAGCGCCCTGCATCGAGTCTGGACTTTGAGGCACACAGTCTTCACCAAAATAAATATGATGTGTTGCTAATGCTGCACCAACCGCACCACCAGCATCTCCAGCTGCGGGCTGGATGTAAATTTCGTCAAATATCCCAGCGTTTTGCAATCTGCCATTTGCTACACAATTCAATGCTACTCCGCCAGCCATACAAAGAGCACTCGCTCCCGTTAATTCTTTGGCATGTTTTGCCATTTTCAGCACAATTTCTTCCGTTACCATTTGAATGGCTAGTGCTAAATCTGCTTCATATTGCTCGAGTTCGTTTTCATCTTCTCTTCTCGGAAATCCAAAAAGTGTTTCCCACTTTTTTTCATTTACCATTTTTAAACCCGCAGCATAATCAAAATACTTTTGGTTCAACCAAATAGAGCCATCATCTTTAATCTCAATTAATTCACTTTTAATGCTTGTTATATACTGTTCGAGAAGTTCAGAATTTGGATTGCCGTATGGCGCCAATCCCATCAACTTATACTCTCCAGAATTGACTTTAAAACCCAAGAAATAAGTAAATGCAGAGTATAATAATCCCAATGAATGGGGAAATTTCAGTTCTTTTAAGATGGTAATATCTTTGCCCTTCCCATGACAAATAGAAGCCGTAGCCCATTCACCAACACCATCAATTGTTAGAATGGCTGCATCTTTAAAATTAGATGGATAAAATGCACTCGCGGCATGACTTAAATGATGCTCTGGGAATAACAGAACTACTTCATCTTTCTCATAATCGCCAAGTTCTTTAAGTCCATCATAAATCTGTTTTTTTAAAAACATTTTTTCTTTCAACCAAACAGGCATCGCTGTGATGAAAGAGCGCACACCTTTGGGAGCAAAAGACAGATATGTTTCTAGTAAGCGTTCAAATTTTAAGAATGGCTTATCATAAAAAGCGATGGCGTCCAAATCGTCGATGCTGAGCCCCGCTTCTTCTAAACAAAAGCGTATTGCTGAAGTTGGAAAGCGCTCATCGTGCTTTTTGCGCGTAAAACGTTCTTCTTGCGCGGCAGCTATAATCTTGCCGTCTTGTACCAAGCAAGCTGCTGAATCGTGATAAAATGCAGAGATTCCGAGAATGTTCATAGTTCTTTAAAATACACAACTAAAAATACGAATAGCTCAATACTTGCCAATTTGTTTTTTCCTGCTTTCTTCTTTTGTACCTTTGCATCTTAAATTATTCATCGACTCTATTTTCTTATGATAATCTCAATGACGGGTTTTGGCCGCGGCGAAGCTACCGAGAACGGTTACAGCGCTATTGTTGAAATCAAATCGCTCAATAGCCGCTACCTCGATATAACCACCCGCCTTCCTCAACGTTTGCAAGACAAAGAACTTGAACTAAAGGAAATTCTCCAAAAAAATATTAATCGTGGCAAGCTAAATATCAACATCCATGTTCTTGAAGTTGATAACGGAGAGCCTCACATCGCTGTAGATGAGGTAAAAGTAAAAGCTTATACACGCATTTTAAAGCAAGTACAGCAAGCTGCCGGAATTGATGAGCCAATCAATATCCGTAACATTACTAGTTTTGGCGATATTTTCATCACTAAAGAAGAAGATGAAAATACGCTGAAGTTGAAATGGTCAATCGCACAAAAAGCTACTTATGCAGCTATTGAAAATTTGATTGCCATGAGAACCAGAGAAGGCAACCAGCTTAAAAAAGATTTACTCGAACGCTTAGAAAGCATAGAGCAAAACTTGACTGATGTTGAAATTGTAAGCAATGGTCGCGTAGATGAGGTTCGTGCAAAACTCACAGATCGTATTACTCAGCTTCTTGAAGATGAGAATTTCGATAAAGATCGCCTCGAACTAGAAGTAGCCGTGATTGCCGATAAAATGGACATCACTGAAGAAATTGTTAGAATGCGGGCGCACATTAAGTTTTTTATTGAAGCAATAGAACAACCTGAACCAGCAGGAAGACGCCTTAATTTCCTAACTCAAGAGATGAACCGAGAACTTAACACCATTGGTTCTAAAGCAAACGACTCTGAAATAGCGCACCACATTGTACGCTCTAAAGAAACTTTGGAACAAATTAGAGAACAAGTACAAAATGTTGAGTAATTAGATTTAGAATATGAGATTTATGAATGAATATTCTTCTCTTAAATCTCATGCCTAGATTCACAGGTCTATGGAAATGAAAAAAGGAAAAGTAATTATCTTAGTTGCGCCAAGTGGCGGTGGTAAGTCTACGATGGCGAAGCGGTTATTTAAAGACTTTGAGGAACTCAAGTTCTCGGTGTCTGCCACAACAAGAACGCCCCGAGAAGGTGAACTAGACGGCGTTCATTATCACTTCTTAACACCCGAGGAATTTCAAGATAGAATCAATGAAAATGACTTTCTAGAATGGGAAGAATTCTATGGGGGGAAGCGTTATGGAACATTACGATCAGAGGTTGATAAAAAACTAAATTTAGGCTATTTTATACTGCTTGACATCGAGGTAAAAGGTGCAATGAATATCAAAGAAATTTATGCAGATAACTGCTTAAGCATCTTTATTCAACCACCCTCCCTTGAGGACTTAGAGCAGCGTTTAACGCTCAGAGGCACAGAAACAGCAGAGTCTTTAGCTCTGAGGTTAGACCGCGCAAAAAAAGAACTTACTTACGCCGATCGTTTTGATCGGGTTATTATTAATGATGATTTAGAGACCGCTTACGCTCAAATAAAGGAAGCCGTCGCCAATTTCATGAATTTAAATTGACCAATATGCCAATTCGCACAATCGATATTGAAGAGCTGAAAAAAACCACCAAGAACAAATACGAGATGTTGGTGATTATTGCGAAGAGATCTCGCCAAATTTCAGCTCAAGAAAAATTGGAGCTCGATGAGAAGCTTCAATACTTTGAAGGTTTTGATGACGACGATGAATTTTCGTTCAACGAAGAACAAGAACAAATTTCTAAAGCGTTTGAAAAACTTCCTCACGCAGTACAACGTGCTGTTGATGAAATGGAAGCTGGCGAAATTTACTTCCGCCGTCCATCTGAGGACTAATTATGCTCTCCGGTAAGCGCATCATTCTAGGTGTTACCGGGGGTATTGCAGCTTATAAAGCTGTTTTCTTACTAAGAGAATTTCAAAAAGCGGGTGCTGAAGTTAGAGTTATAATGACTCCTTCGGCCACTCGCTTTGTTGGTTTAGAGACCTTTGCTTCTTTGTCTGGACATGAGGTTGCCGTTGAAATCTTCCCTGAAGAATCTCAATCAACTGATTGGACACGACATATTAACTGGGGAGAATGGGCTGATCTTTTTGTTATAGCCCCATGCACTGCTAATACTTTAGCAAAAATTGCAAATGGCATCTCTGACAATATGCTAACGAGCACTGTTTTAGCGGCTCGCTCGCCGATTCTTATTTGCCCAACTATGGATGGTGAAATGTACGAATCACCTTCTGTAAATGAGAATCTTGCAAAAGTTATAGAGTTTGGATATCACGTTTTAGAACCTGAATCTGGTTTTTTAGCAAGCGGTTTGGATGGAAAAGGTCGTTTGCCCGAATTTGATACTATCTTAGCAAAAGCCGACGAAATTATTGGTTCTATTCAAGGTCCGTTAACTGGGAAGAAAGTACTTGTTACCGCAGGGCCAACTCGTGAGTTTATTGACCCCGTGCGCTTTATATCTAACCCAAGCTCTGGCAAGATGGGGTTTGCCATGGCAGAGGCTGCTCAACGCTTAGGTGCGGAAGTGAAGCTTATTCACGGTCCCGTTTCTATTCCCCTTCCCGAAGGAATTTATGCAGAAGGAATTGTCAGCGCGCAAGATCTCTTTTTAGCTACTCAAAAACATGCCGATGCCGACATTATAATTATGGCAGCTGCTGTTTCTGACTTCACACCGAGTACAACCCATCTTCATAAAGTAAAAAAAGAAGATGGCGAACAAAGCATCTCACTCTCTAAAACACAAGATATTTTGGCATGGCTAGGAGATCACCGACTACCTAACCAAACTCTAATTGGCTTTGCGATGGAAACGCAAAATCTAATTGAAAATGCCACCAAAAAATTACGTTCTAAAAACGTAGACTGGATTGTTGCAAACTCCCTTTCTGATGTAGATGCTGGCTTTTCGGTAGATACCAATCATGTTCAGCTTTTAGGTAAAGAACATTCCTTTTCTTTTAGTGGAACAAAACAGGAAGTAGCCGAACTTGTACTTGCTCAAATTTTTAGCACTTCACCAAAATAAAAGCTTTTCCTTATCACCCTAAAGTTATTAGATTAACAAAAATTGAATCTCTTGTTTAGCCGTTTTGTCTAAAATTCGCCGTAAGCCTTTAATTACTCTTTTACTTCTACTTTCTTGTGTGATTAGCGGTGTAATCTTTGTTGCAACACCTGCTTATACTCCCAAATATCTAGACCTCAGCACTGGGGTCGACTCATTATTACAGGCCGAATTTGAACTTCATTTGATACCAAAGAAATCTATCCGGAAATACACCATTCCTGTCGACTCTACTTTTACAAGAAACGTTTATAGAGTTGCGGTGCCTCCTTCGTTTTCAAAAACGCTGTTTCATTATAAATTACATCAAAAACTCCGCAAATATGATATTGATACACCTTCTCGAGTAATTTTTCCAGAAAGGGATATGAATATTTATATTTACGATGATCAAAATATTAGAAGCACGATTCGTTTGATTACTACAGAACCTAAAATTGTTGAATAATGGCTGAATCTCTTGCTTTAATAAAGCGCTTTAAACTCAAGCAATTTCCACAACCTGAGATTATCCAATTACGCCATCCCGTTTTTCTATGTCATGGTTTTGGCGCCGTAGGTTCTTTAGTTAAACCATCTCCTCTTCACGATCCGTGTATGCTTATGCGCGAACATGGAATCATTGCTTTTGCACCAAATATTGTGCCTTATGCCTCTATAGAAACTCGCGCCAATAATTGGGTTGCTCTTATCAATCAAGTATGTGAACAGTATCAGATTGAAAAACTAAACGTAGTGGCTCATAGTATGGGCGGTTTAGATATGCGCCATGCGTTAGCTCATACAGATTGTTCCGATAAAGTAGCTTCTCTCACGACAGTAGCTACACCTCATCGTGGAACCTACCTCGCAGATTTCATTCTTAAAACACCAGAAAAAATAACTGAGAAACTTGGCGAAGTTGTAAACTGGTTTGGCAATAATGTGTACCCCGCTGAAAAAAGTGATGCATTAAACTCGGTAGAACAACTCACTCAGAAGTATGTTCAAGAAGTATTTAACCCTTCTACCCCAACCCCAGACATTCCAGCTTTTTCGTATAGTGCTGCAGTAGGAAAGGGAACCGAATATTCATTAAACCCTGTCTTTCTTTTCCAAAACGGACAGATTTACGAAAAAGAAGGGTTAAACGATTCGTTCGTTTCTATTGAAAGTGCTACTTGGGGAGAGCATTTGGGAACTATAGCTCTTTCTCACATGAATCAGATAAACGTTCAGGTTAGCAAAGAAAACAAACCCAAATATTATGATTTTTGGGTAGGGGTTGCCAAAATGCTTCGAGAGAAAGGCTTGTAACCCTCTATACAGATATACTTTTTCTTTTAGAAAGAATTTTTTCTCTCTAGAGGGAATTTTTCAATCTCTACAAGTCATCGTCATCAACATCATCAAGAAGTGAATAATCGGTGAGGTCGTATTGAATTGGAGTAACTGTTGCTTTGCCTTTGCTTAGTACCTTTATGTCGGCATCTTCATTTTCATCTAGCAACTCGAATTTACCTGTTAACCAATAATATGCTCGGTTAAATGGGTCCACTCTATCTTCATATTCCTCTACATAGCGACTGTCGGCCATTCGGCTCCACTCAATCCCCTCAAATTTTCCTTTGGGAGCGTTCACATTAAGCGTAACGCCCTTCTTTAGCCCATTCTTGAGAACATACTTAATTACTCTACGAGCGGCTTCCTGAGCGCCAGAAAGATCTGCATCTTCCGCAAAATCAGTACAACTAACGGCAATCGATGGATATCCTAAAATAGTTCCTTCTGTGGCAGCACTTACCGTTCCAGAATACAAAATGTTGATACCTGCATTACTTCCGTGATTAATACCACTTAAAACAAGGTCTGGTTTTCGGTCTAATAAGTTTCCATGAGCTAACTTCACACAATCAGCAGGAGTTCCGTTTACGGCAAACCCCTTGTATTTTTTCTTGATGGTCATTTCGTGTGCTCTAAGAGGAACTGAAATGGTGATAGCATGGCCAACAGCACTCTGTTGTCGATCTGGAGCTACAAGTACAACATCGCCAAATTCTTCGGCTACTTCTGCTAGCGCTTTAATTCCGGGTGAAAAGATTCCGTCGTCATTACAAACTAAAATCAAAGGTTTTTTATCGCTCATTAAGCTCCGTATTGCTCATCTTTACTAGGAAAGTCTTTCGACTTAACGTCTTTTATATATCCTTGAACGGCTTCAGTCATAATAGAATTTAAGTCGGCATAACGACGTAAAAAGCGTGGATTGAAATCCTTATTCAAACCTAACATATCATGGATTACGAGAACTTGTCCATCACAACCGGCTCCTGCTCCGATGCCAATAGTTGGGATATCTAGCTCTTTAGAAACACGTTCGGCTAATGTTGCTGGAATTTTCTCTAACACAATAGAAAAACAACCTGCATCTTGAAGAAGTTTAGCATCGGCGATAAGTGCGTTTGCTTCTTCCTCATCAGTTGCACGCACTTTATACGTACCAAATTTGTAAATGCTCTGAGGGGTTAGCCCCAAATGTCCCATTACAGGGATTCCAGCATCAACAATTTTTCTCACAGTACCAACGATAGATTTTCCGCCTTCTAGTTTCACTGCATGAGCACCCGCTTCCTTCATCATACGGCCTGCGTTTATAAGCGCTTCTTTGGCTGTAACTTGGTAACTCATAAAAGGCAGGTCTGCAATTACTAACGCTCTTTGAACTCCTCGAACTACACATGATGCATGATATATCATGTGCTCGAGTGTCATAGGAACTGTAGTTTCAAAACCAGCCATTACATTACTTGCCGAATCCCCTACAAGTATAATTTCTATACCTGCTTGGTCAATAATAGACGCCATGGTGTAATCATATGCGGTAAGCATAGAGATTTTTTCGCCACGGCGTTTTAAATCGACAACGGTTTGGGTTGTAATTTTTGAAGCACGACTTGAAGTATTGGTACTCATTATTTTCTTTATTGATCGTTTGGTACAACAGCAGCTGAAGCTTCAATTTCGCAAGCAACTTCGCCATCTACAGTAGCAACACCTGTCATTACAACAAAGTTTCTACGCATAGCTCCGAGAGTAACTTCTAGTTTAAGCTGATCGCCTGGAACAACTTGGCGACGAAATTTTGCATTCTTAATTCCAGTAAAAACCATTAATGAATTATCTGGATCTTCAACTTTTTTGCTCATCAACAAAATAGCACCGGCTTGCGCCATAGCTTCTACCTGTAAAACGCCAGGCATAATTGGACGACCAGGGAAGTGTCCATTGAAAAACTCTTCGTTTACGGTAACATTTTTAATTGCCGTAATAGTATCATCTGTCATTTCTAATACTCTATCCACTAATAAAAACGGGTAACGGTGAGGGAGTATTTTTTTAATATCTTCTATCTGCATGGGGAATATTTATTTAAATTAGTGTGGAGAATATACAATTATTGAACAACTCCAACATAAATGTATGCGATGCCACCTGAGAGTTTAATCGCCTTTTTTTCGCCAAAAACATTGGCTTGATCCATTAGTTTTATGAATTTTGTGCCTGCTGGAAAGGTTGCGCTAGTCTGCGGAAGATAAGTGTATGCTTCTCGGTTTCCGGTCAACATTCCACCAATGGCTGGCATAATATGCTGGCTGTACATTTGGTATGGGAATTTTAATAAACCCTTTGGTTGTCCAAATTCCAATACCACAACTCTTCCTCCGGGTTTAACCACTCTCGCCATCTCCTTTAAAGCAACAACAGGGTCGTCTACATTGCGAATACCAAATGCAATACTTGAAATATCAAAACGATTGTCGTCGTAGGGTAAATTCATTGCGTCAGCAACTTCAAAGTCTATTTGCAACCCAATTTTTTCAGCTTTAGCCGGTGCTGGTTCAATCATTGGTGCGCAAAAATCAGTGCCCAACACATACCCTTGTGACCCAACTTTCTTTTTAAATGCGATAGCTAAATCTCCAGTTCCTGTTGCACAATCTAGCACATGGTCTCCTATTGAGGCCCCACTAGCTAAAATAGCTTTTTTACGCCAAGCGTGGTGCACACCAAAAGATAGCACTGTATTTACACGGTCGTAATCGCCAGCAATGTCTGCAAACATCGACCTTACTTTTTCACTCATAAAATCTCTTTATGTAACAATTCGATTTAAGTAACCAGAACAACATCCATAATATTTCTGGTTAACAGTCAAGATAAGCAACAGTAAGCAAAAAATTTCTATTCATTAACTAGCAATGGAAGGTGATTGGTTTTATTCAATTCAATAGCTTTAAATTCTTCTCCGTTCCATAAAAGATGGTTAATTGCGCCATTATTGTGGCTTATGCGATCCATCTTAGAAAGTCCGTAACCTAGCCATACCGATAATAAAATTCGGATGAGACGACCATGTAGCATAAACACGATGTGTTCATCTTCTGAATTATCGAGCACTTTTAAAACCTGCGCGTTTGCTCGTCTAAAAACTTCATTCGGGCTTTCACCTTTTTCAGCTGCCACATCTAGATCGCCTTGAACCCAACTATTGTGTAAGAGTTTAACATCTTCTCGTACTTGCTCAAACTCTACTCCTTCAAGTACACCAAAACTCATCTCGTCCAAATCTTTGTAACTTTCGACAGTTGCTTTTGTTTGTTTTATAAGTGGTTGAGCAGTTTCAAGTGTGCGAATTAAGCTACTCGTAATAATTTTTGTAATTGGAGCATCTTTGAGTGCATCTGCAATGCACTCTGCTTGTGCACAGCCTAACTCATTGATTGAGGCATTTATTCCTCGCCCCTGCATTTTGTGTGCTTTATTGAAATCTGTTTCGCCGTGGCGAATTATATAAAGATGCTTCATCTTTTGGAGGGAGCCCCGATTTATTGTCACTTATTTCTTCTTTCTAGTTTTATGATAATTTGCTGTTTCTATCAAATCGTCTTGCATCTTTTGCACCGTTGCAGGCATGATTCCTTCTTTAATTCCATAGCGTATAAGCAACATATTTAACACTCTATCTTGAATTTCAGGCTCTTTTTTATCCTTTTTTGAATTCATCATTTTCAAAAGTAACTGCAACAAGCCCACTTTGAATAAGAAAAAGAGCACAATTCCAAGCCACATCGCTAATAAGTAATCTTCCATCGCTAGATAGATAAGGATACCTGTGGAGATTATATACATAAAACCATCCATGTTTAGTAGCCTCACAACAGGAGTTAGACTTGGAACCACAAATGCACTCCCCTTGAAATGCCAGAATAAGAAAAGTAACACAGAGAGTGTCATCGATATAACAGCATCTACTTGTAATAGAACAAGAGCTAAATACAAGACTAGGGCTAGGCCGTTTGCACTATTTACCCAATCATCTGCTTGCTGAATAATTTTCTCAAGAGTATGTGTTTTGAGTAGCCCTGGTACGTATTTATTGATTTTCTCTCGAGTAGTATTGTACCAGTTTCCATTGGTTGTGGTGATGCCGCTTGGCATTTCCGACATCTGCCACTTGAATTTATTCTCTTTGTTTGGTTTCATGCTCTAATATAAAACGAATTCTAGAAGGATTCAGGCTTGGGCCACAGTTGCTATAAAAATGTTTGCAGCACCTGCTTCTTTCAAAACCTGAGCTAGTTCAAAACTTGTTGCTCCTGTTGTAAATACATCGTCAACAATCACAATATTTTTGTCTAAAATAGCATCTGAATCCACTACTTTAAACGCTTTAGAAATATTTACTCTCCGTTTTTCTAAAGAAAACCCTGTTTGTGTCTTTGTATTTTTAACTCGAACTACTGCACTTTTAGAAACAATAGAACCACCTAAAACTTCTTGAATTCCTTTTGCAATATAATAGGCTTGGTTAAAGCCTCTCATCTTTCGCTTTTTAGGATGGAGAGGAACAGGAAGAAAAAGAACTTCATCTATATTTTCCTCAATTATTGGCATTTCTTTTTTGATTTTAGAACCGAGGGCAATTCCTAAATCTATCCCAACACCAGTTAATCGTTGATATTTTAGGTTATGGAGAAGGTCTTGCAAGTAACCACCTTTGTCAAATTTCCAAAGTGCTAATCTGCTATTCACACTCTCAGGCAAATTCAATAAATCCTCTTTTGTGCTAAATGCAGAGTCAAATCTAGTTTCAACACAGGTAGAGCAAATAAACTGTTGACTTCCCGAAAGTGGCATACCACATAGAGAACAAACTCTCGGAAATAGAATTTCCATTATTGCGGTTTTAAAAAGTCTAAAAAGCTTCATTTTTTTATTCTGTTAAAACCTTTATTGTTGCTTTTTCTGACAACTTTAATTACTTAGTTTGCAAGCAAAATCACAAAGACTTTAATTAAAGTTCTTGAATATGTCACTGGGAAAAGATCTCTCAACAATTCGAAAAGAAAAAAACTTAACTCTTGAGGATGTTTTTAGTACTACTAAGATTCCTGTACACACCTTAGAGTCCATAGAAAAAGACGCCTTTCTTAATCAAAAAGGGGAGAATAAGACCTACTTACGTAGTTTCGTGCGTAGTTACGCCAAAGCACTAAAAATATCTGATGAACATATTTTAGCCGCTATTGAAGCTACCGAGGCTGGTATTTATAACAACGATTTAATTAGACTCACTCACCCAGATGCAATTCAAGAAGAGTTCAGTCTAAATAAAGATCATGTTGAGATTGCTGAAACTTCACTCTCTTCTGAGGAAAGTTCAGAGAACCAAACTGAAGAAAAAAAGTCTACTTCCGACGAAGAAAACACCGAAGGTACAAGCACTTTTACAGATCCAACACGTGCGCGTTCACCAAAATCTGCACCAACTGTAGAAACGGTCAATTGGGCTGATATGAGTAGGAAGGTTTACTCATCTCCTACAAATCCCAAAGTATTTCTAGGAATATTTATCGCTATAGTTTTTATAGGAATTGTTTTTGCTAGCTATTACTACTCTGAAAATATTGCAAGCTTTTTTAGTTCAGAAGAGGTTGCTGAAACTGAAACACCAACTACTGCTGAACCTACTGAAAACGAAATCGATAGCCCAATTACCTCTGCTATAATCGATTCTGTAGAAACTCCATCTACAGTAGTACCCCAAACAAATAACTCACTATTTGAAACTACAGCCAATCCTTTTGGTGATACCCTCAAAATTGTGCTTTACGCTGCATTTGATAAGTTAGACCCTGTGCGTGTTACGAGTGATTTTAACTGGCGCACTAATCCTTTTTGGATGGACCAAGGGGAAGCAAGTTACTTCGAATTCAAAGACTCTCTTTTGGTAAGAGGCCAATACTCTCAGATGTTGCTCATGTTTAATGGCCACCTTATTGAAAACCCTCGCCAGAATTATTTTGATAGCGAATACAATTCAATTTTACTTACTCGAGAAATCTTAAATCAACCCAAATACCGTGAAGCCTCTACTGAAGGGTTTCCTCTCAATGTAACACCACCAGATAGCATTGTATACTTGATTAGATACTAGAACAACCCATTATTATTTTTAATTCTGAGCCAGAACATGACAAAAGAGCAAGCTCAAGTAAGGATAAATGAACTTCGAGACTTACTTAGTAAAGCAAATAATGCCTACTATAATAACGCACAACCATTTCTGAGTGATAAAGAGTTTGACGAACGGCTTCAAGAACTCAATTTTCTTGAAACAGAATTCAACCTCACTCATCCTAATTCACCAACCCAAAGAGTTGGTGGAGAAGCTTCCTCAACTTTTGAAACAGTTACTCACCCCTCCCCGCTTTTAAGCCTCGACAATACTTACAACGAGGAAGATCTCAACGACTTTGATGGACGTGTTCAAAAAATATTAGAACACACCAATTACAATTACTTTGTTGAATTAAAGTATGATGGTGCATCAATGCGGTTGCGCTACGAAAACGGGAAATTAGTTCTTGGTGCTACTCGCGGAAATGGACAACAAGGTGACGACATCACTAGAAATGTCAAGACAATACAAGACATTCCTCTATCACTCTCAGGTAATTTTCCTGAAATTGTTGAAGTTAGAGGCGAAGCTTACATGGAGCGCGAAGCTTTTGCTCGAATGAATGAACGTCGTGAAGAAGAAGGGCTTGCTGTATTTGCAAATCCTAGAAATTCGACAGCAGGCTCCCTCAAAATGCAAGATCCAAGAGCTGTTGCGCAACGCCCTATTCGCTTTTTTGCATTCGATTTATTGCTCGAGAACGAAGATTCTTCACTTACTCAAGAGAAAAAAAATGAACTTCTCAAAGAGTTTGGTCTTCCTGTAAATGAGTTTCCTAAGGTGTGTAATAATATTGAGGAAGTTCATCAAGTAATTCAAGAATATGATAAACTTCGCCATACACTACCCTACGAAACCGACGGTGTAGTGATCAAAGTAAATCAAAGTCACCTTCGTGAATTACTCGGAAATACTTCTAAATTTCCTCGGTGGGCTATTGCTTACAAGTTTGAGGCAGAACAAGCTTCTACCGTTATAAATAATATTACTCTGCAAGTTGGTCGATTAGGTACTATTACACCTGTTGCTGAACTGGAACCCGTTTTACTTGCTGGAACTATTGTAAAGCGCGCTTCCCTTCATAATGAAGATGAAATTCACAGAAAAGATATCCGAATTGGTGATACGGTAATGGTAGAAAAAGCTGGGGAAATTATTCCACAGGTTATTAGCGTAGTGAATCCAGAGCGAGCAAATCGCCCAGAACCTTTTCAATTCCCTAAAAAATGCCCTAGCTGTAATTCTGAACTTATTAAGAATGAAGGCGAAGTTGCATGGCGATGTATAAATCCCATTTGTCCACCTCAAATTCGTATAAAAATTGAGTATTTCTCCTCTCGAAATGCGATGGATATTGAGGGATTGGGAGAATCTGTTGTGGATCAATTAGTAAACGAAGGTTTAATAAAAACCTATGCTGACTTGTATGAATTAACGGTTGAGCAACTTCTTCCATTAGAGCGTATGGCCGAAAAAAGTGCGCAAAATCTAATTGAAGGTATCCAAAAAAGCAAAGAACAGCCCTTTGAGCAGGTTTTATTTGCTTTAGGTATTCGATTTGTGGGAAAAACTGTAGCCAAAGACTTAGCTGTTGCTTTTAAAAATCTAGAAAATCTCCGAAATGCTACTGAAGAGGAACTTCTCGCAGTAGATGCCATTGGTCCACGAATTGCAGAGTCTGTAATAGAGTTCTTCAATAACGAAATTAATATAGAAATAGTAGATCGGCTAGTTAGTTTTGGTTTACAGTTTGAAATCGAAGAGCAAGAACTCGCCTCTAACATCTTGGAAGGTAAAAAAGTGGTATTAACGGGTACCCTTCCATCCCTTTCTAGAAATGAAGCTAAAGCATTGGTCGAAAAACATGGAGGGAAAGTGGTTTCATCAGTGAGTAAAAATACAGATTATGTCTTAGCTGGAGAAGCTGCAGGTAGTAAACTTACAAAAGCTGAACAGCTTGGAATTGAAGTACTAGACGAAAACACATTCCGTACAATAATTAATGAGCCTCAGTAATTATTAATTTTAGTACCATACAAATATAGAAAATCATCAAATCTTCATTCTATTGCCTATCTTCGGCAGAAACCTAACCAACTTATATGATGGATCTTAACCCTTTAGACACCGAGCAGATTGGTTTAAAAACGCTCGAAAAACATCTTATTCGTTCAAATAGTAAGGTTTCTTTACGAATTGGTCTACCAAAAGAAACTTCGAACGACGAAAAAAGAATTTCGTTAACGCCAGGTGGCGTATCTATTCTGAAGGGAAATGGACATCATGTTATTATTGAAAAAGGAGCCGGAGAAGCTGCAAATTTTTCTGATAGCGATTATGCTGATGCTGGCGCTGAAATAACATTTTCTACTGATAATGTATTCAAGAACTCCGAATTAATTCTAAAAGTAGCACCTCTCACTGAAGAAGAGTTTGGATTCCTACAACTAGATCAAGCTATTATTTCAGCCTTGCATATGGGAGGGCAGAATGAAGCCTACATAAACACCTTTTTAGAAAAATCCATTACAGGGATTGGCTACGAGTTCATCCGCGATAATGATAAAGAATTTCCAATTGTGCGAATGATGCACGAAATAACAGGCTCTACCGCAGTTCAAATAGCTGCTCATTACTTAGAAAGTAGAAGTGGTGGCCAAGGTATTATGCTTGGAGGTATTTCTGGAGTTCCTCCAGCAACCGTTGTTATTTTAGGTGCTGGGATTACTGGTGAATATGCCGCCCGTACAGCTCTTGGTTACGGAGCCCAAGTATTTGTTATGGATACCGACCTCAACGCGCTTAGAAGGCTAGAAAATGCGCTAGATCGCCGAATCATCACCGCTGTGGCTAACGAGCAATACTTACGCTCTGCTCTTAAGTTTGCGGATGTTATTATTGGTGCTGCAATGTCTGAAGGGGATCGCTCACCTTGTTGGGTCACAGAAGAAATGGTCGCTTCAATGAAAGCGGGCAGCGTAATTGTTGATACTGTTATTGATCAGGGAGGTTGTGTGGCTACTAGCAGAGGCACAACCCACTCCAATCCCATTTTTGTTAAACACGGCGTTACTCATTACTGCGTTCCTAATATGCCTGCAACAGTTGCAAGAACGGCTACCTATGCATTAAATAATGTTTTAGTGCCTTATGTTTTAGCAATTGGTGATGCTGGTGGAGTAAAAGAATGTTTATGGGATAATACGGCGCTAAGAAATGGTACCTATATCTACAAAAAACATCTTACAAAAAAATCTCTAGCAACAATGTTTGGCATGGACTACCGTGATATTGAAATGCTTATTGCCTCTAAGATTTAAGGCTTTTACTTGAATTAATAACGTGCTCTTTATTTCTTATGCACACTTAAAAACTAGCAACTAATGTATGTCAGAGCTCTCCGAAGCTAATTATAAAAGGATCAGCATCATAAATTGGATACTTAGTGTTCCATTAATGGTTCTTTTTGCTTGGCCTTATTATTACGCTGCAAAACTGCTTGGCATGGACGAGACTTTACGATATATCGGTGCATTTATTTTTACCATACCATTTGTGCTTACCATTCTACATGGCCATGTAACAATGGCTTTAGGCTCTGCACATCGTTATTTGTATTACCAATGGTTAGAGAAAAACCCATTTACCTTTGGGATTTTCTTCCATCCTATAACAGTAAAAACGCGGTTTCGACTTATACTTTTAATCATAAGTCTACTATTTCTACCTGTTGGGTATTTACTCGGACTTTAAACCCCATAATCCCGCTTAATTAGATTCTACAAAAAAACCCTTCCCAAATATTTCAACAAAATCTGGAAAGGGTTTGTAATAATTACGATTAGGCTAGGCTTTAAATAGCTTTTCCGTTTTTGATGTCTTCAACTACACTAGGGTCCAGTAGTGTTGAAGTATCACCTAGACTTTCTAAATCTTGCGCAGCTACTTTTCGTAGGATTCTTCGCATAATTTTACCCGAACGCGTTTTAGGTAAGCCAGATACAATCTGAATTTTATCTGGCTTAGCAATTGGCCCGATAATCTTAACTACGATGTCCAATAACTCTTTCTTAAAAGCTACCGTATCTTCTATTTCACCATCACAAATCATGAAGGCGTAAACACCTTGGCCTTTTATATCGTGAGGGAAACCAACAACCGCAGTTTCCACAACTAGAGGATGTTCATCCAACGCATTTTCAATTTCGGCAGTACCTAATCGGTGCCCAGAAACATTTAGGACATCATCCACACGGCCAGTAATTCGATAATAGCCATCTTCATCACGCCTACAGCCATCACCTGTGAAATAATATCCCTTATAAGCCGAGAGATAGGTTTCTTTATATCTCTTATGGTCACCATAAATAGTACGTGCAATGGATGGCCAAGGGTATTTGATACATAAATTTCCCTCAACTCCGTTTCCGTCTAGTTCATTGCCACCTTCATCCATCAAAACAGGAAATACACCTGGTAATGGTAATGTTGCAAATCCTGGCTTTGTTGGAGTTATTCCTGCTAGTGGGGAAATTAAAATCCCACCGGTTTCTGTTTGCCACCAAGTATCTACAATTGGGCAACGTTCATTCCCAATATGTTTATGATACCAATGCCAAGCCTCTTCATTAATAGGCTCTCCAACAGAGCCTAATACTTTAAGAGAACTTAAATCATATTTTTTCACAAAATCTAAATCAAACGACATCAATGCTCTTAAAGCCGTTGGTGCAGTGTAGAAATGTGTTACACCGTATTTCTCAATTACTTCCCAAAATCTACCTGCATCAGGATAAGTAGGCGTTCCCTCAAAAATTATCCCCGTTGTTCCTGTAAATAATGGGCCATAGATGATATAACTGTGACCTGTAATCCAACCAGCATCAGCGGTACACCAATACACATCATCTGCACCAACCTGAAATACATTTCGGAATGAATAACTAGTATAAACCATGTATCCACCACAAGTATGAACCACTCCTTTTGGCTTACCAGTTGAGCCGGATGTGTACAAAATAAACAATGGATCTTCTGCATCCATTTCAACAGCTTCATGCTCTTTAGGTGCATTTCTAATTAAATTATGCCACCATCTATCACGTCCCTCAACCCAGTTTATATCTCGATTAGTTCTCTGGCACACAATAACACTTTCAACTGATGGACTAGTTTCGAGTGCTTTATCAGAAATATCTTTTAGAGGAACGTGCTTATCTCCTCTTCTCAATCCATCATTTGTGATGAGCATCTTAGCTTCACAATCGTTAATTCGTTCACTTAACGACTGAGCAGAAAAACCTGCAAATACGATTGAATGAACAGCACCAATACGAGCACAAGCTAAAGCTGCAATCACTAACTCTGGAGTCATTGCCATATAAATACAAACTCTATCCCCTTTTGTAATGCCTTTGCTTTCTAAAACATTACTAAATCTACAAACATCTTCATGTAGCTGTTTGAAAGTAATAGTTCTTCGAAAAGAATCGGGGTGATTCGGCTCAAATATAAAAGCTGTTTTATTTCCAATTGTATTCAAGTGCCGATCTAAAGCATTTTCTGTGATATTTAACTTTCCACCTTCAAACCACTTTACATCTGCATTTTCAAAACCACCTGTTTGCACCTCATTCCAACGTTTACGCCAATAAAACGTCCCTGCCTCGTGCTCCCAAAAAGCTAACCTGTCCTTCTCACTATCTTTAAATGTCTCGTGATACTCACTAAATGATTTAATATTAAGCCACATTCTGTACGTCTTTTAAATTTTTTATTCGCTGTGATGTTGGCGCTTTTTTTGCGGATAATCAAGTTTAAAATATGTGGAATATGTTAATCGCTTTTTCTGTTTCGAATATTCTAGTATCCATACACTTTCAAACAGAGATAACCATTATGCCAATTACACCTGTTAATATTTAATTTATTCTAAATATTATGGCCCCAGATGAAGTTAATTCACAGAATAATTTTTTATAAAGCTTACAACCTTAACTCGACAATTAAGTAGCAAATTCTTGATAAAAGCTGAAGAGGGACATTTATAACGATATAATTTCGAACCTTTCAATTTTTCTAGCCCGAGTAATTATCAATTATTTTTTAATAACGCGAATAATTGTTACAAAATATTTTTTGCTTTTTTTAACCCATTTTTAAAAATAGTGTCAATTTTGTTACGCACTCAAAGTTCAATTTTAAAGCTTAATTTTTGGAAAATTTCTTTTATTTCCCCTTAAAATTTGAGCGAGATTTGAGCGCTAATTAGCTACTAGTAAAAATCTAATAACTAATTATTCATTAGATTTTCTTTTATAGCAGTGATGAAGTCTACTCAAAATTCTAGATTTTCGAGTTCGAACATTAGCACCAGACAAGTTGAATTTTTCAATAGCTTCTTCTGTAGTAGTGTCTGGTTTATCGATAAAATATTCTATGAATTGCTTAGACTTTTCCTGGAGTTCTTCTAAGCATTCTTCCAATATTCGTTGACGTTCTTTATTAAGAAGGTTCTGAAATTGCTCTTCAGGTTCATATAATTCATTCAACGCTTCTTCTTCATACTTAAAACGATGTTGCCGCTTAGCATACCTTAGATATTCATGCCTACATGACTTGATTAAATAGCTGAATATGTACTTTGATTCCTTAATCTTGTCATTCCGAATTTGTTCAAACACATCTAAGAAAGCTTGCTGAACACATTCTTGTGCTGCACCCTTATCTGCACTCATAGCTACAGTAAGATAATCCTCTAGCCTAGGAATAAGTTCCGAAATCAGCTCAGTAGCCTTACCCTCGTTACCATTTTGCAGAGCGTCAACTAACTCCGAATAATCAACCCTTGTTTTCGTCAAAATCCTGCCATCAAACAGTTAGTGGAAATTAAATGCTTTAATTGTATCAAGCTTTTGGTCATCATGAATATATAATTATGCGAGACACTTCAAAAGCTTTTTCAGGAGGCAAAATAACTACTTTTATTACCAACATTAAAATATTTTAACATTAATTTGGTACTAACAGAAATTTTATTTTAGCTTATAAATGTAACAAAAATATACAATAACACTCTTACTATCGACTATAAATACGTCAAAATTAAACAACCTCAATTAGCTTTTTGTAACAAATCAGCTGCAAGGTTATCCTTTGACTTGACCATACTTATAAACATTAAACAAATACCACTATGAAATCCTTCAAATCTCTTTTCGCAATTATCGCTTTCGCTTCTCTTTCTTTCGCTTGTGCTTCTGTTACTGATGCAACACTTGCAGACGAAAACAACGAACCTGCAATTGAACAAGCAACTCCTTCTGATGCTGTTTTTGGAAATGGTGGTGATCCTATCATTCTAAAACCTAAAGTTTAGTCTCCTTTAAACATCAATTTCTAACTACTAAATCTCTATTACTATCATGAAATCTATCAAATCTCTTTTCGCAATTATCGCTTTCGCTTCTCTCTCTTTCGCTTGTGCTTCTGTTACTGATGCCAGCCTTGTTGATGAAAACACCGAACCTACAATTGAGCAAGCTACTCCTTCTGATGCTGTTTTTGGAAACGGTGGCGACCCTATTATTCTAAAGCCTAAAGTCTAATTTTAAATAAAGTGATATGAATGTTATTATGGAGAAAATTGATGGACATTAATGAACATTCTTATTCTTCTTACCTTTCTATTTGGAGTAAACATTGCTGATACCCAAACAGCAGTTACAGAACAGATAGTCTCATATTTACAAAACATTAAGCAAAGTAATGATGCTGATTTAAACTTTTGGGCTCTTAATGAAGTGTATTCTTCAAGCTGTTTAGTTAATAAACAAGCTCAGAGAACAATTCAAAGTTCACAAGTCATTGCCATAAAAAGATTATTTACTGAATTAACATGTGGAGATAATCAAGAAGTAGAAAGCAAGAGAAAGCTTGACCGACTGATAAATTATTCATTATCGACAGGCTCTTATGTGATTGCAGTAAATTACTTGGTTCAAGAAGAGGACCAAGAGAAACGCATTCAATTTAAAAATGCATACTTAGAAAAATGGGGAAATACATTAACTGACGAAAAAGAATACCTTTTAGTTAATGTTTTGAATAGAGAACATCGGAAATATATTTTTAGCCAATCTAAAGAAGATGCTATTGCTCTATTTTTTATTTTAACAAACGTTAAAACAGACGACTTTTTTACACTTTCGGAACTCAATATTTATTCAGAGTATTTTAGTGCCCTTAAAAGTAAAAATCCTGAGCAAAATTTATTTCGATCTATTATTGAGTTCGGGATATTTAAGACCTCTTATGAATTAGATAGATATAAAGTCATACTAGAAAACTTTAGAGACTTTACAAATTCAACTTCCTTCCCAAACTCAGAAATTAAACTAAGAAGTCTTAGTGGTATAGATTACTCGCTTGCAGTATTAGGTAGGTTCGATGAATCCTTATTTCTTCAACGAAATCATTCACTGCCCTTAGCTCGCTACTACTCAAAAAAGGAAATGTTAGACGACATCCTATTAAGGCAGAGTAGTTATTTATACTTACTTGGTAAATATAAAGAGGCTAAAGAAATTCTAGAGAAAATGTATGCGGACGAAATGTTCTCAGCATCAAAAGGGCAACTTTTCACGAACCTTTCTTTGTGCTACCTAAAACTTGGTGAGCAACAAAAATATGTAAACCTATTATTACAGGCCTTACCCGAGAAAAATGAGCAAACGGATTATAAAATCGTTTTGGGAATCTATAGAAATTTATTTTCATACTACTCTTCTATTGGAGACTCCTCGAGTGCAATGCCATATATAGAGCTGGCAAAAGAAATGGCTTTTCAGAAAAATGATGCTACAGAAATTGCGGCCATTCATAATTATTTAGGTTCATATTACTGGCAAACCTATCACGACGCTGAAAAAGCACTCCTACAATTTGATATTGCAGAAAAAGAATACAATGCTTCTGATGATTACATAAACCTAACTAGAGTGCTTTTAAACAGAGCAGACGTACTAATCCGGTCAGGTTCATTAGATAAAGCTTTTACTATTCTTAATGAAGTAAGGGAAAAATCATTAGAAAATTCAGACACACCAAGATATCTCACCGCCCTAATATCATTAGCTGAAATATCTTTATTGAAACATGATTTTGACACAACTGAGGAATATTTAAACAAAATAAAAGTTTACCCACTCGATAATCTAGAATTTGAAGTCCTTATAAAATATCATTCTGTAAAAACTCTCCTCTTACAGAATCAAGGTGGATATCGAGAAGCTTATGCATACTTTGCTCCTGTAATGGAACAAATTAAAGAGAGGGCAAAGGAAAGTAGTGATTCCCAAACTGGCTTCTGGTCTATCCAAAATGAGTTTTTAGATGCGTTTGAAATTATGGTTTCTCTACTTATTGAAATGGATCGTTATCAAGATGCAGTAGCTTACCTCGACCAATACAAAACAATTAACGAAGCTGCATTATACAATAGCCCTTTGCTCCGAGCATCAAAACTCTCTGAAGAAGAGTTAATTGAAGACACTAGACTAAACAACAGAATCAAATTATTAAGAAGCAGATACCTAAGTACATCTAAATCTGACAAAGTTACCATTAAAGCCGAAATAGATAGACTATCAGCTCAACGTCAAGTAATTACCCACAAAGTTATTAAAGATCTTGATAGCTATAGAACCCCAATATGGCGTATTCAATCTCGCCTGAAAACAAATGAATTACTATTACATTTTACGGAGCTAAACGACAGGTTATACATTAGCTCCATAACTAAAAATAAAATAGACATTTCATCCATTCAGTTAAGCACCTCTGTCCGACAATTATTTGAAGAGGCTGCCAATAGTCTTGCAAGCGGAGCGACATCTTTAAATAAATTATATCAAGTATTTACGCTACTTAAATTAAATCATATTCCAAGCTCAATTAAACGAGTATCCGTAATACCAGACAATTATTTATATAGAATTCCACTTGATGTATTACCAATAGCAGAACCGAATAGTGATGTTAGCTTTGGTAGCACTCGTTATATGGTAGAAGATTTTAGTTTTGAATATTTTACCTCCTTGTCAGATTTCACTCACAATACTCGACAAACCCACCACAAATCAAAACATGATTTTTCGGCCTTTGCTATTTCATATTTTGATGATTTTTCTAATGTAGATTTGCCTTCTCTTCCATATGCTACGCAAGAAGTTCAACAAATAGAACAGAGCCTTTCAAAATTCGAGAATAAAGAACTATATATAGGCGACAATGCCACAAAGCAATCGTTCATAAACGAGATTAATGAATCAAGTATAGTTCACATAGCAACACACAGCGAAGTTTCTGAGCAAGACCCTCTGTTTTCTACAATCTATCTAAAGAATGGAAATAGTAATCAAAAAACCGACAATAAAGGACAAAATGCTCTTTTTGCCTATGAGTTATTTGATACAGCTCTTAATAATGATTTAATCATGCTAAACTCCTGTAGTTCCGGCTCTGGTAATTATATGCAAGGCACTGGAATAATGGGGATTAGCAGAGCTCTAAGATATGCTGGGGCTAAAAGTTTAGCTCTTAACTTATGGTCTGTTAATGATCGTGTAGCATCAATTTTTGCAACCGATTTTTATAGTTTTTTGAATCAAGGATATTCAAAAAGTGATGCGATGAGAATGGCCAAAAAGAACCAGCTTAAATATGGAAACGCGGATCCTCATTTTTGGGGAGCTTATTCTTTAATAGGGAATCCATCACCTATCACAAAAAAACCAGCTAATGCGATTATAATGTTCCCTCTAATCATTATAATCACATTGCTGGTAAGTTTAAATCTTCGTAAGACTTAATAATTTATATATTTAAAGCTTATTCAAGCATTGTATTTAATGCATCTACATAGCGCTTTGCGATACGGCTATATGATCCATCTAATGAATAAGCTTTCACAAATGCTTCTTCAGCAGCATCTAATCGATCAAGTTGGAAATAAGCATTACCTAGGAAGTAATAACCTTTTTCCTGGGTAGATACATCAATATCCTTCTGATTAATAGCTTTCTCAAAATTTGAGATTGCAGCTTCATAATCTCCATAATTGTATTGAATAGAACCTAAACTCAAAGCTAGTTCAGCTATCGTTACAGGGTTCTCAACAACTTCCAATTCTTTTTCAAGTAATGAAATAGCTTCTTCAACATTTCCATTAGATGCTAACTGAATTGCTTCTTTAACAACATCGTTAGTTATTGCAGAAGAAATTCCGATTGGGTCACGAATTACGTCTAGGCTAATCTCACTAATAGGGCTAACCGTACTAACAGATTCAGTTTGGTAATTAACAACACCAAGAACACCTACAACAATAAGTATAGCTACTGCAGCTGCGTAACTAACATACCTACGTAGAGGTAGTAATTTTGGTTGTGATTTTGCACTTCGTTTTTCAAGAATTAAAGCTTTCAAATTAGCTACACTCTTCATGTAATCAAGGTAGTAATCATCTTGAATTAATTCTGCCCACAAGTCGTCGCTCTGCTCTTGATTCAACTTTCCGTTGATATAAAGCTCAATTTTTTCTTCTAATTCTTTATTAAAATTACTTTGTATCATTGTTTTCTATAAATGTTAAATACCAATTATTTAATGGCGCATGGCGTTTTAGTACCTTTTGATCATTCTTTTTTAAAACGCCTTTGATTAATCTATGACATCATCTCTTATAAGAGAAGCTCTAAACTGCTTTGTTACAAAATGTTGTCCCTTAACTTTATTAAAAATTATTTATAAAGTTTTCTCTATAAAAACTATTTGTTCAAATATCGTGTTATAATCCATCATACTATTATATCGTTTAAATAAATCCTCAAAAATGACACCTAAATTATTACTTATTAAATTACTTGCGATACCATTTTTAATATTGTCTTGTGCTGAAACTGACAAAAAGTATTTTTCTATTACTGGAAACATTGACTACATAGGAGATGCAAACCTCTATGTTGAACAACAACCTATACATTACAAATACGCACCTAAAAAACGAACACCATTAACTGTAAATGGCGATGGTAACTTTAGTTTAAACCTCCCAATACAAAAATCGGAACTTATTTGGTTAAACCTCGACGACAAGGCTTTTCCAATTTTTGCAGAAAAAGGTGGCTCAGCCAACATTGAAATACAACGGTCCACTTTCCCAAATTCTATAGTTGTGAATTCTGAATCTGGCACTTCTTACGACAAGTATATTAAATACTTAGAGGAAACAAAAGGTCTAGATACAGCCATTGAGCTTGAGATGAACAAATTTCGAGATGGGCTTCCTAATAATGCTTTAGAATTAAGCCTTAAAAAATTAAAGTTAGCTGAAAAACATCTAAATGGAACTCCATTCGAAAGTATTCGTCTTAAAACTTTAGGTGAACTGTATGTAAATAGAATCAAGTTTGTTGAGTACCAATTTAAAAAACCTAATTTTGACGCAGATACAGAACGTAAACAAGTTCTTGAAGACGCTAAAAAAGATGGCTTCCTTACACTAGAAACTTTAGTTGCTCAACGAGCTGGAATTAGAGATTTCTCTCACTATTATGCCCGTACGTTTGGGATATATGACAAAACTATAAAAGCTCACGGGGCTCCTTTAGCCGAATCTGAAATAAAAAAGATTGCTTACGCCGAACTAAATGAGAAACGGTTGGAAGTAATTGATGCCATCTCTGACCGAAAAGCAAAAGCGTACGCGCAGATGCATTTAGTAGCCGAGCGCATAGGTGAACTCCCAATGGAAATTGCCGAACCCACTTACTTTGAATATTTAGCTGAATACCCTGAATATACCGAGTACACCGACTTTTTAACTTATTTTTATAACGAAATCAAAGCTATTTCTCCAGGAGCAAAAGCTATTCCTTTTACACTAAAGGATAGGAATGGTGATGAACACTCTTTAGCCGATTACAAAGGTAAATATGTTTTACTCGACTTTTGGGCAGGATGGTGTCAGCCTTGTATTGATGAGTTTCCTCATATGAGAAACATTTACAATAAATTCTCAAGAGATGATTTTGAGATTCTCGGAATTTCCAATGAAGTTGATCGTGATGTCTGGATACAAGACATCAATCGATTTAAAAATCCTTGGGTCCAATTGTATGGAGGAAAGGGCTTTGATTTAGAAGTGTTTAAAGCATACAAAGGAGGCGGGATTCCATTCTATGTTTTAATTGATCCTGATGGAAATATTATTAGATATAACGATATTAGAGCTTCGTTTAATTTAGAAGAAGTATTAAACAGCCTTATGGCTAAATAATTATCAACCCTAGTTTCTCATGAGATTTCTATCACTCCTATTACTTTTGGGGATGGTTGCGTGCCAGCCATCTAATAAGCAAAAACAAAACGAATCAACCTACACCGATAAAGATCTTGGACAACTTATCATTGTTGGTTTTAGAGGGACTGAAATCTCTAAAGAAAGTGCGATTGTAAAAGACATCAAAGAACGAAACATCGGTGGTTTTATACTCACCGATTTTGATGCTTCAACTCAAACTTCTGGACGAAATGTTAAAGATGCTATGCAGCTTCTAAAGCTTTCAAGTGCATTAGTTGGATATTCATCAAACCCTCCAATTATTGCGCTTAACCAAGAAGGTGGAGAGGTTTCTCCGCTTAATGCGTATTCTGGTTCTCCTAAAACCGTAAGCGCAAAATATCTTGGACAAATTGATAAGGAAGACTCAACTCGCTTGTATAGCCAAAACATGGCTCAAGAGTTTATGGTTGTTGGGGTAAATACAAACTTTGCACCCGTTCTTGATTTAGATATTAACAAAGAAAATCACTCCATATCAAAAAAAGGAAGAAGTTTTTCAGCTCGCCCAGAGAAAGTAACCGAACATGTAGGCTATTTTCTGGATGAATTTGATAAAGAAGGAATTTTAACCGTTCTGAAGCACTTCCCTGGACTTGGTAGCGCTCAAACCAATCCACATGATGGCATAGTTGATGTTACGGATACTTGGGACCCCAAAGAGCTTATTCCTTATAAAAACCTCTTTGCTGAACGGAATATAAATGGAGTAATGGCTTCGCATATCTACAATGCACAATTAGATTCAGTTTGGCCAGCAACCTTTTCAGATAAAACTATTAATGGTTTACTCAGAGACTCTTTAGGTTTTAATGGGGTAGTTTTTTCCGATGATCTTCAACTCCAATATATTCAAGACAAATACGGACTAGAAACAGCTATCGCACAAGCACTAAATGCAGGTATTGATATGCTTATTTTTGGAAATAATGAATATTACGATGAGCAAATAGCTGAGAAAGTCATAACCATTCTACAAAAATTAGTTGCTGAAGGCACTGTAAGTACCGAAACGATTGATGCCGCCCTCCAAAGAGTTGCCAAGTTAAAACAGGATGTAATTGCAGAGCTTTGTACATGTCTGAATTAAATCATGATACACTTATTGCCAAAACTGCACGCTATGTAAAAGAACAACTAGATGGCGAAGGTTCTGGGCATGATTGGTGGCACATTGAACGTGTTTGGAAGATGTCTAACAGGCTTGCTACTGGCGAAACAGCTGATGCAACGGTAGTTAGTTTAGCCGCTTTACTTCACGACATTGCCGACCATAAATTCCATGATGGCGATGAAACAATGGGGCCTAAAGTAGCTCGAAATTGGCTTAAAAGCATTCAGACTGAAGAGGCGATTATTGCCCATGTTTGCGAAATCATTAAAGATCTTTCTTACAAAGGCGCAGGTGTTGAAACTCCTATGCGGACGCTAGAGGGTAAAATAGTACAAGATGCCGACAGACTAGACGCGATTGGCGCTATTGGTATTGCTAGAGCATTTGCTTACGGTGGCCATAAAAGTAGAGAGCTCTACAATCCTACAAAGCCGCCAATATTACACACTTCATTCGAGGCATATAAAAATGATACAGGTTCAACACTCAATCATTTTTATGAGAAACTTTTTCTACTTAAAGATCGATTGAATACCCAAGGCGCAAAAAAAATCGCTGAGCAAAGACACCAGTATATGGAAACCTTTGTTCAACGATTTTTACAGGAATGGGATGGAACGGATAGTTAGCCTATTTGATAAGCGTTAGTTTTTTTGTGATGGTTTCTCCATTAACTTCTAGCTTATAAAAATACACACCACTTGATAAATTTCCTTTGCTAGCATTCCAAGTAGCATGATATGTTCCTGCTGCTTTCCTTTCATTTACCAATGTCTCTATTGTTCTTCCTGTGATATCATAAATCGCCAAACTCACTTTTCCTGGCTTATCTATTGCATAAGAAATTGTTGTAGTAGGGTTGAATGGATTTGGATAATTCTGTTCTAACTTAATGTGCTGAGGTAAATTCGTGTCTAATTCAGTTTCGTTACCTACATATACATCAGAGTTTGCTGCCCCTGGTGTACCGTGCCCTGTTGAGGCCGCCCAATTACTTCCATCAGAGTTATCTAGTCCAGGGTTAGCTAAAGCCATTGTTGCACCAAGTCCATCCGCTTCAATAGGCCAAGGGGCTTTGTCGTTATATGTAAGAGAGTCGACGATTTCGCCAGAAGCATTATAAAGCCTGATTAGCTCACCATCGCCAGATAATCCAAAGTCCATATCACCAATAGTGTTATCCACATCTGGGAAAAGTGAACTAAAGGCGGCTTCATCTTTGGTTAGCACTAAATATGAATCTGCTTCTAGTATAGTTGAAGATGGAAATATGAATTTATGACTGATATCAGAATCAGAAAAATACCAACCACTTATATCAACAGATTCATCTGAGTTGTTGTAGAACTCTACCCAATCATCTGGATCAAAATCGTCTGAAGATCGATAGTTAACTTCGTTTATAACAACTTCTGTAGGTGATAATGTATTTCGGGCGAATTTTGCTGTAATTGAAGTATTCTCACCTTCAAGTGTAACTTGGGTCTTCGAGTCTTTGCTTGTAGAAATCCCACTCCATCCCACAAAAGTATAACCGGGTTTAGCTTCTGCTTCAATGTTTGCCGGGATTGAATTAAATAAAACAGCTCCACTTCCCGAGCCTACAACTTGTCCGGCAACACGTACAAGGCCTGCATCTTCTGGTTGTATAACCACATCCATTTTACTTCTTGTACCTAAGTTAAACTTCTCCCTAAGATGCGTACTTGCGTAGTATTCTCTTCTCTCAATGAACTCTCTAATTACTTCTAAATGTTTTTCCCAATCCATATTCTTACCTAATCGGAAAGCCTTCTCCCAACGCTCCATATGGGCAGGCACTTCAGAAGCTATAAGTGCCGCTGTACTATCCATAATGCTTTGCATTCTAGACTTCTCGAAAGTTGTGAATATGTGCATGTTGTAACGTTGAATAAACTTGTTCTTAAATTCAGTATTGGTTAGCAACTTTCTTAATAGTAGAGTTGCCCAAGTCGGGTTCGCGTAATAATCATTATTAGTAGATGTAGCGTAGTACAAATTGTTGCTATCATACTCACCATTGCCATGACTTCCCATCGACATATCAGCATCATATAAGAGCCAGCGCCACTTGCCACCCTCAGTTTGTGGGCGCCAAAAAATAATATTATTAGCAGGCCAATCGCCATTGCCCACATAAATCTCGGCTACTTGATAATCTATAAACTGATCGATATCCATTTGTTCTGTTACCCAGCGGTAATTCTCCTCTATCGTTAAATCATTACTTTCAATGAAATCGATCATCGCATTATAATGGTCTGCACTACCTTCTTTAACGTGTATATGCCCTGATAGAATATCTAACTCATTTTCATCGTAGCCGTAATTGGATTCAATAAAATCTTCGTTTTGTTTTTCACGAAGCATATGAATTCCCCAATACTCACCATTTAAAAACATCACAACAGGTTTAAATGCTTGGTAACCCAAATCCATGTTATCACGCATTATTGCTTGTATACCTGCGTTTCTAATCATTGCACGGTACCAGTCTTGTCCACCACTTCTTAAAGCTAATCTATCAAACTTCGTGATGTCTTTATCTTCAAATAAATGATAATTGAGTTTACTCTCTCCGTATTCGCTTCTAAAAAAGATGTCTAGCGACTTCTGATCATAAATTCGAGTACAACCACCACCAATCTTAACACCAGCATCGATATTAAAACCTTCTGTCCTGTCTTTTTCAAAGAACTCTAAGTGTACAGGACGTTCCCAGTCTTGATTCCAATTTTGCGGTGTGCTTCTACAATGCCCTGTAATACCATTTGTACCAGTTACATAAATCCCTGCTGTATCAGAGAAAAAGCCCGCTGGGTCTGTAGTTATTGCTAGAACAGGTAACTCTGTACTCTCATTTATAAAGTAGGTGCTATAAATATAGCTTGTGTCACTATAATCCGATGAAAATACAGCAACTTTAAGAGCTGTGGTTTCTGTAATTGTTATAGGTTCTGTAAAAGCTGCACTAGAAGTATTTGGAATAGATCCGTCTAAAGTATAATAGGCCATTGCTGTTTCTGGAACATCTTGCAAACTAGCTTCAACCTGAGTTTCATAAAAACCACTTTTAGGGCTAATTGATTGTGCATTACTCTGAGATATTCCTATGAGTAACGAAAAAAGAAATCCTCCTAAAAGCGTAACACCCTTCTGTGAAGCTTTTCTCAATTGTAGCATTTTTTTAATGGTTACTCTGTTTTTCCGTTCTAAATACATCTTTTATTTGGTGTGCTTTTATTAGTTATCAGGCATCCTTGTAATGTATTTCTTTAAACACCTCAAAAAAATATTTCCTAATCATTTTTACATACCGCTTATTTACTATTAAAACCTCTTCATTCTGACATCTAAAAGAAGTGTTTTTCTTACACTTTTATATAATAACATACTCCTAATGGTGCTTATAAGAGGTTTTTGCATAAATGTAAATTTAAGTAAACACAACATCGATATCACTTAATATTATTCAAAATAAATAAGCTTTAGGAGCTCTTTTCTGAAGTTGAATCGATACTGATTAATAGTTTTAGAAGTTCTACAAATCCATTTTGAAGTAATCTATTCCTTTAACTTTCCTACAACAGCCTTTTTCAAAAAACTTATACCCTAGCCTACTTTTATTTTCAATTTTTGTTATTAGCCCTTTTACTTTTGATGTATTACACATATAATGTACATATATTTTATTTTAAGGAATCAGGTATGTTAGTTATTAAAGCAAACTCTAGAACGAAACAAAATCACAGGTTAGGAGACTTCGATCTCTCTCAAAAGTTAGAAACAGGGTTTCCATCGCCAGCGGCTGATCATTTAGAAAAAGCACTTAGTTTAGAAGATCTTGTGGTTTTCAGGCCATCGGCAACATTTTATGTGCGTGCTGAAGGAAATGCCATGGCACGTTCTGGTATCCATGATAGAGACATCCTTATTGTAGATCGCTCTATTACGCCAAAAAATGGACATCTCATCATCACATCAGTTAACGAAGAACCAATCATTCGCAGATTTATACGACGTGGCGTACGCATTTTCCTTCTGTCAGATGATGTTCAATTTGAACCCATTTTAATTCAAAAAGAAACCGAGTGGATTATTTGGGGAGTTATTACACATGTCATACACCGGTTTAGGCTAGAGAATCTCGAACAATAACAAACACACTCAAAATCAGGAAACATATGTCGTATAGAAATTTATTGGTTTGGCAAAAGGCCATGCTATTAGTTAATAAAGTGTATAAATGCTCTGAGATTTTCCCTGAAGAAGAGCAATTGGGCTTAACAAATCAACTTAGAAACAGCGCAATTTCAATTCCTTCCATTATTGCGAAAGATAATGCTCAAAAGAAAATTCATGGTGAAGGTCATCACCTAGGCTCTGCCTTAGGCGCTTTATTCGAACTACAAACTCTATTAGAAATTGCGTTGGGGTTAAGATATTTCCGAAAAGAAGTTTTTGACAATCTTTATGAAGACACCCGTGAAATTGAAAAATTACTGAAGCATTCAGCTCTTAGGTATGCCTCATAAAAAAAGCTTTTCAACCTCTACCGTATTTGCCATGGTTGATTGTAACAACTTCTATGCATCTTGCGAGAGAGCATTCGACCCTGCATTAATTGGCAAACCAATTGTAATTCTATCTAATAATGATGGATGTGTTATTGCAAGATCCGAAGAGGCCAAACAGCTTGGTGTACCAATGGGGGCACCTGAGTTCAAGTATCGAAAATTATTTACTGAAAATGGAGTAATAGTTCGCTCATCCAATTATGCCTTGTACGGTGATATGAGTGTACGTGTAATGGATGTGCTTCGTCAGCTTTCTAATAATGTTGAAGTTTATAGTATTGATGAGGCCTTTGCTGAGCTTTCAACCAATATTTGCGATGATTTAAACGAATACGGTCAATTTATTCGGCAAACCATTTTAAAATGGACTGGTTTACCTGTATCCGTAGGAATTGCTACAAGTAAGACATTAGCAAAAGTAGCTAACCACATAGCCAAGAAACGAGCCTCACATAACGGAGTTCTAAGCTTGGTTGGCTCTGATGAAATAGACTCAATGCTTCAGGGAGTGGATATTCAAAAAGTGTGGGGTATTGGCCAAAAACTAACTATTCGCCTTAATAGACATGGAATTAATACCGCCCTAGATTTAAAGAAAACCATCGAAAATAAAAAATGGGTTCGCAAGCAAATGAGTGTAACAGGTTTACGTACCGTGCTTGAACTAAATGGCATTTCATGTATCCATATGAGTGAAGTTAAAGAAATTAGGAAGGGTATTTTAACATCTCGAATGTTTGGAAAGCCTCTTTATGAACTTAGCGATATACAAGAGGCGGTTTCTACTTTTGTTTCTAGAGCTGCAGAAAAATTACGAGCTCAACATTCTGTAGTGTCTGTACTTAGCGTAACTTTAATTGGAGACCGATATGCCAACCTAAAGAGTAAGTACAAATACAGCCTTAACTATTCTCTTAAAGTTCCTACAGCTCACACTCCTACTTTAATATATTTAGCTAAAGCACTAACTGAAGCGCTCTACGAACCCAATACTAAATACAAAAAAGCAGGCATTATGTTTACAGGTATTGTTCCTGATAACGAGATACAGATGGATATGTTTGACCCTCATTTATACACTCAGCAACAGTGTAAGCTTATGGAGTCGGTAGATGTCATAAATTCAAAGTATGGCCGAAATAAAGCCGCTTTTGCAGCAACAGGCTTACACAAAAAAGAATATGCACAAAATAAATGGGCAATGAACCAAAATTACCTGAGTAAGTGTTATACTACGCGCTGGGACGAGTTGATGGTAGCAAAAGCAAAATAGAAAATCATACAATGTCATTATTATTTATTGCTCCTAACCGAGATTTAGAAGTTTGGAAAAAGGCTTTATTGGAAAAGGATTCAAACTTAGATATAGAAATTTGGCCGAAGGTCGAAAACAAAGAAAGAGTAACTTTTGCTGTATGCTGGAATCATCCTAAAAATGTGTTAGGGAATTACCCGAACTTACAGGTAGTAAGCTCTTTGGGCGCTGGAGTAAATCATTTATTAGCAGACGAAGCACTTCCCAAAAAAGTCCGCATATCTAGAATTGTAACTCCTTCCCTAAAAAACCGGTTGGCAGAATACCTGTTAAATTCAGTGCTCAATTATAGAAATCACATACCACGTTATGTAGATCAGAAAAGAGAAGGATATTGGGCGCAACACTCCGCAGTTTCTAAAAGCGACTGTACCATTGGAATTATGGGAATGGGTGAAATGGGGATTACTGCTGCTCAGCTATTCCTTCTAAATGGATATAACGTTGTTGGTTGGTCTAAATCAAAAAAAGAAATTGAAGGTATCACCTGCTACTCTGAGTCAGAACGAGACGATTTTTTGGCCCAAACTAACATCCTTATTTGCCTACTCCCACTAACAGAAAAAACTGAAGGTATCTTAGATTTAGAACTCTTTAAAAAGCTAAAAAAACCTGCTTACGTAATAAACGCAGGGCGTGGAGAGCATTTGGTTGAGGAAGATTTAATTTATGGAATTGATACAAATGCTTTAGAGGGAGCTTGTTTAGATGTATTTGAAGAAGAACCGCTCCCATCTAATCATCTGTTTTGGAATAGACCCAAAATTATGATTACACCTCATATTGCAGCTATTACAGATCCTTTAGAAGGTGCTGAAATTATTCTAGAAAATTACAAACGCGCACTTTCGGGAATGGCTTTAATAAACGAAGTGATTAGAGAAAAAGGCTATTAAAAAATCAATTTTATAAGGGCAAAACCGAGCCAAACAAACAGTAGACCTAGCATTACTTGCAAACCGACATTAAGAATACTCAGTACGATATCACCTCGTTCCAACAACATAAAACTTTCGTTTATAAATGTTGAGAATGTAGTAAACCCACCTAAAATCCCAACAAATAGGAATAATCGGAGCTCTGGGTTAATCCATTGTTTCACTTCAAACAAACCAGCAAGTAGACCAATGAGCAAACAGCCTAGTATATTTACAAAAGCTGTTCCGTATGGGAAAGACGAGGCTGAAAAGTAGTTTTGTATACCTCCTGCAAGCAGATAACGGCTTGTTGCTCCGATGAAACCACCGGAGCCAACTGCTAATATTTTAAGCAAATCTACTTGCACAAAGGGTTATACTTTTACTGAGTGAACCCAGCCGTGAGTATCTTCTTTTCTGCCGTATTGGATATCCGTAATCTCATCAAACAAACGTTTTGCAATTGGGCCGATTTTATTCTCCCCAATCTCTATTGTCTGCCCTTTATGATGAATTAATCCAACTGGAGAAATTACAGCTGCTGTTCCTGAACCAAATACTTCTTTTAGAGAACCGTCTTTATGTGCTTCAAAAATTTCGTCGATAGTTACTCTTCGCTCTTCAACGGTTAAGCCCCATTCTTTAGCAAGTGCCAACACTGAACGGCGAGTAACACCTGGTAATATAGAGCCATAAAGACCTGGACTTACGAGTTTATCACCAATAATAAAGTGAATATTCATCGTGCCCACTTCTTCGATATATTTACGTTCTTTGGCATCTAACCATAAAACTTGAGTATATCCTTCTTCTTGTGCTTTCTGTGCTGGGAGAAAGCTTGCAGCATAGTTACCTGCCGTCTTAGCTTCACCTGTTCCACCTTCAACCGCACGAACAAATTCATCTGTTGTGGTAAGTTTTACGGGGTTAAATCCTTCGGCGTAATACGCACCAACTGGAGATGTGATTATGTAGTAGCTGAATTTTGATGAAGAACGAGCAGCAAGCAAATCATCAGATGCGAAAATAAACGGACGAATGTATAACGCCGTACCTTGTTTTTTAGGCACCCAGTTATGATCTAATTTTATAAGTTCTTCTAAAGCAGAAATAAACGTATCGTAATCTGTTTCAGGAACACACATTCTACGCGCTGTATTATTAAAGCGAGTATGATGGTCTTTTGGGCGAAAGATATTAATGGTATGCTCATCCACATAAAAGGCTTTCATCCCTTCAAAAATAGCCTGACCATAATGCAATGTATTAAGGGCTGGTGTAATCTGAATTGGGCCAAATGGCTTAATTTCAGCGTCTTTCCAAGTGCCATCAACATATTCCATTACAAACATGTGATCAGAAAAATTTCGTCCGAAAACTAAATTTTCGAAATCCATTTCTTGGATTCGGCTTGTTTCTGTAGGTTGTATCTTTATTTCAGTAGGTGTCATTAATTCGCTCATAGTGTTCTCAAAATAACTGCTTTCCAATTAAGGTAAAGGCTAATAAGTGTAAATTCTTTGCAAGAAATTAACCTGTGCTCTGCATAGCGGCAGCTATACCATTGATATTTAAAAATAATACCTCGGTTAATTCTTTTCTTTCATCATCAGTTTCCGCCAATTTCCATCTCTTTAACAATTCTGCTTGTATAAAATTGAGTGGATAAGTAAACGGATTTCTAAATTTAATCGACTTTTGTATAACAGGATTATGATCCAAAAAGTTTGTAACGCCAGTAACTTCTGTAATGCATTCGGTAGCTTTTGCCAATTCCGAAGCTATTTTATCATGAAATTTAGACCCCTCGGGGTTATAAATAGCTGCTGTTGCTAAATGCGTTCTTGCCAGTTCCCTTTGGCTATTATTGAGTACTGTTTTAAAGAATACCCAGGAGTTAAACCATTCCTTTATAGTATTCTTGGCTTCTGGCGATTTTTGAAGCATTTTATTCAACCCTTCACCAATGCCGTACCAACCTGGTACATTATAGCGAACTTGGGTCCATGCAAAAACCCAAGGGATTGCTCTCAAATTCTCAAACTCCATTGCTCCAGAACTTCCTCTAGAAACAGGTCGAGAAGCAATTGGAAGCTTTCCTATATGCTCGATTGGAGTGATGCCAGAGTACCAATCCCAAAAATCGGAATCATCAATCAATTCTCGGTAAGTTGACATGGTAATTCCTGCCAACTCGTCCATTATCACTTTCTCGTTCTTGCCCGTTAGGTAACCTGACTTCGTTTTTTGAGCCATTGTTACTTGGGCCATCGCATTTACAATTTGCTCAAGGTGGCGGTGCGCAATACTCGCTAATGAATATCGGAAAGAAAGTACTTCGCCCTGCTCTGTAAAACGGATTTTACCGTTATTACTAACTGGAGGCATTGCAATAATAGCTTTGTTAGACTGCCCACCACCACGGCCAATGGTACCGCCACGTCCGTGAAATAATCTAAAATCTATATTGTATTTTCGGCAAACTGTTCCAAGTTCGAACTGCGCTTTATCCAGCGCCCAATTTGCCATCCAGTAACCACCATCTTTGTTACTATCAGAGTAACCAAGCATGATTTCTTGGAAGTTATTACGGGCTTCTATCTGCTTAGAAAATAACGGATGTTCGAAAATACGAGCCATTAATTCGCTACTTATTTCCAAATCCTCAATAGTTTCGAAAAGAGGCACAACATCAAGGGATGTTTGAACTTCACCATTAACGAACGACCACAATCCTGTTTCTTTAGCAATAAGTAGAACTTCCAACATATCACTAATGCCGTGTGTCATACTTATGATGTAGCTTCCAAAAGAGTTTGGATCCAATTCAAGCATATCACGAATTTCTTCGAAAACAGTCAACACACGCTCGGCAACTTCTGAACGTTTTGCATTATGAGGACATAATGGGCGTGGATTGCTTAGCTCCTTAACTAGTAACTCAATCTTTTCTTCTTCTTCTAGCTCAGAATAATTTTCAACTACTTTTGCTTGGCTAAAAAGTCCTTCGAGTGTTTCCTCATGGAGGCGACTATGCTGCCTAATGTCTAACGCATTCATGTGAAAACCAAAAGTTTTAGCCCTGTCAAGAATTTCTTGAAGCCTGCCCTGCTCGGCAAGTTCCACTAATCCAAACTCAATTAAGCTATCTTTTATAAGCTCTAATTCTTCCACAAATGTAGCTGCAGTATATTCTTTTGCTACTTTTAGAATGTGTGCCTTCTCATCGTCCAAAACATCCAATTGTTTCTGGATGTTTTGCATCATGTGAGTAATTTTTCTACGATATGGTTCTCTCTGATATCTTCTCTCGAATAAATCACTTAACGGATTAACCGTTTCTTCTTTATGAAGTGATGCTTTTAATGCTTTTGAGATATCAGTTTGCTTGTATGAAACGCTTAAATAACGGCGGAGTTGATTTAACTCTTTCATGTACAAAACAAGCACAGTGCGGCGTTGCTCTAAAATAGTTTTCCAAGTAACCGAAGAAGTCACATTTGGATTTCCGTCTCTATCACTTCCAATCCAAGAGCGGTACCGGAGCACAGTTGGCAAATCTGCCGACTTATCATAATATGTTTCAAGAGCTAGGCGGATGTCTTGGTACAAGCTCGGGATTGCACCCCAAATGGTATGCGTAAAAAAGTATAACCCGTTTTCCACTTCATCTTCTACCGACATACGTTCTGCACGCACTTCATCAGTCATCAACAACAAGTTTAATTGATTTCTGATGTTCTTTTTTAAGATGCGAATTTCATCTGCAGTTAACTCTTGAGTTCCCAACGCATTAATTTTCTCGGTAATCTCATGCTGCTTTGTGAGCACACTACGTCGACGTGCTTCAGTTGGATGAGCCGTAATGGTTGGTTGAATATCCATCTGGCGGAAAATATCGAGAGCTTCTTCGAAAGTATACCCAGCCTCTTTCATATTGAAAACTGCTTCAGCAATACTTTCATTTCGCGGTTTCTCTTTCGTTTCCTGAAATTCACGCTCGCGATTTACTCTGCTAATTTCGTGCTGTTCTAGAGAGTTTACTAAATGGAAAAAAGTAGTATACATACGTAATACTTCTTTTGCTTCATTTAGCTCTAAACTAGCTACATACTCCTTTATCTCTTTTAGCGATTCGGCATTTTCGCCATCTAAGGCAGCACTAGCTATTAATGGTAATCGACCTAAGTTCTTTACAAAGTCCGCCCCAAACTGTTTTTCAGCTAGTTCTTCCAGAATTTCAGTAAGCATAATTATTTGCTTAGCTAAACTTTGGCTTATTCCACTTTTTTCCGCAAGTTCACGGACGGTTGATTCCCATTGCATGAGCTACTTCGATTTTAAAACTTTAGAAATGATGATAGTGAGAGCTGTAAGGTAACTAATAATTTACTTTTTTTTGGATGTACCACACATTTATACACAACTTTTATGAATGAAGTAAAACGCTGTAACTGGGCGAAAAATCAATTCTCTGAATATATCACCTATCATGATGAAGAGTGGGGTGTGCCTGTACACGACGACCGAACTCATTTCGAATTTTTAATCTTGGAAGGTGCCCAAGCAGGACTAAGCTGGGCTACAATTTTGAAACGTAGAGAAGGTTATCGGCAAGCTTTTGCTAATTTCGACCCCGAAATAGTTGCGAAATTTAGAGAGGAAAAAATTCAAGAACTACTACAGAATAAAGGTATCATTCGAAATAAACTTAAAATTCGCGGAGCAGTCACTAATGCACAACTTTTTCTAGAAATTCAGAAAGAATTTGGTAGTTTTGATGCTTACATCTGGCAATTTGTAGGCGGTTCCCCAATTGTAAATGAACGAGTAAGCATGAGCGATGTTCCAGCTACGAGCCCTGAATCGGATGCTTTAAGTAAAGATCTAAAAAAACGTGGATTCAAATTTGTGGGAAGCACCATTATGTATGCATACATGCAGGCCTGTGGTTTAGTAAACGACCACACGAAAGATTGCTTCCGTTTTCACCAGCTTACTCAATAAAGCAGCTCCACTTTTATTTATTATCAATATTAAAATGTAGCCCGATATTCTCTTTGCGACTTTGGGCTGCTTTTGTAATTAGGTAAGAAATACTGCGCAAATTCCGGAGTTCACAAATAGCCACGGTCAGCTTCGAGCGATTGTAGAGATCTTCCGATTCATTGTAAATCAATTTCAAACGAGAGATAGCACGTTCTAAACGGTCGTTAGAACGTACGATGCCCACATAATTACTAACTATGCTTTGCAATTCTTTCTTAATAGTAGCAACAATCAATTCTTCATCTTGAATTACTTCGCCTTCATTTTTCCAATCTGGGATATTTTGCTGATGTGAAATAGTTTTCACCTTCTTAACCCCACAAACAAAAGCGTTATGCGAATAAACCAACGCTTCAATTAGAGAATTTGAGGCCAATCGATTAGCACCATGTAACCCAGTAAAAACACATTCTCCTGAACCGAAAAGATTTTCAATACTGCTCTGTGCTTCTAAGTCTACTTTAATTCCACCACACAAATAATGGGCAGCGGGCACCACTGGGATATAATCTTTAGTGATATCAAGCCCAATAGAAACGCACTTTTTATAGATCGTAGGGAAATGATTTTTGAATTTCTCCAGATCTAAGTGAGTAGTATCAAGATATACACAAGGGTTTCCAGATTTTTTCATTTCGGCATCAATAGAACGAGCCACGATATCGCGAGGAGCTAAATCCTTGCGGTCGTCATAATCGCTCATAAAAGCATATCCGTCCTTATTTCTCAAAATAGCGCCGGCCCCTCGTACAGCTTCCGAAATCAAAAACGAAGGATTGTCTTTTGAGTGATACAACGCAGTAGGATGAAATTGAAGAAACTCCATCCCCTTTATAGTCGCTTTTGCTCGGTATGCCATGGCTATACCATCTCCCGTTGCTACCACAGGATTGGTTGTGTTTGCATATGCTTGCCCCACACCACCTGTAGCTAATAATGTAATTTTTGAGAGTAATTTGAATACATGGTTACTTTTTCTATCCAACACATAAGCGCCAAAGCATTTAGTACCTGTTGTAACTCTATTTACTTTTTCACCTAGGTGATGCTGGGTTATAATATCTACTGCAAAATGGTGATTTAGAATGGTGATATATGGATGATTTTCTACTTTGTGGATGAGCGCACGTTCAATTTCATTTCCCGTTACATCTTTATGATGTAAGATTCTGTGTTCAGAATGGCCACCTTCTTTAGCTAAATCAAACTGATTTTGACTGTCCTTATCAAAGTTTGTCCCCCAATCTATTAGCTCTTGAATACGCTCTGGCGCCTGCTGTACCACCATTTTAACTACACGCTCATCACAAAGTCCATCTCCCGCAATCAAGGTGTCTTCAATATGTTTCTCGAATGAATCTGAAGATCTTGTAACGGCAGCTATACCGCCTTGGGCATATTTGGTATTACTTTCCTCAATTTTGTCTTTTGTTACGATGGTTACTTTTATCGGCTCATTTTTCCGATAAAAGTAATCTGCGACTTTAAAAGCATAACTTAAGCCTGCAATCCCCGAACCTATAATTAGGAAATCGGTATGTAGGTTTTTCTGGGTGGGCTCTTCAGTAGTATCCAAACTTATTGCTATCAGTTAATCTGTAGGTTCATTGTCCGAATAATACAGCAAATTCTTGTAGATGTGTAGCAATAAAAAATTCGAGGTTCATTCCGCTTTGGTTACAAGGAAATTTCTAAAATGCGTTTCTGTAAAAGATATATACTCCCATCAACACTAAGAAGAAACCAAATCCCTTTTTAAGAGATTTATGTGAAATTTTTGTCCCTACTTTATTCCCAACAAAACTTCCTGCAATACCAATAAGAGCAAAAACAATCATAATATCCCAGTTTATGTGAAGATTTTGCTCTGCTAACACGCTGGTATATTTCAAAAATCCTATAGAGCTTTGAAGTGTTATTATCAGCAAACTAGTTCCAACTGCTAATCTCATAGAAAGCCCTGTTAGTAGCACTAACGATGGTATTATTAAGAAGCCACCACCAACGCCTACCAAACCCGTAAGTACACCAACGGCCAGGCCTTCCCCAATTAGCAACCATTTGGATGGAGACTTTGGAACAGCTTGCACTTCACTTTTAGGATTTCTAATCATCATGGTTGCCGCTAATAGCATCACAACTGCAAAAATTAGAAGCTGAGTAGTTCCAGAAATATATTTTGAAATACTAGCTCCACTAAAGGTTCCTAACATTCCAGGGACGCCAAAAAACAATAGGCTTATCCAGTGAACTTCTTTCTTTCTAATGTAAGGAATGGAGCCAAAAAGGCTAATGGTTGCTACAATCCCCAAAGATTCTGCGATAGCAAGTTTTTCGGGTTCCCCTACTAGATAAAGTAAAATTGGCACGGTTAAAATGGAACCTCCCGACCCCAATAAGCCGAGAGAAATTCCGATAAAAAGAGCCCCCAAATAGGCCCACCACATTACTTAACCTCGATTAAATACTTTTGCTCTTCTAACCAAGGTTCTACAAGGTCATTTACGTAATAAACCTCTACACCTTCACGCTCTAGTAAAGAAGAGGCAGCAGCAGCTCGAGCACCAGACTTACAATGAACAAGTACAGGAGCGTCAACAGGAACTTCATCCAAGCGGTTTAGTAAGCGCGTATGTGCAATATTTATTGCTTCAGGGTGGTGCCCTTCATCAAATTCCGTTTTTTTACGAACGTCAAGAACATATGCTTTTTGGTTCTGCAAGATTTTTTCTACTTCTTTAAAATCTATGATGGCTGTAGAAACCATTTCTGCGCCACTTTCAACAAAAGCTGCCAATTCAAAAGGTGTAGTAAAGCCCTTAATGTTGTCTAATCCAATTCGGATAAGATCTAGAACGGCTTCTGTTAAATCAGATTCTTCAATAATGAGATAAATGTCCTGATCTTCGGTTACATAAGAACCAACAATAGTATTGAAAGTTTTATTAAACGGAGCATATAAAGAGCCTTTAATATGAGCTTCCATAAAAGCATTTCGGTTGGCACGGGTATCTATAATTACAGCATCAGACGAGTTTTTAGAATCAATAATCTTTTCTAATGTCATCTTCCGTGGAGCTGGAAGTTTCCCAAGAACTTTTGGCCCAAGTTTATTATCTCGCTTCATTCTAGCAAAATAGAGAGGCGGTTCTGGCTGTCCTTCCAATATAAAATCCACAAACTCCTGCTCAGAAGTTGCTGCACGGATAGAGCCATTGAAACGTTGCTCGTAGCCAACGGTAGATTCAGGAATTGCCCCCAAAGCTTTACCACAGGCGCTACCAGCACCATGCCCAGGCCAAAGCTGTAAATACTCTGGCATTGCTTTAAATTTATCTAGCGACTTATAAAGCGTTTTGGCAGAACCTTCCATCGCTCCTACTTGGCCTGCAGCAGTTTCCAATAAATCTGGACGTCCGACATCGCCAACAAATATAAAATCTCCCGATATAATACCCATAGGCTCGGATGTTGTTGCGCCATCAGCCACTTGGTATATCATATGCTCTGGCGTGTGCCCTGGTGTGTGAATGGCTTTAAAAGAGATGTTTCCGATACCAAACTCATCGCCATCTTTTAATAGCTGGTAATTGTACTTACTGCCAATTGCCCATTCGTACTTCCAATCAGCATCTCCTTCATCCGACACATACACTTTTACGCCTTGTTCAGCAAATTCTCGTAATCCAGAAAGATAATCTGCATGAATGTGTGTTTCCGTTGCCGCAACAATAGTAAGATTGTTTTTTGCTGCAATTTTTTTGTAACGAGCAATATCTCTCATCGGATCGATAACAATTGCTTCACCATTTTGTTGGCACCCAATGATGTATGCGTATTGAGCTAATTTCTCTTCAAAAATTTGTTCGAAAAACATGTTAGGATAGTAGGTTATAATTGGAAGTTGCTAAACCACTTTTTATGATTTTTTAGTCTCTTAAAATAAGAGTTCTAGACAGTACAAAAAAATTGTTACTCTTTTTTGACACCTATTCTTTTCTTGAGGAATATCTCAAGAGGGCAAAAATTTGTGTATGAAGATTGAAATAAATTAATACCCACAAATAGTGTAAAAAGTAGCCAGTACGAACTTACAAAATAGCCCAGTAGTAAGCTTATTATTACAAATAATCCTGCTAACCTACGTATTATTCGCTCTAATGGGCTCATTGCTGAGCAAGCCATTGGTTCTTTTTTTGTTTCCATGATAGAAATTATGCTGAGGCCTCTACATTTAGCTGATAAGCATGTAGAGGGTAGTTTTTAGATTCTGAGTTTACTTGATTGTATTTTTTCACGGCATCTAAAACTGAAGCAACTGCTTCTTTGTTCTGGATACTGAAGAATAATTTAGAAAACCGTTTAAAGGTTTCGGTGGCAAACCAATTTGAGATATCTGGTTTATGTTGTTCGGTGCTAAAGCCATGTATATCGGTTTCGCTATACACGGTAACTCCGTTATCTCTTAAAATTTTACGAACTTCTGAAGCGTGCTCTTCGATTGACATAATGAGTAATAATTTCATGGCATTATTCCTTTTCGTTTAATGTTTCTATCTCGTTCATTTGCTCATGTTTTTTTCGTGCTCCCATGTAGTAAACTAATGGAACCATGATGAGTGTTAGCCCCGTTGAGGCTATAGTTCCTCCCATCAAAGAGATTGCCAAACCTTGGAAAATGGGATCAAATAGGATTACAAAGGCTCCAATTACAACCGTTCCGGCAGTAAGTAGAATTGGCATAGTTCTAACTGCGCCTGCTTCAATAACAGCAGTGTGTAAATCCACTCCATCTTTTAAGCGTATTTCTATGAAATCTATAAGGAGTACAGAATTTCGAACCATAATCCCAGCAAGGGCAATCATCCCAATCATAGACGTTGCTGTAAAGAAAGCGCCTAATACCCAGTGCCCTACAATAATACCAACTAGCGAAAGCGGAATTGCAACCATCATCACAACTGGAACTTTAAAGTCTTGAAACCAACCGATGATGAGCATATAAATAATGACTAGCACCACAGCAAAGGCAATTCCTAAGTCTCTAAAAACTTCGTATGTGATTTGCCATTCACCATCCCACTTAACAGTATAGTTTTCTTCCATAAATGGTTGACCAGAATAAATCTGTGTGAGCGAATAACCTTTCGGCATTTGTAGCTGATCGATTTTCTTGCTTGCATCAAGTAATGCATACACTGGACTTTCAATTGCGCCAGCAACTTCGGCAGTTACGTATACTACATCTTGTTGATTTTTTCGATGGATACTAGGATTTAGCACTTCGGTTTTTTGTTCAACCAAATCACCTACGGGTATCATCGCTCCCTGATTATTTTTCAGATAGATTGTTTGAAGTTGTTCAATACTTGAGCGTTTTTCGATAGGTAATTGAAGCATTATTGGCACTTCATCAATGGTGTTATTGGTGTGTAAGCGCCCTGCTTGGTATCCAGAAAGAGCGAGTGACATGGTTTCGGTAATTTGCTGAGGCATCACTCCCGCTTGAAGTGCCTTTTGTGTTTTCACATCAAAATTATAGCGAACTTGTTCATCTTCTCGCATCCAATCGATATCTACTACGCCATCTTGTTTCTCGAAAACAGCCATTATTTCTTTAGCAACTTTCTCTCTTTGCTTAGCATCTGGGCCGTAAACCTCAACTACTAATGTTGATAAAACAGGAGGTCCTGGTGGAACTTCTACAACCTTAACTTTAGCGTTATACAATTCACCAACTTTCTGTACAACAGGTCTTATTGTTTTGGCGATATCATGACTTTGTGCCGATCTATCCCCTTTGTCGGTAAGATTTAATTGAATATCAGCGATGTTAGAGCCATCTCGTAAATCGTAATGGCGAACTAATCCATTAAAATTAATGGGTGCATGAGTACCTGCATAAATTTGATAATTATCTAGTTCTGGTAAGTCTTTTATGCTTAGCGCTACTTCTTTAGCAACAGCATGAGTTCTTTCCAGTGTGGTGCCTTCTGGCATATCGATAATCAACTGAATTTCGTTTTTATTATCGAATGGAAGCATTTTAACTTCTACAATTCTGAATACAAAAAGTGTGGTAGATGCCAATAAAAGCAGAGTTACACTTCCAATAAAAATCCATCTTTTTCTTGTGCTTGCTAATAACGGCTTCATAGTTTTAGCATACATACGATAGATAATCGTATTCTCTAAGCTGTACTCTTTTTCGTTCCCGTTACTATCTAGCATACCTTGTGGTAGTAATTTATAGGCTAACCACGGTGTGATTACCAACGCCACAATTAATGAGAATATCATGGCTAGTGAGGCGCCTATGGGCATTGGGCTCATGTATGGCCCCATCAATCCAGAAACAAAAACCATTGGTAATACCGAAGCTATCACCGTAAATGTTGCTAAGATGGTTGGATTCCCTACTTCATTAATAGATGCAATGGCAGCCTGTTTAAATGGTAATTTTCGCATTTTAAAATGCCTGTGCATATTCTCGGCAATAATGATGGAATCATCCACTACAATCCCCGTTACAAAGACTAATGCAAATAGTGTAATTCTGTTTAGTGTATAACCAAACATGTAGTACAAGAAAAGCGTTAGGGCAAAAGTAACTGGCACGGAAAGGAATACAACCAATCCACCTCGCCAGCCTAATGATAGAGCCACAACTATGGTAACAGCTAAAATTGCTCCAAGTAAATGCTCTAGCAATGATGCCACTTTTTGAGAAGCAGTTTCACCGTAATTTCGTGTTACAGAAACATCAATTTGGGAAGGAATAAGCTTGCCTTTAAGAGCATCCGTTTTTGCATTGATTTTCTTGGCAATGGCCATCGCATCCGTTCCAGATCGTTTTGCGATAGAAATGGTAACTGCAGGAAATGTTTCTCCTACCTTAATTCCTTTTTCATCTTCAACCTGACTCATGCCTCCTGCAGCCACTCCGTAAAACACATAGTTAGTTGGTTCGGCTGGGCCATCCACAACTTCCGCAATATTCCTTAAGTAAATTGGAGTGCCATTTTTAACCTGAACGATTAAATTCTCGATTTCAGAAGCCGTTTTTAAGAAACTATTGGTCTGTACTAAAAACTCTGTATCGTTATTTGTAAACGAGCCCGAAAATGTCTTTTGATTTGTTGCCTGAATAATATTTGCAACTTCCATAGCAGAGATACCGTAAGTAGCCATCTTGTTCTTATTTAAAAGAACGCGAGCCTGACGAGAACGTCCGCCATGTACCTTTACTTCCGCAACATCATTGATTTTTTTTATTTCCGAACCTAGTTCTTGTGCCGTTTTACGAAGTTCAAAATCGGTATAGGTTCCACTTTTATCCCATAATGTTAAAGTCATCATTGGCACATCATCAATGGAGCGGGTTTTCACCACAGGCATACTTACACCAGCTGGCATGTTTGCCACATTCTTCATTAATGTATTATAGAGTTTTACAAAACTACGCTCTACATCTTCGCCTACATAAAAACGAGCTGAAACCATCGCTTGCCCATCTAATGAAGTTGAATACACATACTCAACACCTTCAATAGTTGATAGTGCTTTTTCAAGAGGGAGAGAAACACGCTGTTTCACTTCTTTGGCATTTGCACCGGGATAGGCTACAAAAATATCCGCCATCGGCACATCAATTTGAGGCTCTTCTTCTCTAGGTGTTAGATAAGTGCCATATACTCCGAGTGCTAAAAACACTATCATCAATAATGGGGTAAGTTTAGAGCTTATAAAAGCACTCGCTACCTTTCCTGCTATTCCAGATTTCATAATCTTCCTTTTAAAACCTTAATTGATTGGAATGATTTTTTGAGCATCGTGCTGTATTAGCGCACTTTCTTTAATCACTTTTTCGCCTGCTTTAAGCCCAGAAAGCACTTCCACTGTGCTACTCGTCTTTTCACCTGTTCTTATCCATCTTAAGATGGCAACGTTTTGTGCATTTAGTACATAAATACCTTCTAGCTGACCTCGTTGAACTAATGCAGAAACTGGTATGCTTACATTATTTGTAGAATGCATAGGTAGATATGCAGTTGCATACATTCCTGTTCGTAATAAATTTTTCTTTTCCGAAGGAATTTGAGGTCGCACTTTTACTAAGTATTGATTGCTGAATTGCTCGCCCGCACTGCTAACATCACTTACCCGAGCGCTATATAATTGATTTGAAATGGAGGAAAGAGCAATCTGAATACTATCGCCAAGCTGAACATTGTTTATATCTGCCTCGCCTACTTTGAATTCAATTTCGAAATCTTCGGCACTTTCAATTACAATAAGTGGGCGACCAGGTGTTACTAAATCTCCAACTTCAGCATTCTTAGCTGCAATAACTCCTGCAAACGGTGCCTTAATTTGAGTGTAGGTTAGTAAATCATCAATTTCTTTAAGCTTATTTTCTACTTCTACAACCTTATTCTTTGCCATAGAATGGTTTAACTGTACTTCATCCCATTCTTTTTGAGTAGCACTTTTTTGCTCGTAGAGAGTTCTAAAACGATTTAAGTTTTTCTCTGCAAGTTCTAGGTTTGCTTTAGCTGAATTTAATCCAGACTGAATTTGATTCTTCTGAGCAATGAGGTCATTATCTGATATGTGTAATAACAGATCCCCTTTCTTCACTTTCTGGCCAATAGTTACGGGCATTTTTTTGATTGTACCCATTACTTTTGTTCCTAGCTCACTTCGGTTTACGCTCTTAAGAACTCCAGCAAATTCTTTGGTACTGCTTTTAGAATTATAAGCAGCAGTAATTACGCTAGCTTTTATACTTGTTGACTCGATATCGGCTGTTTCAACCTTATCTCCACAACCTTGTGCTAAGCCTATTATTAACATAGCCGCAAAAATTGCTTTTAGTTTGGTATTAATCATTAGGAATTGTTTCATCTTCTTTAGTTATAAAAATGGTTGGTTATCTATTATTCTGTTTATAACTCGGTTTCTAAGAGGTATTCGAGTTGTGCTACCGATACGAAATATTGATATTGAGCTTGAAGAAGGCTTAGTTGGCTGGCTAATTTTGTAGACTCAGCCATAAGTAGATCGGTAGTTTTTTCTATTCCTTGTGAATACCTATCTGTCCTTATTCGTACATCTTCATCTGTTTGAAGCGTTTTAAGCTTGGCAAGCTCCATAGATTGTAAAGCAAGATTTATAGAGCGACGTGCATTTCTTACATCTACTTGGTATTTATTCAGGCTATTCTCGTAAACAAGCTCGGTTTTTCGTAGCTCTGCTTTACGTTGTGTAACCATACCCGCCTGTTTATACCCTTTGAAAAGATCCCAGCGTAGTGTTGCACCAAAGGTGTAATTATTACTCTTGTTCCCAAAAACCTGAGAATCATGCAATTCATAACTGCCAAAAGCATTTAAACTTGGTAGAAAACTAAATCGAGCGGCTTTTAAAAGTGCGCTAGAAGCCTTCATTTGATACTCTAAAGCATTTAGGCTTGAGTTACTGCCAAGAGTTGTTGGTAAAGAATTAAGAGATATTTCTTTAAATTCTAAATCATCTGAAACTTGAATGAGGTGATTTTCATTGATGCCGAGTATCAATAACAAGGCGTCGTTAATAGAAGCACGCTTGTTTTGAGCCCCAAGTAATGCTTGCTCCGCATTTAACGTTTCTACTTTAGCGCGTAAATACTCAGATTTATTTATTACACCCTGTTCAAAGTAATTTTTAGCTTGTTCTTCATGAGCTTTACTACTTTCCAAAAAACTTTGCTGAACAATCGTCTGCTTATCCAAAATGGCAAGCTGGTAATACAGTTCCTTTACTTTTAGCTTAACAAACTCCTTGGTTGCTTTGGCTTGTTCGCTTGCGGATTTAAACTGATGCTTAGCCGACTTACGCTCGTAAAAACCATCTGCATTTATGATAGGTTGGAGAACTTGGAATTTTGTTGTGAAAGAATGTAGTGCATCAGGGCTATTCATCACCGATGGATTGAAATCGGCTGGAGTAATAATTCCTTGCCTTAATTTAATTCCAAAAACACCTATAGGATCGTTTGTCTTAACTCCCGTTTCTTCGATGCTCAATTGAGGAAGAAATACAGCACTCCCTTGACTATATGCAGCTTTTGCAGCCAATTTCGTTTCTTCAGCAATTAACACATCTACTGCTTTTTCATGAACCATTTCCAAAGCTTGTTCTAAGCTCAAGTCCAACTTGTCTATGGTTTGCGCCCAGCCTGAAATACTGCTTAAGGGCATGATTAGTGCTATAAAAAATAGCTTTAGTAACTTCATTCTGTACACGTTTTTAATGTTAACTTTAGTTTCTAAGTGCTAAAGTGTTATAAGCTTTCTATAACTTTTTTAAGTTTCTCTTCTACTTCTAAGGCAATACCGTGCAACTCTTTATTCTCTATAGCCTGCATAGAAGCCAATGGGCTTACCGCGGTCACTTCAATCTTTCCATCGGCATGCTCTTGTACAACTACATTGCAGGGTAACATCACCCCAACCTTATCCTCATTTAGAATGGCTTTATGAGCAAACGTTGGATTACATGCTCCAAGAATTCGATAATTCTTGAAATCGATATCCAGTTTCTTTTTAAAAACTTCATTAACTCTGATTTCGGTAAGCACACCAAAACCTTCATTTTTAAGTGAAGCTGTCACTTGCTCTATAGCAGTTTCAAAATCTGTTTTAAGAAAGGTGGTTGTATAATAACTCATGGTATTCTCCTATATAATTTATGTATACATGGTAGGGATGATTTTTGATTTGTTACAACATGTTACAACAAGTATATTACATGTATCAAATAGGAGAAGAATATGAGTAGTAATTACAAACCTAGATACGAGCAAATTTCTGACCAACTACGTTCAGAAATAAGTGAACAACGTTTTGAGCCAGGAGATAAACTTCCTTCCGAGAAACGTCTATGCGAATATTTTGATGTAAGCAGAGTGACTGTGAGGCAAGCACTCCAACAATTAGAACACCAAGGGCTTATATATCGGAAACAAGGGCTAGGAGCTTTTGTTAGCGAAGAGAAAGTACACCACCCTCTTGTTCAACTAACCGATTTTTCTGAAGATATGAAGCGTGCTGGCTACACAAGCACTTCAAAACTAATCTCACTAAAGAAAGTTGGCCCAATAGATGAAATTAATACCATTCTAGAATTAACAAATGAGAATCCACTCATTCAGATTGACCGAGTACGGCTGGCAAACAATAGGCCCATAGCCGTAGATAAAACTTGGTTACCAGCTAGCTATGGTCAACTTTTATTTGATGAGAATTTGACTACACAAACAATCTATCAAGTTCTAGAAGAAAAATTTAATATCCCCATTACAGGAGGACGCTACAAAATTACAGCCACCATTGCAGATGATTACATAGCTTCGCATTTAGGAATGAAAAAAGGAGATGCTGTATTGGAAATAGATCGCTGTTCTAAAACTATTGGTGATAAAAAAATCTATTTTCAAAAAAGATACAACAATCCAGAGTTCATTGCGTACGAACTCGAATTGTCTAGAAACGAAGAACATAAAACATCATTTAAGGATGGATTTCCACTTAAAGAATTCACACCTAAATTTTATCAATAAATTTGTTTGGTGTTTTATTACTTTACTGCTGATTAATTGAATATTAATAACTTAAGTTTTCATTAAACCCATTTAGTATGAACGTAAAAATTACTAAGAGAGTCTTGCTATTAACCAGTTTGCTACTGGTACTCATGGCGATTCCTTCCAAGGCACAAAACCTTGCAGAATTTGAAAAAAAAGTAACCGAGTTCACACTCGATAATGGCCTTCACTTCATTATAATTGAACGCCACGACGCACCTGTTGCTAGCTTTTATACCCACGTAAATGTAGGTGCTGTAAATGAACCTGTTGGTAACACTGGTATTGCTCATATTTTTGAACACATGGCCTTTAAAGGCACCGATTATATTGGCACCACCAACTGGAAGGAAGAGAAAAAAGTTATTGAAGAAATGGATGCTGCTTACAGAGATTGGTTAAATGAAAAATTTAGCTCAAATCCTGACACAACCGTTCTTAACAAAAAGTGGGCTAAATTTGAAGAACTTCAAGAGAAGTCAAAAACTTACGTTGTAAATAATGAGTTCTCACAAATTATTCAGAATAACGGGGGAAGTGGCTTAAACGCTTCAACTGGAGCTGACCAAACCGATTATTATTATAGCCTACCTTCTAACAAAGCTGAACTATGGTTTAATCTAGAAGCTGGACGTTTTAAAACGCCTACTTTCCGTGAGTTCTATGTAGAAAAAGAAGTAGTACGAGAAGAACGACGCATGAGAACAGATTCTAACCCAATTGGTAGATTACTAGAAGAGTTCCTAGCTGTAGCTTACACAGCGCATCCTTATGGCCGCCCTGTAGTTGGTTGGAATTCTGATATTACAGCTACCACTATTGCTGATGCACACGATTTTTATGACAAATATTACATCCCAAGTAACATAACTATTGGTATTGCTGGCGATGTAGACCCAAAGAAAATGAAAAAACTAGCTGAAGAATACTTTGGCGACCTAAAAGGAAAAGGGAAAGTTGCCCCTCCTGTTACCACTATTGAACCAGAGCAACGCGGCGAGCGTAGATTCTCTATTGAAGGAAACTCTCAACCTTTTATGCTAATTGGGTACCATGCCGTTGCAGATTCGGATCCTGATTTTGAAGCTCTTAGCTTACTAGGAAACATTATTTCAAATGGCCGAACTTCAGTTCTTTACAAGAAACTAGTTGAAGAAGAAAAACTGGCGCTTCAGATTGGAGCATTTAATGGCTTTCCTGGCACAAAATTCCCTTCGTTATTTCTAACCTTTGCCGTACCTAACCAAGGTGTTGAGACTGAAGATTTAGAAAAACGCATTTATGAAGAAATTGAAATTGTAAAAGGAGGCTCCATCACCCAAGAGGAACTAGATAGAGCGCGCACTCAAATTAGGGCTGGTATTATTAGAGGCCTAGCTAACAACACTGGTTTAGCACTCAATTTCGCGAGTACTTATGCTTCAACTGGTGATTGGAGAAATGTGTTTAATCAACTAGACCGTTACAACAAAGTAACACTGGACGATTTGCAAAGAGTAGCAAATAAGTATCTGATAAAAAAGAACCGCACGGTTGGTTATACAGTAAAAACTGACTCCTAATCCCACATAAATTCAAGCCCAAATTATTATGAAACGATTTTTATTATTCTCCATGATGATGGTTCTGTCGATTAGTGTGGCAGCCCAAAAACGTTATGATGAAATTAAATACCCTAAATTAAATAGCTTTGAAAAAGCTAAAGTTGAAGAATTTAAACTTGATAACGGGATAACTTTCTACCTTGTAGAAGATAAGGAACTCCCGCTCATCAGAGTTAACGCTATTGTACGTACTGGTAGCCTACTAGAGCCTTCTGATAAAACAGGACTCGCCTCTATGGTTGGCCAAGTAATGCGCGAGGGTGGTTCAAAAAACTATCCAGCGGAAAAACTAAATGTACTTCTAGAAGATAAAGCTGCTTTTATGAGCACTTTTATTGGAGAAGGTTCAGGAAGTGCTTCAATGAATCTTTTAAAAGAAGATTTCGATGAACTGCTACCTGTTTTTGTAGATTTAGTACAAAATCCTCTTTTCCCAGAAGACAAAATTGATCTCTACAAAACCCAAGCTAAATCTAATATTTCGCGTAGAAACGATGATCAAGCTAGCATTGCTAATAGAGAATTCAACAAACTTATTTACGGCAAAGACTCTCCTTACACTCAGCAAGTAGAGTACGCAACCATAGATGCCATTACACGAGAAGACCTCATTGAATTTCACAAACAAGCTTTTGTTGGTAACAACATGATGCTTGGTATTATTGGAGACTTTGATACCAAAGAAATGAAGAAAAAGCTTAAAGAAGCTTTTGCAAGTTTACCTTCTGGCACCAAAACAAATATTATCTATCCAGAAGTGAACTACACTTACCCATCAACGTTTAACTTGATTGACAAACCTGATGTAAACCAAAGCTACGTGCTTATTGGCCACATTGGTGGATTAAGAGACAACCCTGATTACCCAGCGCTACAAATGATGAATCAAGTATTAGGCGGCGGATTTGCAGGAAGACTGTTCCAAAAAGTACGTACCGACCTTGGGCTTGCTTATGCTGTTGGCGGTGGATACGGAAGTGCTATTAACTATCCAAGCACCTTCGATTTGTTTGTTATGACCAAAAGCTCAACTACTGCAGAAGCTATTGATGCTATTTTAAAAGAAGTGAAACGTCTCCAAGACGAGCCTGTTAGCCAAAAAGAGTTAACCGATGCTCGAGACCGTTTCCTAAACTCACTCGTTTTTAAATACGATAGCAAAAACAAAATCTTGAACGAACGTTTAAGCAATGAGTATAACGGACTATCTCAAGATGCTTTTGATAAATATGTAGAAGGTTTAAAAAAAGTTTCTATATCTGATATCCAAAGAGTTGCAAAAAAATATCTACACCCTGATAAAGTTCAAGTTTTGGTTGTAGGCAACAAAGCTGAAATTGGGAATCAACTTGATAAATATGGAAAAATCAACGAAATCGATATCACAATTCCAGAGCCTAAATCAGAAGGTGGGGATGTATCAGGCGACAAAGTTCAAGGCAAAGCTTGGCTAAAGAAAATGTCTGACGCTGTAATCACACCTAGCAAAAAAGTAGAAAGCATTACTTCCGTTATGACTGTTTCACAAGCTACTCCAATGGGTGATATGGACATTAAAACTACTACTACCATTAATTACAATGATTTTAGTATCGAATCGGATTTAGAAACACCTCAAGGTAACATGAGCATGAGCATTGCCAATGGCGCTGGTAAAATGTCCATGATGGGACAAGAACAACCCCTTCCACCAGCAATGATTACTCCAATGTTGAAAGAAGTAAAAAATAGCTATGTAAATATTGCTAGAATTTACTCAACCTTAGATGCTGAGTATATCGGAACTGAAGCCATTGACGGAACCGAATATGTTGTACTTAAAGTAACAAACGATGGTGCTGTCACTTACCTATTAGATAGTAAAACTGCACTTCCTTATTTATCTCTGACTTCAGATTTCAATCCACAAATGGGGAAAGTTGTAACTGCAGAAACTACATTTACTAACTGGAAAGTAGTTGATGGTGTGGCTTATGCTCACTCTACCGTAACAACTGCTGATGGAAATAAAGCGTCTTCTTCAACAGTAGAGTCTTTCAAAGTAAACTAGACGTTATCTCAAATTATTACGAACCCGGCGCTTTAAAGCGTCGGGTTTTTTTTGGTCTTTTAACTAGCAAAGTATTATCGTATAAACTAACACTTAAAACAGAAGCACTATGGAACTCTCCATTTGGAATAATGAATATCCAGCATCTACCGAGTATGCACACTATTATTCAGATTATGTGGGCTTAGTTGCGAAAGGAAATGTCCTAGATACATTGACCTCTCAAATGCACGAGATTTTCACTCTTATTAACACCATTCCTGGTGATAAAGCGCTCTTTGCTTATCAAACAGGAAAGTGGACTATTAAAGAAATTATTGGACACCTAATTGAAACGGAAAGGGTATTTTCTTACAGAGCACTCTGTTTTAGCCGAGGAGACAACAGTGAACTTCCAGGGATGGATCAAGACCTTTGGATGGAAAATAACAACTATAGTTCGCGCACATTGAGCAATCTATCGAACGAATACTTAGCTGTTAGAGTGGCAACCATACATCTTTTTAAGAATATGACTAAACAAATGATTTCTAGAAAAGGAGTGGCTAGCGGAGTTGAATTTACGGTTCGAGCTATCGCATTCATCATTGCTGGGCACGAAACCCATCACTTAAATATTATAAAAGAAAAGTATTTGTAGAACTTTCCTCTAAACAACTTCATACTATCAATGCGCCTTTTCTAAAGCTCTGTGTGGTAAAATATTTCCCTTTGTACCTGCTTCTATAATCTTCTCCGCGAGATCTACATCGTTACTAATCTCGGGAATTTGTAGCACCTTTCCATTTTGCAGCCAATTCTCCAATCTACTTTTAAACTTCCCATTAATAGTATAGACTACATCTCCTCCTAACTTAAGCAGTGCTGCCGCATTACATAATTGTTCGTACTGATTCCGAATGGGAATTGTGAGCAATTTCTTACCCAGAAATAAGGCTTCAGAAGTAGTTTCAAATCCGGTTGAGGAAATAATACCCAAACACGACTCAAAACTTTTCAGAAAACTATCTTTACCAACAGGAAAAACTCTCACATTATTCTTCTGGTAGGCAGTTTCACAGGCTGGAGAAAAAATATGCCATTCAACACTCTTTACCTGATTGAAAATAGAACACAGAGTTTGGTGATCGTAAGCGGGTAAGTAAACAGTGATGTGACCACCAAGACTAGGACTTAAATCCCTTATCTGCCGGCGAATTATTGGTGGTTCTATAAAATCATCATACCTCAGGTAATGAGAACCAATTGCTGTAGTACATGGCGCGAAATGCTTTAAAACACCTTCAGCCATTAATGACTTTCTTTGCGGACGTGGCACTTTCCCCGACAAAAATGAAGCTTGATGACTAATTGCAACACAAGGGATTTCAGCGGCTTGAGCTGCCCATGCTGTTACGGGCTCAAAATCATTCACAATAAAATCATACTCAGAAATAGGGACTTTTTGGATGTCTTGTAAGAATTTAACTGGTTTTAGGTTCAGTGCAGTTTCTAAGAAATCTACGCTGCCTTTGTTGTCGTAATTAAGACTAATACCACGTGCTTTGTACGCTACCGGGCCATCTAATTCTAAATGGAAGTTATATCCACTTATAAGCACATCGACCTCTGCAAGCTCCCTAAGCTTAGGAAGTACAACTTTTGCTCTGCTTATATGCCCATGCCCTGTTCCCTGTACTCCATATAAGATTCTCATCCTATCATTACCTTTTTATTGGTAGTATAAGATTGCATAAGATGATTAATTCTTGGGCTTTCTTGTAGTATGATATCCTCTTCGTATTTATATAAACTCCACTCCTGTCCATCATATTCAAGCGCGGTTAAATTCTCTATCCAATCTCCTGAGTTTAGATAGATTACAGAACCCTTTTCATTTTCATAACCGCGAATTTTTGGTTGGTGAATGTGTCCACAAACCACATAATCATAACCTTCATCGATGGCTAATTCCATTGCCGTAATCTCAAAATCATCAATAAAACTAACAGCTGTTTTTACACTATCTTTTATCTTCTTTGATAATGAAAGCTTCCCGTAACCTAACTTCACCGATACATTATTAATCCATCGATTAAGGAGAATTAGCAACTCATATCCATGCCCGCCAAGTTTCGCAATCCACTTGCTATATTTCATGGTTACATCAAAAATATCCCCATGAAAGAACCATACTTTCTCGCCGTTTAATTCGAGCACCAATTTGTTTTGGATGAATAGTGGGCCTAGTTGTAAACTCGAAATTTTGCGTAGCGTCTCGTCATGATTTCCTGTCAAATAATAGATATCAACGCCGTTTGTCATCATGGTTATTAAAGTTCTAATAACATGCATGTGAGCTTCTGGCCAATAATATTTTCTAAAATTCCACATATCGATGAAATCTCCATTCAATATTACACGCTCTGGATCCACAGAATTTAAGTACTGAACTAATTCTACCGCATGGCAACCTACTGTTCCGAGGTGCACATCAGAAATAACAACCGTATCTAGCTTTCTTTTCATAAATACTCAATGAGTTTATTTATAAGAACGTCTTTCGATATTATCTCTAGATATTCTGAGTGTAAATAATTAGTAATGCCGATGTTACCATATTGTTAGGTGCTTAATTCCGAACCAAATCCGATGTATGAATATTGCATTTAAGCACTTGCTAAATCCCGATTCTTCTCTTTCCTTAAGGAGTGAATTTTAACTAAACGATTTATCCATGTCTGACGAGAACAAGCAAAAAATTGTACATATACACCTCGCAAAAAACGATGTATTTAAGTCTACCTTAACTGCTGGCAACCATTCTTTTATTGCAGATGAGCCTACTAGTGTAGATGGAGGAAATGATGAAGGTCCAGACCCGTACGATTTGTTACTTATGAGTCTTGGCTCTTGTACTTTAATGACGGTAAAAATGTATGCTCGTCGTAAAAAGTGGCCAATTGAAGACATGTTTCTCGAACTCAGGCACAACAAACGCCACGTTGATGATTGCCAATCTTGCGAAGATTCTTCCGCCAAAATTGACCTCATTGAGAAAGAGTTAATTATAAAAGGTGATTTAACCCAAGAACAGCTAGACAAACTCTTAGAAATCTCAAAAAAATGCCCTGTTCATAGAACTTTGTTAGGGGAAATGCGCATCGAAAGTTCACTCACTTCAGAATAAAATAACCCAACCCAACTATGAGTACCTCTACTTCTATCCATAAAGCAACTTTGAGCGACTTAGCTGAGTTGGCCGAACTGTTTAACCTTTACCGAGTTTTTTATAAAAAAGAAAGTGATGTTGAAGCGGGGAAAGCTTTTTTGAAGGAACGTATGACAAAAAACGAATCTGAGATATTTGTAGCTCGCCATCCATCCGGAAGATTGGCGGGATTTGTACAACTCTATCCCCTTTTTACGTCAACTAACTTAAAGCGAACATGGTTGCTAAACGATTTATTTGTACATGCTGATTTCCGTGGCTTGGGAATTTCGAAATTACTTATTGAAGCTGCCAAAGAGTTATGTAAATCGACCAACGCATTTGGGTTAACTCTAGAAACTGACGTTTCAAATATTGAGGGCAACAATCTCTACCCCAAAACGGGCTTCACCTTAGATGAGCATAATTTCTACTATTGGATAAATCCGAATAAATAGCTTATTCGGATTTATCTTTAATAGACTCAATTTACTCTACATTTGCGTGCGCCCAATCCCAACCTTCCATTCCTTTTTCATTCACAGCTTTTACTGAAACTTTGCTAGCTTTCTTTAAATCAGATAGCTCGATATGTGTTTTTTGAACCGTAACCGTTTTCTCTTCTCCACTCTTAGTAACGTAACGAACTATGTATGAAGTTATATCAGACTCTACCGATGGCGACCAGCTGACTTGGAATGTATCCTTGCCTTCTTTCTTAACTTCGACATTTTGAATACGTGATGGACTTGAAGCTAGTAACATCAATGTTGCGGCTGTTGTTTTACTAACTTCTGTTACTAGCTGGTGGTTTATGGTCTCTAAATTGTCATTCCACTGGTGGTAGAATGGATTCCCTAACACAGGATAGGAACCGATACCTCCAACTATATCACCGTATGCTTCATAATAAGCGTGTGCATCGGTAGATTTATAATAAAGTGCATCATAGGTCACCATATCGGTAAACAAAAATGCAGCTGCATGTTGCACATCTCTTATCCCTGGGTTAGAATATCTAATGGTGTTATCTAATCGGCTGTCGTTGGCCATCCCAACCATATCGTTATTTAAAGCCCCTATAATTTTATAGCCTTTTTGTTGAGCTTGTCGAACAAATTCACGACTTCCCAATAATCCCGCTTCTTCTCCCGTAAAAGACACAAACATGATAGTTGCTGGCATTGGATGGTTTGCTAAAATCCGAGCTGCTTCAAGCAATGCAGCGGTTCCACTTGTGTTATCATCGGCACCAGGGCCATCCTCAACAGAGTCATAATGGCTACTTACAACATAGAGTAATTCAGGGTTCGTAGTTCCTTTTAACGTTGCGATTACATTCGCAGTCTTTCCACCATAAACTTGACGACCTGGAGGTGTAAACCACTGATACTCGGGTGAGTATCCAAATGAAGTATATTTGTTAAATATGTATTCAGATGCCTTATCATTTCCTGGCATAGAAATATATTTCGAATCAAATTTGTACAAATCATTTTCGTAAGTATATACTCTGTTCACCGATGCTTGGCTCACAACCTCTTTCACTTCATCGGCAATCTTTGCAAACATTCGCTCTCCTTTTTCACGAAGTGCCTTCTCTGTTCTAAGATTTTCTTCAATTCGTTGAACTAAATCATTCTTAGAAATCATTTTATCAAGATGCATAAGATACACACCGCGTTCTGGAGAAATGGTATCGCCATCTCGTTCAGCAACAATTAAGAGTTGAGTTCCTGAGCTGTTAGATGCCCATTGGTATTCTGGTGCAATTGTTCGAACCGTATTATTATGAAAGAGTTTTATTGTTGCACCACTTTCTAAATCATACATAAATGACCTGCGATGGCGACCTTCCCCTTTTGCAGCTACTAACTTTGACTCAGATAAAAATTGAGGGAAACGATCATGTTGAAGTTCATGAGAAACTCGATGTGTTTTCTTAGTCGAACTATCGTAAACATAAACCTCGTAATCATCTTGCTCTTTAAGCGTATAAGCCACTTTTGTGCCTTTTGGTGAGAGTGTAGCATCATTCAAAGACTTATCTGAACTTATGATTTCAGTCACATCATCAGCATTACTTAACGATGCCAGTAATAAGTTTTTGCCTCCTTTACTTGAGCGTTGAATAAGAGCAACCTCATTATCAAAATTGGCACTAACTAGCTCCCCTTCAATTACCACAACCTTGTTGGTGGCAATATTCAAAACACCAGTTTTACCAGATATTTCAGCTTTTGCTTTAGAAGTTGCTGGCAAAGAATTCTGAGAACTATACTCAAAAACAAGAAGCGTTCCATCAGGGCTTACTTCTAAATTCGATTCAAAATTAGGGGTGTTTGTAACCATTTTTGAGTTATTAGAAGCAATTGAATACTCATAAATATTTGAATATTCACCGCCTGTTTTCATCCCCACAAAGAAAATTCTATCGTTACTGTCCGAAGCTACAAGGCTCCCAACAAGCAACCCCTTTGGTGTTATATTCTTCTCTTTCTTTGCATTCTTCTCCCATAAAAATAATTCGGTATTTGTAGCTTCAACTAGTGCATAATTGGTTCTAGCGGCGTCGAACAAAGCTCTATCTCTTGTTGCGTACGCTTCTGTAATATCTTTATCTCGAGTTTGAGCTGCCTTCTTAACCACTTCACTTTCTTTCAAGCGTTTGTATACTAACGAACCATCACTAAGCACAATTAAGTCATTGCCATTTACCTTTCTAATCAACTTTTGAGCCTTAGAATTGTACACATACGTATATGTTTTTCCATTTTCTCGGCGTTCATAAATGGCTGTATCATCCCCCCAAAAACGGATATTTGTACCATCATCGCTTAGCTCTGTAACCTGGTATAACTCTCCAGTTTGAAGTGCAATTTTTTCAAAATATAAATCAGCACTACTAGAATTTAGAATATTCTTAAAGGTAGTAAGAGCATTTATATAATGGCCGTCATGCCAGTCATCAAGTGCATTTTCAAAGTCATTCTGTACACTTTGAGAAACTCCAACAGTAGCAAAGCTTAATGAAATTAAAAGTGCTGCGAAATATATTTTCTTCATGGTGAATTTTTAATTCGAGGTTACTGTTAAAATGCATCTTGGTAATCAAAATAGCTAACCAACACTTTTTAAATATCGCAAAATGACGTCGACCAGCTTAGTAAATCATCAAACATTTTTTAAACAATGCGATTGTCCGTACTTTTACGGAAATAACTAAGTATAAAAGAAATATCCTGTTTCCCCATTATCTATGAAGAAAAAATATAACGTTTATGGCATTGGTAACGCTTTAGTAGATTTAGACTTTACCGTTTCTGAAGATTTTTTAAAAGAACACAATGTCCAAAAAGGTCTAATGACCTTAGTTGACGAAGACACACAACACCGATTAATCAACGCAATTGACCACGATCAGGTAAATAAGAAATCAGGTGGTTCTGCTGCTAACACCATCATTGCAACTAGCCAGTTCGGTGGGAAAGCTTTCTATTCGTGCAAAGTATCGAATGATGAGTTTGGTGATTTTTATTTGAATGACATGAAAGAAGCTGGCATTGACACCAACTTAGATCATAGCGAGCGTGAAGAAGGTATTACGGGGAAATGTTTAGTTATGATTACGGACGATGCCGATCGTACAATGAATACTTTCCTCGGGATTACTGTAAACCTTTCTGAAAAGGAAGTAAGTGAAGCTGCCATCAAAGATTCTGAATACGTTTACTTAGAAGGTTATTTAGTAGCTTCTGATTCTGGTTTCGAAGCAATGAAATTGGCTAAAAAAACAGCTGAGAATAACAACGTAAAAACAGCACTAACCCTCTCCGATCCTTCCATCGTAGAATTCTTTCAACCTCGTTTTGAAGAAGTAATCGGTGCCTCGGTAGATTTACTTTTCTGCAACGAAGAAGAGGCCATGAAGTTCACAAATACAACCAATGTAAATTCTGCTAGAGTAGAACTCAAAAAAGCCGCTCGGAACTTTGTAATCACTCAAGGTAGTAATGGCGCAATTATTTATGATGGAGACACCTTCATCGATATAGAACCATATCCTGTTAAAGCAATAGACACCAACGGCGCAGGCGATATGTTTGCTGGTGCTTTTTTATATGGCCTTACTCATGGAAAAGGTTACGCTGGTTCAGGAAAATTAGCCAGTTTAGCATCATCCCGAATTGTTTCACAATTTGGTCCGCGCCTTAAATGGCACGAAGTACAAGAAATATTAAATCAATTAGGATAATATTATGACTGGAGTTGAACTTTTAGGTTGGGCAGGATTTGGCATACTAATTATGGCTTGGATTCCCCAAACATGGGATACCATCAAAGCTGGGCAAACACCTATAAATATGGGCTTTATCCTAATGTATGCGGCTTCAAGTCTAATACTTACAATTTATTCCGTAATAACAAACGATGTTATCTTTACAACACTGAATGCTATTCTAACCTTAGGAAGCGGAATCAATCTTTATTACAAACTATTTCCGCGAGTGAAAAATGGATAAACTGGTTTTAGCTACTCGAAATGCTAATAAAATTGAGGAAATGAAATCACTTGTTTCCGACTTAGGAATTGAAGTGTTCTCAGCCTTAGATTTTCCAGAATTAGAAGACGTTGACGAAGATCAACCCACACTTGATGGAAACGCATTAAAGAAAGCTCGTTATGTGCATAGCATTACGGGCTTACCTTCCCTATCAGACGATACTGGTTTGGAAGTTTCAGCTCTTAATGGGGCGCCTGGGGTTTATTCGGCACGTTATGCTGGCGAAAATGCAAGTTACCAAGATAATGTTGACAAGCTTTTAGTTGAAATGAAAGGTAAGTCTAATAGATCGGCTCAGTTCCGGACAGTTCTTGCACTAGTCTCTGATGAGCAAGAACACACATTTGAAGGTGTTTGCAAAGGAGAAATCATATCAGAAGAAAAGGGAACTGCTGGCTTTGGGTACGATCCAGTTTTCCAGCCTGAAGGCTTCAATAAAACCTTTGCTGAATTTGAAGCCTCAGAAAAAAACGAAATTAGCCACCGTGGCAGAGCAGTTCAAAAATTTGTAGAGTTTCTCAGTTCATAGATATAGATTGTCGCAACAAACCATGGAGCGTAATTCCCAAAATGCCCGAAACATTTCGGAAAGTTGTAACCTCAAAAAGGTCATTCATTCTTTGGATGATTATGGGAATACTCGCCTGCTCAAAACCGCCTAACAACAGCTCTTTTGTAGACGTTTTTATTGGCACAGGCGGTCACGGACACACTTATCCTGGCGCAACTTCCCCTTTTGGGATGATACAAGCTAGTCCTGTTAATGGAACAGCAGGCTGGGATTGGGTTTCTGGCTACCATTACTCCGATAGCATCATCACTGGCTTTACGCAAACACATCTAACAGGTACCGGAATTGGCGACTTAAATGATGTTCTGATTATGCCTACCAACAAGATGATTGGGTTGAATGATTCATCTAAATATTTTGGAAAACGTAGCTATGCGTCTTTGTTTTCACATCAAAACGAAAGTGCTTCCCCAGGATTTTATAGTGTTTATTTAGACGATTTTGAGATAACCGCAGAAATGACTGCTACCGAAAGAGTGGCAATGTATAGGTTTAACTTTCAAAAAGATGATGCTCAATTCATTAATCTAGACATCGGATACAGCATAAACTGGGATAGCATGACAGAAGGCTATTTTAAAATTGAACGTAAGGGAACGCACAAAATAATTACCGGATACCGCCGATCTACTGGTTGGGCAAAAGAGCAAAACCTATATTTTGCTTTACAATTCTCGAAAGATTTTGCGATTGAAAAAACGATAAGCGATTCAATAAATGCCAATCCGCTTACAATTTATGGGAGCGATCAACTTTTCTCAATTCTGGAATTTGAGGGAGACGGAGATGAACTTTTGGCAAAAATCGCAATTTCAGCAAATAACGAAGAAGGAGCTTTAGCAAACCTTGCAACGCTTAATGGTTGGAGTTTTGACTCTACGAGAACTTCCGTTGAACAAAATTGGAGTGAGGAACTTGCTAAAATCGAGGTTAATGGCGACCCAGATAAGAAAAAAATCTTTTACACTGCTCTGTATCATTCAAAACTAGCACCCGTTTTGTTTTCAGATGCCAACGAAAGTAAAACTTCCTACACTATTTACTCATTGTGGGATACTTTTAGAGCTCAGCATCCTTTGCTTACCATTACCGACTCTGATCGAGTGGATGACATGATTCTGACTATGCTCGACTTTTATCAACAAAAAGGCTTATTACCAGTTTGGGAACTTCATGGTTATGAAACTGGCACTATGACAGGCTATCATGCTGTGCCCGTAATTCTAGATGCTTACTTAAAAGGCTTTAAAGGATTTGATGCTGAACTCGCTTTCGAAGCAATGAAAGCCAGCGCAATGCAAAATCAAAGAGACAGCGATTTATACAGAAAGTACCAGTATATCCCTTCAGATTTAACGGAAGAATCCGTTACAAAAACCCTAGAATATGCCTTTGATGATTGGTGCATTGCACAAATGGCTCTCGCTTTAAACAAACAAGACGAGTACAGTTACTTTTTGAAACGCTCTAAATACTGGCAAAATTTATACGACTCTGAAACCAAATTTATGAGGGGCAAAAATGTAGATGGAACTTGGACGGAGCCTTTTAATCCTCTCTTTTCATCCCACAGAGAAAACACCGATTATACAGAGGGAAATGCTTGGCAACATAGCTGGTTTGTTCCCCACCAAGTAGATAAACTCATTGAAATGATGGGAGGAGATGCTGAATTTATAACTCGTTTAGATTCTCTTTTCAATCAACCTTCTGTTGTGGTCGGAGAAGATGCTTCACCCGACATTTCAGGCTTAATAGGCCAATATGCCCATGGTAACGAGCCGAGCCATCACATCGCTTATTTGTACAGCTACGCTGGTGCACCATGGAAAAGCCAACAGATTTTAAATAAAATCATGGACACTCAATATTCAACTAATCCAGACGGATTGAGTGGAAATGAAGATGCAGGACAGATGTCGGCTTGGTATGTTTTTAGCGCCATGGGATTTTATCCCGTAAATCCTGCTTCAGGAAACTATGTATTAGGTGTTCCACAGCTAGATGAAGTTCAGATAAATCTCCCTCAGAATAAACAATTCTCAATTTTTGCGGAAAATCTTTCCAAAGAAAATCGTTTTGTACAAGCTGTAATACTAAATGGAGAAAACTTAAACCGTAGCTATATCACCCATAAAGAATTAATAGCTGGCGGAAACTTAACATTTGTGATGGGAAAAATGGCGAATAAAGATTGGGGGAGTTTACCTAAAAATCGCCCCGTTAATTGATTGCTAGGCGAATTTGTTTTAATTCTATCCTCATGTTCAATCGCCTAATCTACTCCTAATTCCGAGAAAGAACAGCTAGCTGAAAAAGTAAAATCTGAACTTCTTCAGGCTTGGCAAGCTATAAAATTATGCGTATCTACTTTTCGCAAATGAAAACACGTTGAGCTTAAAATTGCATGAATTTAATACCAAAGCTCATCCCTTTAGAATAAACTTACAAACAGTATGCAGTTTGAGTTCGTCGATTATTTAGTTCTGGTTTTATATTTATTAGGTGTTGCCGTTTTTGGTTTAAAAGTTTCTGGTAAACAAAACTCAAATAAGGATTATTTTTTAGGTGGCAATGGCATTCCTTGGTGGGCTGTTCTATTTTCAGTTGTTGCAACCGAAACAAGTACTCTTACCTTTATAAGTATCCCCGCTGTGGCTTATGGAGGAAATCTCACCTTTCTTCAGATAACTATAGGCTATTTTATTGGGCGTGTTTTAGTAGCTCTCTTTTTTCTCCCCAAATATTATGATGGCGAAATGTACACCGCATACCAGTTTCTAGAAAAACGTTTTGGTGCCTCAATGCGAAATGCTACAAGTACCACTTTTATGGTTACTCGTTTACTGGCCGATGGAGTTCGTCTTTTTGCTACAGCCATTCCACTAGCCATTATTTTACGCTTAGGCGGTGCTTTTGAAGGGTGGAGCGATGCCGAAATCTATATGATTTCAATTTCGGTTATATCGGTAATTACTCTTTTGTATACCTTTTTTGGAGGCATTAAAGCCGTTATTTGGATGGATGTAGTACAAATGGCGGTTTACCTAGGAGGTGCCGCATTAGCGATGTTCATCTTGTTAAACAAACTCCCAGATGGCTGGAATTCGGTTGTCGCTATGTCTGAATCAGCTAATAAATTTCAGATCTTTCGACTCGGTTTCGATATGAATTTTAAAGACTTCATAGCCCAACCATACACTTTAATTACTGCTGTGATTGGTGGCGCAGTGTTCTCGCTAGCTTCGCACGGTACCGATCAACTTCTTGTACAGCGCTTACTTGCTACTGGTAGTCTAAAGTCTGGACAGAAAGCACTTATCTGGAGCGGAGTTGTAATCATTTTCCAATTTTCTCTTTTCTTGATAATTGGCTTGATGCTTTTCACTTTCTACCAAGGTGCTACTCCGGAAAGTTTGGGACTTGCCACCACCGACGAAATTTTCGCAAAGTTCATAGTTGAGCAATTACCTGTCGGTATTTCTGGGTTAATTGTGGCCGCTTTATTTGCCGCAGCTATGAGTAGTTTGAGCTCCTCGTTAAATTCGTTAGCATCAGCAACTACCTACGATTTATACAAACCTTATTTTGGAAAATCTAATTCTGAGCAACAAGATTTAAAGGTTTCTAGAATTATAACTCTTATTTGGGGTATAATTTTAACAGGTTCCGCATTCCTGTTCACCTTTATGCAACTTAGTGGAGGCGAGCGTCCAACAGTTGTTGAATTAGGCTTAGGAATTGCTTCCTACACTTATGGCGGTTTGTTAGGTGCTTTTGCCCTTGGGATGCTCTTCAAAAAGCCTACAACCAAAGATGCGCTCATTGGATTTTTCTCTGGCTTAATAGTTTTACTGTTTTTAGTTAAGGGTCCTGTGCAAAATATCCTTCCAGGTGATGGACTCGCCATAGCATGGCCACTTTACACTCTGGTTGGAAGTTTGGTTGTTGTTGGAGTTGGTTTGTTTTCAAACTGGGTACGAAATTTCAAATAATAGAATTTACAATTGTTGCTCCACTAAACTTTTATTAAAGTATTATTTTATTAAGATTTAATAACATCATTTTCAAACTCACAATTTGCTACTCAAGAGCTTTGCGTATTTGAATATAGTGTAACTCGGTAATAAATCTTCGCTCCTACTATTGACTTAGTATTAAATACTATTATATTAGTAGAAGATTTTTAACTAACCGAATACTATGAAAAAATCATTGACTCCCCTTGGTGAATCCGAAATGGAAATTCTACATCACGTATGGGATTTAGGTGAAGCCACTGTAGCTCAAGTTCAAGAAAAGATTCTAGAAGAACGTAAAGTTGCCTACACAACCGTAATGACCATTATGAAAAACCTAAACGATAAAGGTTATCTAAAATATCGCAAAGAAGGTGTGACTTTTGTGTATAGTGCTGCTCAAGAACCTGAAAGTGTTCAATTCAATCTTATAAATAAGATGGTTGATAAGGTATTCAAAGGCTCTACAACAGCCTTGGTTCAAACACTGATAAAATCAGAAAATATTTCTGAAGACGAACTCAAGGAGATTAAAAAGCTAATCGATAGCATGGAGGACTAACAATGGAATCGATATTTGAACTCCTACAACAACTCGGCACTTATGCCATGGATGTTTTTTGGTTTCCACTCGTTATTTGGACCATTATCGGTTTGGTAATGTTGTTAGCCCTTCGCCAGATTAATTCGCTAAATCCACTTTACCAATACCACCTACGAGTGGCAACAATGGTAGCTTTACCTTTAGGTATAATTTCTGCATTACTGCTTCAACTTTCATCTTGGTTCGGAATGGCTACCACTAAGTTTGACCCAGTTCTGCTCATTGTGCAAAATCCTCTTCCAAGCAATTTGTACTCCGATGTAAACTCCGTTGCTTACTCTATCAACTGGATGGATAGTAATTTCATAGTAGGTTCCATTTCTGCATTATTTTTCGTTGTAGGTGCAGCGATGATTATCCGCTTAGTTTGGAGTTATTATCAGCTCAAGAAACTTCATTCATCGCTGGTTAAAGAACCTTTATCTGGTATTCCATCAGAAATGGACTTAGCAAATAGATCTGTTGAAATAGCATTTCATGATCACCCATTAGTTCCTTTCACTTTTGGATGGAAAACACCAATCATTGTGTTACCAAATGCTATTCGCAACGATGATGAAAAACTGAACATGGCCATTCAACATGAGCTTGTACATATAAAACGAGGAGATTATTTACTTCAACTCGTGCTTTCCGTTATTGAATCGTTATTCTGGTTCCATCCACTCATTCAGTTAAGCTCTAGAGAAATTGAAACATTTAGAGAAATCTCCTGCGACCAAGAGGTGCTATCTACTACAGAAGTATCTCCGAAAAACTACGCTAACATGCTCATTGAACTTGTTCCTCTTAATAAAGGAATTGGAGCTTTTTCTATAAGTATGGCAGTTAAACAGTCTACTCTAAAACAACGAATCGAAACCATGAAATATCATAAACTCTATAAAACGTCCTACAAGAAAAGTCTCTTTTTTCTGATAATTATGACTTTAACTGTAATTGCTCCAATCGCCTGCTCTGATATGCGCGGCCCCAACACTCTTACAGAAGAAGAACTAGCAAAAGAGTCTGTAACCATTCAAAATTTAAAGCTAGAAGTTAATGGAATGACAGTATCTAGTATCCCAAGTTTAAACTCAAAAATACCAGGCTTAGGATCTATAATACTGAATGCAGAAGAATACGGTACTTTTGTAATAGCCCTTAATCACTTTAAAGGAGCAATGGGAACTGGAGAAATTAGTGAAAACCTTATTTCATTTAAGGTTAATGAACTCCAGGTCGATATTACCTCCTCTGATAAAATCCTGACCAATAACAGTTCTTCTGAAATATGGATTTCCCATTTTCCAAACATGAACATTAGCCAACCTATTTTATCTTTGGGCACATCAAATGTTGACTATGAAGAACTAATAAAAAATGAACCTGCAACTACTTCCCCAACTGACGTTGATCCTAATGGTGACTATTTCATTGTAGTAGAAGAAATGCCTAAACTCATTGGTGGATTAGGTGCCCTTCAGAGTAAAGTTCAATATCCTAAAATGGCCGCACGTGCAGGAATTGAAGGACGAGTTACAATTCAGTTTATAGTTAACGAAAGTGGCGATGTTGAAAATGCAAAAGTGATAAAGGGAATTGGTGGCGGATGCGATGATGAAGCTCTCAGAGTAATTTCAGAAGCCAAATTCGAACCTGGAATACAGCGAGGAAGAGCTGTTAGAGTTCAATATTCCATTCCAATTATATTTAAACTCCAAAGAGATGCCGAGTTTACAAAAGACTAACTAACATTTACTAGAAGGGACTTAGGTCCCTTTTTTTATATTCTGAATTTAGCGCGCAACTTATTATTATAAGCCCCGTACTTGGCTATTGAACGAAACTAAAAAAACACATTATGCCAGCTAAATTAAGAAAATCCAGAAAGGACAAGATGCTCCTCGGAGTATGTGGCGGAATTGCAGAATACTTAGGTTGGGATCCTACCATTGTTAGAATTCTATATGTTGTGCTCGGTATAGGCAGTTATGGAATTGCGATTCTTATCTATTTTATTCTAGCTATTGTTATGCCTGATTGATTTTACTGGTCTTTGTAGACTTTCAAAAACGTACATTTGTATATCTAAACTTCCCTTAGCATCTTTACCCCAACTAAACTATAAGCTATGAAAGTTGGTATTGTTGGTGATGCGAGTAGAACGGTTGCATGGGAAAAACACTTGCGACCTCACAGTATTGTACAAGAAGTTGACTTATGCCCTTCTTTGAAAGAAGTTGGTAATGTAGATGCTTGCCTAATCTTGGATGATACTCCAAACAATTTGGATGTTTTACTTGAAGGAATACATAATGGGCTGAATTGCTTTCTAATTGCTAAACAACCAACCGATGTTTCAAAATTAGATCGTATACACCGAGCGGCCCGAGAAGCTGGTGTCTTTGTTCAATTTTCGCACTGGCCTACACTGGCCCCTGCTACCCAATGGATGATGGACAAAATGAATAGGGCTCAGTTTATTCATATTACACGTCAACTAAGCCGTTCTCAGTTAGCCAATCCAAAAGAAGAATTTCGTGGATTATGGATTGATGAACTAGGCCTTTGTCTAAAATGGATTGATAGTGGTGTTCATCATATTGAAGCAAAAATGATGAAGTTGAATGACAACAACCCAATTTCTATTCATATTTTTCTACGGTTTGATAATGGCTCTACCGCTTCTGTTTTTGTGTATGCCGCCGCTGAAGAAAATCAACATCATCGTGTAGTTTGCAACCGCAATCAAGTTTTAGACTGCCACGTACCTTCGCAAACCATTCGAGTGGGTCGTCTTAACGATGGAAACCACTTATTTTTCAGCAAACAAAGTTTCGATCCTGCAACAGCGGCAGAAAAAAGTGCACTCTTGTTTTTAAAATCTGTTCAACTCAAAAGTGAATCGGCTTATACAAGCTATGACGCACTTAACTTGGCGCAAAACGTTGCAAAAATAGAACAACGTTTGGCTCAATTTTCTTAGAGAGAATTACCGCCTCATTGCCTTAAATGCAGCTTTGAGTTTTTTACGCGACATGATATCGTTTATAAAATTAAACTGACCGGCTTGTAGTCTCTCTCCACCATCTATCACAACATTTTCTCCCGTCATATACAACGCCATATCAGACATGATAAATACGGCTAAGTTTGCCAGTTCTCGATGTTCACCATATCTCTTCATTGGTATTTTTTTGATGAACAACTTTTCAATTACTTTGTCTGGAACTAATCGCGACCAAGCTCCTTTTGTTGGAAATGGGCCTGGAGCTATCGCATTTACACGAATTCCATATTCTGCCCATTCGAAAGCGAGCGAGCGAGTCATCGCCAAAACCCCCGCTTTGCTACAAGCCGATGGCAACACAAATGCACAACCTGTACTTTCGGCGTAGGTAGTAACAATATTTAGAATGGAACCTTTGAGCTTGTTATCAATTAGATAGTTTCCAAAAACGTGCGTACAGTTAAAACTTCCATGAAGTACAATATCAACAACGGCCTTGAAACCACCTGGCGTTAAATCTTCCGATGCAGATAGGAAATTACCAGCAGCATTATTCACCAAACCTTCTAATGAGCCGAAATCCTTTACCGCCTGTTTAAACATTCCTTGAACAGCATCATGGTCTCTTACATCACAAACATAATAGCGAACTTCGGCTGCTTCTCGAACTTGATTAATCTCGGCACAAGCTTTTATAAGCTTCTCTTCAGTTCGACCACAAATGGCAATATTTGCTCCAGATTCTACAAAACCTTTTGCCATTGCTAAGCCTAAACCACTTCCGCCACCGGTTATTAATATGGTTTTACCTGATAATGTATCTTCTGTAAACATGATATTCCCTTTCTAGTTTAGATTCTCAAAAATTCCTGCAGCACCCATTCCACCACCAATACACATTGTTACCAAACCATATTTCGATTTTCTTGCCTGCATTTCGAAAAGAATCTGAGTAGTTAACTTAGCGCCGGTGCAACCTAGCGGATGTCCCATTGCAATAGCTCCACCATTCACATTCGTGATTTCATCATTGAGCCCCAAAGTTCTAATCACCGCAAGAGATTGAGAAGCAAATGCCTCGTTGAGCTCAATTAAATCGATATCTTTTAAAGAAAGTCCTGTTTGTTTTAAAACTTTTGGGATGGCTTCTACTGGACCGATTCCCATAAGTTCGGGTGCAACACCAGCGACGGCAAAACCCACATATCGAGCTATTGGAGTCAAACCTAGCTCTTTTACTTTCTCACCACTCATCACCACTACACAAGCTGCCGCATCATTCATTTGTGATGAGTTACCAGCAGTAACGGAACCTCCCATTTTGAAAACGGGACGGAGTTTTCCTAAAACTTCTACGGATGTATCAGCTCTTGGTCCTTCATCTTGTTTGAAAGTGAAACGTTCCTCAATAATCTCACCATCAGCACTTACCTTTTTTTCAACAACTTGGATGGGAGTAATTTGGGAATCAAATTTTCCATTTTTCCATGCTGAAGTTGCCCGTTGGTGGCTACGGTAAGCAAAAGCATCTTGATCTTCTCGGCTCACTTTATACTTTGCAGCTACATTTTCGGCAGTAATTCCCATGTTCACATAAATCTCTGGGTTATTATCTACCAATTCAGGGTTTGGTTGTACCGACATTCCTCCCATTGGCACCAACGACATTGACTCCACGCCACCTGCAATAATCACATCAGCGGCGCCAAGCATAATCCGTTCTGCCGCCATTGAAATTGTTTGTAATCCCGAAGAACAGAACCGATTAATGGTAACGCCAGGCACAGAGTCTGGAAGCCCACCTAGAATTGCAATCTGACGGGCTATATTTAAGCCTTGAGACGCTTCAGGGAAGGCACAGCCTATCATTACATCATCAACCGAAGAAGGCTCTAAGCCAGGAGTTCTAGCCAATAATTCTTTTATTACAGCGCCACCCAAAGAATCTGGACGCGTAAACCTTAACGAACCTTTGTTTGCTTTACCACAGGCTGTTCTTGTTGCTGCTACGATGTATGCTTCTTTCATAAATTTTAAATTTTGAATTATTAATTATGAATGCTTCATTCAAAATTCAGCATTCCTAATTCATTAATTCCTTAAGGGTTTTCCTGTTTTTAGCATGTGTTCCATTCTAGCTATTGTTCGATCGTCTTTAAGGCATTCAAGAATTGCCTCGCGTTCTAACTTTAACAAATACTCTTCTGGAACTTCTTGAGGCTCGCTTAAATCCCCGCCAGATAAAACAAAGGCTAAGCGTTCAACAACAACTTTATCGTAATCGGTAATGAAATTAGATTCATGCATAACGTACAGCATCAATTTCATGGCACTCAAAGCCGTTTGGCCTAAAACCTTTATTGGAGTTCGGGCAGGTGCATGATATCCAACCTTCACCATATTAAGAGCTTCTTGTTTTGCAATACTTAGCTGAAGGTCTCTATTCATCACAATAACGTCTGATGGTCGCAAGAAATTAAGCGCTTTTGCCATGTGCGCACTTTCTGAGACTTTTGCCATTCCCATTGTTTTAAAAGCTTCCCGAATGAAAGGAAGCGCATCTGCATCACCTTCTATTTTGGCCATAGCTCGTTTAAGAAGTTCCGTTGTTCCACCTCCTGCGGGAATTAAACCCACACCGACTTCAACCAAACCCATATACAATTCGTGATGAGCAACCACTTTATCGGAGTAGAGTACAAATTCCGTTCCGCCACCTAATGTTCTACCAAATGGCGCAGCTATCACAGGAAATGAAGCATAACGAAGAGCAACTGCTGTCCGCTGAAAATTGGTCACTGCTTCCACCACTTTTTCCCATTCTCCTGAAGCGTTTGCCTGCATAGCTTCCATCAGGTTTGCGCCATAAGCGAAATTATCACCATCATGGCTTAGCACCAATGCTTTGAAATTCTGCTTTACTACATCTAAAGAATGCTCAAGCGACTGCACCAATTCAAAGCCAAGCGTAGCATTCTTAGTTTTGAACTCGAATAGTGCGACGCCATCTCCCATATCGTGGAGTGCGGCAGAATCATTTTCAAAAACGGGCTGTTTCTTTTTACGAAGTTGGGCAACTTTAATCTCACCTTCTGCCTGTGGAGACACCTCTTTCATTTCCTTCGAAATTGGATCGTAGACTTTTCCTTCTGAATAAAATTGAGTGATACCAGCTGATAGCATTTCTTTGATCAACATTGGAATTTCTTCGCCTTCAGTAGTAAGCCTTCCAACAACTGCTTCGACTCCAAGAGCATCCCAGCGTTCAAACGGTCCCATTTCCCAATTGAATCCCCATTTCATAGCTCTATCTACAGCTTGGGGAGAATCGGCAATTTCAGGAACGCGATTTGCAGCGTACAAAAGTAAGTCCTTCTGAACCTCCCAAATGAATTTGCTAAGTTTACCTTCACCAAAAGTGAGAAATTTTAAACGTTCAGCAGTATTTCGAATTTTTTTCGCTTCTTCTAAAATGGGATCTTCTAGCTGAGTTTGTGATTCATACTCGAGAGTTTCTGGGTTTATAACTAAGAATTCAGTTTTAGAACCGTTTCTTACTTTTTTATAAAACCCTTCTCCCGATTTATTCCCCAATTTGCCAGACTCAACCATTTTCACGAACTGAACTGGTAGCTCAAAAGCATCTTTTCGTTCATCGTTTGGGATAGAAGGAATTAGATTTTTAGCAACATGCATAGTGATATCTAACCCAGCCATATCGCCTGTTCTAAACGTAGCTGCTTTAGAATATCCAGTCAATGTTCCTGTGAGCAAGTCAATTTCTTCTGCTCTAAAATCTCCATTAAAGAAATATGGCATCATACTAGCCATGGAGAAAATCCCAACTCTATTAGCGATAAAATTCGGGGTATCCTTGCAAACTACAACACCTTTTCCAAGAGCTTTCTCACAGAATGTTTTCATGTAATCTGTTACTTCAACTGAAGTACTTTTTGTAGGAATGATTTCCAACAACTTCATATACCTTGGCGGATTAAAGAAATGCGTTCCCAAGAAATGAGCTTTTAGAGAGGCTGAGCAATCCGATCCAATTTGTGTTATAGGTAAACCCGAAGTATTTGAACTAACAATAGTGGATGGTTTCCGAATGGCATCGATTTTAGACATCACAGACTTTTTAATATCCATGCGTTCAACAATTACCTCACAAATCCAATCTACTTCGGCGAGTTTATCGAAGTCGTCATCGAAATTTCCAATCTTTATTCTACTCGCAAATTCGGGTAAAGCAAAAGGAGCTGGTTTTAGCTTCAGAATTTTCTGTAAGCTTTCTTCAACTGCCTTATTGGGGCGTTTGGGATCATCACTTTTAAGATCCAACAAAAGCACATCTAAGCCCGCATTTATACAGTGCGCAGCTATTTGGCTACCCATTACACCAGAGCCTAAAACGGCTACTTTTTGAATAGAATATTTTTCACTCATGATTTCTCTTCGTTATACATGCTTTCAATTAACTCTTTGTTATTTGCTTTAACAGCACTTCTCTTTACACTCATTTTTGGTGTAAGCTCCCCTTTCTCGATGGAAAATGGCTCTTCTAGTAGAACAAATTTTTTCACTCTTTCCCAGTGCGCTAGCGACTTGTTAATCTTGTCTACTTCTTTCTGAATTCTTGCAATAACATGCTCGTTTGTGGTTCTTCCTTCTGTTGGCATTTCATGTCCAAAGCGTTCAAATCGTTTTTCAATATTTTTCCAATCTGGAACAATTAGAGCACCACAGAACTTCTCCTCTGAGCCTATAACCATTGCTTGATCAATGAATCCACTATTTATAAGTGCATTTTCTATAGGCTGAGGAGCTACATATTTACCCGTAGAAAGTTTGAACATCGATTTTTTACGATCGGTGATAAAGAGCCATCCATCATCATCGATGTAGCCAATATCGCCCGTACAAAACCATCCATCTTCTGTAAACACTTCTTTCGTTTTTTCAGGAAGTTTGTAATAGCCCAACATGATATTTGGGCCTTTAGCCTGAATTTCTCCATCTTCTGCAATGCGCAACTCAACTTCCTCTAGCGGAAAGCCTGCAGAACCAATTCGAATGTTATCTGGCGTACTTGCAGTAAGAATTGGTGAAGTTTCCGTAAGACCGTAACCTTGCCCACATTTAAAACCGATTCCATTAAAAAATCGCATTACACTGGGTGCGAGTGCGGCTCCACCAACCATCATCCCAGAGAGGTTACCTCCCATGCCAGCACGGATTTTGGAATACACTAGTTTATCAGCAATTTTGTATTTGATAAGATTTAAACCTTTTGGAGGATCTTCTGGCTCAAAATGTTCTGCCATATGAATGGCCCAATAGTATAGACTCTTAGTCAGACCAGACATTTCTTGGCCTTTCACCTTTATTCCGGCCATTATTTTTTCTAACAATCGAGGGACTGTAGAAAAATAAATTGGACGAATAGTCATCAAATCAGTCCTAAAATCATTCACATCTTCCACATAATAAACAGGTACGCCTGTTGCCATATACAGATATGAGCCGATGCGCTCTAACATATGCGCTACAGGTAAATATGAAAGAATTTTGGGAGACTCATAATCATCAGCGTTATATGGCATCCGATCTAGCGAGTATAAAACATTAGATGCTAGGTTATTATGAGAGAGCATTACACCTTTAGGCACTCCCGTTGTTCCTGAAGTGTAATTGATATTTGCCAAATCATCGGGTTCAATGGCTTTAATCAGATCATCAAAAAGCTCGGGACTCTTTTCATCTAACTCTTTACCCATTTCCATCACTTCTTCAAAACCTTTAAGGCTTTTGTGCTGTGAAGGTTGGATGGAAATAATCGACTTTATTGTGTCAATCTTCTTGATGAGTGGTTTAGTTTCGGCAAACATCTCATCGTTAGAAACGATGTGAACTATAGCACCAGAATTTTCCAAAATATATTGAATCTGATCGCCTGGTTGTGTGGTATAAATAGCCACATTAACCGCTCCAATTGAGAGCGTTGCTTGGTCGCATATCAGCCATTCGGTGCTATTCTCTGAATGAACAGAAACACGATCACCTTTTCTGACGCCTAATGCATAAAGCCCTAATCCTAAATGTCGAACTTTTCTCTGAAAATCTTCAACAGACGTTTCTACCCACTCACCTTTCCGCTTTACTGCAGAAAGAATTCCTGATTTATTTTTCTTAATTCCAGCCGCTAAAACAACTGGTACTGTTGATGGTTTATACTTCATAACTCAAAGATTATTTTATACTCTTTGGTAAGTAACACTTTCGGCGTACTTTTGAAAGCGTTTCCACGTATTTATTTTACGAACTTAACACTGTTAATCAAATTCTAATTTATGTTTATAGAAGAATCACTCAAAAATAGAGCTGAAATTTACTTTAACTCTGCTCAAGACAATATGGGAACCTTTCTGGGAATTGAGATTGAACATATTGCGAAAGATAAGATTGTGGCCTCTATGCCCGTTGATGAGCGCACAATTCAGCCTTTTGGGATTTTACATGGTGGGGCTTCTGTGGTTTTAGCCGAGACATTAGCATCAGTTGGCGGCTGGTTTTTACTTGAGAATTTGGAACAAACGGTAGTTGGAGTTGAGATTAATGCGAATCACATCCGTTCAGTAAAAAAAGGCGGTACGGTTACAGGAACGGCAAAACCCGTTCATGTTGGACGAAAAATACAAGTTTGGGAAATCTCACTTACCGACCAAAGAGGTAAATTAGTGTGCGTGAGTAGATGCATTTTGGCGGTTATTGATATAAAAAAATAGCACTAATCTGTGTCTGCTTTCTGAAACGAAATCAGTTTGGAAGAAGCCTCTTAATTATATCAGAGATTTCTACATTTTTCAGAATTGCAGACACGCTTAACTCAATAACTATAGATCAACTTTGTAAATCCTTACAGTGGAAGTAAATTTTTTGAAATTGAAAAATTCACCCACTACGTAGTTATCTTTCACTTTGTGGATTGTGAAATCTAAAGGAAATTCAAGTTCTTTCAGGAATGAACCATCGAGATTATACACTCTCCAAGTCCTGCTTTCTGCACCAAAATGATTGGGAAGCCCAATCCAAATCCTTTCAAGATCATCTACCAAAAAGTCGTGTACCCAAGGCCAATAATCTTCCCGCATTGCCTGAAACAACTGTTCTCTAATTCGCGATTTTCTGATGTCCATCATCATAGCTTCAAATTTTAAAGCCTCCGATTTATCATTCTCGGTAATTTCCAGCTGTTCTAATTCTAAGTTCAAAGAATCAACATTCAAACCTTTAAGATCATAGATTCTGATTTTTGGCTCGCCCGACCAGATAGAATAGATTCTATCATTATTAATTCTGATAATGCTTTTTCTGCCCCAAATTGGAATGGGATTTACAGAAACATTCCCTCCTTTCTTATAAACAAACACATCATTAGCTGGTTTCACAATTAATGAGTCCGATACTAACTTACCGTCTTCATTAAAAACCTGTATTACTACACTTCTTTCTTGAGATTCGCTGGAATTATCAGAAATAAACATTTCCGACTTTGTATAAAACAATTTCGAGCCATCATTCCCCTCGGTAAGAGAAAGTACTTCCATAGGAAAATGAATTCGCCCACGAGTATCCAACTTTACGGTTTGTTCTACTTTTTGAGTCTCTACATCGAACAACGATATCCTAGCTAGATTTCCATCATATACAAGAAGTCTATTCACTGGATAGAGTCGCACATTTGTAATTTCAATAAACTCGCCGGGGCCTAAACCTTCCCGCCCCAGGCGATTATCCAATGTAATTTTTTGTCCTTTCCTCTCGCCTACTAAAACGGACGAAGTAAAGACATCCGCAATGAAAGTCTGAAATTGTTCATCTGAAAAATTTATATCCAAGTCTACTACTTGAGATAATGTCTTTTTATCAGATTCCGCAATCAACTCAACTGAATTGGAAATATTCTGACCGCTCACGGAAACGGCGTGAAATATAATAAATATAAACAGATATTTATATTTCATATTTATTTATTGTTAGTTACAAATATAAATTTCGCATCTTTTGAAGATTTTAGTTCTACAACACTTATTTGGATCTGGAGTGCTACAACTTCCACATCTTGTTTCTTCTATTTGATCATTAGACTTCCCAAATAGTTCAGAAGGCTGAAAAGTTAACATCAGTCCTCCTGTTGTAATTATTAAGCAAGCTGTGATATTTATCATTAACCTTTTCATAAGACTACCTCTTAGTTTTAATTAATATTAATTCTGAAAGTCATTATCTGTAAGAATTAAAATAATATTCAATCTTAAATTCATAATGATTAATCAATAATTTATAAGGGGGGTGATGGTATGAGAATTAATGATACTGCTTATTTCGAGTGTTAAAAAGCCCATTAAATACTATATAAGCCCTAATAAGCCCACTATTGATCCTAAACACTAATTTGAGAATTTCTTCAAGAAGTTCAGCATTTCTGCAGACAACTGCACATTGGTTTGAGAATAATAACGAGTGTGAAAATTAGATAATCTATTACTGTTGAACAACTCGTTAGAATATTTTTAAGAGGCTTTAAGATTCATTTAAGATGGTTTAAACGGCCTTCTAATTCTCAGTCAATCGTTTCTTTGCATTGGTAGCTTGATGAATAATAATCTCGAGCATTTTGTACAGCGCTTCTTCTTTTTGAGCATCTGGTAAATAAACGCCTTCCTTCTCCCAGACTTGTTCAAAATCCTTAATTACATACGACATCATTTTTATTGGACTGTTGTATACCTCTGGGTTTAGCTGGCTTAATTTTAGCTCTGTAGGCTTCTCCCCTCCATATTCTTCTATATCAGCATTGGTGAATGATATAACCCCAGCTTCTTTAATCTGAGATATCCTCATTGGTGGAATACCTGCCAATAACCAATTAAGGTTAATGCCTAGTTCAAGAACTCTTTTTAAAACTATTGTTCCTGGCAGAGTTTCACCTTGAGCATATTTATTAAAAGATTGAGGTGACATACCCATAGTCCTAGCTAGCTCACTGATATTATTATCAAAAAGCTCCTCTGCAATCTTTTTAAATCTAGAACCTATCTCTTTTTTAAGCAAGCCTTACTAGTTTATGATTAACCCTTTTATTTTATAATGTACTTGATTATTAATCCCTATTAGTTTAATATAAGGTATGTCTTAACCGTTAAACAATCTAATTTAATATATGGCAAAGGAAAAGAATTTAAAACACCAACTTGAAATTGCTGTTGCGATACTAAAAACAAGCGAGAGTAGACTTGCCAAAGAGTGGGGTGTTTCTCCAACACATGTCGCAGAGACAGCAAAGGGCGTTAGAACGGCTACTCCTACTCTAAAAAATATTGAAAAGGTTATAGCTCTCGCTCAAAAAGCAGTCCCGTTTCAATACCCAGATGAAATTAAAGCTGCCTAACCAGTTCCACTAAGAATGAACTTAGTGGAACCAGTAGTGGAACCAAATATGAAGCATAAAGCCAATTTATTAATTATTAGTGGAACTGAATGATTCAGGAATATTACGAAATAGAATCTCTCGCCAATATGCTTTCCATTTCTCGGAGGGCGGTACAAAAATGGATCGACTCCGATAAGATAGATAATGAATATTTGAGGAAAGAACCATTTAGAGGGCGTGAAGGATACAAGCTAACGATTAGCCCGATGGGAATTCCAGAACCTCATAGGTCTAATTTTATACGTAATCATTTCAAAAGAGATTCTGATCAGATTAGCCAGGCGATTGATTCGGAGATTTATATGGAAGCTCCTGGTTACGCTAAGAGCCATGCCGATATGTGGGTGAGTTTAATTACTCAGTTTAAGGCTTTAAAGGGAAAAGAATTGAAGTGCGCGATGAAGGCGTACCGAGAAGCAAACCCAGATGACAAAGTTTCTTTGAAGAGCTATTACCGTAATAAGAAAAAGTATGATGAACAGGGAATTGCTGGATTGCTACCAAAATATGGAAACCGTAAAGGTTCTTCTAAAACAGAAGATGAGAACTATAAATTATTTGAGGCGCTGTATTTAAAGGAAAGCCGACCGAGCGCTACTAGTTGCTGGTATATAGTACGAGGTGAGGCTTATAAGAATGGACAGGATGTTAAAGATTTCCCTGATTATCGAACCTTCCTTTACCGTTTAGAACGAGAAAATACGGCTAGCCATATCTATTTTAGCCGGTATGGAGAAGATGCCTGGTATAAGAAATATGCGGACTATGCGGATAGAGATAAATCTGATATAGCTGCAGGAAGCTGTTGGGTTGGTGATCATCGCATATTAGATGTGTGGTGTAAGAACTCAGAAACAGGAAACATTTTTAGACCGTGGGTGACTGCTTGGTTCGACTTTAAAAGCAATAAGTGGATTAGCTGCTACCTGCATGAAGAAGCTCCAAACTCTGATCACATATTCCAGAGCTTCAAATGGGGAATTGAGCGGTACGGAAGGCCAGAAAGCATTTATATAGATAATGGTAAGGATTACCGGAGTAAAGATTTTGCTGGCGGTAGAGCGCATACCGTAGAGGTTGATGAGCATAAAGCACGATCTCTGGTAAATTTTATGGGAATTAACGTGTACTTCTCACTGCCTTATAATGCCCAAAGTAAGAATATTGAGCGAGGTTTTAAGGAGTTTATTAACAACTATGAAACTCACCTACTTGGTTACACCGGCGCGAGACCAAAAGAGCGCCCAGCTGATACCGATGCCATGCTAAAGAAAGGTGAAGCGATAGATTTTGTAGAGTTTGAAGGCTTGTTTGAGCGATTTGTTTTCAATGTGATGAACAAAAAAGCATCGAACGGGAAAGAGCTTAAAGGAAAATCGCCAGATGAACTCTTTTATGCGGAACACACCAAAATTGCAGTACGCCCAGAGGCTCTTCGATTGCTATGTATGAGAACCTCGCAACCACGCCAAATTAAGCGAAACGGTGTTAAAGACAGCAAAATTGGCAAGCATTACTATGCTGAATGGATGGTTGGCTACAAAGGCGTAAAAGTATATCTCCGCCGCGATATAAAAGCCTACCAGGAAGCATGGGTATTTCATGCAGAGACGGATGAATTTTTGGGAACAGCCCAGATGAGTGAGCGAATAGCCGGCCTTGCTAATACCGATGTTGAAAAACACCAGTTACGAGAAATTCAACAGAGAAAAGCTAGGGAATTAAAGCTGAATAGAGAGGTTCGAAAAGCTCGTGAAGAATACCGATTAGATGCAGAAGGTATAATTGATGCCTTAGAAGCTGGTATTGAAGCTGATACAGAAATTAGGAAGGCGAACAATGAATTTTGGGATTATACAGGAAGCTCTCCTGTAATAGAAATGGACACCAATAAGATGGATGACGTGATTCATCAGAATCAGCAAATGAAAAAAACAGGTACCGAAGATTTAACTGCCTTTGAGCCTGTAGAACATCCTAAAAAAGCTCTTAAAACTATTTGGGATGATGAGTAAACAACAACCAAAACCAATACCGATGAAGAAAGCTAAAATAACAGATCCATCTTCAACAGACTTCAACCAAGAAGCAGAAGTATTAGGATCCTATACAGAAATAAGTGGCGAGTCATTCTTCCAAGTGAGATTTCCAACTGGACGAATCGAACTCTATTCAGAAGAAAAAATACAACTGATTAACTAAATAGGACTACCGATGAAAACTGAAACTTTGAAAAAAATGGGCGCTCATTTGTATGACGTTCATATAAGCAAGCAATGGGAAACCGATGGGTTTGATAGTATGAATCATTTTATACGATTTAACGCGGAAGCCTTTTGTAAAAAAAAGCCTCTAGATGTTGAGCATGTATATGCTGAAATGGTGAAAGCCTTTGAAAGCCATAAACGATTTCAGATGATTGAGGCAGAGGTTGTGGAATGCATTGCCTTTGAAAAAAAGCTCTCTGATTACAAAAAAGATACACTAACCACTTTTATGAGCAGCTGGTTTAATGAGAAAGATCAAAAACTGATTTTAAAGCTTCTTGATGGCATCGAAGGGTGTTTCATAATAGAAGAGCATAAAAATAAAGCCGGCGCCGAAATAACCACATAACAAACGCCGGCTTCTAACCCGATGAGCCAAAATTAACCCACCAAATCAATGAAAAAACAAGATCAATATATCTCAGAACAACGACAAGCCCTGATTGCATATTTAGATGAAGCGGCTAAACAGCCTGAAAGCCGAATAAGTGCAAATGCAGTTGGCCGCAATATAGGCGTAAGCCCTACGGTGATATCACAGTTTAAGAACAGCCAGTATCCTGGGGATAATATCGCTGTGGCACAAAAAATAGAAGCGTTCTTAATCCGCGAAAAAGATAGAAAAAACCACAAAGAGATCTTCCCAGATATTCTACTCACCAAGAATGTGAAACGCTATGTGACCGTAGCAAAAATATGCCATGCCGAAGGTGAGATTGGCGTAGTTACGGGAGAAGCCGGTGTAAGCAAAACCTGCGGTGCCAAATACTACGAGCAACAAAACCCTGGAGCAGTAATACTTATTGAAGTAGCTGTTGGAATGACTAGCAAGGTGCTTGCTTCTGAGATTCATAAAAAATGTGGATTTGATGGTGCAGGAACTTTGTATCAGATGTTTCTTGATATCATCGCCAAGTTGAAAAATTCGAATCGCTTAATTGCCATTGATGAAGCTGAGAACCTGCCTACTTCTGGGCTTGAGCTTGCCCGACGAATTAATGACATGGCACATGTTGGTGTGGTTTTAAGCGGACTACCCCGACTACTTACGAATTTGAGAGGCTTAAAAGGCGAATTTAAACAGCTCTCGTCTCGAATTGCTATAAAAGCAGAACTCAAAGATCAAACAGAGGAAGATTTCAAACTTCTTATACAAACGGCGATGCCAGGTAGCAACGGTTTGTACTTGAAGTTTTACGAGCGCACCCAAAACGCGCGTGAATTGAGCAAAGTTTTGAAGCGATATAAACAACTGGCCAACCTAAATGCTGATGTTGAAAAATCAGATGAACAGCTGATAGGCGAAGCCATAAACATAGTATTAATTTAACAGGAGTAGCCATGAAAGACATGTTAACCATAATGTTTATAGCCTCTGTAGCTATTGTAGTATTGGGGCTTATTGCCACTGCCCTGGAGAAAGCTCTCACCCATAATTTGGGTAAGCTTCTGGAAAGCGGAATAAACGATTTAAAAGTGAATGCTACTTTTAGAGACCGTTGGGATAAGAACCCAAATTCCATCCTTTATACCTGGCGAGGTTTGCTTTGGGACTTGCAGAATATGAATGCCCCAATTGGTGAGATTGAAGCGGCTAAACGCCAATTAAAGCATTACGAACGCAGCCTTAAAAAAGCAAAAACCTATGTAAGCACTAATGGCTTAGTGCGAACAACCATAATTGGAGGTGACGCATAATGAAGGATTTTGAAATTAAAGGAACCGTACGGAAGGAAGATATTCCTGAATCAAAAAGAGGTGCTAAAAAAGACTTTACTGAGCTTTTTGAAAAATTTGATCGGATAAGTGATGGTAATAGCATCCATGTGGTTGTGCAGAAAAAACATCATGTAGTCACGATTTCTAACGCTTTCAAAAAGAAGTATGGAAAGTCTAAAGCTTCTATTACTCAGCGGAATACTAAAGGTTCGGAGGCTATCGATGTCTACATCATCCGAAATTAAGAATCGCCAGTTAGCCTTCCAGTTGGCTGTTGGACAGATCAGTTATAAAGACTGGAGCTTTGATATAGGCATTAAAAGTGATGTGCTATATCTGCAGGTGAAATTCCTAGCTCCAGATAATGGATCTGATAAACCAAGCCTTGAGATACAGCGCGGCAGAAAATGGATGCTAAGCGAGCACATGACCCATAGCGAGCTTATACAAACTGCACTGAAGGCTGTGTTGACAGCTGAAGAGCACGAAACTAGAGAGCAATTTCTGTACAAGAACAAAGCTGTTTTTGCACCGCATTTTAATGTGGATGCTCTTCATGGTCTCGATGAGAACAAAGCTCATGAAACAAGAACACCAATATTATTTAAGGAGCCCAATGGGTAATTCAGAACCAAAAACTTTGACCATAGCCCAGCAAGCTGGTTATGCAAGAAAATCACTAAAGCGAAAAGGGATAAAGTCATTAAAGGACTACAATAATAAGGATGTCCCCATAGAATATGTCCCAAATCTTGACTTACTGAAGCATTATAAATGCCTAGAGTTAATTGAAAGGGCTGATTCATTGAAGCAACAATTAATGGCTTTTAAAGCAGAATGCATTGAGGTTGGCGATGAAATGTATACCCAGTTGATGGAAGAGAATGAGATTAGAGATAGCTCAGTAGGTGGTTTCACTCTTGGTACTTTTAATAAAGATCAAAGAGTGATTTTTAGAATGGATAGTGTGAAGGATAAAAATCCAGAACAACTTAAAATTGCTGAAAAATACTGGAATGAATTTCTTGAAGATGAATATCCAGGTGTAGACCCGGCACAGCACTTCTTATACAGCATAGTTAATGACTTAGTGATCAACTCGAAAGATGAGATTGATGGTCGTTTAATCACAACTATGAATAAATATGGCTCAAGAATAAAGAATAAGCTCTTCAAAAAGTTTCTGGAGCATCTAAATCAAGCTTATGATTTGAGACATACCAAGCGCTATGAAATATTTGAAAAAAGAAACAAGCAAGGAACTTATAAGGCTGTTGTTCTTACTTATTCAAAATTGGATCCACTAGAAAATTAATGTTGATCTCCCTGATCTAGGAGGTGAAGCTTCTAGATCTATTTACTAACCATTGAACCGATGAAAAAAAATACACTTACACTTTCAGATGATTACAAAGCCCTGCTGGACTTTGTTTATCAAGGCTCGCCCTGGAGGAATCTCCAAAAGTCGAGACTTGAGCCGCATACTACTTACCGACACATAGTAAGAGCGCTAATTCTGAAGCATAGAAAACCATTTTTACTTGAGCTATGTAAAGCGGAAGGCTTGGCGTTAAATAAGAACACGCCAGATCATTCCACCATTCTGCATAGTAAGAGCAGATTTGAGGATGAGATTAGCATAAGCTGGAGTGCTTATGTGAATAAATTAGAAATGTATTACACCTATTACCTTCAAAAAGATGCCTCTCCGATTGGGGAAGGTGTTATTGAAAAAGCCCAAAAGCTTATTACTAACACGCCAGAGATGAACGCCTTTTTACTTGCCCGATGCTTTAAAGCTGGGTTTATTCAGCCTAAGGTACAAGATGCTTGGATGAACGATTACACTAAAGTTGGCCAACCATTTTTAGAGCAAATGTTAAATAAAACGAAGGATTAATTATGGCACTGCCCGTACAGGTAACTAAAATTAAGATTGCGCAGAAAGAGCTCTGCATAAATGATGGTGATTATAGAGCCTTCCTGTCTAATTGGGGCGTTACAAGCTCAAAAGAACTTTCGATTGATCAAGCAAATGAAGCGTTAAAACTGCTTGAAGAACAGGGTTGGCAACCAAAGCGAGCTACTAAAGCGACAGTGCGCCATGAAGCTAGAAGGCAAGGTAAATCTTATGAAGCTAATAGAAAGTACGACGAGTATAGAGCGCGATCTACTGAGTTTGCATTACCCCAACAATTACGCCTGATTGAAATTTTATGGCTAATTGTAGCCCGTAATACGAGCGCTGAGGCTAGAGATAAATTTGTGCTCCGCCAAACGAAGATTAGAAAATTGGAATGGTTGAAGAAACCACATGCTGAGGCGGTTCTTTGCGCCTTAGAAGATATGTACAGAAAGCTACCAGTAGCACAAATAGCTGAAAGAACCGATTTGTTGATTCCCAAAGATCAGCAGTTTGTAAAAGAGAATTTGATAAAAATAAGAAAGGTGCAGCATGGCTAATAAATTAGATTGGATTCGTGATTTAGAGTCTCCTGAAAAGTATCTCGACAAGGATATGAAACTTGTGTTCGAGAATTGCGGAATTGACACGGTTATTAGCCTTTTGGAGGGCTTACCAAGCATTAATGTATACATCAGCTCGGCTTCAATTACGAAGGCGCAGAAGGCGTATATCGTTAAATTTTTTGATGGAAATAACCAGAAGGAACTTGCTTTACAAATAGGGTGCAGTGAGCGCCTTGTATTTAAGGTTACTAAAGAAGCGCAACAGCAACGCTATGAAGAGCAGCGCAAAAAATCTCAGCATAATATGTTTGAGAACACCTAAAACAAATGATAGGAGAACTATGAAATGGTAGAATTTGCAGAACTAACGAAAGAGGAGCAGCCTTTTTTTGATAAGATTACCGAAAAAGTTAGAGCAGCGGTATTAGAAAAGAAATGCACTTATGGTCAGTTAGATCTTAGAATGGATTTATTAGCAACCCATGTTGAAAATCCACTGGATTTTCAACGTTTAGCAGAAGCTGATGATTTTAACTTTTGGCATGATATATATGGCATTAGAAATCATCTTAATAGAAATACTGGTAAGCTAAGATCTGGATTTCTTCCAAGATTTACTAAGAGAGAAACAGCATGAAAGGCTTTGACAGCTATACCGAAGAAGAACGAGCTGACCAATTAGCGGCACTTTCAAACTTATTGGATGCATCTACTGCCAATAACGTAAAGAAGATTCAGATTAAGCATGGATATGTGACAAATCTTGGTCTTTATGAGATTGTGGCATTTATAAGCCGTGTAACCCAGAACGATGGCAAGCATAGCTGGCAACGGATTTTTGAAAGTTTTGATGAAGAAGATTACAAAAACCAAGTTGCTCGTTTGTTTTCTTCTGGTTGCTATGAGGAGATAAAACCATGAACAATAAACATCAACTATTCGGCAATAACTCTACCGGTTTAATAGGCGCTAGAGCATTAATTGAACAAACAATGGCAGAGCGAGAGAATCCACCAATGATCATTATTCCGAATGCTAGTTCCATGAACGTTGCGATGCTTTCCGAAATAATCAAAGAGCATCATAAATATCCCTTGGCAATCATCGCCTTCCAAGAATTTGACGAACAATAACCACTAACATACATAAACCAACCAAATCAATGAATAACGAAGAACACTTAAACCCTGTCGAGATTACCACTACCGACAAACAACTGATGGAGTCGCCCGAGCTTGAAAAAATAGCTAAGGCCGTGATTGAAAAGCATAAGATGGAATTCGGTCCAGCTGAGATTGGGTACTTTCTTATCTACCCAAATATTAGCAAACAAAAGGCCGCTAAAGCCATTAAGGCAACCCGTGAGGTTAAGTATTACTCTGGCAACGATTACCTGATCGAAGTTTCAGGAGAATTGTGGGATATGCTAGATACTAAGAACAAGGAAATGCTGCTGTTTCATGAGTTGCTGCACCTTGATCCTCGCTTTAAAAGCAAAACTCAGGAATGGAACATGGAACTTAGAAAGCCTGATTTTTCAGACTTCTACACCATAAACGATAAGTATGGGAACGAATGGTACAAAACCATTCAGGCTACAGCCTCCTCGCTGTATGATTTGGATCCACGCCAAGAAAGTAAAGTAAGCCTTTAACCAATATCCGCCTGGGGTACTCTGGGCGGATTTTTAAAATCCTGATGAGATGCATTTTATAAAACACAATTCGCTAGGCTTCCACACTGGGAGATGGTATAAAATAGAAGACCGCCGTTGGGTTCAGTTTAATATTGCAATGGATGCCGACTACTACCGCTTGATAATACTTAAAGGTTATGGCCATCCCACAAATTCTGAGAAGCCAAGAGCTACCACCCAAATTGTAAACGAAATTAGAGACAATTTAAAAGCCGTTGAAAAGCTGTTTGATCGGTATATAAAAGAGACCGAGCATCGCTTTCCGGCACTTCGTACAAACCTACAGTTTGAAGCCCACATTATGACGCTTAAACAATTGGGAGGAATGTGAGATGAGACACGCAAAAATTGTAGATAGTTGCGAACAAGTTTTTGATTGGGATAAAGCCAAAGAAGCTTCTGATAATGCATACAATGAAGAAACAGGCCAACCTAATTGGGCTGCTTTAATGTGGGCAGATCCAGGTGCAGCACAATGCCCACAGTGTGAAGAGTATTTTTGGAAAGAAGCCTTAGAGTTGGAATGCCCTGATTGTGGAACCCAATGGAATACGAATACCGATGAGGTTATAGAATGAGCAAACCAACTAAAGAACAATGGGAAGCGCTAAGAGAAGAATTAAGCCTTGTATCGGCTCTCTATCTCGTTATAGACGGTATTCCGTTTATAATACACGAGGCGCGTTCTAAGCAGAAAATAGTAGTGAGTTTCTATATCTGTGGCTGGTTTTATGGAGTATGGCACAAAGATCACTTTTTCACTAAGTACCTTGGAACGGTGGAAAAATGTATACACACCAAAAAAGAGCTCGAAAAATGGTACAAGCTCGAAAAGAAACTGTTTGGGAAAAAGAAAGCAGATGAATGGAAGGCCAAACAGAATTTCACATATAAAACTGTAATCTTTCCAAGCTTAATGGCTTTTAAGCGCCATATAACTAAAGTGGCCAATACGATAGAGATTATAGATTACAAGGAATATAGAACTGCCTCCGAACTCTACCAAAAAGCGCATCCTGAGTATTTTAGAAAGGGAGAATGAAATGAAAGAACTCATATTGAAAGTATTGGTTAAGCGTACTATAAATGAATTTGAAGCTTCAAAGCACATTCAAGTAAATGGCTATTACAGCGTTGAGCTAAATCAACGCTTCCATCACATAGCCTATCTTCCCTCAAAAATGGATGAGGTCGCTGTTCTAAAAGAGGTTCTAAAGTGGCTGGAACAAGATTTGAAAAGAGAGGGTCTGCTATTGGTTTGGTGGGATGTGTTGAACATTGAAGGCGAAAGAGAATTAGAGGAAGTTTCCACTTGATATTCTTTTAAATAAATATGAGCATAATTAGTAACTTCAAATACTTAACGTAAACTAACCGAACTGATGATGAAAGTTTTACCGACACTTATAATAATCATAGCTACCTCACTATTATATTCCTGTGCAGCGCCAGGTAGCTTAAATATTCCTAAAGACGATAGCGGAAAATATCAATACCAAGGGGTTGTAACCGTTAGTGGGAAATCTCAAGCCGAACTATACGATGCCGCTAAAGAATGGATTGCCCTCAATTTCCGATCTGCACAAGATGTGATTCAACTAGACGACAGAGAGAATGGTCTTCTAATTGCTAAAGGCTACTTCCCAATATTTATGATGCTTCACGAACGACACATCTACCACACTATTAGATTAGACACTAAAGATGGGCGTTATAGATATACTGTAAATGATTTTGAATTTCATACACCTGGCCAACCGAGATTATCTTTAGAACGTGCAAACCTAAGCCAGAAAAATGGTGATAGTATAGATGCAGAGGTTAAAACTTTACTTGAAAGTATAAAAGCTGCCATGCGAAAAGGTGAGGAAGCTTGGTAAAACGAAATGACTTACAAAAAGCCCTGTTTAAGAAATTATCCAGGGCTTTTTTTATAATTTCAATGACCATGGATTACTAATAATGCTCTTTATGCTTTTCGATACTTTTATCAGCATCTCTGTTAAATATTGATTTTTTCTGGTTTACCCAATCAATCTGATTTATTTTATCATTAAACCAAGCTACAGGAGCAATAGATAGTAGCAATGCAATCAGTTCAAGTGATAATAAAAAAGTAAAAAATCCAAAAAATATTCTATTTAAGTTCTCTGAGGATAAAAAATCGATTGTGCCTGAGCTTATGAGAAGTTCAATTGGAAACGAAACAAGAATAAGTGATATAACTATAAATGAAATCTTAAGTGACTCTAATAGCACTCTTATTCTCAAGTCCTCTTTTTCTGTATCAACGGTTCCCTCTAGCAATTTCTTTAAAGAAACTGGATAAATAACCGCAATCCAAATGCCAACGATTGCAAATATTATGCTAGATATAGTTAGTAATTCTTTTATAGCACTGAAAGAATTTACCAAGTCCACTTTATCACCAAATATAGTTCCAAGCACAATACATGGAATAGTAATGAATAGTGATAATATCGATTTTATCTTCATTTAAGTAATGGCAAGGAGTCTAGGAGTCTAGGTTTAATTAATTCTAGTTCATTTAACAAATTTTCTCCATTTATTATTCCATATTGGTCTCTACTGACAGAAATATCCTCTTTAGCTGTCAAAATGGATTTACTTAACCACTGTATTTTATCTTCACCTGTAAACATAAAGCCAGCGTTACTGTAATCATCGTCTAATTCATCTTGAAGGGAGCGATGTATGTAGTCAATATCATCTTCAGTCGCTATAAAATCAATTTCATATCTTATCTTTTGAATATAGGATAAGTCACGTTCATCAAGTGTTTTTTCAAGATTAACGAGTTGAAAAAACATATCTCTAATTTGTCTATCTTTTTTTAACTCATAATTGAGAGTTTTCTTTCGGATTATTTTTCGGATACTTTTAACTCGCTTTTTGACATAATCGACATTGTCTTGATCTAATATCCTTTTTGTATCAAACTTTGCAAAGAGGTTGAGAGCTTCTTTCTCTGAGGGATAATTATAGCCAACAATTTGCTTCGTGGCATCAGTTTTCTTGAATATGGAAAAAGTGCTTAAAAAATTTCTCAAATATAAAGACATACCCTTTTGTCCATTTAACCTAGTCCCAAAAGTTATTGTGGCAAAAATAGATTTCTCAGGTATAATCCAAAAATAAGTGGCATAGCCAGTTCTATAATTTAAAGATACTTTTGATTCTTCTATTTCCACGTTTCCTACTTCTGACTCAAGATTCAAGCTCTTCGAAGTACCATCTTCATCAGAAGTTTCATTCCATGTTGAGAATAAAAAATTCTTGTTTTGTTTTGCTAAACCGACTGCATAAACAGGGAGGGTACCGCTATAAAAGTCGGCGTCAAATGTTTTGGTGTCTCCTACCTTTTTTCGCGATTTTATCCATACGGATAGGTCTTCAAATGTTTCCGAAATATTAGCTAGAGTATAGCGATCAGCCCCTTTTTCATACAAACCACAATTTGTAATATTATAAAATGTAATTCTTGCTATCTCATTCATAGTAGTTTTTCATTGGGTTCAGGGATAATTATAACAACTAGGTATATAGTCCCATAAAGTTGTGATTAAAGAGTATAAGCAATTTCATTTAAAAATATAGCTAGCTGAGCAGTAATACCCTAGAGGGGTTAGCCATAAAGTCATTATCCGTAATACGAGATAAAATTTTGATTGAAATAGTATTTAACGGTTGTTTAAATGGCTATTAAATTCGATTTTAAGAGTTCCCAAAATTATCAGAATCTATACCGACTTTAGGTGTCGGTGTTCGTCACTCGGAGACTTTATAGTCGCCCGGGTGGAGATTTCTGATAATCTTTGGGAGCGACCCGGCACCTTTTTTAACTCCCAAAATTATCAGCCATGCCGAATACAAGAATTACTATTTCGTATAAGAAGTATCCTCTCCATATATATGGCTTACCCGATACACCGGTTTTTAAATTCCGTGATATTGTAGCCATAGTTGGAAGAAAAGCTGACTCTAAAGATTATGATCTGATATCGGAGCTCGAGAGTTTTACAACAGCCGTTGGCCAAGAGAGCATTAGTGTTGTAAATACTGCAGGGTTATATAGGATGATTTTTAATGCCAGTAATCCTGCTGAAGCTTTAGAGTTCGAGAAGTTCTTCATTAAAGATATAGAGCCAGCTTTAAGAAAATATGGCTACCCTGCAGAGAATAGTTCCTGCTGAGGTTTGTTATAATTCATTACCAGGATTTCCATTCTTCGATTGTTCAAATTTCTTCGCATTCCAATTTTCTGAACGATGAGATCTCGCTCTTTAGCTTGTTCCAAAATGAATGGATGATCAAACTCGCTCATTGCCCATTTTATCCCAGAAGCTTCAAGCGTATCAAATAAATCGTTCGATATTTCTTCCGTAAAGCCTTGGGAATAATTGTTCGAAGTATCTAAATATGGAGGGTCTGCATATACAAAAGCACGATCTCTGTTTCCCTTCTCAATTTTTCGGAATACCTCTTTAAAATCTGAACACATAAAATCAACGTCATAGATTTGCTCGTACACTTTGCGAAGTCTACTAAGGGCTAATTTCTTAGTATTCTTTGATGGAAAAGACAAGGTTTGCATTTGCCCTAGATAGGAGAAATTGCTGAGTACAAGGAACCGAACGGCTCGCCAAACAGGGTCGATCGGAATCCCATTTTTCCACTCTTCCCATAACTTCTCATGAATTGGAGTAAAGAATAAACAATCGTATAGATCTTCCCATCTTCTCTGAATCATTATAAACAAATTGTAGACCTCTTCATCCAGATCGTTTAAGATATTGAACTTGGCTTTTGGTTTGCTAAAGAACATTCCTCCAGCTCCAAAAAATGGTTCTATGTATAAATCGTGCGGTGGAAATAGCGGAATAATCTTATGCGCTAAAGCTCTTTTATTGCCTAATCTGGTTAAAATCATTTTTTAGTATGGGTTATAATAGCGTCTTTAATTTCATTCTCTGCTTCGGTACTCAGATATGCATAAGGGCGTGCTGGAATGGTAACTTTGCGCCCACGGCCAGCTTGGCCGCCAAAATGGTGGATAGCTGCATATACTTTATTGGTAGATACACTCGCTTCGGTTTTGGTATTGGCAGCTTGTAAGGAGCCTAACAAACCAGAGCCTCGCCCTTGGCGTTGTAATATTTTACCTGGCCACTTGTTTTCCTTTTTCCGGTCTTCAATAGTGGCATCGGCTAATTCGCGCCAAGGTTGGTCATTTGGTCCAACTTCATCCTCAAAATGTTGTCCGATATCGGAAAGAATAATTTCTGAGATATCGGCCGTTAACTCCTCGGTATTTTCAAAACTAGTTACCATTTTGGTTACTGTAGCCAGGGTAGTTCCTAAATCTATTCTAATGTCGGTATTGCTCATAATTGGGAATAAACTAGGTTTTGGTTACATTGAAGTAATGCTTGTGGGAAAGAATCTCTCGGCGAATGCAAAGGAGCGTAACTCGGCGTTCAGAAGTTCGACATTGGTGTAGGGAGCCCAGTGCACAAGTTTTACAAGGAGGCCTCGAGAGCCTCTTTTTTTATTGCAGCTCATCTTTAATCACCGTGCCTTTTTTTCTGATATTTTCAACAGACTGTTCCTCAGCTCTGCGGAATGTTGTTAAGTATAATTCATCGTTTTTCACTGTGGCTTTTACTACGGTAAAAAACTCTTTAGAGCCTTTGTAATAGAAACCCAGCGTTTTATCTGAATCCTTTACCACTAATTGAGCATCATTATAGATTGTTTGAAGCTGACGGTACTCTGCCAACTCTATATCTGGATGTCGGATAAGCTGTTTAGCTAAGGTATCAGCACTTAAAATTACGGTCTTAGCTTCCGTATTTATGGCTTTGCGAAACAATTCAGGAAGTACCGCAACAGGAAATTGTTCCCTTGGCATTTGTTTACGAATCTGTGGAAGTTTAAGCCCTTGGCCAACGAGATCTTCTACCAACGTTTTAGTACGATCGTACATCACACTTAGCCCGGAACCCGAAAGCGCAGCACGTACATATTGATTTGCCAAATCATCCGAGAATCCATTAAGATCAGGTTGCCAATACGATTGTCCAGGGTTGTAATCCCAACCTTTCCCTGTAATATTTGAGAGTTCAGCTCCTGAAGAAACGGTATAGCCACGGGCTTTAAGTTGAGCGTCAGACATTGAATCAACGCCACACCGACAGCCCCAATCGTTAGGAGGATAATTTGTATCCCACCAAGGATCATCGTGCCTCACAACGGTATTATGGAGCTCCTCATGCGATGGCCGCGTTGAAGCATCTAGCACAGCGCGATAGACCCACCAGGGTCGGCGCTTAGCTGCAGCCTTTTGTGTTTTGAACCGACCTGCAGAGTAAGAGGTGCTTAAATTAGTGCGATAGATATTTTTCAAACGCCAAGCCGAACCAAGCTGAATTTCGAGTATTTCGCCTGTTTCCTGATCAACGATTTCCTTTTTACCCCACCAACCGAGTTCTTTTAATTTCGGCTCCAAGTTCTTCTGGAAGGTTGCAAACGTTGTTCCATTAGCGAGTGCAGCATCCACTTCTTCCCGGATAGATTTAAGCACATCCATATTAATTGCCTTTGCAACTGTAAACGCCCGGGCATGAGCTTCTCTCATCATCTCTTGCCAGTTCCAGGTAACTTGATATCCTTTGGATCTGAATTGATTAATGATTTCTTCAGGCGGTGAATTTAAAAGCGCTACTATGTCGATTCCGTCAGGCATTTTACTTTAGATATAAGACATGATATGTTAGATTTAAGAGGAACACTTACTTTTTGTACGTGCCTTGCTTGCCTTCTTTAGCTCTATTTTGACCTCGACGTTGTTGCCAAAGCAGAGCCTCTTCAAGTTTTGTAATGGTTTGGCTAGTTTCTCTGGAGGGAACTAGATTGTTTTTGAACTGTAGGTCATGAATCATCATTTCAAGAAGCGATTCGTGAGTACATCCAACCCGTTTTTCAACCTTTTCATTAGCTAACTTAGAACCTCGCACAAAGTGTATTGTGTTGAAGCCTACACAAACGAGCCCTTTACCATCTTCCACGGCAAATGCTGGTATTTTGTACTCGGTGCCTTCTTCTACAACTTTAAAAGCTCCTGGCTCTGAAATGTCTTTTGATTGTTCCATAATTATCTAAAGTGTGTGAATGTTATTGGTTTTAATTGGTTCATTATGGCGCATGCTTTACGGTGTACTTCTTCCCAGGTATCTAGGATGTCATCGTTGGGTTCGCCTAATTCCCGTGCTTCATTTAATCGATTCCAAATGGTATCAACTTCATTAAAGTAGTTTTCGTAATCGATGGGATCCGACTCTTCGAAGACAAAAGCATCCATCAATCCGGTGTACCATGTTGCAAGCTGGTAACTGTGGTTTACGGCTTTTAGCACCTCTCGAACCGAATCGCTCATTAATCCATCTCCGCATTTTCACTTTCAGTAATACGCCCGATGGTATCTGCTATGAAATATGCCCTGGCTAATCGCTCCTCCAATTGTTCGGAATTCATATCTGGATAAAGACCGGCTAGTTTCTGTAGTACGTCTTCATAACTTCCTGAGGAATTAACGAGATCAAGTAATGGCTGCAGTAATTCTTGCAGATGTACCTGGCTTATTTCCGCACCTTCAACTCCGCCAGCTCCATTGATTAATGATTCAATAAGTTCCAATGAGTTATTGGAATTCTTTAAAATTTCATCTTCTGCAAAAATGCTTTCTTTTGAACCAAGAAGTTTTTTAAAAAAGCCCAGCCATTCAGGGAGTACCGATTTTTTTTGATGTTTGGAATAAGAGTGAATATCCTCTGCTTTATAAGGCGGTTTCTTTTCTTTGGTGTGGGCTTGGTTAAAGGTTCGAATTGGCTCGAGTAATCGTTCAAAAAAATCTCTGTCCTTTTCCGAAAGCTCAGGTTCCTTGGCTGTTGGATCCTTTTTTATTTCAGGCTCTTTTTTCTCTACCAAATCAAAATCATCATCCGCAAGCGAATAATTATCTTTAAAGTATTTCTTAGTGAACTTCACACCAGTTTTACTCAGGATGTCGTCTCGTTCTGCTCGCTCTTTTTGAACTTTTTTCGGCTCGTAGATTTTGGCTTTAGGTGCTTTGCCTGTATAATTCAACGCCCATATTTTATCTATAGCAGAGTTAATTACAAACTCTGCCATTTGGGCTACTGAGCGAATTACTTTGTTACTTACTTCCATTTGGCTTGCACCATCACCACGTACATCGCCGCCTGTTTTACTTACCGAAGTAGACAATTCATTAGAGAGCTGAACTTTGTTAATCACAGAGTCGCAGTAGTGAATGAAGTCTAAATAGGACGTTGAGCTTGATGACCTAGACGAGGCATCTTGAAGCTCTACCGAGCTGTCATCTGGGATTACTGCAACGGCATCTTGCACCATGTTATGCAATTCCTCAAGAAGCTTGGCAGTTTCTGGCTTACCAGTACTTCTAGGTTGCTTACCAACCACCCAAGGCATTCCATATTTCTCTAGAAATTTAATGAGAAAGGTCATACCACCGCGCTTAAATGTAACTGGCCAGAAACACCGGCTTAGTGTTCCTTCGCCATAAGGATTAAAGTAGCTTGGTCGATTCCTAGCAACAATAAATTTATTATCTGGAACTAGTAATCCTTGAGGATGTGATTTTGAGATAAACTGAAGTTCATTTGCAGTAGAATAATTAAACCACTCTGGAGGCTTACTTATTAACTGATGGGCTAACCATTTTTTATTCTCAGTCTTCCAAATTATTTCAAAAGGTTGGTATCCAAAATTCCGAGCATCTATGCATTGGGTCATGATGTTGTAGACATCCCAACTATCCACAAGTTCGGTAATAAACTCTACACCTTCAGGCTTGGCATCGTTAGGATCTATTTCCCACATTAAGTCCTTTAAGCCCGAATGAATAAGTTCAATAGCGGAGAATACTTCCCAGTCGGCGGTGAGGTCGCGATATACCTGAATGCGTTGGCCTGTCTTTCTTAAGATTGGATCAGGATTTGGGAGCGAGTTTAACATCGAGATGAAAAAAGTGGCATCGCGAGTTGCGATCTCCGCGCCTAAATTATTAGTGAGGTTTTTAGTGGTTTTATGGATGGGATGCTTCATAGGTCAAATTTCGTTTGTAAGGCGTTCGGTGCGATATTCGATTAAGTAGACGATGGCGAAGTAGTAAAATGATTGTGAGTAAATTTAAACGGGGTTTTAGGGTATTTAGAATCGATCATAGCTACCGTAATCAAAGTTCTGCAAAATGGAATCTGCTTTGTTACCGCCAGAGCTAGCAACATGTGGCATTCCTTTAAAAGTTTTAGCAGCATGGTTGCTCAAAGCAAGCGCCCAAAATCTATCGGCGTGACCATTTTCGGTAGCTTCAGCATCAAATCTGATATTTCTAGCTTTGGTAACTATTTTTTTCACTGATCTAAGATCTTCTCTAATTACGCGTGAAGAGGGTATAATGGTGGTTTTATCTTCTACTTCGGTATGTAAAGAGTACGCGAGCTCTTCTTTCATTGGCGCTGTAAATGTGATTGCTTCCACTTTAAATTCTCCAAAATCTATTTGGGCATCTTCGGCCAGGTTCATTCCTATACCGGTGGCATCTATACACGCTCTTCTCATTTGTGGATGCCTCAAGTATTTATACAGCTCTGCTTTTTGGTCTCGAAATTTCCACTTCTCCATTTCTATAACAGCTCGAGTAAATTTCATGGAGCCAATTTTCTCTGTAATCCAAATAATGCTTAAATGCTTTTTGCGAGCTATATCAAACCCGAGATAGAGGTCTCCTAATACTCGGTCTTCCCATCCTGTTGGCCAAAGAACATTAGTGTTCTCAATTCCAGATATCATTTCATAGCTTAAGAATGAATGGCTATCATCCGTGGCAATAGCCATGTACTCTTGATCCCACTGGTCTTCATCTAGACATTCGTCTCTAAGATCTTGTAACCATTCTAACCGCTCAGCTTCAGTAGTTTTTCTTTTTCTAATTCGATCTAGAATTCCATCTTCAACCGCATCAATAATTGATACCGTATGAATGGAACCTTTCGCTTTTCCATCCTTTACCTTTTCAATTAATTGGTTAAATACACTATTCGAGCCCATGTGTGTGGAGAGCACACGAATAGGATCGCCCCACATTGCAGAAGCTTGCAACGCTTTCCACATAGCGGCTCCATCTTTATGGTGAGCAGCTTCATCCCAGATTACTCGACCACCCTTTGATCTAAACCGGTTAGGGTTAGAAGACATTGCGGTGATCTTAGCTCCATTTGGTAAGCGGACGGTATATGAAGTAATATTTTTATCGGTATCGATTAACTGCTCATCATATAAATAGCCAGATACCTCATCGAGTAGCTCACACCATTCTTTAATATACTCTATGAATTCTTTAGCAGCCGAATCATCCGCTGATGAAAACCAACTATCCCTTCCTGTTTTTGCAGACCATTTAAGCGTATCCCATGATTCAGTGTAGGTTGCTCCAATCCTTCTGGACTTTTCCCATAGTTTGAATCTGGAGTTATCATTTAACCAGTCACGCTGGTATTGCATAAAGAAAGGTTCGTTAGACATCTTAACCCTCTAGTTTTTTCTGGAGGATGTCCATCATTTCGGCAAGGGTAACTTTTTCTTTTTCCTGCTCGGGTTCCCCTTCAACCGCGCCTAGTAAATCCATAAAGTTCTTTTGCCCCATTTTGCCAACCGTTGCCATAGCGGCATATATTTTTTGTGGATCAGGATCATCCAACGCGGCTTTAAGCGCAATCTTAGCTAAGTCGGTAACCATGCCCCGAATGTCTTGCTTGTTTGCTTCCGCTTTAGCCTTTAGCGCATCCCAATTTCCTTTTTCCTTCCAGGAATCAATGGTTCTTATAGAGACTCTGCCTTTAAAATACTCTTCGAGCATTGAGCGAGTGTAATTCTCATGTATATAGAGCCTCTTGGCCTCATCGTTATAGAGCGCTTGCTTAGCCATTACTCACCAATACGGCTTTTAATTTCTTCTATCTTTTTTTGCTCGGCTTTAGCATTAGTGATAATCACTTTTAAGCTCGTCATAGCTTGTTCCGCTCTTTCGATTTCTATATCTGTAAAATCGATGAGTGGATCCGTTAAATCACGAATGGTGATAATGTGGTTCTCAGCTCGATAGCTGAGTTTTCTTATTGCTTGTTCCGCTTCTAATCGCATTCCACGGAGTTTTGAAAATTCTGAAATAGACATAATTAATTACCTTTTGTTACTGATCTTTAAAAGTTGCGGCTGGGCATCGCACGGGTTGATCTATCTTTTCTTCCAGTCGTGTTAAAATCCTAATGATCATGTCCTGGCGTTCGCTATCGTCGTCATGGAATTTTTCCGTCATATCCATGATTTTTTCACTCAGGGTTATATGTGCATCAAAATTTTTGTCTAGCTGGGCATCTTTGCTTGACGTAATTTTTTCGATAGCCTCGAAAGCTCTGGTACTACTGGTGTTAAATTGGGTTAGCATACTTTTTACCACCCATATTAAAACGCCTAATAAAGCGGCACTTAAGCCTGAGTCTACTATCCATTGTACTGATTCTGGTATTTCTGCCATGTGGTTTCTGATTTTGGGATTGCGTATAATGGTTGAATATACCTGCCAGACAGGGCGCTTATTTACTGAACCATTCAGTAAGAATTCCCACCTCCGCCCACGTAGATTCGAGTCACTCAATTACATAAACCAAGTGACTGAATAAGATGGACGACCAATTTTACGAGATTTTTAGAGCCGGCAACTACCCACAACGCTCAGTATCAGCTGAAGACATTGCGGCAATTGCTGCTAACTATGATGCAAGCTTCCAGGAAGCTCCTATTAGTATTTTCCATTGGGGCGATGGCTATGCTTATGGGTGGATTAAAGAATTGAAAGCTGAGGGCGATAGCTTAATGGCTTGTTTTAAGGACGTTACTGATGACTTAAAAGAATTAGTGGCTCTAAAAAAGCTTAAAAATCATTCCATTGAGTTATATGAAGACTTAAATGGAAAGGGCTTGTATTTGAAAGCACTGGCAATGTTAGGAACTGAAGCGCCGGCGGTTAAGGGGATGAACCCAATCGCATTTACTGAGGGAGAAGCTGCTTCGTATAAGTTTGAGGAAGTTCCGGCGTTCGCTACCGATTTTGCCGTAGACTATTATAAAGCCCAAGCTTCGAAGGCATCTGCCGCGAAAACTAAAGCTGAAAAAGATTTAGAGGACGAAAAAAAGAAATCTCAGCAATTTTCTTCCCAAAACGTTCAAATTCAATTCGCTCAACGCAAAGCGGATTTTGAGTCCTTTCTTGATCAAGGTATTGAGGAAGGAAAGTTTAAGCCAGTTCTCAGAGATTCTGCGATATCTTTATTTACCCACCTCGATGGTTTAGAAGCTGCTGAAGGCGAAGAGAAAACACCTCTAGCGCTGTTTAAAGAGTTTGTTACAGAGCTGAAAACGCAAATTCAATTCGGCGAACAGTTTGACGATGGACAATCTGAAGTTGGTGGATTTTCGGTTCATGAATTAGCTGATGAGGCTACAAAGTACCAAGAAGAGCAGCGCAAAGCCGGCAAGATAGTTTCTATCTCTACTGCCGTAGAATATGTTAAAAACAAAAAAAAATAAGGATTCGAAATGAACAACCCAGATTTGATTAAAACTTTTGATGCTGGTGCAGCAGTAGCTCGCCATAGAATTGTAAAATTTGGAGCAGATGATGACAAGGCAGTTCAAGCTGCAGCAGTTGGCGATGCACTAATTGGTGTGTCTGCTGAGCTGGATATTGCTTCTGGTGAACGAGTAGATGTGATTATGTCGGGCATTGCTGAAGTAGAATATGGTGACGATGTAGTTAGAGGTGACTTTTTGACTGCCGATGCAGATGGCAAAGCTGTACCTGCAGAACCAGCTGAGGGAGTGAATAATTCAATTATTGGCCGCGCTGGACAAAGCGGAGCTGATGGTGACATTGGAAGTGTAATTATAGCCCTGGGCGTAATTCAAGGAACGGCGTAATTAAGCGCTGAAATAATAATCAATTTTTAGAACCTAAGATAAAGCACGATGCCTAAAACTAATTTTCCATTCGCAACACAACCAGAACTTGTAGCAATTGCTATTGCTTACCGTAACAAGACTTTAATTGCTGATAACGTGTTACCACGTATTGCAGTTGGAAAGGAAGAATACCGTTACAATTATTATCCAAAAGGCCAGTTCATTACTATTCCGGATACTAAAGCTGGTCGTAAAAGCAAGCTTAATGAAGCGAACTTTGAATCCGATGAAAGAACCGGTTCAACTAAAGACTATGGTCTTAAATCTCTGGTTTCTCAAAAGGATGTGGATAACGCTCCTGAAGGAGTTGATCCTTTATCTACAACTACAGAAGGATTAAGAGATCTTATTTTGTTAGATCGTGAGGTTAGGGTTGCTGCTAAGGTATTTGATCCAGCTACATACGATGCTGCAAATAAAGTTCAGCTAGCTGGTAATGATCAGTGGAGCGATTATGTGAACTCGGATCCTATCGCAGATATCGAGGAAGCACTGAACATCCCGTTTATGCGTCCTAATGTGATGACGATTGGTCAGGAAGCTTGGAGTACCCTTAGAAGACATCCAAAGATCTTGAAAGCTGTTCACAAAAATGATGGAGACTCCGGTATTGCTTCTAGAGAAGCTGTTGCTGAACTGTTTGAGTTAGAAGAGATTAATGTTGGACAAGGTTGGGTGAATATTGCCAAGCCAGGTCAGCCTGTAAATCGAGCTCGAGTTTGGGGTAAGCACTGTTTGTTACACTACCGTAACAGAACGGCTAGCACAAACTTCGGTATGACTTTTGGATTTACTGCTCAACATGGAGATCCAGTTGCTGGTACTAAATCAGTAGATCCGGGTGATGCTGGACTTTCTGGTGGTACCGAGGTTATAAATGGTGAGAAAGTGAACGAAGAAATTGCAGCTGCAGATCTCGCTTATTTCTTTGAAGACTGCGTAGCCTAAGAAAATAACCCCCCACATCTCTTCCGGGGAGAGCAAAATGGCTACGGTCAAATTGCTCTCCCAATGATTTTAAACGCTAATTAATACCGATATAACGATGTCTAAAAAAGAGCAAAAATATAAAGTAACCTCACCCATCCGCCATAATGGCAAGCGCTACGAAGTAGGAGATTTTATTCTACTGGATGAAGAAACTGCTGATGGATTGCATGTTGAGATAGCGGAGCAAACTGAAGCCGAACTTAAACTTGAGCAATTAGCCCAGGCGGAAGAAGAAGCAAAAGCAGAAAGGGCTGCAGAAGCCAAATCTGAGGCGGAAAAAGCGAAATCTACAGGCTCTAAAGAAAATATAGGAGCTGAAACAGAAGAATCAGTTCCAGCCAAAAAGAAAACTTCAAGCAAGAAGTAAGAATCTCTCATCGGGATCAGTTGCCTGGCAGTAGCTAGAGAGATCTTGCAAAAACTGTCAGGCACCTGAACTCTTAACAAAAACCAACAACGGAGTACTAATGAAATCATTATCTCGTTTTCCGCATCTGTTTATGCTTTTCACACTTTGCCTATTAGGTCTTAGTGTTAGTGTAAGCGCTGCACCAACCGATCATCCTCTACTTGAATATTCAATCCTGCCGAACTCACCGGTGCCTTTAGAAATGGCTATCAAGGTATTTGAAGGAGTTGAAGTAATTCAACATGATTATGAACAATTTTATCAACTGGAGCTAATTATGCCCTATTCAACCGATACCGATTTATACGATCGTATGGATGCTGACTTGGTAATTCAGCTTACGGATGATGCCGGAACAGGAGAAGTCAATCAGGCTAAACTAGATGCGTTACGTGCAGATTGCCATGAATTGATTAATACCTTTTTGCGAGGCAAATATACCGTACCACTCGAACCAACTCCTGAAATCTTAACAATTATTGAAGCCGATTTATTGGTGTATAAAGTGTACTCCAGGCGTGGTGATTATGAGATACCCGATTCTGTAAAAAGCGCTGATCAAAAGGCTATGGCCATGCTAAAAGACATAAACCGTGGTACGATTAAGCTAGAAGATCAACCCGACATTGCAGTTGGTTCCATTCAAACCAATAAAACCGCATCAAATAGGCGGTTCTCAGACGATACTCTGAGCTCCTTTTAACAACGATAGTACCTTTTCATAGTTAGTTATTAAAAGCGAGAGTTGATTCGCTCGCTTTTTTTTTAAAACCCCAAATAAACCGATGAAACTAACCCTTGTAACATATAGCCCTGGTAAAGATGACTCTTTAGGCCTCATGTTTATTGATGGCCAAGCTCACTCTTTTACGCTAGAGGATGAAGCTCGCGAAGTTAAAGTTCCTGGAGAAACCAGAGTTCCCCGAGATACTTACGAGATTACTCTACGAACGTACGGCGGTTTTCATGAGCGTTACTTAAAACGCTTTGGCGCGGATTTTCACAAGGGTATGCTTGAATTAAAAGATGTTCCTGGCTTTACCGATATACTCATCCACATCTTAAATGATGAGAAAGAAACCGATGGTTGCATTGGTGTTGGTGATGGCGCTCTAATTAATCGATCGCAAAAAGGAAAGCTGTATTACTCGGCTTCTGCATATAAGGATCTCTACAAAAAAGTAGTAGCAGAGCTTCTTACCGGGCGTAGAGTTTTTATCGAATTAACTGATAACCTTATTGATTTTTTGCCATGAGTAAGCAAACGAAAAAGTCAATTTCACGCCAAAAGGTTGAGCCCGTTTCAGTAACGAGCAAAGATGATCTTAATAAACCTATTACACCTTTACACAAGGTGCATGTACCAGTGAAACCGAAACCCAAAAGAAAAAAAACAATGCTAAAGCGAATCTTAGGTAGTAAAATAATCAAAGGAATACTAAGTCTACTAGGTGGGGCGGTAGGCTTCACAGGTTCCATATTTGTAGGTTTAGATCCTGAATTTGCCTTCTTGGTTGCTGTAACAGCAATAGTTGCCGTCTCCAGTGGTATGGATAAAGCAGCCAAATTCAAAGGCTTGTTTGATGATGAGTTGAATAAAAATCACAAACCTTGATGGCGAATCAGACTTTAAATAGCATCTCTGAGGCATACATTGCTGTATTAGAGGCAGCCTTCCCTGACCTTAAGGTTGAGCCTTATCCTGATGATGTAAAGACTTATAGTCTAGGTCATCATAAAGGCGCTATTCTTGTGGTGTATCAGGATAGAAAATTCAAAGAAGGTCAGTATTCAGATGGATCTGGCCAGATAAATAACCCTGTATTTCTAATCACATATGTCAGCCGCTCTTTGATAGCTAAAAACAAAGCTCCTGGCATGTATGATTTGCTGGATCTCGGTAGAGAGGCGTTGAAGGATTTGGATTTTGAACGAAGTAAAGCCTCGATAATTGGTGAGGGCTTTCTGGACGTAAAGCAAGGTGGCGTATGGATGTACGGCCAATATTGGAAACACACAGACTTTTTTGAATGATATGGCAAAGAAAAAGAAACACATCGAATTTAACACTGGTGATGAAGTTAAGCTTCCTCGTAAAACCTCCAGTAAAGCCACACCGGTTCGCGTTGATTCTGCGGAATTGCCTCAAGCCTTTCCTGTGAGTTTTGAGGGGGTTTTTGGACAAATTTTGTACAACAAAGTATATCAGGTTTCAGGTAAACGGGCGCTAGTTTTGGTTGATAATTCCGCAAAACCGCTACCTCTAATTGCTAAAGATTTTATTAATAACCCTGTTTATTCCGCCTTATTCAAAATGGTGCGAAGCAACTCAACAGAAAATGAGGAATCATAATTATGTCAACAAGAAATCAACGAATAAAAAGAGTCGGATACGATGACGATGGTGCCGGCACCAATAAAGCTTGGATTGCAGGTAAAATCCATTCGAGCAACTCTTCTATTACTGTAGATAACACGAAGAACCAGACTCCAGGAGGTAATTCTTACGGAGGTTCAATGGTTGGTTGTGATATTGCATTCGAAGATCACGCTACTTATCAGGACATTGAGGATCTGATGACTGGGAATACAGAAAAGTATTTCTATTTCGAGTATAACGATGGCCGACAGTATAAAACTCAAGAAGCTGTTCAGCCATTTGCTAAGATGATGCCAGGAATAGATGCCCGTGAAGGTAACGAGCCTTGGGCATTAGATTTCGAAGCATTTTCAGGTATTCCATTATTAGCTGTAGAAGCATAGGAGCATTATGAGTAGAGTAGCCTCAGGTTGGAAGAAAGCTGTTTCATTTCGTAGAAGTACTGGAGATAAAGTCCAGTTAAATCTTCTTTCTACGGAATTTTCAGCGCTCGCTTACGACAACATCAAAAAACCCACTCCAACAGGGAATGCATTTGGTGGTAAGATTTATCCGCCTGTGGTTGGCTTTATGGAATCTGCAGGCTTACCGACTCTGGAAGACTGGATGGATAATAACTATGCCGTTGGTATCGCCATTTTTGCCAAGCATGGTCGCCATTTCATTTCATTAGAAGATGAAGAAATTCAAGTTGTTCCTGGCTACGGAATAGATGCCAGGAATGGTAATGATGTTCATCGTATAGAAACTGAAATTACCGGAGGAAACCCTAATGTGATTTGGAAGCAGAATATAGCGGAAGGCATCACTTTTACTGCCAACGAAGGATCTATTGTTCTTCCAATTTCAGGAGTTAAGTGGAAAGTGGCAGCTGATTACGATGGATCTGGAGGAACGCTAATTGTGCGCTGTAAAGACTTTGCTGGCGATACTGTGGCAACCTCAAGTACTTCGATTGATTCAGCCGCTCGCTTCTCTGCTGAGGTAACAACTACCGCCGACACCTGGACAATAGAAATTGAACTAGATAACGGCGGAACTGCAGTGGTCACAAACATATCAATGCGTAGTGATAGCAGCGATGAATATGTAAACTACTAACTGATGTGGCTACTCTACTCGATACTTTTGATGTTAAACAAATTGCCTTTGAATGGGATGGCATAAAGCGGATTTTTCGCAATAGCGAACTTACCGTATTTGGCGATGAGGATACCTTAACGTGGGTTTCGGGCGCAAAAAAACGGAAACATGAGTTTATAGGTGTTTGGCTAATATTTGATGTTGCCAGCGCCTTCCTGCAAAGAGTGGCACCGCTAAGTGCTACCGACAATGATTGGATTGACGTACAGAACGCGGTGTTAGATAATTCAAAAACGGTAAAATTCTATCCTATTTATAGTTTAGATCCAACGTTGAGTTATACCGTAGTTCCCGAAAAAAAGAATAAAACGGAAGTGCTGAAGGTAAATCGAGGGCTAACCTACCCCGAGGCTCAGCTCACCGTTGTTACAGAAGACCAGTTGGATGAATATCCAGCTTGGTTAAACCAAACTAGAACTCGAGGATAAATAAATGGATTTTGAAGCATACAATATTATTAGTGGCTATGATCAGGAATTCGAACTAATACCAACCACCAATGCGGCCATATTTACGGTTTGTAGCATACCTGCCCAAACTGCTTTTAAGACCAATGAAGAGCGTATTTATTACGCCGATATTGGTGAGATTCCGCCCCAAGAAATTGACAAAGAAGGAAATAAGCAATTTGAGTTTGAAAATCTATACAACTCAAAAGCGGTGTATATAGCAGCTATTGCTGAAGCTATTTTCTTTGACTTCCCTAAGATATTAAAGCGTACTAAAATCGGTTTTGAAATAGAGAATAAAGAGCTGAATGCAAAGATTGATCGAAGCCAGGTTATGAAAGCATTTGAGGATTGGCTGGGAAAGTTCAGCGAGAATCTTTACGAGGTCAAAGGATTCTTAAGCTTACTAACGGGAAGCCCGATGCTAGCGAATATGTTAATGAATCCGATCGTTCAGCAAAGTCGAGTTTCGATGATGCCCGGTACAAACGAGACCTTAGAAAATGGACAAGAGAGCTCTACAAATATGACGGATACTGGAGAGAATTAATACTTGTAGTAAGTGAAGGCAACCCAACCACATATCATTATTTGCAGAGATCTTGTACTCGAGATGAAGTGGCCGAACTATATAAGGTTAAGATAAGCTATGGCTGAGAAGGTAAAAATAGTTGTTTCTCTTGATCCATCGGACGCTAAAAAAGGTGGTAAAGAGGTAATTCAGTTGCTTAATGATACCGAAGCAGCTGCTAAGTCTGCCAGTGCTGGCCTAAAAGGTATTAGCGCGATTGGTAAGAGTGGAATTGATGATATCCGCAAGCAAAAGAACTCTGTTGAAGATTTAGACGAACGGATTAAACTGCTTACTAAATCACGTGATAAATGGGCTGATCCTGCAATTGTCGCACGATATAATCGAAAGATTGAGGAACTTTCTAAAAACAAGCGTGAACTAACGGGCGATACTAAAAAATTAACCGATGCTACGGACAAGAATAATGGCGCCTGGAGGGTTGGTAGTATTACGGTTGGTACGTTGCTTGCCGATGTATACCGCCAAATAGCAACTAGAGCGTTAGACGTAATTAAAACTAGTCGCCAATTAGCGTTTTCTGTTGAAGAAACAGCCAGTAAGTATCAAACTGTACTTGGTCCTGGTGTTGCTAAAGCAAATGAATTCTTGGCAAAGAATGCCGAAATAATGGGTGTTACTACTTCTGAGGGACAAGAGTTTGTGTCTACTTCAGTACAAATTGCTAAAGGGATGGGAATGGTTTCGGAGGAAGCAGTGGATTTTGGAACTGAATGGGTTAAGACCGCCGCTGATTTTCAGAGTTTTTTTAATGTACCATACGAACAAGCATTTGGAGCAATCCGCTCTGGGATTACGGGCGAATACGAGCCTTTGAAAACTCTAGGCATTGTACTGAGCGATACCGAAATAAAAGAAAGAGCGTTATTAAACACGGGGAAAAATCGTGCGGAGTCATTAACCAATGCAGAAAAAGTACAGGCTCGTTACCAATTAATTATCGAAAAATCGGGGGTGGCTGTTGGGGATTTAGACCGTACTCAAGATTCAGCTGCAAATACAACGCGCAGAATGAATGCAGCATTTAGAGATATAGCCGAGGAAATGGCTCAGAAAAGCATTCCTTTGTGGAAAGAATTAGCCACCGCTGGACTAGACTTTTCTAAAGTATTGCGAAATATTTTGGGCATTAGTATTACCGATAAAATTCAAGAAGAACGATTAGAGCTTAACCTTTTATCCAATCAATTAATTACTGCAATAAAAAATGGTGGAGATAGATCTGGTTTAATCAGCGAATTAAATGAAAAGTATCCGGACTATCTAAAATCGCTTAATGCGGAAAAGCTAACCGTTGAAGACCTATCTAAAAGGCTTTCTGATTACAATAAATTTTACGAAGAGAAAACGCTCCTTCAAATAAAGCAGGAAGAACTATCGAAGTTAACTTATGAGCGTGCTACGCTTGAGAAAGCCCAAACATTTGCACAGGTAAACGCTGTTGAAGCATTAATAAAAGCAGAAGCGAAACTTGGTATAGAGGCAGATCTATCTACTTCGTTTTGGGAGCGCCGAAATAAAGTTATGGCCGAGGCCGATGAACAAGGCGCTAGGATGTTGAAGCATGATTTTAAGGATTTCACCAAGAAAATGTTTTCTGGAACGGGGCTTGCAGATGAGCTTAAAGAGGTAAATGAGGAGCTTGAAAAAGAACAAGAACTATTCCGCCAACTTGAAACTCAGTTTAAAACCACCTCTAATGAAAATGATATTGGTTCATCCACTACAGAGCCAATAGATGCTCCGATTAAACCCGTTATCTCTCCAGAGTTTCCAGTTCATGAAGTACTTGAAGAGGCAATTTCGCTAGAAGAAGTAAAGTTTCCTGTTACCCCTAAAATTGAAACAGAAAATCTGACCTTTCTCTACAACTCGTTATCTAGCGCAGAGCAACAATATACGGCTGCCACAAGTGATGAAGAACGCAAACGGCACCAAGAGCGTATTGATTATATACAAAAAACTATATTGGCGAAAAAGGAAGGCATTACTATTGAGCAGTTAGACGAACGCCAAGCTCATCAGGATAGAATGCAGATGGCTGCTGAATATATTGAGCAGCTTAACCAAGGATTTCAATTAGTAGCTGACTTTCAAGGTGCTATAACCGAACGACGCATACAATCCATTCAATCCGAAAAAGATGCAGCCCTTTCTTCCATTGATGCGCAATTATCAAATAACAAGCTTTCTGAACGCCAAAGAGAGCAACTTCTTAAGAAACGTGAACAGGCTGAAGAGCAATACCAAAAGAAAATTGACAAACTGCAGCACGAACAATTTGAGCGAGAACGTATTGCGAGTCTCGCCCAAGTAGCAGCTAATACTGCAGTGGCTGTAAGTAAAGTTTGGGGGCAAACTGGGATATTTGGAGTTGCTGCACAATGGCCTGTAATTGCAATGGGCGCAATACAAGCGGGAACGATACTTGCCCAGCCCAATCCTTATTTAGAAGGTGGAATGGTTGAAGAGCGCTTAAGAGCAGGAATGAGTGCTCCTGGTAAAAAACTAATATCCATTAACGAAAATGATAAGCCTGAGTTTATTATGAATGCGGTTAGTACCGCTAAATCTATTCCTTTAATGAATAGAATGAATAAGGATCCTGAATTTGCTGATAGAATGAATAAAGCTTACCAGGGGCTAACTCGTCCAAGCTTTTCAAAGCCTCAGCTGAGTTCCTTTTCATCAGGAATAGATACCAATGCTCTGAACGCTGCAGTGCGGTCTGGAATTGCCGAAGCGATGGCTGAGGTTAAGTTGTATCCAAAGATTTCGTATTCAGACTTTCTAGAAGCCGGTAGGCAATACCGTCAAAAACAAGACGCTGTGGGGAATCAATCATGAGTTACACTGCAATTGCTGAAGAAACGATTTTAATGGCTAATGCTACTTCTTCCGGAAGCAAAGAAGAACGCACACTTGTTATCCTGGAGCGATTTTCAGAGGAAGAATCAATTACGGAAATAGGAATCAGCGGAGAGCCACTTTTTGTGATGGGATCGCGTGGTAATGATATGTTCTTTTCGTTTTCGCCAATTCAAATACAATTTACCATTATAGATAATTTTGGTTGGTTGAAGAAGTTCGCGAACAGGAATAAAAAAGATTTCAAACTTCAGGTTAAAAATGGGGAGAAGGTCGAGTTTGAACTCTATTTATATCTGCCTTCCAATAATTCCGAATATTATGAAAGAACTCCTGAAATAGAGCTTGTGGCTACTAATGGAATTGGATTGCTCAAAGATGAGTTCTTTAAGCCTACGGATACTTTTATTGAGATTAAAGACTTTCTATTTGAATGTGTGAGTCGTTTGGGATTTGATTACGAAATTGAATTCTATTCGCTATGGGCATCAGCTGATAATGCCAAGACTTTCCCTTTGGGTTATAGAATTAACCGCAGTCATCAAGTTAGATTTGATGACTCAAGCCGAGTTTCTTTTTATTCCGTGCTAGAGAATTTTTGCCAGCAATTTAATGTCCAGCTGTATCAAATTGGTCAAACATGGATTTTTATAGAGCGTAAGCGTCGCCTTAATGCACCGGCTACATTGAATGGGATTGATCTTAGGACGGAAGCTCCAGTATCTAGGTCTCTCCGTAGTATTTTAACTCCAGACACTGTTTTGCGCAAGCCTACCAACCAATTTAAACCCGGTTTAAAGGAGATTCAAACGGTGTTTAAAATAGGTGATGAGTTATTTAAAAATATTGATCTTCAAGAGTCCTATATAGGCTACCAGCCTACTCCTTCTTTTCCTACCACAGGCAAGAAAACGATTATTCCAGGTTGGCTCTATTCTACATGTAGCATTATCCAAAATGATTCTACACTTAAAATAAGATGCAGTAATTTTTCATCTACAGGTAAATTAGAACAGAAATCGAAAGAAGCATTAATCAATATTGCTGGTATATACGCAGATAAAATCATCCTAGATCTAGACTTCGACTTAGAAGCTGGAGTTGAAGCTGGGCTTAATGATGTTAGATATTTAGAGATCTTATTTCATAATAGTGATGGAAATATCTCTCTATTAAATTCAGATTTATCATGGAAAGCTGTTGACGCAATCGATAATGCTCATTTCTTTGCAGCCGATGTTAGTTTGGCAGAAAATAGAAATGTTTACTTGAACCTAGAATTTGAGCCACCAGAAGAGTCTATTGGCTACTTAGAATTAAAGTTTGTGTTCAAAAATAATGACACAGAAGCTGATTACGATGCTGATTATTTAATAAACTCGCTTTCCGTTGATAAAGTGAATTCGGAAGAAAAAAATAATAAAATATTTCTGAATTCACGAGGCATTAAAAATCCATCTAGTGTAAAAAACACGTTTGGCCAAGGTGATATAGATCAATATGGATTCATTTTTTTGGTCGAGTATCTTAACAGTGAAGATGAATGGGTTGGCGCTGAATACATCTCTAATGATGGCTCCACTAAAAGCGTATTTGAGCTGGCTCCTTACCAAAGGATGTGCCAAGCGAACAAAGACCAAATCGAATATTCTACTCTTAGAACTTGGAAATATCTATATCCAGATTTTGTAAAAACCATTGTTTTAGACCAAGGAAATGAACCTGATTTATATACAATTCCGCTAGAAATAAAGTGGAATATGGTAACGGGAGAGATTGAGATTTTCTCAGTGGAAGCCCTAGAAGATACTACTGGAATTACCCAATTAAGCTTCTATTCAGAGGATGAATACGAAGCTATTAATTCTGAGACTGTCATCACAGACCAGGGCGATGTATTACTAGGCTTTACCAAAGGCACTGACAGTGAAGATGGTCGCGGCTTTGAAGTGGAGTTTGATGCACCCAACTCCGCTACAGAAAATACAGCCACTATAGAGATAGAAGGCGTTGCATTTGAAATTGAAACCCTAATATTGAGCTGATCATGGCAGAGAATGAAGTATTAAGATTATCGACATTGACTACGTTAATAACTGCTATGAAGCAGGCAATTGCGAATGCAAATGCTACCAACGACATTACAGAATGGAGTTATACTATTGACGAAGAGCCAGCAATCACCGGTACAGATGGCACTGTAGGAGCTTATTTTACTACTGCAGGCTTACTTCAGAAATTGGTCGAAGCTTCTGGATCTTGGGTGGAGCAAGGCGATCCCATCATTACAGAGCGCTATTTCCAAACATCGGCAATATTTGAAGGTATACTAGGCGTTCAAACCACTGCATTGCTCTTTGCTGATGATAGCCAAGCTGATGGAACGCTAAGAAGAGTTACAAACGACCCAGTTAAATCAAAGAATGGGGTTTATAGTGCCGATTCTTCAGAAGATGATAATTGGGTTAAAGAATCGGATCCAGTCTCGCTACAAGACAATGTGAAGTTGTGGACTAAGACTGAGGGTTATTTCATCACAGGAAGCATAGTTAAAGATAATTTTGGCAATATAAGCAGCGCTTCCATCGAGTGGCCTAATGGAGTTACAGGCGTAATTAGTAATGTAACTGCTACCTATTACGGCTGGACATCAGCTCGATTGACCTATACAGGCTCGTCTAAATATGCAACCATCACAATTACCCGAGATTCGCAAGGCAGTCGCTTAACCACCACCATCACACTTACAGGATTTTAATCATGGATTTAGGACAAAGAATAGACAATTTTAGCGCACTACAGCCGCAACGCGGCACCTCAATTAGAGTGGGAGCCATTGATAATTTAGTTGATAGATTGGCATTAGATTCTGGAGCTTGCCAAGGACGCGGAGATTTAGCGTTTGGTGAGAATGATGAAATGATTTACGTATACCCTGTTGCCGCTGCAAGTTCTTTTGATACTGCTAAAATTTATGGTATGAAAAGTTCTGACTATGGTAAGACCTGGACTTCACCTATAGTAATTTTAGAAGAAGCATCGCATAAATTTATAGACCCTTATTTGCGATTTGATCTTGAATCGAATGAATGGTTTCTGGCCTGCTCGAAGGTTGATGATGCTGATGATGAAGATGCTGAAATTGTAGTAGTAAGTGGCGGAGATATTCTTTCTGCAACAACATCTCGTACAGTGAATCAGCCTTTTGCATTGAAGAATCGAGTTGGTGGACGCATTGTGAAGGCTAGTAGATATCTTTTCATGCCTGTATACGGCTATGAAGCTACAGGCGGCGATGATACCCCTGTGATTATGAGGAGTTCTGACGGAGGTGTTACGTGGTCTGTATATAAGGAGCTTGGCGGGACAGGACAAGCACGATCTGTTTTTTCTATATACGACAATACACTTGAAGGAGCAGCTAAGTCTAATATTTTTTGCCTGGTTGGTAATATCAACGATACTGAAAATGGTTATTTATTTGCATCCCGTAATGGCACTACATTTACTAAATATAATCTGCCATTTGTCATAAATAGGTCTTGTGACTTTGTAGAAGAGAACGGTGTATTCACCTTCTTTGCCGAAGCAAGATCAACTGTCGGCTATAATGAGATTTGTTTTCATACCATTAATGGGTTTGAATATACCCCTGCTGAGAGTCTGGGCGGTTCTATCTTAAGCTTACGAAAGCCCCATATATCCCAAAGCGGAGCTGTTTATGCGGCTGTTAATAGTTTTGCTCATAAATCAAGCAGATATGATTCTATTGGTCTTCAGCAGATTATACTGCCGAACAAAGACGAGGTTAGGAACTCTGTATCAAAGAAGCTAGAGCTCATTCCTAGAGTAACCTCAATCGCAGATGATGCAAGCTATACAACACGTCAAATTAATACCGATAAGCCCAATTTGCGATTTGCATTATTTGGGAATTCTGCCCCAACAGGACTAGAGTTCTTAAAGGTCGAGATTATTTATTACTATTTAGATAATTTGGTAACAGAGACCGAAAACATTACTAAATTTTTAAAGCAAGCAGGTGCTTATTTACATGCTGATGTCAAGTTAAAGTATGATAGCTTTAAACTCAAAGTAACGAATGAATCAGGTTCAACGATTGAACTCTTCAGCTATGGTACCCTAGAGAATGTCTTCGGTTTTGAAAACGGCAAAGAAACCCAAGAGCGTAGTCTTGCTGTTACACTCGATGGACAGTTTGAGACGAATAGTGTAGGGCAAGGAATGGGAGCGGTTCGTAATTTAACGGCTACGAACGGTATTAATGAATCTACTACAAATAACCACGTTGGGTTTCATGGGATTTGCCTTGGTAGAGATGGGGATATACTTCTTGTCTATCGGGATGCCGCAGACCATGATCCAGGAGCTGCTGATTTATATTTAACTGTTAGTAAGGATCTTGGTAGGACTTGGTCTAGCTCTGTTCGCATTTATAACTCCAGTGAAGAGGCGGTTAGCGATCCTGATATTATGTATGACTTTGTAAGTGATTCTTATATCCTAGTCTTTTCGGAATACACATCCATTGCAAGTGGAGAGAGTGACATTGTGATTTTGAAGTGTTCTTCAAAAGCTATTAGAAGTGCTAGTGCCTGGGTAGCTACTACAGTAGCGCAACCATACAATGAACTTAACCGCGCCCCTTACGCGCCAATAAGGAGAGGGAAGGATTATTTGTATATGACCGCTTATGGTCATGATGCTGAAGATACTTCACACCCTGCGCTTCTAAAATCAGCAAATAATGGGAGTACATGGACAGTTGCAAAGACATTCGATACTGTTGATTGTAATGAGTGCACTCTGTACTGGAGACACGACAACAAAAAGAAACAGGATGTTAATTTCTTACTTTGCAGAGACAATAGCGCCTCAAAATGGAGCACTTTATTAAAAGCGAATTCGATGGATTTTACTACCTTTACTGAAAGTCAGTGCGACTTATTTGTCTCAGGTGGTGCCAATGTTCAAATGATGGGAGATTACTTCCTATTTATCGGAAGAAATAACGTAAACAGTAGTGTAGACAGCTCTGGGATAACTTCTTATTCTATTGATGGCGAGACATGGAGCTCCCCAGAGTACAACGGCTTATCTTATCCCGTGCAACCAAAGTTCGTGAAATTGCCTACAGGTAGGCTTTTGGTAACAAGCTGTGTCGAAGCAAGTAACGGTAGTTCGATTGGGAATGTTACGATCAGTGAATTTAATGTGCCAAGTTATATAGAGGTAAAGGAAAAGCTTAAAGGTGTAGATATTGCCTTTTTGCCACGCTTTACCACGATAGAAAATACAGAATCATATACTACCGACTTCTATGAACTTCAAGGAAAAGAACTGGACATTCGGTTTCGTGTCGGCTCTGGTACATTAGGTGCTGTTGCTGTTGCGATTCAGTACTTCTATCAAGAGGGCGACGTACAAACTGTTGATGTATCTGATGATTTGGATTTTGCCGAAAACGCTGCTGGCGCTTTTGGAAGGACAAAGTTATATGGTAAATTTGCAAGGATTAAAGTTACCAATAACTCAGGAGCCCCTAAAAGTTTAATGGGCTTTATTAGGTCTATTTAAATAGATATTTTTCTCAAATTAAATAGATATTATTCTCATACCATTTTGCGAGTTATATAATTAATAATTCATTAAAAATGAAAAAAATTAGAACCATATCTAATTTTTCCAGTATTTTTCATACATAGCCTATAGCTTCAATATTGAAACACTAATTTATAGTGGATAAAATAAAACTTTCACTCCTTCTTAAACTGCACTTCTTTCCACTCTTCAAATAAGTGCGCTACTTTCCTGCGTTGGTATTTCCCAGTTGAGGTAACTGGAATTTCTTTGCCGAACACCACCACCTTTGGAGATTTTGAGTGGGGCAAGTGTTTTTGGCAGAAGGCTAAAATTTCTTCTTCATTTTCAGGCGTGCCGTCTTTTAATTGTACATAAGCACCTACTTCCTCACCATACCAATCATTCTCAAAACCAACTGCAATCCCAGATTTAACGCCGGGTGCTTGATTTATAACTTCATCAATTTCAAGTGGGGCGAAATTAATTCCTCCACGAATTATCAATTCTTTTATTCGACCTGTAATAAAGTAATAAGCATTTCCAGCGGCATCATTCTTATAAAAACCTTCGTCGCCGCTTCTAAACCAACCATGAGTAAATGCAGCCTCGTTTGCTTCTTCATTATGGAAATATTCTTTCATAACATTTACGCCACGAATAACTATTTCACCGCGTTCCTCTTCACCAATAGCCTCACCTCGTTCATTATGGATGGCCATTTCGTTGGCAGGAATTGCAACACCAATACTTGGAAATCCATAATCGTTTAACCAGCTTGTATGTTCTTCAGAACTAAGATTTAATGGAAGAAAGCATGAATAACAGGTCGTTTCAGACAGTCCATACCCATGAATAATCCGCTTCCCAAAACGCGATTCAAAATGTTTGGCAACGTTTACAGTTAGAGGACCTGCACCACAAATTATATGTTTGAAATGATTTAGCTTAGGAGATTCCTTATCCTCATAAAAACTTGTTAGAAAATGAAGTAAGGTTGGCACTACACTAACAATATGAACCTGTTCTTTTTCTATAATTGGGAAAAACTGATCTATCTTGAATTTTTCAACCAAAACAACCGAGGCACCTACGTAGAATGGAGTAAGTAAGGTTACTACAGTTCCATTCACATGATGAATAGGAAGCACACACATCATCCGAATTTCATCTGTAATTTGATGCCATTCACTAATTGCACGAGCATCTTCGAGTAGATTTTTTTGCGAAAGCACCACACCTTTTGGGTTGCCCGTTGTGCCAGAGGTAAATACAATCAAGGCATCCGTATCCACCGCAAAATTTGGTTCTTTTAGAACACCCTCACTTTTTGTAAATGAGTTGATATCTTCTCCACAAGGAACGATCTGTATGCCATCTAATCCCGCTATAGAGCAGATTTTTTGTATTCTATCGAGATAATTATCTCTGACTAAGGCCAGCTTAACTTCTGCCGTTTTTAATATGTATTCAATGCGGTGGTCATCTTCACTCAGGTTTACAGGAACTACAACCAATCCACAAAACCAAGCCGCAAAATATTGTACAACGGTATGCCAGTGATTGTGAGAAATGGTTGCAATCTTATCGCCAATCTGCAAATTTTGACTTTGATAGAAACGAGCTGTATCCAGCACCATTTCATAAAAATCTCTGTAAGAAAATTCTACTCTTTTCCCGTTCAAATCTATGTAAATCAGAAAAGTATCCGAGTTACCAATCCCTCTTTTGAGAAGTGTTACAATGTTGAATGGCAGGTCTGGCAAAGAATGGTTAACACTGCGAGCATGAGAAATTTTTTCTTGAAGTGAATTGAACATCAGATTTCTATTAAATTTCTAAAAATGAAAACTGTAACCAACTCTATACTCTAAGTGCAAACCTATAAATTGATTGATATATCCTGATCCTCCTCTATTACCATCTAAGTTCAGAAAGTAACCCTTACTATAAACACCTAAATTAATACCAGAAAAGCTATTAAATACATATCTAGTATTAAACCCTACCCCGATGCCAAGTCCTTTATGTAAATCTTCTTCCCATTTATTGAAATAGTAATGTTCAATTTCAGCCCAGGAATGTAAATAATCGGCTTCAAGATCAAATTCAAAACCACTTCTTCTATACAAGTGTATTAATACTCCCAGCTTTATGTGATATAAATCAACAATAACCTTGTCACCACTTTCTCCACTTCCATTCAAATACTGAGTTTCAATACCTATTGAAGGATATATTATCCGAAACAGTTTATATGAATATTTTAGGCCTCCACCGTAACTTACTTTATCGGTATATTTTTCGTCCCATCCCGAATCAATTCTGTAGTACGAATTGAAAGAAACGCCCCCCATACTAACAAGTCCGTATGATTGCACTACATGCTTTTTTTCCTGAGCTATTAACGAAGTGGTTAGAAATATAGTAATAAATGATATATAAATTATATTCTTCATTTGGCTATAAATTTGTAGTTTGAATGCTGACATTTAAAGCATATTAACATTTAGAATGTTAAATAACAATCATTTATACTTCACCAAGCTAAAACATATAGGCATATTGCTGTGTATCTGTATTTAGGCGAAGATTGGATATTCCAGAATCGACATGGATTGATTCTCTAAACATACCACATTATTTATTGACCGAGAATCGAACATTCTTAAATGATCAAATGATTCTGTGTCAGGACGCTGAAGGAAAGCAGAAAAACAATGCCATCCATTTTGGCCAAATGTATTTATAAAAGGTTCCAAAACTAGAAAAACTGTCGCTAAGAGCAATCTAAGCATCAAATCAAATGCTAATTAAAACTTGTATGAATAACCCACTTGTAAACTGGTTAAAACACCAAGGCTTCTTCTACTGTCATCAGTTCTATCGTCCGTGAAATAGAATCCACCCCCCCCAACTAAAATTCCATAGGAATATATACCCATTTTAAGATTAGACGATTTGGAAAGAGGATGACTATAACTTAAACCTATTTTAAAACCATGCCCCGTAGATTGTTTTTTAAAAAAAAGACTCATCATCCAAACCTTCCTTAAAATTCATAATAATATACAGATAGGCTAAATCGAAATATAATGGCAATTCATTTATATCAGTTTGAATACCTAAGGAGAGAAAAGCACTTGATGTTTTCAAATATTCGTGACCATCCATTCCCTTTAATTTACCTTTCATCCTTTGATATTCCATCCCCCCTGTTAGTAAGAATGAGGGCATTAATTCATATGAATAACCTAAACCAGCTCCAAGGCTATTATCATCTAAAAATTCATCTCGATATGAACCCATATTTATTATCTGATACGAGAATTTATCAAAACCAGCTATTAATTGAACCGAAGCTTGGTGCTTTGATTCTTGGGCATATATTTGCAAAGAACTCAGTAGAACAACAATCAAAGTCAGCTTGAAATTAACCATAATTAATTGAATTAATTTTACATATAAATATTACCGATAAGGTAATAATTCTAAACGTAAACCCAATTAATGTTTAGCTGGAACTCTCGGAATCGTCATAATTTCACGTTGACGTCCATCTATATACCATACTCCTGTTTCATCAAAAAAAGCATCTTCTTCTAGCATAATGCGAATTTCTTTGCCCCACTCTTTAATGTACGTAGCTGCGTTCAGCTCAATAGAATACGCAGTGTTTAAATGAAGCGGATAATCCCCTCTAACTGGAACTCCGCCTTGGGAGTCCCACATTCCTAAGGTTGTACCCGAAGCATGGCCATGATAACCGATTGGATGTGTATAAATAGATGGCTTAATGCCTTCGGCAATGGCTTGCTCTCGAGTCATTTTTAGAACTTCGTTACCCGTTTTACCTTCTTTAAAGTTATTAGTGAAAATATCTTGAAGTCTATTTCCGTTCTCAAATGCTTTTGAAGATACGCAGGCACTTCTGTTTCGCCTGGTCGTAAAATATAGGCATGTTGCTGTGTATCTGTATTTAGGCGAAGATACGTTATTCCAAAATCGACATGGATTAAATCACCGGGCATAATCACATTATTTGCGGGGCGAGAATCGAACGTTCTTAAATGATCAAATGATTCTGGGTCAGCACGCTGAATGGAAACGCTAGGGTGAAACCAAGTAATGAGCTTTAGCTCTCTAATTCGTTCGCGGTACCACCACACTACATCTTCAGTTGTAGTAACACCAGGCTGTATTACCGCATCTGAAAAGCCCTCAGCAATAATATTATGTGCAATTCGTACAATCTGGGGATATATAGCCATCTCTTTAGGTGTACGTGTTTCCAACCAAGCAATTGCAACTTTTTCTGCAGAAACAATTCTTGAACTATATTTTTTACCTAAAACCCGTTGTAATTCTTCTAGCTCTGTGGCTACAATTCCATCAGTGATACCAAAATGCTTCGATTTATTAACTCCGATTTTCTTAGGATCACGTTCTTTTATGATTTCAGCCAACCGCTCCCACTGGTCGGGTTCTTCTTCAGGATTCCACGCTTTCTTAAAGTTCGTGCCAACATCGTAACGAGCAACAGCGAGCTTTTCAACACCTTTGCCGTCACCTCTATCAAACATAACCAAAATTGTACGCCTACGCGCAGCATGCCAAGTTGCGGGCAACAACGTTTTTATAACAGGGTCTTCATTGTATTCCCTTGAAATAACAATCCACATATCTAACCCTTCTCGCCTCATAATTTGAGGAAGAACGGTTTCAATTTTGTCCTCTAACAGTTCATCTATCACTCGAGCTCTTTCCTTCATAGATAAAATGGCTGGAGTATTTTGTGCGATAATATTTGTGGCAAAAAACAGCCCTAAGCCAATTATTAGAATAGCTTTTTTCATAATAGATATGCGTTAGTTATAAATTGCTAAATAAACCTCTTTCAACATTAATTCGTGGAAATTTAAACGCCAATTGGATTAATTTTTAGCTTTAACCCATTCTTTTCTTCGTTCCGTTTCCTTTTTAGATGAACTTGGATTTATAGTTGTTTCAAAACTTTCGTCGTTTTCTAGAATTATGGAAACACTTTTTTCTTGTCCCCATCTCAAATATTCAATTTCAATTTTTTGGCCAGGTTTAAAGCCTTTCATTATATCGTTGATTCTCGAATTGTCGTCTAGTTTAACCCCACCAATTGAAACAAACTCGTCAGTTGTTCTTATCCCAGCATTGTATAGAGGAGAGTCTTTAGTGGCATTTGAACGAAGAACCCAATTTCCATTTCTTTTTACGATTTGCCCTCCCATCCAAGCGGCATTTGGAGCTCTTTTTTCAAATTTCACTCCAACATTAGCAAGTAATTTTTTGTAATCGGGCAGTTTGCTATCAAATATATAGTTTTCAAAAAAGTGGTTAGCAAAATCAGCACCTGCGTAATCTGCCAAAGTTGCTTGAATATCTCGCACAGTGTATGGAACTTCGGGTTTACCGTAATTCTGCCACATTAATTTCATAAAGTCATCTAAACTCAGGCCCTTGTTCATTTGTCGAAGTTCTAAATCAAGGCCAAGACCTAACACACTACCGTAAGTGTAATAAGAAATGAATGTATTCACTCTATTATTAGGATCTACAGCGGTAGCGGCATCCACAAATGGAGCTTGATAGCTCATTTCGATTGGATTAAAGTACGTTCTACCAGGGGAATTGATAACATAACTAAGAGCACCATCTAAGCTTTCGATATATTGCTTTTCAGTTCTGATACCTGCACGTGCAAGCATTAAATTGGTATAGTAACTCGTAAAACCTTCCGCAAACCATAATTCGCCACTCATATTTACATTTTCAAAATCGAAAGGCTCTAAAGATTTCGGTCTAATTCTCTCCACATTCCAAGTATGAAAAAACTCATGAGATACAGTACCTATTCCAGTTTCACCTAAAGGACGTGCAAATGGTTTTGAACTTACTACATATGTCGAATTTCTATGCTCCATTCCATCTCCATCAGCGTTAGGCATGTAACATAATAGAAACGTGTACTCTCCAAAATCAAAATCTGGTAATTCGCCGTAAACCGCCCGTTGAGCTTCCACAATTCCCATTACTTTCTCGAAATACTCATCTACTTCTTTATCTGTGGCTGGTGTATGGAGTGCAATACGAATTGTTTTCCCTTCCACTTTTCTTTCTCGGATATGCAGATCCGCAATTTCAGTTGGACTATCCATGAAATAGTAGGTATTTGGTGCGTAATAAGTATTTCCTTCCAAATGCTTTAGCTGAGTGGCAACTTTCCAGTTTGAGTTTTCAGGAAGCTGGAAAGTAACTTTTACAGGTCGGTGTCCATAATTTCTAGCAAAAACAAAAGTAGCAGGTATGTTTAAATGGGCATGTGTTTCATCAACTTGAACATAGGTTCCATCTCCATGATTTGCGAACAATGTGTATTTAAAAACCACCGTTCCATCATGTCCGCTTACATCCCACTGGTACGGATTTGGACGCGTAATTTCTAGTTCTTCACCTTTGCTGTTAAAAGCCTTAACACCATACACATTCTTGGCAAACTCGTGCAAAGCATATCTACCTGGTGAGGTTCTACTCATTCTAATTTCTAAAATTCCCGGTTCTAAATTTTTAAAAGTAGCTGATATTTTAGCTTCGTTGTGAATAGCTTCTTCAAAAAAAATAGTATAATCGTTAGAAGTTTGAGCAAATACTGTATTTACTGGAGATAATAGAATTGTAAACAGAAATAAAAATGATAGTGTATAAAAGCTTTTTTTCATTGGATTGAGAACAGATTAATAATCGGGCATAATATGGAAATGATTAAGGACTGTCGCAAGGGTTCCCAGTTCCATAGCTTAATCTAATTAACCGCTTTAAAGTTAATTTTACATCTATGTTATTAACATCTTTTATCTAATTCCTTATTACCCCCAACCTCAACCGCCAACATATTTAGAACATAATGAGTAAAATTTCATCGATTTTAACCCTCAGTTTTATAATAACTTTATGCTGTTCATTTTTTAAAACAGCTAACGCTCAAGACTTTGTAAATGGATATGTAATTAGTCTAGAGGGAGACACATTAAAAGGGCAAATTTATCAATCAAAGAATCAAGAGAACTATCAAAATATTAACTTCTTTTTAGACGGCAACCCCGATTATGCATTTCAACACACACCAGCTAGTATTAAAGAATATGGTTTTAGTGATGGTAGTATTTATCGCTCTTATTCGATTGATTTCGATACGAACCCTACCGACACCAATCCACTATTTTTAAAGGTCCTAATTAATAGAGGCAGCGATCTTGCTCTACTTGTGTTTAGAAGTTCTAAAAATGAAGCTTTCTACTTTTTCGAAACTAGAGATGGGGAAATTGTTTACATCGATAAAGAAAGATACCGTACTTTTTTAAGAGATTATTCTCAAGAATGTGCAGATGATTTTTCGAAAATCAACTTCTCAAGACTTCAGTATAATACCAAAGACCTTTCTGACTATGTAAATAGGTACAATAGTTGTTTTGATGTGTTTTACGACGATGATTATAGCTACCTCACCGACAATATTTTCAAGGTTGGAGTTAATATTGGAACTGGTTTCGGTTTTATTATAAATCCTAACTATACGTTAGACTCTCCTGATTTCAACATTGGTTTTTCACTCGAACAAACAAAAAACAAAAGATCTTCCTTAATACTAGAGCTGGGTTACACAAAGAAATCGCTTACTTATGAAACCACCCAAGAAGGCAAATTGTATATTGGAGGCTTCACTTCAAATCTTAATATTACAGAGCTATCAACTAAATCAGAAATTGACCTAATTGCATTATATGCCAATTTAGAATTCAAGCGAACATTTAAAAACTCACTTTATCTAATTTATGGTGTGGGGTTTTCGCAAACCTCAAATAAGTCTAAAGGTGAATACACTATCATAACCACCGACCAAGATATTATTGACAGCCGTGATTACAATTTTGTAGCAAAAAGCGAGTTTAAGCCCTCAGGAAATTTTTTCAGCTTAAAATTCGGAACTGGTATTCCATTTAAAGTAGACAACCTACAACCTATTCTAGAAGCAAGAGCTAATTATAATTTTATAAAAAGTAGTGCTGAGTCTAATGGCCAAAATGAATTGGGCAATAAAGAAGAGATAACAATTATTGTACCTTCTGTTCGATACAGTTTAGTACCTCCTACACTGCCAAAAATAACCTTAGATTTAGCGTTAAAAATTCCGATTCACTCCTTCTAAATTACTTAGCTAAGTGGGCTTATTAATCAACAAATTCGTCCATTAAGTTCCTTCTTACGGCTACGCCAATCTGGTAAAAACAAATCCATAAAAGCATGGAAACGTCTGTTATGTAACCGTTCAAGAAGGTGTACCATTTCGTGTACCACCACATATTCTAGGCATTCAGGTGATTTTTTTGCTAACTCTAAACTTAGCCATATTCTTTGAGCGCGAATGTTACATGTTCCCCATCGTGTTTTCATCTTTTTAACACCAAATTCTTTCACTTTAACATTCATTATTGGCTCCCACTTTTCAATTAGCTTAGGGATTTCCTCCTTTAAACTCGCTCGGTACCATTCATTCAAGGCTTTATCTTTTCTCTCTTTCGAAATTCCTTCCTGAACACGTAACACAATAGTATCATCTCTAAAAACTTCCACTTTAGGTGCGCCTGAGTGACTTACAATTTCGAGCTGATAAGGTTTGCCTTTGTAAAAATGGGTTTCTCCTGACACAAAATTCAATACTTCTACATTTTGGACTACAGGTTTTTTAGCCAACTGCGTCTTAATCCAATCGGTTCGTGATACAACAAAATGCTCAATTGTTTTCTCAGGAACATGCATAGGAACAGAAACACGAACTTTCTGAGATAATGGCGAAACTTTAAGGTATAGATTTTTAATTCTTTTGCGAGAAATTTCAACTTGAAACTCACCGATTCGCTCTGTGGATATTTTCTGTTTTCTAAAGGAATTGAACATGAATTAACGATAGCGAATAAATGGGTAATCTTCATTCCAAAACAAAAAAAGCTCTTGATCTTTCGACCAAGAGCTTTCCCACTAACAACTACAATTCTTCGTTAAGGCTTTATAGTAATTATCTTCTTTTTGATGGGCCATTAAAGCGGCCTTTTTGTCCCATATTACTTTTTTTGCGGCCACCAGCAAAGGAGTCAAAAATTACACGTTGCTCTTCTGTCAAAACACTTCTTATTTGTTGTCTATGTTCAATTTGAAAGAGCATCATTGTTTTTTCAAGTTTCGAAATGTCATCAACAACAGCATTTACTGCTTTTGCATCATACTTATCAGCTGAGGTTAGTGTAATAAGTTTTGCTCTTTTTTCTCTAAGCTGGTTCTTAACAGGCAATGCAGCTTTTTGGCCACTTGTCCTTATATCTCTAATTTGCTGAATTTGTTCATCTGTCAAATTAGGAATAAACATTTCAGGTCCGCCACCGCGTTGGTTTTGGTTCCCTTGTTGCAACATTCTTGTTTGGGGATTTTGTTGCTTGTTCATATTCCTATTGTTCATTCTTTGGGCTTGCACGTTTACTGCAAATGCGCTCAACATGAATACTAAAAATGTGGTTTTAAGTAAGCGTTTCATGATTTAGTCTCCTATTCTTGATTTTATCGGGGTTATAGTATTAGGTGCATTTACTTCAAAAAACTTGCGGGTTATAAATATATTTTTTTGATTTTAGTAAAGTTTTAGGCCACAAACGTACTCTATAAGTTCTGCTTATCACATGGAAAAATTCCGAATTTACGTATAACTAATACTCCACATTCAAATCAAAATATTGTTTCCATATTCTAAATAAATAGCTGTTTTTTTATATATTCTGAAAGCATTTACTGTTTTAGCGTTTCATCAACAAAATCTTTATTAGACACTTCTTTTTCATGGATACATACATCATTGGGATTGGACAAAGAATTCGATCCATTAGAAAAGAAAAAGGGGTATATGCTAGTGAGATTGCAAAAAAAGCAAATGTCAGTAATGGTTTGGTATCTCGTATTGAAAACGGCCGAACTATTCCATCGGTTCCTGTTCTGTTTTCTATTATTGCTGCATTAGAGGTTCAGCCAAGTGAATTTTTTGAAAGTATTAGCCAATCTTCTCCTTTCAAGTATCTGAAAATTCCTGCACAGCAACATCAATATATTATAAAAGAAGATGATGCCACTGGCTTTAAATATGATCTAATTTTCAGTAAACAGCTTCAAACTCTTGGTTTTGAAGTTGTACTATTAACTTTAGAACCCAACTGCCAACGCGATTGCGTGGAAACCGATGCTTATGAGTTTAAATATATGCTTTCAGGTAGGTGTGAGTATGTAATTGATGATGAGGTGGTAGAGCTAAATGAGGGCGAATCCCTTTTCTTCAATGGCCGTTTACCACATGTTCCTAGAAACCCCAACACAGTACCTGCTACTATGTTGGTTTTCTATCTTTTTACTGAATAGTTTTATTTCTAAAGTTTGGCTATTTCTTCTAAAGCATAACCAAATGAGAACGTCATACCTGCACCACCAAAACCAGTTATAATTTTCACTTTAGCTTCTGGTTGTGATACAAACTCTGTTCCATTTGGATTTTTTGCATAAACACCGTGCCAAGTTTCTAGTAAATCGATGTTGTTGGATTTCAGAAAAGTGTGCATGTAATTAATGATATGATCATTAATTTCTGATTTATCGAATGGATCAAAACTAAGAGCATATTCATGAGAGTCACCTATTACAAGCTCATTATATTCGTTTTGAGAAACCATCACATGTATACCCCATTTATCAAATTCTGGAGATTCTCTAGTAATCCGATTCCGATACACTTCTAGAGAATCACATTGAGCGAAAGATGCATAATGCCTTAATGTAAGCCCCCCACATAAAGTTGGCCCGAGAATAAATTGTTCGTTTCTAGATTTAGAACGCATCATTTGGAGTTTACTTTTTATTAACCCACTAGTATTAAACACTTCAGGATATAGAGATTGAAAATCAGAACCTCCACAAATGAAAACCTGTTCAGCATGGTAGGTGCCTTTAGAAGTAATGATCAAACCACCGTCAACACTCAACACTTTTTCGCCCAAGTTCACTGTACATTTTGGTTGAAGCGCTAGCCAATTACATATAGAGTGAATGGCTCGTTTTGGATTTACATTGACTTCAGTATCACTAAAAAGCCCACCCTTAAGATTTTCAGGATTTACATTGGGTGATTTTTTGAGTACTTCAGTTGCTGATAGCAATTGAGTTCTATTTCCAAATTTAGTGTGGTATTCTGAAAGTACTGCATATTCATCATCTTGATATGCCAAATGAAATGATCCATTTTCAAGTGCCCAAAAATTAGCTTTCTTTGACATTTCTAGCCATTTTTCTCGGCTCTTCATTGTCCTATCATACAAATTACCAGCAGGTTGCCCAATAGGCCAAACCAAACCAAAGTTCCGAACCGAAGCCCCAACAGCCATTTCTTCTTGTTCAAATAGTTGAACGGAGTACCCTTTTTCAACCGCGGCAACAGCATGGGCTAAACCAATGATTCCGCCACCAACAATTGCAATATCAATTTTATTCATTATTCTTATATAGTGTTTTTCATTGCTAAATCTGTGATTTCAAGAGCTTCATCAAAAGCTGATATCAGCATATCGATTTCTTCTTTAGTTACAATAAGAGGTGGAAAAATCCAGAGACCAAATTTATCGCCAGGCACATAAATATCTTTCTCGTCCAGTAAGAATCTTGCCATCTGTTTAACAGGTGTTTCAGTGTATTTCTCGGAAATATTCCTGAAAGATTCTTTGGTTTGTTGATTCTTAACCAATTCCATTGTCCACATTAAACCAACTCCTCGAACTTCCCCAACTGATGCATGTTTTTCTTGAAGTTCAAGTAATTCTGATTCTAAATAAGCACCCATTTCTATAGTATGCTCTAAAAGATTCTCTTGCTCAATAACCTCTAAACTCGCTAAAGCAGCGGCCGCACCTAACGCATGACCAGAGTAACTCTGTCCATGACCAAAGATATTCTCATCGAAAGAAGCAGCTACTTTTTCGCTAAAAATAGTTGCTGAAATAGGACAATACACACCTAGTGCTTTCCCCATGATTATGATATCCGGCTCAACATCATAATGCTCAATGGCTAGTAATTTGCCCGTTCTTCCCATTCCCGTCATCGTTTCATCAACAATCAGGAGTAGATCAAACTCATCGCATATTTCGCGTAATCTTTTCATGTATGCTTTTGGAGCAGGAATCACTCCATTAGACCCAACAACAGGTTCTACTAAAACGGCAGCGACAAAGGCACTTCCACCTTCCATTTCAATCATATATCGCATGTATTCAGCGGCCTTAAGCCCATCAGGGTCTTCACCGAAAGGAGATCGAAATGGATAGGCATCTGGTGCTTGAATAAAACCCGGAACTGTTAGAGGTTCATTAAACCATTTTCTAGGGTCTCCACTAGCTGATAATGCTCCCATTGTAGCTCCATGCCAAGATCGATAACGAGATACAATTTTATACGGATATGGATATTGACGATTAGCTGCGTACTGATTAGTGCCACCTTCCATAAGCTGGTTGTACTTGTACATCCTAGCCGCTTTAATAGCAGCCTCGACAGAAGAAGCCCCACTTTGCCCAAACCAAACTTTCTTATTTGCTGAACCTGGCGTAATTGAGGCTAATTTCTGTACGAGAAGCGCAGTTGGCTCCGTTGCAAAATCATCAGTTACATAAACTACTTTATTGAGCTGTTCAATAATTGCTTGTTGTACTTTTGGGTGATTAAAACCGAGGTTTACACATTCGTGAGCGCTTCTTAAATCAAAAATTTTGCGCCCATCTTTGGTGTGAATGTAGCAACCCTCGGTTTTTTCGACTGCAATTGGGGAGTAGCTGGCCTGATCTGACCAGCATTGCATCATGTACTTCCCCTGCACTTTGGATATATCCATCAACTTAATTGTGGCTTAACAAGAACGGTGCGATTGGCTTTTCTTCAAAACCAGGACCCTCATATGTCAAAATTAGTCCTTCTCCTCCACCACTTTCAAAAAACTCAACTCTAATTGGATGTTTTCCTTTTTCTAAGAGAACTTCTCCCGAAATTTTCTTCATACCATGTTCGCCATCATTATCTACAATGATTTGATTGTGTAAAAAAAACTTACTGCCATCATCAGAAGCTAGATTAAACTTATATCTACCGTTTTCTTTAACCTCAACAAAGCCTTCGTAAACAATTAATATGTCATCTTCGCGATGAGGTACAGCTTCTAAAGAAACAGAAGTTGCCACACCCTTAGAAACCGCCTTTAGCTTTGAAAAATCAGGTAACTGTATAACATCTTCCTCATAATAGGTATAAGCCAAGCCTGATTTTGCAGCAGACACTTTTACAGGCTTCATTGGCTCCAGTTTTCTTAAATAAACTTTATTAACTCGGCTAGCTCTATTCTCTTTACTGTAAGCAATGACTTTAATTTCGCTAGTATTTTTAATAGTGAAAGGCCTAGTATACTTTTTTGAAGACTGATTTGGTTCTGAGCCGTCTGTAGTATAAAAAATGGTGTTGTCTTCAAACGCAGCTTCTAAAGTAATTTCTGAGCTTTTTTCAAAAACACGCCCTTCGGCCTTTATTTTTGGTGCTGGTGGTTGTAGAACAGATGATCTATTACTTGTACCATCTTCTTTAGTAAGTTGAAAAGTATCGAAAACTCTACCTTCATGGTCAATAGCTTTAAAAATCACCGTTTTGTCATGAATTGCGAACGTACAGTAATGATGGCCAGTTTGAAGTTCAGCTGTAAACCAAGTTCTTGTAGGAGCAAAGTCCTCTAAACCACCACCAGCACCACCAGAGTTGATGTAGACTACACCATCTTCTTGATTTACCAAATTATCTTTAATAGGCCAAGTTCTTTCATACATGTGAACATGTCCAAATAAATCGAAATCAAGATTATATTTTTCGAAAAGAGGTACTAGGTATCTAGCATGTGTACCATAAGTTGAAGCTTCCTTAAAGGTATCGCCACTATCATTTTCCTCTGATGTAAATGGAGGATGATGTTGAACTGCGATTTTCCAAGTTGCATCTGATTTCGCCAATTCCCACTCTAACCAATTGTATTGCTCGGAACCTTCAGATATATCACGGTTCGAATCAATCATAAAAAATTGAGCATTACCATATTTGAATGTATAGTAATATTCTGGCGCAGGATTTGCCATGTACTGGTAGTAGTAATCAGAATCATTTTCGTGGTTACCTAGAACCGTATAGATAGGAAATCGGCTCATTGCGACATGACCAGGCGGGAAAAATTCATCAGTCCAATCATCTAAATTATTTCCATTATCCACAATATCGCCAGCTAGAACGGCAAAACTTGGACGATCTTCCCACATACGCTGAGCAATTTTTTTCCAAGCCCAAGGAGTACTATTATTTCGTTGCGTGTCTCCAATGAGAGCAAACATAAAAGCAGTACTATCATTTACTGCCGTTTTAAAAGAGTAAGTGTCACTAACAATCTCCTTACCAGATGATGTTTTAGAAACTACTCGCCAAAAATAGTTTGTTTCAGTTTCCAAATCAGTTAGCACAACTTCGTGCATTGTTGATAAATCACCTAAACCAGCATTTTGATTAAGAACAGGCTCTCCAGAATTAAGTACAGCTTTCCCAAACTCAACTTTAGATGTTGATTTTTCTTTTGTCTCCCAAAGCACCACAATGCTATTCTTAGTAGCGAATTGTAAATACGGTTTTACTATAAATTCTGATTCATTTTTACTTGTTTGAGCTTGTACAAAATGGGATAACAAAAGTACAAGACCAATACTAAATAGCCATTGTTTCATGGTAATTTACTGCCTCTTTATTAATTGAATGTTTTCGTAAATAAGTTGTACTGAATATCCCGTTTTTCATGTTACCGTTACTTTAAGTATAGGTTAACATTAAAATTTTAATTGAGCATTTGTAAATCACTTACAAAATCACATTCTCGTATTAAATAGTTATATATACATTATTTATGTAAATAACTTGCAATTCTATATTACCTATTCTTTAAGACTTTGTTAACATATACGAAATCCGTTTTCTTTACTCACTCATCGTTTATCTTTGTTTCAAAATTCAAACGATGAGATATATGAAACCAAGATTAGTTGTATTTGACATTGCAGGAACTACCTTAAACGACACTGCAAATAGTGTAAACGAAAGTTTTAGAGCTGCTTTAATAGCACATGGTATTTCGGCCACCCAAGAAGAAATCAATTCTGTTATGGGTTACAAGAAAAAAACAGCCATAAAAACCATTTTAACAAAGAAACCCAACCAAGATAATTCATCAAATCTTGTAGAATTAATCCATAATTCTTTTCTGGAGCTCATTAATGAATATTATAGAACTTCACCAGATATAATAGAAATTGAGGGAGTATCACAACTCTTTAGTGAACTAAAAGAGGCCGGAATTAAAATCGCTTTAGATACTGGTTTTAGTCGCTCTACAACCGACATCATCTTGGAAAGAACTGGGTGGGTAAAAAACGGGTTGCTTGATGCAACTAAAGCTAGTGATGAAGTTGAAGATGGTCGCCCACATCCTTTCATGATTCAAGCATTAATGGCGGATTTAAATATTTCTAAGTCTTCGAGTGTTGTAAAAGTTGGTGATACTCCATCTGATCTAATGGAAGGCGAAAATGCGAAATGTGGCCTTACGGTAGGCGTGCTTTATGGAACGCATACACGAATGCAACTGAAAAACTTTCATCATGATTATCTGATAGAAGACATTACTGAATTAAAGGCTTTAATTGGATTGTAAAATGTCTAAGTCAGTAGATTTACAATCCGAAGGGGATTTAAACATCAGCCCTCGTAGGCAAGATTGGTCAAAGAAAAATATTACTCCACAAACGCAGACTGTTTTAGAAGAAGACTCTAAATATTTTCTACATCAATCTCTTTCGACCCCTTGTTTAAATGTCCTTTCACATTGTGAAGGCTCATATATTGTCGACCAATCAGGTAAAAAATTGCTCGACTTCCATGGTAATTATATTCACCAAGTTGGCTTTGCTAATCCTAAGGTAATTGAAGCAATCACTAATCAATTAAGTACGCTCAGTTTCTGTACTCGACGCTATACAAACTCAACAGCTATTTCTCTCGCAAAAAAACTATCTGAATTGAGTTCTGGTAGTTTGAGTCGTGTGCTTTTTGCTCCAGGAGGAGCCGAAGCCATTGGAATGGCTCTAAAAGTAGCTAGAATGGCGACAGGGAAATTCAAAACCATATCTATGTGGGATTCTTTCCATGGTGCCACACTCGACGCTATTTCTATTGGGGGCGAAGCAATTTTCAGAAATAATGCAGGTCCTTTATTGTCAGGAACCGAACACGTTCCATTTCCTTACCCTGGCGAAACACCATTTGGAGATTCTGTTTCTGATAACGCCGACGCATGTGCGAGCTACTTAGAATATGTTTTAGAAAAAGAAGGTGATGTGTGTGCAGTTATTGCGGAAACCATTAGATCTTCACCTTCCATACCTCCAAAAGAATATTGGCAAAGAATTCGAAAAGCATGCGATAAACACGGGGCACTTCTCATTTTAGATGAGATTCCACATGCTCTTGGCCGAACAGGAAAAATGTTCACCTACCAACATTATGATATTGTACCGGATATGGTTGTAATTGGAAAAGGTTTAGGCGGAGGAATTTTACCTTTAGCCGCACTTATTGCCAAAGATGAGCTTAATGAAGCTATTAAAGAACGAGCTATAGGACACTTTACACATGAGAAAAGCCCTGTAGCTTGCGCAGCAGCATTAGCAACCATCCAAATTATTGAAGATGAACATTTACTTATTAGAACCGAGGAACTTGGTAAAAGCGCACTTTTTCAACTCGAGAAGCTAAAAACTAAGTATCCATTGATAAGTGATGTCCGCGGATTAGGACTTATGCTAGGCATAGAACTTCGTCATCCTGATACTGGCGAAAAAGCAAAGGTTGAAGCCGACACTATTATGTACCGAGCACTAGAACTTGGACTCAATTTTAAAGTTTCGATGGGTAGTACGCTTACACTTACCCCTCCGCTTACTGTAACCCAAGGTGAATTAGAAACTGCGTTTTCCATCATCGATCAATGTTTACTGGAGGTTCAATGAAAACATCCTCAATACTAAACACTTGGCTAGCTAAACAAAACCAGTGGGTGTTTTCTCTTTTCGCCATTATTGCTGCTTTTAGCACTTATGCTTGTATGTATGCCTTTCGAAAGCCTTTTACAGCTGCCAGTTTTGATGGCATTGAATATTGGGGTATGGAATTAAAAACGTTGCTCATCATCTCACAAGTGGTGGGTTATACTTTATCCAAATTCATAGGTATAAAATTCGTTTCCGAAATGTCGGCACCTAAAAGAGCATGGGCGATTGTGGTTTTGATTATGAGTGCTCAATTAGCTCTTTTTCTTTTTTGGCAAGTTCCTGCGCCCTACTCTATAGTATTTCTATTTCTAAATGGCTTACCACTTGGCATGGTTTGGGGATTGGTTTTCAGCTTTCTTGAAGGTCGAAAAAATACCGAACTCTTAGGAGCTGGATTAAGTGTAAGCTTTATTGTTTCCTCAGGATTTGTAAAGAGTACGGGCAAGTATCTGATGCTCAACTGGGGTGTTTCGGAATTTGCAATGCCATTCTTCACAGGCTTAGTATTCACCTTGCCACTTTTCCTATTCGTTTGGTTGCTAAACCACATTCCTGCCCCAACCGCTGAAGACGAATTACTTCGCACGAAAAGAGCGCCAATGACAGCAAAAGATAGATGGATCTTTTTCCGGCAATATGGCTCTGGAATAGCAGTGCTCACTTTCATTTATATGTGTTTAACTGCATTTCGTGATTTAAGAGACAACTACGCCCTTGAGATTTTAGAAGCTGTTGGCTTTGTTGATAACGCAGGAATATTCACTAAAACCGAGTTCCCAATTGCCATCATTGTTTTGGTAGTTATGGCTTCTCTCATGATTATTCGTGACAATAAAAAGGCACTTATCATCAATCACTATATAGTTGGGTTTGGCATTCTACTTATTGGTGTTGCGACGATCATGTTTCAAAGTGGATTTGTTTCTCCATACTGGTGGATGGTGCTAACTGGACTTGGTTCATATCTTGCCTACGTCCCTTTCAATTGCATTCTTTTCGATCGATTTATCGCCACTTTTAGAACAGTAGCAAACGCTGGGTTCCTTATTTACATCGCCGATTCTTTTGGATACGTATCTAGCGTTGGAGTTCTACTCTATAAAAATTTCGGGCAATCTGATATAAGCTGGTATCAATTTTTCATCATTTTTTGCTACGCAACTAGTGGGATTGGCTTCCTATTTACCCTTCTATCCATTTTCTATTTCAAACGGCAAGACCGAATTATTCAAACTCAACCTCAAACAGAATTACAACCAACATGAAATCCATATCTCTAAGTCTACTTGGTTTATTTCTTGTAGCTTGCTCATGCAATATAAATAAAGAGCAAAAACCACTTGCCAAGCACGTTATTTTAATCGGGGTTGATGGCATGAGTCCAAATGGAGTTATTCAAGCCAACACACCTATCATGGATGAAATGATGAAAAATGGCGCTCATTCATTTCATGCACGATCGGTATTGCCGAGTAGTAGTGGCGCAAACTGGGCAAGTATGTTAAATGGAGCTGGGCCTGAGCAACATGGCGTAATTAGCAACAATTGGAAAACAGATAATTTCATTTTACCTGCAACGGTGGTTAAAGATGCACACCGTTTTCCTAGCATTTTCACCGTGATAAGAGATCAAAAGCCAAATGCTGTAATTGGTGCAATTTACGATTGGGAACCGATTGTTAACTTTTTTGAACCAAGAGCGGTTGATTATAGCATCAGCCCAAAAGATGAAGACGAAACTACATTGGTGGCTATAGATTACATCAAAGAACACACTCCTGACTTCACTTTTATTCACCTCGACCATGTAGATCATTACGGGCATTCTATAGGTCACGGAACTCCAGCTTACTATCACGCAGTAGAAAAAGCGGATTCTTTAATTGGCGAGATTATTCAAGCCACAAAAGATGCCGGAACCTTCGAAGAAACGGTGTTCATAATTTCTTCAGATCATGGTGGTGTAGGTAAAGGTCATGGTGGTGAAACTATGGCTGAAGTTGAAATACCATTTATCGTTTCTGGTAAAAATGTGAAGGAAAATTTCACATCTTCAATTCCTATTAACACCTATGATACTCCTGCAACCGTTGCTTTTGTATTAGGGTTGGATATTCCGTTTGAATGGATTGGCCGCCCTGTTAAAAGTGTATTTGTTGGGCAACCTGAACCTAAATTAATGTATTCATCAAATGTCGGGTTAATGAAACCCGTAATCTATCCAGCGGCTAACGAATATGATCCTGCAGGAGGACTTTTCGTAGAAGAAACAGCTACACTAGCACTCAGTAATCCAAACACTACTGGAGAAATTAGATTTACTCTTGATGGAAAACAACCAACAGTAGATTCAGAATTGTATACGAATCCAATTTCTATCGAAAAAACAACTATTGTAAAAGCTCAAATTTTCGAACACGGGAAATCCATATCTGATATATCAACCGGCTACTTTCGTATCCTCAAGAGTAAAAATGGACACGGTATTTCCTATAAAACGTACGAGAAAGATGATTTAGTTAAACTACCTGATTTTTCGAACTTAAAGGCTTCAAGCTCAGGAACTACATTTGAGTTCAATCTAAACGATGTAAAACTTCCAAGAGATGAATCTGTTGCTTTGGTAATGGAAAGTCATATTGAAATAAATAAAGCCGGAAAATACACTTTCTATCTTGCTTCAGATGATGGAAGCAAGCTCTACATAAACAACAAGGAAGTGGTAGATAATGATGGCGACCATGGGGTAATTGAACGTAATGGCTCAATTGAACTTGATGCAGGAAAACACGAAATCCGTGTTGAATGGTTTAACGGTGGTGGTGGGAAATGGCTAGGAGCGTTTTACCAAGGTCCAGAAATTCCAAAACAAATTATAGAACCAAGTATATTATTTACGGAATAGCGGATTCTTATTATAAGAACTCCAATTAACGTAATCGTTGGAGTTCTTTCTAGTCTCCTTCCCTTCTTAGATTATACATCCCCTATTTTTACAACTATAGCTTTATATAGATGCATTCTGTTACTTTTTTCTAACATTCAATAATTAACGCCTAAATTCTTTATTCTCTTATGCAATAGTGTCGTAATACGTTAAATAGCTAGAATACAATGGGGATATTTTTTAGAAAACTAATTCAAGTTCTGTTGTTCTTGCTCATAGGGGTTTCATCCACTCAAGTTGCAGCGCAAAGCTTAGTTAAGCATCAAGAACCAGCACAAAAAGTAACACTTCAGCTAAAATGGAAACACCAGTTTCAATTTGCTGGATATTATGCCGCCATCGAGAAAGGTTTCTACAAAGACTTAGGTATTGATGTCACTCTAGTTGAGGCAAGTGAAGATTTTGAACCTGCAGAGGCTGTTTTTGATGGAAATGCAGAGTTTGGCATAGCGACCTCCGATATCATCATACTTCGGTCCCAGGGAAAAGACGTAGTTTTACTAGCCTCGATTTTTCAACACTCGCCACAAATTCTAATTGCTGCAAAATCCTCTGGAATTGAAAATACACAAGGCTTATTTGGGAAACGAGTTGCTTTAGAACCTCATACAGCCGACATCATTACTTATATGAGCGATGAGGGCGTTTCTCTCAACGAAATTAAACGGTTTCCTCACTCCTATGGCATCGAACAACTCATTGATGGCGAGGTAGATGCGATGACAGCCTACAAATCAGACGAGCCTTTTCTTCTAACCCAAACCGGTTTTGATTACATCATTATTGACCCATCGATGGGTGGAATAGACTTCTATGGAGATGTGCTTTTTACAACCGAAGAGCTCATTAAACAAAATCCTGTTTTGGTAGAAAATTTCAGGAAAGCTTCGCTCAAAGGTTGGGAGTATGCATTAGGGAACTCTGATGAAATTATTGATCTCATCTACTCAAAATATTCTCAAAGGCACAATAAAGAACATTTAGAGTTCGAAGCAAGAAGAATGCAATTGCTCATTATGCCTGATGTTGTAGAAATCGGTTACTCTAACCCAGAACGTTGGAAACGCATTTTAGAGATCTATGGCGAGCAAAATATGCTTCAAAGCAAACTCTCAATTGAAGGACTTTTCTACTCCGATTATGTTGAAAATGAAGCGCCATTCCCTTGGAAAATAATTACTGTATTAAGTTTACTAATCATTCTTATAGCTTCTGTAAGTATTTTCTATTATAACACATCAAAGCGCTTAGAAACAGAAAGTTCCAAAAGACTTTTAGTGCAACAAGAGCTCATGCAGAGCGAAACTAATCTCAAAGAAGCTAACGCTACTAAAGACAAATTCTATTCCATCATTGCTCATGATTTAAGAAACCCTCTATCCGCCATTTTGGGCTTTACCGAACTCATTTTAATGGACGAAAAGAATGAGCATGAGAAAGAGAATCGTGAGTTTTTAAAGATTATTAAAGAAACCATACTTCATACAGCTACTTTACTCAATAACCTCCTAACGTGGTCAAGATCACAGCTTGGAGATATAGAATTTCGCCCTGAAATCTACAGGCTCACACAAATTATTGAAGATAACATCGCCTTTATAAAAGGCCCCGCTAAACAAAAGCACATTACCATTTACTCTCACATCACTCCTGATTGTACAATTTTTGGAGATGCGAACATGATTAATACAATTATTCGAAATTTGCTTAGTAATGCTATTAAGTTTACACCAGAGTTTGGCGAAATTAATATCCACGCAACAATGACACCAACTTTTTGTGAGGTTTCTATTATAGATAATGGAATTGGAATTAGCCCAGACGACCAATCAAATCTTTTCGATACAAATACTAAATTCACTTCTGAAGGGACCAATGCTGAAAAAGGAACTGGTCTCGGCCTTTTACTTTCCAAAGAGTTCATCGAAAAACACGGTGGTACTATTTGGTTAGAAAGTGAGGTCGATAAAGGGAGCACATTCACATTCACCCTCCCTAGATTTAATAATTTCTAAATTTTTTAGCCAATATTCACTGAAAGAATATCGGATTAGAAATAACACTAATCCCTGATTCATCACGAAGGTTAAAACGAATCCACCCTTTTTTGGTTATAGCTACAGGAATGGAAACCTTTCGTTTATTTTTGGAAACTGTCCTTTGAGCTTCAGTTATAGGAATTTGGTTTCCATTTTGAATGAGCTCTATTGCAAACTCCTTACCACCATTGTATTCAATATTCAATTCCATTTCCTCATGAATCTTCTCATAAGGAATAACCTCGCCCATAACCCACTTTTTATTGCCTGAAGATGCATAAAACTCAATATCAGGACTTATACTTCCTTTGGTTTTTATGTACACATTACCTGAACGTACACCTTCAATTAAACCAGATTCAGAGAGGTTATGAGCAAAAACCATAGTTGTTGGAATGCCTGGTTTATCAGAACCTGTACCAGCACCATGATCATCGCTTCCTCCAATTCCAATAATACGGTGCCCTTGGTTGAGGAGGTTTTCCCAAAATGGAATTCCAGAAATTGAGCTTCCAACGTCCGTACCATTAACAATTTCAATTGCTTCAAGCGTAGAATTATCGATGGATTCTTCCGTCCAACCACACCCAGTACACGAAGCTCCAGATTCCCGGCCTGGATGATTTAGTGAAAGCAAAGCTCCAACTTCAGCTGCCTTCTGTTGCAAATCGTTCGCAGTATAACCGTTAAAACCAATTGCATAATTGAGGGGAATTCCCGAACCAAATACATTGGCATGTCCGTAGAAAGTAGTTGCTTCTTGTCCTCTCATTAGTAGCATATCTGGATATCTCGTTTGCAATGCTCTGATTTCGCTGTAGTGACTTATGGTGTTATGATCGGCAATGGCAACGAAATCTAGATTGTTGTTAGAAGCTGCTTCCGCTACTTGAGATACCTGACACGGCGCACGATTTCCACGAGTATCTTTGCAACCAAATCCATCGCTATGCCCAGTGTGAGTATGGAAATCACCAGCATACCATTTGGTTGAATCACTCAGTGAATTTGTGCTTGGACTTCTGAACTGAGAACTTTCTTCTGAAATCATTTTTACATGAATTTCATAGTCTGCATCCTCCCTAATAGTTGGAAATGCCAAAGTTATATTCCATTCTCCAGCACCAATTTTACCTGGTAAGTATGAGGGTGTTGCACTGTATTTCCCTATATAAAACTCTGTTTTAGAAAAACGACTCGTTCCTCTGAAACCTTTGGGGTCGACAATTCCAATTTCAATTTCATTTTTTCCTTTACCTGAAAATGTATACGAAACTTCTAAAGCAGCAATGTTCTCTGGAACTTGAAAAGGTTCGTTTCTATAGCTTAGCTGTTCCTCTGTTGTTACATTACCTTTAATTATCAAATCTTGGTTATTTGGTATAACACCATTTTTGGAAAGGCACCCCATCAAAGAAAAGAGGCAGATTATAAGTACTAGAAAATATAGGTTATGTGCACGCATTTTTTGGAATAGTTTTAGTAATCTAATTGAATGTGAAAACCCGTTCCAAAAAGAGTGTCAGGCAAATAGTAATCCGTGCTGATAATTTGCGCCCCACTTGATTTCGCTGCTTCAAACATTGAATAATCGTTGTTTCTAGCCTCATTAGTATTTGCATCAGAACGAGTACGAACTAAGTATCCTTTTGCAACCATTTCCTTGATTCGTTGTTGGTCATCAATTGGATTGTTAATTACCATAAAAGCAGCTTCGGGGGTTCCTTCGTCTGCATTAACAAACATTACTCGGCCTTTTAATGAGGGGTGATGTTTGATATATGTTGCTAGTTTCTCGCCACCATGATCAAGAATAAAGTATACTTTACCTTTGACTTCAGTAAGCAAAGGCCATCCATCTGTTAAAACGGCTTCTTCTAAAGTAGCATATTTACCGCGAACATCGTCTGGGAGTAATAATTGTTCTCTTTCAAATACATCTAAAATCTCTTTGTCCCACGCAGCAAAAGCTACTGAATCAAAACCGAGCGGTTCCACAAAGCCTTCACCTCCTACTCCTCCATCTTTGGCGTTCATCATAATGGCAATTGGCAAATGATCAGGGTTTTCATCCGACCACCTTTTAACTTCTTCAAGACATAATTTAAAAGTTAGACAGTTGCTTCTAAAGTCTACATCAGGAATATGAAGCACCTTAAATCCGGGTTCATTCATTATTCCTTTGGGGTCAAATTCAGACACTTCTAACCCCATTTTCTTTAATGCTGTGTATCCATAAGGCTGTGCATAAAGCCCTCCATTAGGATCGTATAGCACATCAATTTCAAGTTTTCTCAAACCTAGATTCAACTGCTCCGTTAATGATACGTGACTGTATTCTAAACCCCGAACCGATCCCGCTTTTCTCTCTTCCATTACCTTTTTTAGAGATTCATCAATGGCTAGCTTATAACTATTATGGCTACCTAGAACATGCATATCATTCATTCTTTTGCCATTTTCTGTTGCTTTTTGACAACCAAATCCTATTCCTAGAAATAACAGAATTGTCAGATACCCAATTTGCACAGGTCTCATAGAGATTGATTTTCTAAGTAATGCTTTCATTTTAAAAGTGTCATTTTTTGTTCTTTGGTATATGTATCTGTAATAATTCTGTACACGTAGGTTCCACTTGCTAAGTGTTTTGCATTAAACACCACATTATAACTTCCAGCTGATTTGAACTCATCAACCAAAGTTGCAATTTTACGTCCAGTTAAATCGTAAACATCGAGTTTTACATAAGTTGGTTTAGAAAGTTGATAGTGAATATTCGTTTTTGGGTTAAATGGATTTGGATAATTTTGGCTGAGTTCAAACGATTCGACTGGCTCTATATCCTCAATAAGCGAAGTTGGTTTTTCTTTTGTTATTGTAAATGCATCCACCAACTCTCCATTCAGATCGACTGCCTTAAAGCTGAGTTTTGTATCGTTGATATCAACTCTTGAATAATGATACACGGCTTCAGAATACGAGATATGGGGAACATCTCGTCCAAAAGGATCTAAACTTCCACCACCGCCTCCAGAAATTACATAATGCACGCCATTTAGTTCCCCATGCTCATAAGCGTGCGTATGCCCGTTAAATACGATATCAACACCATAGCTTTCAAAAAGAGGCATTAAATCTTCACGTACGACATCATGACCATCCCATTCTGGCCAAAATTCACAATACGGAGGGTGATGAAAATAAGCGAAGGTCCACATTGCAGTTTGTTGGCGTTCACTTTTTAGTGCTTCCTCAATGAAGATATATTGAGGAGAACCTTTTCTCATGTCCAAATTCGAGTCAATATTGATAAAAAATGAATTTGCCCATCGATATGAATAATATCGTTCTGTGGAATCAGCATTATTGGTTGGGTAGTAGAAATCGTCTAAGTATGGTGCTGCGTTATCGGTATACGTATCATGATTTCCTATGCTCAAATAGAAATTCATTTTGCTTAGCAACTCTTTGTAAATGTCAAAATAAATGGGGTCATAATCAGATCCATTACCTTGATGTACATCACCCACATGAATTAAGAAATCGGCTGCATCAGCATTATGACTTTTCACCATTTCATCACGAACCAAGCGTTGAATATCAGAGTTTACTCCACTATCACCAAGAATAAGAAAGCTTAGATTATTTATAGAATCTGGTTTCGTCGTATTAAAAGAATAATCTTCGAGTATGGTATTATCTCCATTTCTAACCCGATAATAATATTTAGTGTTTGGCTTCAATCCATCAATCTTGATATGATGCTTTTGCTCTTCTTCAGGCTCAGAAATTTGGGCTGTATAGCCTCCTTTTTGCTCGCCATACTCTACAGTTCCAATAGATGGATCTAAACTTCGCCATGCAATTTCAACACTAGATACAGTTGGATTTTGAATATAAGGTTGGCGGTCTTGGTCGACCGGATAGGTGATGGTCCGATCAGGTTTTTCGGAGATTAATTTTTCTTCGGTTACGGTGATGTCATCGAATTTTGCACCAGAATTTGCATAGCAAAGAACGCCTACTTTCCCTGAGGAGTAGGTAGAATCGATTGCTTCGCCAATAAGTTCTCCATCGAGATACGCACGTATTGTATCTCCTCTAACATCAGCAGTAAGAGCAAAATATCCATTTGGAAAAGCAGGAGTAATTTTATTCTGGAAAAGTGTAGTTGGTTCCCCGTCTACAAATTTTTGAATGCGTTGAAATGTACTGTTTGCAGCGCCGGAGTTTCCTGCATCATTCAGTAACAGAATGCGGTAGTAGTTTTTTGAGTCTTGATATCTAAAAATAAGCCCAATACCATCATCATCGTTCGATGTTAAAACCGCATTTACGGAATAATCCGTCCATTCAACATCTCCTGAAACAGCATGAGTGCCCAAGTGATATAAAAATTCAGTTTCGCCGGTATACGACCAAATATTCGATGTTTGTTTAAACTCACCGTTCTCAACTAACCAGTTACTTGGCCCAGCAACAGCTTCAACATCATCTACAATTGTCCATCTATCAAAGTTTTCAGATTCAAAATCTTCTACAAAAAGAGGTTTTTGTTGTGCCTGCACTATAAAAGGTACGAACACATAAATTAAGCTAAGTATTTTTATCATGTTACCAATTTGGGTCGACGACTGGGAAAGCGGGTCGATTTGAGTTTTGTTTTAATAATTGAACATTAATACCAGGACTTAAGTCTTCGTTTTGAACTTGTATGGTATCTAAGACGTTATGATATATGGTGATTTCAGTTTTATCTCTTAGTTCATTTACTTTCTGAGATATTCTGAAGCTAAGAAAGTCTTTACGCACTCTTCTTTTCATTGCGTCATCAAGGGATGCAAAATTGGCAATATCATTTTGATCAATACCGTATTTCTGCCCTTCTTTTTTAAAGTACTCAGCTACGTTTTCGTCAGTGAATGAAAGTGTATCAAAGAATTGAGTTCTGTACTCTTGGAAAGTCCATTTATTCTTCCAGCTATCAATTTCTCGTTGAACGGAAACTTCTTTTGCTAGCTGCTGATTGTTTGATAAATCGAGCAAGTAAAAATCACGAACAACCAAAGCGATAATATCTGCAAAACGTGTTGTGAAAGAATCGAAAGAATCAGGGCGTAGTTGATACCGTGCAGGATTGAACTCTTCCAGAAAACGCTCTACCGTCCAACTTTTCCCTTCAAAAGTGATGAGTGTTAGTGGCAATAGCTTCTGAATATCTTGTTGATACACTCGTTCACCTTCTTTCACTTTCTCTAGCAAATCAGAATATGGAGGGGTGTCTTTGTACCATCTATATAGCGAGCCATTTAGCCTATTAAATATTTCTCTATCAGTGGCTAGATTTTTCGATTCCATAATACTAGACACAAAGGCTGTGCCTTGTTGCATGGCTTTTTTGTTATAAAGCACTTTACGGTAGGTGGAAGACTTACTCTCGTAATCATAGTCAGACAAACGTTGGCGTCGGATGTCGGTAACTTCAAATAAAAACCATTGATTTTTATACTTAACGGGCTCAGAAATGGTATTGAATTCCAAATCTTTAATAATATTGAGTAGCTCAGGATCAATATCTTCCGCTTTCATATAGGGAGAATTCATATCGCGAAGTGAAAGTTCACCCTGTTGCATTTCATTACTTAAGCTAGAAAGAGCTTCCTCAAAACCTTTTTCAATTACAATAGTTCTAATAGTTGAAGCTTGGGTCTCTGAGTAAGCGGGGATAAATCTGAACTGAAATGAAACAGCAGATTTATTAATTTCAGCTCTAATTTCTTCATCCGTAACTTCAATTTTCTCGAGTACATTCTTGTTGAACACTTCTTCAATTAAGCGTTCTTCACTAATAGTCTGAATTGCGTGCTGTATGTTTGGTTGCTTATGGATCCCAATCTTGATTCCTTCTTGAGCTAGAATCAGCTCATCAATCATTCGGTTTAAATATTCTTGTTTAGGGTTTTCTCCTGTATGATATTTTTTATAGCCAAATTCATAATTCAATTTAAATTCTCGGGCGGTAATTACTTCGCTTCCAACTTGGGCAACAATGGCTTCTTTTTCTTCTGATTTTGAAGAACATGCGATTGCTAAAATGATAGCTGAAAAGAGTAAATATCTATACATATAAACGGAGTTTTGGAAAAAATAAAAAGCCGACACCTTGCTGGGTGCCGGCTTTATAGTTAGGATGAACTTATTTTATGAGTAACATTTTGCCAACCTGAACCTGACCTGCAGATTGTAGTCGATAAAAATACATTCCAGTAGCAAGGTTTGACGCATCAAACTGCACTGTGTAAGCGCCTGCCGTCTGACGAGCATTAACTAATGAGTGTACTTTTTGGCCAAGAAGATTAAATACTTCTAGTCGTACATTTCCTGTTCTTGCAATCTGGTAACTAATGTTAGTTGTTGGGTTGAAAGGATTAGGATAGTTTTGCTCTAGTTTAAAGCTATACGCCTGTGTAAGCTCTTCATCGTTTGAAGTAACAATTCCACCATTCGTTCTAGTAATAGCAAACTTGTATTCGCCACGAGCTGGATCACGAAGACGATTTGAATCTTTGCTACGTGGTGCCACATGAGCATCTTCACCAATTACTAGGAAGTAATAGGTTCCAGAAGAAGTCACAGGAAATTGAATTCTTGAATGCCAGCCATAGCCACCATCATCGTTACTAGCTAATTCATTTCCTTCAGCATCGTAAAGATACATATAAGCATCAAAGTCACGGCTCCAAAATTCACCATTAAATGGTGCCGTTTCCCCGATTAGGGTATCACCAGCAACAGCTTCAACTTTGTAGTAATCCAAATCATCGTAGAATCCTTCAACTTCGCTATTGTAAAGCATGTAGTCGAAAAACTCTCCATTTGTTGGATGTAAATCTAAAGCAGAAGCTTCTTCGATGGTGTTATTTGGCTCAGAAGCAGTCTTTATATCAGAGATATCGTTGCTCTTCATATACACTTTATAAGCTCTTTCTACGGAACCAGCAGGTGCAATAAGTTTTAGATAGAAGTCACCTGAAGTTTCAGGGACAAAGTTAATTTTAACATTATCGCCATCGTAGCGGTTGTTAAATCCACTACCATCAGCATACAGGTTAACGGTTGTTGCATCGGCAGCGTAGAACTCAGCTCCTATTACAGTATCATCTCCTTCCTCTTTTGAAGTACGGATGTGATAAATACGGCCAGCTTCAAGAGATACTTTGAAAATATCGATATCTGTTTCGTCAGCAAAAGTAGCACTTACAAAGCCACCATCACCAAGAGTATTCGCTTCTGCAAACGTATTGTTTGATTCACTTTCTTCATAAGAAGCGGCTACGTTTAGTATGTAGTCGCCACGACGTTGAGAACGATCATCACCACTACCAATTCCGCGACTGTTTGCAACTTGTAGGTAGTAAACGGCATCTTCAGTAGCAGTAAACTCAATTTTAGAATACCACTCATTTCCACCATCATCGTTACTTGCTACTTCGGTTCCATCTGCATCATAAAGAAAGATTTTGGTATCATTATCTTTATTCCAAAAGTTAACATCAGCGCTAGAAGCGGTGGCACCACCAACTGGTTTAGCTTCTGCTATTAAGTTCATTCCTGATTTAAGTTCTAATCGGAAGAAGTCTGTATCACCAAAGAAACGAGCGCTATCTGGTTCAAAGTGAGCGTACATTTTATCTGTACCATCCATCAAATATGCAGTTTGAGTAGAAGCCTCTGCAATAGAGTTATCTGGCTCGTGCTTATCAATTAAAGTGGCAAACTGATTGTTTGATCTAGATAGAATTTTATAATCGCCAGGATTCCCTGAGATTTTTATGTAGTAAGTTTTGTCAGTTTGAGGCACAATGTTCGCAATTTTGAAGTTGCCATCATAGTTGTCAGCCCAGCCAGACTCATCTAATAAAGTAGTACCATCGATTGTATCAAAGAACTCTACTGTTAGCGCAGAACCAGTGTTGTTATCAATCGAACGGAAAGAGTAAAGACTTCCTGCTTTTAGATCTACTTTGAAGAAATCTACATCATCAGGTGTGAGCGAAGCTTCATAAAGCTGGTCAAGAACAATGTTAGTTGCTGTAGCAAACTCATTGTTTGATTCTTCTTCAACAAAAGGCTCACCGCCATTCACTGTGTAAAAACCTACTTCTCCACTATTTGCTGCTTCAACACGAAGAACAAATTGTGCTACTTCAGATGGAGTATAGGTGATTGAACCAGTTACAGATGTTGCTAATTCAGTTAATGAACCGTCTAACAAAGTAAGTTTAGTATCAAAATCTTTAACCAAATCTTCCTGTGTAGGTTTTATAGTGAATGTAAACTCTTCTCCAGTTGTGAAATGGTAATTATCAACGTCGTTAGTTGGAAAGATCATTGCTGTTTTTGAAGCTGCCCCAGGACCAACCTGAATTGCATCATTTTCTAGTGCGTCAGCTAAACTGTTATCTGGTTCATTCGCGATTCTACCACCGTAAATTTCACCTTTATCAAGTACACCTAATTGGTAATCGCCACTACCAGAAGAAGTGATTTTTATGATATAAGCACCTGTATTCTCTGGGATAAAAGAATTGATTTGAAAATCTTTTCCAGATCGTTTCACTGAAATACTGTTAGCTGTAATAATATCAGCAGAGATGTCTGTACTTCCATCAAAAGCTGGATTTTCAGATTCGTAGAACAATTCAACATTTACATCAGCGCTTACGTTGCCATTTGAGAATAAGCTATACATACGCGCTTCGTGTAAATACACTCTAAACATATCAACATCGCCGCCAGTTAGGCTTGCATTGATAACAGTGTCATTACGAGCAGCAATCATTGTAGCTGTTTCAGTTGTGTTGTTTGGCTCGAATTCAACGGGGTTGTTGCTATACTGGTAAGCGTACACATTGTATACCATACGACCTGGATCGCTATTATCAACACCACGCGTTCCGTCTCCGCCACCCGTACGTTCTAATTCTTGAGAGGCCCAAGCAGAAACCCAAAGGACAAGAGGACCATCAGTGTTTGCACCAGCCTCTTCTAATTGATCAGAGTTTAGTACGATTCGACCATGAATGTTATTTGGGCCGTCCATTGCTTCTCTTCCGCTATCATCATCTTCAGCAATTTTAGTTGAGAAGTCACCATTATAAACACGGATTCTAGTATCAGAAAGACGCGAGCTACCCGCTCCAATACTACCGTCATTTTCGCGATAAAAACCAAAATATGGAACCGTTTCAACAACAAGAGTGTGATTTGCTTTGTAGTTGATGAAGAATAAATCAACATCTTCGTCACCTTCAGCCATTAGATCATATACAGAATTAGACTGAGATGGAACCGCTGGTGTTACCGTACGAACCGTATCTGAGTACAACATATATGAACGAAGTACACCATCAGTTGGTAAGTAAAACTCAGGGTTAGCGGCATTAAGAAGTAAGTTATTATATGGATAGTTTGGCTCTGCTTTTTCTTTGAAATTAGCAAGTGGAATAGAGTATGCCGTCATATTATAGGAGCCGACATCACCATTTTCGTTAAATACCCATAGGTAATATTTACCTGTTAATTGCTTACCAGTTGCAGCATCAACGGGAGCAGACCAACCTGTAAGTCTAAACAAGCCAGCGCCACCTCGACCATCAGTGTCGCGCCCAGTAATGTCGCCACGGCTTTGCTCGTTACCAACAATACCTTTAAAATCTTTTACTACTGTAGTATCAAGATCCGACTCGTGATAAATACGTGCACTCACGTCCATTTCTTCACCGTCGGCAGTAATACCGTGCAAGCCTGCAAAGTAATACATCATGCTAGTGTCTACAGTAAACTCGTACACATCAACATCAACGTCATCAGAAAACTCAGCACTGATTAGTTTACCGGTGTATTTATCATTAAGTACACCTGGAGTAGCTAATACATCATCAATGTTATCTGCCACATTAAAAAAGTTATTAGGTTCAGCTTCTGAACGAGCCACATAAGGTGACACTTCTGAATTAAAACCATTCATCTTTGCGAAAAATTGGCTTAATCCGCTGCCGATTGGTAATGTTTTTCTGTAAGCATGTTCTTCTTCAGCAAGCTTAAGAAGTTTAGGGTTGTCTCCATACTTATCTAAAATTTCGTTGTAGTTAGCCCCGAATCTTTCAGTAAGTAGTTGGTTATCACTTGTTCTTTGTTGGGCAAAAGTTGTTGCCGTAAAAAGAAAAGCTAAACCTAATACAAGAATTGTAACTTTAGTTTTCATTGGTTTTTTTTATTGATGTTTTAGAGGTAGATACTCATTGAAATTCTATGGGCTTTGCCTAATACGCCCCAATCTGACCAAGAATAGTCGAAGGTGAAGCGCTCTTGGCTACTTAGCATATATTGCAAACCTGCCCCAAGTGTTAGACCATTAATTTGGTCTCGTTCAAATAAGTTTTGATAACCTGCGCGGAAAAAGACGAGCTTTTTGAATCCAATCTCTGTCCCCAAATTCATACTTTCAGTAGAACCTGTTGGATGGATTAAATCCAGTGCTGTTGTTAAGTCAAAGTCTTTTATATGTTTTTGGTAGGCTAACCCAAATCTGAATATCTGTGGGAGCGGATATTCTTCGGTGTCGTATGTAATTGGGATATTGGTAACGCCTTGGTTGTTCTTATCTGGATCAATTACATCGGTAAGGTTTTTTCCAGACATGCTAATATCATCACCAAAATTTGAGATGCTAGTTCCTAGTGTTAAACCATCAACGGGAGTGTGGTAAAGCACTCCAAAATCGAATGCCATTCCTGTAGCACTTTCACTCCAAATACGTTGGTTTATGTATTTGGCTGTAATACCGAATGAAAATGATTCAATAAGCTGAGTAGATAATGAAATATTTACAGCGAAGTCTCTAGCATCGTAACGTTCGCCTGTTTTACTACCATCGTAACTTCTAACATCTTGCTCAGGTACGCCTAAAGTTGTAAAACTTCCTGCGAGTACCGATTTGATAGCCGGTAAAGGAACAGAAGCTGAAGCAAAGTTAAATGAGGTGCTAGCCAACCATTCTGTATTACTAAACGATGCGCTAACACCATTTATGGCGGCAAGACCTGCTGGATTCCAGTAAATCATGTCGCCATATCCACTCTGAGCAGTATAGGCTCCACCCATCGCTTCAGCTCTTGCATTTACGCTTATTTCTAAGAACGTAGCTGCTACAGTCCCTTTATTTGATACATTTTTTACGAAGCCTACTTGAGCCTTCGCAGAAACACTACAAAGGATAATTATTAAGGTTATTTGAGAAATCTTTTTATACATAGTTTTCTATTTGATAAGTGCAAATCTTCCAATTTTTTCGCCAATTCCAGGAGCTTTCACGTGGTAGATGTACACTCCAAATGCTACATCTAAACCATCATCACTTTTTAAGTCCCAAGATTCTAAACTTTGATACTCGCTACTGTTGTGCTCTATGGTTTTCACTAGTCTTCCGCTCATTGTAAAAACCTGAATAGTGCAATGTTGAGGGAGGTTTCTAAAATCGATTCTACGTTCTCCTCGTCCTGGTAAAGAAGTGTTACGAGGTTCAAGTGGATTAACTACGATGTAGGGATCTGGAGCTACGTAAATACTATCCAATGATGATTTCTGGATTTGATCTTCAACAATATTTCCAGTCACTTTAAAGCGGTATACATCATCTCTATTAAAAGGCTTGGTAGTTTCCATCAAGAATTTGTCACCAGAGGTAGGCATCTCTTTGCTAAACAACTCGTCTAGCTCTTCTTTGTATTCCTTCGGAGAGTAAAAAGCTGCAATTGCCGAATTTACGCCTGGTGTATTCTTAAGAGAATCTTCAACTTCTGCATACCAAGAGTTTACCTCATCTAAAAAATCGATTATCTGTCGCCCTTTTAAATCGGCACCGTATTTACGGGAACCAATATCTCGTACTTGGTAAGTAGCCAAGGAGTCGTATAGATTATTTACTTGGCTATTTATGGTGTTTAATATTTCCGAATTCTTTTCAGAAACGCTGAAATTGAATCGCCACGTAGAATTTGAATAAACAAGGCCGAATGGGGTAATAACTCCTCCAACTTTGATATCAATTTCGTCACCAGGGCTTAGCATACCTTTTACAGTATCCTGAGGAAAGACAGGTGTGGCAGCCTCTTTCAAACTAAAAGGAAGTTGTTTGGGCTCATTCGGATAGGTTACATCCCAAATAGTATAGTTTGTTGCAATTCTAGCCGAAACTGAAATTGAACTTGAAGTGTCTGCATTTAGTTCGCTAACTCTTATCTCATAATCTCGAGGGACTGCATTGTTAGAATTATCTGATGCATTAACATTTCCCAGAAGAGTTGGTTTCTTTGTACGGTTTGAGTTCGCTTGCCATCCTGCAGATTTTACTTCTGGCTCAAGAGGGTTTTCGATACTGATTTTCATCCCATCATACAACCTTGCATTTAGAACTGGTGAATCAAATATAGCTGCTCCCTGATCTGTTGGATTACTTACGGCTAGAACTTCACCTGTGGTTAGATTCTTAAATGAGAACCCTGTAGTTTTTCCAAAATCTAAGTAGAGTGAATCCAAATTCTTATAAGATTCATCATCAGTAAATGAAATTTCGTACTCATATCCTTTTGAGTTTACCGAATCTGGGATTAGGAAATCTACTTGTATACGCCCTGTCGATTTTCCTGAAATCTTAACAATCTCATCATTTTCTATAGAAGGTGGCACATACCCCGTAGCTCGTGCTTGAGGAACAACAACTGCGGTATTTCTATCAATATTTATAGGACGTTCAAAAGCATCTACTTCAATTATTTTTGAACTCTCGGAAGGTGATATACTTGCCAAAGAAGAATACTCTGAAATACCATCAGCATAGAAATTTGGTGCATAACCTTGATCTACTGAAGCAACTGCGTAATAGTATGTCCGACCATTATCCACGTCTTCATCTATGTAGCGGTATTCTAACCCAGAATCTGTTCCCATATCGTAGCTTATACCGAAACTACCAATTGGTATCGGGTGAGCTCCCGTAAGGCCGTTCTTCTTGTCAAACTGTGCTATTGGCTCCCATAAAAGTGGATTTCCAAAGGCATCTGTAATGGTTTTGATATCATTAAACTCAGGGTCTGTACTTCGGTAAATTTTGTACATTTCGAAATCAAAACCGTAAATAGGATCTCTAGATACTTCTGCACTTTCATCCCAAACTAGTATTACTTTATTGTCGTCTGGAACTGCTGTTAAGAAAGGGCGCCGCGGTGGTTTTGCGAAATCGTAATCAGCATCGTATATGTTTTGCATAGTGCGTTTGTTACGAAGCATATCATCAAAATCGTTACCGCAAAAGAAAGCTATAGAAAAGCGTTGAGACTGATTTTTATTAATTCCTACCGTTCCAGAACTATATGCATATATAATATCTGCCGTTTCAGTTGGAATGATGAAATCTGACTCTGGCGAGGGTTGAATGTAATCCTGCCAAAACAATTCATCGTCATCGATATCTCTATCAAAATCGGATGGAGTTCTGATTACCATATTGGTTAATCCAATCTGATCAATCTCATCGTTATCCGTAAACTCAAAGTTCGGCTCCCCTCTATCTGGAACACCATTTGCTTCAGAGCCATCAGGGTCAGGACCTGGATAGTTTTCGTCCTCTGGACCTACCCCATCAGAGCCTTTGTCATCATTAATTGGCTCAATATCAAGAACTCCGTTTCCATTTGTATCTTCGTTTGGATCTAAGGTGAAATTATTATTGGTATCTTCATTGTCGTATTGTCCATTTCCATCAACATCTACCCAAATTCTCCAATCACCGTCGTTATCAATGCCGTCATTTCGGCTTTCATCCACCATCCCGTCAGCATCGTTGTCGATACCGTCGTTTGAAATTCCAGGGCTTTCAAGAAAACCAACACCTGCGTATCCAACCTTGAAACCATTTTGAACTAAGTTATTTTTGTGCCATTGGTAAGTGATATCATCTTTGGTATCAAAAAGTGCGTTGTTACTTCCTGTACTACCACCAATGTCATAATCAACCAACATGGCAATAATGGACTTATTGATTTCATTGCGACTGATATTCTTTACGTCGAAAGTGGTAACAAAAATATCTTCAGCAAGTACACTTGTCCATTGATATTGACGAGCTTCTATTTCAATTCCAATTCCTCTTCTTCCTCCGTCTTCCCAATCACGGGTATCTGGTTCGCCAGTTGATGGATCAATAAACGGGTAGTACGGAAATTCATCGTTATCGCGATCATCAGAGATGTAATAGGATTCTTGGTCAGCTCGAATAAATGAACCATAAGCACCATTCCATCGTCCCGCTCGCACTCCAGGTCGAGTTTCGCCAACTTGCCGATCATCACCAGGGTAAGACTGCGCTGGCCAAAATTGAGGCCATGTTTCAACAACATTAGATTGGGCGTTGAACTCAACCTTATTCTCTAGAGCGAGATCTAATTCGTTGTTGTTATTTAGATCTTCACCTTCATCAAGCTCGCCGTTTCCATTTAAGTCTTCACTTAATCCACCTACAAAATAGTAACCCGCATTTTCTAGTTGCTGGCGATCAGTAGCGTTGTCATTTAGCTTATTGGTTGAAGATTGATCACCATACATGTTGTAATAACCTGGTACTGGTGTAAAATGATACTTATGACTACCGTCAGGATCTGTATCTCCACCACTTCTGTTGTAGCTTTCTGATACAATAATATGATTCTGCCCTTCATCATCTTGAACTTCAGCACCAACCATATAACTCATGGTATGTCCGTATTCTACACCTGAACCTTTGGGCCATATAATCCTACTTGGTGATACAAAACTTCCCCAATATCCCGCCGATATGTTTACATTGGTTATGTAGGGAACTTGAATTAAGTTTCCTGTATGTAAACCACCACGTGTAAAGTTTTTAAGAGAAAGGTTTCCTGCTCTATTGGCTTTGTTTTTACTTTTGGCTGAGTTTTTCTCCCATTTCTCAACGCCTTTTTCATACTTTTCTTGAAGCTTCTTAGCTTCTCGCTCACTTTTGCTTTGCTCTTTCGTTTGGGCATTAACCCAAACTGGGAGGAGTATAAAAAGTAAGAGCAACAGTAATTTGTGTAGAGTAAATTCTGATTTTTTCACAAGATTTGAGATCGTTCTATTAAAATTTCATCTGTAATGAGAGGAGCACCTGGCGTGGAGCCGAGTACCATGTTGGGCGAGCATTGTCTTCTGCATCAGAAAACAATCCTACATAATCGAGTACCGAAGAACGCTCTAGCTGGTCTTCGGGTAAGCGTACAATCTGATTAGCACTTCCTGATATGCTATTCACAGTACTTTCATTCAAATGATTAAGTACATTATTGATTTGTAGACGTACCATGAGTTGGGTTTTACCAACAGTGAGTGCTTTTTCTGCAGTAATATCAAGCGTTAGGAGAAGTGGTTTCTTTTCTGTGTTATCGAAATAATTTTCTGGAAATTCTTTATCTGGGTCGATAAATCCTGGGGTATATGGTTGGCCTGAAGCAATTTGTTGTACAAAACCGACATTCCAATTCCCAGGGATTCCTATTGTTAGATATGTGTTTGCAGTTAGCGTTTGATCCCAGTTCAGAGGGATTATTCTACGATCTACTACTACATCACCAACTTCACCTCGCCGGCCAGCTATAAGCACATCAGCTACACTATTTGGATTGGAGGAGCTTCCTTGGACATCTTGGTAAGTTAGATCTATACCAGCACCATTCAGTAATCCGCGTGAGTTGGTGAATAGTGCAACTGTTCCACCTTTTATAAGCCCATAATCTCTATTCACGGTTCGGTTATACAGTATACCATCAGAAGTTGCTAACACTTCTCTACCAAGTAAATTCCTTACATTTTTGTAGAACAGATTGATATCAATTCCTATAAAATCAGATACCTGTTGCTGCAAACCTAACTCGTACTTAATTGTACGCTCTGGGATCAAGTCTGGATTTCCCACAGTAGTGCCTTCTAATCTTCCTTGGTTGGTATTTATATCAACAGGATTTTGATATAGCTGACTATATGCTGGCATTTGAGTAAAATGTCCATAGGCTATTCTGAAAGCTCCTTTTGTTGAAATGGGATAGGAGATTCCTACTCTTGGGCTTAAATACGTTTTTGGCTTTGAGTCAGCTAAATTACTTGTTTCGCCAATTAATGCAGCCTGAGTACCTGTGTTTACAATGTATTTTTCTCGTGTATCGTAATACTCGAAGCGTAAACCTGCTTTTACTACTAAGTTAGAACCTAGCTCTAACTTATCTTGCGCAAAGGCAGCGAACTCTATTGGAGTTTGTTCAAACTCTGTTGTTTCATTAGTGAGATTTTTAAGTATATCTCGTTCAAGATTTATTGCCTGAAGAGCCGCAAGGTATTCATCAAAATACTCATAACCTCCTGCATTATTTGGACGAACAACACCAACTGGTTCCTTTTGGGTATCTCCTGCTAAATACCAACCAATACTTTCATCTCTTGTATTAAATCGATTTGAACGAAACTGATAGCCAGCTTTAACTTCATTGAAGTAATTAATCTGCCAAGTAAAATCACCTGAACTTATAAATTGATCTTCTTCAAAGTATGAGCGTCCTAATTCTGTTCCACCAAAATAAAATCCTGTTGTTTGGTCGGAGCCTGAGAAATAAGAATATCTGCTATCGTTAAAATCGGAGTAAGCCATCGACTTATTTCTCGATAACTTATATGAGGCTCTCAAGTTCAATACAAAATTATTGCTAATCGATTGCTTTATAGAGAAAATATTTGTCAAGGAATAGTTATTTGAAACCGCTCGCCCATCTGGAGAATAACGTTTGCTATCACTATAACCTTGGCCTTCACTATTATTATAAATTGCACTATAAGTAAGCTTTGTCCTTGTGGAGGGCCTAAAAACTAATTTTGGATTAACAGACAATGATTTACGCCAATCCATTGCCACCACTTTACCATCGCCACTAGCAAAGGTAATTGGCGCTCCACTACTATCTAGAATTTTCTCTCCAGATGGAGTTCTTGCTGTATCTAGAGCTATGAGTTGTGCATTATCAGGCGCATATACATTTCGATACCAAAATTGGTAAGCATCAATTTTTTGCCCATCAGAAATTGAAAACACATTGCGGCCTTTCAGGTAACCTTCTCGATCTTCGTAACGAGTATTTAAAAAGAACCCTAATTTTTCAGAATTTCTACCAATAGGACCACTTAGAGTAACAGATAGATCTTTTGTTTGAGCGGGGTCCAATTTATTTCCTTGCAGAAATAGATTATCATTTCCAGGATAATAGCCACCCGTTCTAAATTGGAAACTTGTTTCCAGTTTTTGAGAGGGATCTCGTGTAGTTACATTTACAACTCCTGACTGAGCTCCTCCAACTTCCGCATCAAATGTACCAGTAAGCACTTGTAACTCTTGTACTGAGCCTACTTCAACATCTATAGTATTACCCCCTGATTGCGAATATATATCTTGAACAGGAATCCCATCTACTATATAGGCAACTTCACGCGTTCTCCCTCCTCTAAAGCTAAAACCTCCATCTGTTGCAACCACCCCCGGTTGAAATTTAACCAAATCACTCACTTCCAAAACAGGAAGTGCATCAATTGTTTCTTTTGAAAGACTAGAAACCGATGAAGTTTGATCGACCTTTACAATTGGTTTTTCCGCTCTAATTATGAGTTCTTCACCTTGAAAGACTTCAGCCACCATCGAGACATTAATAGAAGTGGTGCTGCCTGTGTTGACTTCTACATGCTCAATGGTTTGCGTTGAAAAACCAATAAACGAGAATCGCATTTCGTAGATTCCTGCAGGTACACTAAGTAGTACATATCGCCCTTCGCTGTCGGTACTAGCTCCTTTTTGTATACTTTCTATGTATACTGTTATACCTGCTAAAGGCTCCCCTGTTTCTGCTTCTGTAACTACTCCAGAAATCTTTCCACTTTGGGCACTTGTTGTTGTCGAGAAAAGACCTAACAACAAACAAAAATTTACTAATGATAAAATTTTCACTCTTTATATCCGTATTATTTTACTTCGAGTAAAAAAAACGGAAAGTGCGTTAAGAAAAGATTATCTAAAAATTAGCTTTGGCTTGGGGCGTATTAATAAATTATTATTGTACTGTTTCACCAATAATACAACCTGTATTTAAGGTAACTAAAGCCATTTTTTTATTTTTTGTAAGATTACTATTACCAAAACAATTGCGCAAAAACGAGTTTCGAATTTCTTTTTTTTGTTTTAGAACCTTCTATTCTAGTTTAAATATAACTTCATCTTTTGGTTTAAGCTGGGCTAGTTTCCACAAGTCTTTATCAAGCACTTTGGCAATTCTTGGATAGCCACCAATTGTTTGTCCGTCATTCATTAGCACAATAGGATGTCCGCTAGAAGGCAACTGTATAATACCCGGAATTACCGCGGAAGAAAGCATGTGCTTTTGTGGAATATGCAATGATTTTCCTGCCAACCGAATTCCCATTCTGTTACTCTGTGAACTTATAGTGAACACTTCGTTCAAAAAAAATGATTTCGAATCATCATCTAGCCAATTCCATTCAGGAGCTGTGCTAACCTCTACTTTAACCTTATTTGGATAATCTAGCTTTTTCTGTTTTAATAGTGATGGTGCATTCGCTTCAACATTTAGATTTAGCCAGTTCAATTCATCACCCGACTTCAACGTTCTCCCATCAAAACCGCCAAAACCACCCATCACATAGGTAGAGTAGCTATCCATAATTTTTTCGATTTCGAAAAGACCTCTAATTCCAATATATGCTCTACAACCTTTTTTAGCATAATCTAACAGCAGGATGTCATTCGGATTTACACTAAAAGCTTTCTCTAATTCAACAGGTTCTCCATTCAATGTAGCCTGCATATCGGCACCTGTTAGTGCGACAGTAGCTGACGTTTCAAATCTATAGCAACCTCCTTTAAGCGTACACTCTAAAGCGGGGAGATTTTGAGGATTTCCAACTAAGGTGTTTGCAAGTTGAAATGCTTTTATATCCATCGCGCCAGAAGTTGGGACACCATATTTCCTAAACCCGTGCCGTCCAGCATCTTGAATGGTCGTAAAAATTCCTCCATCTACCACTGTAAGTTTACCCATCACTCGCCTCAAGCTCTCTAAATTTTTCTTCCGAAATTTCCTGAAACTCTAGCTTATCCCCTTGTTGAATTGCTGAAGGCGGTATTTGGTGCACATCAAAAAAAGAAAGCGGTGTTCTTCCAATAATTTGCCACCCTCCGGGGCTTTCTAACGAATATATTCCTGTTTGTGTACCTCCAATACCTATTGAGCCTTTAGGAGTTGTCATTCTTGGGGATTTTTTTCTTGGGCATTTTATTGATTTGTCTAATCCATCAAGAAAAACAAAGCCTGGAATAAAGCCCATCATTGCTACCGTGTAAGTTTGAGAAACATGCCGATGGATAATTTCTCCCCGTTGCAATCCTGTTTCCCGTTCTACCTCTTCCCAATCTAAACCGAGATTATAGCAAACAGGAACTGTAAATTTTTTAGAGGGAATTTCTCTCGCTGGTTGGTGAGCAAGTTCCTGAAGCTGACTAATTACTTGCTCCAAATTATGTATAGGCTTTCGAAATATTAGCACAATTGATTTATAAGCGGGAACTACATCCACCAAATTTTTGAAAAAGGCACCCTCAATTAGTAATACAGTATTATGAACCGTTGAAAGAGTGTCCCCTTCATCATTTTGAAGTTCCAACAGAATTGAGTTTTCACCAAGTGATGTAACTCCCCAATTTTTATTGTTAAGCTGCAACAATTTCGACACCATGTTCTTTTAAAAAGTAACATATCTTTTCGGCTAATTCAGTTGCACCTTCCGTATCACTATGCAAGCAAACGGTTTCCGCTTTAATAGGCAGAAAATCGCCAGGATGAGTTTTCACTTTCCCTTTTATTACCATAGAGTAAACATGTTCTAGAACTTCTTTCTCTGAGTGAAGAACAGCTCCCTCTAAGTTCCGGTCTCTCAAACTCAAATCGTTTTCATAAGCTCTATCTGAAAAAACTTCAGCTATAAATTCTAAATTTCCTGATGAAATCACATCTTCGAAAATGGAACCTGATTGTCCATAAATCAAAGTTTCGAGACCAAGTTCTTCAGTTGCTTCTAGAATTGAAGTTGCAATTTGTTCATCAACACTGGCTGCATTATACAAGGCCCCATGTGGTTTTATATGATGAAGTTGCCCACCCATTTCCTTAAGTAGGATTCCGAAGTGATAAAGCTGCTCTCTAATTATGTTTGTCAGTTCATCAGAAGTCATGGGCATTATGCGCCGTCCAAAACCTTCTCGATCAGGAAATGATGGATGTGCTCCAATTGCCACATTATGTTTTAACGCAAGCTCGATTGTTTTTTTCATGCTGAATTCATCGCCTATATGTCCACCACATGCAATATTACATGACGAAATAAACGGCATTATCTTTTCATCTCGTGCAAAACCATCCTTCGTTTTCCATTCACCCAAATCGCAGTTTAAATCTATGTTCGTCATTGTAAAAAGTGGAATACAGTGTTTAAACTTCTAAAACCAACAATTATCGCTACTACTATCACACAAATTCCAAGTGAGTTTTGTAGGCGGTTATTTGCAAAGCTACCTAGTAAATCGGTTCTATTCATAATATAAAGAAGGAATATGGCCACAAATGGAAGTAAAATACCATTAGCAACTTGTGCAAATTGGATGACCTGTATAGGATTAAAACCTATCATCGAAAAAACAACGCCAATTAAGAGTATACCCATCCAAACACTTCTGAATTTTGCATTTTTCAAATCTGCATTCCACCCAAGAATACCATTTGCCGCATAAGCTGCCGCAAGAGGTGCTGTGATAGCCGAGGAGATTCCCGCCGCAAACAATCCAATTCCTAAAAACTCTGCCGACCAATTTCCTAGCAAGGGCTCTAATTGCAATGCCATATCTGCTGCATTATTTATATCGGCCCCCGTTCCTCCAAAAGCTGCTGCGCTTGTGATAACAATAGCCATAGAAATAAGGCCACCCAATATTATAGCAACTGCATTCTCAATTCTAAGATCATGGATTTCGCTACTCTCCTTATACTTTTCAGAAATTGTAGCCGCATGAAGAAACAGGTTGTAAGGAACTACAGTTGTACCTACCAATGCCATAACCATTAGGAGTTGTCCTGCATCTGCTTGGGGAATAAATAATCCCTTTAGAATATCACTAATACTTGGATTGATGATTATTGCGGTGGTGATGAAAACCGCACTCATTATCACTACCAAACCAACCAAGAAGTTTTGAATCCGTTTAAAATTTCCAGAAAAAAGAAGCCAAAATGCTACCACTCCAATTAAGAAAGGAGTTAAACGAATTGTAAACCCATTCATATTTATTTCTACGCCAAGCATCATTTCTTCCCAACCAATTGCGGCACCTGAGATGTTTCCACTTTCGTATGCTGCGTTACCAATAACAATTGCTCCTAGAACTAATAATGTGCTAACAATCTTAAAAATGGGATTTTTTATCTCGCTTCTAATAGCTTCGCCAAATCCTTTTTGAGTGATTAAGCCTAATCTTGCCGACATTTCTTGCAGAATGATTGTAGCCACCATCGAAAATAGCAGTGCCCACAATAACATATATCCAGATTTAACGCCTGCAAGTGTGCACACAGTAACGGTTCCGGGTCCAATAAAAGCAGCGGTAACCAAGGTGCTGGGACCAAAATACTTGGTGAAATTTCTCTTCAAGGTAGTTCTAGTTTAATTGAATCTTAGACTCTAATGTAATTATAGGTATAGAAATCACCAATTTTATGATTTTGCGATAAATAGATTTGAATTTATTTTCCATCGCTTTTATTTATCAAATCGAAAATTTATTATAAATCGAACTATCGAACTTGTGATGTTACTCCAATAATGGATTTCAAATGGCAGAAAATAAAACCAAGCCTACTGATTTAGAGGCTCTGGATTATCTTGAAAACATAGATAATGAACAGCGTAAGACAGACTGCTTAGCGCTAAACACCTTGATGAAAGAAATTACTGGAGAACAACCTGTAATGTGGGGAACAAGTATTGTTGGCTATGGAAGCTACCACTATAAATATGAATCTGGGCGTGAAGGTGATATGCCGTTAATCGGTTTTTCAAATCGAAAACAGAATATTACTATTTATATAATGACTGGCTTTTCTAGATATGAAGAGCTCCTCAAAAAAATCGGAAAATTTAAAATTGGCAAATCCTGTTTCTACATAAAACGACTCTCAGATATTGATGTTGAAGTCTTAAAAGAAATGATCATTTCTTCTATTGAGGTAATTAAAAATAAGTATCAATAATACATGGAAAATAGAATTGAACTAAAAACTACGATTCAAGCAACTCCAGAACAAGTTTGGGATGCGCTCACTAATCCTGATAAAATTGAGCAGTATATGTTTGGAGCTCGCTGTAACAGTAATTGGAAACCGGGTAGCAAAGCAAATTTCTTTGTTCTCAAAAATGGTAAAGAAGTAACCGCTGTTAAAGGAGAAGTCATTCGCTCTGAGCCTTATAAACTTCTGGAATACACCCTTTTTCCTACTGGAAGTGGAATTGAAGATATCTTAGAAAACTATCTAGTTGCTACCTTTGAGATTATTCCAGATGAAGAAGAAACTCATCTAATTATCACTCAAAAAGGATTTGCCTATGTTGAAAACGGCAAAGAACGTTATATTGAAACGATGAAAGGGTGGAAAGTAGCTTTACCCATGCTTAAAGCAATTGCGGAACAATGACAGAACAACCAAACAATCCATTACACGGTGTTAAATTAAAACAGATGGTAGAAGATTTAGTGGAGTACTATGGCTGGGAACAGCTAAGCTACCATATAGATATTAACTGTTTTAAGAAAGATCCCAGTATAAAATCTAGTCTTCATTTTTTACGACGTCACGATTGGGCTCGGCAAGAAGTTGAAGACCTTTGGCTTAGTGTGATTGCGCCACAAAATTAAATCCAGAAAACCACACGCCTTTTAGCTACAAATGGAAAAGTATTTTTTAGGTTTGCCACCACAGCAAATACCTATTGGTGGCACCAATAAATTGTGCAAAGCAAAGTCTATTTCTGAAATTACAGTATTCGAAATATTCTTTCCAGCTTCGCTTACTTCGTTATTGAAAAATGGCGGTCATACTTTTCAATTTGCGCTTTCCAATCATATTTTCTGACTAACGATTGGTAATCTACTTGCCGAACAGCCATTACATTTTCGATGGCTGTTTCTAGCATTACTTCGAGCTCCCCTTCTTCGTATAAGCAATCTCTTTGATTTTTTTTGGGAATATGCTCTGGGTAGGCAAGTCGATTTGGAAGAATTGGGAAACAATTACAATACATCGCCTCTACTACACTTCCACCAAAAAAATCTTGGTTGGATGTTACTGGCAAAATATCGGATCGCCATAGCCATCGTGCATAATCTTCAAAAGTATCAACGTAGCCCCAATGCAAAATTTCATCTCGAAGCTTTTCCTTTGCTTCTTCAAAAATTGGAGGAATCATATCATTCTGCTCCCCAAGTACTACTAACTTAAACTTCACTCCTTTTTCCTTAAGGGAAAAAAGAGCCTTAAAAAAGGCTTTGGGTCGTTTATCATATTCCCATCTATGATTCCACAAAATCACAGCCTCTGTCTCTTTTTCTTTCGCTGAGTCAATAAAATCATCAAAACGGTGTAAATCTAAACCTAAATGAAGCACTTCACTTTTAGATTTTATCACCTCAATATTTGCTTTCTCTCTCTTATCAGGAAATTGCGTTAAGAATTTAGGTAGTGCCTCTAAAAATGAACCCCTATGATAATTTGAATTAAAAAACACTTTATCTGCCACCAATGCCGCTGTGTAATTAATGAACGCATAATGGTTATTACGCTTATTTTTGACGTCTCGATCTTGGGGCGACCACGGATAGGTAAGCTGATTTTCGTGAAAGTAGATTGCAACGGGAATAGATGAGGACTTCTTTCTTGTAAGTGAAAGAAATGTACTCAACCCCAACATCGAAGTTGCCAATATCAAATCTGGAGTTTTTTCTAACTCATTAAACTGTTTTGCCAACGAGATAGCACCACCGTGCATTCTCCATTTCCAATGCCGCCCTGGCAAACTGAGAATATTAATGTTATGGGAAGAATGTTTTTGTAGACCTAGCGCCCATTGGCGATGTGAACCCGAAAAAAAAGGTTCCAGTAAAGTAATATTTAGAGAATCCATACCTAAACCTATCCCTTTTAGTCGCTTTCATCAAATTAAATTAACTAGTTTGATGGAGTTTTATAAGGAACTCTATTCTCAAATCTCAAAAGAAATTATTTCATTTCAGAAACCGCAATCGCCACTTTTTCTCCATCAATCGCCGCAGAAACAATTCCACCGGCATAACCAGCGCCTTCACCACAAGGGAAAAGACCTTTTATACGAATATGTTCCAAGGTTTTATGATCTCTAGGTATTCGTACAGGCGATGAAGTTCTTGTTTCTGGTGCATGAACTACGGCTTCATTTGTTAGATAGCCTCGCATAGATGAATCAAATGCATTAAAACCACCTTTTAGCGCTTTATGAATGAAATCAGGGAGTACATTTCCTAACTCTACTGAAGTAATTCCTGGTGCATACGAAGTTTTTGGTAAATCTGAGGATACTTTACCATTCACAAAATCTACTAATCGTTGAGCAGGTGCTGTCTGCGTTTTGCCACCTAACTCCCACGCTTTTTTCTCAATCGCTTTTTGGAATTCCATAGCAGCTAAAGGCCCGAATTTTTCAAATGGTTTAAAATCTGCCTCTTTTAGTTCTACTACAATTCCAGAGTTTGCTGTTGACCTAGCTCTCCGCGATGATGACCAACCATTAGTTACTATTTCGCCCGGTTTTGTGGCACAAGGCGCTACTACTCCACCTGGGCACATACAAAAAGAATAAACACCTCGCCCATTTACTTGCTTTACAATACTGTAAGGTGAAGGTGGAAGAAACTCCCCTCTGTGGTCACATTTGTATTGGATTGAATCTATTAAAGATTGAGAGTGCTCTACACGAACACCAATAGAAAGTGGTTTTAATTCAATTTCAATGCCTTTTTGGTGTAGTAATTCGAAAATATCTCTTGCGGAATGACCTGTTGCTAGAATCACATTCTTGGCTTTATAAATATCGCCAGAGTGAACTCTAACTCCCTCCATTTGATTCCCATTCAACAAAAAATCAGTTACTCGTGTATTGAAATGAATTTCTCCACCATGCGCTAAAATACACTCACGCATATTTGCAATAATAGCCGGTAACTTGTTAGTTCCTATGTGTGGGTGAGCTTCAACCATAATCTCTCGAACCGCACCAAAACCAACTAATAATTCTAAAATTCTATTTACATCCCCACGCTTTTTCGATCTTGTGTATAGCTTTCCATCAGAATATGTACCAGCACCACCTTCGCCAAAGCAGTAATTAGAATCCTCATTTACAATATGGTCTACGTTTATCCCTTTTAAATCCTTAATCCGCTCTTTCACATTCTTTCCGCGCTCAAGAATAACAGGTTTCTTACCAGCCTCAATTAAACGTAATGCTGCAAAAAGTCCTGCCGGTCCTGCCCCAACAATCAATACTTCTTCAGCATTTGCTACATTTGAATAGCTTGGTAATGAAACTGGTGTTTCAACAAATTCTTCATTTAGATAGACACGAACTTTGAGATTGACTTTAATATCGCGTTGACGAGCATCTATAGAGCGCTTTATGATTTCAACGTGCTGAATTTCGTTACTTGGTAACCCAGCGCTTTTGCTGATATAATCAACTAATTGATCTGATTGTGCGGCAACCTCGGGAGAAGTTCTTAGCTGTAATTCTTTTTGCATGTAATAATTAGGTGGATTGGTGCGTAAGATATGGATTATGAATACAATCTGAATAGGGAAGCCCTTTTTTGAGTAAATTAATGCGAAAGAATATTAAATTTATTTTTACGTTTTGTTACAAAATCATTTTAGGATACTTTAACGGTAAACGCTTTTTACACATTCCAAAGCTAATCTTTAACACTAATTCGGATATATTCATTACACTATGTTCGAATAAATCCGATTAACACGACTTCAACTTATGAAACTTAAAAAATTAGCTGTATTTGCAGCCCTTTTTTCCTTCATCCAAATGCCAATTGCTTTACAGGCGCAGCCTAAAGCTGCAGGTGAGCCAAAAATTTTGGTTCCTAGTAATGGTCAGCTATATCAAAATGCTGTTTGGGCACCAGATGGGAGCTCTTTTGCATTTACATCAAACCAATTTCAAGGAATTTGGGTAGCTGATAAGAATGGTTCAAAAGTAACTCAGATTACTGATAAAACTGCTGGGTACGCCTTTTCTTGGTCTTCTGACTCTAAGACAATTTTAACTAGAACAGCAGAATATGTAAATAGAAGAAAGCAATCTGCTATTGTACTTTTTGATAAAGAAAGTGGTGAAGAAATGCAGATTTCTGAATTCCGCACTGGAATGACCTCAATGCCACAATGGGCACAATTTGATGAAAAAGTTGTTCTAATTACAGATGAAAAGGTTGAAGTTTTTGACTCTGGTAAAGAAGCCAATATTGAAAAACAAAAAATGGTTCCAGATCAGTCTTTTTATTTATTAAAAAGAAATAAGCTAGCTAAAGGTATGGTACCTCAAAATAGCACAGAGAATATCTCTCCATTTGAAGATGCTACTTATTTAAATCTTCAAGTTTCACCAGATGGCAAAAAGCTTGCTTTTGAAATACTAGGTGGCAACTTATATGTAATGAATGTAGATGGAACCCAGTTAATTGACCTTGGTCCTGCAAACCGACCAAGCTGGTCACCTGATAGTAAATATGTTGTTGCTAATAAGATTAAAGACGATGGGCATAACATTACAGAAGCCGACATCTATGCATTTAGTGTTGATGGAAGTGAACAAATTAATTTAACCGCATCAACTTCTTTAATTGCAATGAACCCATCTTGGGCTCCTGATGGAAACAGCATCATTTTTGACGAACCAACCAAAGGCAACATTTACCTTCTAGAAATTACCCGATAATACTGATATGACATTTACTAGACGACAATTATTACATACAGCATGCCTCGCTTTTATTCTAAGCAGCATAAGTGTACTCTCTCCGTTGAGAGCACAAGAAATAACTGGGTTAAGTGGTTTTTCCCTTTTTATTGACCCAGGCCATAGCCAATTTGAAAACCAAGGTGCTTTTGGATATTCTGAACCAGAAAAGGTTTTACGTGTTGGTCTTGAATTACAGCGTTTGTTAATGGAAAGAACAGACATTGACACTGCTTACATTTTGAGAACAAATGACTCTCAGCTCTTCAGCCTGTCTCAACGAACTGACTTTGCAAATAGCTTAAACCCAGATTTCTATTACTCTATTCACAGTGATGCCGGCAGTACAACAGCCAATAGTACTCTAACTATGTATGGTGGATGGAGATCGGGTGGCGTTACTGTAGAAAAGACCCCTCATGGGGGTAAAGACTTTGGAGATATTCTTTCACCAACCTTAACTGCCGCAGCAAAAATGACTGCTCGTGGCAACTATGCTGATCGTACTTTCTATCAAGGGTTTCCAGAGAACTCCACAAATAAGTGGCCATACCTTCATGTTAATAGAACAACAAACATGGCTTCGCTACTTAGTGAAGGTGGGTTTCATACCAACCCTTACCAACAACAGCGAAACATGAACGCAGATTATAAGCGTTTAGAAGCTCGGGCAGCATTTTGGTCAATACTAGAATATCTAGGAGTTGAGCGTCCAGTTGAAGGTATTTTAACAGGTGAAATTAAAGACCTTGATACTGAGCTTTTTGTAAATGGTGCTACTATTACTGTTCAAGGAAAAACCTATACAACCGACACCTATGAGTCTCTTTTTAATAAATACTCATCAGACCCTGACCAATTAAGAAATGGTTTCTATTATATAGATGGTTTAACACCTGGGCCAGCTGAAGTTATTATTGGTGGTGAAAATTACGACTCTGATACACTTCAAGTTAATATCAAATCTACGGATATGACGTATTTAAATGCATCAATTCGCAATAATTTATTGCCATCTGTAGATTATACAACTCCTGCCGAAGGGGATACGACTCATAATCCAGGCGAGTATATCTATATTTTCTTCAATAAGAATATGAATCGTACTTCTGTTGAGAATGCTATCTCTATTGAACCTGAAGCAGATATCAGCTTCTCATGGTCTGGTAGTAAAAGATTGGGTATCACCACTTCTAACTTAGATTTTAAAACAAATTATACCATCACAATTGACGAAACACCAACCGATGATTCACCAAGTGCACTAAAATTTGACGGAGATAAAGACGGTGAAGTAGGTGGCATTTTTACTTTAAATTTCAAAACAGGCCCTGAAGATATAACCGCTCCAAAAGTAGTAGGTATTGATCCCTTCAAGACAACAACTTTAACAACCTCTGCTCTAGTAAATATTACTTTTGATGAATTATTAGATCATAGTACTATAACTGATGAATCGATTCATTTAGAAGCAACAGGTCTCGAAAATATTACTGGAACCGTTAAAGTTTATGATGTATTTGAGCGTAGTGTTTTAACTTTCTTCCCAAACCAAGAACTACCTAAAAGCACGGTATTTACAACAGTATTAGCTCCAGGAATTGCAGATGTAACTGGAAACATAACCGATGTTGAACGAAGAGCTAATTTCACCTCCGGAGATTTAGAACATAAATACACAACTAATATTTATGATTTCGAAAGTGGAATTTCTGACTTTTGGGAACCAACGCAAAGTGGTAGTACAACTGGTTACCTTTCAGATTATACAAGCTACGAAGCTACTAGTGACATAACCAACTTGCTTACAGGAAGTACTTCGGCAATGCGTCTTAATTATGGTTTTGAAACGGCTAAAGATATTCATCTAATTCGTGAATACTTAGACAAAACATCTCCTAAATTTAGTGATGGCTTTACACTTCAGGCATATGTATTCGGTGATGGAAACGGCAATAAAATGCGTTTCGCTGTTCGTGATAGTGACAACGAGCTTGAAGCTAGTGCTTGGACAACCGTTGATTGGATAGGCTGGAAATTAGTAACATGGGATCTTGGTGAGGACGAGGTAGTTGCATTTGCTAATGGTGATGGAACTATTGATGGCTCTGTTTACTTCGACAGTTTCCAAGTAACTTACACGGTAGGTCAACCTAACAAAGGGTTTATCATTTTTGATGACCTCAAAGCAGTTACTTTCCAGACAGCAACTAGTAGCGAAGATGAGTTTACGACTGACATCCCAAACACTCTTTCGTTAGATCAAAACTATCCAAACCCGTTTAACCCTACTACCAATATCAGTTTTGCATTACCAGCTCGTAGCGAAGTTCGCTTAGAGGTTTTTGATATGCTAGGACGTAAAGTAGAAACTGTATTTAACGGTGTTAAACCCGCAGGCTCACACATGGTTACATTCGATGCCTCTGGTTTAGCAAGTGGAGTTTACATTTACAAGCTTAGTACAGCAACTCAAGTAGTAGCTAAAAAAATGCTCCTGATGAAATAATTTCACTTTTCAATATTATCTAATTTCATTAGCCTGTATTCTATCATTAGAGTACAGGCTTTTTTTATTTGTATACTTTGTCAATTATCTGATAAAAAACCAGTGTATTGCTAATTAGAGTTTTGCATTTGCAATTTCTAAACCGATATTCATCAATATTGGGATAACAGAAACCGAACAATTAAGATGACAAAAAAAAACAATGTCGGGGTAGCTAAGCCTTCTTCAAAAGGGCTTTTTGCATGGGCTTTATATGATTGGGCAAACAGTTCCTATTTTGTAATTATACAAACCTTCATATTTGCAGCGTACTTTACTAAAGCTATTGCCGAAAATGTAGAAGTTGGTACTTCTCAATGGGGAAATATGATAAGCTTAGCTGGAGTTGTTATTGCCATTGGCGCCCCAGTTTTTGGAGCTATTGCAGATCAAGCGGGCCGAAGAAAACCGTGGATTGCTGTTTTTACAGTTATTTGTATTGTTGCATGCGCATTGCTTTGGTTTGCAAAACCAGGAATGGATTCAGTATGGTTCGCACTTTCAATGGGGTTTTTAGCAACCATTGGTGCCGAATTCGCCTTTATGTTTTACAGCGCCATGCTTCCCGATTTAGTACCACCAGAAAAGCTTGGCCGATGGAGTGGCTGGGGATGGGGACTTGGCTATGCTGGCGGTCTAGCTTGCTTGTTAGTCGCTTTATTTGCATTCATACAAACAGATGGATTATGGTTAGGATTAGATAAATCTAGCTCAGAACCTGTTCGAGCTACTTTTCTTCTTACTGCCGTTTGGTATGCGTTATTTAGCCTCCCGTTATTCTTTCTTACAAAAGACACACCATCAACAAAAAAGTCGATTCCATCTGCAGTACAACATGGTTTTGCACAAATTAAAGACTCTATAAAACACGTTCGTAAATTAAAGAACATCATCCGCTTTTTAATCGCACGCATGTTTTATAATGATGGCATTGTAACCATTTTCGCACTTGGCGGTGTTTACGCTGCTGGTACTTTTAATATGGATGAAGAACAAATACTGATGTTTGGTATTGGGCTTAATGTTACCGCTGGACTCGGTGCATTTGCCTTCGCTTGGCTTGATGATGTTTCTGGAAGTAAATTTACAATTATCGTATCAATATTTGGTCTTCTTTTACCATTAGTTGCTCTTATCATTGTTAAGAGCGTGTTCTGGTTTGTTATTTGGGGATTATTTTTGGGCATATTTGTTGGGCCAATTCAAGCCGCTAGCCGATCTTTTATGGGACGCCTTTCTCCGCCAGAACTAACAAATCAAATGTTCGGATTGCTCGCTTTATCAGGAAAAGTAACATCCTTTATTGGCCCTTTCTTGGTTGGTTTTTTCACCCTTAAATTTGGAAGTCAACGCATCGGAATGACCGCCATTCTTATAATGCTCATTATCGGATTAGTTCTTATGTTTACTGTTAAGGAAGAAACAGCTCCCTTTATAGAATCAATTGAAGAATAGACTGCAATGAATCTGATTCCAGAGACAAGAATAAATAAGAAAGCCATTAAAGCGTGGAAAATATCGGCATCCATATATGGCTTGGTTTGGTTTATAGTTCCTGCCGTTGTGATTTTTATATCCTATATGGAAACGCTCAACATCATCCTCATTGCTTCAGTTTCTGTGCCTGCAATAATTTTATATATCGTCACTGTATTTTTAATTCCTCCTTTGCGTTGGAAAAGATGGAAGTACGACCTCACTGAAAACGAAATTGATTTACAACGAGGGTTTATCATTCAAAAAAGAACCGTTGTTCCCATCAACAGAATTCAACATGTTGATACTAGCCAAGGCCCTATTTATAGAAAATTAGGACTCTCTTCAGTTAAAGTATCTACCGCTGCCACAACTCATGAAATTCCCGCACTCGATGATGAAACAGCTAAAGAAGTTCGGAATATCATTTCCCAACTCGTTCGCAAAGTAAAGGAAGATGTCTGAGTTTCAACGGCAACATCCAGCGGCGGCAGTTGACCAACTTTTCACCCTGATACGAAAGAATATCGTAACATTTGTAGTGATTTTCTTTTTGGGAACTCGCGGTGATGATAACCGCATCTTTCTCTATATATTTCTTGGTTCCTTTGTGCTAAGCTTGGCTACTGGTTTTTTTAGTTGGTGGAGATTTCGATATCGAATTAAGGAAGATGAACTCCAAATACAAAAAGGTATTTTAGTTCGCAAACATCTGTATCTCTCAAAAGATAGAATTCAGGTAATAGACGTTACCGAAGGAATAGTTCAACGGATTTTTGGTTTAGTAAAAGTTGAAATTAAAACTGCCGGTAGTGGAACCGAAAGTGCAACTATAAGTGCTATTTCTAAATCTGAAGCTAACTATTTGATTAGCGAATTACGGGCTCCAACTAATTCCCCAATTTCGAATACAATTCATTCAGAAGAAGTTCAACCTCATGAACTTAAAACCAATTCCACCCTCGATACTTGGCAGATTTCAAAAAAAGATTTGATGATGGCCGCTTTTACTTCTGGTAATTTTGGTTTAATTGCCTCAATCTTGGGTGCAACTGCTGGTCAGCTCGACTCTTTCATAAACGAAGAGAATTTAGATTACCTTCTAGACCATCTACCTGGCCTCAACAATGTTACACTCATCATTGCAATTGTAATAACGATAATAGCTGTTTCTTGGTCACTTTCATTTTTAGGTGTAATTCTGAAATATTCAGATTTCAAAGTCGAGAAAACAGAAAAAGAACTTATTCTTACTTCGGGGTTAATAGAAAAAAAGCACATCACAATCCCTTTTAATCGAATACAAGCTATTAGGTTTGTGGAAGGTGTAATCAGGCAACCGCTTGGTTATGGGATGCTTTATGTTGAGAGTGCTGGCTTTGAAGTAAAGGAAAATGAAAAGTCCATCATGCTAATTCCTTATATATCAAAAAATGATATTAACGTCTTTTTTGAACGATTTCTACCAGATTACCATCATGATGAACCTGTAATAAAACCACCTAAACGCTCATTGATTAAGTTTTTACGCCGACCAAATTACCTTTTAATTATCGCACTTCCATTTTCATGGTATGCTTTTGATTACGGTTGGAGTATTATATTTCTCTCCCCATTTCTAGCTTATTTGGGCTGGCTTCAATATAGAGACACCGGAATTTCCACAAAAGAAGGCTTAATAACATTACGCTACAGAACTCTTGCCCGTGTAACAGCTTTTGTTAAAAGAAATAGAATTCAAGTAGTAGATCGACAAGTTAATCCATTTCAAGCTCGTAAAAATCTAGCCAGTTTAACTATTACTGCAGCATCTGGTGCTAAAGGCATTGCATTTAAAGCAAAAGACCTAGATTCTGAAGACATCCAAACCACTTTAGGCTGGATACTAAATAAGAACTAGTCCCTTCTCTAAATCACAAAATAATTGGGTGAGTAATACAACCCACCTCTAATTATTACTTTTACCCAAGAGCAACATCTAACACCATCATAACCGTAAAACCAACCATCGTTCCTAAAGTTGCGATATCAGTATTACCATGTTGTTGGCTTTCTGGGATTAGTTCCTCAACAACTACATAAATCATTGCACCGGCTGCAAATGCTAAAGCGTAAGGCAAAATAGGCTGAACAAAAATTACTGCTGCTGCACCAATTACGGCAGAAACAGGTTCAACAATTCCCGAGAGTTGTCCATACCAGAAGCTTTTACCTCTACTCATGCCTTCTCTTCTCAACGGCATTGAAACTGCCAAACCTTCTGGGAAATTCTGAATACCAATTCCAATAGCCAGAGCAATAGCCGCTGCAACCGTTGCTGTACCTGTGGGGTCAACGCCAGCCGCAGCTGCGCCAAACAATACACCAACAGCTAATCCCTCAGGGATGTTATGCAAGGTTATCGCCAAAACTAAAAGTGTTGACCTTCTCCAACTCGTTGGGACTCCTTCTGCTTCAGATAAACCAGGATGTAAGTGTGGAAGGAAATGATCACAAACGCGTAAAAATACACCCCCACCTAAAAAACCAACTACAGCAGGGAACCAAGATAAAACTCCTTGGGCCTCAGCCATATCAATTGAGGGTATTAGAAGTGACCACACGCTTGCGGCAATCATCACTCCCGCTGCAAAGCCCATCATGCTATCAAGCATGGTGTAATTTACCTTCTTTGTAAAGAATACAAGAGCTGCTCCAAGCGCAGTAACTCCCCATGTAAATAAACCGCCACTTAAAGCTTGGGCTATCGGACTCAAGTCATAAAACCAAGTTGGTAGAAACATAATTCACTTTTTTATTCCAAACTTAATAAATATTTAGCTAAGACTAAACATTTATAATGTTATTATAAAATGTTTGTTTTAAAAACTATTGTTTTATTTACGTTAACTTACACAACCATAAATAGTTAAGTAGTTATATATTAATGAGTGAGCCGTTGGAAGCTTTTAAAAAACCGCTAAAACAAGATGCTGTAAGAATACTTATAAACATTAAGCAAATTAAAACCAGCTTAACTAATAAGGCACCAGATTTTCTTACACCAGAAGAAGACCAGCCTAAACTTATTATTTCAATAAGAAATGAAGATAATCTTGATGCAATTCATTTAGATGAAGTTTTTCTTGATAAGTTCAATGGTGGCTCTTCCGACAGCGATGTACTTACTTTCACTGTTAAAGACCAATCAGTTTGGTTTGATATTGCTATGGATGAGGTAAGTGCAGTATGGTCTGCAGATTTTGACTTCTCTATAAAAAGTAACTTCCCAGATTATTTAGATTACTCAATCCAACAATTAGATCATAGTTTAGAATGGTTGCAGACTGATGCAAAAACAAACAAGATTACTTCAGTTAGCGTAACAAATAAATATTTTAAGCCTAAAGTTGTTGAGCAAGAACTCATTTATACCATCGAGGATATAGAGCGCTGTGCTGACATGTTAGGAAGATCTATTAAAAAAATTGACTTGCGAATTGGCTCTGCTTTTGTTCGCTTTAATACTGATAATGGTAGATTAGAACCCGCAATTAATAGTATTGCATCTAAATTAGGCTATGAACTCCAATCAGTAGACGAAAAAATGGCCCGGAATCTTGAAAAAAAAGGAAACCGAGCCACTCATATTATTTCATTACTTAGAAGTTATTAGTTCTGTTTCCAGAAGATAATCCCTCCAGCTTGCTTTCCCGTTTCAACAACAGCAACACGCTTTAACTTTTCTAAGTCAATTATATCCACAGAGCCTGGTTCTCCAGCAACCCCCTCTACCGATAGAAATGCAAATCTATTATCTGTAGAGATTGCTACACCGTGGGTAATTCTTCGGCTATTATCGATTCTTGCGAGCTCTTTACCTGACTCTAAGTCCCAAACTCCACTCTTTGCTTCTCCTTTATAGCTTGCTACTAATAGCTTGCCATCTGGGGAAACCTCAAGGTTGTAAGGTGCTTTACCCGACTTGAATCGTCGTGTAATAGTCCAAGAGTTAGTATTTACTTCAATAATCTCATCTGAGCCATTACCGGCTACATAAACAAAAGGCTTACTTGGATGTGGATCCGCCCAAGTAGGTTTCACAATAGGTTTATGCATTGCCATACCTTCAGACATTTCATGATTCATACCAGCCATGTTATGTCCAGAATGATCAGCCATTTTTGGTTTTTCAGCTTCGCCTTCAACCAAACTCAGCCTACGTTGAACTTCCATTGTGATTGTGTTTATCTCAATGAGTTCATCGGTCATCATTGATACATGATACTGCCATTTTCCGTCAGTACTAATCCGAGAGCCGTGTGGCATAATTCCAGTAGGAATCTCAGTTAAAGTTTCCATCAACTCCGGGTCTACAACAGACACAGTACTTGGTTCCATATCTCCGTGTAGATTAAAGTTAACGATGTACAGAAACCCTGTAACAGAAGAAACTTCCATACTAGCTGGAAACAGGCCCAAAGGCGCCTCTGCAATAAGTTCCCCAGTGGTAGCATCTAGTTTTTGTAAAAAGCCGTATGGATTACCATGGGCTATAGATACGTAAACATACTTCCCATCTGGAGAAACATTTATTCCATGTGGTCCATCATTCTCAGCAGGGTAACGCCCAACCTCTATTGATTTAGCAACCTCACCAATGCCCGTTTGGGCATTAAAGTGAATGAGGTTTACTTGATCATCTGATTCAGCAGTTACATAAACGTAATAGTCTTGCGACTGTACGATTGTAGGAATAATGAATAGTACTATTAGTGTGAAGAATTTCTTCATTATTTATATGATTTTTTAATTAGTTCCAGATACTGGTTTGTCTACTAACTTGATTGCCCAAAGGCCAGAGTTCCAATCTGAAATGAAAATATGACCTTTATAAGGCTGAGGGCCCCACGTGAATGGCGCATTCGGAACAATTGCATCAGGATCGTTAGGCTCAAATCTAGCAATCTCTCTTCCTTGATCGTATAGGTTACCCATCAACTCTCCAGAAATATCAACGATTCTAAGGCCTGCGTTATAATAAGCAACAAACATAATGTCATCTACAATCCAGAAGTTGTGTGTACCTGCTTCAGGAACTTGGTAACGAGCTACTTCATCAGGAGAATCCCAACCGTCAAATTTGATAAAGTGAATCCAACCACGAGCTCCTACAGGATTTGTTCGAGAAGGTAATCCGAATGGGAAAGACTCATCTCCAGCTGCGATGTAGAAATCGCCAGTAGATTTACTCTTAAATGGAAATGCTGCGTGATTCCAGCCACTTGGGTAAGAATAGCTTCCTAGTTGAACTGGGTTTTCAGGTGAGCCACCAGCTCCTGGCATATCAGCGCTTGTGTTACTTCCGATATCTACAGCAACAACACCATCGCTCCAGTTTGATGAATAAGCAATACCATCTTCAATCCAAACATCATGAATGGAATGTCCTGGGGTGTCTAGTTCAAAACGACTTACTGTTTTTGGATTTTTTGGATCATCGATATTGATGATATCGTAACGGCGACCATTGTTTACAGCATACACATGGTTTTTGTAGATAAATGCATTATGCACACCACCAGTTAGTCCCTCGTTGTATTCTGATAAAATAGTTACGTTTCTAGGGTTGGTAACATCCAAAAGTACAATTCCATTCTTACGATCAGAAGCACCTTCACGTGTTAAAACAGCAACCCTACCATCTTCAGATACTTTCACATCATTAACTGTTCTAGCGTCAACATGAACTGTATCAATGCTCACAATGTTAGATGGGTCGGTAACATCCCAGAAGTAGGCATCACCATTAGCACCCCAAGTTCCAGTAACTGCATAATCACGGCCATCAACACCTTCCCAAATCCAAAGATCCGAAGAATGGATATCTAAAACCGCACCACGGCCAACATATTCTACATCTTTTTCAACGTTACGAGGCTCTATACGAACAATTTGCTCTGCAAAAACATTACCTGCTTTTACCATTAATGTAAAAAGACCAGGTTTGTTGGCTACAAATTTTCCTTTTTGAGAAACCTGACCAGGAGCTGCATTACCTAAAGCATCATCAGGTTGAGCAACAAATGAATAAACCAAAGGTACATCAGTAAGCTCTTTACCTTTGCGATCTAATACTTTAGCATCAAAATTTATTACATCACCAGTTCTAGCGATAGTTTTCTTATTTGTGATTTCTACCTTTGCAGTAGGGTTATCTTTCACTTCACCTTTAAAAGTCGCTTTTTTGCTTTCAGACTGAGCAGTGATAGTAAATTTACCAGGCTTTTTAGCCATCAATTTTCCGTGCTCAAAAGATGCAATCTCGTTATTCGAGCTAGAATATTTTACATCTGGATTTTCTCTAATCAATCCTGCTTCGTCTGTTACAACTATTTCTAGCTCTGAAGTTGTTTGAGCGTAAATATTTTTTGGAACGCCTTTAATCTCAACTTTTGCGATTGGTGGAAATGCAACGCTAACTTCAAAATTTGTACGAATACGCTTTTCACGAGGAGCAACACTCATAGCAATTACACTATAAACACCTGGCTTTATAGCTTTAATCATACCTTCTCTTGTTACAGTCAGAGATTTTCTTTCTCGTGTAAAGAACATAACCGTATCAGGTAACGCTTTTCCATTAGCGTCAACTACTGTTCCTTTAATTTGTATCTCTTCGCCAATATTTAAATTAACAGGGTTCGGCGAAACAACAATTTTTAACTCTTGAGCAAACACATTTGAGCTGAAAAATATCATCCCAAACAATGCTAAGAAGGTTAGTATTGAGTTTTTATTCTTTGTTTTCATAAGTAGTTGGTTTATGGTTTTAGACATTAATTTAGACTTCAACAATAGATTATTACATCTCTATCTATCGTTCATCATTATTTACTATAGCTGATTTCTATCCTCATTTTAAGCTAAGATGCTTTACAAAATACCCGCTGGTTTCATCTTTTTGCTATAACACCTCAATAAAGCAAAAAAAAATCAGAAACAGAATTTTTGAAACACCATTTTACTCTTATTTAAATTCTATTTTCACTATTTTTAACTGATACAATTAAAAGCTCATTGTGTACTTTCTTCCACCCTATTTAAGTACTTACCTAATCTTTTATATATACTAACCTTAGGATTAAAAATTGATGAATATCCAATTTGGAAAAGAAGTTTTTGCCCACCGCCATAATGGCAACGACTCCTCTGCTGTAAAAGAAATGCTAAATGTTATTCAGGCAAATGATTTAAATCAGCTTATTGATGAAACCATCCCTGAAAATATTCGCCTTAATCATCCTTTAAACCTACCTAAGGCTCTTAGTGAAGGTGATTTTCTTGCCGAATTACAAAAAATAGCTTCTAAGAATAAAATCTTTAAGTCCTTCATTGGGATGGGTTATTACGATACTCATTTACCAAATGTAATTAAACGTAATATTTTAGAAAATCCTGCGTGGTACACCGCTTATACTCCATATCAAGCTGAAATTGCACAAGGCCGTTTAGAAGCTCTAATCAATTTCCAAACAATGGTTAGTGACTTGACAGGTATGGAAATTGCTAACGCTTCTTTGCTCGATGAAGGTACAGCTGCTGCAGAAGCCATGAGTATGTTGCTAGGCCAACGAAAAGGTGCAAAACGAAAAGAAGCTGTAAAGTTTTTCGCTAGTAATCTTTGCCACCCTCAAACAATTGATATTTTACAAACACGAGCTGAGCCAATTGGTGTGAATGTTGTTGTTGGCAACCACCATGAAGTTGACTTAAGCGATCCTGAACTTTACGGAATTTTATTACAGTATCCGGCAACCGATGGCTCTGTTGAAGATTATACTAAACTGATAAATGAGGCGCATGCAAATAGCATTAATGTTGTAGTTGCTGCTGATTTACTTAGCCTTACTTTGTTAACACCTCCTGGCGAAATGGGCGCCGATGTTGTTTTGGGAACAACACAACGATTTGGAGTTCCTATGGGATATGGTGGGCCTCATGCGGCATATTTTGCAACCAAAGAAGAGTTTAAACGCCAAATTCCAGGACGTATAATTGGCGTTACTCAAGATGCCGAAGGCAGATCTGCTTATCGAATGGCACTTCAAACCAGAGAGCAACACATCCGTAGAGAAAAAGCGACCTCCAATATTTGTACAGCTCAAGTTCTACTCGCTATTATGGCGGGAATGTATGGCGTTTATCATGGTCCTAAAGGCTTAATCCAAATTGCCTCCAAAATTCACGGTTTAACAAAACTCTTGAAATTGGGACTTGAAGAATTGGGAGTTAAAGTAACCACTCAAACTTTCTTCGATACCATTACAGTGATTGCAGATGAGGCTAATGTAAAATCAATTGCTGAATCCCAAGAAGTTAACTTCCGTTATTATGGAAATGGACAAATTGGTATTTCCTTAGATGAAGCAAAGGAATTGGACGATGTTGAATTAGTTCTTTCAATTTTTGCAAAAGCTTTGGGCAAAGAAAATACGTTTGAAGTACTTAAAGCTTCAGAAAATGTTGCTGTTGATTTCCCTACAGAGTTAACTAGAACTTCTACATTTCTTGAGCATCCTGTTTTCAACCTGTACCAAACCGAGCACGAAATACTCCGTTATATGAAGCAGCTAGAAAACAAAGATCTTTCACTTGTGCACTCTATGATTTCGTTGGGCTCTTGTACAATGAAATTGAACGCTACTGCTGAAATGATTCCTGTTACATGGCCCGAATTTGGACAACTTCATCCCTTCGTTGCTAAAGATCAAGCCGCAGGTTATACTCAACTTTTTGACGAATTGAATAAATGGCTTTGCGAAATTACAGGATTCGATGCCATATCACTTCAGCCTAACTCAGGCGCCCAAGGTGAATATGCTGGTTTAATGACGATTAGGGCTTACCATATCAATCAAGGTGATTCTCATCGAAATATCGTACTTATACCATCTTCAGCACACGGCACAAACCCTGCAAGTGCAGTAATGGCGGGAATGGAAGTAGTAGTGGTTGCTTGTGATAAGCACGGCAACATTGATAGCGATGATTTAGCTGCAAAAGCTGAAAAATATAGCGACCGCCTTGCAGCATTGATGATTACTTATCCGTCAACGCATGGAGTGTTTGAGCATAAAGTAAAAGAGTTTTGCCAAATCATTCATCAAAATGGTGGGCAAGTGTACATGGATGGGGCAAATATGAACGCTCAAGTTGGCTTAACAAGCCCCGGTGAAATTGGAGCTGATGTATGTCACCTAAACTTGCACAAAACATTTTGTATACCTCATGGTGGCGGAGGCCCAGGAATGGGACCAATCGGTGTTGCTAGCCATCTAGCTCCATTCTTGGCGAACCATGCGGTAGTAAAAACTGGTGGTGAAAAAGGAATTTCTGCAATTTCTGCAGCTCCATTTGGCTCAGCTAGTATTTTGGTAATCTCTTACGCCTACATCCGAATGATGGGGGCAGAAGGCCTAACAGATGCTACCCGTCACGCAATACTGAATGCCAATTATCTCAAAGACCGTTTAAAAGAACACTACCCAATTTTATTTACTGGTAAAAGTGGACGTTCGGCTCATGAATTTATTGCCGATTTACGCCCATTTAAGCAATCAGCTGGTATTGAAGCTGTAGATGTTGCAAAACGACTTATGGATTATGGCTTCCACGCTCCTACGATGAGTTTCCCTGTAGCTGGCACATTGATGATTGAACCTACAGAAAGTGAAACCAAAGAGGAACTCGATCGCTTTTGTGATGCCATGATTGGTATTAGAAATGAAATCCGAGAAATTGAAGAAGGCAAAGCCGACAAAGAACAAAACGTTCTTAAAAAAGCACCCCATACAATGCGCGTTGTAATGGATGAAAACTGGGACCGTCCTTACTCTAGAGAAAAGGCCGTATTCCCTGTTGAACGTCTTCGATTCAATAAATTTTGGCCTAGTGTTTCTCGTGTAGATGATGCCTATGGTGATCGAAATCTAATTTGTTCATGCATACCTATTGATATGTATGAAACCAAAGAAGACGCAGTTTAAGAAAACCCCAAAAGCTCATCTTTATAACAGATGAGCTTTTTTTAGTGCCATTTGCTCAGTTATCTCATTGTAAATTCTGCTTAGGGCTTTGTACTTTCCTCTACAAGTAATGAACGATTTTCACTTCTTTTTGCTTTTAGAAAACACATTTATCCCATTTAATGAAGGCTTTTAAAGATTTTCTTGAGTTTCGATTGAAACACCCTCTCCCTGGTAAAGAGGCTCAGAATATCATGCAACCACTCCCGTCTCAAAGTTCTACATCAAAGTTGAAATACGACCCAAAAACCAATGATTTTAGAAATAGTAGTGTTTTGGTGCCCATCATTGCTTGGAATGGCCAAATGGAAGTGGTTTTCACTCTTAGGACTCCAGGTATTAAGCACGGTGGACAAATCAGTTTCCCTGGCGGTGGACGTGAAGGTGATGAAAGTATTGAAGCCACTGCCTTAAGAGAAGCTAGGGAAGAAATCGGCCTTATCGAGGAGTCAGTTAATGTTGTGGGGGTTTTAACGCCACTTTACATCAATCACTCTGGGAATATGGTAAATCCTGTTGTGGGTTTTATTGAACAAGAACAAGAGTTCATTCCCAACCCAAACGAAGTGGAAGAAATTTTCACGGTTCCTCTTTCAGATTTAATAGAAAAGAAAAATCATATTCGAGAGGAATGGAACCTTAGAAACATTCAGTATAACGTTCCATTTTGGGATGTACACCACGTTCCACTATGGGGTGCCACTGCTATGATGATGAGTGAACTTATTGAACTCTATAGGGAGTTTCTATCAGAATCAGAATCTTAAAAATCTGTTACTTTTGAAGCAGCCGTTTTGCCAAGTTGCATTCCTAAAGCCACACCCATTCCACTCAATCCAGCAACAAGTAAACCGCGTTCTCCGATTTGTTTAATATGCGGAGATTTTGTTTCTGTAAATCCCATAATTCCAGACCACTCCCTTTCAATTTCCCAATTATTTGGCAGTTTTATTACCGTATTAGCGAACTCTATTAAATAGCTTTTTATAGATTCATTCACTCCAAACTCGGATGTTTCTTCTGTTGCAACATCTACATTTCTTCCTCCACCTAATAACAATCTATCTTCACCGAGATTCCTAAAATACACGTAGCCTTTATTGTAATGAAAGGTTCCTTTCCATGGGAAATTCTTGAGAGGTTTTGTGATAAAAACATAACCTCGTCCAGGTTTTATAACATGTTCACCAACCAACGTTCCTGAAAAAGCATTGGTTGCCACTACTACTTTAATTGCATGAAAAAAACTTCCCTCTTCTACAAAAACATGTCCTAAATTAGTATCAATTCGTTTAACAGGTGAATTCCATCTAAATTCGACGCCAGATTGGACATTCATTTCATGCAACCGTTGCATCATTTTTCCTGGATGGAGCATCCCTTCAACTTTATTAAAAATTGCTGAATGTCCCTGATACTCGCCCGAGCTGTACATTTCTTTCTCGCCGAGTAACTCTTCCATCCACGCATTGAATTTATCAATTTGGGTGCTACACTTTTTGAACTCATCTTTGTTGTCAAAAATTTCCCAACTGCCACAATGTTCGTAATCTATCGCATCATCACCAAGAATTTCCCTTAACAACAATAACCCATTATATCGAGATTTGATACGATTCTTAACAGCAACCTCATCTTCAATTTCTAAATCGGCAATGTGTTCACCAACTGTTCCAATACATGCGAAACCTGCATTTCTAGTACTTGCTCCAATCGGGAAAGTACCTCTATCTATAACTAGAACTTTAGCATTTGGGAATTCTTTTTTATAGAAATAAGCTGTGGATTGTCCCGTAATCCCTGCTCCAACAACAACTAAATCGTATTTTTTTGAATGTAGAGCATCTTCCCAAAAAGAATAATTAGCCATGATTATTTAACTTAGATTTTTAACTCGATCTACGATAGTTTCTTTTCGCCAAAGGCCTAGTTTCTTTACCTCAAATCCTTCAATCCAATCGTCAATATATAAGTCTGGTTTAGGGAAATTGAATGGTGGTAGTTCTAGATTTAAAAAGCGATGCTCACCTGTTAAAATATTTGCATTGGCTATACTCTCGGTATAAGAAGTTGTTAGCAAATATGGAATGGAGCTGTCAATAAACTGCGTAAGTGCTCTTTTAATGTCTTTGTTTGAAAAATGAATGAGACAATCTCTACAGAGCCAAATATCAGCGTTGGGCAAAGGTTCTTTGGTAATATCTAAGTGAAGAAATGTGATGTTATCGTTCGTGAAATTCTTTTGGTGCTCAAGAATAAGAGACTGAACTATATCTGCACCGATGTATTCAAATGATGCCGTTTTGAGTATATGTTTAAACCAATTCATATCTCCGCAAGGAGCATCTAACACTTTTTGGGCACCAATTTTATCAAATAAATCGGGTAAGCTTGTTCTTAGAGGCTCAGTGTATGAAACAGTTGAGCCGTAACCCGAACCACTTTCTGGATCTCCCCAATTATTTATTCGGTAGTAATCAGTAAAAAGGGATTCCTTTCCTTTAAAGAGGCCATAATAAATTCCGAATTTTGCCTTCCTATATAGCTTAAAAATACTGGCGCTACCTGGTAATTTCTTTACAACTTCTCTCAACGCTTTCAGCATCCTATAAATCCTGAAATACGAGTGAAGCCATTAATGGAGCAGCAACTTCAAAAAATCGATCATCTACATTGTATTTGGGATGATGCCAAACATAGGTTGACTCGGATTCCTCACTACCACTTCCAACAAAAAAGAATGCCCCTGGAAAATGTTGTTGATAGAACGCAAAATCTTCGCCAGCCATAATTGGTCGTTCCATTTCAATAGCTGCTTCTTCGCCAAATAGCTTTCTGGTGTTTTCTAAAACTTTTAGAGCTTCATTTTCTGTATTTGTAACAGCAGGATACCCTTTATTAAAAAGATATTTATAAGAGCCTCCTGAGCCATCAGTTATCCCTTTTAAAAGAGTCTCTAAACGTTGTTCGATTAAGTCTGCCGTTTCTTTTGTAAGTGTTCGTACAGTTCCCCAAAGCTTCACACTTTCTGGAATGATATTATGTGCAGAACCACCTTCAATTCTACCAATGGTTACAACAGCTGGCTCTGTTGGGTCAACACTTCTGCTTACCACCGTTTGTGCCGCGTTAATAAATTGCGCGGCCATCACAATCGGATCTATAGCCTCATGCGCTCGTGCGGCATGTCCACCTTTTCCAATTATCTCAATTTCTATCTCGTCGGGGCTACCCATTAATGGCCCCACTTTTGTTGCCACAGTTCCTGGTTTATGAGTGGGAGAAGTATGAAGTCCATAAATAGCTGATACTTTCATTTCTTGGAGAAACCCTGTTTGGCATAATAACTTTCCTCCGCCTGGTAATTTTTCTTCTCCCGGCTGAAATATTAGCAATACTGTACCTTCAATCTGATCTTTTAACTGAGTTAGGATCTTAGCTACTCCTAAAAGATTTGCGGTATGTGCATCATGCCCGCAGCAATGCGCAGCTCCTTTATTCTGAGAACAAAAATCTTTTTTAAAATCCCCCAATTCATCCATTGCTAACGCATCAATATCAGCGCGTAAAGCAATCACTCGCTCAGATTCAATCCCTCCTTTTAAAATTCCTACACACCCCGTTTCCAATGGGCTTTCAAAATCAATACCAAGCTTATTGAGTTCCGTTTTTATAAACTTAGTGGTTTCATATTCCTTATAACTCACCTCAGGATGTTGGTGCAGATATCGGCGAGTTGCTACCATCTCATCAAAAAAAGTTTTTGCGAGTTCTTGAATCTTTAAACGTATACTCATAATTATTTTTTAGAACTTGTCTTTCGTTAAAAATACAGCTAATTATTCTATTGTGTAACTTAACTTTATTCGTGCCGTAACAGCACACAGTCCGTCTCAAAAAACAACTATTATGCGCAAAATTTCTTGGGAAATTGTCTTTGTTGGTATACTACTCTTAATAGTAGCTATCTATGTTACGTCCAGCAATCAAGATAATAGTAGTACAGATCACTACGCTTCTGCACCAAAACCTCCAAAACCACCCCACCCACCTAATACTGGGGTACATATTATAGATTTGAAGCATTTAGAAAATGCTGAAGAACTTCAAAAATTAGCTGAACTTAAGAGCTTAGAAGGCCTCAGGTCTTTAGAAAAACTGGCGCGTTTGATGCCCAACGATGTTCAAGAAGATTTTTTACAGGAAATTAACTCTGCAATTGCGGAGTTCGATATTGACAGCGCCGACTTAAACATTGACGTAAAAGATGGCGTAATTGTAGTAAATCGTAAATACGATGTGAAACAAGGAGCTTGGGAAGCTGTTTCTCCAGGTGTGTATGCTTATGTTAAAAGCTTTGACGCTTCTTCACTCAGTAAAACAACCTTAAGTATTCCTTTTGGTTCAATTACCGTAGTTGGGACAGATGACTCCGAAGCAAGTCTTACGGTTCAGGCTTCCGGACAAATAACTTCTGCAAATGAGATTTCTTCAATTATTACCACTAGAACTAATATTGAGGACGACACCGCTATTTTCACACTTGAAACCGGTAAAGGAGAGCGTGGAAATAACTTTGATTTGCAAGCAATCCTCACAATTCCAAAGCACATGGAAATTTACAGTGTTACCAAAGGTGGACATATCACATCAACAAACATTTCTGGAGACCAAGTATACAAGACTCTTGGCGGTCATATTTCTATGAATGATTTAAACGGCGATGTAAAAGCAACTACCGAAGGTGGACACATTGAAGTTCGAAATTCTTCCGGCGACTTCATTCTAGAATCGATGGGTGGACATTTGAAAGCCTCTGGATTTGACGGTGAACTTTTGATGAGAACTTCTGGGGGAAATATTGAAGCTTTAGAAGTTACCGGTCCTCTTAGTGCTGAAACTGGTGGCGGAAATATTGAGCTTAAATTAATGGATTCATTCAAAGAAATAAATGCAAAAACTGGAGCAGGCACAATACTTATAGAACTTCCTTCTTCTACCAATGCCAAGTTAAATCTAAAGGCAACTACTGTTGAGATTGGGAAGGATTTAAACTTTAGTGGCAAAAAAACTAAAAATTCAGCTGTTGGAACTATTGGTACAGGAGGCACTGAAATTAACGCAAAGACTAATTTTGGAACAATAGTTATTAAAAAGAATGGCTAATTACCCAGAACATCATCTCTCTAGAGATGGTTCTTCTACCCTTTTCTCAAGCACCGCCAATCAATTTTATCATAATTTAGGCGGTGCAATTACTGAAAGTGAGTATGTTTACTTTAAAATGTCTGGCGCTTACAATTCAATAAAAGAACACCGTCCCATTAGGATATTTGAAGTTGGATTTGGCACAGGGCTTAACTTTCTTTTAGCATTGCATTATTATCTTCTATCTGGTTCAAAAGCACCGCTCGATTTTTATAGTGTTGAGGCATTTCCTCTTAGCAAACAAACAGCAGATACTCTTAATTATGCTGAGGTTTTAGAAAATTCAGCCCTAGCACCATGCCTCTCTTTTATTTTTAATGATTTGAAACCTGGCTTAAATACTATTCAGCCTTTTACACACATTCCTGTAAAACTGCATCTTTTTGTAGGTTTGTTCGATGATTTGGAACCAGAACCTCGCAATGTAGATTTCATATTCCATGACCCATTTTCACCAAATGTAAATGGCGAACTCTGGACACCTGAAACTTTTGAAAAACTTGGCTCATTTTCATCAAATAAAGCAATTCTTACAACATACTGCTCGGCCTCGAAAGCTAGAGGGGCAATGGCTGTGGCGGGCTGGAATATTGCACGAGCCCCAGGAACGGCAGGTAAAAGAGAAATCACAATTGCATCAAAAGATGCACAAACAATTGTTAATTATAAGAGAGTTAATGAAAAAAAATTAGCCGAACGCTACCTTAATGGAGCATTCGACTAATCTCTTCTATCATTGTATTATGAAAAGCTGATATAACGCGTGTTTTTAATTCCGTCTAAAGCTTCAATAGCTTCTTGCTCGTTTGCTTCCATCTTTTTATCAACAGATACAGCAGTAATTGCAAGAGAACCCTTTTCAGAGCGTCCTAAACTTAAAGCTGCAATGTTAATGTCTTGTTTAGCAAGAGCACCACTAACAGAGGCAAGCATACCGGGCTTATCAACATTCTTATAAAGGATGATATCACCTTCTAAGCGAAGTTCAATTGCATAATTGTCGATTTCAACAATACGATAATCGCCATCACCGAAAATTACAGCTGAGATACTGCCATATTCTGCGCCACTTGCAAAACGGATGGTAATAAGATCTTTGTAAGTTTTGGTTTTGTTATTAGTTACTTCACGAATATCAATGCCACGAGCATCTGCATAAACACGAGCGTTAATCAAGTTAACAGACTCATCTACATACTGAGACAACATCCCTTTTAGAATACCGTCAGTCAATACATCTGCATATTTGATGCAATCGCCACTGTATTCAAATTCCAAACTTTTAGTATGCTCTGATGCTAATTGCACCGCAACAGTTCCTAATTTTTCAGCAAGCTCAAGGTATGGCTGAACTTCTTTATTTGTGATTAAAGAAATGGATTTACCATTTAAACTACCTTTGTAATTCTTTTGCTCAAGAGCATCAGCCATTTGTGCTGCAATCTGCTCAGCCACTTTTTCTTGTGCTTCTTCAGTAGATGCGCCAAGGTGTGGTGTACAAATAATTTGAGGATGGCTTAAAGTTTTGTAAAGCTCTTCGCTAGGAGGTTCTTGAGTATACACATCTAAAGCAACGCCACCTACAATTCCGTCTTCAATTAATTGCAGTAAGTCGGCTTCTTCATAAATGCCACCACGTGCACAGTTTACTAAACGGATGCCTTTTTTAAGCTTTGAAGCATTCTTTAAGGAAACGAGTCCTTTCGTTTTTTCAGTAAGTGGAGTATGTACAGATAGGAAGTCTGCATTTGCAAGAACTTCATCCAAATCAACAAGTTTAACACCAATTTCTTGAGCATGTTCTTGTGTAGAAAAAGGATCGAATGCGATAACTTCCATTCCAAAAGCTATCATTCTTTTAGCTAACTCAGAACCGATTTTACCTAAGCCTACAATCCCAAGAGTTTTACCGTGAACTTCCGTTCCCATGTATTTCTTACGATCCCAACCACCGCCTTTAACAGTAGCTACCGCTGTAGGAATGTTACGAGCCATCGATAATATCATACCACAAGTATGCTCTGCAGTAGAAATGGTATTTCCATCAGGTGTGTTCATTACAAGAACACCTTTAGAAGTTGCAGCTTTAATATCGATGTTATCAACACCAACACCAGCACGGCCTACAACTTTCATATTTGTAGCATGCTCTAGCAACGCGGCAGTAACAGTTGTTGCACTGCGCACTACCATCCCGTCGTATTCACCAATTTTACTTACCAGCTCTTCTTCGGTAAGTTTACCTGGTTGATCTGCTTGTATTCCTCTTTCTTTAAAGATGCTGGCACAAATAGGGTCAACACCGTCTAGCAATAAAATTTTAAATGACATGATATGAGTTAATGAGTGAGTTTGAGTGAGTTATTCTTTGATAAATTCAGTGATAATTTCCTGAACTTCTTCAATTCCTTTTCGAGATTCCGCAGAGTACGCAAGAATTGGTGCTTCAATATTCATTTCTGCTAAGATTTTCTTTACTTCACTTTTAGACTGAGCTACTTTGTTATTTGAAAGTTTATCTGCTTTAGATAATAAAACACAGAATCGCATTTCGTTAGTTGCCATCCAGTAAATAAAGTCTTGGTCTAACGTAGTTGGCTTATGTCGCGCATCTACTACGTGGATTATGAGACGTAACGTATCTCGGTTTAGTAAATACTCTCGAATGGTGCGTCCCCAACGTTCGCGTTCACGATGTGGCACTTTTGCGTATCCGTAACCTGGTAAATCTACAAAGAAGAAATCCGAACCAATTTGATAGTAGTTCATCTGTTGTGTTTTGCCCGGTACATTTGATGTTCGTGCAATATTCTTCCGATTTACAATCGCGTTAATTAATGATGATTTACCGACATTTGAACGCCCTGCGAAGCAGACTTCTGGTAAGTTCGGCTCTGGACATTCTTCAAGTTTTGTAGCGCTGGTTACAAATGCAGCTTTTCCGTTAAACAAGCTCATTTTCTTCTTTTTCTACTCCAAAGTTTACAGGAACTGGATACTTGCTTGTAAAACATGCGGTACAGTAGTCGTTTTCAGAAGGATTTGCTGCTTTAACAGCATTTACTAATCCATCTGGTGATAAATACCTTAGGCTATCTACGCCAATTTCTTGTGCTATTCTCTTAATATCACGGTCGTATTTATTAGCAATTAATTCATCTGGGCTCGGAAAATCCATTCCATAATAGCATGGGCTAATAATTGGAGGTGAACTCACTAAAAAGTGAATTTCTGTTGGATTACAAGCACGAATCATATCTACCAAGTATCGAGAAGTAGTACCTCGTACGATGGAATCATCTACAATAATTACAGCACGGCCTTCAATTACACCACGAACAGGGTTAAATTTTGTTCTTACTTTCTGTTCTCGCGATTTCTGACCTGGAGAAATAAACGTTCTACCTACATAATGGTTTCTTATCAAACCGATATCGTATTTACATTCAAATCCCTTTTTTTGGTTTTCGCTTGCATAACCGATTGCGGCCGAGTTACTAGAATCTGGCACTGAAATAATTACGGGCTTTTTCTCGTCATCGTAATTATTAACTATTTCGTTTACTGGATGTTCTTTAGCTAACGCTTTACCAAGTTTTCGTCGGACTTTATCAACCATTTCCCCAAAAATGATACTATCTGGGCGAGAGAAGTAAACGTATTCAAAAATACATTGGCTCGTACCCGTGCCTCTTTTGGGTTCAATAAAATATGATTTAGGCTCTCCTTTATCGGTTGCCTCTTGGTCTATAACAATAACTTCACCAGGCTTAACGTCACGGATATATTCAGCACCGTTGATATCGAAAGCACAGGTTTCGCTAGCTACACAATATTTCCCATCTAATTTACCCAACGCTAGCGGTCTAAATCCGTTTGGATCGCGTACAGCAATTAATTTATCATCAGTAAGAATCACTAAGCAGTATGCGCCTTCAATTTGCTCAAGGGCATCCATAATTTGGCTCATCTGATCTTGATGCTCACTATGCGAGATAAGATGTAGAATGAGCTCAGTATCAGAAGTACTTTGAAAAAGCACACCTTCTTTACGGAAACGATCTCTAATCTGCTTTGCATTAGATAGATTGCCATTATGGCCAATCGCTAAGTTTCCATTTCTGTAATGCACACGAAAGGGCTGGATATTTGCTGGATTTTTTGAGGACCCAGAAGTTGAATATCTATTATGCCCAATAGCTGATCGTCCTTTCAAAATTTTGTGAAGAATTTTTGGTTTGTCGAAAACACTCAGTACAAGCCCAAAATCTTTATAAGAAGGCATAACTTGCCTTTCTTTTTCTTCATCGTAATAGGTGGAAACAATCCCTGCTGATTCCTGTCCCCTGTGTTGAAGTGAGTGGAGGCCGTAGTAGGTGGCTACAGATGCTTCTGGATGGTCAAAAATGCCAAAAATTCCGCAATATTCGCGAGGTTTGTCGCTCATTTAATTTGCTCTAAAATTGTGTGGAAATTGAAGGTGTACAAGATAACAAATGAAACACTGAATATGGAATTAGATATTGCCTTATTACTCTAGGGATATTTCCTCAAAAAAAAAGCCTCACTATGAGGCTTTTAATTATAATCAGTTAACAAGCTTTGCGTCTAGATGTATTGTTACAGCTTTTAACGCTCTAGATACTGGACAAGCCTCTTTTGTGGCTTCCGCAATTTTTTGAAATTCCTCATTACTAAGTCCTGGCACATTAGCTTCAGCAACTAATTTAATGATAGAAATTGTAGGAGCGCCATCAACAGGCTCAAGAGTTATAACTGCTTTTGTGCTTACATTCTGTGAGTTGTGGCCAGCTTTATGTAATTTGTTAGATAATGCCATAGAGTAACAACCAGCGTGAGCAGCTGCAATAAGTTCTTCTGGATTAGTTCCTTTTCCATCTTCAAAACGAGATGCAAATGTATAAGAACCCTCAAAAGTCCCACTTCCTAAGCTTACTGTTCCATTTCCACTTTTTAAATCGCCATTCCAAACGGCGGATGCTTTTTTATCTGGCATTATAACTCCTTTTAATTTGAGATTGATTTCTGCTATTTACAACAAGCTAGGAAGATATTTCATTTCCAATTAAAAGAATCATTTTCTGGCATTATTTTGGAAATTCAATACAAAAAGTACTTCCCTTCCCTTCTTCACTTTTAACGCTCAATGTTCCATCTAGTTTTTTAACAAACTCTTTAACCAAACTTAGCCCAAAACCAGTACCAACTTCTCCCATAGTACCGCGTTTTGAGAATGAAATACTTGTATTTGAAAATACTTTATCAATTACTTCTTCCGACATTCCAACCCCCGTATCAATTACACATAATTGAACACTGTTTTCGTTTTCGGTGCATGTAAAACGAATTTCATCATCAGCATTGGTAAATTTAATACTGTTTGATAGGAGGTTTCTTAGAATTAAGTCGAGGCCATTCTTATCCGCAAGTATTTCTACATCTTTACTTACTTCATTTTTAAGAATAACACCCTTCTTCTCGGCACTTTCTTCTTGTTTTAGTATTACACTATTTACAGCTTCAAATAGATGGACTTTTTCTTTAGCAAAGGTAATGCCTTGCATTTGCTCTTTAGCCCAAGAGAGTAAATCTTCCATTACATCAATATTCCGCTGAACGGAAGTTTCTAGCTTTTCTAAGAAATCATCTTTTTCAGTTTTAGAAAGATCGCCTGATTTCATCAAGAATAATATGCCTTGCATCGAAGTTAGTGGTGACCTCAAATCGTGTGCAACAATGGCAAACACTTTCTTCATTTCAAGATTCAATCTCTCTAACTCTTTCTGTTGCTCTCTTAATTGAGCGTTTGCCTTCGTTTTTTCCTTTCCTGCTTTCTGTAACACATAAAGTATGTAGAGAATTAGAAGGATTACAACTAGCCCTGCTATGATTAAACTAGTCTGAAATTGCAGTTTTCTCTCCTGCTCAGCCTGTTTTTCATTAAGTAGCTCGTTAATTTCGGCTTGTCGTTTTAATTCAATTTCATTTTCTAGCTTCACAAACTCACGCTCTCTATCCAAATCGTACAAACTATCGGAGAGAGTTTTAAATTCTTCTAAATAGAATAAAGCTCTTTCAAAATTTTCTGATTTCTTAAAACTCTCATATAGTTTAGGTAAGTTCTCTTCTAGAAAAGGAGTTGAATTTATTTTCTTGGCTATCTCATACGCTTTAAAATAATACGCTGTAGATGCAGATGAATTTCCTTTAAGTTCTTCGAGCTTACCAAGTCCATCATAGTTGTAGTACTGCCCTTCTAGAATACCCATTTCAATACAGTACTTTAACGACTCTTTTAATAGTCTTTCTGCATCAAAATAGTTATCCATTTTCAAGTAGAGATAGCCCAAGTTAAACGTAATTATAACTGGCGGTGTATTTGGGCGTACTTCCTTCGCTAACTCTAGTCCCTGTAAATACAATTCCAAAGCATCATCTAGCTTATTTTGGCCGCTTTTTACATTGGCGAGATTAGTTACAGATCTTAGTACATCTGCTTTCTTCCCTTTAAGCGTTGCTAGTTGAATCGACTTTTCTAAGTAAAACTCGGCCTTATCCAATTCACCAAAAGTGTTAAGCTGATTTCCTAAATTATTGAGGATGGTAATCCAAAGGGTGGTATCCTTTGCTTCTTCTGCATAGTTCAAAGAGAGCAAGTGATTTTCTAATGAAGCCGCTTTATCTCCTACATCAGCATATGCAACGGCCAAATTTTGCTGAATTCGAGCTGTCATTTTTTTGTCGTCTTCTTCCTTCGCAATCTCCAATACCTTCTTATAAGTTCCAATAGCTTGTTCGGTTTTATTTTGATAGCGATAAGATGTAGCAAGTAAATTAAAGGCTGGTAACTGTAACCGAGGGTCTATTTCGTCTTTTGTAAGCTCTAGAAGCAATACTTCTGCTGAGTCATAAAACTGTTCGTTCAGGTAAACTTCAGCTAGATGTAATGAAGCAGCTCCTTTTCCATAAGGATATTTGATTTCTTCTGACCACTTACTAATTGTGCTAATTTTATTCCGGGCGTCAGCGAAGTCTCCTCTCTCAATACTTAAATTTAAATCATCGATTAAATCCTTTACCATTTGAGTATCTGGCTGAGCTTGGTACATAGCAATATCCAGAGAAAAAACTTCTCTAGGGGCCTCACCAAAAGGAATTGTAAAGAGAACAAAAATAAGAAATGACGAAATCATAAATTGCAATAAGAGAAAGTACCCTAGAAAATATTATAAGGAAGTTAGTATACAAAAAAAGATTCTAGTCTATACAGTTAGAACTCTTTTAATTATCGGTTCTCATAATAATTTTTAAACCTACACATATCATATAACTTAAAAATTATCATCAACTGCAGGAAAGTAACTTATTTCTATAAATCTTTTTATGAGAGTATTTTAAGAACTCAAGGTGAGATAATGAGCCTTATCAATCAAAATTATTTAAGGCTTTCAAGTCTTCAGATGTTAGAATATGTATTCTTTTTAAAGAATGTTTAGCCTCGGTTTATGCAAAACCATTCATTTTTAGTAAGGTCGCAGAAAATAATTTCAGCCATAAAAAAAGCCCTTTAGAAAAATCTAAAGGGCTTTAACCTGAGCGAGAAACCGGACTCGAACCGGCGACCCCAACCTTGGCAAGGTTGTGCTCTACCAACTGAGCTATTCTCGCTTTTGTGTTGGTGAATTCCATTTCTGAAACGGCTCCAAATATACGAGCATTCTGGAATACATTTCAACTCTAATTTTAATAAAAATGAAATTTATCTCAGCTTTTTTTCTTCACCCAAATTTAGTTCAATATCTTTTACTATTTAAAGGCTAAAGTGATATTTCTTTTACAGCACCTAATAATTTTCCCAAAAATTTATTCCCATAAATTCGCTCAATGTGCTGCATATCTGCAATAATAACTAACAGTTCTTTACTTCTAGAAAAAGCGACGTTCAAGAGCCTTGGCACACTTAATCCATTTTTTGTCTCATCAAAAGGTCGCACTGAGTAATGACGTAAACTTCCATTTTGGAGTTCACCACTCATTACAGTATCAAATATTATCACCTTTTTCTCTCTTCCTTGGAAGGTATGAATGGTTCCAACCTCTACATATCGGTAACCTTCTGAGCTTAAATGATTACGAACTGTGTACACGCTGCTCCGAAATGGGACGATTACACCGATGGCATCATCGGCATAGCGCCGGGTGAGTTTGCGCACACTTTCTTCTATTAATTTTAGGTGCACTTGGTTGTGTGGACGAAAACCTCGCTCATTCCCTTCTTGCTGAATTGACGGTCCATATTTTGAAGAATCTACCAGAGCTACCGATTTACTCGTTTCCTCAAGAGATTTATTTCCCGTTTTAAGTCTTCCATCATAAAACACAGCACTAATTACACCAGCTAAATCTGACTTGAGCCGATATTGGGTATCAAAAAAGCAGGTGAAATCTGGGTTTTCGTCGTGCCAATTAAACAGTGCTTCTGTAGAATCCGCTCCAGAAACAAAGCTAAAAATATCTTTCTCTAAAAAATCTCGCGACTTTCCATCGTTTGTAAGTGCTATTGGGGGTAATTGCATTGGGTCGCCCACTAATACAATGTGTTGTTTACTTTTTGCTGCCATTAATAATAAGTAAGGCACCCCAGCCATCGAGGCCTCGTCAACAATTACTGCATCGTAGCTAATATTATAAAATAGCTCGGAAGTACATACTTTTGCCATGGTAGTGGCTACAAGTTGCTTCTTTTTTAGCTCATAGCGTTCATTAACATTTAGTAGCCGTTCAATTTTGTCCGATAGTTCTTCTACACCACCTTCTCTATCTACCTTATCGCCCAGTAATTGACATTGCAGATCGAGAGCGTTTGGAATCTCTTCCCCTTTAATCATCAGGTCGTCGATATGCTCTTGAAGTTTTTTGTATTGATCGAGTGTAGTGCTAAGCTCTACTGCTTGTTCTTTTTTACTATTTAGCTTGGTCTTAATCTGTGTATCAAAAAGAATTGGCTCAAGTCGTTCGTCATTGAGAGCAGCTTCTCCAAAGCGGGTACTATTCTGCATGTCAAAATCTGGATCTACAATTTCTAAAGCCTCCAATGCGCCTAGTAATCCAACATCTACCGCACGGTTTGTATTCGATACAAAAAGCACTCTTTTCCCTTCGTTAAGCAGATTAGCAATTATAAAGCCCAGTGTGGTAGTCTTACCTGTTCCTGGAGGCCCCCAAACAAAGAGAGTGTTGTTAACCAAGGCTTTCTCTATAGCTTCAATCTGAGAGGAGTTTCGTAGCGTATCCAATTTTGGGACTGTAGTAGTTGCAGCCTTCGCAAAGTTGAAACTAGGATTTAATAATGCGTGAAGTTGAGGGATGTCTTCAGCTTTATCTTGCAAAGTGTGTAAATGCTCTTCAATCTTTTTCAAGACAAAGTCATTTTCCCATTCTAGATATACTTCATCTATTCCTAAGCCAAAATCATCGGGAAATTCGAGCCACACCTTTCCGTCTTTGAACTCAATTTCTTGAACTTTTAAATCTTTGCCATCTAGTTTAGCGCGAATTTCTTCAGCAAAACGTAAACCGTGATTATTGGTCTCAAAAATGTAAATATGATGTGTTGAACTTTTCTCCTTAACGCCTTGCGTAAGGACGTCATGAGAGGGTGTTTCTCTTACCGCTAAAATCTCTTTTTCAATTGCCGTAATGGCTTTATTAATCGTATCGTTTAAGTTCAATTTCTACTTTCTTTACTAATCAATTCTAGTTTATAGTTGGTTATTGGTCCCAAAGCTCTGAGCGGATCATCTCGGCACTTCTATCAGACAACATAAATTCTAACTTCACTCTGTTCTTTTCAGGAACTTTTTGTTCTACTAAATTCGCACTTCCTGGAGTATAAATTATTAAATCAGTTTCGCGAACAAAAAGTGGTAGCGAACGTCCATAGATACTTCCTGCCACAAACGAGCCTTCGAAAGGTATAGAATGCTTCAATTCGCTAATTATTTTAGGGATGCTTTCTTCGGTTGCAGTAACTAAGCCAATGGTTTGGATTGCAACTTGGTTAACAATAGAAAGCAGAATATCTGGATCGTAACTGTATATAATTGGGATTATCAAGATCGATTCATTCAAACTTTGAAATAGATTCAAAAACTTAATGGGCACAAAAAGGGCATCGTATTTTGCAGCACTTTCATATTGGGTTATATCAATAACTTTGCTTCGCACACCAACTTGTTTTTTAATTGCGCTGGCAAGCATACTGCCTAATTCTTGATTTTCTCCCACACTTGCGCACGTTTGAATGCGATCTGGCCATTCCATAAAATCCAACTGCTCCTGAAATAGGACTTCAATTTCGGAATCGTCTAATCCATACCCCACAAGTTCTTCTATAACAGCTTGAACTTTCTCTCCACCAATTTCCAGACGCTTTTCTTTATTCATCAAGCCACTTTGTTGCCGAACAACAAAACCTTTGCCTTGCTCTCCTGTAATTAGCCCTTCTTCTGCAAGAAGATGGTAGGCTTTGCGAACGGTATGGAAACTTGCTTCAAGTTGTTGCCCCAACTCTCTGGTTGAAGGCAATACCTCTCCCACTTGAAACTGTTTGGTAGAAATCATTAACCGAATTCGGTTGGCAATATATTTAGCAGAAGTTTTCACTGTTTAGCGCTCCTTAAACTAATCTTTATCATTATGTTCTTTAAAAGATAGTTCATCCTATTTAGCTACAATATTTTTTAATTCCGTTACCAACATTAACGCCTCAATTGGGGTAATTCTATTCGGATCTAAAGCTTCCAGCTTATTGAGCACCGTTTCTAACTTCGGATCTACATGGGTGGCAAAAAGGCTAATTTGTTCAATTTCTGGTTGTTTTTCGATATTTTTGGCAATGTTTTTAGTTGCCATCTTTCCAGAACTTGCTTGGGTTTCAATCCCACCATTTTTATTTGTGATGTCTAAACTATGGCTTTCTAGATTTCTCAGGATTTCTTTAGCACGCTCTATAACAACTTTCGGTAAACCAGCCATATTAGCTACTTGAATCCCATAACTATGGTCGGCACCACCTTTCACAAGCTTTCTTAGAAATATCACTTTTCCGTCATGCTCTTTCACTTGCACATTAAAATTTATGATGCGCTCGTACATTTGCTCAAGCTCATTCAATTCATGATAATGTGTGGCAAATAACGTTTTTGCAGCAACGGGACCGTGATTGTGCAAATACTCGGCCAGAGACCAAGCTATACTTAAACCATCAAACGTACTTGTTCCTCGTCCAACTTCATCTAAGAGAATCAAAGAGCGTGGTGTAGCGTTGTTTAGAATATTTGCAGCTTCGTTCATTTCCACAAGAAAAGTACTTTCGCCAGCTGCAAGGTTATCTGATGCACCTACTCGAGTAAATATCTTATCTACCAAGCCAATTTTTGCTGAAGATGCCGGCACAAAACTCCCAACTTGGGCTAGTAATACTATAAGTCCTGTTTGTCGCAAAATGATACTCTTACCAGCCATGTTAGGCCCTGTGATTATCATAATTTGCTCTTCACTATTATTTAGGAAGATATCATTGGGGATGAATGGTTCGCCCAATGGCAAGGATTTTTCCACAACGGGATGTCGGCCTCTTTTGATATCAATTTCCTCGGAATCGCGCACCTCTGGTTTAGTATAGTTATTCCGAAAAGCAATTTCAGCAAAGCTCTGAAGGCAATCTAATTCTGCAATTGCATAAGCAATTTGTTGAATATCATCGGCAAATTCAGCTACATAAAGTCGTAATTCTTCAAATAACTCATATTCAAGAGTCTTACTTCTATCTTCTGCCGAAAGCACTTTTTCTTCAATCTCTTTCAGCTCTGGTGTGATGTAACGCTCGGCGTTTACCAACGTTTGTTTTCTTATAAAATGCTCAGGAACTTTATGTTTATGCGAATTGGTAACTTCAATATAGTAGCCAAATACTTTGTTGTAGCCGATTTTTAAAGAAGGGATTCCTGATTCTGCAGAAAGTTTATCTTTTATTTGAGCGATGTACTTTTTCCCATTGCGGGCGATATCTCTTAATTCATCTAGCTCCGTATTAAAGCCATCTCTAATCATATTACCATCTCGCACACTTGCAGGAGGCTCATCACTTAGGGCTGCATTAATTCTTTCCTGCAATTCAATCAGCAATTTTAAGCGTGATGATATTTGCTGTAATAATGGATCGTCAATACCCGAAAATTGGCTTTTTATCCTTGGTATTTGAGCCACACTTAATTTCAGTTGTACAATATCTCGAGCGTTTGTTCTACCAACACAAATTCGTGATATGAGGCGCTCCATATCTCCAACTTGCTCTAACTCTTCTCGTAGATTAGCTCTTATATCATGAATGTTGAAGATTTTTTCTACCGCATTTAATCGATCTTGTATCGTCTTCAGTCTTTTAAGCGGTCGCATTATCCAACGTCGGAGCAACCTTCCTCCCATAGCCGTACAAGTTTTATCCATAATAGAAATCAGCGTTCCTTCCACACCTCCTTCTTGTAAACTTGCTGTAAGTTCTAAGTTCCGTTTTGTTGCGGGATCTAACGACATGTATTCGCTACTCTCATAAGCATACAAACGGCGTAAATGGTGTAAATGCGCTTTCTGAGTATCTTGCATATAATGCATTAGTGCACCTGCTGCAACATGGGCGGTTTTAAGAGTTTCTACACCAAAACCTTTTAAAGAGTGTGTGTTAAAATGATCGGTAAGAAGTTTATATCCATAATCTCCCTCATAAACCCAATCCTCGATGTGGGTAATATTGAAATGGTGGAAGTCACCTTCTAGCTTGTTCTTTAGCTTAGTTTGCACCAAAATTTCAGAAGGTTGTATTGCTGCTAACAAGCTTTGCAATTCTCTATCTGAAACCTCACTTAATCCAAACTCTCCAGTTGAGATATCAGAAAAGGCAACGCCAACTCTATCTTTGGTCCAATACAGTGAAACTATATAATTATTTCTCTTGTGCTCAAGAAGTTTCTCCGAAAGCGTGATACCAGGAGTAGTAATCTCAGAAATTTCGCGAGTAACAATTTTTCTTCCCGCTTTCTTTGCTTCATCAGGGCTTTCAGTTTGGTCACAAACGGCTACTTTATGCCCCTTTTTAACAAGCTTTGGCAAATAAACATCTAAAGAGTGATAAGGAAAGCCCGCTAGTGGTGTTTGGTCACCTCCATTATTTCTTTTTGTAAGCGTGATTCCAAGCTCTTTGCTCACAAGAATTGCGTCATCTGCAAAAGTTTCATAAAAATCTCCCACTCTAAAAAGCAGTATTGTGCCAGGGTATTGTCCCTTAATCTCAAAATATTGCTTCATTAATGGAGTTTGTTTCTTACTTGCCATCACTATTAATTTGGGCTTTTACTAATTTTACTGGTCACTTTTGGTGACGGAACTTACCAATGAATTGGCTTAAAAACTAAGTGCTAGCTTCTTGTTTTGAATTAATACAAGAAGGCACGTATTTTATGATTCAACTAAATTTGTAGTTTTGCAAACTTTCAAAGATTACTGGAAACATGCTTTTAAGATAGCAAGTGGAAAAGACCTTTTCTTTAGTGCTTCTGCGGTCACTTTCAATCTTTTTATCTGCTCTATTCCGTTTACGCTCATCCTGGTTGCTATAATTGGCTATGTACTTTCCTACGACCAAGCGTTTAATTATATGGTACAATTTGGAAGTGATTACTTGCCAGCATTTGCATATCAACCTGATAGCCGAGATGTTTTTTCTGGAGCTGATACCGTAGAAAAAATTATCAAACCTTTAGTTGGGGCTCGACAAGTATTTGGTATTGTAGGTTTTATTGTACTTGTATTTTTTACGCAAGGCCTAATCCACACTCTTAAACACGTTATTTTTGATATTTTTGATATTGAAGAAAGAACCCATCCTGTTATCGATATCATCTACAACTTCTTCGGTTTTGGATTACTAGGATCTGTATTTCTCTTCTTTAGCATAGCAATATCAATGTTTTCCTTTATTAATTTTTCAGAAATCCATGTTCCTTTTACTCAAATTGTGATTCAATTACCTTGGGTTTATGACTTCCTAAATCTTCTGATTCCCATCATCTTCATTTTCCTCCTTGTATTTATCGTTTTTAGATATGTAAGTGAACGAAAAATTGCACCTAAAATAGCTCTAATGGGAGCTCTTAGTTACACTGTTTTATTTGAAGTTGCCCGATTTATTATTAGCAACTACTTAGAGTATGCGTTCTCTACTTACCGTTATTTCTATCAAGGATATGCTATCGCTTTTGTAGTTGTAATTTGGACTTTCTACACTTCTCTGCTGTTTGTTATTTCGGTAGTTTTAGCACGTGCATACAGAGATGTTTACGGCTCTCATAGAGCTTCATTAGAGGATAACCCATACTCCGTTTTGGATTGATGTACGAAAAGCTCCCGATTTCTTTTTATGCTAGAAATAGCGTGACAGAAATTGCACGCGACCTTTTAGGGAAAGTGCTTTGCACAAACATTAATGGTGTATTTACCGCCGGCATTATAGTTGAAACTGAAGCTTATTGTGGCAGAAACGATAAAGCCTGCCATTCTTGTGTTCATGGCAAAACAGAGCGAACCAAAATTATGTTTGGAGAACCTGGGCGGGCTTACATATATCTGTGTTATGGTATTCATCATCTATTTAATGTTGTAACAAATGTTGAAGGATTGGCTGATGCCGTGCTTATACGGGCCATAGAACCTCTAGAAGGAATAGACACCATTCTTAGGAGAAGAAATAAAAAATCACTTTCTCGAAATGCTGGTGGTGGCCCTGGTATTGTTTCGAGTGCACTTGGAATAACAACTAAGCATTGCGGAACGAATTTACTAGAAAACTTGATTTGGTTAGAAATTAGAGGCATCCTGTATGATGACTCAGAAGTAATTGCCAGCCCAAGGGTTGGTGTGAATTATGTAGCTGAAGACGCTTTTTTACCTTGGCGGTTCAGAGTTAAAAACAACACATTCACCAGCCCAGCTAAATAGGTTTTTATAAAATCTATCACCCTGATTGATAAATATAATTTCGTTTAAACTTAAAATTAGTTTAACATTGAAGTATATTTATTTCAACAAATTTTCTTTAATATTTAAATAACTCAAACAAAAAAATTATTACCATGATCCTATTCAAAAAATCATTATCTATATTCACATTATTATTAGTTGGGCTTGTATCTGTAGCAGCTGTTAATATTGCATCAACAGAATGGACTGTTGATAAAGCTCACAGTGCAGTTAAATTTAGTGTTCGTCATTTTTTCACTCCAGTTAACGGAAAATTCAACGACTATACTGCAAATATCACATTTGCTGCCGACGATTTAGCAAACAGCTCAATTGAAGTTACAATTCCAATAGACGCTATTGATACAGATAATGAAAAAAGAGATGGCCACTTAAAAACAGCCGATTTCTTTGATGCTGAGAAATACCCAACAATGAGCTTCAAAAGTGACAAAATTGTAGCAAGTGGCGATAACAAATTCGTTGCACATGGTAAATTAACCATCAAAGATGTTACTAAAGATTTCAAACTTCCATTTACTTTGATGGGCGTTATGGAACATCCAAGAAATGGCAGCTTAATTGCTGGTATTTCTTCAGAGTTTGTAATTAAAAGAAATGACTTTGGTGTAGGCACAGGTGATTATATATCTGATGCTGTAATTGGTAATGACGTTACAGTAGAACTTAATCTTGAGCTTAACGCTAAGAAATAAGTTTCTTTTATTTTTCTTATTTTAAAAAGCATCGTTTTTAATCAGGCGATGCTTTTTCTATTTTAGGTTCAAATAAATATATACTATGAACAAGCGTCTCATTTACATTTTCGGTTTAATTCTACTTGCTGCATTCACTAGAATGATTCCTCATCCTTACAACTTTGCACCACTCGGCGCGATGTCATTATTCGGAGCCGCTCATTTTGCGAATAAAAAGCTCGCTTTCTTGCTTCCAGTTCTCGCATTTTTCATTAGCGATTTATTGGTGAATAATATTTTGTACTCTGGCTACTACACTAGCTTTGTTCTTGTTTCTCCAGGTTATATTTGGACCTACGGAGCCATGTTGCTAATTGTTCTTGCTGGTATCTTCATTTTCAAGAAAGTAACTTTCTCAAGAGTTATTACTGGTGGTTTGGCTGCTTCAGCAATATTTTTTATTATTTCTAACCTTGGTGTTTGGCTTACAAGTCCAACCTACCCCACAAACATACAAGGCTTAATTGCTTGTTATTCTGCAGCTATCCCATTTTTCCACATGACCGTAATTGGTGATTTAGTTTATTCCGGATTATTATTTGGCACTTACGAACTAGCTAGTAGGAAAGTAGCTGAGCTTAAAACAGCATAAACCTTTTTAAAAGGCCTAAAAAGGACGTATACTTGATGTCGATTTAAATGATCAGTATTTAAGTATAATAATCCATGTTCGAGCTATTTCCGGATCAACCGGTCTATGACTACCCAACACTCCTAAATGTTACTTACTCACTTATTTGGGCTTTTGTGCTTTCATCTATGATTGCCATCACTCATAAAGTAACTTACACAGGCCATCAGTATCCCAAGAATTTCTTTCAAGCTCTAGCTCTCGGTTCTATAGTCTCTGCTATGGTTATGATGGCGATTGGTGATAGCCTAGCTCGAGGTTTAGGTGCTTTTGGCGCCCTTGCAATAATTCGTTTTAGAACTAGAATTCAAGATGCACGAAATATTCTGTTCATTTTTGCGGCGTTAAGTGTTGGTCTTTCTATTGGTATTTTCGGATACACTATTGCCTTTGCTGGTACCATACTTTTTTGTTTGGCATCTCTTTTCCTTCATTTCACTCCATTTAGTACAAAAACAGGCTTAAAAGGACGTTTACTATTTCAACTATCGGATTCATCCCAATTAAACACTGTACTAACCGTTATGGAAAAATATTGTTCCGATTTTGCTGATGTGGAAGTTATTGCTAGAGGTTCTGGTAGATATGATTATGAGTATTTTATTGAATTAAATTTAGGTGTTGAAAACACCGATTTTCTTAATCAATTACAAAATATTGATTCCATAGGACGGGTCAGAATTTCATTTAAGAACATTCAAGAGGATAATTAGGAGTGCTACAATGAAAAAACTGAACTCCTTTTATATAATAATATTTTTACTGTTTGGGACATTACTGACCATTAATTCTTACTTTTTTAAGGGTAGTACATCATTTTTAGGTATTACTTACTCCAAGCAATACAAAATTAATTCTGAAAAAGCAGCTATCATACTAGCTACTCATGTAGTACCAGGCCAAGCAGTGGAACCTGGCGACCTACTAATTGAGCTTGAAAGCCCCGAACTTACTCTTGAAATTGAAAAATTAAAGAAAGAAATACAGCTTTTAAATTCTGAAAAGGAAGAAAAATCTAAGCTGTTAAGCTCAAAAATTCAGTTGCTCGAATCCGAAAAAACTATTCTACGTGGGGAAATTGATAATGAAATTAGACTTATTCAAAACGAAATTGACCTTAATAAGTCTTTGACTGGCCAAATCCTAAAAGATCAAAATAACGTAGCTTTAAACGATACTCTTACTGGTTTACATTTACAGATAAAATCTATCAAAGAAAAAGGGTTACTAAAATTAAAGGCTCTAGATATACAACTATTAGATATAAAACAGGAATTTATTTTCGATCAATCTCAAATTCAATCCAAAATTGAACTCGCTCAAGAAGAATTGAACTGGAAATATCGTGAAGAACAACGACTTGATAAGTACGCAACCTTCTCAGGTGTAATAGAAAATGTTTATGTTAAACCTGGCGAACAAGTTGAAGCGTTTACCTCAGTAATCTCTATTAATTCTAAGCACCCTTCTTCTGTAGTAGGTTATCTTGTGGGAAAAAAAGACCGTGATAAGAAACTTGGAGATCAAATTATAGTTCGATCATTAGAACACCCTCAAATTGAAATTCCAGGAAATATTATCGGGTTTGGGTCGGTTGTAGAATTACCTGAAATTTTACAAAAATCTACAGCTGTTAAAGCATTTGGGTTAGAAGTATTTGTCGAAATCCCTGAAGAAAACCAGTTAGCTGTTGGCGAAAAAATTATTGTAAAATGATGGCTTTTTCAATCAGAACACTAGTCTGCACTTTACTTTTTTTAAGTTTAGGTTCATCAAGTATTTACTCTCAGCAATCTTTTAATGACTTTTTATTAACTGCATTTGAAGATATCAATCTACAGCAATATGATGCTCAGATTGGTTTTTTAAAGAAACGAAATTTCTCCATTCCAATTATTGATCGACTTGAAATCCGAGGTGGTAACAACGAGCTCACAAAAGAGGACCAACAGTATGCAGTTAGAATTCGACCTGCAAATCCATGGAAAATTCGTCGTAATATCGCTCTTTTTAATGCTACTAAAAAAGAACTAAGCATTCAAAAGCAACTACAATTTGCTGAAAATTTACAGGACCGATATGAGATTGCCTTAGGCTATCTCATCCAAAAAAAGCTCGTTGAACTTCAGGAACAACGTTTTGATATCATAAAACAAAGAGCTCATATTCTTGAAAACAATCAACAAAGTACACTCTTTAATCCAAAAGAATATGTAGAAGCTAAACTTGATCAAATTGAAAGTTTGAACGACATAGAAGAAGCCAACTCTTCCAAGCTTTACCTTGAGCAACAAATTGCTTTAATTCTGCAAACAACATCATTTAATTGGGATAATGAAGAACTCATTTCCATATTGCAAATTCAAGGACACTCTACTTCCATTGCACAAAAAATGTTGCCTTCAACAGAATTAGAACTTATTGCTCAACAAGTTGAAGTTGCACGACAAGAAGTAAGAGTTGAAAAAGCTGATTTTAATATTGGATTCTTCCAAACCGAGTATTCTCCCTTTCGCGATAAGAACTCAGATTATGGTTTTTCAGTAGGATTAACTATTCCCATCTTTAAATCAAATAAAAATAAGATTGCAGAACGAAAACTAGATGAAATTGAAGTTCAAAATGAATACGTCTCTCAGCAATACTCTGACTCTGTAAATCGTATTCTTAATTTCCAATATCTTCAGCAGATGATTTCACAACATCAGATGCTTGAAAAACAAATAGATGAACTGGATCTAGATTCCGCAATCGATAACATTAACCGAATAGAAGATAATAATCCTTTATCTTTACTTGACTTGAAAGAAGGGATACTTAAGTTAGAAGAAGTTCGCTTGAAGTCTAGAAAAAATGTTCTAGAACAGTATTTAGAATTTCTAAAAGCTTTTGGGGTATTTAACTCAATACCATTAACAAACCATTTATCTAATCAATTATCCCCATTAAAATGAAACGTGTTCTTATAACAGGAGCCACTTCAGGAATTGGACGAGAGCTTGCCGTTCAACTTGTTGGCAAAGGATATAAAGTTGGATTAACTGGACGAAGAACTGAGCGTCTTCAAGAACTTAAAGAGCAACTGGGGGAACTTGTGTATTATCGTACATTAGATGTCCGAAATACTACCGAGGCTACAAAAGTTTATCAAGAGTTGATTGAAGAAATGGGTGGCATGGATATCATCATATTAAATGCAGGTGTTGGACGGCATAAGCTTCTTGCTGCTTGGGAGTCTGATGAAAAAACACTGGAAGTTAACATCATGGCTTTCGCGCATGGTTGCCATTTTGCATTCGATTATTTTAATAGACAAGGACATGGACATATTGTCGGAATGTCGTCTATAGCTTCTCTAGTAGCCTCTGCTGGTTCAGCGGCATACACTGCATCCAAACACTTCGTATCTAACTACTTGACCGGTTTTCGCCAAAAAGCCAAGCGAGTTTCTGCTGACATTATAGTTACAGAAATCAAACCTGGCTTTGTTAAGTCTGAAATGACTGAGAACAATTCCAAAATGTTTTGGGTATCTAGTACAGAGAAAGCCGTTCAACAAATGGTTCGAGCCATAGAGAAAAAACGGAATCACGTTTATGTTACAAAACGTTGGCGCCTACTTGCTTGGGTTGCTAAATCTGTACCTCAATTTGTTTGGGATAGGCTGTAAACAAACACTAAAACTCAGCCCTATTAAACAAGTCTTATCACACCATTGCCTGCGATTATTGTGACATAATTATTTATCGAACTTTAATCGCTTATTATGTATCCTTAAATTCAATTTCTAGTTCACATACTAAACATACTATGGTTTTATTTAGCAAGAATCGAATTTCATCTACCCTACTTTTCTTCACAATACTTACAGTATTAATTTCTAGTTGTGTAGACCACTCAGAAAGACCCGAAAAGAAAGGCCCGAAATCTTTGTCGTTAGGATATCTTGAAGCTCCTGCAGGATTTGAGATTTCAGTTTATGCGGATAATGTGCCTAATGCTAGGCAGTTGGCAATGAGTCCTAATGGTATTTTATATGTGGGAACTCGCCAAGCTGGCAAAGTATATGCCGTTGTAGATACTGACAATGATTTTAAAGCAGATACAGTTTACACTATTGCTGAGGGGATGAAATTCCCAAGTGGAGTAGCTTTCCGAAATGGCTCACTTTACGTTGCAGATATCAGCACTATTTGGCGCTATGATAACATTGATGAAAACCTCAACAATCCTCCAGAACCAGTTTTAGTAACAGATGAATTTCCTTCTGATACCCATCATGGATGGAAAAATATAGCATTTGGACCAGATGACAAGCTCTATGTACCAGTTGGTGCACCTTGCAATATTTGTAACAAAGAAGAGGAAAACCCCCTTTATGCGAGTTTAACTAGAATCAACCCTGATGGAACTGGTAAAGAAATTATAGCAAAAGGTATCAGAAATACGGTTGGTTTTGCTTGGCATCCAGAAACTAATAATATCTGGTTTACTGATAATGGTCGAGATTGGCTAGGCGATGATACTCCATCTTGTGAACTCAATGAAATTACAGAAGAAGGACAGCATTTTGGATTTCCTTATTTACACGCTAATGATGTTTGGGATCCTGAATTTGGAGATGCAGGAAAAACCATGAATACTACATTCAAAAAGCCAATTCTAGAATTAGGTCCTCATGTAGCACCACTCGGAATCATTTTTTATACAGGAGAGATGTTCCCATCAGCTTATGAAAACACTGCACTAATAGCTCAACACGGAAGTTGGAATAGAAGTGAAAAAATTGGCTATCGCGTAATGCAGGTTAGGTTTAATGATGATGGTAGCGTAAAAAGCTACGAGCCTTTTATAACAGGCTGGTTACAAAACGGTGAAGATGTGAAAGGTCGCCCTGTTTCCATTATTCAACTTGAAGATGGCTCCCTTTTAATTTCGGATGATAATTCGGGAACAATCTATAGAGTTACTTACAAAGCATAATTTCTGAGTAGAACAATTAAAAAAAGGGATTTGAATCCCTTTTTTATTTATCCTAGAACTTTAAGAAGTAGGTAGCTAATTGGTGACATCACTATTGCAAATAATAAAGCCCACGTAAAGTTTTTGATTTTAAAATCGTCTACTAACTTATCAACTAACATAATCATCAGAGCGTTTATAACAAAAATGAACAATCCGATCGTGATTACTGTTAGCGGTAGCGTTACAAATAGTAAAATTGGTTTTACGAAAGTGTTTACGATTGCTAACAATCCAGCCACAATTATTGCTGTCCAAAAGTTCTTTATTTCCACACCTGTTAGTAATTTAGATGTAATAAAAACTGCCACGCTATTTAATAACCAAATCCAAATCATGTTCATTATCTTCTCGTTTTGTTAAAGATTTGTTCTTTCCTACGAGATAAAATCAAAATTGTTTATCCCATTGATGGAAAAAGTAATTAAGAAATTTTCAGAACTCACCGCACAAGAACTTCACGACTTACTAAAACTCCGCCAAGATGTATTCATCATTGAACAGAATTGCATCTATTCTGATATAGATGGATCGGACCCGAAAGCAATTCATGTTCTCTTGTACGAGGGAAACTCGCTTGTAGCTTATTCAAGATTATTTGCCCCAAACATAAAATTTGACGGAGCTTCTGCAATTGGAAGGATTATAGTTTCTCCAGCATTTAGGGGAAGTAAATTTGGAAGGTTATTAATTGAGACAAGTATCTCGTTGTGTAATGAACTCTATCCAAACTCAGAAATTCGAATTGAAGCACAAGCTAAACTCGAAACTTATTACCAAAAATATGGTTTCAAATCTGTTAGTGAAGTGTATGAAGTTGATGCCATTCCACATCTTCAGATGTCGATTTTCCCAAACTAAATATTAGCGGCCAATCGATCTCTTTCTTCAGTGAGAGATGGAATCACTTCACCATATCCTCGTTCAAGTTCTTCAATCATCTCACCAATCTGATCTAAGTTTCGTCGGTCTTTAGCGAATTTTTCCATTTCGAGAGTAAGTTCATTCAGCTGAGAAAGTCCCACATATAAGAATGTTGGCTTTAATTTATGAGCCTCAGCACCTAATTGGTTCCAGTTCTCAGTTTCAAAACTTTCTCTTAGGATGGTGATTTGCTTGGGGGTTTCTTCTAAAAAGAGATCTATCATCTCTACCATTATTTCATTCTCAAAACCTGTAATCTCATTCAAATACGATAAATCGATTTTATAACTCATTCGGTTCTTTTCTTAATAGCCTCTAGTGAATATATATTCCGGTCTCCTCTCAACCTAGGTAAAGAGTAATGTCGTAATTTGTTTATTGTATTACCACCTCTAAATTAGGCCGTAAAAATTACAATACTCACGAGAACTATAACAGTAATTTTAAAAATTAATGGCTTCCACTTATTCATTTCAACGTCCTTCTTTCTAATAACCCAAATGTAGGTTTGGAATGAAGGGATTTAAAAACTTAGAAACAAGTTATCCACAAATTCAGAACTCTCTATTTTACATTTTTTATAAACTATTTTATAAAACCCACTTGCTATTATAATTTCAGTAGGGAACTACTCCACAGTAACACTTTTTGCCAAATTCCTTGGCTGATCTACATTACAACCCCTATTTACCGCTATATAATACGATAACAACTGGAGAGGAATAACTGTAAGTAAAGGCGTTAACTCATCCTCAGTGTCAGGTATACTAATGCAAAATTCAGCTAAGTTTTCCACTTCTGAGTTGCCTTTTGTGGTTATCGCTATAATCCGGCCTTTTCTAGCTCTAACTTCCTCAATATTACTTACCATTTTATCATTGGTATGATTTGCAGCAGCAATCACCACCACAGGCATCATATCATCAATAAGAGCAATTGGTCCATGTTTCATTTCAGCAGCAGGATAACCTTCGGCGTGGATGTAAGAGATTTCTTTTAGCTTGAGCGCTCCTTCTAAAGCAACAGGAAAACCAAACGAGCGACCTAAGTATAAAAAGTTAGGCGCGTAAGTGAACAGGTTGGAAATGCGTTCAATTTCGGTGCTATCGTCTAAGATTTCTTGAATCTTTGATGGAATATTCCCCATCTCTTTGATGAGCTCTGTAGCTCTTGCATTATCTATAGTTCCTTTATGCTGAGCTAGGTGAATTGCCATCATAGTTAACACAGTAACCTGAGCAGTAAACGCTTTGGTAGATGCCACTCCAATTTCTGGCCCTGCATGAATGTAAACTCCCGCATCAGTTTCGCGAGCAATTGAGGAACCCACAACATTTACCACACCAAGCACTAGCGCTCCCCTTTCTTTGGCTTCACGAAGTGCCGCTAAGGTATCAGCAGTTTCCCCACTTTGCGAAACCACAATCATAACATCGCCCTCGCCAATAAGCTGTTCTTTATATCTAAATTCTGATGCGTACTCTACTTCAACGGGCACCTTTGCCAACGACTCAAACAAATACTCCCCAACTAAAGCAGAATGCCAACTTGTACCACAAGCCGCAATAATTAGTCGATTTGCGCCTGCAATTCGATCCATTACATTAGATATCCCTCCAAGTACAATACTTCCGTTTTTGAGATTTACCCTTCCTCTCAAACAATCTGATATGGCCTTAGGCTGCTCGAAAATTTCTTTTAGCATAAAGTAAGGGAACCCTCCCTTTTCAATTTCTTCCAAGCTCAATGCTAACTCATGAACTTCTTTCGTAAGAGTGATACTATCCGCTGACATCACCTCGTAAGAATCCTTTTTGATAACAGCGAGTTCACCGTCATCGAGATAAACCACTTTGTCGGTGTATTCAGCTACAGCGGCAGCATCAGAGGCAATTAGCATTTCATTTTCACCCACACCTAATAGTAAAGGTGAACCTTTCCGCGCTACAATAATTTTATCTGGAAAGTCTTCGTGAATAATTGCCAAACCATAAGTTCCATTCACTTGAGCAAGTGCTAGCTGAATTGCCTTCTCTAACGAACTTGAATCATTATCTAAAAAAGACTCAATCAACTTTACCACCACTTCTGTATCTGTTTCTGAGTAGAAACTGTATCCCTTTGAAATCAGCGACTTCTTTAATGTGGTATAATTTTCAATAATTCCATTATGGACTAGCGCAAGCTTGCCCGAATTACTTACATGAGGATGGGAATTTATATCATTTGGCTCGCCATGAGTTGCCCAACGAGTATGCCCTATTCCAATTTTTCCATGCGCACCATCTGAGAGAAAATTCTCAAGTTTCTTAACCTTCCCTTTTCCCTTCTTGATACTTAAGCTACCATTGATGAGAGCAATACCAGCCGAATCATATCCTCTATACTCTAGTCTTTTTAGTCCCTTAATGATTACTTCGCTAGCATCTCTCTCTCCGATATAACCAACTATTCCGCACATATAACTCTATTTGTAAAAATTTATTAACTGAAATTTATTTTAAACACCTAATTGTAAATAATAGTAACATAATTTTCTCTATCTTACTATAAATCACATTTAAATTCATAAGATTCTAATGCAAATTTGCTTTTTTTCCGACTCGGTAGCTCACAACCTTTACCCGCTTACTATTACTCGACCAGTCGATGACCTTAGGGTTGGGATTTTAACCATCCGAGAGAAATGGTTATTTCATTTCCAGACTTCAAAATTTGCTAGACAAAAGGATTCTAATTTTGCAGGCGTTTTTGATGCTGACACTTTAGATAATGAACAACCTTCGTATTGGATAAACTCAAGCTTATTACCTTCTGTTGATCTCATTGAGCAAATAAAAACTCTTAGCGTTGGAGAAGGAATCTATGATGATGAAACTCCGTTAGTCATCTTACTATCCAATAACGAAACGAAAGAGCTTTTAGAACAAGAACTTGCCATCCCTGAAGTTAAATCTAAAACGCCAGTGCTCTCTGAGATTAAGTTTTTACGCAATACTTGGGATTTGCTCAAATTTAATGCTGATGAAATAAGTAATGATTTACCATTATTCAATTATCCAGTTCTTAGAACAGAAGAGTATGCTGGAAAAATTTTCTTTTCGAGTCCGAATAATATTTTCGTATCTCCAACAGCTACCATTGAACCAGGTTGTACGATTCACGCAAGTCAAGGCCCCGTATTTATTGGCCATAACGCTACTATTGAATCAGGTAGCATTATTAAAGGACCTGTCGCAATCTGTGAAGGAGCTGTAACAAAAATGGCTTGCCGAATTTACGAAGGCGCTACTATTGGCCCTGTATGTAAGGTTGGTGGAGAAGTTGCCCACTGTATTTTCCATTCTTATTCAAATAAAGCTCACGATGGATTTGCGGGAAATTCGATTTTTGGGCAATGGTGTAACCTTGGGGCTGACACGAACACCTCTAACCTAAACAATAATTACAGTACGGTTAAAATACCTGATTGGGAAACTAAAGAGCTCCTAGAATCTGGTTTCCAATTTTTAGGAACTGTTATGGGAGATCATTCCAAAACATCCATAAACACTATGCTTAAAACAGGTACAGTTTGTGGAATTTCCTCAAACATTTTCATGAGTGGTTTTCCACCCAAATATATTCCTTCATTTAGCTGGGTTGATAGTGAAAATCCTAAAGTGTATCGGTTTAGCAAGGCTATAGAGACTATGAAGGCCATGATGAAACGTCGAAACGTTGACTTAACTCCCGCCTATGAAGAAATGATGCGAAAAGTGTTTGAACGGTCTCAGAGCTAAGTTAGTAAACTCGAAATCAGATTCACTAATCTCAAACCTAGACTCAGCACCTTCTCATTAAGCTTTAGGAAGAGAGAAATAAAAGGTAGAGCCGTTATTAATGATACTTTCTGCCCAAATCTCTCCTCCATGCTTTTCAACTATTCGCTTAACAATAGCCAAACCAACACCTGTTCCCTCAAATTGATTATTAGAATGTAGCCTCTGGAAAACACCAAAAAGTTTATCATGGTACTTCATATCAAAACCTACACCATTATCACTAACACTATAAATAATCTGGTTTCTTTTAAGTTCTGAGCTAATCTTTATTCTAATTGTCTCATTCTCAGCAGAGTACTTAAAAGCATTTGATAAAAGATTTACTACAACTTGTCTTAATAAAGAGATATCGCCAGCAGTGTTATGTAAATTCTCAATCGTTACCTCTGCTTCGTGATTTTTATATTCATTCGAGACTTCATCCTTTACTTCTTCAAATAGTTTTGACATATCAATATTACTTTTAGAGAGCTCTTTTCTTCCTAGTCTCGAAAATGCTAGGATATCATCAATAAGTTCACCCATTTTAAGACCACTATTTTTAATAATATCTATTATTCGATTCGCCTCTTCATCAAGTTCCTCGCCATAATCTTCCTTTAAAATATCAGCGAATCCATTTACCGATCTAAGAGGTGCTCTTAAATCATGGGATATAGAATAGCTAAACGATTCGAGCTCATGGATGGCTAAATTCAAAGCTTCCGTTCTTTCTGTTACTTTTTCTTCTAGCACCTCGTTCAAGTTTTTTAGCTTCTCCTCATATTCTACTTGGTCAGTGATGTCGGAAGTGTACATAATCATACCACCGATAGATCCCGGCTCATCGTACCAAGGAATCAATTTCCACGATATCCACTGTACAGATCCATCATCGCGAACAAACTTATCTTTAAGATTGGTAATCTCTCTTCCTTTTAGCACACTTCTATGCATAGCTAGCCATTCGGAATTCTCCTTTATTTCAGGAAATATATCATAATGGCATTTTCCAATAATATTTTTCCCTACAATATCATAATCCGAATACCACATATTACTTACCGTGATATAGTTCATTTCTGTATCAAACATCGCAACTGCAACGGGAGCTTGCTCAACAAAAACTCTTAACTGAGCTTGTTTGGCTTTAAGTCTTTCGAGCATATCCATTCTTTCGGTGATATCAAGATTTGTACCAATCATTCGAATTGGTACCCCCTCCTCATCGCGAATCACATCTCCACGGCCATTTAAATAACGAATTTCTCCACTTGAACAGATTACCCTGAATTCTGTATAAAAAGCGCCATTACCTTCTAAGGTATTTCCTACCTCAAGTTCTAGTTTAGATAAATCATCTGGATGAACTCTTTTAGCAAAATCTTCATATGAACCGTTGAAGTCGAAATTGGTAACTCCCATAATTTGATACATTTGGTCGTTCCATTCCAGTTGATTTGTCTTTAAATCCCACACCCATATCCCAACTTGACCTGTTATAACAGACATTTCGAGCTTTTCCGTTGCTTCTTTAAGTTTAATGGCCTTACGCTTCTCAGCATCTATATCCATAAACAAGCCTCTCAAGCCAATTAACTCCCCGTCATTAAACTTTGGATAGCCAATTGTTCGTACCCAAACTTCGTTGCCTTTTTCAGTAACAATTACACATTCTAAATCCCAATTCGTGTTTTTGGAAATGGACTCATCTACAGCGTTCTGAATTATGTCCCTATAATCCTCTCTATAGTAATTAATACCGTCTTCTACTTTCATTACTTTACCTTTTGGTACCTCATGTATACGGTATACTTCATCCGACCAATTAGCTGTCATCGTAGCTAAATCAACATCCCAAACTCCTATTTTAGCCACTTTTTGTGTTTCTGAGAACGCATCAATGACTTCTTCAAGCTTTCTATTCTGTTCCTTCAGTAGGTTCTCGGCTTTTCTTCTTTCAGAAATATCTATTATTGAACCTACCATTCTTATGGGGTTGCCTTGTTCATCCCAAGAGGCTTTCCCTGTACTTTCAAACCATTTATACTCTCCTGATTTCGTTTTCAAACGAATCTCAATCTTAAATGGAGTTCGATCTTGAAGGTGACGATCAACTGCATCTAGAACTGACTTTTTATCTTCTGGATGAACCAAATCATTAATAAACACACTATACTGAGCCTTAATTTCATTATTGGAATAGCCTAGTACAGCGTAAAATTTTTCACTCCACCATTCGGTGTTATCTTTTATAAACCACTCCCATATCCCCGCATCTATTGCATCTATCGAGAGATCAAAGCGTTGAAATGCCTCAAACATTTGCCTTTTAGACTCAGAAACTCCTTGTATGGTTGTTTCTAACTCTTCATTTTTTTTAGACAGTTGGCTTAGTTTTGGTTTAAAGATGAACAGAAATTCGAAAGTTATTATTATTCCTGATGCAATAAGCAATAACATTTCCAATAAAACGAGAAACTGCATTCTATCTGTTGATTCAGCTCTCAGAACACTCACAATTTCATCAACTAAAGGCAGAAATTGCTCTTCGTTTCTCATAATTAAGTCGATAGATGCGCTCAAATCATCCAAGGATTCGGCATTAAGTATCACATTCGAAATTGCTTCTTGGTGAGGTTTAATTCTATCAAATAACAGGTTTACTTCTTCACTTACATTATCTCTGTTTTGCAAGCTAACTTGTATTTTGGTCCAAACTTCGACCTCTCGTTTTAACTTGGGAAGCGTGTTTTCATCTTTTTTAGGTAAGTAGACTTCCTTGATAATTTTTTGACTCAAAGTCCCTTGCCTATCAACTTGAAGAATAAGCTTACTATCTACTTTTTGGACAGAAAAGATTTGCTGTACTACATAAAAATTTGACGCCACTAAGATAATTGTGGTTACAATACCGATTAGGAAAACTCTACTTATAGGAGTTGCCTTTGCTTTATTTAAATCCATAATTACCTAGGTTAAATTATAAGCTTCAATATAGCTTATATGTTCATTAAAATACTCTTCTTGTAGTTAAATAAGCATCGGCCCAATACCGCTCTTCAATTCCCGAAATCATAACCCCCGAACTAGTTGAGGCATGCATAAACTGTCCATTACTTATAACAACCCCTACATGTAAAGTTTTTCGACCTGTTTTAAAAAATATTAAGTCACCAATTTCAATTTTATTCCTCTTAACTGATTTCCCCACTTTCAGTTGCTCAGCAGTAGTTCTTGGCAACTTCGCGCCAAAATAATCCTCAAATACAATCTGCATAAAAGATGAACAATCAACGCCATTATAGCTTGAGCCCCCTAACACATAAGGAATGCCCTTCCAATCTCTAAAGGCTTCATCTAATTTCTTTTTAATCTCTTTTTCGCTAGCCGAGAGCTTTTCTGGTGTTTTTAGCACCGTAACCGAGGCATTAGCTGGTGTTTTTCTTTTTTGGGTAGCAGTTTTAGGTTTGGTAGTTGTTTTGGTTACAGGTTTTGCCTCCCACGGTATGGTACCTCTTTTTAGCACTCCACAAGAAAGTGTAAGTAACATTAATACTATTATAAATCTTACTTCTTTGATCATTATCTTTAGTACTATATCGAAAAGGTATTTTAAAACTAGTTTCTTTTAAAATTAGAATAATTATAGAAACATATAACAAAAATAATTTCTGATGAGATTACTTGTCAATATAGACCATGTTGCAACATTAAGAAATGCACGTGGCGAAAATTATCCAGATCCCATCGAAGCAGCTATACAATGTGAGAATGCTGGAGCGGCGGGGATTGTCTTTCACTTAAGAGGGGATCGCAGACACATAAAAGACCAAGATGTTTACAACCTTAAGAAACATGTTTCTGGGGCTTTAGACTTTGAAATGGCTGCCTCCGATGAAATGATTTCTATTCTTAAGGAAATTAAACCCGACATTTGCACACTCGTTCCTGAAGGCAGAGAAGAGTTAACTACTGAAGGCGGGCTTAATATGGAAATCGTTTTCGATGATTTTAAACAGCGTGTTTTTCCATCTTTAAGAGAAACCGATGTCGATATCAGCTTATTTCTGGATCCAAACTCAAAGGATATAGAACTAGCACATGAGCTAGGCACCGATGCCATAGAATTGCACACAGGAACTTTTGCGAATGCAACTTCAGAGCAAGAACAACTAACCGAGCTAGATAGATTAAAAGAAGCAGCGATTTTAGCTCATAGTTATGGCATTAAAGTAAATGCAGGACATGGCTTAAACCTTGATAATTTACCTTTACTTTTACAACATATTCCCCATCTTAATGAAGTGAGTATTGGACACGCTCTTATCGGAACTTCCATCTTCTGGGGGCTTGAAAAAACAGTAAAAGCTTATTTAGAAATTTTAAAAGACTACAAGGAAACAATTTGACGGAAGAGAAAAAGCCACATAAATCTGGATACGTTGCAATAGTTGGAAAACCTAATGCTGGTAAATCTACGTTGATGAACCAAGTTTTAGGCACTAAGCTTTCTATTGCAACACATAAAGCACAAACAACTCGACACCAAATTATTGGAATTCATTCTGAAGATGATGCCCAAGTTATATTTTTAGATACACCCGGCATTATCAATCCGAAGTATGAGCTTCAAAAAGCGATGATGCGCTTTGTAGAAAAAGCTGAGAAAGATGCCGATATCATTCTTTTTATTGTTGAAGCCAATGAAAAAAACATCCCAGATTATGCTTTCGACTCGCTCCGTAAATTCCACAAGCCTGTTATTCTTGTCATCAATAAAATTGACCAACACGAACAAGCTCAAGTTGAAAAACTCTCATCGGAGTTAAACGAACGCTTCAAGTTTAAGGATACCGTATGTGTTTCTGCGTTAAATGGAACCGGAACCGAAGGACTTTTAGCTACCATAATTGACAATTTAGTACCAGGGCCTCCTTTCTATCCAAAAGATGAATTGAGTGAACACCCCGTACGCTTTTTTGCTTCTGAACTTATTCGTGAGCAAGTTTTCTTGCAGTATCACGAAGAACTTCCTTACTCCACTACCGTCGATATTATCCAATACGAAGAACGTGAAGATATGGATTACATCAACGCTGAAGTTATTGTGAATAGAAACTCTCAGAAAGGAATGATAATCGGAAAGGGTGGCAGAGCAATTAAAAATCTAGGCACTGCATCTCGAGAAGCTATTGAAGAATTTGTTGGCCGGAAAGTGTTTCTCGATTTGCATGTGAAAGTGCGTGAGAAATGGCGTGAAAAAGAAAATATGGTTCGTAATTTCGGTTATTAATTCAAAATATTTAGAGTTTGAGATATTAGAATTCTAGGTTATTCTAGACAATATCTCACTCTTTGTGGCACAATAAGCAATGAACTTGTTAGCCATTATGCTAAAATAGTTTCCAAAAACAGCCCCAAAAGTGAAACTTGCTAAATTATATTCACACAATATTTAGCACTATTTTTATATCACTTATGCTATTTATTTTGAATTTGGATCACTCCTAAAAAGCGCTTCCTAAAATATTTATGTTTTAAAGTATTGCGCCTTACTTTTTGAAGTCGTAATCTTTGTGCAATGAAATTAACAGGCCAAAATATCATCAGTCGATTTACCATGTGTTGTATGTGTATGTACAATACTAACTCATGGGGCTGAATATTTAAGAATATTTGAAATTGAAAGTCCTTTGGAGTGCATGACCTAAAGGACTTTTTTTTTGGCTCTAATTTTATTCGTTCTTTTACAACATGCATTCTCATCAAGAAAGGTGGAGGGATCAGGTCCTACGAAGCCTTGGCAACCGCTTAGTTAGTGTGCAAACACAAGCTAAGAAAGGTGCTACATCCTGCTTCTCGCTTAATAGTTAAGTGAGGAGAAAGATGAGTGCGAAGAGCTCAGTTTATAAGCCTCTTTCGGACTCATCCCCGAAAGGGGTTTTTTTTATTAATTGATAATCATATAAACATAACACTATGAGTTCTTCTTATAAATTCGAAACACTTCAATTACACGCCGGCCAAGAGCCTGATCCAACTACAGGCTCTCGTGCGGTTCCTATCTACCAAACAACTTCGTTCAACTTTAACAGTTCAGAACATGCAGCTAACTTATTTGCTCTAAGAGAATTCGGTAATATTTATACCCGAATTATGAACCCAACAACCGACGTTTTCGAAAAGCGTATTGCTGCCCTCGAAGGTGGTGTTGCTGCGGTTGCTACTGCTTCTGGTCAAGCTGCTCAATTTTTAGCAATCACCAATTTAGCACAAGCTGGTGATAACATCATTTCCACTCAAAACCTTTACGGCGGAACTTACAACCAGTTCAAGGTTAGCCTACCTCGCCTTGGTATCGATGTTAAATTCGCTGAAGATGATAATGTAGAAACTTTTGCAAAACTCATCGACGAAAACACCAAAGCTATTTATGTTGAATCTATTGGCAACCCTCGTGGAAATGTTGCTGACTTTGAAAAACTTGGAAAGCTTGCTAAAGAAAACGGCATTCCTCTAGTTGTTGACAATACTTTTGGTGCTGGTGGTGCAGTTGTACAACCGCTAAAACATGGTGCAAATATTGTAACGGCATCCGCAACAAAATGGATTGGCGGACATGGAACCACTATTGGTGGCGTAATTGTTGATGGTGGAAACTTCAATTGGGGCAACGGAAAATTCCCTCAATTTAGCGAGCCTTCTCCAGGATATCATGGACTTAATTTTTGGGAAGTTTTTGGTGAAGATGGTCCTTTCGGAAACATCGCATTTGCAATTCGCGCTCGTGTTGAAGGTCTTCGTGACTTCGGTCCATCGCAGTCTCCATTCAATAGTTTCTTACTACTTCAAGGTCTAGAAACTCTTTCTCTTCGTGTAGAACGCCATAACGAAAATGCACTTAAACTCGCTGATTGGTTAAAAAATCATGATGACGTAGAGTGGATTAACTTCACTGGTTTACCAGAGCACACTTCGCATGATTTAGCCAAAAAGTATTTCAACAAAGGCCATTTTGGTTCGGTATTTACTTTTGGTGTGAAAGGTGGTTATGATGCCGCTCGTACTTTTATCGAAAGTGTAGAACTTTCTAGCCATTTAGCTAACGTGGGAGATGCTAAAACATTAGTTATCCACCCAGCATCTACTACCCACCAACAGCTAACTGAAAGCGAACAAGAAGCAAGTGGCGTTAGATCTGATTTAGTCCGTGTTTCTGTAGGTATCGAGCATATCGACGATATCATTCAAGATTTTGAAAATGCTTTTGCAAAACTAAAAACCGCAGTTTCTGCTTAATAGGATTGTTATGAGCATTACACAAACAACACATTTAAACAGCCCAACGCAGATTAAAAAAGCTGTTACCTCATTGGTAAACGCTATTGTGGCTGACGAAAGCAAAGCACACGCAACATTTACAACTCGTTCTGAACTAAAAGAAGGTTTGTTAGCTAAAATTACTTCAAGAGGATTTGAATATCATTCTGATGAGCCAGCTACTCTTGGTGGTAATGACCTAGCGCCTACACCAGTAGAACTTCTTCTTGGCTCGCTTTGTGCTTGCCAAGAAATTGTAATCAAAGCTTATGCAACTTCTCTCGGTATCACACTAAAAAGCGTTACTGTAGAAACTAAAGGCGAACTAGATCTTCGTGGTTTTCTAAATATCAATAAAGATATACGCCCTGGTTTTCACACTGTACACTTTGAAACAAAAATTGATACTTCAGAAACTGATAAAGAGAAGTTAGATCTATTGTTAAAGCTTGCCGAAGAACAATGCCCAGTATTGGACATCATTCAAAATCCGGTAAAGATTAACGGTTCAATCACGTACGAAAATTCCAATAATTAATTTCAAAGAGAGCTTTGCAATATTGTAAGGCTCTCTTCTCTTTTGTAATGAATACAGAACCAACGGTTTATATTTCTCCTAATTCCTTTACAACTGAAAGTGGATTCACTTTTAGTAAGCCAGAGTTTGCCTATCACTCTTGGGGAACATTAAACGCGGCTAAAGATAATGTTGTGGTTATTTTCCATGCATTAACTGGAAATTCTAATGCCGAAGAATGGTTTTCGGGGCCCTTTCAATCCAACTCCGTAATAGATTTAGAAAAACAGTTTGTAATCTGTATCAATCAATTGGGTAGCTTTTATGGCTCCACAGGTCCTTGGTCTATAAATCCCGATACAGGAAAAGCATATCAAGCGGATTTTCCACTCATTACCATTCGTGATATGGCTCGCTTCCAACAGCAGTTATTAAACGAACTTGGAATTACAGGAATTGAACTTGCCATCGGTGGTTCAATGGGCGGCATGGTTGCTCTTGAATTTTCTTTAACCGACAACCGAGTTAAAACAGCTTGTTTTATTGCTATGGGAAAAGCTCATTCTCCTTGGGCTATCGGAATTAGCCATGCACAACGTTTAGCAATTTATGGCGATGGCAATTGGAAGGATGGATGGTATACTAAAGATAATCCGCCTGTACATGGTTTAAAAGCAGCGCGTTCTTTAGCAATGATTACTTACCGAACTCCTGATAATTACCAACAGAAATTTGATAGAGAGTTTAACACCAAAAAAGACATCTTTGAGGTAGAATCTTACCTAGAATATCAAGGCGACAAACTTGTAGATCGTTTTGATGCTCTTTCTTACGTTCGTTTATCTCAAGCTATGGATACACACGATGTTTCTAGAGGTCACAATTCTTTCCAAGAGGCTCTTTCCAAACTTACTATTCCCGTGTTAGTAATTGGTATCGATTCGGATTTACTCTATCCAACAAAAGAACAAAAAGAACTTACTCAACTCATTCCAAATGCAAGCTATTCAGAAATCTCCTCTGAATATGGCCATGATGCATTTCTTATCGAATTCGAGCAAATCAACCGCTCAATTTCTTCATTCCTAGCAAAATCTGATTCTTCAAAAACAGTATAAATGAGCGCTACAAATTCACCCGCTTTATCTTCCTCTTCCAATCAATCATCAAAACACACAAAAACAGTTTCTCTTTTCTTAGCAGGAATAGGTGCGGTTGGGGGAACGTTACTCCAGCAAATATCCGAACTCAAAAATTCTCCATTTAACACCACGTTAATTGGCGCCTGTAATAGTAAAAAAGTAGCTTGGCACCCTGAAATTGATTCTATAAAAGAAGCTATTTCGTTATCAGATAAGGCAACCGATTGGGATGAAATTACTGACGAACTCATTCAGCTTAAAGATCAGGAAATATTGATTTTTGTGGATGCCACAGGAAACGAAAAAGTAGCTCGTCAATACGCTAAATTGTTAGGAAGTGGAGTTCACATTGCCACGCCAAGTAAACGAGCAAACACTTTTAGCCAAGAATATTTCAATCAGCTCAAGCAGTTTACTGAAAATGGAACCGTACATTATAAATACGAAACTGCAGTCGGAGCTGGACTTCCTGTAATTAGCACTATCCAAAGTTTGTTGGATGCTGGCGATGAAGTGACCGAAATTTCTGGCGTTGTTTCTGGAACAATGACGTTCATCTTCAACCAACTACAACAAGGTGTGGCTTTTAGTGAAATTGTGAAACGCGCTAAAAGCGATGGCTATTCTGAGCCTGATCCACGCGACGATCTTTCAGGTGAAGATGTGGCTCGTAAATTTTTGATTCTAGCAAGAACTTGTGGTTACTCTTTTGAACGAAATCAAATACAAGTTGATACTTTAGTTCCTGAAAAATTAACCCAGTTAGATTTAAACGAATTTTTAGACCACCTCCCCGATTACGATAGTCACTGGAAAAACAGAAACTCCAAAGCTTTGGTAAACAACAGCCGCTTACGTTATGTGGGGAAGTTTACAGCGGATGGAATTGAGATTGGAATTAAAGAAGTCCCTTCTGATTCTCCCTTAGGCGGATTGAAAGGAACCGACAATCTCATTCAGATTTTCACCCGTCGTTATTCCACCTCTCCCATTGTAATCCAAGGACCTGGAGCTGGCAAAGAAGTAACTGCCGCTGGCGTTCTTGCTGATGTTATTGCCATTGCGAAAGCTGTAAGCTGAACAACTTTATCTCTAATAAAGGCTACTGCTAGACTGGGATTTCCGCAAGGAGCCCAGTCTAGTTTCTATTTGTAAATTACCAAACTCGGGAGTAATGAGACGACTCGGTCAGCTATCGCCTCCAAACAAACCCATTGTTTTTAATAGCTGTGAAGATCCTTCTCCCGAAGCCTCGGGATCAGGATTGTAGATGTTAGATAATTCGTTGACAAAAATTATCTTTCCCTATGAGAGCAACAACCAAAGACGAAACCCTGATCAGAAACTATGTGCGCAGGTACCAATTTCTGATTACCGAGTATGAACTCGTTAAAGCTA
>JBLWXC010000002.1:0-505030 GCA_048267645.1 Balneola sp.
CTACAAGTGTCATATTTCGGCTATGTAAATCGATTCCTACGTGAATCATGATGTCCTCCTTAGATTTGTTGATGTCAGAGTTTACAATCTAGGTGAGGGCATCCTTTTTGTAAAGATCAAGCGTTTTAAGTCGGACTCAGGTAATGGCTCCGCAATTTTTAACTTTCAGCTAAGCAATTAATTATGTTACGTTCCATTCAATCGAAAACCCTCGCATCTTAAACGCCGGATCGTCATACCAAATCATTCTTCATGCAAATATGCGGAAACTTTTCACTCTATTGATATTCTTCCTTTCCGTACAACAGATACAGGCTCAAGATATAGCTGCTATTCAAAATGCAGATGAAATTAATCCATTCTTGAGTTCTCATTTCTCAAACGAAACGATAGAAACCTTTGGTTACCATAATACATCTGAAGCACACAGTTCCCAATGGTTTAAAACAGATATCAACCTAGATGGGCAATTAGATTTATTAGTAAATGGTAAAATCAGTGCTGCTTTCATTATCAAAAACGATGGTGTTAAATTTATTCCTTTATTCAGGTTTGTCCCGTTAGATGGTGAATATTGGTTTACCAGTATAGATACGACCACTTCCAATACAATTATTAGAATTACCCCTAGATCAAAGGCTATTCAACATTATGGTTCGGATACTATATCAGTCGTTTACGATGATTTTGGATTTATTGAACACAATAAAAATAGTACCGATAAAGCCTTCAAAGCATTTAAAATGAAAGTTCTCCCATGTTTTGGTTCTTGTGAGACTTTTATATTTAGTATTTCTGAAGATGGCAGTGTGGTTAATAAATCTTTAGACGGTGATGAAATAAACCGAATAAAAATTCCCAGTAATGAAGCCAATAATTTTTTTGAAATACTCAATACCTTATCACTAAATTCAATAACTCAACCGGTTTTACCATCAGACCAACGGCTTGCAAAAGTTACTCTTACTTACTCAAACGGAAATACGTATACGTTTGAAGATTATGGTTTGGGCGGTTCTTTCACTCTTAGAAATTTGTACAATAGAGTAAATTACATACGAAATGAGTATGGACTGCAAAAATAAGTTTCAATTTGGTATAACAAGCGCCTCAACTGGGGACGCGGACGTAGCTTCGGTTTCCACTGTTGCTTATTTAGAAATAATCACCGTTAATTAACTCATAAACCCCTCGCCCATTAAACGAAGGGTTATGAGGTGTATTAATAAATACCAATATCATGAGATTTAAATACATTGCTTTAACATTTATTTTTGTAATCATCCATTTTCCATTCTCAAGTAATTTGTATGCTCAGGATCAAAAGTTTGCTTTAAAAACCAGTCACCCAATTCCCGTTGGGGATACTTTTTATTCTAATTATGATGGAATTATCAATTCAAGTTTTCAGTATTCAAGATCAATTGGTTCAGGTTTTTATGTAAATGGCGAATTTGACTATTCCAATTCAGAAGTTCGATGGAATAATCCTTTTGGCGAAAATTCTACAACACATTTGAATATTTATAAATTAATTGCAGCGGTTGAGCTTCCACTAAAAATTCAAAATATATTTACATTCAGACCTGAGTTAGGAATTGGTTATGCACATTTACGTTTTAATAATGATGTATTTAACCGTCAAAATACCGACAATGGTTTCTCATTTAAGTTCAGTTTACAAGCAGATCGAAGTATTTCAAAAAAAATAAGCGTTGGAATGAGCGGAAGTTATAATTTGATATTGTTGGGCAAGCCGGAAGATGCTATGGATATACCATACAACAAAGAATTACATTCTATAAATATTGGAATTTTTGGTATTTACCACTTCTAATAACGGATAACAAAACGTTTTAAGGTTTACAAAAAATATTCTCCATGAAATTTAAACCACTACATCTTAAATCTTTTTTTCTGTTTGTATTCGCATTTAGCTTCTTCCAAACTTCTATTGCTCAGGACTCTACGACAACAAAACTGCCAATGTACTATAAACTTGATAGCACAACAGACTCGATATCATCTATTGGAGAAAGACCGCCATCCGTACATCCTGACAGCGTCAAACTTTTTGTAAATAAATCATATTCAGTTTCTGGTTATATCATCATTGCAGTTATTATTGGTGCTGTTATCTTCGTGGCATTTTCTAGTTTGAGTAAGAAAAAGGAGATTGAATTTAAGAAGTGGAATCTCGATAAGCGGGAGAAGCTTAAAAACAATAAAGAATAATCGTATAACAGTCGTTTCAAACCGGGCTCAGATAGTGGCTCCGCATAATTTAATTTTCAGGTAACTGATTAATTCTGTTTCTTTCACAAAAACCGAAAACCCTTCGCCCATTAAACGCAGGGTCGTTATGTTGCTTTTAACCATGTCGAAGAAGTTTAAAATACCGTTCTACATTTCTTTAGCAATTACGCCATTAGCTTTTTGGTTTGGTATAGTCTTATCTGGTGGAGCTGGACATGGAGATTATTACTGGACAAAAATTCTATTCCCTTTAATCATAATCTCAGCAAATATATTTGGGCAAATTTTAATCCCATTCCTAGTAATTGGCATTACACAATTTCTGATATATGGCGTAATTATTGGAAAGGCTAATGAGAAGAATAAACTTCTTATCGCAGCAATATCAATTTTAGTATTCCATATTTTAACAGTTTGGTTTGTATTCAATTTTTCAAGTGATTCCTTTTCATAAAATTAATCAGTTACTTTAACAAAAACTAAATCTCTGCGCCGCTTAAACGCAGGGTCGTTATAGGGCATTCTAAAATGATGCACGTAATTAATTCTCTTAAGAAAAATATTGGCGCCTACTTATTACATCTACTTTTTGTATGTGTTATCGCACCAGTGTTAGTCGGAAGTTCTTTTGGTGTTTTTGAATTCATTTCTGGTGAACGAGAATTTGCAGAGATGATTACGAGCGTTTTCATTACTAATATTTTCGCAATTATTTACGGCGCTATTGTTAGTGTTCCTCTCGCAATAGTGTCCTTATTTCTTTTCAAGTGGCTGATCGATAGCAATGAATTTAAGGTTGTCTATTTTTCTTTGTTAGGTGCTCTGTTTGGTGGTTTGGCACACCTTGTTTTCATTTTCTTCGGACTCGGCGAAGGACAAGAAACACAAGTATTTTTGACCTTTGTTTTAATTGGAAGCCTAATCGGTCTGTTTTTACATTACATCTGGAAAGATTGCTATACCAAACCACATGCCATCTAGGTTCAAGTTTGAAGTGCAATAATTAGGGCTCGGTATTTTTTTAATACTAACTCGGCTCGTTACTTAACCTCTTCCCCCAAGCTCCTATTCAGGTTGAGTAATCCCCCAAGCATTAACTGGGTTATTCGTCGGGCTGAAAAAAACTACTCCATCAACAGCAGTACATGTTGTGCGCATTACACTAATCCCATATGCCGTAGTTTATTCTTCTTTATGCGGACGCTATTTTATTTCACCCTCGGTGTTTTTTTAATTCACCCTAGGTGAAATTATCGTGATGTAGGCATGCTAATTAATTCTCTTCCTTATAAAGGAAAGATTGTTCAGCGTAGTCTTTAGACTTTTATCGGGATGGAAATTGATTCTCCTGCGTATAAAGTCGCTAGTTCGTACTTTTTTGGGGGCTTGTACTACACCTGTTCTTAACATTTTTGACTTGTTAGTTTATTGGAAGCAGGAGCTTGGGATACAGGTTGAGGCGGAGGCAAATGAGGTGTTGCCAAGTTTGTTCTGTCTCCAAAATTTCGTTACTTCAACAAAAACTTAATCTCTGCGTTGCTTAAATGCGGGGTGTTATACTACTCTAAAACATGAATCGATTTACATTCAGCAGGCAAAAGATTTCAATACAAAAGATTGGAGTCTTTAAGTTTTGGAGTGGATTATTTCTTGGAATCTCAGCTTCTGTAATTCTTTCTCTTTTCTTTAATATTGGCCGAGAGTCTTTACGCATTATCACCGTCTTCAGTATAAACTTACTAGTTACTTCAGACTCTGTTTTTCAATTTTATAATTACTTTTTTGTTTCCTTGGCTACAACCCTCGGACTTTGTCTAACTATCGTCATTTGGTTTTCGGGAAACAGAGCTCCTTCCATCCACAAAAGGCTAATGCAACGGTTGTGCCTCACTTACACCCTTTTGATTTTTGGAACAACCCTCATATTTGTGGTAAGATTGGCTAGCGCGTACAATATTTCCCCCATCGCCTTTCCTGATAATGCTGCCCATACTCTTTTTATTGAAGAGGCTGGGTTTTTCATGTTTTTGATTCCTCTAAATGTATTCTTGATTTCTTGGTCTCTTACCCGTCTTGTTTATAAAACTGGAAAGTGGATTCTGTATTCCATCCCTATTTGCATCCTTATTATCCTTGTATTAGCTAACACCACCACTGTCGATCGATCTATAGTTAATGATAAATTTAACTATAGAATTGAGAAACGAGATGTTAGATTAATCCAAGGAGATTGGAAAGAAGTTTATGAAAATCTAAACCCCAACTTATTTTACGGTTATGCTCACTTTTCAGGTGACAGTGTTTTTTTTGAAAACTATGCCTATGAAAAATACTCCTTAAAAAATGATACTCTTATTATTCAACTAGACAATCCTTATAGACGTGTTACTAAAGAATATATAACAGAAAAGAAATTCAAAGTTCTTCACCTTTCAAATGACAGCTTAGCGCTAGAACAACGCAGAGTATATTCTAATGGAAGTACAATTATTTCTGATACCATAAGGCATCAGTTTATTAGATTTAAACCATTAGTAAATCAGCCCCAACTTACTAGAATTGAGTTTGCCTCAGGTGGGTGCTTTGGTAAGTGTCCTCAAAAGGATATCGTTATAGATTCGTCTGGGTTCTACTATTATGGGCCGAGGAAATTTGATGTAATAAAACAACCTTATATGAGTAATTCAGAAAAAGAATTATTCAATCATATTTCTAGTCTAACTTCAAGCATCCCCATATCGAGATTTGATTCATTGAATGGAGTTAATATTGACTCACAAGTTTTAATAGCTGATTTTCATTTTGAAAGGGGAACCATAAAGCAAGTCCGATCCGACAATTCTACTCCACTTTTTCCTGTATTTGTACATTTAGATTTCTCTTACGGTTTTGCAAAATCATTACAACCAGCAGATACCTTGAAAATAGCCGCACGAGATTCAATCGCTTCTTTATAAAAAACAGATTAAACAAATAGCCGCCAAACCTCTTACTCACGATGAGTTTGTACGATATAATCAAAATGTTCTTCATATTGATGTATTGAACTCTGGCAAGATACTTTACCAAGGAAATTTGCTCCATATCGCCGACTTGGAAATCGCGTTAACAAATAAGCACTCTATAGATGATACTGAAGTAATACTAACCATTGGCGATGAAGCGAACTTCGGAACGGTTTACGATGTCCAAAAAACACTGGCTTTAAGTGGCCATAAAAACATATCTACTCAAGATATTCCTGAATACCATTTCTAGATTTTTGGCAAAATTTCTTAACTAGATTACCTACCGCACAAGCTGTAATAAAAAACCTCCACCAAAGAAATTGATGGAGGCCGTAGTATCTTTATTCAATCTATTTTAAACGGAAAGCTATACCTACTGTAAAGTTAGCAGATGACATACTTTGATCTTCTTTTGAACCTAAAATATCAAACTCAGCAGTACCACTAATAATATCTAAATTTCCAGAAATAGCTATTAAATCACTCACGTTGTATCGCAAACCTGCACCGAAAGCTAAAGCACTACCTGTACCTTCAAATGTCCCCAATTCATTATCAAAATCAATCATGCCACTCATTGAACCTACCATTAATCTAAAGTCAAATTCTGTAGGGCTTTCATTATTCCTAATGGTAAAGAGCGGCCCTACTAATAAGGTTCCATACGACCATATAGGCTCTGGTCCTAAAGTTTGAGCATCAAGAGGAAAAGCTGCCCCTGTAAGCATTGCAGTTATTCCGATGTTCTTCGAAAATAAATATCCAAAATTAATCAAATTCATGGCAACTCCACTTTCTGCGAAACCCGCTTCATCATTGTTAGCACCATTATCACCAAAATCACCCGTTGGAATTGCTACTCCTAACGAAATGGAAATAAATCCATCTTTAGTACTTACACTTTGTGCTTGAGAAGCCACATTTAGTAAACCCATTACAAATAATATTGCTAAATACTTTTTCATACTTATATATTTTAATATTAATTAGTTGAGTGTTAAGATAATACATCTTTTGTAGATTACTATTTTTGAAAACTCGCTTTATTTCCTTTTCAGCATTATCCAAAACCTCTCCCTCCAATTCTTCCTCGTACTCAGTTCGTTATTTTTACTACATTGCCAGCTCTTTGTTTGAACTAACTTCACTTGTTAACTATGAAATTCACTTTTCCCGTTTTATCGCTATTTGTCTTGAGCCTTTTATACAGCTGCTCAAAATCTGAAGCACAATCTGTTCATCATCCAACCGTAGCGCCTTATTATAATTTGGTTGATGCTGAATTTAACGCCCAAAAAGCATTCGAAACGGTTGCTTATGTAGAGCAGTATTTCCGTGTGGTTGGGAATGAAGGCTTTGATAACAGCGTATATTTTGTAGAAAACCTCTTAAAAGAAGAAGGATTTGTAGAAGAATCGTCTGCTTCAACTACCGACAGGCTTGTCTACCGCATTGAACACCGTCCGCTTAGTAAACCAACATGGCAACCTGTAAGCGGGTCGTTAAAGTTGGCATCAGGCGAGGAACTTCTCAATTTCGAGACCAACCGAAATATGATGGCTATAAACTCGCACTCCACCCAAGGCGAAAAAGAGTATGAAGTTGTTCATGTAACAGGAAGTGGAAGGTCTCTCAATTTTGATAGTGATGTAAAAGGGAAAGTTGTTTTTGCAGAAACCTCAGTGAGCTATTTATTCTCTGAGGCCGTTTTGAAACGCGGAGCTGCAGGTGTTTTAGCATATAGAATGCCATCCTACACCAAGCCAGAAGTAAACCAAACTTCCATTCAGTTTTCAAGAATTTCATTAGATGAAAAGAAACAAAGCTGGGGTGTATTGCTATCGTACGCGGCCAAAGAAAAACTAACCAGCGCTCTAGCTTCTGGTAACAAACGGATCAAAATTAACCTCAATACAGAAATTTTCGAATCCGAAGAATTAACAATCGTCGCAGAGTTAAAAGGTAGCACATATCCCGAAGATCGTTTTGTATTTAGTGCCCACATCCAAGAGCCTGGCGCTAACGATAATGCCTCTGGCGTTGGCTCCCTTGCCGAAGTTGCGAGTACTAGCGCTCGACTTTTTAAGGCAGGGAAGATCAACCCAGAACGAACGATTACTTATTTATTTGGCGATGAAATTGTATCGACTAATCGTTTTATAAAAGAAGACGAAGAGCGCGCCAAAGCTATAAAATGGGGCGTTAGTTTAGATATGGTTGGCGAAGATACCGAGAAAACAGGCGGCACTTTTTTGATTGAGAAAATGCCCGACCCTGCTGCAATTTGGACACGAGGAAAGGAAAAACATTCTGAATGGGGTGGCCAGCCTCTCACCAAAGCGCAAATGACTCCACATTATTTCAACGACTTCATTTTGAATAGATTTTTAGAGCAAGGCGCCGCAAAAAACTGGACGGTAAATGTTAATCCATTTGAAGGCGGAAGCGACCACACTCCTTTCTTAAGAAGTGATATCCCGGGATTGCTACTTTGGCATTTCACCGACCAATTCTATCACACCGATAACGATCGATTGGATAAAGTTTCTTCGGCTACGCTAAAAAATGTTGGTACTGGCGCTCTAATTAGTGCTTTAATTTTAACAGGGAGCCAAGAACAAGCTTCCGACCTTGTGATAGAAGAAGTAACCAATGCTGCCATCAATCGGTTACAGGTTGAATTTGAACTCAGCAAAAAAGAGCTTCAGTCTGGTGGATCTTTTGAAACGGAACAAGATATTCTAGAAACATGGTCGGCATGGTATGTTGGCGCCATCGAAAACTCGAGAGATATTCTTAGCCAGCCCAATACTGCTTTTGAGGAAAGAATAAAAACTTCCATCGAAAAAGTAACCTCCGAAAAAAATCGCCTTATTGAACAGCTTCGGGTGTTGTAGTTCAACAAGCGGTTAACACATCAAAACTAGATTCCAGAAAAGATGCCCTTTAAAACTCTCAATGCTAGCTTAATCGAGCAATTTTCGAGTTTGTTTGCCGAGATACCTATGGTATTGGGACTCTCGATTGCCATCGCTGTTTCTGCTTTTTTGTGTATCTGGGGTAAATATTCTCATAACAACACGGTAGTTTATGTATTTAAACCACTTGCTACCACTTTAGTTCTGTTTATTGTTTTAGTAAGTGGAACTCTTTCCAGTTTATATTCTCAACTCATTGCCATAGCGCTGGTTTTTTCTTTAGCGGGAGATGTGTTTTTAATGCTCCCAAAAGATCGCTTTATCGCTGGTTTGGCTAGCTTTTTGGTGGCACATGTTTTTTTAATTGTTGCGTTCTCTCTTCAACCTTTTGGCATCAATTGGTGGCTTTTGCTCACTATTGTAATATTGGCCACAACAATGTTCTTAGTACTTTCTCCAAATCTGAACAATCTAAAACTCCCCGTTGGGGCTTACATTTTGGTAATTGCTGTAATGGTTTGGCTTGGTTGCGAAAATTGGCTAAAAAACTCAACATTTAGCACACAACTCGTGGCTTTGGGTTCTATATTATTTCTTATTTCAGATGGGCTATTGGCCTTAAATAGATTCAAAAAGCCATTTAAAAGCGCCGATATTTTTATACTGAGTACTTATTTCACTGCCATTTGGTGCTTTGCTCTTTCTACCCTTCCTTAATTAACGAAGAGTAAATGTTTTTGAACTCTTAAGATCATCATGTCCGATAAGAAATGCCTTCAACTCATATTTTCCTGGTTCTAATTCAAATTCTTGGCTTATCGAAATCTGAAATTCAATTTCTTTGTACGGGGCTATCTCAATCACTGTAATCTCTTGTGTACATAATGCTGAGGCCAGTGAGTTAAATACTTCCTTTCCATCTTTTTCGATCGTAAAAACAAAGTGGCAACCTGTAGCAAACTCAATCGTCTTCGTCTCGCTAGTTCCATTTACGACTTTAAATGTCCCCTCTAATTCTTGAATGCTATTCATCTCGTTAGCAGATAGTTTCAGTGTGGTATGTAGGGTCTCCTCAAAAGAAGTACTACAACCCAAAAAAAGTATCACACATGAAAGCAGAAATATTAATCTCATCGACAATTTATTTATGGATTTAAGCTATCCTTTAGCTTACTAATATTTAATTTTTAGTCAAAATCTCTTCTTATATTAAAGCACATCTTTCGGTTTAAATATATTGAGCTTTTAGTACCTCAAAAGCCATTTTTAATGGTTGGTTATCAGCGGCGATGTTCCGAGTCAGATTCTAATTCTGTTCACCTTCATCAAAGCGCATGTCTCAAACCCGCAAACAATTCAAAGTTCCTCCTAAAAGATATCATCCTAAAGGCCTTGGTATTCTTTTTGAAGATCAGGACATCATTGTGGTAGACAAAAGTTGTGGATTGCTTTCTGTTAGTACCGATAAAGAAACGCAGTTAACTGCTCACTATTTGCTTGGGCAGTATGTAAAAAAGGGGAATAGTAAGTCTAAAAATAGAGTTTTTATAGTTCATCGTATTGATAAACATACTTCAGGTGTTTTGATTTTTGCAAAAACAGAACAATCAAAGCGTTTTCTTCAAGATGAGTGGAAATCTTTTAGCAAAACATATTTTGCTGTTGTAGCAGGTAAATTACCGGAACAGCAAGGGGAAATTGTTTCCTATTTGACAGAAAACCGTGCTTTTAAAGTGTATTCGGTACAAGATTCTAACCTAGGTAAAATCTCTAAAACGAATTACCAAGTTCTTAAAGAAACCGAAGAGTACAGTTTACTAAAACTAAACTTGCTAACTGGACGAAAAAATCAAATCCGGGTACACCTTGCCGATATCGGTAATCCGATTTTAGGAGATAAAGTGTACGGTGTTAAATCGAACGAGGTAAAGAGGTTATTGCTTCATTCCTCGTCCTTATCATTTATTCATCCAGTTACCAAGCAGAAGATGACTATAGAAGCCGACCTCCCGAAAGATTTCAGTAAGTTTGGATAGACATTAATTATCTAGCTACAGTAAGAACGCCATGGAAGTTCGCAATTATGTAATTGCTTATGGCTCCTTCTTCAGCCTCGCAAACATCCCACTTAAAGTCACCACCACCAATCAAAACATGGTCGCACTCTAATTCTTTTGCGGTTTCTACAATAACTTTACCTGGCTCGCCAACTTTTACCATTGCTTTCGGGTTCGAGAGTGGACCACCAAATTCTTTAAACAGAAGTTTAGCCATTTCAACTATGGCAAGCGCCTTCTCTCTATTTTCTTCAGTTTCTGCAACAACCAGAATGGTTACAGTTGGTTTATCTTTTAAAACTGCACTCAACATGCCTGCATGTTGTACAGCTTCTCCGGCAAACTGTGTTCCATTTGTAGCAATTAGCCAATTTGTTGGTAGTCTCATTAGTCTCTATTTATTTCTTATTTTAATTTTATTGTCTTTCTGTACTAATTTTTATAAAACTCAATTTACCAAAACAAAGCACTGAATGCATCCCTTAACATTCCTATCTTTGGTCAATGAATTTTGAATATCACATACCCGAAAAACATAAGTCTGTTTTCAGAATTATAAGCAAAGCGGCTACTTCGCTTAATCAACCTGTATATGTGGTTGGCGGTTACGTACGCGATTATTATCTCGATAGACTCAAGGAAACAGCACCAGACATCGACTTTGTTACAGTTGGTTCAGGAATAAAATTGGCAGAAGAAGTTCACCGATTAATCGCTGGCTCACACCTTTCTGTTTTTAAACAATTTGGTACTGCCCAAGTTAAAACCGGAGACTTAGAACTCGAATTTGTTGGCGCTAGAAAAGAAAGTTACAGAAAAGACTCTCGCAAGCCTCTTGTAGAGGATGGAAGCATTAAAGACGATCAATTGAGACGCGATTTAACTATCAATGCAATGTCGTGGTCTTTAAATGAGAGTGACTATGGGGCTTTAGTGGATCCTTTTAACGGTGTACAGGATATGAAGAATAGGATTATCCGAACACCGATTGATCCCCTCCAAACTTTTAGCGACGACCCTTTACGTATGATGCGTGCTATCCGTTTTGCCACACAATTGAACTTCGAAATAGAAGAGTCAACATTTAAGGCTATTTGTGAAATGGCGCCACGCCTTGAGATTATTTCTAAAGAGCGAATTATTGTTGAACTTAATAAAATCATTCTCACGCCAAAGCCTTCTATTGGCTTTACATATTTATTTAAAAGTGGGTTGCTGAAACAGTTTTTCCCACAGATGCATAACCTGCACGGTGTAAAAGAAGTTAATGGACATCGCCATAAGGATAATTTCTGGCACACTCTTCAAGTTTTAGACAACGTTGTGAATTTTGGGGGTGATTTGTGGCTCCGATGGGCTGCTATTATGCATGATATTGCCAAGCCACCAACTCAACGCTATCAAGACGGCGTGGGTTGGACATTTCATGGGCATGATGCATTAGGCGCAAAATGGACTAAAGATATTTTCAGGAAATTAGGCTTACCTCTTGATGATAGAATGCGCTTTGTTAGAAAACTCGTTCGTCTACATCTACGCCCTATTGCCTTGGTATCAGATGAAGTGAGTGATAGCGCCATCCGCCGATTAATCTATGAAGCTGGTGATGATATTTTTAAGCTCATGACTCTCTGCAGAGCAGATATAACCAGCAAAAACGAACATAAAATCACACGCTTTCTTGCGAATTTTGACCTCGTTGAAAAGAAAATCAAAGAAGTTGAAAAGAAAGATCGCATTAGAAATTGGAAGAATCCTGTTTCTGGAGAAGAGATTATGGAGATTTTTGGAATTGGCCCTAGCAGAACTATTGGTGAAGTTAAAAACGCCATTAAAGAGGCTATCCTAAACGGCGATATTCAAAATAATCATGACGCCGCAATCGAGTTTATGAAATCAAATAAAAACCTCTTTGTTAACAACTAAATCTTTCCACAATAGTGACTAAACAACTCTGGATTTCAAATTCTTACGCAAAAATAAATTTAGGACTAAACGTTCTTGAACGGCTAGAAAATGGATACCACACTATTGAAACAGGTTTTTGTTTCATTGAATGGGCAGATCGTTTCGAAATAACTCCGGCTAGTCGCAATAGCCTAACAATGAGTAATCCTGACATTCCTGTAGACGACACCAACCTTATTGTAAAGGCGGTAAATTTACTTGAAAAAGAGGCTGGTCTTAAAGATAAATTTCATATCCACGTTCGAAAAAATATACCAGCTGGCGCCGGTCTAGGTGGCGGAAGTAGCAATGCAGCTACAACTTTACGAATGATAAACAAGATTGCGAACCTAGGATTAAGCCAAGAGTTTCTTATTGAACTAGGCAAACAATTAGGCGCTGATGTTCCTTTTTTTATAAAAGGTGTTCCTGGCTTTGCAACAGGTACGGGTACCGACATTGAAGAATTAGATATTCAACCTGACGCCCATATTATCACCGTTTTTCCAGGTATGCCAAGTAGTACACCAGAAGCGTATTATAACGTTATACCAAATGCCGAACCCGAATTCTCTCTAAAATCAGTGTTATTAGAAGAAGAAATTGATGAATGGCAATATTTGATACAGAACGATTTGGAACTTGCGGTGTTCCCAAGATTAGAGCTTGTTGGCAATATTAAGGATCAATGCTACGATTTTGGGGCTACTTACGCCTCGATGAGCGGAAGCGGTTCCAGTGTTTTTGGACTTTTTCAGCAAGATTTTGTTGCAATTCACGCTTATGAATCGTTTCATAACCTCGGTTTTTTAGCTAATTTAACTAGGCCGAAGTTTAAACCAGATTTGGGGATTTACATTAAAGAATCAAACAATTAGGTAACACGAGCTTACTATCTTAGAAATAACATCTAAGATTTATACTATTTTTAATTAAAAAAACATCGAGATGAGTAAAAAAAGAATTTCAGAATTTAACACTCGTACTGGACTAGATCGCGACTCAATTCGTGAAGACATCAAACTTCATCTTCGCCATACGTTGGCAAAAGACGAGCACTCGTGCACTACCTGGGACAGCTACCAAAGTGTGGTTCTCACCATTATGGATCGTTTAAACGATAAATGGCTAACTACTCAGCAAACTTATAACGACCGAGACTCCAAACGTGTTTACTATTTGTCCATGGAGTTTCTTATTGGGCGCTTGCTCGATAACATGATTGTGAATTTAGATGTTCAGCAGGAAGTTGCAGATGCTTTAAATGATGTTGGGCTAAACTATGATGAAATCCGAGATGCTGAATGGGATGCTGGGTTAGGTAACGGTGGTCTTGGCCGCCTTGCAGCATGTTTTCTAGACTCAATGGCTACACTTGGTATACCAGCTATTGGTTATGGCTTACGCTACGATTATGGAATGTTTTATCAAAAATTTAAGAACGGCTTCCAAATCGAGAAACCAGATTTATGGTTACGATATGGAAACCCTTGGGATACAATTCGCCCAAAAACGCAATATTCGGTAGATTTTTATGGGCACCAAGCTATGTACAATGGTGCACCAAATGGAGATTTAAAATACAAGTGGGAAGACACTAAAAAAGTTCTTGCCGTTGCCTACGACACCCCAATCCCTGGCTACAACAATGGCATCGTAAACAATCTTCGCTTATGGAAAGCGGAATCGGATACTGCTTTAGACTTAAAGAGCTTTAATCAAGGACAGTATATTGAGGCCGTAAAAGACAACCAGCTCGAACAGAATATTACGCGCGTACTTTATCCAAACGACAAAGTATTCTTGGGGCAAGAATTGAGATTAAAACAGGAATACTTCCTCGTTTCTGCATCTATGCAGGATATAATCCGACGTTTCAAAGGCCATTGTGATGACTGGACAAAATTCCCAGAGAAAGTGGCTATTCAGTGTAACGATACACATCCAAATTTAGCAATTCCTGAATTGATGCGTGTATTGCTTGATGAAGTGGGAATGCCTTGGGATAAGGCTTGGGACATCACCACAAAAACCATGGCTTACACTAACCACACCTTGCTTCCAGAAGCGCTCGAAAAATGGCCTGTTTCATTGGTTAGAAATCTTCTTCCACGCCATTTAAATATCATTTATGAAATCAACCGTCGTTTCATGGACTCCATTAAGGTGAAGTACGGAAACGATACCAATAGAATGAGCCGTATGTCTATTGTAAGCGAAGGTGAGAATCCTGTTGTACACATGGCACATTTAGGAATTGTAGGCTCTAAGAAAGTAAATGGGGTTGCTGCTTTGCACTCACGTTTATTGAAAGAATCAATGTTCCGCGATTTTGACGAGATGTTTCCAGATCGTTTCACTAACAAGACGAACGGAATTACACCACGCCGTTGGTTAAAGCAATGTAATCCTGATTTATCTAGCTTGATTACAAAACACATTGGCAACGAGTGGATTACCAACCTCGATGAACTCAAAAAGTTGATTCCTCTCTCTGAGGATAAAAAATTCAGCAAAGAATTCGCTAAAATTAAGCTCGAAAATAAAAAGAAGCTTGCTAAATACATCAAAGCAAAGCGTGGCATCGATGTTGATCCAACCTCAATGTTCGATATTCAGATTAAGCGAATTCACGAGTACAAACGTCAGCTTTTAGCAGCGCTACATGTCATAACGTTATACAATCGCTTAAAAGAAAATCCAGATTTAGATATCGCACCACGTACTGTACTTTTTGGTGGGAAAGCAGCTCCTGGTTATGCAATGGCTAAATTGCACATTAAGCTTATCAACAGTATTGGTGATAAAATTAATAACGACCCTGAAGTAAGCGATAAACTGAAATGCATTTTCCTTGCAAATTATCGTGTTACTCTCGCGGAAATGATGATTCCTGCAGCCGATCTTTCTGAGCAAATCTCTACCGCTGGTATGGAAGCTTCAGGAACAGGAAACATGAAACTTGCTCTCAACGGCGCACTCACTATCGGTACTTTAGATGGTGCAAACGTAGAAATCAAAGAAGAAGTTGGCGATGATAACATCTTTATCTTCGGACTTACTGTTGAACAAGTAGACGAGTTACGCCGCATGGGTTACAACCCTTGGGATTATTACAATGCAAACAGTGAGTTGAAAAAAGCTCTCGACCAAATCCAAACTGGATTCTTTAGCCCAGAAGATCCACATCTATTCCAACCAATTATAGATGCTATCCTTCACAAAGGCGATTACTTTATGGTTTTAGCTGATTATGAAGCCTACATAAAGGCCCAAGCCGAAGTAGATGCTGAGTATAAAAATCCATCTGAGTGGAACCGCAAAGCCATTCTTAATGTGGCCAAAATTGGTAAGTTTTCTAGCGATAGAACCATTCAAGATTACGCAGATGAAATCTGGGAAGTTAATCCTGTAACACTTACAAAGTAACTTCTAGCTTACTTATAGAATTAAAGAAATAGCCAACAACAGTTGGCTATTTCTGTTTTAAAGCACTCCGATGTGGAGTATTTAATTTTATATCCGATGTGTAGCACAAGTTTTTCTACATAATCGCGCCTAAAATAGTAAATTAGTTTTGTGACAGAACCACTATTCATACAACAACTTCGCGAAGGTAATAGAGAGGCATTCAATAAACTAGTTGAAGAGCACAAGGATGGTGTACTCAATATTTGCAATGGTTTTGTTAAGAATGCGGAAGAAGCTGAAGATATTACACAAGAGGTTTTTGTAGAAGTGTATAAAACCATATCCAATTTTCGAGAAGACTCCTCTCTTTTCACTTGGATATATCGCATAGCTGTTTCGAGATCTTTAGATGCTATTAAGAAGAAAAAAAGCATCAAACGGGCAGCGTTCTTTGAAAAAAGAGTTCAAGCTGAAGTTGCTGAGTATGAAATTGATAATACCGCAAGCGACACCTTGAGTCCAGACTCAGAGCTTGAACAAATACAGCAGCGTCAATTTATTGACCATTCATTATCAAAATTAACTGAAAGCCAACGTACAGCATTTGTATTAAGCCACCAAGATGGACTTAGTTACAAAGAGATTGCAGAGATTATGGGGAAAAGTTTAACCTCCATTGAATCTTTAATACATCGGTCTAAACAAACACTAAGAAAGATTATGGAAGACAATTACCATGAATATTTTTAGTTACCGCAAGTTTCATTCATTTTCTTCGTCCAATAATTAGGTTGAATTATCATGACATCAAAGAATAACATATCCTCCCATTTAGATGCTTTATTAAAGCAAGCTGAGTCGACACCAAAAATAACGACTAGCAAGAACTTTATGGATAATCTAAACAATCGCTTAGATAGCATAGAACAAAGGCAGACGCCTGCTCCTATTTTTAGGTTTAACGATTTTATTAAGTATGCAGCGGTAATAGCTATAGTGGTTATAAACTTGGGAATTTTATTCTCTGTTGTAAATGAAAATACAACAGAAACATCCTCCACGGATTCAATTTCACAGTTTGCCGACGAATATTTCCCTGAGTACACCGCTTTATTAGACGGAGAAGGACAATGAGTTTTCTAAAAGAGAATAAATTCGCAGCCATAACTATTACCCTACTAGTTATTCTCAACCTTACTTTGCTATATATTTTTGCATTCCCAAAAATAATGAACGACCACCGCGATAAGGAGTTTAACCCTAGTTCCTTTATGGCTAAACGAATTGGGTTCTCTCAAGATCAATTAACTCAGTATTCATCATTGCAAGAGGCACATCGTTCTAAAATGCGTGAATTGCAGAGCCAAATTAATACTCAGCGTAAAGAACTTTTTGATCTCCTTAAAGTTGAAGGAAACCATAGTGCTAAAGTTGATTCCATTACCTCAATAATTGGACAACTTTCTACAGATACAGAAAAAGCTACATACGAGCATTTTTTAAGTATAAGAGCTATTTGTACCCCAGAACAACTTGTTAAGCTCGACAATATATTTAAAGAAGCCATGCGTAAACGTGGTTATAGAGAAGATAACAATCCTCGTCAACAACGTGAGAGACGTTCTCCTCATGCTAATTAAGCACTGTTCTATCTTATTACCGGAACTCGCTTAACCGAGGTTTTTTGTAGCGTTTGTTATTAAGTGGAAAATTTTCGCCATAATTCTCAACGATTTTACTCGCTTTTGCATTACTTTAGTAATACTAACACAATTACTACTCTATGCAAGCTGATACAACTGCGCAAAAATTACCACCTCTTGAGAATTTTACTCCTCAGGAGGTTTTCGACTATTTAACAGCTCTGTTTGAAACAACACTATTTACCATTAAAGAGACGCCCATTACGCTCTTTTCGTTGCTCATTTTTGTCCTTTTTCTTGTTGGCTTCTCCTTTTTTGCTTCGTTTGTGAAGCGGCTTCTAAACAACAAAATTCTACCTAAATTTATTCACGATAGTGGCCTTCGATATACGCTAGCTAGGATGTCGCAATATGTAATCGTAATCATAGGCCTGCTTTTTTCTTTTCAATTTTTAGGAATTGATTTAACTGGGCTAGCCGTAATATTTGGGTTTCTCTCTGTTGGTATTGGTTTTGGGCTTCAGAATATCACTTCAAACTTTATTTCGGGCTTAATTGTACTCTTTGAACGCCCCATTAGCGTTGGTGATCGAATAATGGTTAACGGAATTGAAGGAGATATTCATGAAATTAACATTCGCTCAACAACCGTAAAAACACTTAATAATATTTCGATTATTGTACCAAACTCTGAGTTTGTTTCTAAAGACGTTGTAAATTACTCACATGGCGACTCAACCTTTCGTTTGGTAATAGATGTTGGTGTGGGCTATGGTTCTGATTTGGATACCGTTATAAAGGCATTAAACGAAGTTGCTGAAGAGCATAAAAGCGTGCTAGACTATCCTAAACACGATGTCCATTTACGATCTTTTGGAGATTCTTCTTGGAACATGAAATTATTGGTATGGATGGGAGATGTTAAGCAACAATACCAAGTTTTGAATGAACTAAATCAGGCAATCGTTCGTAAATTTCGCGAGTATGATATTGAAATCCCCTTTCCTCAACGCGATATAAACTTTAGAAACGCAATCCCTTCTGATAAAAAAGATTCTGAGGAAGAGAAATAAAAAAGGCTACCTACCTTTATCGGTAAATAGCCTTAATAGTTCTTTTGAGAATTACTATCTAGTTCTTAATTGGAACTACTGGGTTAGCAGAGCCCTCAATAAATGAGCTGTACTCACCGTCCCAAATCTTTTGGAGGCGTTCGATCTGAACATCCACTTGAGCCGCCAACTCTTCGTAAACCGCATACTGCTGTTTCGTTGGTTTTCCGTAACCCGTTTCAACTGTACTAGCTAAAGAAGCCAGTTTGTTGTTAAGCTTAATTTGATAATTAAGCACGTCTTGCCCTGATTCCGCTTTAGTTTGAACCAAAGCATTCTCAATTTCAGACATCGCAGCCAGCATCTTCTTCGCTTTCTCTTGAAGTGATTTATCATCTTTAGCTTCGGCTGTTATCTTTTTAATCTCAGCTCTTACTTCTCTAATTCGGTTTATGGTTTTATGAGTTGTATCGAGTTTTGCTTTTATAATCGAAACCAATTCAAATTGTGATTCGAAATCAGCCTGAGTAACATCTGTCAATCTCGGGTTCTTTTTGATTACAAACTTTCGTTCTCCTACAACTTTATCACCAATATGTAATTTAACGGTGTAAGTTCCGGGGATGGCTTTTGGTCCGTTTGTATTTCCTGCCCATAGAACTTGTACTCCATTTAAGCGAGTTACTTCTGGATATTGAAGATTCCATACAAACCTATTCAATCCCTTTTCGCTGCTTACCACATTAGGTCTCAAAGTAATTTCTTCTTCATAAAACTTATCTGAAGGTGCTACTTTTCTTCCTTTTTCGTCTTTTTTGCTCGAATATGTTCTAATTGGACTACCAAGAGGGTCAATAATTTCAATTTTAACTTCCTCTTTCACTTTGTCTTTTAGTGTGTAAAAGAAAACTGCCCCATTATCAGGATTTTGGCCCACTGCAGGCGCTGTTGTCCAACCTCTTCCGCCAAATAGGTATGTGTCTTCTGGTTGGAATAAATAGGCATCAGCTTTTGCAATTTTATCGCTCATTTCATGGAGTACTGTCAAATCATCAAGTACCCAAAAAGCGCGACCTTGAGTTGCCACAATCAAGTCTTTATCTCTTTTGTGAACGGCTAAATCTGTTATGGCAACAGGTGGTAAATTCAATTGTAAGTTCTGCCATTGGGCTCCATCATCAAAAGAAACATACATTCCTGTTTCGGTTCCAGCGTATAAAAGACCTTTTTTATTCGGGTCTTCACGAATTATACGAGTAAAATCCATATCAGGAATACCATTTGTAATTTTAGTCCAAGACTTGCCATAGTTTGATGTTTTGTACAACATAGGCTGAAAGTCGTTGAATTTATATCGAGTTGCTGCAAAGTACGCTGTTCCGGCGTCATGATAAGAAGCATCGATAATGCTAATCATTGTTTCTGGAAGACCTTTAGGAGTTACATTTTTCCATGTTTTACCATTATCTGTACTTAAATGAATAAGACCGTCATCAGAGCCAGCCCAAAGCACACCTTTTTTAATAGGCGATTCTGTAAATGCAAAGATTGTGTTATAGTATTCTACAGAAGTATCATCTTTCGTAATTGGTCCGCCAGATTCTTTCTGTTTCGATTTATCATTTCGAGTTAAATCTGCACTTATGGTTTCCCAACTCATTCCCTCATCGGTAGAGCGGTGCACATGCTGAGAGGTTGTATAAAGCTCATCTGAATCGTGTGGCGAAATCATAATTGGGAACGTCCACTGGAATCTATATTTAAGATCTTCGGCTCCAGCACCCATTGGGTTATCTGGCCAAACATCAACACGATCACTTAAACCGATTTCTGCATCAAATTTATTCAAATAGCCACCGTAACTACCACCATAAGTAATATTTGGGTTATCTGGATCTGGCGCGATGTATCCACTTTCGCCACCCGCTACTGGCCACCAATCTTTATCTGTAATGCCATTGCCACTAGTTCGGCTTTTTATAGCAACCGTACTATTATCTTGCTGAGCTCCGTAAATTAAATAAGGAAACTGATTATCGGTTGTAACATGGTAGAATTGAGCTGTAGCTGTTGTGTAATACGATGACCAGCCCTTACCTCCATTATAGGTTACTTGCCCGCCACCGTCGTCTGCAACAATCATTCTTTGCGAATCCGTTGAGGAAATCCATAAATCATGATGGTCACCATGTGGAGTTCTAATTCTGCTGAAAGTGCTACCGCCATCAGTTGACTTCAAGAAGCTTACATTCAATACGTAAACAACATCTTCATTTTTGGTATCTGCAATAACTTTACTGTAATACCATGCTCTTTGGCGAAGATTTCTGTCGGCACTAATTCTCTTCCAAGTATCACCACCATCTTCAGAACGGAAAAGTCCTCCATTTTCATTCTCAATAATTGCGAAGACTCTTTCCGAGTTTACAGGAGAAACAGACACACCAATTTTTCCTAGCATTCCTTTTGGTAAGCCTGGGTTCTTTGAAATTTCTTGCCAAGTGTCACCACCATCGGTGCTTTTAAATAATCCGCTACCATTTCCACCACTACTCATTTCCCATGGGTTTCTGTAAGCCTCCCAAAGTCCGGCAAATAAAATTCGTGGGTTGTTCGGATCTACAGCGATGTCTACTGCACCTGTTTTATTGTCACGGAATAAAACCTTCTTCCAATTTTTTCCACCATCCGTACTTTTATACACACCTCTTTCTGGGTTTCCTTCATCCCCAAATAATTGCCCCATTGCGGCAACCCAAACAATATCTTCGTTTGTTGGGTGTACTTCGATATCACCAATAAACTGGCTTTCACCTAAGCCTAGGTACGTCCACGTTTTACCTGCGTCAGTAGATTTATACATTCCATCTCCACCACTCATATTTCCGCGAATATCAGTTTCGCCCATTCCAACATAAATCACATTCGGATCTGATGGCGCTACAGTAATGGCCCCAACCGAAGCTGTTTTGAAATATTTGTCGGTTATATTATCCCAAGTATTTCCACCATCGGTAGTTTTAAAAACACCCCCACCTGCGTAACCAGTATAAAATGTATATGGCTGTGAATCATGTCCTGTAACTGCAACTGAGCGGCCGCCTCTGTAAGGCCCAATGCTTCTATATTTCAGATTATTTAAAAGATGCGCTTCATATTTTGGTGTGCTAATTTCAGCGCCATGCCCAAATATCTGTGCTTGAATTTTCTCGGTATTTAGAACGAAGAAAATAGAAAAACAGGTAAGCGTGGCTATGAGTTTTTTTAGCTTCATAGGTAAGTTCCGTTAAGTTAGTTAGTAATTCGGATGTATATAATTACCGAAGGTAGCTAATGAGAAGCAAGGGGGGCGTAAAAAGTTGTGAACTGGAATATTCCTTATGAAGAATTTCCAGTTCTGCACTATCGTACTAACGGTTTGAAGGTTTTATCCGAATACGAACCGGAAAGTTATAGTTCCCCACTGTGCTTGCTGGGGTGCTCCACTAGGCAAGCGAGAGAATTTCCAGCTGCGCAGAGTGCGTTGAACTTCTTGTTCAAGTTCGGGATTCATTTTTTTAAGTGGGATAATTCTGCCAACAGTTCCATTAGGGCGAACTTCAAAGCGTACCGAAATAACAGCTTCTGTATTGGCCGTATTTGAAGGAAGAGGCTGAATCATTGGTTCGCGCTCTAAGTCGCCTTCCCATTTTAATTCATAAGGGGCGGTTTTTTCGTCATCGCTACCTGTTCCGGCATCAACATTGGTTTCGCCTTTGGCACCTTTAACATCGCCACTTTCTTTAGCGCCGGCATCAACGGTTAAATCTTTTTTGGCAGGAGGTGGAATTTCAACAACTTCTTCAACTTGGGTAGCTTCTTTCTTGTTAGGATCTACTTTTTTGGTATCCGGAGTTTTAATTGGGTCTTCTAATACCTTTTCAACCTCATCTGGAAGGTCAACCGGTTTAGTATTCTCTTCTGTTGGAGTTTGTGGTGTTTTCTCTGGCTCTGGAACTTCTTCCGTTGGCTTTTCTGGTTCTACTTCCGAAGGATTTGGACGCTTTGCCACTTTTTCATTTTTAACTTCCGAAAAGTCGGCTAAGGTACCCGTTTTGAATTCTCCGAACTCAACTTCAATAAAAGATGGTCGAAAACTCTGGTTCATATCTAGCGTGTACCAAAGTGAGAATAGCACTAATAGAATACTAATACTTAATGTAATAGTAAGTGCAATACCTTCGTCTTTATTGAAATTAAAGTTATTCATAGTTTTTAAAACGAACTTTGTTCAGTTGCCATTACTAGCTTTAAGCCGAGAGCTTTACCAATATTCATTACTCGCACAGCATCATCAACTTTAGCATCTTTGTCGGCTCTTAGTACTATCGTTTCTCCGGTGGCATTATTGCGTGCCAACCTAATTGCTCCTGCTAAAGAACCACGAGCGGTGAGTTCGCCATTAACATAGAACTCTCCTTCTTTAGAAATAGCTACAGCAATAAATTTACTATCGGTTGTAGCTCCTGTTTCTGCTTTAGGGATGTTTACTTTTATCCCGTAGTTGGTAACAAAAGAAGATGTAAGTAAAAAGAAAATGAGTAAAAGAAGTACAATATCCGTCAATGAAGATTGCGAAAACAATGATAGTGGTACGAGTCTTTTATCTCCTCTTCGAAAATCGCGAGCCATAATTATGCCTGCTTTTTAGGTGCTGGAGATTGCAATAAATCGATAAAATCGGCAGAAGCGTTCTCTAATTCGAAAATAGATCTGTTAATTTTACCGAGTAGAAAGTTGTAGAAACCAAAAGCAATCAAACCTACAATAAGGCCTGCAGCAGTTGTTATCAAAGCTTCCCAAATCCCACCAGCTAACTCACTAGGGTTTGCGTTTCCTTGCAAATTCTGAATACGCATAAAGGCTTCAATCATACCAGTAACTGTACCAGTAAAACCAAGCAATGGAGCCACACCGGCAATGGTTGCTAACCAGTTCATGCGTTTTTCTAAGAAGAAAATCTCTTTCTTTCCAGCATTATCAATGGCATCTTCAATATCGCGAATTGGTCGGCCTAGGCGTTTAATACCTGCTTTGATAATTCGAGCAAGTGGTTTGTCGTAGTCGTCGCAGAAAGCCATTGCATCGGCAGACTTACCAGACTTCAACAACCCTTCAACAGAACTCAAGAAACGCTCTGTATCAGCATGCGATTTATTTAAAGCTCTCCAGCGCTCTACAATTACGTAAACCGTAATCATAAAAAGTATTAGAATGGGGATCATCAAAACTCCACCTTCCATCATTAAATCGAAAAGTGAAAGAGTTTCTCCCTCTAAAGACATTGCCAAAGAATCGACCACTGCCGTTGTTTCTTGCAGTAACAATAGAAAATTGAACATGTAGATGATAACCTGTTATTTAATTTTTGTGATGAAATAATTTTCGATGAATATATCTTTATTCTCTTCAACTGCTGTTGCAGCGTCAACTAAAGTTCTGAACTGCCCAACGCTAACGCGGTAAAGCACTCCATATTTGGTTGAAGGAGTTTCTTTTATCATAGCTCTCAAACCTTTTGCCTTAAGCTTATTAACAGCATCGTCGGCTCCAGTTTTTTTACTTAAGGAATACAGAACTATTGTGTAACCAGAATTTGCTTCATCATTAATTGCGCCATATAAACCATAATCAGCATTACTTAATGATGTTTCTGAATTTGAACTATTTGCACCAACAGCTGTTGCTAAATTAGCCGCACTAGATGTTTTTGCAGTTGTAGCTTCTTTTGGTGGTTCTTGTTCCTTTGCCTTTTGAGAAACGGACGGTGTTGACTTCACAGCCTTCGCTGTTTGTGGCTTATCAGTTCCTGCATTCGTATTTGGCACTTCCACTTCTTTTTCTGGTGCAGCAACTCCAGCACCTTGTTGCATCTTTTCCTGCATTTCAGAAGTTAGGTCGTCAAAAGCTTCAGATAGCTTCTCTTTATTTTGCTGTGGCGTGGTGCGCTCTTTAACCTGAGTTGTTCCTTTTGTGATACCTTCAACATGAATTACATCGAAGTATGCTAGCAAGTATCCACTACCAGCTAATATTATCACTATGAGAAGAACGTTAATAATGGTTGCTACTAGATTTTTTTTCTTAGGAGTTTTTGCATTAGGATCTTTACTATTTAAAACCTCATCCAGAATATCATTATTCTCTTTCTTGGCTCCCTCAGAAGATACATTTGTAACAACAGGGACAAAGTCTTCTTTATTTTCTGGAGAACTTTCTACATCGCTAAAAGGGTCTTCATCATTGTCTGAATTAAAGGCTATTTCATCATCGCTCTCCTCTTTAACATCTCCCATCAATCCAGAGAATGCATTTTCTTGGCCCGCTTCTTTATGAGCATCAATACCCCAACTTTCTGGGCCTGGTTTGAAAAACTCTTCCTCTAAATCCTCGCTATCATCTTGAGGCTCTTCATCAACTACTGAATCTTCCTCTTCTGATAGATGCCCAAAAGGATCCTCTTCTTCTAATTCGGTAGAATCTTCTACTTTATCTTCTTCTTCACTTAATGCGTCAATTGCATCAACAAGGCTTTCTGTTTCGGATTCATCTTCTTCTGTTTCTTCACCAAAAAACTCGCTTAGAACGTCTTCATCATCTAAACTTTCTTCCTCTGCCACTTCTTCTTTAAGCTCTGGCTCAGTTGCTTCCAAAAAGGCGTCATCATCAAGAGAATCTTCTTCTAGGCTATCATCTAATTCTTCGTCGTCACCACCATTTAGAAGTGCTGCAAAAGGGTCTTCATATTCTTGTTGATCAGAGCTACCCATAATTCCTTGAATAGGATTTTCAGAAAATCCTTCTGGCTCACTTGTTTCTGCAGAACCAGGTAACTCAATAGGCTCCATGCCTGCATACTTGTAATTTATCTCTGTTTCTAGTTCTTCTGCGGGGATGAAAAGAACATTACTTCCTAATTTGCTAAAAATACCAAAGCCTTCAATTTCATAAGCTTCATCTTCATCAAAAGCGGCTTTCATTTCTGTAATAAGCTCATCGAGTTGTTTCTGAGCCTTTTCAGCTGTCATTCCTGAGTTTTCGACAAGTAAATCGAAAAATTTATCGTGATCTAAATGCATCTCTATTCCCCTACCTGTGATTTAAACTCGATAGAGTCTTTTGGCGGCAACATAACTATACTTCCGTCCGCCCGTTTCTCTTGTTGTTGGCTTGTATGCTCAGCTTTAAAAACTCCCAGACCTTTAACTTCCACAGAGTTTTTCATAATTATCTGATCTCTAATTGTAATCCCAAATGCTTTCAAAAAATCTTTAGTCATAGCTTATAACTTTAGTTTAACACCTCCAAAAATCTGGAAAGGTCGTTCCTCGTAACCTTGCCAAATTTCGTATTTCTCTCCTAGAATATTCAACACTTTGAAATAAACCCCAAATTTTGAATTAATTTCGTAATCTGCACCCGCATTAACTAGTACAAATCCACTTAAATTTTGGGCATTGAAAGAGTCTTCACGCTCACCTTTAAAGTCTGCCCATGTTTGCACTGTGATTTTTTTTGCTGGCTTAAAAGAAACAGCCGCTTCGCCTCCCAACCGTTCTTCAAAAGGAATGTCTCCTGCATTTTTCAACTTAGGGCGACGAGCATAAATATTTCCATCAAACCATAGCTTATCAGTAATTAACTGTTGAGTTATTCCTGTTTTCAGCTCAAATATCGTAGCATCTGCATAGTTTATGCTATAATATAGAGCCTCTAGGTTTGCTCCAAAATTTTGTACTTCACGAAAATAAAAAGCTTTATTACTTACATTTTCAAAGCGAATTAGACCAAACAACTTGGTTCCCATTAACGGCGTAAACTCAACGCCACCTTCAACACCGTAGCTATATTCGTATTCCAGTTTTGTTGAGGCGTTTAGGAATCGATTTGTTTGATGGTGTTCCCATGCTGTTTTCATTTCTGGGTTTGCAAAAATGGCCCCTTTAATTGAAAACTTATTGTTTACTGAATGATCAACTGATGAATTTGTAACCAAAAGTACTTTGTTATTGAATCCATCAGCAATGTAACCAAGCCCACCCGAAAGGTTAACTTTGGTTTTATAGTTAAAAAGCATGTTATAGCCAAGGCTCCATTCAACATCTACCCATTGGGTATTCCCAACGCCTTCTGAAGTATAATTACCGGCTTTCAGGTCGATTTTAGTAGCAAATGTTTCGTTGAGCTTAGAGCCTGCCCAATTTTTCTCAAATCCTGTTTGTAAATTTTGCTCATTAATATCTCCTTTTAGTACCGCGTTTGGAGCTGATAAATCAATACCTGTAGAGGCTAAGTTTAGGTAGTATTCCCAGCCTTCTAGTACATTTTTATTTCCAGATAGAATAAAACCAGCATTAAGACCTAAGTAGCCTTTCTTAGCTGTTCCAGAATTATCGTTGGGAACTGTAGCCGCTAAATCAAAAATATGGTTGAAATCATTAAATAAGTCGGCTTTAACGGATAACCTTTTGTTGTTTTTTAGCTTTTTGGAATAAAGTCCATTCACGTCAAAATTTCTAAAACCTGAATCTTGATAATCTAAATGTCCATCAGATGATCTAAAGTTTACATTTCCAGAAATGAGACTATTTTCATCCATCCTACGCAATACATATGCTTCTAGTTCTGGTGTGAAATAATTTCCAATTCCAGCTCTTAAATAGGCATTCGTTCTTGCTGGTGTTCTTAAAATGGTTTGTGCAGGTGGTAAGGGACGATCTAATTGAGTGGTAGAAATACTAGCAACCGCTTGTTCTGGAGATTCCATAAAAGGCAATCTGTTTGGGTCGATACGGAAAACTCTTGGTTTAGGATTGAAACCAAGAATAGGTTGCCTTCTAAGCCCAGGAAACCGTGCCTTAAATTCGCTTCGAATCTCAATGTCTTGAGGATCTATTGCAGGGAGTAATGAATTTTGTGGTGCACCACCACCTTGAGCAAATAGCTTTGGGCCAATCATTACTATCAATAAAATCGCAAGTAAGCTTCTGTACGTCATCTGATTTGAGTATTTAAGGAATGTACTAAAATTTGTTGCAAGGTATTAACTGTGGTATCCGAAAAAGATGTACTATAGCCATCTTTTGAAGTTCCCTAAGCTTTTGGGTTATTTTTTAGCGTTCGATATTTGTCAACAGCTAATAATATAGGTGTTGTTACAATAATCACTGACAATGTTGTTGCATGAGTTATGGTTGCATAGGCTAATCCCATCGCTTCAGGAACCGCATATAATAGAAACAAACTTTTTGTAATAAATAGATGGTACGTGCCCATTCCACCCGGGGTAGGAATAATTATTCCCACTGCTGAAACCATCGTAAGTACTAACGCATCTGCAATATTGAGTCCATATGCGGAGTGTAAATCAAACATCCAAAACGGGATATAAGTCATTAATACATAACAGAACCAAATGAGCGCAGTGTATAAAATAAAAAGCGGCCAATTCTGTAACTCTTTAATGGCCAACACACCATCAATAAATGTTCTTGATATCCCTCTAACTTTAAGAAATAGCTTTCGAACGGCTTCTACTTTTGCACTTAATGCTTTTAAGAGCAGATAACCCACAACTACAACCAACACTAAAATACCAACTAACTTTGCTGCTTTCCATCCAAAAGACATCAGCACTGCTGAGTCGGTTAAATCAATACCGAATAAGTTTTTTAGAATCGTGGAGTCGGAAACCATAAAAATCACCACAAACGCCATTAGAACTAGCAATGATAGTGTGTCGATGATGCGCTCCAGAACAATTGTCCCAATCATTTTACTATTACTCTCGTCAATTTGGCGAGCAACGTAAACAGGACGAGTTACTTCACCAAGACGTGCAAATAAGATATTTGCCAAATAACCGAACATCACACCTGTAAAAAGTGTGGTTCTAGATGGTTTTTTAGTGTCGCCCGTAATTAACAAACGCCACCGTTCAGCTCGTAAATAATGCGCTGAAAGAACCACTCCTATAAATGGCAACATCCATAAAAAAGACATCCCTTTAGATGCCTCAATTACTTTATCAAATTCTACTTCGCTCAATGCGAACCAGAAAAAAACTGCTGCCAATAAAATTCCGATAATAACTTTAATGCTCGTTTTCAATCAACTAATACCTTGTGTCCACTATTTCTGCATCCTTTGGGTAAGTAAGCATAAAAAGTTGACCTTTATCTTTTATAAATTTACCGTTTTTGAAACGAGTCGTAATTACGTTATCTGAAAAGTCGTAGGCTGTTATACTTACAGGATTGTTGTTCCTATCAACTACAATTTCTACTCTTATAAACAGAGCGAATTCGTCTTCTGTTTCTAAAACAATTGTCTTTTTCCCACTTCCCGAATTTTTTTCAGTTACGGTGTATGTTGAGTCCACCCCGTTTAGCATTCGAGATGGTGCAAAATCATCGTCATCTTCTGAGTAATCGCTAATAATTAATCTATTTCTCTGTTCATCATATACTCTAGAGGTGAGTCCATCAACTACGAGTAACTGACCTTCACTTGCTAATTTATAAGATTGTTCTCCAATCCAGATTTCGCCTTCACTTGTAATCGTTTCGCCTGTATACGAATCGTAATAAGAATGGGAGAAATCTCCACTAAACACCATCCCTTCTTGAAACTTTGTTTTAAGCTGATTGAAGGAGGTGTTCTGCGCAAATAGCGTTGTGCTAAGTAGTAAAACTACAACAGCTAGGCTGAATAATGATTTATTATAGGTTTTCAAGTCCGTCCAAGATTTCTTGTAGTTCTTCTTCCGTGCTGATAAGTACATCTCGAGCGGTGCTTCCTTGATATGGACCAACAATACCTGCATTAAATAATTGGTCGATAATTCTTCCCGCTCGGTTGTAACCTATTTTGAGTTTACGCTGAAGCAACGACACTGACCCTTGTTGATGAAGAAGAATCACTTTTGCAGCCGTTTCAAACATATCGTCTATATCGTCTAACGGGTCCGGAACTCCAGAATTGTCTTCTTGAATAATTGGTAGATGGAATGGTTGCTTGTAACCCGCTTGTTGCCCAATAAATGCGTTAATACGTTCCACTTCTTCTGTGGAAACGAAGGCGTTTTGAATTCGAGTCATGCCTGCGCCGTTTGAGAAAAGCATATCACCTTGCCCAACAAGCTGATCGGCTCCACCCACATCAAGAATGGTTCTAGAATCCACTTTTGAAGCTACTTGATAGGCAATTCGCGCCGGGAAATTAGCTTTAATGGTACCAGTAATTACATTTACTGATGGACGTTGAGTTGCAACCACCAAGTGTATACCAATTGCACGAGCAAGCTGAGCGAGCCTTGCTATAGGTTCCTCAATTTGCTTGCCAGCTGTCATCATTAAATCTGCAAGCTCATCAATAATTACCACAATGTATGGAAGATGCTTATGGCCTAATTCAGCGTCGAGTTCTCCATTTTTGAACTTTTCGTTATAGGCTTTAATATCTCTTACCAGTGCCATTTTTAGTAAGTCGTAGCGATCGTCCATTTCCTTACAAACACTATTTAATGTTTCTAAAGCTTTGGATGTATCAGTTACAATTGGTTCTTCGGCATTTGGCAACATTGCCAAGAAATGATTCTGAATATTGCGATATAATGCGAGTTCAATCTTTTTTGGATCAATCATCACAAACTTCAGATTCTCTGGATCGCACTTATACAGTAAGCACGTAATAATTGTGTTCACCCCAACTGACTTACCAGAACCTGTTGCACCAGCCATAAGCAAATGCGGCATTTTGGTAAGATCCAGCATGAATACTTCATTCTCAATCGTTTTACCAAATGCGACAGGTAAAGTCATTTCGGTTTCAATAAATTTCTTAGTGTTTATCACTTGTTTGATATACACCATTTCTCGTGTGCTGTTAGGTACTTCAATACCCACAGCCGACTTCCCTGGAATTGGAGTTAGCATCCTAAGTCCTTTGGATGCCGTAGCCATCTTCAAATCGTTCGAATAGCTTTCAATCTTGCTAATTTTAACGTCAGGAGCGGGCTCAAGTTCGTACAAAGTTACGGTTGGCCCAACAATTGCATTTATAGCAACAATCTCAATTTTATGGCGCTTTAGCTTATCTAATATGATGCGTTTATTCTCACGAATTTCATCTAAATCAACCTCGCTACGATTTGCTGGAGGTGTATCAAGTAAATCAATAGTTGGAAACTTATACCTGATAACAGGAAGTTCTTTCGCTTTATCTCTATTGATTTTATCTAGTTCGCGCTCGTCAGCTTCCTCATCACCTTCGCCTTTGTATACAGCAACTTCAATATCGTCTTCATCGTCGAGTATAGGCTCTTCCTTCTCTTTCTCCAACAATGCTCTTTGGCGCTGATCTATGCTTAGCACTTTTTTACGTTCTTCTTCCAAACGCTCTCTCTCTTCCCTTTCAGATTTCTGAACTATATCATCTATCGTCAAAGGTTTTTCTTGTTCTTCTACGGGAGCAGGGGCTTTTTCAACAACTTTAGCATCTTCTTTTTCTCTCTTCTTTTCGGCTTTAAGATCACTTTTTTGCTGTTTGCTTGCTTCGCGTTGCGCTCTTTTTTCAGCAAGCCTTTCTTCTCGCTCTTGTGCTTTAATTTCTTTTTTCTCGGCGCGAGCTATTCTAGAATCTTCTAATTTCTGCTGAATACTTTCAATCCAAAGTTTCAGGTTATCGATGGTTTTTTGGAGATCTCGATCTAACAATAGCAGAAAGGTGATAATCATTAGAACGAAAATGATAATGGCAGAACCAACGGAGCTTGTGAAGTTCTGAAGCACACTAGAAATAGCAATTCCAGCCCCTCCACTCCAAACTGAATCTTCTGGGAAATTAGCATTTGAGTTCAACCAGCCAATTGCTGTAGAAAGCAAAAGCATTCCCCAAATACTCAAAACGCTTAGCCAGGTTAAATCTCTAGCATTTCGATGGCGCAAAATATGCCAGCCCAAATAAGCGATTAAGTTGGCTAAAATTATGCTCGTATAGCCAAATAAATTGTGTACAAAAAAGTGTGAAATATACGCACCAACAGGCCCCAACCAGTTTTGAACTAAGCGTTGAGAGGCATCGGGGTTAAATAAATCTAGGAACGAAATACTTTTTGCATACTGATAATCCTCTTGTGTATAAGAAAGCACACTTAACCCGAGCAGAATAGAAATTCCGATTATAATAATCCCAAGGATTTCCACCTTACGTTGTGGGTCTAATCCTTTTGATGCTGTAGATGATGTTGCTGTATTTAACTTTTTCTTAGCCATTCAAGTTAATTAAGATGCCGTCTTTCATGCCAGGAAGTACATCAAAACGATCTACCTGACTGGCAAAAGGAATATCGCCATCTGGAACTAATTCTTTTAATCTTTTTGCGTGGTCACTCGACCCAATTGCTGCTTCTAAATCTCCACCAAATTTTTCGTAGAGGCCAAATGCCACTTTTACGCCATCTTTGGTGTTCTCTGGGAGTTTACCACCACACATTTGTGAAATCAAGGAGCCAGCGAAAAGAGTATCTTCTAGAGAAAGCCGACCTTGCCATCCCGAACAAATTAGAACCACAGCGTCGTCATGCTCTTTCAAAACTTCTAGGATACTATTCTGATTTAGAAAACATCCCACATAAATACGATTTGCCAAAGCCGCTTTTTTAATCGCTTTCGTGCCATTGGTTGTATTTAGGATAAGAGTTTTATCAGCTACTGTCTCAGCGTCATACTCTAAAGGTGAATTTCCTAAATGATATCCTTCAATTTTACTTCCGTTTTTTTCGCCACACAACAAGTAATCATTTGGATCCATATTGCGAGCAATACGTACAGCAGCATCCATATCTTCAACAGGAATTACCTTCTTGGCACCATTGCTCATAGCTGTAACAATAGTTGAAGATGCTCTTAAAACATCTATAATAACTGCCGATTTACCTCTTAGTTCTTCCTCATTAAAAGACTGAACTGAAAAGTAAACATCTAAATAATCTAGTCTGGCCATTTGTTAAAGTACCTCTCTTATTTCTTTATAAATGGAGGGCGTGTAACTGTTGCCTCTCCCGTTTTTTTTCTAATGGCTATGTATATGGCCGATCCTTCTGAAGCATATGCTTTTTCTACATAACCCATCCCTATTCCTTTACCTAAAGTTATAGACATTGTTCCGCTAGTAACTTCTCCGATTTTATCCCCTTTTTCGTCAACTATATCGTAACCGTGTCTCGGAATATTACGGTTATCGTTCATCATAAAACCAACTAATTGGCGTGTATTTCCTTCTTCCTTTTTCTTAAGAAGGGCATCTTTGCCAACAAAATCACCTTTTTCAAATTTTGTAATCCAACCCAACCGAGCTTCTAATGGATGTGTATCTTTGGTGATGTCATTTCCATAAAGCGCAAAGCCCATTTCTAGGCGCAATGTATCTCTGGCACCTAAACCACAAGGTTCTATTCCGAATTCTTCACCTGCTTCAAAAATTGTATCCCAAATAGCTTCTACATTTACATTGGCAGTTTCAAAATACAGCTCAAATCCTTTTTCGCCGGTGTACCCAGTTGCTGATACAATCATATCAATACCAGTTAGTTTACCTTCTTTAAAGGAATAAAAACCAATTTCATCGAGGTTTACATCCGTTATAGACTGTAGAGCTTCTGCCGCTTTTGGCCCTTGAACAGCTAGCAAAGCATAGTCATCAGATCTATTCACCAATTCAGCATTCATGCTATTTTGGCTACTTATCCATTCAAAATCTTTCTCAACGTTAGCACCATTAACCACTAACATGTACTCGTTTTCGGCAAACATGTAAACGATTAAATCATCCACAATTCCACCATCTGCATAGCACAAGCACGAGTACTGAGCTTTTCCTGGAACTAATTTCGATGCATCATTCACGGTAACTTTTTGAATAAGAGCGAGCGCATTCTCTCCGCTCACAAAAAACTCACCCATGTGAGAAACATCAAAAACACCAACCGCTTCTCGTACAGCTGCGTGTTCAATCTTAATTCCTTTATACTGCACAGGCATTTCAAACCCGGCAAATTCAACAAGTTTTCCGCCTTCTCTTTGGTGAACAGAATGGAAAGGAGTCTTTTTTAACATCAAGTATTGGTTTGTTTATAAAATTACTTGAGGGTATTTACCTCAAGCGATACCTCTGTAGAAATCCGTGGGGGTAAATTTAATCAATTCTTGCTAAACATCACGGTAATTCCTGCAAATGGAATGAGTTATTAATATCGTGTGTTTCTTTCTTCTACAAGTATAAAACTTCGTATCTTTGGCAACTCTTAAGTTTAAACAAAATTCCAAGCATTGTTATGGCTATAAATAAAGAGCAGGTAAAAACTGCTTTGGCCCACGTCATCCACCCTACCGAAAAGCAAGATCTTATCTCTTTAGAGATGATTCAAGACCTAATTGTTCAAGAGAAATACATTTCTTTTACTTTAGAAATGCCTGAGCAAAACAAGGCTCTTGCTGAAGAACTCTCATCTAAAAGTGAAGAAGCAATACACAAATTTATTGACGCAGAAGCAATTGTAGATATCCAAGTGGGTATTAACATTTCTAAGCGACGTAAAAAAATTGAGGCTCCTGTAAACAACCAAGCTCAACAAATTTTACCAGGCGTTAAGCATATTATTGCTGTTGCATCAGGCAAAGGTGGCGTTGGTAAATCTACCGTTGCAGCCAACTTAGCAGTAGCTTTAGCTCAAACTGGGGCAAAAGTAGGTTTGATGGATGCCGATATTTACGGACCAAGCATCCCTACAATGTTTAATATTTTTGACCGCCCAAATATCACCACCCAAAAAAAACTAATCCCTATTGAAAAATATGGAGTTAAGATGGTTTCTATGGGGTTTTTGGTTGATGTTAACCAAGCAATGGTTTGGAGAGGCCCAATGGCTACCAGTGCTATCAAGCAATTTATGACTGATGTTGAGTGGGGCGAATTGGATTTTATGGTATTGGATTTGCCTCCAGGAACTGGAGATATTCAACTAACAATCGTACAATCGGTGCCTTTAAGTGGTGCTGTAATTGTATCAACGCCACAAGTTGTAGCTTTAGATGATGTTCGCAAAGGTGTAGCTATGTTTCAAAAAGTGAACGTACCTGTGCTAGGTGTTATCGAAAATATGGCTTACTTCACTCCTCCAGACATGCCCGAAAAAAAATATTATATTTTTGGTGAAGGAGGAGCTAAACGTTTGGCTAAAGAACTTAATGTTCCTGTTTTAGGTGAAATTCCGTTAGAACAACCTGTCCGTGAAGCTGGCGATAATGGCAAGCCTGTTGTGCTTTCCGATGAGAACTCACCAGCAGCCGTTGCTTTAAAATCCACAACCGAGAATATCAAAAAACAACTTTCACTTCGTTCTGAGAAAGCTGGTTCTGCAAATAAACTAGATATCACTTTCAAATAACACTTAAAACTCCCTCTGGATACGTACATGACCATAATCAATCTTCTTGATTTGATAGGGACTTTTGTGTTTGCGATAAGTGGAATCAGAGTTGCTGCAAATAAAGACATGGACATATTTGGCGCCGCTGTTGTTGGTTTTGTAACAGCAGTTGGTGGCGGTACGCTACGCGATGTTCTTTTGGGAAGTCAGCCTATTACATGGATATCTGATATTACTTATCCATTCTTAATTCTAGCTGCAGTTCCGTTTACTTATTTAATAAGAAATAGACTCGCGGATATCACAAAGCCACTTTTTCTGTTCGACACCATTGGCCTTGCCATGTTTACAATAAGCGGGATGGAAAAAGCTCTCTCTATGGGATTAAATCCATTTATGGCAGGAATTATGGGAATGATTTCTGCGGTTGTGGGCGGAATTATTCGTGACGTTCTTTGCCGAGAAGTACCGTTAATTTTTCGCAAAGACATCTATGCCTCAGCATGTTTGTTAGGTGCGGTAATTTTCTATGCAGGTATTTTAAGTGATATTGATACGAATTTGAATTATCTGATTACAACAACAGCAATTATTGCAATCCGTGTTCTTGCCATTAAATATCATTTATCTTTGCCTAAAATGAAGGCTTAATTCATTTCTACTATTTCCCTGACATTTACTCATAAAAAAACTCACCCTTCTTTTTAGAAAGGTGAGTTGATGTAGCCTCAAAATTATGTGTTATTCCGAGCTTTAATTATGGGAAAATACCCATTTGCTCATACATAATTCCGATTTTGTTAATTGCACTTATATAAGCTGCGGTACGCAAGTCATTCAGCTTATGCTCGTTTCTTATTTCTAATAGCTGTTGGTAAGCTGTTATCATTGTCTCCTCTAAGCCAGAATCCACTAAGTCGTATTCTTCTGCACCATGAGACAAATCTAGCATTTCGTCATCGCTAAATTTACGGTCTGATATATTTTCAATTACATTTAGAATTTTCTTGAAACTACTTTCATCAAAGCGCTTATTAATTCGACCATAACGAACATGCTGAATGTTTTTAAGCCACTCAAAATAAGACACTACAACACCACCTGCATTCAAGTACGAATCTGGAATGATTAACGCTCCACGATCTTTAAGAATTTCATGTGCATCAGCTGTTGTTGGTCCGTTAGCTGCTTCTCCAATAATTTTAGCTTTAATGTTTTTTGCATTATCACCAGTAATTTGGCTTTCTAATGCTGCAGGAATCAAAATGTCACATTCTAGCTCTAGAGCATCTTTATTTGAAGGAAGTGTTTTTGAGTTTCCAAACCCGATAATACTTCCCGTTTCCTTTCTAAATTCCATCAGTGCTAATAAATCAATTCCATTAGGATCGTAAATAGCACCTTCCATTTCTGCCACACCAATCATCTTAGCACCGGCTCCAGTCATATATAAAGAAGCGTGATAACCCACATTTCCTAAACCTTGAACCACAAAGGTCTTTCCTTCAACACCTGTTTCAAGGCCGAGTTTATCCATGTCTTCTTTCACGCTACATGCTTCGCGAATGCCAAAGTAAACACCGCGACCAGTAGCTTCCGTTCTTCCGCGAATACCACCTTGTTGAATTGGCTTACCAGTTACACATGCTTCTGCATTCAAATCATCACTTAATTGGCGATAGGTATCTAAAATCCAACCCATTTCGCGAGCGCCCGTTCCATAATCAGGTGCGGGTACATCAACGCCAGGGCCAATAAAGCCTTTTTTGATTAACTCATATGTGTACCGACGTGTAATGCGCTCCAATTCAGAAACTGAATAATCACGAGTACTAATTTTAACACCACCTTTAGCCCCACCAAAAGGAACATCTACAATCGCACACTTGTACGACATCAAAGCGGCCAAAGCCATGGTTTCATCTTCATCTACCTTATGGCTAAAACGGATCCCACCTTTTGTTGGACTTTTATGGTGGCTATGTTCTACTCTCCAGCCTTCAATTACTTCTATTGTCCCATCGTCTCTGCGAAGGGGAAAGGTAACATGGTAGATCGTGTTACATATTTTTATTTGCTTTAATAGCCCAGGATGAAAGCGCGTATATTCAGCTGCTTTATCAAAATTTTTGTTTACCTGTTCGTAGAATTTATAATCCGCCATGCCGACTTATATTTGAGGTTTTTTAAAGTGATTGATGTTCGGAATATTATCCCTCATAAACAAGGAAAAGCGCTTCTTCTTTTATTTTTAACCTTTTTTCGATTGGCCTCGATTCTATTTCATTTTACTAATTAGAACGAAATTTTGGATAGCGATTTTGATTGAGTTTGCAACCAATTCGTTTAATAATTAAAGGTGATAATAATTGGTTATTTCACCCTTTATCATATGGGTTGCTTTTTTTTGGGTAACACCTCTTCAACAAAGAGAAATTATTCGCTCACAGGAAGAGATACATGTAGATGATCGGCAGTGCCTACATGTCGGATGACCTTAAATCCCATAAATTTTAGAGATGATTTAAGTATGAAATTTCTAACCCCTGAATGGCCTTTTGTTCTTAAATCTATAGCGTGTACATAACCATCGCTTTGTTTGTAATGCAACGAATTATTCAATGCAGTTAAGCCCATCTTTCCATAATCTTCGGGCGTTCTGCCAATATCGGTGATTACTAAATTATCCACCGCCAATGTAGTGGTTGCAACGGCAACTCTTAATATAGGATGGAGCGATCTATATACTGATTGAATCTCACTAGATTTTGCATTTATACTGGAGAGATATAATGTTCCATAAAGACAGAATCCCGCCACTAAAGCGCCAATTCCTGCCGAACCGTATTTTATAAGTAGTTTTTTATTCTTCACCTTTCTGAAAAGAAAAAAAAGATATACTAGCAGAACTGATACTGTGGCTATTATCCCACCAATTAAAGCTAACCAACCATTAAAGCCTTGAGTAAGGTTTAAATAAACAGAAGTTCTTATCAATACAAAAAAAGGCATAATTGTCAGGCCAAAAACCAAACCTGACCATATACAAACTCTTGTTACTTTCCTTCCAAAGGATGAATCTTTCTTTTTCTCCTGTTGATGAATAGTTCCTATTCTATATGAATGGGCTCCATTTAGTAATTCGTTTATATCTTTTTGGGAAATTTTCTCCATGTGTACTTACACGCATGTTGCCACCCACTTGTTACAAATGCCTATTTGCACTTCTCATTAAAAATGAAAAGCTCTGAAACATAATTATTAGTATCACCGCCATAATTATAGCTCGAACGGGATTTGCGTAGATAGCTTGCCCCATATTATTCAAATTGAATGCTATCAAGAGCCCAGAGTTGAATATCGCCAAACTTGATGCCCAAGAAACTCGCATCCACATTGCAAAACTAGATAGTATTGATACCAAACCAACCACTAATTGAGCGATGTATTTAAAAACGGGAATATCTTCGTTAACAAACTCAAAAAGTAATGCCGAATCTGTATCAACCAGCGTAACTATTGCACTCACCGACAGATACAAACCAACGGTTGCAAGAAAGAATACTAAGAAGGTGGTGATATTTCGATCTTTTTTATTCATCTAATTACATAATTACATTCTGAAGGGCTTTTGTGAATGCTTATACCATCTCAACCTACTTTGTTCCAACTTTTTTAAATTTACTTTCTCCTTTTATATACATTAAAATTAAAGAGACCTACCAAAGAACAAATTCCGCTGTAAATTCCATTTTAATCAATTCAAATCCACCTATCATTTACCCTATAAATTATTGATGAACTTCTTTCCTTTTTCTCTTACACCTTTTGCTTACCAAAACAACGGTTCCCCAAACCACTAAAGGCATTTAAATTGCAAATAACATACATACCTGCCTTTATTTAACCTGTAGTTACTTTTTTTAAACAACTATTACATATCCACCTTCCAAATCAGTGCTAAGTCAAGAGTTTTTTGTTTACTTTGAGGCTTCCTTTCTGAAACCACAACACAACTAACTATTTATGAAACACTTATCAGCATTTTTTATACTACTTTTAGCATTTAATGCTTGTACGAGTCCTGAAAACTCAACTGAAAAGGCTAGAAAAATTCACGAAAAAGTAATCACTCTTGATACTCACGCTGATATTAACACTTCCAATTTCACAGCAGAGAAGAATTACACTCAGGAACTTTCAACTCAGGTAAATTTACCAAAAATGGAAGCTGGCGGACTAGATGTCGCTTTTTTCATCGTTTATACTGGCCAAGGTGAGCTTACTGAAGCTGGCTATGATGCAGCGTATGCAAATGCAATTAGCAAATTTGATGCTATTCACAGACTTACAGAAGAACTTGCTCCCGACCAAATTGAACTCGCTCTTACTTCTGATGATGTTCGCCGAATTGTTGCCTCTGGTAAAAAAGTAGCCATGATTGGAGTTGAAAATGGTTACCCAATTGGTACAGACATCTCTAGAGTTAAAGAATTTTACGACAGAGGTGCTCGATATATGTCGCTTGCACATAACGGACACAGCCAACTTAGTGATTCAAACACTGGCGAGAGAGATGATGTTTGGCTTCACAACGGCTTAAGTGATTTAGGAAGGGAAGTTATTGCTGAGATGAACAAATGGGGCATCATGGTTGATCTTTCTCACCCATCTAAAGTTGCTAACATGGAAATGATGCGTCTTTCTAAAGCACCAGTAATTGCCTCACATTCTTCAGCTAGAGCAGTAAACGATGTTAGCCGTAATCTAGACGACGAAGCTTTGATGATGCTAAAAGAAAATGGCGGAGTAGTTCAAACTGTTGCATTTAAAAGCTATGTAAACTCCGAAAAAGACGCTGCTTACCAAGAAGAAGCTCAGAAAGTTACTGCTAGAGTTGCAGAAGAAATGGGCTTTAAAATGATTCCAAGAAACGAAATTAGATCTTTAAGTAGTGAAGAACGTGATGCATACTTTGCTCAATACAGTGCAGTACGCGAAAAAGCAGCTCCAATCATCGCAGAAGAAGTTAACAAAATTGCTCCTCCTGTAGACGTTAAAGACTTTGTTGACCATATCGATTATTTAGTAAATCTAATTGGTATCGATCATGTTGGTATTAGCTCCGACTTTGATGGCGGCGGTGGCGTTGAAGGATGGAATGATGCTTCTGAAACTTTTAATGTTACTCTTGAGCTAGTTGAACGTGGTTATACCGAAGAACAAATTGAAAAATTATGGAGCGGTAACTTATTACGAGTGTTAGACGAAGTTCAAAAAGTAGCAAAAGAAATTCAGGCTGAAGGTTAAGTTAACTTTCTATTTCTAATTTTTTAGATTCTGCAAAGGGTTCCATTTAATAGTGGAGCCCTTTTTTATTGTAGTTTTAGGATTGGTTGTTTGGTGGTTAATTGTCTGCTATCAATGATTAGCTTTTAGTTGGAAGGTAGCATCCTACGTCCTATATCTAATCCCTAAAATCCTGCCCCAGAAATGAGCTTTTAGTTTTGCCTCATTCAATATTTCCCCTACCCCAATTCTTAATTTCGAATTATTAATTCATAAATCTTTACAGTTCACGTCTCAAATCTCGCGATTCATAGCTACAAAAAAAGCCCTGATGATTAACACCAAGGCTTTGAGATTTTATCATAAAAGAGAAAGATATACTGACTCTAGATTTCCTCGCTTTTACGAGCTTTAAGCTTCTTCCAAGCGTAAGCACCACCTGCTGCCGCTAGAAGTCCTAAGCCGCCATCTATAGGCGCTTGATCAGGAGTTGTTGGAAGCCCAGGAGGCTGCGCCATCACAAATTCAGTAGCAAAAAGTAGAATCGCGGTAACAGTAAATAATAATCTTGATTTCATAAGTGTATTAGGTTTGAGCTTTGATGTATGAGTTCTGAGCGTTTGAGAAATAGTGTTGAGTAGCAAGATGTTCCCGCTACTCAACACTCAAAGCTCACTATTACTTAATTAAGGTCATTTGACGCGTTAAGGTTTGACCTCCTGTACTCAAGCGATAGAAATACATTCCGCTTGATAGGTTTTGTGCATTCCAAGTAATAGAATGAGAACCTGCATTTTGAACCTCGTTTACAAGACTTGCAACTTCCTGTCCCATTGTATTGTAAATCTTCAGACTTACTAAACCACTTTTGCTAATTGAATAATTAACAGTTGTTGTTGGGTTGAATGGATTCGGATAGTTTTGCTCTAAAGTAAAAGTACTTGGTAGTTCTTTTGCCTCGTTGCTAGCTGCCACGGCTGGGCGAACAACTAATGCAAAGCGATTTCCACTGCTAGCTTTTTGCTTTTGTGGAGTGATAGCTTCGAACATTGAACCTTTTTTCTCTTGCTTCAAACCACTATTGCTGGTAAAGCTATAGCTTTCGTCTGTTCTAACATCTAAGCGGATTTGTTCTTGATAATCAACAAATTCGATTTCCCAGTCAGAAGGGATGTTATCTAGAGTTGGCCACGTAATGGTCATATCTTCGGCTCTTTCAACCCAATTGATACCTTCAACTTTCATTGCACTGATTGAAATCGGAATTTCAATTTCATTCTCTAGCTCACGTGGAAGATTATTGATATCGAGTAAACGACCATCTGATTCGGAAGCAATGCTAATATAGTTCACAAAATCGAGTGGAGTTAGTTTAGCTGCATCCATGTTGTCATCGCCCATTTGGCCTTCTGAAGTGAAACTGAAGTATGCATGGCTACGTTGAGTTTCGCTATCAATTCTGAAGCTTAATACCGGTGTTGGCTCTGCTTTGTGTAGAGTACCACCTGTAGTTTTATCTGCCTCCTTAATAGTTAGTACAGGAGCTGCACCAACCGCGTCATTTTGTACCCAAAAACCTTGGAAAGGTGCAATTAAGCCATCAGTTAATGTACCTGTAGTTCCATTCCAAGAAATGTAAGCTGGTAATGATGAATCATATACCCAAACAGTTGGATTTACTTGTACACGAGTAAAACTGTCACTATCTATTGTTGAATTGTATGGATTTCCTACTAGCGTGTAAGCATCAGCCCCCGTAGTTATAGTTGGAACAATGCTTCCTGCATTGGCTGTTCCAGCTACAGAAAGTACTTTTGGGAAACCTGCATCAGCTTCAGAGTTGTCGTAGTCGTCATCACTGTATATGTACGTTGCAAAACCCACACCTGTTGGCATAGTTGCCGTTAAATCGTCTACAGTTACAAAGCTTGAACCGTTGAATGTCTTTACACTTGCTTCGCCAGTAGTTGCATCAGCACCTGTGGCAATACCTTGTGTCCAGATGTCGCCTAATAAATCGTCGTAGCTGTTATCTGAAGTTGGGCTAGAAAGCAATCTCCAACCCGCAGAGCCTGAAATGGTCACATATTCACTATGTGAATAACCAGCAATTCCATTGTACGGATCTACTGCAAATACATCATAAGAGCCGTCAGAATTTACACGTACAGCCACATCACCATATAGGGAATTACCACTTGAAGCATCACCCATTATCTCGGTATCCGCAACTAAAGCTTTTGTACTTAAATTATACACTTGAATATTCCCAATATTATCAGAACCATTCGATTTAACTGCATAATAAGCTACATAGTCTACTCCATCTATTTTAAAAGCCGTAACTCCACTTCCAGAAGCAGCTGAAGTACCAAAATAACTCGTTGCAACACCTTCATTATTAAAAATTCGAGGTGTATATCCATTGTGTCCAGAAACTACAAAGTTTGAAGATCCACCTAAACCGAGAGGAGTAACATTCATATTTCCTACCCCATTTATTACCCAAGTTGCACCACCCGATAAAGTAATGGTTCTGGTACTCCAAGTTGTTCCTTGATCAGAAGTTGTACTTACATTAACAACAGCAGGGCTTAAGTTTGCAGCAATAGACCATACCTCAACTGTGTTATCGGCTAAAGAACCAACAACTGAAAGTTTATCACCTATTCTGCCATCATTAGCAACTTCCAGAACCTTGTCATAAGTTCCTCCTTCACTTTCCCATATATACACTTTATAAGCATGTGTGCCATCTCCATCTAAAGTCATGCTTCCCACAAATATTGCACCATCTGTCGAAGTTTCAATGTCATATAGAGGATACGCTCCGCCCACCCCTGTCAAATCAAAAGGAGTATCTAAAGTAATATCCTCACCTGTTATAGCATCAACAGTTCTAATTGTAGAGTTAATTCTGTCTGCTACATAAACTCTGTTGTTATGGTAAGCAATTCCTTTTATACCTGTTGCAAACCAAGATGGCGCCACTGCCGCCGCACCTGTTCTCGATGTCCTTTCCCACTTAATAGGAATATCTGTTTGAGCATTAGCTTGTATAGTAAAAGCGCCGATCATAAAAGCGCTTGCACACAAGCCACATAAATATTTTTGTAGAGTTTTTTTCATAGTACCTCGAATTTTGACTTATAGTTGTATTTTAAGACGCACCGATCCCACGCTTAATAGCTTGGTTTTTTCTTTTGTGCCTCGTGCCGTCTACGTATTTTTTTAAGTGATTGCCTTCCTTCTAACAAGTTGACTTCTTGCCCTAAATCAATCACGACTCCCGCGAATATTTGTTAAATATTCCACTCCACAAAAAAAAATCTTCGTTTTTAACCCTCTAATACAAGGTTTTACCAAATTTCCAACGGTTGTAAAATTTACACACTAAATGTAAATTAAGGTAAAACGTAATAATTCTTTAATTTTTAAGAGTTTTAAAACTGCTTCAAATTCAAACTTAAGTAGTTTTTTTGTTACGCCTTACAAAAATATATTTTCGATTTTTTTTTAGACTATCCTAATCGAAATTTACAATAACTGCTATTCTGCAAATAAGTATTCAAAAATTAATTTTCCTGTATTCATTTATCAAAACTATATGTATAATATATGTCATGATTCAACAGGAGCATATTCGCAAAATTATCCATGTAGATATGGACGCTTTTTTCGCGGCCGTGGAACAGCGCGATAACCCCTCATTGCGTGGTAAGCCCGTTATAGTTGGAGGTTCGCCTAATGGTCGTGGCGTGGTTTCTACTGCAAGCTACGAAGCTCGAAAATTCGGTGTTCACTCTGCCATGCCTTGCTCTCAAGCAGCTCGACTTTGCCCACATGGCATTTTTGTGAAATCAAATTTTGAGGCTTACAAAGAAGCCTCTACCATCATCCGTGAGATTTTTTATGAATACACCGACTTGGTTGAACCTCTTTCTTTAGATGAAGCCTACTTAGATGTAACGGAAAATCACAAAGGTAATCCATCTGCTACGCTTGTTGCCAAAGAAATCTTAGAGAAGATTTTTGAGCAAACACAACTTACCGCCTCAGCCGGTGTTTCGTATTGTAAGTTTTTAGCTAAAATTGCCTCCGATTACGACAAACCCAATGGGCTTACACTCATCACACCAGAAAAAGCGGAAGAATTTCTCCTTTCTCTAGACATCAAGAAATTTCATGGAGTAGGCAAAGCTACACAGAAGAAGATGCACGCTGTAGGAATTAAAACCGGAGCAGATCTTAAGGAGTGGACTGAAATCGACTTGGTGAAAACTTTTGGTAAATCTGGGCGACACTATTATCGCATTGTTCGAGGAATTGACAACAGAGAAGTGAAGGCAAACAGAATTCGAAAATCGTACGGTAAGGAAAGAACCTTTTCTGAAGATGTTGAAGATTTGGATTGGATTTCAAACTACCTAGATGAGTTAGCTGGTAAAATTTCAGCAGGAATGAAGAAAATAAATGTTGCTGGAAAAACCATCACGCTTAAAGTACGCTATAAGAATTTTGATACTCACACTCGAAGCCTTTCTTTGACAAACCATACTAATGAAGCTGACGTAATTTCTCTAATTGCTCGCCAATTACTTGAGCAAACCGAGGTTGGAACGCGAGAAGTTCGGTTATTAGGTATTTCACTTTCTAACCTAAATGTGAATGAAAACGAGTTTTACCGCCAAATGGAGTTAGAATTTGGTAAAATGGTGAATTGTTAATGGGGATTAGGTTAATTCATTCCTAATGATGGTATAAGTTTTACCCAAAACAAGAATGAATGTTCATTTATTAATTTTCATGACTTAATATTACATCTAATCAGGTGGGTTTCTTTGTTAAAATTTCAGATTCCTGCCATCGAAGGAATGACGTTGTTGGGAAAGTTTTGATTATATATTGAACCAGTCGGAAACCACACGGTCCTTGTTTATTATCAGGAAGATGAACTAAAAACCTTAACCCTTACAAAGATCCCGAAATAAATTCGGGATTGTAGATGTGAGATAATTCGTTGACAGTTTTTATAAATTAAACAACACTCAAAGTCTTCCTGAAGATACTTCTGAAGGATCTTCCCAGTTATTAAAAAGCAATTATTTTATTCGCGGGTGATAACTGACCTTGCCGTCACATTATTTCATTGTTCGTTATCACAATCATCTCGTTAATGATTGTACTTTTGTACCGACCCCGAATCTCGGGTTTTGCACGTACCAAAAGCTCTCGACAAGAATTATTGGCGCAAACTCCATTGCATCGACTCAATTATTCCAAAGGTCCACGTTCGGCTTTTGCCACATTCAAGACCGAGCCTGTGAGGAATAATTGCTCCTGTCGGAGACGTCGATTCCATTGCGTTCTTCCTCCGTCAATAATTCTAAACGTCGATGGGGTTTAGAATTATCTGACTTATACAGGGATGACCCAGATTTTTTACTTGTCTCAAACCGTCCACCATTTATTGTGTTTGGAAGTAGAAATTGCCCATATACCTGTCAGATTACCTTAAAAATCCTTCTCCCGAAGCCTCGGGATTAGGATGACTGTATCCACTGTTTTGGCTTTCGAGGCAATCATTGAATGTTTCTAAAATCTAACTACTCGATACTAATTATTAAATCCCAGCAACTATTCTATTTTCTTTAAAACTATTATAGTAATTCATTCGTCTTAACCCCGAACCTAATTACGGGGAAAAGTAATTGCAACACGATAACATGGAAGACGCACGGTTAGTACAGGCATTTCTGGGTGGTAATCATCAGGCGTTTAATGCGCTTGTTGGCCGATGGCAAAGCAAAATTCATCATTTTGCCTACCGCTATTTTGCCAGCAGTGACGACGCCGCGGAAATTACCCAAAAAACCTTCATCAAAGCCTATCAAAAGCTTGATACCTTAGATGACGTCCAGAAATTTGGCTCTTGGCTTTATCGTATCGCAAACAACCTTTGCCTTGATGAGTTAAAACGCGCTGGTAGAAAACGCTCTATTTCTCTAGAAACGTTGAAAGTCGCTCCACAAACAGAAACGGTTTCAGGAGCCGACTCAACCTTAGAACGAAATGAATCACTTGTACTTTTACACAAAGCATTATTACAACTACCCAATGATCAACGTATGGTTGTAATAATGAAAGAATATGAAGGATTTACCTTCTCCGAAATAGCAGAAATTTTAGACGAACCCATTAACACGGTAAAATCTAGGCTGTATTACGGCCTCCGTGCTTTAAAGAAAACGTTCGACTCATGGAATATTAACAAAGAGGTTTTTAGTTATGACTAAAGAAGACGCTCGACTACTTTTTATGGATTATTTATACGGCGAATTAGATGCCGATGCTGAAAAAGAGCTTCGCAGCTTTATTGCCAAACACGCGGATATGCAGAAAGAGTTTGAGGAGCTCACAGATACACGAGCTATCCTTTCACATCTCCCTGTTCAAAGTCCAGCTGAACAAATAGTACTTATGCCACCAGAAAATGCTACTGATACCCAAACTAAATGGTGGCAACAGTTGCTTTCAGCATTGATTCCTCAATCTGCTTTTGCACGAACTAGTTTTGGAGTTTTTGCTGCAATATTAATGTTAGTAATCACCGCTTCAGTTACCAATTTCAGTATTTCAACGGGTAGTGATGGCTTTCAAATTGCTTTTGGAAAACAACCCGATGTGCAAGCTGGTTTCACTCCAGAACAAGTACAAGCTATTGTGGAGCAAGTTAAAAAAGATAATGCCGTATTAGTTGCCCAAGTGGTAACAGAGGCACAAAAACATCAAAGCTATCAGATTCAGCAGAGTTTAACCGACTTTGCCAGCTACTTAGAAGAACAGAGAAACTCAGACCTCGACCTTTTAAGTACCGGCATTGCTGGCCTTCAAGAATCTACCTACAAACGCTTTCAACAAACGGATCAAGTATTAGGCGAAATAATACAAACCGTAAGCTATAATAAATAAGGATTTAATCCCATGAAAAACATCAAATCATTTATTCTAGGTTTGCTATTAGCGGTATTAGTTTCACCGCTTGCAACCGCACAACAATTTGACACCAACCGTATGAACCGTGATTTAAACATCATGGAAAACATTTTGAGCGAAATGTTCAAAACTCAATCAACCGATTCTGAATATACTCGCACTATTTCTTTGCTTAACCGAAGCGTACGTGGAACCTATATGCCTGGCTTTGGCGTGATTTTCATGGTCAATAACAGTTCCAGTAGATTCCCAATTACTGTACAAAGTTCTTCAGATAGTAATTACTCTTTCTATTACAGCAGCGATGAAGACGACAGTAAAACCAACACGGTAGACGAAGCTTCTGTTACCGCCCGAATGAAAGAGTTTTTAAAAGACTATGCCTCAACTATTGGTCAGCTAAAACCATCAGAAAACGTAGTAGTAATCTATGGAAAATCTGCTAACAACCAATATACCGTTATACGCACCTTTCAATCAGCAAAGATTGATTTAGATAAGCAAAAAGCCTTGCCTGTAATCTCCGTTTCTGCAAACTCAGCTGACTTACAGGCCTACAGATCTGGAAAGCTTTCAGAAAGTGCTTTTGAAAAACGCCTCAAAATTGCGAAAGAAGACGGCAAAGAATACTTAGATTTAAAGGTAATGAGCAATATTTTTGAAACTGCTCTAAAAGACCGCGATGCTGATGAGTTTCGATTAAGCGGCTCTGTTGATTACTTAATGCTCAATAATTTCGGAGTTCTTTTCAGCTTTGATGTTAGGATTGCAAGCAGTTCTTCATACAGCTTGGCTAGATCACTTCGTTTTGCTGAAGAAGTCGTTTTCCAACAAGGTGCGCCTAAAGTAGATGACAAAGAAGCCAAGTCTAAAGAAGACATAGCTGCACAAACCAAAGAGGCGTACAATCAACTCAAGAAAGATTTAAAAGAGTATTTAGTTGATTACGGTAGAACAATCAATTCCATTAAATCAAATCAGTATATCCTAACCACCGTTACTATTGATAGCCGCACCGAAGGTGTTCCAAACCGAATCGATGTTCAGCTTAAAAAGTCGGTACTTGAAGATTTAGATAAAGGAACTATCACGCGAGCCCAAGCACTCAATAAGGTTATTGTAACCGAGTATTAGTTTTTGGGGATTTTTTATTCCTGAATGAAGGGGTTGAGTTGTTCTCAATCCCTTTTTTTGTTTTAGGAAATTTGTCTCGTACAGTTTGCAGAACCTTGTTTATAGTTAAGAAGATGGATTAAAAAGCTTATTCCTTACAAAGATCCCGAAATAAATTCGGGATGACCGAGATTTTTTCTAGTACCAAGCCGTCAACATGTAAAATGACAAATATAGGAATTAGATTGCTTGGAGCTCTACAAGTAATACGCCACCTGAACCTGTTAATTGGTCTATAATATTAACTTTAAGAACTGAGTTTTGTAGATATTTGAATGCATAAAAAAAGCTCCAATTACTAAAGAGAGATCTCTAGTATTGGAGCATAACTTTAGCTGAATAGTTTAAAATCTAAGTAACAACAATATAATTATTGTGAGTACCTGCCTCAAAACCATCCAAAAGCCTTGATTATTCCGTTTTTTGGGAGTATCATAGGATTTCATATAATTAATCTTTTTAGATTGATATTTTCCCGCTTGCTAAGTGGGATGATTCTTAAAGCTCAAGTGGAGGACACTTGGGCTTTTTTTTGAGTTATACTCAAAAATATATCCGCTTCAACAATTAGGTTTTCTGAAGTAAATATAAAAGTATACCAACTTAAAAGCCTCATGATCAGATACTTTATTTATAAGCACTATAAAGCTATATTTTTTGCATTAATCATTATAAAAAATCATTTTAAATGTGTTAAATCGTGTAAATAAATATATTATTGTATCTATCTAAAACACCCCTTACACAACTTTAATCAAACATTTTTAAAAAATAAAATCTAAACTCCGAATCACCATTAAGAGAAGTAACTTCTATAAAAAATAACATTTACACAGTTTTACAATAATTATATATTTAATTGCTTATAGAAATTTACCCTCTTTCTGAGCGTGAAATCTGTTTTCCTCTCGTTACGAACGTCTTCGTTCGTAATGCCGTCTAGAAGCTCCAGCTTCTGTTTTATGAAGGGAGTGAAACGAGCTAGCAAGTGCACAAGCTATTGCCACGAATCAAACTCATTGCTACTTAATGACTTTGAAGATCCTTCAGAAGTATCTTCAGGATGACTGTATCCGTTGTTTGGGTTTAGGAGTTGGGAAATAAAAATCTCACTACTCACTACTAAAATCTAAATACTAACCCCCCCTCAAAGCAGGAATTCAGTTTCCTTCTTCAGCGCTTTTTGGAGTAGCTTTTCGTAATCAGCTGCATCAATTTCAACACAACCAAATCGTCCGAGATGATCGGTATAGAATTGAGTATCCCAAAGTATAAATTTGTTGTTCTGTAAGATTTGGTGACAATAGTACAGCGCTACTTTATCGGCTTCGGGCTTGGTTTTAAACATGCTTTCACCAAAAAACGCCGCTTTTAAATGTACTCCATAAAGTCCACCCACAAGTTCATTCTTTGCATCATACACTTCTACGCTATGTGCGTGACCCATTTGATTTAAGATATCGTAAGAATTGATGATGAGGTCGTTAATCCAAGTCGACTCTCGTTGTGCACACGCTTCAACAACGGTCCGGAATTGAGTATCAGCTTTAACGTGGAATTTCTTCTGCCTAATTAGTTGGCGTAAGTTTTTGGATGCATGAAATCCATCTATAGGAATAACTCCTCGTTTCGAAGCCGTGTACCATTCCACACTTTCATCTTCTCGAGAATCTGCCATTGGGAAAATTCCCTGACCATAAGCCTCTAGTAATGCTTCAGGTGAAATTATCTTCATATCTTTCATTTCAAAAAAATAAAGGCCAAGTGGTAACTCGACCTTTATCTATTCAAATTGAATTAAAACTCGCAGTATAACATTGGTGCAGTTCCGATTGGTGAACCTGGAGGCGCAGGGAGATCTCTCGGAATATCGAATGATTTTGGATTCTTAAAATAGGTTTCAATCATCTCAGAAAGTTGCATAGCCATTGGCTCATCGCGTTCGCTTAACAATTCGCTTATGGCTGTTAGTTTTTTAAACACTACTGCTTTGGTAATTGGATTTGCTTGGCTAGAAGCGTGCAATTGAATCAAGTTCATTACAACAACAAAATTCACCGTTTGTTGAATGGAACCGTAATAATCGTCTCCACCACGCATTGATACTGTTTTTCGAATAATTCGGTCAATGACTTCGCTTAGGCTTGGGCCTTCATTTCTAGCGCCGTATTCAACCAATCTATTTGCTCTTTGGGGATTTAGAATCAAGCTAATTGGCAAATCTGCAGCGGTTTGCGCAATTCCCAAAGCATCTAAACTCGGACCTGTATTTCCGTTAAAAAGCTCTCTAGATGAAGCAATTCCTGCTGGACGAGGTGGAATTAAATTCAACACACTTTCTGGAAGAGCCAATACCTCTGGAGATATTGCTACCAATAAAGCATCTAAGGCTTTTAGTTGATCGGCTTCTGCCACCACTTTAGGAGTTGCTTGGTTATCTCCTCTCAATTTATAGCTATAATCTAAACCTCCAATCAGCTTTACGGTTCCTTCTACTTGGTAACGGTGAAAAAAGTAAATTGGAACCAGCACATCTTCTAACTCAGACATTGAGGTACCCATTGGGATTGCAGATTCGTCGAAATTTTTAAGCGCTAGCTTACGAACGTCTAAAACTTTTTGGAGTTGAGTGAGAGGGTCCGCACCGAAGTCCCACAGGTGTGCGTAAGGATGTGCACCACCTTGCGGACGAGCATCACTATCAGAAATATACTTTAAGCCTTTAGAAGTCGCATTTTCTAGAATTTTATTGAGTTCGGCTTTCTCATCTACATTTTTAGGGAAATCTTGGTATCCGAATGCAATGGTAACTTTGTCCCATTCGCCAATTCCAACGTCGTAAGCATCAGAAATATCAATCTTTCCATTTTTGATAGAAACTTTTGGATGCGGATAATCCATCACAGAAGCATCATTCGTTACACTAGCAGCAAAGTTATGGTAAATGCCGAGAGTGTGTCCCACTTCGTGAGCAGAAAGTTGCCTAATTCTAGCCAAAGCCATTTCCAGCATTCTTGGGTCTGGCTCATTTCCGTTTTCGAAAGGTGCCAATAAACCTTGAGCAATCATATAATCTTGGCGAACGCGAAGCGAACCGAGCAATACATTTCCTTTTATAATTTCACCAGTTCTTGGATCGGTAACAGAGCCACCATACGACCAACCACGTGTTGAGCGATGTACCCAGTTTATTACGTTGTACCGAATATCAAGTGGATGAGCATCATCTGGCAACACTTTTACCTGAAACGCATCTTTGTAACCTGCTGCTTCAAAAGCTTGATTCCACCAACGTGCGCCATCTAGCAAAGCGCTACGCACTGGTTCTGGAGTTCCATTATCCAAATAATACACAATAGGCTCAATAGCTTCGCTTACTTCGGCCTCAGGATTTTTTTTCTGAAGACGATGACGATTTATAAATCGCTTGGTCATTGGTGTGCCAATTGGCGTAGAATAATCCTTGTACGAAGTAGCGTAAAATCCACCGCGAGGGTCATATTCACGAGTTTCGAAATTATCATCCGGCAGTTCTACAAAAGAGTGATGTTGACGAACAGTAATTGCCGTTGGATCTGGAACTACTGAACGAACTTCCCTGCCAGGATTGCTTCCCGTAAAGGTTAGCATGGTTTCGAATTCTGTATTTTTTGGGAAATTGAACGTTCCTTCTTTGTACAGTGAAGAACGACTTTTGTCGAGACTGTAATTTCCTTGATTCATTCCTCTTAAACGACCGATTACGTTATGGGCGTCTCGCATCAACAGAGGTGTTAGGTCTATTAAGTACGAGCCATTTTCTTCTGCTTCAATCTTAAAACCAAAAAGAATGGATGAGGCGAAGGCTTCTTTAACCGATTTTTTTTCGAGTGCATTATCCGATTTCGCGATGTAATCGAGGTTTGGCTGAATCATCATCAATTTTTGGCCACGCTTCTCGAAATAAACAATCCGCTCGCCACCTTGCTGGCTTCTATCTAAACCAATATCGTTTGAACCAACCCCTGCAGCAAGGTAATTCACATAAAGAAATTCAGAATTCAGTTTGTCTACTTTAAGCCAAAGTTGGTCTTTGTCTTCATCGAAATAATAATCGAAAAAACCCTTTTCTGGGCTTAATCCTTTCGTTTTTTCCTTAATGGTAGGTAGTTGTGCTAAAGCAGGAATCGTAAAAAGCAGTAGCGCTAAAATCGAAAATGATCGTTTCATAAGTAATCGAATTTGTTAAATGAATCAGACCACTAAGAAAACGGTTTTTTATGGGATTTAAAATCCCTAAATAAGCTTTTTACAGAATCGTGAAAGCTTGAGGCTTCAAGAGATCAAAAGCACAAGCGAAATGTTTGTGCTAGTGTGAGCAACTCTACCTAGAAATGATGTTTATTCAATAAATTTAATCACTAGTAACAATTTCTAATCTTACCGAAAGTTAGAAATGTGTTTAATATTGACAATCTATACACATTCAAGTTAAGCTATGAGAACAAATATTGAAATTGACGACGAGTTGATGAAACAGGCTTTGGAAAAAACAGGGCTAAAAACTAAAAAAGCCGTAGTTGAAGAAGGTCTGAAAAGATTGATTGCGTCAAAAAGCCAAGAAGAGCTTCTTAAATACTTTGGGAAACTAAAATGGGAAGGTGATTTGGATGACATGAGAACTAGTAAACATGTTTCATGACCATTGTAGATTCTTCTGTCTGGATTGATTTCTTTAACGGTGTAGATAATGTGCCTACTCGGAAGTCAAAACTGCTTCTTAGTAATAATTCTGCGGGTATCGGCGACTTAATTATTACCGAAACATTGCAAGGCTTTAAATTAGATCGAGATTATAAAACAGCAATTGCACTTCTATCTCTGATTGAATATCACACACTTTCTAATCACGCTTTAGCAATTAAGTCTGCTCAAAACTATAGATTACTCAGAAAAGCTGGAATAACTATTCGAAAAACTCAAGATATCGTAATCGCCACTTATTGTATCGAGCATAAAATCCCTCTTCTTCAAAAAGAACATGGCTTTGAACTTATTGCCAGTAAGCTAGACTTAATACTGCTTTAGTTTCTTTTTCATCAAAAACTAAAGCAGATATTGTCTACTGGCTTGAAACAAGAAATCTAATCTTACAGGATTTCTTTCTTTTCCATTCTGTTGAAATAGTCTCGAGTCGCTTCCATCACTTTGGGTGAGAGAAGAATTGCAACCGTCATGGTTGGGATTGCCATTATCGCGAACATGCCATCAATCAAGTTAATCATGGCAGAAATACTTGTTACCGCACCTAATAAAATAGAACCTACGTAGTAATAATTGTAGGTGTGTTGTTTTTCAGCGCCGGTAAGAAAGCCAAGACATTTTGTGCCATAGTAGGAATAAGCGAATAGCGAACTAGTTGCAAAGATGAACACACATGTCATCAATAAATAAATACCAACTGGTCCTAAGGCTTCAGAAAATGCTGCTGCAGTTAAAGAAATTCCGTTTTGGTCGCCACTTTTCCAAACATCGGTTACTAAAATGGCTAACGCGGTCATTGTACAAACTACAATAGTATCGATGAAAGGTCCCATCATTGCTACCAATCCTTCGCGAACAGGTTCTTTAGTTTTAGCAGCGCCATGAGCTAAAGTTGCAGTACCAATACCTGCTTCATTCGAAAAGGCAGCTCTTCGCACACCCGCGATTATAATTGCACCAACTGCGCCACCGAGAGCGGCTTCAGCGGTAAAAGCATCGTAAATGATAAGCCATAAATACTCACCTAATACATCAAAATGAATTCCAAGAATGGTAAGAACAGAACCTACATATAAAACAACCATAGCAGGAACCATCTTACTTGCTACTTTACCAATTCTTTTAATTCCACCAAAAATTACAGCTCCAACCATCGCTAAAATGATTAAGCCAGTAATTAAGTTAGAAGTAAATAGAATTTTTGACTCTAGAAAAGTAAATCCATCATAGTTAGTTACTAAAAAGTCTGGTACGCTTGTAGCAAAAGCTGCAATCCAATTAGGAGTACTTTCCAGCAAACCATTTGGGATTAAAATCATATCTCTTATAGCCTGGGTAAGCTGGTTAGCTTGAAATAACGGAAGCGCACCAAAGAGCCCTGCAACAGCAAAAAGTATAGCTAAAGGTTTCCATTTTTTACCAAGGCCTTCTGTAATCATATACATCGTTCCACCTTGAATATCGCCTCTAGAATCTTTCCCACGATACATAATGGAAAGTGTACAGGTAAAGTATTTGGTGGCAATCCCAACAAAAGCACTCATCCACATCCAAAAAACAGCGCCCGGACCACCCATAGCAATTGCAACGGCAACACCACTGATGTTTCCCAAACCAACTGTAGCAGCTAGTGCACTAGAAAGTGCTTCAAAGTGATTAATATCGCCAGGTGCGTTCGGGTCGTCGTATCTGCCACGAAGTATGCTAACAGCATGCCCAAAGTAGCGGTATGGAATGAAGCGTGAGTAGAACATAAAATAAAGCCCGCCACCAACTAGAAGTAGTACGAGCGGAGTTCCCCACATGAACGATGAAAAAGAAGCCAGAATGTTTTCTAAAGTTTCCAGAATAAAAGGGATTTAAAGGTTCTAAAATGAGACTGCACAAGAAAGTGAGAGCACGAACTAAACACAAGCCTTTTTTAAGACTCAGAGTTCTCTCTTAGAAAAAATATGTAATCTTTAATTTGGTGGCTCAATTTCGGCTTGACGCACGAGAAAAGCAATTTGTGCTACTTACCCTCTCTATTAGAGATAAGATGCTGAAAAATATCGGCTACTTTATTTACAAAACTAACGCTTCTTGGGTTTTTACTTTTTATTAATACCTCTATTTGAGTTGACTCTACCCTAAAAAACGCACTATCACCTTCTTTAATTGACTTCACTCAACCTAATGCAAACATCTCAATCCAACACCTACTCAAACACTTTATGAGTCAGCTGGCATTGAGTTTAAAGGAAAAGATTTATCTACTAAATCCCGATACCAAAGAATTTTGATGCGCCATTTATTACAAATTGAACACCAATAGCTAGAGCAATAAAACCCATCATTCGGCTAATTACCGTCATGCCTGTTTTACCAATCAACTTGTTCAACCATGGTGCAACTCTTAGAATGGCATACGCAAGAATTGCGGTTATCAGGACAGCTACGCCGTTAATAATATAATCGTATATGTTTGTTGCCTGAGAGCCAAAACCGATAACAACCGCAATACTACCAGGCCCCGACAACAACGGCATAGCTAATGGGCTGAAAGAAACGTCTTCTTTCTCTTTCGCTTCTTCTTGCTCTTCCTTAGATAGTTTTCTGCCACTTTTTTCGGGGTTCAACATTGAAAAACCCGCGCGTGCAATTACTAAACCACCCGCAATTCTAATCCCTGACAAACTAATTCCAAAGAAACTTAGAATGTATGTACCAGCAAGTAAGAAGATGATAAGCACACAAAACATGTATATACTCGACTTCCGAGCAGTGCGTGTCATTTCTACCTCAGTAGAGCCCTCAGTTAACGAGAGAAACACCGGCATTGCTGTTAAAGGGTTAACAACCGAAAATAACGATGTAAAACTTGCAATTAGTAATGCGCCCGCGCCAATTATGTGAGTAGAAAAGGGGACGATGTCTTTAAAAAAATCTTCCATTATGGGCTAAAGATACGCACCTTTATTCAAAATAAAATGTTCTTTGGTAACAGCTTTTATCAAAGGTTAACTTTATTTCGTCCACGATTCTTATATTTTGTTGAAGCATAAAATCTACCTCTATGAATACTACTGAACTTACTTCCCTCAAGGAAAAATTAATTCCATCAGTGCACGAAATTCTCGAAAGAGATGTAACACGAGATGAAAAGCTGTTCGCCATCTGTGAGCTTCTAGCTGATAAAGTTGATCATTTTGACTGGGTTGGGTTTTATCTAGCCGATCCTACTGGAGAAGATGTACTCGTTCTTGGGCCTTTTGTGGGTGAAGCCACCGACCACACTCGCATTCCATACGGTAAGGGCATTTGTGGGCAAGTGGCGCTTAGTCACGAAACCTTTGTTTCACAAGATGTTCATTCTGAGGATAATTACTTATCGTGTAGCTTAAATGTACATTCAGAAATAGTTGCCCCAATTATGAAAGATGGTGCTTTTGTCGCTCAACTCGATATCGACTCGCATTTAAAGGGCTCCATCACCCCAGACAAGCAAGAACTTATTGAAGAAATCTGTAACCTTTTATCTAAAGAATTTTAATTATGAGCTATTCCCTAACCGACGAAACGTCAATAGATGCCCTTATTTTTTGGATTGAAAGTTCTGATGGCAGCATTTCTTACGAAGAACAAAAAGCTGTTAAGCGTATTCTCGATAACATGCATTACGACATGAGTACTTTCCAAAATACTATAAGTCATATTGGTGGAATGAGTACCGATCATCTACATGAGCTTATTGAAGAAGCAATCTCCCATATTAAAGGAAATTTTTCTGATGAAGGAAAACGACTCACCTACCAACTTCTCGAAACCATTGCTGGAAGTAATGGTGATATTAGCACAGCTGAACACGAGAAATTGAATCGCTTAAAAAGTGAATTCGGCGTATAAATTTTAGCTCTACAAAACACTTTGATAGAAAACTACCTCCAAAGCACTAAACAGCAGTTTGAATATTACAAATTGCTAGGGGAACGTAGTTTCGAGCAGCTTGATGAAAACGAGTTGTTCTGGAAATTCAATGAGGAAAGTAATTCGATAGCTATTATCGTTAACCATCTTTGGGGAAATATGATGTCGAGATGGTCAGATTTCCTTACTTCTGATGGTGAAAAAGAATTTCGAAATCGTGACCTCGAATTTGAAGACGTAATTTCATCCAAAGAAGAGTTATTACAAAAGTGGAATGAAGGCTGGGCTTGCCTTTTTGAAGCGCTAAATTCAGTAAATAAAAATAACTGGGAAACGGAAGTTTACATCCGCAACCAAGGCCATACCGTAGTTGAAGCTATTAACCGACAGCTTGCTCACTATTCTTATCATATTGGGCAGATTGTGTACATCGCCCGAATGCTAAAAGGGGAAACTTGGGAAAGCTTATCCATCCCCAAAGGGAATTCTGCAAACTACAACAAAGAGAAGTTTTCGAAGGAAAAACACCGCGAGCATTTTACCGATGAATTTCTCGGGAAAAAGGATACATCTCAACGCTGAGTTGCTCATTCCTAATATGAAGCGATGATAATTCTTGCATTGTAGAAGCCGTAGAATTCGTTGACAGGTCTAATACATTAAACAACGCTCACTCTCATCCCGAAGATACTTCTGAAGGATCTTCAGCCGACCGACACCAATCGTTTAGGCGTATTCTAAAGACTGCACAAGTACTATTCAAAGTTCTTACAAGGATTGATGAGAGTAGATGAAATAATTTCAAACAATCCTATAGAGTGGAATTAAATATTAGCCTTTGTTCGTAATCAGGAAGTCTTATTAACAACCTATTCCTCACAAAGATGCTGAAACAAGTTCAGCATGATCGAGATTTTTCCAAATCTCAAACCCTTAATGAATTAACCTATTTCTATAAGTATAAATTAGCATTTATAATTCTCACTTCTGAGTAGCTACCAAATTTGAGATATGAAGATTGTTGCTATGGTTTACTCTTAAACCAAATACTCCATCTGTAGAAATACCTTTTGATGGAATACTAGCCAACTCTTGGTCATTCAGATAAAAAGTGATTTTCTCCGTAGAAACATTTACTTCAAAGTTGTTCTCTGCAGAAGACTCTGTTTTGTCGGTAAACATGTTCATGGCTTCTGTTGCCGTCCAACCTTTTACCGTTGCTGTTTCACTTCCTGTTCTAGTTTTTATCAAGTATTCTCCTGTATTTCTAATCAGAAAATACACGTACTCTTGGCTGTCTTTATCTAGATTTTTCCCACCAAAAAACAACCCAAAAGCCTCTCTATTGCGACCTTTGGTATCAAACAGATAAATCTTAGTTTTGATATTATAATTGCCACTTATAGAATTTTCGGGGTGATAGAAAATTGCGGATGGCCCTGTAGTTATGTGCCAACCTGGGGTCATGTTTACAAAGTAGATATCCGCCGTTTCAGCGTCATCGCCAATTATAGTTTTTTCATTGGAATGATCTAAGCGCACGGTCCATCCTTCTGGAACTTTTAAATTTTCGCCCTGTGGAGTGGATCCATCTGGCCTGTTTTGTGCCATTAATCCAGTACTCAAAAACAAGAACACAGCTAAGGCTACTGTTAATTTCTTCATATCTATCCCCTATTTCGTTGTTTATCTAATCTAAAGTTCAAATTGGGAAATATCCCAAATTCAGTCTGTATGGTGTACTAATTACAGCCAATCTACAATATCGTCTTTCTTTTCTACTTCAACATACTTATTGAAGATTTCATACAAGCTTGCATTTTCTTCGAGCGTTTTACGGCTTACGGAGTCTACGTAGGCAATAATTCGTCCTTTATGTAAAATGGCAATATCATCGCAAAGGTTTTCAACCACTTCTAAAATATGGCTGGTAATAATTACCGTAACGCCTTTTGCTTTTAGCTTTCGGATGATGGTTTTCATTCGCTCAATAGAAATCACATCCACCGATTCAAAAGGTTCGTCCAAAAATAACACTTTCGGCTCGGTCAAAACAGCAGTTACAAAGGCGAGTTTTTTTCTACTTCCCGATGAAAGCTTGTGAATTTTAATTTTAGCAAAGTCTTTAATCTCGAAGAAATCTAGTAAAGCGTAGGCTTTTTCTACCTGACCGTTTTTTTCCACATTGTAGATATCGCAAATGTACTCGATAAACTCTAGGCTAGTAAACTGTTCAAAAAGTAATGGAGGCTGAAGTACAGAGGCTATTTGTTTTTTGATGGCTTCTTCGTTCTCATCACCAAAAAGAAGCTCTCTGATGGTAACATAGCCATCATCGTAACTTAACAAACCAGTGAGCACTCCAATTAGGGTGCTTTTTCCTGCCCCATTCGGACCAATCAAACCAAAAATACTTCCCTCAGGAATTTCTAAATCTAATTCCTTAAGAACTACTTCATCGTCGTAGCTTTTTATCAGTCCAGAAATTTTAACAGCACTAGGCATGGGCTTTTGGGTTCTTTTGGGTAGTAAAATACTTTGCGGCATAGCCCACCGTGAATATGCCGTACAATAGAAGAACAATTTGAAGGTTCGTCATATTCATCATTGTGGTTCCTTCTTTATCGGCACGTAAAAACTCGAGTGCAAAGCGCAATAATGCATAACCACCTGTGTGTATAAAAAAGATAAGCGGTGATTTTTTATCACTTTGGAAATACTTATTGAATACCCAAAGTACAATTCCTATCAGCAGGAAGTCGCCAGCCATTTCGTAAAGCTGTGTGGCATGCAGTGCGGCGCTCATAGTAGAAGCTTGGTCAACTAATCCATTCTCAAAGGAGTACTGCCAAGCTGGGCTCGAAATTCTATATTCGGTTTCAAATGAGGGGATAGTTGTACCGTATCGAGGAAAATGAACACCCAAAAATGACGAGGTTGCGATACCATAAGCATCTCCGTTTAGGAAACAGCCTATTCTTCCTAACCCTTGCCCTAATAGAATACCTGGCGAGAGAATGGAGAAATATTCCCAATAATTCATCTTGTTTCGGCGAGTGTATAACCATCCACCAAACATACCACCAACCAGTCCACCTGTAATACTATTTCCGGCGCCTGTTAAACTTAAAATAATGGTCGGATCTGCTAAGAATCTATCCGATTCCCAAAAGAGGTAATGAGAAAGGCGTGCCCCAACAAGAGCCCAAAGTATTGCCCAAAGAACTAACCCTTCAAACTTGTCTATTTTTCCACCGTATTTTTCAACACGCTTATAAATCCACCAAACAGCAAGTACAATAGAAATGAGAAAGTACATTCCCTCGTAAAAGTATATTTGATTAAATCCCAAATCGAGATGTATTGGTAACATAAATTCTTTGCTTACTTAATTAAATTTCTAGTCCATCCATAAACGCTTGAGAACCTGTTTTTTAAATAGGCTCACAAGTACATCCATATGTCGCCAAAGGTAAATGCCTATCACTACAATAACCACGCTCATTATTGTGATTCTGTACCACTCTAAACCTTCGAGGGGGACAAAAACCAAATAACCTACCGTGAAAATAGCGAATGAAATTAGAAATGTTACTTTTTGTGGAATTATTGGATGCTTATAGCTGAACGAAGAATACGTTGCTTTCTGATATTGATAATAAGAACTCCATATAAAAAGGAGCATAAAACAGAGAAAGAAAAAGCTATTTCCTATAAATATCTTAACTACATGGCCAACTTCAGGTATCAAAAGAATCTCGAAGATTGTGATGAGATAGAACACAAACAGAGGCAATAAAAACACCCCCAAAAATCGCTCTTTAAGTTGTTGCTCTAGCTTTATTGGGAATTGAAGGTGCGTGAGCAACTCTCGATTCTCGTAACCGTACATATTTGCCATTCCCATTGCCAAAAGCGCAACGGGTATCCCCGCCAAAATTGTGGGAATTAAAATAGATTTCGCCATCGGATAATCTAATTGCATTAACAATGGCACATACACAATAGGAATGATGGCTAATGTTAGCACTTGTAGCTTGTTATATGGGTGAATCATCACGTAATAGTAGTACTTCCCAGCATTTCTGCCCAATACTTTGCGTAAGAATACCCACAACTTGCTGCTTTGTTCTTCTACTTTTTTAATTGTTGGATTTAATAGCCCTTCGCAAGTTTTGTTAAAGTGATCGATAATTATTAATCCAATCAATACCACTAAAAAGAAAATGATTATAGATGCCGTAACCCAATCATATTCCAGTCTTACTGTCCGTAATAATAAACCACCTGGCAACCACGAAAGAAAAGCATTGATGGTATCAACTTGAGGGATAAGCTTAGTGAATATTTCTTTAGAATTGTCAGCAAATAAGGAAATCGCTTCAAATAAAGCGAATACAAAAATGAAGAACCCAACCATAACCGCAATGAACCGGCGCTCTACAATGCGTAAAAAACGATGTTTTATTGAGTAAATAAGCACATAGTTAAAAATAACTGCTAGCACCCCAACTAAAACTTGATAGAAGTGCGACACTTGTATCATCAAAAAAACAATCCATGTGAAGTTGTATATGATGTTTACAGGGTGGCAGAAACCAATCCACATTAAATAACGAGAAAGTCTTTTTAAGGGGAATCCAAAACCTAGGAGTTTTCGGTTTTCTTCAAGGTTCAACAGCCTGAGATTGGTAAATGAAAAGTGCATTATCCAATAACAGTTGGTAAACACGAGTAACAGGAATAGATAGATTTCTGGAGTGAGCCATGGAATTTGTGTTTTCATCCATGGGTCGGTATCCAATAAACTTACCACAATAGCTGTACCCACAAGGTTTACAAGCATAACCCCCAAAAACATGATATAGCCTATCAGTAACAGTAACTGAATCTTGTTTAGGTTGGAAACAAAAATTTTCCAATTAAGAAATAATAGCCTTGCGAACATTCTGAATGATACTGAATTTGAACTAAGCTTTTGTATTGAAGTGCGAAGTAATTGAAATTTAATACTCTCTTAATTATCGCCCTTATACTTCCTATTTCGTTTTGCTTGAGTTTTGACCTTTTCCAAAGATGTTAAACAGCGCTCCTGAATCTCTTAGTATAATAAAAAAAGCAGTTCCCGAAAAGAAACTGCTTTTAAATCATTTTCTAGAAATACAATTCGAAATAATACTTTAGGCCGAATTACAAATACTCTTTTAAATATTTACCTGTATAGCTATTTTCAATAGTAATTATTTCTTCGGGAGTGCCTTCGGCTACAATTTGTCCGCCACCAAAGCCACCTTCAGGTCCCACATCTATAATCCAATCTGCGCATTTTATCACATCCAGGTTGTGTTCAATAATAATCACAGAATGCCCTGCATTTACAAGCTCGTTGAATGCATCCATAAGTTTGGTAACATCTTCAAAATGAAGACCTGTTGTTGGCTCATCAAAGAAATAGACAGTGTGTTCTGAGTTTTGCTTTGTGAGAAACCTTGCCAATTTCACTCTTTGCGCTTCTCCACCAGATAGCGTAGTTGCACTTTGTCCCAATTTCAAATAACCCAAACCAACTGCTTCTAATGGCGCTAATTTATTGGTGATTGTTGGTTCATCCACAAAGAAATCAAGTGCCTCAGAAATTGGCATGTCTAAAACATCGAAAATACTTTGTCCTCTATACTTTACAGCAAGTACATCTTTCCTAAATCGCTTACCGTTGCACACTTCGCAGGTAAGTTCTATGTCTGCCATAAATTGCATTTCAATTTTTTGAACACCTTCACCTTGGCATGTTTCGCATCTACCACCAGGAACGTTAAATGAAAAGTGCCCTGGAGTATATCCCATAATTTTAGCCTGACGAGTATTTGCGAACACGTCGCGGATTCCATCAAACGCTTTTGTATATGTAGCAGGATTTGAACGCGTAGATCGCCCAATTGGGCTTTGGTCAACCATTTCAACATTGTGAATGGAACCTGTCCCTGAAATATCTCTAAACCTTCCTACTTTTTGATTGTAGGTTCCAATGTGTTTTTGAATGCCTCCGTAAAGTGTATCGTGCACCAATGTGGATTTCCCAGAACCAGAAACACCTGTTACCACAACCAACATACCCAAAGGAAACTCGACCGTTACATTCTTAAGATTGTGTTCACTCGCGCCTTCAATTCTTACTTTCTTTCCATTGCCTGGCCGGCGCTTTTTAGGAACTTCGATTTCTTTTCTTCCACTTAAAAACTTTCCTGTAAGTGAATCTGACTTTACGAGCTCTTTATATGTGCCTTGAAAAACAACTTCTCCACCATGAATTCCGGCAAAAGGTCCGATATCAATAATGTTATCGGCAGCTTTCATCATTTCTGGATCGTGCTCTACTACAAGAACGGTATTTCCAATATCACGAAGTGACTCTAAAATACTTATCAAACGGTCATTATCTTTTGGATGGAGACCAATCGTCGGCTCATCTAGCACATACATACTACCGATTAGCGAACTTCCCAGCGCATTGGAAAGGCTAATTCGCTGAGACTCGCCACCACTTAATGTGTTTGCAAGGCGATCGAGCGTTAGGTAATCTAACCCAACCTCATCAAGGTATTTGAGCCTCTTTCTAATTTCATAAAGAATTTGTCCCGCCACACTTTGTTCAAACTCAGTAAGCTCTAATTCATCAAAATATTTGCGGGCATGACCGATAGTAAGTTCAGAAACTTCGCCAATATGCATATCGCCTACAATAATATATTGTGCATCTTTGCGAACGCGATATCCTTCACACTCAGGGCAACGGCTGTAACCTCTATAACGAGAATACAACACACGCATATGCACTTTATAGGCTTGGCTCTTCACTTCTTCAAAGAAGTTCCAAATACCGATATAGCCATCCTTGCCATTCCAGATGATATTTTTAACTTCCTTTGGTAAATCGATATATGGCGTATCGATTGAGAATTTTTCGTTAGCTGCTACCTTAATTAGGTCTTTGAGGTGTGAGCTAAATTTTTGAGAAGAAAACGGAGCAATTACCCCATCTCTGATAGTCATTTCTGGATCTGGTATAACCAAATCTTCGTCAATACCTGCCACTCGGCCAAAGCCTTCACATTTTGGGCACGCACCAAATGGGTTATTGAATGAAAACATTTGTGGAGTTGGTTCCATAAACTCGATTCCATCCAATTCAAACCGTTCACTAAATACGAGTTCTTCACCATTTCGTATTTTAATGGAACACCGACCACTTCCTTCCTGAAACGCAGTTTCTAAAGAACCAGCAATACGTGTCATGGTGGCTTCGTCATCTTTCACAGTAAGTCTATCTACCAGCACTCTATACTGGGTAGATTTTATTTTAACTCCATCCTGGTTTGGATCGGTTAAATCTAGGATTTGCTCATCTTTCATGTTTAAAAGCCGAGTAAATCCTTTTTCCTTTAGAACTTTTAGCTCTTCAGCTTGCTTATTTTTTCTGTGATTGGGAATTGGGAAAAGAATGTAGAATCGAGTGCCCTCTTCCTGTGTTTCAAAAAGCTCTTTGATAACCGTTTTAGTACTATCTTTCTTTACTTGCTTGCCAGATACGGGAGAAATAGTTCGTCCAACTCTCGCAAAAAGAAGCCTTAAATAATCATAAATCTCTGTGGTTGTACCAACGGTTGAGCGAGGGTTACTCGTCGTCGTTTTTTGCTGAATTGCCATAGCAGGAGAAATGCCCTGCATAAAATCCACTTCTGGCTTATCCATTCGCTCCAAAAACTGACGTGCGTAACTAGATAAACTTTCAACATAACGACGTTGGCCTTCTGCATAAATCGTATCGAATGCCAAACTTGATTTCCCAGAACCAGAAACACCTGTTACAACCGTAATTTTGTTGCGGGGAATTTCAACATCTATATTTTTCAGGTTGTGCGTGCGTGCACCCTTAATAATAATGGGCCGATCTTGTGCGTGTTGTTTTGCTTGCGTAGTTGCCGTGCTGTTTTTTGCCATAGTAGATAGTTATCGAACCCTGAATATATGATTTTGATTGGTTTGAATAGGTAATTTTTATAACAATTATTCATTCAAACAAATTCATAGACCTCTTAACGATATTTATCTTTGTGTAGCTTTAATACTAAGCATAAAAAAAGGCACTGGGATCAACCAGCGCCTTTTAACTAACTAACATTTAGGAGTGACCTAACATTTAAAAATATCTTAATCGAATGCTTCCGCCGGATGTTTTGGCTTTTAGATTGATTCCGCCTCCGTTTAGTGTGCCGTTCATTTCATCGCGTTCAATACGACCTTTAAAATTATCTACAGAGGCATCCACTCGGCTTCCATCTAAATCAACGTCATATCCTTTATCATGAGGAATTGTAATTGTGATGCTTCCACCTGAAGTTTTTAAATCAATAAAATCTTCTGGCGACTCTATTTTGGCGTTAATTGAACCACCGCTAGTTCGAGCTGTTACACTTCCACCTACCGACTCAATTCCTATACTTCCACCAGAACTTTTCAAATCAACATTGCCTTCCACATTTTCTGCTTGGATTCTTCCGCCACTTGTAGCTGCTTTCACATTACCAGAAACCTCAGCAATTTTAATGCTGCCTCCTGAAGTTTTCAGATTCAAATCTCCACGTATTTGTTCGGCACTTACCGAGCCACCACTTGTATTACCTTGCTGATTTCCAATCAAATTTTCCATCTTAATGCTACCACCAGAGGTCTTTATATCTGATTTAGACTCCATTGGCGTATAGATAACAAACCCAACAGAAACATTATTATTACCCCATCCAAACCCGCTTTCTCTACGAGCGTGGGCTGTAACAGTATTTCCGCTTTTTGAAAGATCAATTTCCCAGCCTTTTAAATCTTTTTCCGTTCCTTTAATGTATTTCCCTCTTTTTCTTACATACATCTCAACGGTCACTTCATCAGTATCTTTTCCAATTACTTTAATGCTACCGCCAGAAGTTCTTACATCAATATTAATACCATTACTTACCGAGAATTTTTCAACTCTAGCTGCATCCTTTGCTGATTGAGCCCAACCCATCTTGGCACTAGTAAGCATTAGTACGAACATCACCAATAGTGATACGCCTAACCTAAATGTATATTTTGTGTTTTTATTATTTTCCATTTAAATACTCCTTTTAAATTTGACCTGTGAAGCCTTACGCCCAAACTCTCAGGTTGTTTCATTCTAATTATGGACGGTTGATTTTGTCGATAGTTACTGAATATTCTGCTAGTGTTTCACATTTAGTAATTGTGTATTTTTGCGGCGCTTAATCAAAAATTTTTATATGAAACTACCTTTTGTACTTGCGAAGAAATTTGTTGCAGGAGAAACTTTTGAAGAGTCTATTCCAAAAAGCCGCTATCTCAACGACAAAAATCTAAAACTAACTCTCGATTTACTCGGAGAAAACGTTACCGACAAAACAACAGCTGATGCTACTGTTGAGGCCTATATACAACTTCTTAATGGCATTAAAGAGCATGGCTTAATTAGCAGTATTTCTATTAAGCTTACCATGATGGGGTTGGATATTGACCGTAAGTACTGTACTGAGAATCTTTTTCGCTTATTGGATGTTGCAAAACAGCACAATCAATTTGTTCGTATTGACATGGAAGGCTCTGACTACACTCAAATCACCATCGATATTTTTAAAGAAGCATTTGCTAAATATGGTAAGCATGTAGGTACTGTAATACAGACGATGCTCCACCGAACAAAAGATGACATTATTGAATTAGCTGACTTGGGTGCCGATATCCGACTTGTTAAAGGTGCTTATAAAGAGCCTAGTAGTTTGGCCCTTCAAAATATGCCAGCAATTCGTGAGTCTTATAAAGAATGTGCAAAAATACTCCTCGAAAAAACAGCCTACCCGAGGTTTGGTACTCATGATGATGAGCTTGTAAATTGGTTAAAAGAATATACTACCGAGCATAACATCCCAAAAGAAAGTTTCGAGTTCCAAATGCTTTACGGCTTACGTGAAGAAACAATGGTACAGCTTACCAATGATGGCTACATGACTCGTGTTTATGTGCCTTTTGGTACCGATTGGTTCCCTTATTTTAGCCGCCGACTTATGGAGCGAAAGGAAAACATCTGGTTTGTGTTTAGTACCATGTTTAAAAAATAATTGGCAAGGCAACTATGTGGGATTACGTTGTTCTGCGCTTAATCCCATTTCTTGGCTATGAACTTCTTTCTAACGCAACCGTTTAGCACTCTGGTAATTGGCATACTTTTTATAATTGCCGGAATTCTTCATTTCCTAAAACCAGAGCCTTACCTCCGGATAATGCCCAACTTTATACCGTATCAAAAAGCTATGGTTTATATAAGTGGGGCTTTTGAAATTATTGGAGGCATAGGCTTCTTGATAACTGATTTTAGAATTCTAGCTGGCTGGGGCTTAATAGCACTTCTTTTTGCGGTTTTTCCCGCCAACATTAACATGTTCATGAAAGGGTATAAGAAAAAAAGAATCTCGCTATTTACTTGGATTGCACTTATTCGCCTTCCTATTCAATTTGTATTGATGTTTTGGATATATTGGGCTGGTATTAAATAGCAAACAAAGTCATTTTTGGGCTACCAAATTTACGAGCCATCTACATCATGAGTTTTAAAGCTCTTTTAAAGTATTTATTTCCTTTTGTGTTAGGTCTTTTATTCCTACCTATTCCTTTGCTTCGCGATTTTCATTTTGAGTCGGCCATGATTGCAGGAACCATTGGTGCTATTTGGGCCGCGTTCAAGATGTTGAAGTCAACTTATGTTCAGGATAAAGCCTCAATACATCCTATAATTAGGTTCGTATATATCTTCGGATTACCTGCATTCTTATTTTCACTTGTTTCTGGTTGCTTAAGCTGGCATGGCGTCTTTTTTTGGATTCTAACGCCCATTCCATCCATATTTTTTGGTGCTGCTTTAGGTCGTTTTATTCGCTCCTTAAATTCCTCCTTCCCAAAAACACTCACTTTTATAACACTAGTACTTTTTGCTTTCGGAGGTCTTCTTCTTGAAGCCATTAATTTCCCTCAAGTATATTTCTTTAACCACATTTGGGGAACTTGGCCAGGACCTATTTACGATGAAACCGTAACTGTAACCAAAAGCTACGTTTACTTTCGCTGCATAACTGTATTGTGGGTTTTATTTCTGTGGAATTTACCCCGCATTACACGCCGTAGAATCAACCAATTACTTGCTGGCTTTTTTGGAATTTGTTTGATTGCGTGCTATTTCTACTTATCCCAAATGGGAATTATAACCCCAAGAAGTGTACTGAAAGAGGAACTCTCTACACACATTACAACTACACATTTCGATTTGTATTTCGATTCCAATAATTTTTCAGAAGCTGAAATTGAGTATTGGTCTTTAAAGCATGAGTTCTATTTCAATCAAATTACAGCTGCTTTAGAAATAGAATGGCCTAGTAATCGCCGAATTGAAAGCTACCTCTATGCGAATGCTTGGCAGAAAAAAGAACTTGTTGGGGCAAAATACACGAGCTATGTTCCTATTTGGCTATCTCAAGACCAATTACATATTGCCAAACAGCAATTAGATGGCGTTTTAAAACATGAAATGGTCCACGCTATATCAAAGCAATTTGGCAATTCTTTATTTAATGGAAGTTGGAGTATTGGCTTGATTGAAGGGGTAGCTGAAGCTATAGCTGCGGATGCTTCGCGAGAGTCTACACTAGCACAGATTATTGCTTCCGAACAGCCTTACCCCTCTGTTCAGCAAATGCGAAATGCATTTTCTAGTACGGGTTTTTATAGTAGTGCCGCATCTATAAGCTATACAACAGCGGGTGCTTTTGTTCAGTACTTGCTTCAAAACTATCCCGTTCAAAATTTCAAACAGGCATACCCAAATTCTGATTTTGAGCAAGCTTATGGAATTCCGTTCGACTCGCTAGTTATTGCTTGGGAAAAAACCTTACCTCCTGTTGTTATCGACTCTATTGATATACAAAACTCAGAATTTCTTTTTGGGCAATTATCATTATTCCAGAAATCTTGCCCACATTCTGTTAGCAAAGAACTCCACCTTTGGGATCAGTATCAATTTCATAAAAGCGTTGAGGAAACTGTTTTAGCACAAAAAACCATTTCTGATTTGTACTCCCTCGATACAGAGAACCTTTTAGTTAAACGTGAGTGGATTAGCTCACAATTAAGTAATGGCGCGTATGGAACCGTAATTGATGCCATAACCGCTAATGACACCCTCCTTACATTAAAACTCTTAAAAGCTGATGCACTTGTACTAAACGGAGATATTGAAGCAGCGACCCAATCTCTAAATTCCTTAAAGCATAATTTATCCGAACAAACAGGCCGTAGCTTTCGCTATTCATACAATTTACGTTCCGATTCCACAAATTGGACTCACTTCCTAGCGGCTCGCTATCAAAAAAACCTACCGAGCGTGGAAAAGTTTAACACTCTTAATGTTCCCAACCAGATGCTAATTATTTCGGACGCCATCGATACAAAAAATTACGCTCTGCTACCTCAATACTCTCATTCTACTTTGCAGCACCCTTTAAACTCCGATTGGTTTGATGTTTATGAAGCCCTTATTGATCGGTTAATCTTCTTGAAATCTTTTGATGAAGCCCAACAATGGCTCGATAAATTATCAAACATCGAGCTACGTGCTCGTTATCAGGAACGACTAAGTGAGCAAAAGGATTGGTTATATTTTATGAAATCTTACTAGGGCTCAGTTTTATTAAAAAAGCACTTTAGTACTACCATTCAATTCCTTTATCTTCTTTTTTAAATATTAAAAACTCTTGTTATGGACAACGAAATTTTTGAACCGTTAACATCCTACATAGAATACTCTGAGGATGAAATGAAAAAGCGTGCTGCCGATTTTTATGCAAATGTAAAACGACGAAGAACAGTTCGCGAGTTCTCAGACCGTCCTGTTCCCCAAGAAGTTATAGAACATTGTTTACTTGCCGCAGGAACTGCACCAAACGGTGCGAATAAACAGCCTTGGCATTTTGTTGCTGTTAGCGACCCTGTGGTGAAAAAGAAAATTCGTATTGCTGCTGAAGAAGAAGAGCATGAGTTTTATAATCGTCGTGCTCCACAAGACTGGCTGGATGATTTAAAAAAATTCAGAACCAACGAGAACAAACCCTTTCTAGAAAAAGCGCCTTATTTAATTGGCATTTTTGCACAGTCTTACGGCCTCGATGAAAATAACAATAAAGACAAACACTACTATGTAAAAGAGTCGGTTGGAATTGCAACTGGCATTCTCATTACAGCATTACATGAGTCTGGATTAGCAACTTTAACCCACACTCCAAGCCCGATGGGCTTCCTAAACAAGGTAATGGGGCGCCCAGAAAATGAAAAAGCCTTCCTTTTACTTGTAGTTGGTTATCCAGAAAAAGGAGTTGAAGTACCAGTTATAACAAAAAAGCCACTCCATAAGATAGCTACATTCATATAACAAGCGAGAAAAACGGGTTTTTTAACTCCTTACATTAGGATTTGCTCATTAGTAGAAGCTTCTAATTTAATATGGTCTAACTGTAATCGATTGTAAAAAGCGCAATCTTTACATGTCAAAAATAAACTACTAGACTATTATGAATTATAGAAATTTACTGAGCTTTATACTTGTTGCTATATTTGCAACCACTTTTACTACTGCCCAAACTGCCGAAGATAAAACTTGGGTATCACTTAATGTTGGTCATGTTGAATATAATGGCGATCATGCAAATGAAATGCTTGCCTTCGACATTCCAAATGACATGACTTTTGGTTTTGGAATTCATCGCTATTTAGATAAGAACTTCAATCTTCAATTCACTTCAAACTACGGTGTACTTGATAACGAGTACAATCCAAAATTTGAAAAAAACTTCATTAGTAACAAACTCCAACTTCAATATAAGTTTGCAAACGGAAGTATTCTTAAAGAAGACGCTGCAATTCAGCCATACATCAATGCTGGATTGGAAGTAACTCCATTTTTTGGTGGCGACAAAGCCATCTATGACCGTACTATCATTGCACTACCTTTTGGTATTGGTGTAGATATTCCGTTGAACGAGTCTACTGCATTTGTTTATCAAACCAACTACAGCCGTACTTTTGCTGACGGACTTGATGGTAACAACAATTACAATAAACAAGACCACGATGATTTCTTAACACATACTATAGGAATCAAATTTAAAATTGGTGGCGCTAAAGATTCTGATGGCGACGGCGTTAATGACAAAGTTGATGCTTGTATTAACCAGCCAGGAACTGAAGCAACTAACGGTTGCCCAGATGACGATGCTGATGGCATTATCAACAGCCAAGATTTATGTCCATTAGTTCCAGGTTTAGCTGAGCATAGAGGCTGTGCTGATACTGATGGTGATAAAATTCCTGATTTTGAAGACGAATGCCCAAAAATTCCTGGTCTTGGCGAATTCAAAGGTTGTGTTGACACTGATGGCGACAGCATTGCTGACAATATTGATAGTTGCCCAACTCTAGCAGGTTCAGCTACAACTAATGGTTGCCCTGATACTGATGGTGATGGCATCAAAAATTCTCTTGATAATTGCCCAGATGCCGCTGGTACAGCTGCAAACAATGGCTGCCCTGATACTGACAACGATGGCATTATCGATTTAAATGACAAATGCCCTAAACTAGCTGGCGCGCCGAGTAATGATGGATGTCCTGAAGTTGCTCAAGAAGTTAAAAAGTCATTAGATACTATTTTCACAAACTTAATTTTTGCTTCTAACAGCTCAATAATTGACCGCACATCTCTAGATGATTTAGATGAACTTGCTAAAATTATGGCTAACGATAAGGACCTAAAGCTTAGCATTGAAGGTCACACAGATGATAAAGGAAAAGCTGAGTACAATTTAATGTTATCTACAAAAAGAGCTAACGCTGTTAAAGAATACTTAGTAATGAGAGGAATTAGCCCACTTCGCATCAAGGCTACTGGTTATGGTGAAACTAAACCTATAGCATCTAACCAAACTGCCGCTGGACGTATAAAGAATCGTCGTGTAGAGTTAAATGTCTCTTACAACTAATATCTACAATTTATTTGTAGTCAAGCCTCTGCTTTAGAAAGCAGGGGCTTTTTTTTATCCCTTTCCTCCTGTTAAAACCAACTAATCCCTACCGGCGCCTGTTTTAACTGCCTTTTCTTTATATCTTAGTGTGCGCTAACGTTTAAACAGGCACTACTATCGCTACGAATAAAGACAAAAAAAAGAAAAAGAGCTTTAAACGAGAAATCGTTGAGTGGACAATTATGCTTGCGATTTTCGGCACGCTCTATGCCACAGGGCTACACACCGAAGTTATTGGTGGCTTACAGCGCGTTCTACTGTGGACTGGCATAATCACTCCAGAAACAGAACTTGACGCGTCAGAGATTGTCTCAGCAAGCTACAACTTACCTTTACTTACAATAGACGAGGAAACATTTCGGTTCTCTGAGTTTAAAGGTAAAACCATTTTTCTGAATTTTTGGGCAACTTGGTGTCCACCGTGCATCGCTGAAATGCCCAACATCCAAGCGTTATATGAAAGCATAGACGATGATAACATCGTTTTTGTGATGGTTTCTCTGGATGAGGACAAAGACAAGGCTCGTGCTTTTTTGGAACGCAAAGAATTTACCATGCCAGTGTATTTTCTAAACGGGCGCAAACCTGGTGTTTATGATAGTAGCGTAGTACCCACAACTTATATAATTTCTCCCGAGGGAAAAGTCGTTGCAAAGCGTATGGGCATGGCAAACTACAATACCGACACATTTAAAAACTTTCTACTAAGCTTATAACCAACTCTTTTATGGAAAAAGTAATCGCTGGAATTCAACAAATCGGAATCGGAAACCCAAATGTATACGAAGCTACCAATTGGTATCGAGAATATTTTGGAATGGATATCAAAGTATTTGAAGATGTAGCTACTGCTGAGCTTATGCTACCATATACAGGCGGCAAACCTCAAGACCGCGCAGCGATTTTGTCCATGAGTATGCGTGGTGGAGGCGGATTTGAAATTTGGCAATACACAACACGAACACCAGTTGCTGCAGATTTTGAATTACAACTCGGTGACTTAGGTATTAATGTTTGCAAGATAAAATCCATTGATGTTGCCAAAACTTACGAAGACTTTAACATGGCAGGCTTAAACGTACTTACTTCGTTAAGCGAAAACCCAGCCGGCGACCTGTCGTTTTTTGTTAAAGATTTGAATGGGAATATTTTTCAAGTGGTGAAGGGACTCGACTTTTTTAGCAACAAATCCGTACGCACAACAGGTGGTGTTTCTGGTGCCATCATCGGATCATCAGATATCGAAAAATCTAAAACCCTTTACTCTGACATTCTTGGGTACGATGAAGTTGTTTACGACGTAACTGATACCTTCGCAGATTTTGACGGTGTTAATGGTGGAGATAAGAAAATAAGACGCGTTTTATTACGTCACAGTCAACCAAGAAAAGGTGGTTTTAGTAATCTTTTTGGCCCAACTGAAATTGAACTCGTTCAAATTATGGACAAAAGAGTGAAGCCAAAGAAAATTTTTGAAGGCCGTTTTTGGGGAGATTTAGGTTTTATCCACCTTTGCTTTGATGTACAAGGTATGGATGCTCTTAAAGAAGAATGCGAGGCTAAAGGATTTCCATTCACTGTAGACAGCGCCAACAGTTTTGATATGGGCGAAGCCGCAGGTCGCTTTACTTATATCGAAGACCCTGACGGAACTCTCATCGAGTTTGTAGAAACTCACAAAGTCCCAATTATGAAGAAGTTTGGCTGGTTTGTGGATATGACAAAGCGCGATCCAAAGAAAAATCTACCCAACTGGATGATTTCTGCTCTTCGTTTTAGCCGGATGAAACCTGATAAATAAACATCAGTATAATCGGCCAATTTGTATTCAAACGGTATTTTAACTCAATATTTATGACTATGAAAAAAGGAAGTATTTATACTTGGCCAATAAGAATTGGATTAGCTTTCCTTTCTTTGCTGATAGCGTTTCAGATTTTTGTTTTTATACATCCCGACTATTACGTAGCCAACCCTACAGGAACTGTATTTTTAAATATTGGATTTTTTGTAATCCCATTTTCTATTTCGCTACTAATAACTAAAATTTATCGAAGGGCTAAAAAGAAAGGGAACAAGCAATAACCTGTCCCCTTTGTCATAATTCTAATTGGATAGAATTAGAGGAAAACTCTCTTCTGCAGAGATTGCTTCCTCCTCTTTCTCAGCTATTTTATCAGCAACATTTTGTTGGTTTGAACTTTGCTGCCTGCTTGCAGGCGATAAATATACACGCCACTTGCTAAATTAGAAGCATCAAACTGCACGGTTTGTACGCCAGCACTTACTCTTCCGTTTACAAGTGTTGCCACTTCTTGTCCCAACATATTGAACACCTTCAAACTCACATTACCTGCTTGCTGAAGTGTAAATTGGATATTTGTAGTTGGGTTGAATGGGTTTGGATAATTTTGTGAAAGCTCAAATCCTTCTGGTGCCTCCATCACTTCTGTACCAACACCAAGTTGTGTTCCCTTAAATTCAACTTGGGTGGTAACATATTTCTCTCCAACAATTGCTTTGTACGTCATTGGCGATGGGTTCGCTTCATCTACAATCCAGAAAAAATGGTTTGTTTCAGGATTGAATGTTGCTGAAGCTGGCATATTCGAAACCTCAATTTCTGGTAAGGTCAAATCGTAGTTTCTTCCACTCACATAAATACTAACTGTATCACCCATTTCCGCCACAATAGGGCCGTCATTAAAAATACCAGGATACTCGTTGTATACATTTATTGTTCTAGTTATTGACTCTTCTCCATTATAAAAACTTCGGTAAGCAGTTTGATTGTAGTTCTGCTCTTGATCATTCGTGCTTTTAGTTCCATAAGTTCTATAAGATTTAAGAACTAGTTTTTTCTGTTCAAAATCCCATTCAAATCGCACTTCACCATTACTACCATCTAACAAAACCTCTCTTTTGGTTAAATACCCGTAAGTAGTATCTCCATCAGCATTAAAATTGAAATACGAATTCCCATAATAGAGGTTTTCTTCGTTGTAGAAGTTTTCAGTAGTTGAGGCATTATAAAGCTCATCCGTCCCAAAAGATTTAGCATAAACCACTTGCTTTACTTGTGTATAATATCCTGGACTAATTTCTCTAAATTCACGAACTGTTTTGGATTGAAGAGACAAACCACCAGTAGTATTTGTATAGTTTCTAACTTCGATTTGATTTCCTTGTGTATCATAATCCATTTCTGTTCTTATGTTTACACCATCAAGCTCACCCGTATTAGTTTCAGCGTTGTACTTAACATTGTAAACAACTACAGAGTCTACTACAACCTTGTCGTTAGCTAGTGTGTGTTGGTAGCTGTTGTATGCTTGCGACATAACCCACTTTGAATCTAGCCACTGATATCCAACAGCTTCCACTAATTTGTCATTATTTGAATACTTAAAGTGTAAACTATCTTTACCAACAAGTTGTTTTAAGTTTGTGTCGTATTGCTTAACTACCTGATATATATATCTATTGTTGGCTTCTTTTTTTGTGTAACTCCAATTCCAACTTGTGACTTGCCCTTCAACATCAAAATACTTTTGATCAGATAAGTCAAAGGATGGAGTCTGTTCTTGTTTACTAGAAGAATTTATAATCCCTTTATAATAGTATTCACTTTCATATAAATAATAATTCTCTTCTTGACGATACCTGTTTACTGAGCTAAGCTGGTATTCTTGTTCTTCAACATTATACTCAAATCGTTTTGAGAGTGTGTCCTGTTGGTTTTCGTTTTTATATGAAAGACCGCGCTCGCTTTTCCTCCAACCCTCTCCTGGCATATAAATTTCCCTAAAATACTCATAATCAGCTCCTTCAGAAGCTACTTTAGGATACAGACCTTTGCTACCAGTATACGGCTCTGGCTGGCCGTAGTTATAATACAACGCGATTGAACTATCACCGTATGCTTCATTTCTGAAGGTGGTTTGAATTCGTTTTGGGTACCATTTTGCACTATCAGAACGCCACGTATATGAATTATAAAAGGCAGTATAGTTCTCTGTAGTTCCTTCGGATGATGATACAATATACTCGCCAGGAGTAAACATCGAATCTTGATAGCCTTTAAACTCGGTAAATGAAAAAGATGTATCTCCAGCTAACTCTTGTGCATCAATAATGTTTTTAAAACCTTTTGCTTTTGCTGCATTTTCGTATTCTTTCCGCATCTTAACAAGCCACTCATCAGAAATTCTATTTTCTGGAGAAACTTGATACATAAAAGCTTTGTGTGAGGCATTTATGTACTGCGAATTTATAACTTCATTAATGTCTTGCTGGGCTTGAACAGCAACACTACTTAACATTACAACTATTAGTAGCACTATCTTTTTCATAACATGAATTTGCGTTGATAATTAATTGGTTAGAACGAGCATTTAATTTTACACGCTCTACCAATAGCAATTTCATTGTTATTAGGCTTCTTTTAAATCACCCGTTTGGAGTATTTTGAAACCAGCCGCATTAAACGATGTTTCTCCGTAAAGCCAACCTCACAGCTGCGGCACGCGAATTAACATGCATTTTTTTGTAGATATTTTTGATGTGCGTTTTAACGGTCCATGGGCTGAGAAATACCGCTTCTGCAATTTCTTTGTTCGATTTTCCCTCAATTACTTGTTCTAGAATACGAATTTCAGCTGGGCTTAAATCAAACGGAATATCATTATTATTATCTGTTTTATCTGTTCTAGGTGTTATAACTAGATGCATTAGTTTACGAGCGATTATTGGAGATATAGGTGAGCCTCCTTGTTTTACTTCTTCAATAGCCTGCACAACATCGTCAATTGGGGTGTCTTTTAGTAGATACCCAGTTGCACCAACTTGAATAGATTCAAATATTCTTTCGTCATCTTCAAAAACAGTGAACATGATGATATCAATACTTGGATATTTCTCTTTTGTTTGAAAAGTAGCCTCGATACCAGATAGACCTGGTAGTTCAATATCCATTAGTATTACATCTGGAATTTTATCTTCGCTACAGCGCTCTAGTTTTTCAAAAAACTGTTCTGCACTTTCTGCAACAAAAACTAAATCCAAATCATCATAAAAAGAAAGCAATTCGCTTAGACGCTTTCTGAAAATGGCATGATCTTCGACTATACAAACTTTTATTTTTTCCGCCAATGTTTCCCCATTTAATTTCCTTAAAATTCACATTTTGAGATTGAATTACCAATACCCCAAACGGTGTATTTATAATCTAATATTAACTCTTACTTCTGTTCCATTTTTTGTTACTACTTCAATGCAACCGCCTAACTCTTCAGCTCTCTTTTTCATATTTCCTAGTCCATAGCCTCCTTCAAACCCTTTGCTATCTCCCTTAAAAGTGCCATCGTCTTTTATCACCAGTGTGAGTTCGTTATTTACAACACTCATTGAAATTGATAGCGACTTAGCATCTGCGTATTTGAGTGTGTTTTGTGCTGCTTCTTGAGTAATCCTAAAAATATTCAACGCTTGGGTAGATGATAACCTCGCTTTAGCATCGCCAGCTAAATTGTAATTCATCTCCAGTAATTCAGTAAATGTTGTCTGGCTTTTGAAATAGTTTTTCAAGTGGCTCATAAATACACCCACGTCCAACTCTTTTTGATTGAGCGCCCAAATAGTGTCTCGTAACTGCGTGATTGTGGTTTGTGCATCTCCCTGTAAGGAACTAACCAGTCTATTAGCATTCTGTTGATCGTTTTTTTGATTGTACTTATCAACTAAACTTAAGCCTGTTATGATATTTGCTAGTTGAGCGCCAACATGATCGTGCAAATCTCTGGATATTCGTTCTCTTTCCCTTCTCAGTTTGTTCTCCATTTCCATCTTCCTAACCTGAATCCTCAAATTCCGCTGTGATACAAATCGAATTACCAGAATAAAGCCAACAACAAAAACTATGCTCGCAAGTGCCCTAAACCAGATTGTTCCCCACCAAGGTGGTGAAATAACTACCGAAATTGACGTTCCTTGCTCATTCCAAACACCGTCACTATTTGCTGCTTTCACTTTAAAGCTATATTTGCCAGGCATTATATTTGGATAACTAGCAAAATTTCTATTTCCGGAGTATACCCAGTCTTCATCAACGCCAAGCATTTTGTAAGCAAACTGGTTGTGACTTGGGTCATCAAAGTCTAGCGCAACAAACTCAAACGAAATGAAATTCTGGTCATAGTTTAGATTCAGCGTTTTTTTATACAGAACGGAAGAATCCGTTTTTATAGGGTCGTTAAACAAATTTATGCCTGTTATAAAAACTGGCGGTTTATAAGTATTGATAGAAAGTTCTTGTGGATGAATGATATTAAATCCATTTACCCCACCAAAAAGTAGGTCACCATTACTTAAGGAATGATAGGCCCCCGTATTAAACTCTAGATTTTGCAACCCATTCGATTCACTAAAATTTGTGAATTTTTCGGTTTCAGAATCAAATCTGGCAATTCCTGAATTTGTACTTATCCAAATAAATCGGCCCGTTTCATCTCCTATAATACCATACGTGCTGTTATTTGGTAAACCTTTTTCTTTTCTGAAGCGAGTAAATGTATTTGAGCTTTCTACCCATCTTGTCATTCCCCCACCATAGGTCGCAAACCAAAAAGTGCTATCATTTTGTTGATAGATGCTTCTTGTGTCATCATATCCAATGGAATTAGGATTATTCTCATCGTATTCAAATAGCTGAATCCGACCAAGTTTCTGTTCTTTTACCAAAATCCGAACCAACCCTTTATCCATAGTAGCTAGCCAAATATTACCGGCCTTATCTTCGTAAATTTTTCGAATATTATCGCTGCTAATTGCGCGTTCACCTCCGCTTGAATTCATTTCTATGATGTTTGCAGGCTCGCCACTCATCCATCGTTCAACATTGGTTATAATCTGCACACCAGCACCTTCATAGCCTAGCCAAAGCCACCCCCTAGAATCTCTGTATATTTGGTGAAGTTGACTTTCCTTCAAAAAACTATTCTGGGCATTGTAGTTAATAGCGGTCAACTTCTTCTTCCTTCTTAGTTGATTTGCATCTATAAAACTCAAACCACCCTCAATTCCAGCTAGCCAAAGTCCTTTATCATCTCTTTCCATCGACCAAATCCCTGGCCCTACAAATCCTTTTAGTTCTTCTTCAAACGATTCTACCTTTTTCTCAATACTATCCCAAAAAGCCAATCCTCGTGCTGTTGCAATCCAAAATCCATCTTTTTCTTCTTCAAAGCCAAGTATAAAATTCGATTTCAAAGCCTCACCAAGTTGTTTCTTATTTACCAACTCTATGCCCTTTTGCTCTTCTAGTAAATACAGTCCAGCTCCCCAAACACCAACCCACACATTCCCTCTATAGTCTTTAATCAGAATTGTTGCGCCGGTCGACTCATCCGCTTCATTAATTTTCTGATAATACTTTTTCTCTGTCCGTTTATTTATCGAAACTATTGCACCGTTTAAACCACCCATGGTTATATACTCATCATTCTCAATCACCATATCCTTGCTAGCGCTTCCTTTTTCACCATTAGATATGCTTTTCAAAACATGTGGAGGAAGTTCTTTTTTTCCTACTTTTCTAAACCCTTCATTAACCTCTCTTATCCATAAATTTAACTCTTGATCTAAATACAATTCTGACGTATTCGGCTTTTCCAGCCCTTTAGATAGAATAATTTCAGAAATTTCAATTGTTGCGCCAGCAGTGGGGTTAGCTCTAAAAGTGGCTATTTCAGTTTCTGGAATATAGTACAGCCCCGTGAACGAAGAGACTATCATACTTCCATCATTAAGTTCTAGCAACCCATTAATCGAACCTATTTCGAATTTGGAGTTTTTTTCAATTAATCGAGCAGGTGTATATATATTTGTTTCTCTATCAAATATACCTGTGCTGTACCTATCAAAACTTAGCCAAAAAACGCCCTCTCCATCTTTATAGAGTACATTTATTGCTCCATTTGGGAAACCATTTTTTTCGTAATTAACACTACTTATTACATCAATCTTATCTGTTTTGGGATATAAGATATTCAACCCCCCATCGCGAGTGCTTATCCAGAGTTCATCTTCACTGTACTCATAAACTCCATGAATAAATCCATTTGAAAGAGATGTGCTATCATTCTCCGTAGAGCTATATACCTTTACCGATTTACCATCATAACGGTTTAACCCATCGATAGTACTTACCCATAAGAAGCCACGACTATCCAAAGTTACATTGGTTACCGTATTATGGCTTAACTCAATATCTCTGTCAACTCGGGTAACTCTATAGGTTGGCGGTTGTGCCCACACTACTCCCTGAATGACTGTTGCCAAAAGACCCAACAGTATTAGTACTTTATTTGCCAAATTATCTTATTCAAACACCATCTATATTTTCGCATATATAACCATATTGCTTTATTTATGCGAACTATTAGCTATTTATAATATTGGCGGATTAACTAGAGTTTCTCCCCTTCAGATAAAGACTTACAAAAGCCCATCAAAGTTTAAAACATTGATGGGCTTTTGTAAGTCTTTATCAGAAATCGAAAACTCTATTCTATTTACTTAATTAATACCATTTGTCGAGTGAGTGTTTGAGATGGTGTACTTAATCGGTATAAATAAATACCGCTAGCTAATCCCTCTGCATTAAATCTTGCTTTGTAATTACCTGCCGACATTTTACTATTCACTAAGGTTGCCACATGTTGCCCTTGAATATTGAATACTTCAAGCCGGACATTCGTTGCTTCTTTAATGCTATATGAAATTACCGTTTCTGGATTAAACGGATTCGGGTAGTTCTGATTAAGCGTTATTTGCTTAGGGCTTGATGAAAGCTCTTCGTTAGAAACGGCTGTATTTACTTTTAACGAAATCGGGATTTCTTTAATGCTGTTGTTTGGATCGTTGGTTTGAAGCTTTAAAGTTGTTTCGTAATTACCAGCAGCTACGCCAACAGTGCTAAACTTTAAACTTATATTCTGAGTATCTCCGGGGTTAATAACTCCACCATGGGAATTAACTTTAAGCCAAGTGTACGATTTTGCTACCTGAGTTACAGATACATTGTCGATATCGATAATTGCTCCACTTTGCTCGTTAAAATGTAGGATATTTATCTCATCAGGTGTGCGCCCGTCTACATAATCACTTTCTGCAATTTGCTGCCCTCCGTAATAATAACTCACTACACCTGTGTTGTTATCGAACCTAATGGTAAGCTTCTTGTACTGGCTAAGTAATACTGTTGCACTTGTAGAAAAGAAACTACCATCGCCATTTTCATCCTTATCCCAAGCATAAATTGTACCACCTGTAATCACAACTCCGCCTGTTATTCCTCCATTTTTACCATCGTAGATATACACATCAAATCGTTCATCTGAGGCACCTGTTCCACTCACAGCTATATCCATCGAAACATCATACGTTCCAAATGCTTGAGCTCCAAAAAATGGACTAGAAACAAACTGCGTTCCAGAACCAGATTCATAAGTCAACCTTAAACTATTGGTTCCCGACATTGCATTAGCGCCGGAAATTTTAACCAAATTCCCATTGCTTAAGGCGCGCCATTGGCTTATTGCAGAATAACTTCCTTGAGAAAAACCCTCGTTCGCTTCAAAAGAAGTACTATACACCACAGTTTCACCTGTCATGCTTTTTTCTTTACTCCTTTGAGTAACCGATGCATTTGCAGCAAAGTTAAGACCATTGGTAGGTCGCTCAACTTTAAACTCTGATGCTTTTTTCTGCTTTCTTTGCTTTGTAACTCCATTAGAAGCGAAATCAAAATCCGCATCCCACATCAACTTTGACTCTCCTGAATTAGATAATGTAACAGGAATAGTTAATTGATCTTCTCTATTCATTTCTATACTAATCACATCTACAAACGGATCTAGTACGGGAGGCGTTACTTTAGTTGTTCTATAACCTGCAATAACTTTTTTAATCTCACTCATGCTAAGCGCATTATTCTCTGGTGTTAGGGAGCTATTAGTACCTGTAGGATTACTTTGATAGTTCAAATCTGGGCTAGAAAACACTGGGGCTTGAGTAAGCCCATCAGGATATGCCATCACTGTATGAAAACCATTTATCTTATCCTGATAACCTGCTGAGTAATGGAATAACCCGCCACTTCCTTCTGCTGGAGAGCTAAGCTGAGTTCTTGAGTGCGAATTCCCCATATTATGTCCGATTTCATGAATCAACGTGTATCCAGATGATACTTGCTGTACTCTGTTAACGGAAAAACCATATTCAGGATTTCCAGCTGTATCGCCAAGTCTCCACCCCAACCCACCAGTATCGTTTATCCTTGCAATCATAGCTACTAAATCAGCTCCGTACTGATCTCTTAACGTATGTATGTCATCCATATAACCAATTGTTCCACTCCAGTCCTCCCCAGTTGGTCTATTACTTGGTGAAGACGTTAACCTGCGTAACCTTTTGTCTGAATCCACACCGTCTATTGTTTCATCATATAAAGTTTTCACTTGGTGAACGAGTCTCAGTTCGATTCTAACATCGCTATTGTCTAATGCCGCTTGAGAAAGTGTCATTGCTTGGGAAATTAGTAATTCAATAGAACCTACATTGCTATTTGCCCAATCTTCAGCCGCCTCGGTATATACCAACATTATATCTACGGTTATGCTATCCACAACAGCGGTACTCATGGCCTCAATATTTGGAACTTTAGATTGAGGTTTAACCGATGCTTTACTTTTTCCACCCAAAGTTTTTGAATAATCTTTGGCGATAAGAGCATCAGAGTTGATACTATAAACAGGCTCTTCTACAACTTTTTTAGAAATGTAGTTCGATTTTACTTCCTTTTCATACCCAACATTAAGGACTTCTGCACCAGAGCGATGGTATAATCCTTTTACTTCCCCATTATAATAACTTAGCATAAAGGTGTTTATATCTTCACCCTTTTTACGAGCAATTATAGAAACTGTACCCTCAATATAATGCTCTATTCTAGTTATCTCTAATTCATCAATAACACCGGGTTCACTTTCAAATAGAAAGGAACTGTTGTTAGATAATTGGTTTCCCTCAAAAGCCTTATTATTTATTTCAAAATACAGTATATCCTCTTCGGAAGGAGCATGGCTTACCTTCTCCAGACTAATTGTATTCAGCTTTATTGGACCCTCCTGTTTACCAAATACAGACATTGGTAACAGTAGCATTGCTAAAACAAAAATTCTCATCGTTAACCCCTATTTCTTTATTATTAAATCAAAAAGAAATAAAGCTAATTTCTGCTTCTAAGCAAACCTATCTGCTAAACGGTTTATTAAATATCCACTTTCGTTTAACGCTTGTGTTGCAAATTTTCCAAAAAAGTCTGTTACATTTTCAAATTCTCGAATAAAACCATCCCTGTCGTTATTTTTAACAAGCTCTGCTAATGCTTTATGATGCTCAAAGAAATTCATTAATAGGTCTCTTCGTTCTTCATTCGCAAAAACAATATCTGCGTATAACTCTGCACTTTGAGCAAAAATTCGACCCGTCATCATCATTTCTGCTCTATAAATAGGACTTGAGTACTCCAGCATATCGGTTGGCTTCAAATCGTAATGTTGCATAAAAGACCCATGCAAAAGTGCCACAAAATGTCGCATTCCTTGAACCATATGCATTACATGGTCATGTTTTTGAGGATCTGCTTGAATCACTCTCATTCCCCAAAGCTCACACTGCTCGATAAACCACGATGCTTGTTCGGCATCTCTACCCGCACAAAATACCATTAGCTGTTTAGAAAGGTTTTGAACATCAGGCCCATGCATTGGGTGTAAACCAACTACAGGACCTTCATGCACCTTTAGCATTGCTTCGATAGGCGCCTTCTTGTTACTGGTGAAATCTGCTAGAATTGTATCTTTCTTTAGACGACCCTTTAAACGGGTTATTACCGCCTCAGTGATATTTATTGGAACCGTTACAATTACCATATCCAATTTTGGGGCAAATTCTTCTAGCTCATACCAGTTTGATTTGTCAATTGAGTAAACAACATGGCCTGTTTGCTCGGTTACCCTTTTATACAAACTACCCATTCCGCCACTACCACCAATAAATAGTATATGCTTCGGCTCTGTTGTTGCAATAGGAAACCTCATTTGAGATTGTGTTGCACGAGAAGCAGTCATTATCATTCTCAAAAAGTCCTCAGCCCACTCTGGGTCTATTCCCTTTTCAACAGCTTTCTGCTTAAAAGCTTCTGTTTTCTCTTCTTCTCTTTTTGGCACAAAAACAGGAAGCTGATTTTCTACTTTAGATTGTATTACATTTTGTGATACTTTTGCCCGCTCTGAGAGCAATTCTAGTATTTGTTCGTCGATTTCGTCGATTCTCAGGCGGTGAACTTCAAGTCCTTTATGGCGATGTGGCATGTTTCTTAATTCAGTTTTGTTCTTACCCCTTAAGCTAAAGTATTTTTTCGTAGTTTATCATCTGTTTTCCGTCGATTATTAAAAAATTATGTCCCAATTTAAGCTTCATTCACCATACCAACCTGCTGGCGATCAGCCAACCGCTATTAAAGAGCTTACAGAAGGCGTTTTAGCAGGCGATAAGTTCCAAACTTTACTTGGTATTACTGGTTCAGGTAAAACACGCACCATTGCCAATGTTATTGAGAATGTACAGCGCCCAACTTTAGTTATGAGCCATAACAAAACACTTGCGGCTCAACTTTTTCGTGAGTTAAGTGACTTTTTCCCCGATAATCGAGTAGAGTTCTTTATCTCCTATTACGATTATTACCAGCCAGAAGCATATCTCTCTGCGCAAGATAAATACATCGAAAAAGACCTTTCTATTAACGAGGAAATTCAACGACTCCGATTACGAGCAACAAGCTCATTACTTTCAGGGCGACGGGATGTTATTATCGTTTCTTCTGTAAGTTGTATTTACGGTATTGGTTCGCCTTCCGAGTATGCCAAACTTATTATTACACTAGAGAATGGAATGGAAATTCCTAGAAATACTCTTTTATACGATCTTGTAGACCTGCATTATTCCCGAAACGATATTGATTTTAGACGTGGCACATTTCGTGTAAGAGGCGACGTAGTTGATGTTTTCCCTGCATATTCTGATGATGGATTACGAATTTCTATGTGGGGAGATGAAATCGAATCACTCCAACTTTTTGATCCTGAAACTGGCAACATCATTGAAACGGTTTCAGAATTTAAGATTTATCCCGCATCTCATTATGTAACTACAAAATCTCGCCTTGAAGAGTCTATCAAACAAATACGTGAGGAGATGCATTGGCGTAATGAAGTTCTCATTGATGAAGGAAATTTTTTAGAAGCAAAACGCTTAGAACAACGCACTCTTTTTGATATTGAGATGATTCAAGAAATTGGCTATTGCTCTGGTATTGAAAATTACTCTCGGTATTTAAGTGCACGTAAACCCGGTGAACGCCCGTATTGTCTTCTCGATTATTTTCCAGACGACTTCCTTACTGTTATTGATGAAAGTCACCAAACTATTCCTCAGATTTCAGCAATGTATGGTGGCGATCGCTCTAGAAAAATTCAACTAGTTGAACACGGATTTAGACTTCCTTCCGCAATGGATAACCGCCCTCTTACATTTGATGAGTGGGAAAGCGTAATTAACCAAGCAATTTTTGTGAGTGCTACACCAAGTAACTATGAGCTTGAAAAAAGTGGCGGTGTCTATTCCGAACAGCTTATTCGTCCAACTGGATTAATGGAGCCAATTCTAGAAGTTAGACCGCTTGATAATCAAGTTGATGATTTGATGGAAGAAATTCGCATGCGCATTGCCAAAAAAGAACGTGTGTTAATTATCACACTCACCAAGCGATTAAGTGAGGAATTAAGCGAATATCTCAAAAACGTTGGCATATCAGCGGCTTATATGCACAGTGAGCTCGATGCACTTGAGCGCATTGAAGTACTTTATAAATATCGTCGTGGCGACTTTGATGTGCTTGTTGGAATTAACTTGCTTCGTGAAGGAATTGATATCCCAGAATTGAGTCTTGTTGCCATTATGGATGCCGATAAAGAAGGATTCCTTCGTTCTGCAACTTCACTTTTCCAGATTGTTGGTAGGGCAGCAAGAAACTCTCAAGGTAAAGCAATCATGTATGCGAACAAGATAACCGACAGCATGCAAAAGGTTATTGATGAAACTAACCGTAGAAGAAAAATTCAAGAAGAATACAATAAGAAACACGGTATTACCCCAACAACTATTGCCAAAGAGCTTAAACCTCTTGTTGACCCATCGCTAATATCTAACAAACAGATTGACTTCGGTGCCGAAGCTGGCAAGGCCGCAGAACAAGATTATCTAGAATCAATTCGCGTTGCAGATGATGGCATTAAATACAAGCCAAACCCAGCAATGCATGAACTTACATTTGAAAGTAAAGACAAGCTTTTGGCCCACCTTCGTTCTACTATGCTATTTGCTGCTAAGAATATGGAATTTGAAGAAGCCGCTAGAATTAGAGACCAAATAGAGCAACTTACAGGAGAACTTTAAAAAGTCCTTTTAAACGTTATTTAAGCCTAATTTTTTGCAGATTCTGGCCAGTTCCGTTCTTTCCTCATCAGTTAGCACACTGAATTGCTCCATAATCAAAGCAAGGTGTTTGGGGAAATAGCCTTCAATAAACTCTTGACCTTTTTTGGTTAAGCTAACGATGACTGCACGCCTATCGCTTTTATCTGTCTTTTTCTTAACCAATTCTCTTTTAACCAAATTATCTATTACTAGGGTGATGTTTCCCCCACTTTTCAGAAGCTTTTTTCCGATCTCTCTTTGGTTAAGTTCGCCTAAATGATATAGTACTTCTAGAGCTCCAAATTGGCTCATCGTCAAGTTTTCTTTGGCTAAGCTCTTACTTTGCCTAGAATTTATGCTCTCAGTTGCACGAACTAATTTGATATAGGCGTTTAGTGAATTTTCTTCTTTATCAGATCCTTTAAAATGAGTGCCCATAAGTCCTTTTATTTTGTCCAACTGAATATAGGAAACGGCAGCTGTTAATCTAAGAGTTATCTTGTGCTACAAATCGTATTCTATTGTTACTGGTGCGTGGTCAGAGATATCCCAATCTTTCTCTATAACTGCCAACTTACCTTTTTCAGCAATCTCTTTTGTTGCCATTTGGTAGTCAATTCTCCAGCCCTTATTCCTTTCTTTTGAGGCCGCACGATAGCTCCACCAACTATATAAATCTTTTTTTTCTTTATTTAAATTTCTAAAGACATCTTCAAATCCAATCTTCAAAAAGCCACTAACCCATTGTCGTTCTTCAGGTAAAAACCCTGATGTCTTATGCTGTTTATCAGGATTATGAATATCAATTTCTTGATGGCAGATATTAAAATCACCACACACAATGGTAGGCTTACCGCTAGCGATAATCTCTTTGCCTAGCTTCTTAAAATCCTCCAGAAATTTCATTTTCATATCCTGACGAATATCACCGGTAGTTCCACTTGGAAAATATGCCGATACAATATCAAATTTCTCAAACTCTAGAGTGAGCACTCTTCCTTCTGCATCAATCCAATCAACTCCTATTCCCTCACGAACCTTCAGAGGCTCTTCTTTTGTGAGTATAGCCACACCAGAATACCCTTTTTTCTGAGCTGTATGGTAAAACTTATGGTAGTTTAACTCTTTAAACTCGTTAGGTAATTGGCTTTGCTCTGCTCTTAGCTCTTGTATACAGATAATATCTGGAGCCGAACTTTCAACCCAATCAGTAAAACCTTTTTTAATTGCTGCACGAACGCCATTAATATTGTAGGAGCTAATTTTAACCAAAATTATGCTCCTTTTAGAATGCCGTACTTTCTTTTTCCTACTTTAAGAATCGCTTCTTCGTCCTTTTCTAGTGAAAACACAAAGTTCATATCCTGAATTTTTTCATCATTCAGGCTAATTCCTCCTTGTTTTACCATTCTTTTTGTTTCACCATTACTTGGAGAGAATCCTGTTTCGGCAATAACATCCAACAATCTAATTTCTTCGCCTGCATTTACAGGAAAAGTTGGCGCATCGTCTGGTACTTGCTTATTAATGATTGTTTGCTCAAAATGCTGTCTAGCGCCATCCGCAGCTTCTTTACCATGGTACATTCTTACAAGAGTATGAGCTAAGTCATGCTTGGCGTTTCTCGGATCTTTTGAAGCTTTTTCCTTTAGAGCTGGCAATTCTGCGCTCTCTACATCCGTAACAAGTTCGTAGTACGTATAAATCAAATCGTCTGGTATTGAAAGAGATTTACCGTACATATCATTAGGGTTCTCGTCTATACCAATGTAATTATCATATGATTTGGACATTTTAGCGGTTCCATCGGTACCAACTAAAAGTGGCATCATTAGGCAAATTTGAGGCTCCTGAGCGTCGTCTTTCTGAAGTTGACGGCCAACCAACAAATTGAATTTCTGATCGGTACCTCCTAATTCTACATCTGAATTTAGAAATACAGAATCTTGTCCCTGCGCTAATGGATATAAGAATTCGTGAAGAGAAATTGGCTCATTATTTTGGAATCTTTTTGAAAAATCATCCCGCTCAATCATTCTAGCTACGGTAAGTTTAGATGCCAACCCAATAACATCCATAAAGTTCATTGAACCCAACCAATCGTTGTTATTTACTAATGTCAGTTTATCAGTATCTAAAATCTTTTTTGCTTGGTCAATGTAGGTTTTTGCATTCTCTTCTACTTCACTAATAGTAAGTGGTGGACGAGTGTTATTCTGCCCTGTTGGGTCACCAATCATTGCGGTAAAACCGCCAATAATAAGAATTGCCTCATGACCTAAATCTTGAAACTGGCGCAACTTTCTAAGGATTACAGAGTGACCTAAATGCAAATCTGGGCGAGTAGGATCTACCCCTAATTTAACTTTTAGAGGTTTATTCTCTTTTCGTGATTTTTTAAGCTTTGCAACCAATTCTTCTTCTGGTACAATCTCAACTGCCCCTCGTTTAATTATTTCGAGTTGCTCTTCTACTGTAGGAAATGACATCTTAATTATCGTTTATAATGGGTAGGTTTTCTACCGGGTTGTATTTACTTAAAGTGTTTTTTACGGTTTCCTTAAACCCCTCTGCTCCAGGGTACAAGAAAGTGACCGCTTCATAGGTCCACGGACCTGCATAGATAACATACGGATATAAATAGGATTCGTCTCTAGTTTGCTCGGCTGGGAAATTAAAACCGGCTAAGAGTAATAATACTGTACTTACCAACATAGAAGCCTTTAACGCTCCAAAAATCCCACCGAAAGTCCTATTCATAGCACCTAAATTTACGGCTTCTAGCAGTTTTTTACTGAGCACTCCTATAATTCCGATAACGATAAGAGTACCAAGAAAAATGATACCACCAGAAACAAATGGGATATATGCAGAATTGGCTTCAAAGAGAGGTGCAATAATCTCTCCGAGCACATCCATAAATTTGAAGGTTAAAAAAATCGCGAGAATTATTCCGACAATATTAAGAATTTCCTTAACCAGCCCATTTACTGCGCCTTTATAGGCAAAATAAAGAACTGGAATGGCGATAATAATGTCGAGAATGTACATGCTATTTATTTAATTCTTCTTTTACGATAGAACTGATGAGTCCTCCATCAGCTTTACCTTTAAGTGCTCCCATCAATGCACCCATTACTTTACCCATATCTTGTGGTCCTGTTGCACCCAAAGCAGAAATTTTTTCCACTACAACTTTACGAACTTCATCCTCGCTCATCATAGCAGGCGTATATTCTTCAATAATAGCAAGTTCCTTTCGTTCTACTTCTACTAAATCTTCTCTTCCGCCATCAGTAAACTGAGCAATAGATTCCTTTCTTTGTTTAGCAGCTTTTACCAAAACTTCAACATACTGTGCTTCAGAAAGGCTAGACTCTCCTCCTTTTCTCTCACTAATTTCTTTTTCCAAGAATTTAGCTTTTAGAGAACGCAAAACCCTTAATCGGGCTTGGTCTTTAGCTTTCATAGCTGTTTTTAAATCTTCTAGAATTTGATCTTTTATACTCATTACAAATGGGGTTTATCTTAGAAATTAAGCAAAAAAAAAGGTTACACAATCAACTTGCGTAACCTTTTTTAAAATCTGATGAAAAAAGAAATTACGCTCTTTTCGCCTTAATAAAGTCGTTTACTTGATCTTGCTCAATCATAACTTCACCATAAGAGAATTTACCGCTGGCATTTTTAGTTGCAACTACAACTTTTGCCATACGTTTTTGAGCAGCTTTAGCCGCAAGAACGTCCGCACCGAATGATTGTTTCTTAGCCATATCTCAGTTATTTAATTTCTTTATGAGTAGTGTGTTTCCGAAGAACAGGATTGTATTTTTTGAGCTCCATACGTTCTGTCTGTGTACGACGATTTTTCGTGGTCACATATCTTGATGATCCCGGTTTCTCGGTACATTCCAGAATTACCTGAACTCTATTTCCTTTTGCCATAGTACTATACCTCTTTTAACAGGGTTCCTTTTCGACGCGCAGCCTTCAAGACTTCAGTAAGACCATTCTTATTGATAGTTCTTAACGTTTTAGCAGTTACTTTTAAGGTAACCCATCTGTCTTCTTCAGGAATGTAGAAGCGTCTTTTTTGTAAATTCAAGTGGAAGCGATGCTTGGTCTTATTATTCGCTTTTGAAGAACGGTAGCCGTTCATCGCTTTTTTTCCAGTTATATCGTCTCGTCGCGACATTGTAATATCAATTATTTCATGTGAAAATAGACGCCAAAGATAGAGGTATTCTAACCAAACAGCAACGCTTTTTAGCGGAAAAAATCCTAAAACACGAAATTATTCACAAAATCACTTAATTATCCACATTAAAAACAACCTTGCAGCATGTTAAAAATCGCCTCAGAATTTTAATCTCTTATTTTTTTGATAATTAACATGCCTTTTTTTGATTTTGCGCGTGTAAGCCCTATTTTCGAGCACTAAACATCTCATTTAACAAAGCTATCATACCATATTTATGGCAAAAAATGTAAACGGTGATTATAAGGCCTCGAATATTCAAGTTTTGGAAGGCCTTGAAGCGGTAAGAAAAAGACCCGCAATGTATATCGGAGATACTGGCCAACGAGGCTTACACCACCTCATAAATGAAGTAGTAGATAACTCTATTGATGAAGCTTTAGCGGGTCACTGCGACCATGTTACTGTTTCTATAAATGTTGACGGATCTATGACCATTACCGATAACGGGCGTGGTATTCCAGTTGATATGCATCCAAAATATAATATCCCTGCTGTTGAAGTTGTGCTTACAAAGCTACACGCAGGTGGTAAATTTGATAAAGATACTTACAAGGTATCAGGAGGTTTGCATGGTGTAGGTGTGAGTTGTGTTAACGCACTGTCAACTGTTTTTAGAGCAGAGATACACAGAGATGGGAAAATTTATAGTATTGAGTTTGAGAAAGGTATTACTACAAAACCTCTTAGCATAATTGGCGAGACGGATAAACGCGGAACTGTAATCCATTTTTACCCTGACGCTTCCATTTTTACTCAAACTACCGAGTTTAAATTCAACATTATTGCAGATAGAATGAGAGAACTAGCGTTCTTGAATCCTCAAATTTCTATCGACCTTATTGATGAACGCGAAGAAGATCCTGAGTTAGGCAAAGAAACTTACCACTTTGAGGGTGGTGTTAGTGATTTCGTTAAGTACTTAGATGAAGCTAGAGAAACACATATGCCAGAGCCTATTTATATAACTGGCGAAGTTGAAGGCGTTCCTGTTGAGCTTGCATTACAGTACAACAGCTCATACACCGAGAATGTACACTCTTATGTAAATAACATTAACACCCGAGAAGGTGGATCTCATGTTTCTGGATTTAGAAGGGCGCTTACCCGTTCTTTAAAAAGCTACGCTGAAAAAAGTGGCATCATAAAGTCTAACAGTAAAATCACTATCTCCGGTGAGGATTTTAGAGAAGGCTTAACCGCTGTTTTAAGTGTTAAAGTTGCCGAACCACAATTTGAAGGTCAAACAAAAACTAAACTTGGTAACTCTGAAGTACAAAGTGCTGTTGAAGTTACCGTTTACGACCAGCTGAATGAATATTTGGAACAGAATCCAAAAACAGCAAAAAAAGTAATTGAAAAAGTTGTACTTGCTGCTGAAGCTCGAGAAGCTGCTAGAAAAGCTCGCCAACTTGTTCAGCGCAAAAGTGTTATGAGTGGCGGTGGTCTTCCTGGAAAACTTGCCGATTGCTCAATCAAAGACCCTGAACATTGCGAAATTTACCTTGTTGAGGGCGACTCTGCGGGTGGTTCCGCTAAAATGGGTCGTAATAGAAGTTTTCAAGCCATTTTACCTTTAAGAGGTAAAATTTTGAACGTTGAGAAAGCAAAGATTAATAAAATTCTCGAAAACAAAGAGATTCAAGCTATGATTACCGCTTTCGGTACAGGCGTTGGTCATGGTGAAGGTGAGTTTGACGTTGAAAAACTTCGATACCACAAAATTATTATTATGACGGATGCTGATGTGGATGGTTCTCATATTAGAACACTTCTATTAACATTCTTCTATAGATATATGAGACCTCTTATTGATAACGGTCACATGTACATTGCTACCCCGCCTCTTTATAGAATTACCACAAATAAAAACATTGAATACGCTTGGGATGACGCCACTCGAGATAAAATTATCAACGATTTAAAGAAGCGTAAAAAGAAGTTTGACGTTTCACGCTACAAAGGCCTTGGTGAGATGAACCCAGAGCAGTTGTGGGAAACTACCATGGATCCTGAGACTAGAACTTTGCAAAAAGTTAATATTGAAAGCGCTGCTGGTGCCGACAAAATGTTCTCTATTCTAATGGGTGATGAAGTTCCTCCTCGTAGAGAATTTATTGAGCGTAATGCACGCTACGCTAAAATTGATATTTAAGAGCTCAAATACATACTTAAAGGATTTATTTAATTAGATATGGCTAGAGAAAAAATTATACATATTACCATCGAAGACGAGATGGAATCATCATACATCGATTATTCGATGTCTGTAATTGTATCCCGTGCTTTACCAGATGTTCGCGATGGTTTGAAGCCCGTTCACAGAAGAGCTCTTTATGGAATGAGCGACTTGGGAATGTTGCACAACCGTGGTTACAAGAAAAGTGCCCGTATTGTTGGTGAAGTCCTCGGTAAGTATCACCCTCATGGTGATACCGCTGTTTACGACACTATTGTACGTATGGTTCAGGACTTCTCCCTTCGCTACCCTCTTGTAGACGGACAAGGTAACTTCGGTTCTGTTGATGGTGATTCAGCAGCTGCAATGCGTTATACGGAAGTTCGTATGGATAGAATTGCAGAGGAACTTTTAACGGACTTGAATAAAGACACCGTTGACTTCCAACCCAACTTTGATGACACGCTTCTTGAACCAACAGTTATGCCAGGAAGCTTGCCAAACTTATTGATTAACGGATCTTCAGGTATTGCAGTAGGTATGGCCACAAACATGGCTCCTCACAACCTAACTGAAGTTGTTAATGGTATTACCGCTTACATAGATAATCCAGAGATTGAAACTAAAGAGTTGATGACTCACATCACCGCTCCTGATTTCCCAACTGCTGGTATTATATATGGTTACGAAGGTGTTAAAGAAGCGTACGAAACAGGACGTGGTAAAATTACCCTTAGAGCACGTGCAAATACTGAAGAATTACGCGGTGGCCGTGAACAGATTATTATCACTGAAATTCCTTATCAGGTTAACAAAAGCACACTTATACAAAAAGTAGTTGAGCTTGTTAATGATGAGAGAATTACCGAAATCGCAGAGATTCGTGATGAATCCGATCGCGAAGGTATGAGAATTGTTATTATTCTTAAGCGTTCAGCCAACGCCGGAGTTGTTTTAAATCAGCTGTACAAGTACACGCAGATGCAAACAACTTTTGGAGTAATCAACCTTGCCTTGGTGAAAGGTCGCCCAAAAGTAATGGGCCTAAAAGAGCTTATCCATCATTATGTTGAGCACAGAATTGATGTAATTATCCGTAGAACTATTTACGACTTAGACCAAGCAGAAGCAAGAGCTCACATCTTGGAAGGATTAAAAATAGCTCTAGATAATCTCGATGAAGTTATTGCTACTATTCGAGCATCTAAAAACCCTAGCGTTGCAGGACTTGAGCTTAGAAAGAAATTTGCTCTTACCGACATTCAAGCTAAGGCAATTCTTGAAATGCGCCTTCAGAAACTTACAGGTCTAGAGCGTGATAAAATTGATACCGAGTATCGCTCTATCGTTGATCAAATTGCTCGTTTCCGTGAAATTTTATCTGATCGTAAAATTCAGAACAGCATCATTAAAGAAGAGCTTAACGATATTAAAGCTCGCTACGGCGATGAGAGAAGAACTCAAGTAGTATATTCTGCTGAGGACTTTAACGTTGAAGACATGATTGCTGATGAAGACGTAGTTGTTACTATTTCTAACAAAGGCTTTATCAAACGAATGCCTGTTAGTGGTTATAGACGTCAACGCAGAGGTGGAAAGGGCATGAAAGGCACCACCACACGCGATGAGGAATACGTAGAACATTTATTCGTAGCCACTAACCACAACTACATCCTTTTCTTCACTGAGAAAGGAAAATGTTTCTGGTTAAAAGTTTACGAAATTCCTGAAGGTGGACGCCTTGCTAGAGGTAGAGCAATCGTTAATTTGATTGAAATCGATAAAGAAGATTCAATTAAAGCGTTCGTTCCAGTTAGAACTCTAGATGATGCAGAATACGTTAAAAGCCACTCTATCGTAATGGCAACTGTTGAAGGTCAAATTAAAAAGACCTCTCTTGAAGCTTACAGTAGACCTAGACGTGACGGTATCATTGCTATCAACATCAAAGAAGGCGATTCTTTATTAGGCGCTGAATTAACAGATGGCGATAGTCATATTATCCTTGCTAATAAAAATGGCCGCGCTATCCGATTCCATGAGAACGATGTTCGTGAGATGGGTAGAAATACCTCTGGTGTTCGTGGCATGTCTCTAGCTAAAGACGATAGTGTTGTTGACATGGTTGTTATCAAAAACGCCCATGAAGCGACTGTACTTGCTATGTCTGAAAACGGATTCGGTAAACGTTCACTAGTAGATGATTACAGAGAGCAATCTAGAGGTGGTAAGGGTGTAATAACATTAAAGATAACACCAAAAACTGGCGATTTAATTGCTCTTAAAGAAGTAACTGATCAGGATGATTTGATGATTATTACTGAGCGTGGTAAGGTTATCCGCATGAGCTGTAGTACTATTCGAACTATGGGTAGAAATACGCAAGGTGTTCGTATTATGCGACTTGATCAAGACGGGGCAATTGCCGCAGTTACTAGAGTTGTTAACGAGGAAGAAGGCGAAGGCGGCGAAGAAGAAGAGCCGCAAGTATAAACTTCTCGTATTTATAAATTAGAAAAGGCTCCTAAATTTTAGGAGCCTTTTTTTTAATTTGATTTTTTAATTACTTGAGAACTTAGCCTTTTAATTTCTCAACCATTTCGCTGAGTAAATTTTTTCTCTTTTCGATCAATTCTTTCGGAGCTACAACATTTACATCTTTCCCAAATTGTAGAAGCCATTTATTGATAAAGTCTAAATTATCGAACTTAAAATAGACTTTAATTAATTTAGGATTTATTTCAGATTTCTTAAAAATTTTAGCCGGTATATTCCCCTCTAACGCACTTAAAGCGCTCACTCCGACCTCTATTATTATATCACGATAACTCTCGTTAGAGCGGAAAATTAACCCCTCTATCGACATTTTCTCGGGGATTGCGAAATTTTCGTCAAGAATTTCCACTTCACTAGTTCTATCGAGTACAAAATTCCTCACCTCACCTCTTAAATGCGAAAATCCAATTACATTCCAATGATCTTCGTAAAAAACCAAAATGTACGGATCAATTTTTCGGATTTGTCTTTTTGTCTTTTCAGAAGAATAAACAAACTGCACTCTTTTCTTTTGTGAAATTGCGCTACTTAGCAAATACCAATTCCCACCCTTTCTCTTTCTGGCTCCAAACTTCTGGTACGGATCTACAATAGTTTTCTCTTGTAGAGAGCTCATTAAATTTTTCAATTCATCAGGTAGAACATTTTTTATTTTTACCTCCACTCCTTTCGCATCGTCAACCATCTGCTGGTCAACCTGAGATTTCACAAAATTCAACCCCACTATAATAGTTGCCAGCTCTTGTGTAGAAAACATAAGCGGAGGAATTTTAAATCCTGGCATCACGCCATAACCCGCATATTTATCCCATGTAATTGGAACATTAATTTCCCCCAGAGCATTAAAATCTCTGAAAATTGTACGTCTACTTACCCCAAAATATTCAGCAAACTCATCAACAGTCTTTCTACTTCCTTTCTGCTGAATCATCAGCATAAGCTTTAGACGTCTTTCTGAGCTTTTCATAGTATCCTATAATTAGTTCTATCTTATTCTCTTTACCTGCACAACAGACTTACCTTTATAAAAATCACCCATAAAATCGGTTTCCAAATCCAGAATTTCTACTTTAAAAGACTCCTCCACTTGCTTCAATTCCTCTCGAGCTTCTTCTTTTCCTTTTAGGAAAATCATTGAAGACCACTCTTTGTCTTTAATAAATTCGTAGAGTTCAAAAATTTTAAACGCATGCTTAGTAACAATCACACTACCGAGTGATGTTTGAATATCACCAACAGAACCTGCATTTGTAGAGACCCATTCTTTTAAATTGAGCTTATTTACCAAATCATTCAGAACGAATACTTTCTTGACAATTATATCATTCAACACAAACTCTTTCTCGTCAAACGCTATACTCAAAGGCAGACCCGGCAAACCACCCCCACTTCCCGCATCAACTATTTTACTAGAGTCTTCAAACTCACTCATTAACGAAACACAGAGCGAATGCTTAATATGCTCCTTCAATGTTTCATGTGAAACATCTCTACTAACTAGATTAACCTTCCTATTCCACCAAAGTAATTTATCAGCGTAAAGCAAAAGAGGTTTTTTATGTTTCTTTAAAACCTCAGATAAAACCAGAACCTCTTCTACTGTAATTTTGCGTTCGACTATATCGTGTTCCACGTGAAACCTAACCTTTAAGATAAACCATCAACACAGCGACATCGCTTGCAGAAACACCACTAATTCTACTTGCTTGACCAATAGTCTCCGGTTTAATTTTTGATAATTTTAAATACCCCTCAGTAGAGAGACTCTTAATCTTAGAGTAATCTAAATCTAAAGGAATTTTTTTGTTTTCCTTATTCTTTAACTCCTGAACCATTTCGAACTCTTTCCTGATATATCCAGAGTATTTTACCAATATCTCAGCCTGCTCTATTACATACCTATCACCTGTAATAGCTGCCACTTCATTCGAAAACTCTTCATCTGCACCCATTATATCGTAGAGTGATATTTGAGGTCGAGATAAAACAGTGTGAGTTTTTACTGGCTGATTAAGCCCTGTAGTTCCTTTACTCTCCAACATGGAATTAATCTTCTCTGGACGAATAGTTCTGTCGTAAAGCAAAGCAGAAAGTTTATCTACAGCTTCGTACTTAAATTTCATTTTGTCATAGCGCTCTTTAGATGCCAAACCAATTTTATAGCCAATCTCAGTTAAGCGAAGATCTGCATTGTCCTGCCTTAGTAAGATTCTATGCTCAGCTCTAGAAGTAAACATTCGGTATGGCTCTTCCGTCCCTTTATTGATCAAGTCGTCGATTAAAACTCCAATATAAGCTTCAGATCTTTTCAGAATTAAAGGTTCTTTATCTTGAACTTTAAGAGCTGCGTTTATACCTGCCATCAAGCCCTGGCAAGCAGCTTCTTCATATCCTGTAGTTCCATTAATTTGGCCTGCAAAATACAAACCTTCTATAATTTTGGTCTCTAAGGTTCTTTTGATTTGATGAGGTGGAAAGTAGTCGTACTCAATGGCATAGCCAGGTCGAATCATAACTACATTCTCAAAACCAGAAATTGAACGAAGTGCTTCGTACTGAACTTCTTCTGGCAGCGAAGTTGAAAATCCATTTAGATACATCTCGTATGTATTCCAGCCCTCAGGCTCCAAAAATAGTTGATGCCTGTCTTTGTCAGCAAAGCGATTAATCTTATCCTCTATACTAGGACAATATCTTGGTCCGATAGATTTAATACGACCATTGAACATTGGGCTTCTATCAAAGCCAGTACGGAGAATATCATGTACATTATTATCTGTGTATCCAATCCAGCAAGATAATTGATCTTCTTGTTTCGGCAATTCTTCTGTAAGAAAAGAAAATGGGGTTGCTACTTCATCCCCTACCTGTTCTTCAAGTTTTGAATAATCAACAGTTCTACCATCTAAACGAGGCGGTGTGCCTGTTTTTAATCTACCTACTTCAAACCCATTGTTTTCTAATGCGGCAGAAATTCCAATAGAAGCACGCTCTCCAGATCTTCCCCCACCATAATTACTTTCTCCAATATGTATTAAGCCGTTTAAAAAGGTTCCACTTGTTAGAACAACAGATTTAGAATAAAACTTTTGGCCAGTTTGGGTAATTACTCCTTCAACCTTTTTATCCTTAGAGATAATTAAATCTATAACGTTATCCTGCCTGAAAAAAAGATTGACCTTCTTCTCAAGATACTCGCGCATTTTTTGAGCGTATAACATTCTATCGCTCTGACATCGAGGACTCCACATGGCAGGCCCCTTGCTTTGGTTAAGCATCTTGAACTGCACACCCGATTCATCACTAACAATTCCAGAGAGACCTCCTAAGGCGTCGATTTCTCTTACGAGTTGTCCTTTAGCAATTCCTCCCATGGCTGGGTTACAAGACATTTTTGCAACCGCTTCAAGGTTCATTGTTATAAGGAGGGTTTTAGCACCTAATTGAGCAGCAGCTCCAGCCGCTTCTGAGCCAGCGTGACCACCGCCGACAACTATAACGTCGTATTGTGAAATAAGGGAAGACATTTTTTAAAAACTAAACCATTGTAGTTTAAATAAAAAAAGCCTTGAATTACGTAGAATTCAAGGCTTTTTGCGATCCGGAAGGGACTCGAACCCTCGACCTCCTGCGTGACAGGCAGGCGTTCTAACCAACTGAACTACCGGACCGTTGAAGAGCACCAAATATACGGCTCAAATAAATCGTATGTCAAGAGCTAAATTAAAAAAAGAAAGAAATTTTAACTATTTGCTCAAGGCTGCTTCAATAGCACTTGTAATATCATCACTTTCAGGCTCGACCTTAGACTTAAAGCGCCTTATAAGCTTCCCTTCCTTATTAATAAGGAATTTTTCAAAGTTCCAAGAAATGTCTCCCTTAAAATCTGGGTTATCCAAATTGGTTAAATAAGAGAATAATTCATCTTGATCGTCGCCAAGAACGGAAACTTTTGAGAACATAGGAAACTTAACGCCATAGGTAAGAGTGCAGAATTCTTTAATTTCCTCGTCTGATCCAGGCTCCTGCCCTTTAAAGTTATTTGCTGGAAAACCAAGAATTACAAAGCCATCATCCTTATATTTTTCGTAAATAGCTTCCAACCCTTCGTACTGAGGAGTAAACCCACACTTTGAAGCTACATTAACAATCATTACTACTTTACCTTTATATTGATCTAAGGCAACCTTATTACCATCAATATCTTTTCTTGTAAAATCGTAGATTGAATCATAAACCGAAGGCATGCCTGTTACCATTAAAGACAGCAGTAAAATCAATACTAACTTCATTATACTATTCCTTTTAAATTACGTTTAGTGTATTAATATTTTTTCAACAGAAATCATTCCCTATGAAAATTTACACGTTGGCTTTTATTGTGTGCTTTATTCCAAGCACAATTTGTGCGCAAATGTTCAGCGTCCGAAATGTAGAAAACAAACCTAGCGAATCAAATACTTACTTAAGAATAGGAGCTGGAGTTTCTAACTTTAGCTATTCGGGTACAAGCACATCAATTTTGCCGGTAAACAGATTAGACTTCGACAACAACTCCTTAAGTATACAATTTGAAAGTAATGTGTTAGAATTGGGAGTAAATTTCGCAAATAGCATTGTGAAATTAGAAGATCAAACATTCTTTAACTTTTATCTGTTTTACAACAATTCCATTCTGTTAACAAAAAAAGAATCCTTTGAATTTGGAATACCACTTAGGATTGGTACCGATTTAGTTTCTGTGACAAAAGAAGGCTCGAGAGATAAATTTTCTCAGAATTCACTTTCTGTTGGCGCTGGGCTTTTACTTTCGCTTAGAATTAAAGACAAAATTATTTTTTCGAATAAATTTATACCCAACTACGGATTTAGTTCTTCGAGCGGTGGATTTTTTGGTGGCTCAAATTTTTCATTGACGGGTAAGAGCAGACTTAATTTTATAAACCTGATTGGGAATAAGAACCTAAGTGTAGGGTATGATTATAAAAATTCTTCTTATAATATTACCGATCATAATTTTGATTACGACTTAAAAGCTCATTTAATAACAATAGCTATTTCGCTTTGAAACCGGATAAACTTTTACTTGAACTTGAACAACTGCTTGAGCAATCTGGCTACAGGCTTAGAAAAGAGCGTGGCTCATTCCGCGGTAATGATTGTTTGATTGAGGGTGAACGCCTAGTAATTGTAAATAAGAATAAACCCCTCGAAGCTCAAATTGGTACCATAGCTAGAGTACTAGCAGATATTGATTTAACAAACACCTATATAAAGCCAGCAATTAAAAAAGAACTTGAAATGATTTGGGATCGTCTCTCCGTTCAGAGAAACAGTACTGGGTCAGAATTAGAATTTGAAGACTAATGCGAATTACTTTTCTTGGAACGGGAACATCAATGGGGGTACCTGTTGCTGGAGGATTTGGAAGCGAATTAACATCCAACGACCCTAGAAATAACCGAACTCGTTGCGCTGCTTGGATAGAGGGAGAAAATACTTCCATTTTAATTGATGTAGGACCAGAGTTTCGCATTCAAAGTATAAGAGCTCAAATCAAGAGAGTAGATCATGTTTTGCTCACTCATGAACACATGGACCACATTGGTGGCTTAGATGATTTACGAGCATATAATTACGTTCAGGAAGGTGAGATTCCTGTTTATGGAACTGATAGCTGTTTGGAGTCTTTGAAAAAAAGATTCGATTACCTTTTCGGAGAGAATAAATATCCCGGATCTGCTTCCATTCAACTCACAAATATAAAAAATACTTTACAGCTTGGAGAGTTTACCGTAACGCCTCTACCTGTAACACATGGCCCCTTAGATATACTCGGTTACAGAATTGATGATTTTGTGTATTTAACAGACGTTAAATATATACCAGATTCTACTAAAAATCTTATGCGAGGTGCTAAAGTGGTAGCATTAAGTGCGTTAAGATGGGGCCCTACTCACCCAACGCACTTAACCATTCCCGAGTCTGTTGATATCATCAATGAATTAGAGATACCAACAGCTTATTTAATTCATATGGATTCATCTGTTGATCAGCAAGAAGCAAATAAACGCTTACCGTCTCATATAAAGCTAGCCTACGATCAGCAATTTTTAACGCTTGATTAACAAGTGTGGCTTAAAGGAATTTATTGAAGTCCTTAATATCCTTCAGTTGTTCCACGATGTCCTTTACGCCTTGAGCCTGTTCTAAATTACAAATCAAAAGCGCGGAGTCTGTTTCAACAACGGCTACATTATCAAGACCAACAATAGAAATCATCTTTTCGGAATTAGACATTATTAAATTGTTGTTCGAGTTAGTAAGAGTAGAGTTGATGCACTGAATAGCATTACCGTTGTTTACCTTTTCTGCTAAATCGTAAACTGCCGTCCAACTTCCCACATCATTCCAGCCAAACTCACCTGGCACAACGAAAACCTCTTTTGCATTCTCCATAATACCATAATCTATAGATATGGACTCACAACCTAAGTAAAACTCATTAATAGATACTCCGTGCATTTCTGTATAGAATTCTGGAGAGGATTCTTTTACTAAATCATACATAGCCGGTAATTGTTTTTCAATTTCTTGAAGAACCGTTTCAGCTTTCCAAACAAACATACCACTATTCCAGAAATAGTCTCCAGAATCTAAGAATGATTGAGCGGTGATATAGTCAGGTTTTTCTTTAAAAGAATTTACTTTAAGAACCTCCTTTCCTTCAACTAACTCGCTTTCATTCTTGTCTGCGTGTATATAACCAAAACCAGTTTCAGGATGAGATGGCTCAATGCCAATTGTAACTAGGTGATTACCAGACTCTGCTTTTTTGATTGCAGAGTTGAGTATTTCTATAAAAGCAGACTGATCTGTAATATGATGATCAGCAGGCAGAACAACCATCACAGCATTAGGATCTTTTTTATAAATCAATTCCGCAGCTATAGCAACGCAAGGTGCTGTATTCTTTGCAACAGGTTCGCCAACAATGTTTTCTTCAGGAACTTTAGGTAATTGTTCTTTGACAATTGGCACATAACTATCGTTAGTTACTACAAGCACTCGTTCTTGAGGGATTATGCCCTCTAAACGCTTTGCTGTATTCTGAATCATTGTTGATTCACCAAAAAGATTCAAAAATTGTTTTGGGAGTGCTTTTGTGCTTTTTGGCCAGAATCTTGTACCTGAACCACCAGCCATAATAACTGCGTAAACCATAACTACTGTTAAATTAAAATTGAGCCCTAAAGTAGGTATTTAATTAAACGGTTTCACGCTGAACCTTGCGTAATGTAAACTTAAATGTAGAACCTTTATTTGGGGCGCTTTCAAAGAAGAATTGTTCGCCATGAGCTTCCATAATATGCTTTACAATTGCAAGGCCTAATCCAGTTCCACCACGCTCTCTCGCTCTTGATTTATCAACCCTAAAGAACCGCTCAGTAACTCTCGGTAAGTCTAACTCTTCAATACCAATACCAGTATCACTAACAGACACAAGAAGTCGACCTTCTTTTTTCTTGTAGTTCTTAACAGCCACCTCAACTTTACCATTTGGAACATTATACTTAATTCCGTTTTCGATTAAGTTTATAAGAACCTGCTTTATTTGATTTTTATCAGCACGTACTCTAAGATTCTTATCAAACTCTATGAATGATAAGCTAACTTTGTCTTTTTCGGCTTTATAATGCAAACTTTCAATGATGTCGTGAACCACTTCGTATAGGTAAAACTCATCAATCTCCGATTTGAGTTCTCCCGTTTCTAGCTTGGAGATTTCCATCAAATCTTTAGTTAGATATATAAGACGATTAACATTCCGCATTGCTTTCTTTAGAAAGTCACGGTTTACTTCTTCGTCTTCGAGTGCGCCATTAAGTAAAGTTTCTATAAAGCCTTGGATAGCAAAAATGGGAGTCTTTAATTCATGGGAAATATCCCCAATAAACTCTTTACGATAGTTTTCAATTCGGTTTAGGCGCTGTATTTCTCTTTCAACAGTCCTACTAGCTTTAACAAGTTGCTTAATTAAATAGTCTGCTTCATCGTTATGGCCAGATGTGATGTCACCATAATCTTTAAATCTTTTACGAGCAATATTCTTAGCAATCTGTTCGAGAGTTTGTAGCCTTCTGTATTCTAAGGCAGAAGCAACTACATAAGTGATTATAAATACAAGAACTGTAAAACTTATAATTATGCTAACATTAATACTTCTTGCTGGGCTTTCGTAAAACCAAGAAAACAACAACGAGCATAAACCAGTAATAAGGGCTACATAAAACGAAATACGTAGCCCTAGTTTAAATATTTTAGGTTTTTGTTTCTTCCTTGAGCTCATTCCTTAAAGCGGTAACCAACACCTTTTACAGTTTCGATATAATGATCACCTAATTTCTCTCGGATTTTACGAACGTGAACATCTACAGTTCGGTCAACAACATAGATATTATCTCCCCAAACCTGATTTAACAACGTTTGGCGATCTAATACGCGACCTTTACGGTTTGCTAAAAAGAACAATAATTCAAATTCTTTTCTAGGCAGATGAAATTCTTCTTCTCCTCGAATAACGATATAGCGGTCTCTATCAATGGAAAGATCATGTACATCCACTTTATTGACCGATTCTGATTTCTCATCAAAACGACGTAATACAGCTTTGATACGAGAAATTAACTTTGTGGTGCTAATCGGTTTTGTGATGTAATCATCACCACCTTTATTAAGACCTTCAACTTCGGTCTTTTCATCACTACGAGCCGTTAAAAAGATAATAGGCATGCGTTTCAATGCATCGTCTTGCCGCATAATCTCTACAGCCTGCAATCCGTCCATTTTAGGCATCATTATATCTAAAAGCACCAAATCTGGCTGATATGTTTTTGCAATTTCAATGCCTTGCTCTCCATTTTCTGCTTTTAGGACATCGAAGCCCTCTTTACGGAGATTGTACTCGATTAAATCAAGAAGGTCTTTTTCGTCGTCAACAACTAAAATAGTTTTTTTGGACACGATAGTAAGGTTGGGTTATGTTAAAACTAGAAGTATAACAATGGTACTAATGTATAATGTTAAATTAAAACGAATGGTAGTTAACAAATTGTTATTTATTTAAAAGAGATAATGCTTTTTTGATTGCAGAAGGAACCGTAAGTACTTCAGAATCTTGCAATACTTTCATTGTGGCTTGCTCAGCTTCTCTCCTTTTAAATCCAAGCGACTCTAGGGCTGAGATTACTTCTTCTGCAATTCCAGAAACAGGAGCTATAGAATTTGCACCTCGCGAAGTACTAATTTGCCCAATCTTATCTTTAAGCTCTAAGGAAATTCGTTCAGCTGTTTTCTTACCAATACCTGGTACGCGAGATAATGTGGCAATATCTGAATTTGATATGGCTTGAATTAAATGATTTGCTGGCAATCCAGAAACAATAGTAAGTCCTAATTTTGGTCCAACACCTTTTACCGTTATTAATTTCTCGAAAAGCTGTTTCTCATCTTTAGTATAAAACCCAAACAAACGCTGGTCGTTTTCTGTTATGTGATGATAAATAAGCAACTTCACTTCCGTTTGTGGCTTAAGTTGCTCAAATGTTTGAGCCGAAATTTCTACACGGTAACCTACCCCACCTACATCTATTAGGGCAACATCGGGAAGCAATTCTTCAACAAAACCTTTCAAAAATGCAATCATAAACCTTTTATCCTATCTGGATTTTGAGCGGCAAAAGCAGCCCAATCCGACTTTTTATTGTTCTGATGTGTTTTTTTAGTTGATGCCCCAGTAATTATCGAATTTCCTTTCATGTAATGGCACCATGCCACTGCAAGTGCATCCGTAGCATCGTTTTTGAGCTTTTCATCAGGTAAACGCACCATCTTGCTAAGCATAAAAGCTACTTGTTCCTTACTGGCGTTACCATTTCCAGTAATTGCTTTTTTTACTACTTTGGGGAAATATTCTACAACGGGGATTCCACAATGTTTGCCCGCTAAAATAGCAGCGGCTTGTGCACGACCCAATTTAAGCATTGCTTGAGGATCAACTCCGTAGATGGGAGTTTCTACTGCGCAAGAAGTGGGTTTTATAGAGTTGATGATTCCACAGAGTTGATCGAATATATATTTAAGTCGATCGGAGTGGTCATCCATGTGTGCCATTTTAAGCACATCGCAACGAAGGGCAATTAAAGAGCCATTTTCCTCGGTAAGCACAGCATATCCCGTAAAACGAGAGCCTGGATCAATACCGAGGATTATATCTGGCATAGCGGTTTAGTCTTCTTCGCTATAAATTTTAACTAAATCGTCAATCATCTCTTCTGAAATACCAGAAGTTACAAAACCACCATCATGGTATAGGTTTTGCATAGTAACTTTCTTTGTAAGGTCAGAGAAAAGAGTAACACAATAATCAGCACATTCGTCAGCGCTTGGGTTACCTAGAGGTGCTATTTTTTCAGCGAAAATAAACATGCCGTCAAAATTCTTAATGCCTGTACCTGCAGATGTTTTTGTAGGAGCTTGAGAAATGGTATTAACACGAATTCCTCGTGGAGCTAATCTACTACCGTAGTTTCTAGCAATACTCTCTAATAATGCTTTTGCATCATTCATATCAGAATACTTAGAGAAAATTCGCTGAGCACCGATGTATGATAAAGCTACTACGCTTCCACCATCGTTTAGAATGCCAACTTCATCAGCAAAATGCAAAATGCGGTGTAATGAAATTGCTGAAATATCGAGTGATTGGTGGAACCAATTGTAGTTTAAGTCGGTATACGCTTTTCCTTTTCTGATATTAGGAGACATCCCGATAGCATGAAGAATAAAATCTACTCCACCTTCTTCTTCTTTAATCTTCTCCATCATTTCTTTAACAGCTTCATCGCTAGAAACATCACAAGGAATAATTTGTGCTCCTGTTTCTTCAGCTAAAGCATCAAGCTGTCCTAATCGCAATGCAACAGGTGCATTAGACAACACAAAGTCTGCGCCTTCTCGCTTACAAGCCAATGCTATTCTCCAAGCAATGCTGCGTTCATCCAGCGCTCCAAAAATAATTCCTTTCTTTCCTTTTAATAAACCGTAGCCTTCGCTCATTTCTATGTAATTAATTTGAATTTTTTAGACGGGCACAAAATCGCCAATATTGAGCTAAAATGATAGCAGGAATACTTGAGGGATTTATACCCCTATAATACACTTATTTATAATAGCTTTAGAGTCGACCTGGTGCTTGAAAACAATACTGGTTTGGCTAGTTTTGGGAGCTAGCAGGAATTACATTCAAAAATTGAAATTCAGAAGTGTTTTCGTCTTTTAGGATAATTAACTCACCATTCTTAGTTGAGCCCATTGCCACACCGGGCAACATTAGCTCTCCTAAATAGTCCAAGTTTTCTTTATCGTATACCGCAACAAAGTGCTCACTATCGTTTAAAATTCTAACATCCTCCACAGCTCTAGCTTCGTTTCGGAAAATATGAAAAAGGTATTTATCGGAATGAGCAAGATGGAGGCTGGTACTTTGTTCTTGTGAAAGAAACCGGGCCATTGAGCTTTTACTACCCACCATTGATATAAACTTATCAGAGAGCATAAACGACTTTGGCTTAACCTCTGTTCGCTTTTGATAAAAATCATCGTCCATCGAAAACACTTGAATGAAGGGCGTTTTAGCATGAGAAGTGTAGAGTAATCGGTTTTTGCAATCAATATCGATTAGCGCTTCCTGCATCACATCTGTTCTTCCTTTAAAAAAAGGATCATACCCACCAAGTGTATCAGAAAGAGAAAAAGTAGAATCAAAAACAGCAACAATCGGAGTAGACGGTAGGGTTGACTTACCTAATAATTGAACGCCTACATACCACTTTCCATCGCACTGCTGTAAGTTTCTGGATGTAACTGAAATTCCTTTTTTAATGGGGTAGTGGAAAGAAGTCACCTCATCATTATTCCGATTGTAATACTTAAAAAAAGCTGAGGCTTTATCTAGAACTAGCGCATTTCCTTTTTCATCAAACCCGAAAAACCGAGCGTCTTGAATTTCTTTTGGTCCCCTTCCTTCTTTTCCAATGATTTCAACAAGCTTTCCATCATAATTAACAACTACAAGCTGTATGGGCGAGGTGAAATTGGTAAAAATGAGTTCATCAGACACTGGATTGTCCATTGCTACCGTATACGTTCGATGTACTTGCTCAACAGCCTTTTCGCCAAGTTTGAACTCTTTGGATAGTTCTAACTCAACGAGAGTCTCGCTTTCAACATTCGAACAACTAAAAAGAAACACCGAGATAATTGAAAAGCTGTAAAGCCACATTCTTTATTGTTTTAGATTTAGATATGAGATGGCTGACACCTATTTATGTAAGTTTATTCTTGATCAGCGAAATTTCCACCACTCTCTGTGATAATAAAATCCTTAGTAGAAAAATCTTTAGCACTTACTGTCAATTCTTTCCATGCACACCCGCTTGTACATGAAAAAAGATACTTATTTTCTGCTCTTTCTATCTTAATTATAAAATTTGCTAAATCTGGGCCTTATTCTGTAGTGTAATCTGTGTGTACTCCGAACTGATCTATTGTGGTATCACACTTATTCGTAGTACAGGCAGATGTTAATGTTAGCCAAGCACACCCTTTAGAACAGCCAAGGCTAATTTGTTCGTTTATTGAACTATCAACCGTAATTGAAAACTTCGGCAACTCTTTTCCCGTTTTGACTTGAGGTAGCACTAATAAAATTAATGGTGCCCAGACTAATATTACAGAGAGGAAACTCGTTCTTATGTTCCTTTTTAACCTATATCTCAGTTTTAATTAACTCATATTCGTAGCCTTCACGCTCTACTACCCAATAAATGTATTCTTCACCTATGGCAATGGGTTTAAAGTTGTCGTTAGTACAAACTACTTGGTTACTTTCCTTCTTATCTATCGGATGAAGCAAATAGGCATTCTTATCACTAAATAGACTTAGAAGTATATGAGACTTGCTTGAAATCCAATTTGAGAATACTGCGCTAAACTCTCTTCCATCAAGTTCCATTGCTGTTCTGAGCATTTTCTTTGTTTTCTCAGGAAAGTTACGATCATAAGCGTCTATATTATCGTACATGCTTTGAATATGGCTCTCATACTTTGGTGCATAGTTATAGTCTATAACATAATTCTCTTTTTCTGAACCTATATAATCAAAAGAGAGCTCTCCAGTATTCACCGAAACCAAAGCTCCACCAAGTTCCCCGACTTGGGTATGACTGTACATAAGTGCTGAACTAACAAAATCATATTTGGCACTACTATCCCAATAACTCAGCGTTCCTAAATTCTGAAATGATAACAGCGTTTTTTCGCTTCGGGTAATTGGGTTGTATTTAATAATATCGGTAAACGTATCATTGCTAACGGTTCGGTCTCGTCGTTCAACATTGAAATATAAAAAAGTCGTGTCATTCACATTTTCAGCATGAATGATTAGTCCCGGAATAACTTTATCTAATGAATGTTCTTTAATGAACGCCCCTTTTTCTAAATCATATTCCGTTATTTTTGCCAGTGCATAATCATAGATATAGAGCATGTTTTCTTTGTTATAAAGCCAAGCATTTTGGAATTCAAAAGGTCCACGGCCAACCCTCCCTATCTGCTGGAAACTCTGTTCTTTCACATTATATAATACGATATTGCCTTTATATGGCTGGGTAAACACCAAATCGTTATTATACAAAACAACATTTGCTATACTACTAATATCCACTTTGTCGGTATTAGCAAAAACAGTTTGATAGCTATCCGAATCATCTAGCATTGTTGAACAAACTAGCGGCTTAGTATTCCTGTCATGTGATTCAGGTTTTTTTTCACACGCCAGAGTAAGCACCATTAAAACTACGAAAAGATGTTTTATCATTAATTAAAGGGCTGGGTTTCTATTTTGGTAAATATCCGCACTCATAAAAGAACGAAATACCACTGTTTTTAAACAGGTTTAAGAAAGTGTAGATAAAATGACTGATGCAAACTCTCTGCCTTAATAATAAACTCATAAATAAAAAGCCGAAGACTATACTTCGGCTTAATTAATAATTAGAAATGAAATATTTTTCTAAAGTGTGTTACAGAATACCAATAGGATTTAGAGAATGGTATCGCCCATCTTCTATGCTCACTCAAACTTATCTCGTTTAATTGATACAACCTTAGACTATCGAAATAAGGTTTATACAGGAACACATACACAGCAAGAATCAATAAAGCCTCCATCAAGTAACCTTGCTTGAAAAGAAGGTAGATTGGAATTAATGGGGCAAAAAGAACTATTAGATATATAAATAGGTTTTTCATGACTTGTCATTTTATAAGTTGTTATTGTAAACACGATGCGTATGCGCACCCCAGCGCCGTTCCAACAGCCCAAGGAGCACCAAAAATACCCGTTCCAACCCACCAAGCCACAGAGCCCCATCCTAAATCTGTGTACATTGATCCAATACAATCAGCTGTGGCGTTACCACACTCTTTGGACTTTACCTTGTTCTTAGCAAAAGAAATCGTTTCTGTATTAGAATCTAAAGTAACCTGTTCATCAACTTTTCGTCAACAGTGTATATCCTATCTTTAATATCTGATTATCAATTAACTCCATTTTGATAATCATAGAGCCTATAATCTCTTCATCTTTTAACAGAAACGCAACTTGACTTGCAGAAACTCCTGCCTTTTGCTTTTCGTTTTGAAGTGCTACTATTGCCTCACCATAAAAGCCTTCTCTTTTTACTCTCTTCATTGAGCCATAGTCAAGCGATAGATCCTTTATTGCTTTGTTTTTCGCTTCCTCTCCAGCATAGGTTTTAATTTTTTGAATCATTGTTTTATCGCTTACATCCGTAGAAATGATATTGAGGTCGTTATCAATATCTATAGGTAAACTTTCATTTACATTTGTGCAAGCCATCATTAACAGAAGAATGAAACCAATTATTTTTTCATAGCGGTAATCTATTAGAATTTTAGTATAACTTATAAAAAGGAGTCACTAAATATCTATAAGTTACAATCATCTTATTAAGATATTAAAGCTACGCCCTATCCCCCTCATTTATTCTATCATTCCAAAAACAATCTTCCTTAAAAAATACCTGATTCAGGGGTGTCACCAAGTAGAAGAAGCGCCAAGAAAACTTTATCCACATTAGTGTTGATAACACCCATTAAAAGCTGTATTTTTATCGGCTCTGAATTAAGCGGTTAAATCCACTTTATATATTATGTTTGAAAGTTTATCCTCAAAATTAGATAAAGCGTTTCAGAATCTGAAAGGCGAAGCACGTATTAGCGATGTTAACATTGCGGAAACAGTACGTGAAATTCGTCGTGCCTTATTGGATGCTGATGTAAACTTTGAAGTAGCCCGCGAATTCACCAAAAAAATTCAAGAACAAGCACTTGGATCCGACGTTCTTACCAGCGTTAACCCTGGCCAACAATTCACAAAAATTGTGTTTGATGAGCTTGTGGCTACCTTTGGTGGTGAGAAAGTTGAAATTGCAAGTGCACACACTCCCCCTACTGTAATTCTTATTGCAGGTTTACAAGGTTCGGGTAAAACTACCTTTTCAGGTAAATTAGCCCGATATCTCAAGCAGGAGCATAAAAAGAATCCGCTTCTTGCTGCCGCCGATGTTTATCGCCCTGCTGCCGTAAACCAGCTTAAGTCTCTGGCATCTCAAATTGATGTACCAGTTTATTCCATTGAACAAAAAGATGCCGTTCGCGTTGCTAAAGAAGCAGTTGCAATGGCTAAAAGTTTGGCAATGGATACTGTTATTATTGATACTGCCGGACGATTACATGTAGATGAGGATATGATGACGGAGATTGCGGAAATTAAAAAAGCCGTAAATCCTCACGAAATTTTGTTTGTTGTTGACTCAATGACCGGTCAGGACGCAGTTAACACAGCAAAAGAGTTTAACGATCGAATTGATTACGACGGGGTAGTTCTTACCAAGTTAGATGGCGATACCCGAGGTGGTGCCGCTCTTTCTATCAAAACTGTTGTAAACAAGCCCATTAAGTTTGTGAGTACCGGCGAAAAGCTGGACGCACTTTCCCCTTTCTACCCAGACCGTATGGCACAACGCATACTTGGTATGGGTGATGTGGTTTCGTTAGTTGAAAAAGCTCAAAAAGAATTTGACGAGGCAGAAGCTGATCGCCTTCAAAAGCGTATTAGTTCTGATAAGTTTGACTTAGAAGACTTCCTCGAGCAAATTCAAAAGATAAAAAAGATGGGTGATTTCACCGATCTTGTATCTATGATCCCCGGCGCCAGCAAAGCATTGAATAATGCAGATATCGATGATGATGCGTTTAAACCTATCGAAGCGATTATCTACTCAATGACGCCGGAGGAGCGTCAGAACCCAAGCTTACTAAACGGAAGTCGTAGACGACGTATAGCAGCCGGCTCTGGCACTACTGTCCGTGAGATCAATGATCTCATAAAACAGTTCGAACAGATGAAAAAAATGATGAAGACTATGTCCAAAATGGGAAAAATGGGCCGAGCACTTCAAGGATTAAAAAATCTACCAATAGGTAGATAACGATTATACATAAACTCACTGGAGAACAACATTGATTAGAATCAGACTTCAAAGGAAAGGACGTAAAAAACGCCCTATTTACCACTTGGTTGTTGCAGATAGCCGCTCTGCTAGAGATGGCCGCATCATCGAACAAGTTGGCCGTTACGACAACGTAACTGAAAACAAAGAAGTAGTACTTAACGAAGACCGTATTTTATACTGGTTAGAAACTGGTGCTCAACCTTCCGATACCGTTCGCAAGATCCTTCGTAATTCTGGCCTTTTATACAAGCGCCACCTTATGATGTGGGGAAAAAGCGAAGAAGAAATTGAAGCCGCTATGGCTGAATGGCAAGCTTACCGTGAATCTAAAGGCGCAGGTGAAACTTCGCGTAAAGATACGCACAAATCTGTACTTGCTGCTGAAGAAACTGAATACAAAAAGCAATTAGCGGAAAAAGCATCTCAAGCAGCGAAAGAAGTTGCAGCAGAAGCTGAAGCTGCCGAAGCTACAGAAGAAGTTGAAGAAACTGCTTCAGAAGAAACAACCGAAGACACAGCTGTAGTTGAAGAAACTACCGAAACAGTAGAAGAAGTAGCTGAAGAACCAGCAACTGAAGAAGCTGTGGTTGAAGAGCCTGTTGTTGAAGAAGTTAAGGAAGAAGCTCCTGCGGTTGAAGAAACTGAAGTTGTTGCTGAAGAAGTAGCTGAGAAAAAAGAAGAAGAAGAAAAAGCCACTACAAGTGAAGATGGCCAAAACTCTTCTGCTATGACCGCTAAAGAAGCTGCTGACCACATCAAGAATACGGATTTAGCCGATTTAGAAGGCTTTATTGCAGATGACGAATCTCGCAAAACCGTTCTTGCTGCATGGGAAAGCAAACAATCAGAAGAATAACCAACGAAATTCGGCTCCTATGAATCAGGACGCCAATACAAATCCATTTACTCAAATCGGGCTAATCGCTCGGTCGCATGGGCTAAAAGGTGAGCTTAAAGTTCTCTTTGAGAACGAAGACCCTATTGCCTTAGAAGAGTTGAATTTGGTGTATTTGCGAAACGAAAGGGGCGATTATTTTCCTGCTCGTATTAGAGAAATTCGATGCCAGGAAAAAGGAAACAAATTTTCGTTCTTTGTACAATTTGAACACATCGCTGATCGCGCTTCGGCCGAGGCTTTAAAAAATCGAGGTATTTTTCTGGAAACGGAAAAAGCTGAAGAATTTTTAACAACCTATGCCTCTGAAGATTCGGTACTCAATTATGATGTTTACGATAGTAATAATCAGCATTACGGAATAATTACTGACATTTTAGAAAATCCTGCTCAAGACACACTAGTTATTGCAGGAAACGCTGGAAACGTCCTCGTTCCTTTTGTAGATCACTTTGTTGTAAGTATTGATGATGAAAATGAGTCGGTGATTTGCCAAAACCTAGATCTTTTAGAAGGATTATAGAATGATGAGAATTGATATTCTTTCCGCTGTACCTTCTTTACTCGATGGGCCGCTCAATCACAGTATTGTGAAACGCGCCAAAGAGAAAGGACTTGTTGAAGTTTATGTGCACGACCTTCGGGATTATACCGAAGACAAGCACCGTAAAATTGACGACTATCCTTATGGAGGAGATCCCGGAATGGTATTAACACCTCAACCTATTTTTAGCTGTATTGAACATCTATGTAAGCAACGTAAGTATGATGAAATCATTTTTACCGCGCCAGATGGAGACGTTTTTGACCAATCCGAAGCAAACACATTATCACTTAAGCAAAATGTGATGATTTTATGTGGACACTATAAAGGTGTAGATCAGCGAGTACGCGATATGCTAATTACCAAAGAATATACAATTGGTGATTACGTGCTATCAGGAGGAGAACTTCCGGCAATGGTTATTACCGATGCTATTGTTCGATTAATTCCTGGTGCTATTGGTGATGCAGGAAGTGCGCTTAATGATTCATTTCAAGATGGTTTATTAGAAGCGCCAGTGTATACACGCCCTGCTGAGTTTAATGGCAAAAAAGTTCCTGCCGTATTGCTTTCTGGAGACAGAAAAAAGCAAGAAGAATGGAAGCACGAGCAAGCGGTTCAACGAACAAAAGAACGACGAAAAGATTTGTACGATAAATTTAAGAAAGACTATTAACAGCTGATTCGTCAGCAAACATACAGAATAATGGATAAGCTAAAATTGATAGAACAAACACTGGTACACGATGACCTACCAGCGTTTACTGCAGGTGATACTGTAAACGTTCACTACCGTGTACGTGAAGGTGAAAAAGAGCGTATTCAGCAGTACGAAGGTGTTGTAATTAACGAACGTGGAAGCGGTGCTAACAAAACGTTTATTGTTCGTAAAATAAGCAATAACATCGGTGTTGAGCGTATTTTCCCACTTTACTCACCTTTTATCGCTAAAATTGAAGTGAAAAGACGTGGTAAAGTTAGACGTTCTAAATTGTTCTACTTACGTGATCTTCGCGGTAAAGCGGCTCGTATTAAAGAAAAAGAAACACTAGGTAGAAAAAAGTAAGAAGCTTTACAGCTCTATTTTTTCTTCTAACACCGGATGTTCTCCGGCTGTGATTACAATCTACGCTCTAGAATTAATTAGCGCGATAGATTGTACTGAGTTTAAGGCGAATGCTTAACGGCGTTCGCCTACTTTATTTATACTAACCTCAGTTTCTTATTAAGCCTCAATTAATTTCCCCATTAGAGTAATTACATACAATAACTCGTTGAAAGTGGAGATAAATCGAACTATTTTAAAAGGCTTTAAAAATCCCAAAGAATCTAACTAACCTCGATGAACATAATCCTGTTTGGCCCTCCTGGCGCTGGTAAAGGTACACAAGCTAATTTAATTCAAGCCGAATACAATATTCCTCATTTATCTACAGGAAATATTTTTCGCGCAGCTATAAAAAATGAAACTCCACTTGGTGTAAAAGTTAAAGGTATCCTAGATGCTGGCGAACTTGTTCCTGATAAAACGGTGGTAGATTTGGTAGCCGAAGAACTTAAAGATTCCAAGTACGATAAAGGCTGTATTTTTGATGGCTTCCCAAGAACCGTTGTGCAAGCAGAAGCTTTTGATAAAATGTTAGCTGATAAGGGTTCAAAAGTTGATGCTTTTGTAGTACTTAGTGTTCCTGAAGACGAATTAGTTAGAAGAATATTGAGCCGAGGCGAAGGTCGTTCTGACGATACAGAAGAAATGATCAAGAACCGTTTAAAAGTTTATACTAATGAAACTGAACCTGTTCAAAGCTACTATAGCAAACAAGGTTTGGTTCAAGAAATTGAAGGTATTGGTACAATCGATGAAATTTTTGAGCGAATTAAAGTAGCGCTTAAATAATATTTAAAGCCGGTTTTCACCGGCTTTTTCTTTTTCTAGAATATCGATAAACCTGTTTTGGTGGTAAATTCTTCTAGTGCTTTCATTCCTAAAATGGAATTTCCGGCATTGTTTAGCCGAGGGCTCCAAACAGCTATACTATAACTTCCTGGGTTTATGGCTACTATTCCCCCACCAACTCCACTCTTTCCCGGTAAACCAACTCTAAAAGTAAACTCTCCTGCCTCATCATAAAAACCGCAAGTAAGCATAATTGCACTTATACGTTTTGATTGAGATCCGGTAATCAATCGCTCTCCTGTTTCGCATAAAACTCCATGGTTTGTATACAGTAAAAAGCTTTCAGCAAGTTCTTTGCATGTCATTTCAATAGAACATTGGTGATAATAGAAATCTAACACCGTATCAATATCGTTTTCGATATTCCCAAAAGACTTCATCAGATTGATAAGCGCCATATTTCTATAACCACATTGCTTCTCAGACTCCGCTACACTTTTGTTGTAGTTGATGTTCTTAGCTCCACACAACTTCCGGATATAAGCTAAATATTCTTCTTTTGGGTTTTTTAACAAAGAAACAAGGACATCAGATACTACTAATGCTCCAGCATTAATAAGCGGATTACGAGGTATGCCTTTTTCATACTCTAACTGGACTAATGAGTTGAAAGGATTTCCTGAAGGCTCAACATCAACTCGCTTCCAAAGTTCTTCGCCCACCATAGAAAAAGCCATAGTTAATGAAAATACTTTAGTTATACTTTGGATGGAAAATTTTTCTTCGCTATCGCCAACAGATGCACTACCACCATTAAGCAAGCATAAATGAATACCGAATTTATCGGGATTTAACTTTTTTAGTTCTGGAATATAATCTGCAGCCTCTCCTTCTCCTCTTAGATCTTTTAACTCTTCATTAATATCATCTAAAATCTTCTGATAATTCTCTGGCATTTATAATTAATACTTTATGGATTGGGTGATTTAGTTTTGGAGAATATACGCATTAGCTAAAGCTGTGTACTCTTTTACTTCTTGCAAAACCCATTGCTCATCTTCTCCAAATTCCTGAGCTAATAACTCACCAACAATGGGAGCCATTTCGACGGATGCTTTGGCATCTAATAATAAAGCTCGCGTTCTTCTAGATAAAACATCTTCAATAGTAATAGCTAACTCATTACGTACCGCCCAAATTACCTCGCCTTTTAAATACGGTAGGTTTGGATGAATTTGTTCATTCCAATCAGGATTCTCGTGAAGCAATTTTTCCAAACCGACTTTGTCTGAGCCATACATGTGTAAAGGATGATTTCTATCTACAGATTTTAACCAGCCATGAATGCGAAGTTCTTTGGTCTCGCAATTTTTTTGTTCTAATCCAGCCATTAGCATTGCTCTATCAATAGTGTCTTCCGCCATTTTTCGGTAGGTAGTCCACTTTCCTCCAGCAATGGTAACTAAGCCAGATTCAGAAACTTCCAAATGATGACTTCTCGAAATTTCAGAAGTAGATTTAGAATCTTGAGGTTTAACAAGAGGTCGTAAACCAGCAAACACACTTTTCACATCAGCTCGAGTTGGATCTTTAGTGAGATACTGTTTAGCATGACGTAGTATAAATTCGATTTCCTCTTCCAGCGCAACGGGTTCTAGCGTTGGTTTATCGATAGCGGTATCCGTTGTTCCTACAATCACTTTATCATGCCAAGGAACCGCAAAAAGTACACGCCCATCATCGGTATGAGGAACCATAATAGCAGCATCTCCAGGTAAAAACTCTTTATCCAAAACAAGATGTATTCCCTGCGCGCATTGTATCATCTGTTTGTGATTTGCGTTGTCCATTTTCATAATGGAGTCGGTAAAAATACCTGTAGCGTTTATTACAACCCGTGCATTTATAGTAAAACTCTCGCCTTTAACCATATCAAGTGCTTTAACGCCTTCAATTAAGCCAGCACCGTTTTTTATTAAATCAGTGACTTTCATATAATTGATTGGAGTTCCTCCTTCGTCAACTATAGTTTGAGCAAGATTAATAGCTAGTCGTGAATCATCGAACTGGCCATCGTAATACATCACGCCGCCACGTAATCCCTCAGGTTCTAGAGTTGGGATTTTGGCAAGTGTTTCCTCTTTTGAAAGCGTTTGTGATTTTTTGATACCCAATTTCCCTGCAAGTGCATCGTACACTTTCATTCCCACACCATAAAACGGGCCGTTCCACCACTCGTAGCTCGGAACTATAAAAGATTGATGGCTTACTAAATGTGGCGCATTTTGAATAAGTAGACCGCGTTCATGCAATGCTTCAATCACCAGAGAGACATCGCCTTGCTGTAAATAACGAACTCCGCCATGAACCAATTTTGTACTTCTACTAGATGTTCCTTTTGCAAAATCGTGCATATCTAGAAGTAAGGTTTTGTACCCTCGAGATGCGGCATCAACAGCACAACCTAAGCCCGTTGCTCCGCCTCCAATAATGAGTACATCCCAGAAATCGTGAAACTCTCTTACCGTATTAAGAAGCTCTTTTCTATTCATTTTAAAATCTTTTCGTTTTAAACTTCAGTGTTAATCAATCCAACCTTTGCTCTTTTCTACCGCTTTGTTCCACTTTTCGAGCAATCTATCTACTTCTGATTTCTTCATACTCGGCTCAAAGCGCTTATCTTCATGCCAATGTGTTTTAGTTTCATCGGTGTTCTTCCAAAAATGAACCGCCAATCCAGCCAAATATGCTGCTCCAAGCGCTGTTGTTTCCGAAACTTTGGGACGAACTAATGGTATTCCTAAAATATCTGACTGAAACTGCATCAACGTATTATTTACCGTAGCGCCCCCATCCACACGAAGTTCTTTTATTTCGATTCCCGAATCAGCTTCCATTGCAGAAAGTACATCTTTCACTTGAAAAGCAATCCCTTCTAAGGCTGCCCGAGCTATGTGACCACCCGTTGTTCCACGCGTGATGCCAAAGAGCGTTCCACGGGCACGTTGGTCCCAATGTGGAGCACCAAGCCCTGCAAATGCAGGAACCAAAAATACGCCACCGTTATTTTTTTCGGTAAGTGCTAATTTTTCTACATCCGAAGATGACTTAATGATTCCAAGCCCATCGCGTAACCACTGTACAACAGCGCCAGCTATAAAAATGGAACCTTCTAAAGCATAGGTTATTTCACCATCCAAACCCCAAGCCACTGTTGTAAGCAATTTGTTTTTGGATGGAATTGGTTCCTTCCCTGTATTAAACATGATAAAAGAACCAGTGCCGTAGGTATTTTTAAGCATTCCCGGTTCTAAACACATCTGACCAAAAAGAGCAGCTTGTTGATCTCCAGCTATCCCAGCAATAGGAACTTCATGCGCAAAAATAGTCGATTTGGTGTGACCATAAACTTCGCTTGAGGATTTAACTTCCGGCAACATGCTTTTTGGGATAGAAAGTAATTCTAACAATTCTTCATCCCATTTTTGCTCTTTAATATTAAAAAGCATTGTTCTAGATGCATTCGTTACGTCTGTAACGTGCGTATCACCTTTTGATAAATTCCAGATTAACCAAGTATCGATGGTTCCAAAAGCTAGTTTTCCTTCATTAGCCAATGCTCGTGCACCATCTACATGTTTAAGAATCCATCTTATTTTTGTGCCAGAGAAATAACTATCAATTATAAGTCCTGTTTTCTCTTTTACCTTTTCTTCCCAACCTTGTTCACGCAGCTCATCGCAATAATCTGAAGTTCTTCGATCTTGCCAAACAATTGCATTATAAACTGGCTTCCCTGTTTCTCTATTCCAAACAACTGTTGTTTCTCTTTGGTTGGTGATACCAATTGCAGCAATACTTTTTCCATCAGCTCCACACTCTGAAATGGCCTCGGCAATAACTCCTGCTTGGGTTTTCCAAATCTCCATTGGGTCGTGTTCAACCCAGCCATCATTAGGAAAGTGCTGTTTAATTTCTTTCTGCGCTACCGCTTCAACATGCCCAGAATGATTAAATACAATAGCTCTTGAACTGGTTGTTCCTTGATCGATTGCAAGAATGAAGCGTTTAGACATGTACAGGTTTTTTAGCTTTAAATGATGTAGGAAATAGCAGAATTAATAGCTCATATACAAGAGTTGCAACCAACTAATGAGAAATCGGAGGTATTTAAAAAAACTTGGGTTTAATCAATTAAGTAAATTAAATTGATTAAATACTCCATTCCTAATTTTACTGCTATGAAAGTTAAACTGGTTTTATTTATCACTATTTTTTTAACGATGTTTCATTTTGATACTACAACCGCGCAAAGTCTCCAGCTCCCTCGAATTTTTGGAGACCATATGGTATTACAGCGTAATGCAGATGTTCGACTTTGGGGATGGGCTGTACCAAATTCTGCTGTTAGTGTAAAAATAGGTACTATTTCGGTTGAAACTGTTGCTACATCAGAAGGTAATTGGGAGCTCTTCTTACCTAAGCAAAATGCTGGGGGACCTCATGTTCTTGAAATTAGTTCTGGTGAAACCATTTCTTTTGAGGATGTATATTTTGGAGATGTTTGGGTGGCTGGTGGGCAATCTAATATGGAATGGAAATTAGGTTGGGTTGTGGATGGATGGGAAGAGGAAGTTGCCAATAGTGATATACCCGAAATTCGATTCTTTGAAGTACCAAACACGACTTCATATAAAACAGAAAAAGACATTCCTTCTGGTGAATGGAAGCTTTCAAATCCTGAAAACTCGCCAAACTTCTCAGCCATTGCTTGGTATTTTGCTAAGCTTAATCATACTGAGATGTCAGTTCCAGTAGGAATCATTGATAGTAATTGGGGAGGGACACCAGCTGAGGCATGGACACCAGCAAATAGATTATTGACCACACCAGGCTATGAAAACGAAGCAAAAAGAGTTTTAAACCCAGAGAAGGATTGGGCTACCGAATTTGCACAAAACAAAGAGCGTGAAGAATTAAAGTGGGATCTGATTGCAAACCCGAAAAGAGGTTTAGAAAAAAATGTTCAATCAACAGACTTTAATGATTCAGAATGGAAAGAAATTTCACTCCCTTTAAAAAAACCATTAAACGATGTTGTATGGCTCCGCAAAAGCTTTAAACTTAGTAATCAGCCAAAAACTCCAATTGTATTTTATTCAGGTGATATTGTTCAAGAAGCCATTTTTTATCTAAATGGAGATTCTGTAGGTGTTAAGGGTTGGCAAGAAAGCAATGCAAGTTTCTCTATCCCAGCAAAGTTGTTTAAGAAAGGCGCTAATGTAATTGCGTTTAGAGCTGTAAACTCTTGGGACAACAATGTTATGATTGGCGGGAAAGATAATATTAGGCTAGAGATAGATGGTGAAAATTTAGATTTAACTGGTGATTGGAAATTTTCAACCGAAGTTGAGCCACAAATTCCACAACCCGCTCGAAATGAGTGGCAACCCGGTTTTTTATATAACGCAATGATTCATCCTATTGCTGGCTATACTCTTAAAGGAGCTATTTGGTACCAAGGTGAAAACAATGCAGGCATGCATCAATATTATAATGTGCTTTTTGAAAATATGATTGAAGAATGGAGAAACGCATGGAATCAGGGAGATTTTCCTTTTCTTTATGTTCAGTTAGCAAACTATATGCAGAAAACAGATTCTCCTACCGAAAGTGATTGGGCTGCATTGAGAGAAGCTCAAACAAAAACGCTACGACTTAATAACACCGCTATGGCAACCATTATTGATATTGGAAGTGCCGAAGATGTTCACCCAAGAAACAAAAAAGATGTTGGTTATCGTTTATGGTTGGCCGCTTTAAATAAAGCTTACCATCAAACCAATATTGTGTATTCAGGGCCAATGTATCGTTCTCATTCCATTGAAGGAAATAGAGTTCGGATATCTTTTGATCATGTTGGTAGTGGATTAACTCTGAAAAATTCAGATAAAGTTCTTGGCTTTGCGATTGCTGGTGAAGATTCAAAATTTTATTGGGCTGATGCAATCATAGAAGGCAATGAGATAGTTACTTGGTCTGATAAAGTTGCTAAACCTGTGAACATAAGATATGCTTGGGCTGATAACCCAGACGTTTCTCTTTATAATAAAGAAGGCTTACCAGCGGTGCCATTTAGAACCGATTATTAAGCTAATTCAATTGTTTACGTTTGTTCATTGCTTTTTGATAACCCAGAAGACCTACATTATAAATCTGGTTCGCCTTATTGAAATCAAACGTTCCAGCTGTATTTCTAGGAATTTCTACCAAAACATCAACGGGGTACAATTCTAGCATTAGAGAGGTAAGCCGATCTTGAGTAAAACTAAAGGTGCTTTCCATCAATTCTAGCAATGAAAAAGCGTCTTCTTCAGCCTTTTCTTTTTGGTCTTCATATTTCCGAGCATATTCTACAACATTGTCAGGAAGGATTTTTTCATACCACTTGGGTTCTTCTGGCTTTTTTGAGTTGTTAATTAAATCCCATTTTTTATCTGATTTTGCATTCAAATCAACTGCTACAATAATAGCATCATCCTGTTTGTTCACTAAGTTGATTGGAAGAGGATTCAATACTCCACCATCTACCAAAACACGTCCATCTTGAACAGAAGGAATATATAAACCAGGAATAGACCCTGATGCTCTTAAGGCTTTGTATAAATCACCTTTTGTGAAGTGAACTTCTTCGTTATTCTTCATATCGGTGGCAACAGCGGTAAAAGGTATATCAAAATCCTCGATGTTTAAGGTTCCCAATAGATCTTTATGCTTAGCAAAAATCTTATCACCTTTTACAAAGCCTTGCTTAGTGAGTGTGAAATCCATTAAGTCGAAAACATCTTTTCTACTAAGCTTCAGAATCCAGTTTTTATAATCTTGAAAATGTCCTGCTGCATAAATACCACCAATAACCGCACCCATAGAACAACCAATTACTTCAATAATTTCGTAGCCATCTTTCTCTAACTGGTCGATTACGGCAATATGAGCAATTCCTCGTGCACCACCACTTCCTAAAACTAGATGTACTTTCTTTTTCATTGATTCAACAATTTCTCAATCGACTTTAGTTTATGTTATTCAGTTTAAATGCATTTTTTATAAGAACTCTTAGTTCTAGTTTCTACATCCTGATTGTAATTCTGCCATATTCACCAATTCCCAATACGGCGGATTATAGCCATTTTTGTTTTTAAAGAGCTCAATTTCAGTATGTACCTTTTCCTTTATTTCGATGTGTCTATCCACAAAAGAATTGTTTTTTATGGCTTGGGTGGCCGACATCCCTTCAGGAACTGGACCTTCGCTACCTAACCAATTCTTAACTACGCTATAAGCTTTTAAAATTCGAGCAAATGGTAGTAGGAACGAGTTATATCCAACTTTTTCACCTTGGTCTGCACACATAAGCATTGCATCAATCACAGAGTTATAGAGGTGATCATCAAACAAACTTTCTTCACTTCTCCATTCAGCAACTACAGCAAGCTGGACATCATATTCTAAATCAGAAGGCATTTGAGTTACAAAATTTTCAACGCCAAAAGTATTTAATAGCGAAACAACCCCTTCCGAAGAAATTGTAGATTCAGAAGCCCATAGCTGAATCCCATTATTTTTGTAGGTATATGAACCCACTTCCGAACAAAACATCGCTTCAGAATCATAAAAATTCATTTTGAAATCGTATGGAATGTGTCTTTGCTGAACTTCCTCAAACATATCTTTTGCTGCATAATGTGGAAGCATTGGATTTTTTATAACCTGAGGAAGATTATGTCTTGGCCGAAGTACCATAAATCTCAACTTGCGATCTTTGATGTATTCATCCAATGTGGCGATTGCAACTCCACGTTCAATATGGGCTTCAATTAAATATGGAATATTGGTTCCTTCTTCAACATACACTAATGCGACGTGAGAGAAATTCCCAGGATAATCGTTTCCTCTAGAAATTAATGCTGAAACTTCTGCTCCACCTCTAGAAACGAGTAAATCACCACTATGTACTTTAATTCCTAAAATATTGGTACTTGGTGTTTCTGATGGCTCATCTTTTACATACAAAACAGGCTCAAAAGGATTATTTGATTGCAATAGAACTTCCTCCACTGCAGCACGCATACCATACAAGCTTTTATACAACGCTATTCTGGTATCGGTCTGATTGATATCCCAATTAATAGATTGTTCCTTAATATTCCTTCTAGCACGATTATATATTTCAAAGAAAACTTCATTTTGATTTTCTTGAGCTGCAACAATTGGAGCTAACTCAAAAAAGCCATTCATGAATTTATCTAATCGTTGGTCGTTAGGTTGAATCTCTTCCGTTTCCAACTCTGTCAAAATCTTTAGAGTACTATTAAGAAGTAAGTCTATTTTTACCGTACGCTCTAGCTCCGATTCTTCTCTAGCTTGGGCAAAATCACTTTCAAGACTTTTCCATCGATCGTTTTGATTCCAAATAAAGGGAGTTGAATTTCCTTCCCGTTCAATATTTATAGAAGATGTATCTGGAATCATCAATAATGCGTAAACAATAATAATTCCAAGTAACCATTTTAGCAGCGTTTTTTTCATGGAAGAATGTACAAAAAGTTAATGAATGGAAATTTAATCTTAAGGTTCGTTTTCTGCCATATAAACAATATACATTTATAACAGGATTGGCTTTCCTTGTAATTATACTCATCACTCAAAGCTCACAGCCCACTACTAATCATAAAAAAAGATGACATTTCACTCGAAACTCAGACCTAATATTTCATTAGATTTAAACTATGTACGATTCTCAATTTCTTATAAAACTAGTTCGCGCCCGTATGCCTTTTGGGCAATATAAGCATAGTTTTATCACTGATATTCCTGTCCATTACCTTGAGTGGTTTAGCCGAAAAGGTTGGCCTGATGGACAACTTGGTCAGTTTCTTTCTACCATGTATGAAATTAAAACCAACGGATTAGATAGAATCCTAGATCCCATCAAGAGAGAATATCGATAAATATTAGGGCTGTAATGGAAAATAAATCGGCGATTATCCCCTTAGTACAAGTGATAAACCTTAACTTTTACGCAAAAAATACATTTATTAATAAATTCTAATATAACCATTGGTAAATACGGGAAAATCAGCGTTTTGAGTTATCCACAAAAACGGGTGATTTTTAACATTAAAAAACGGTGTTTTTTTACTATGGTATGTGGTTAAATTTTTAAGTTTAATTATCTAGTTTTTTGAATACGTAGAGGTGCTTTTTTCGACATTCGAAAACCAACATAAATTTTAGTCCCATAGTATTTTTTTGTGTAAGGTTATCACCGATTTTTGATGCGATGTGGATAACTTTTACATTTTTATGTCGACTTTCAGGCAAAAGTTTGCTAGATTAAGAATGTCACAAAGCATCTTGCTTACGGGTTTTCTTGGCAAGAAAAATTTGAAAAACCTCGTCTAGACCCTCTCTAGCGAGGTTTTTTCAATTTAAAAAGGCTTAAATCTTCTATATACATTGCATATATAGTTTTCGCTCTCAAATTTGATTCTAAGACGGAAAAAAATTACTTTCAAATAGGTTGTTTATTTGCTTTGTGACAAAAACAAATACATTTGTAGCCTATCTTTACTGAAAACCATCATACACATTTGTGTCTAAAGACTATTGATCAGCGTAAATGCTTAGAGGTAGAAATCATATCTATATTAATCCAGATGAATTTTTTCATGTAGGAGAAGACTCTCATAGCATTTTCTCCTTTTTTACTTACATATTACCTTTAAAAAAGAAAGCCCGAATTGCAGTTCGGGCTTTTCTTTTAAAAAGCAGGTGTAGTGTTAATGGTAACACGCCGTTTTTCCCAATCGCGTATTGCGGGTTCGATTCCCGTCACCTGCTCCAATTTTCCACACTAAACGACCATAAAGGAGGTGATTAGCATGAAGGTTGTACGTATCAAATATCCGACACGGATTCGAGTACGTTACAAGGTTGTCGTTCGCGTTAAGCGAAGATAACGTAACCATAAGAGGGGAAGTTGCAGCTTCCCCTTTTTTATTACTATAAAGTCTTTGTGAATAGATTAGTTCCAAAACAGTATTTTTAAACCTGTTTGAGCTAGTAAGCGCTTTAATAGACCCATTTTGTGGATGTGGTAGTGTTGCTGAAGTATCCGATAAACTTATTAATCGCAATAATATTATATTGAACTCACATATTCAACTAAATTGAACAATCTTAACATGAGCGATCAAAAAAACAAAGAACCTGATATAGAAATAGAGATTGAAGTCGGGCAAGAGTTACAAGTTGAAGAATATAATTTCAAAAGTGCTTTAGACAAAGTCATCCTTACCGACAAGTCGAAGCTAGAAGATTCTGAAAAAGACTAGCTTGGTCTTTTCTGTAATTCCATTTGAAAGCATACTCATTAACGTAAAGTTGTAAGTATTTCTTAGAAGTATGTTTGTACGCTCCACGAATACCATTCTTTAGGAAGCTCCAAAAAACCTCGATAGTGTTTGTGTGAACCTCACCTCTTGCAAATTCATCTAATTTATGCTGTACAGTATCGTGCTTGTACCCAATAAATCTTACACAATGTAACATATTTTTTACTTTACGTATGAATTTCCCGACACTAACAAACAAACGGAGTTTAATATGTCGAAAAGAGAAATTTATGCTTATACATCCATCGCTTCTACTATCTGCCTATTGGGCTTTTATGTAATTACTGTTTTTGGCTGGCCAGAAAGTATCCCTGATGTCACATCTCAACTTAGTTCCCTTTTCATAAAAGTGCTCTTTTTCGCCTTTATTATTGAGCTTCTTCTTGGATTACTAAAACGAAAAAATGAAGTAGAAAAAGATGAGCGCGATCTTCTTTTCGAGGCTAAAGGTTTTAAGAATGCATACCTCTTTCTAACCACAATGGTAATTTTAATACTTTCTCAAATTTTGATTAGTACTGTTATTGGAAGTAATAAACTTGGTTTTTTCGATTTCAACGGCAACCCATTTCATATTTTTCATTCATTGGTAATTATTCTTTCCATATCTAGTCTAATTAATAGAGGAACTCAGATTTTCTATTACAACCGAGGTTATTATGATGAAAGATTACATCATTACAAATAACATCCGTACGTTGCGCTTTCATGCGGGAGAGATAACCCAAGAGGAGCTTGCTGATAAAGTTGGCGTAACTCGACAAACGATAAACGCTTTAGAAGCTGGAAAATATTCACCTTCTTTAGAACTAGCTTTTAAAATTGCGTTGTACTTTAAAGTGCCTTTAGAGGAAGTTTTTATGTATAAAAAGAAAGGCTCTTAACTAAAATACTTTTGTAACCATCTTGGTAGTATTTTGAAGAGAATCTTCAATTATTTTGAAATTAATCCTTCCAAGAACTTGTCCATTATTGGTATTTACGTCCACTTTCCATTCTCCAGGAAGTAATTTTTCTTTATACGTATAACCCCTAAAACCACCATCTCTTCCACCTGTTATTTCGAAATCGATATTATCAGTGGTTTGCCATTCATTGGTTTTAGGATTCTTCCAATTCCATTCGTGAGTTATCTTTTTGGTAAGATCAACTGGAGCAAAAATAGAAGTGTACACATATAACCTCTCACCGGGATTATGTATAATATTTGTATTAAAATCGGAAAATAAATTTCCTTTCTGATAGGTTAAGATGTAACTATTATCTCTTTTTTCAAGCTTTTGTGCCACAATTCCATCTTCAAGAGCTAATGGAACTGGTGGGATGAGATTTAAAAAATAGAAGCCATTTATCATCACATAAATGCCAATTATTATACCAATCATCTTTCCTTCGTGTAGCTCAGCTCGGGTACTTGGACTTTTACTATAAATAAAAGTGATGAGTAATAAAGTAGTTGCTAAACTAACTGCCCCAGAAATCATAAAAATGAAGGTGTTCATGGTGTTAATCAGAACCGGAATGAAAAACGTAAAGAAGGTAAAATTGACAAAAAAGTACGTGCTGAACTGTAAGTACTTATTGGAAATTCTCTTTTTGAATAGCTCATTAGCAAACAGAAGAGCCACTAATATCACAAAGAAGGAAATGGTTTTAGTGAAGGAAACACTTCGTGAAAAGTAAATTACATACGCACTAGAAAGTCCACCCAAGAAAAACTGAATAGCTAAAGGGAAATAATCTTCATACTTACCTAAAAAGGTATTGCGCCACTTACCATCATCTGATAAGTTAAATAAATACAAACAACCACTTAAAGAGGTAAGATACACACAAAGAATAACACGATCGTAAAGGCGATCTATTCTACCTAGCGTTAAAGAATCCCAAATAAAACCCAACACAAAAAATACAACGGGTGCACTTTTCTGATGCTTTTGTATAAATGCGTTAAAGCGGGTTATCATTATTTGGCTTTCATTCTTTTACTTTCGCTTAGATGTATACTTGTATTAAGTGTAATTATATTATTATAAATATAAAGAAATTAATTTCTTATATAAGATAAAAGAAGTGGTTAAACCACTTCTCCTACTACAAAAACTTCTTCGCCAAGTGCTTCGGCTTTAACTTTAAGAGCTTCTACTTTATCTGCAGAAACAACAGCAACTAAACCAATCCCTAAATTGAATGTAGCTTGCATATCCTCTTCAGGTACATTACCAATTTCTTGAATCATATTGTAAATAGCAGGACGTTCCCAACCATTCCAATTAATATCCAAAGCAAGTCCTTCTGGTAAAATACGCTTGGTATTACCTACCATTCCACCACCGGTGATATGAGAAAATCCATTTACACCAGGCTCATCTTTTAAAGCAGTAATTAAAGAAAGATAAGATCTATGAACTTGGAGTAATTCCTCGCCAACAGTACTTCCTAAATCTTCTACAAAATCATTCACATCATATTTAGTGAATAACACATTTCTAGCAAGAGAATATCCATTTGTGTGTAAACCTGAACTTTTAAAGCCAAGTAACACATCACCTTTCTCAATATTAGCGCCGTTAATTACTTTATCTTCGTCAACAATTCCTACAATGGTTCCAGCTAAATCAAATTCACCAGGACCATAAATATCTGGCATTTCTGCAGTTTCGCCACCAATCAGTGCTACACCATTTTGCTTACATGCAGTTGCAAAGCCTTTAATAACATCAAAGCCTACATTTTGTTCCAACTTTCCTGTAGAGAAATAATCTAAAAAGAATAGCGGTGTTGCTCCACAAACAGCAATATCGTTTACGCAGTGGTTTACTAAATCTTGGCCAACGGTATCATATTTACCCGCTTTAAAAGCCACAATCAATTTAGTACCAACTCCGTCAACCGAGCTTACAAATACAGGTTTTTTAAAAGCACCTAAATCCGGACGGAAAAATCCTCCAAAACCACCAATGTTAGAAAGAACTGCATCACTATGAGTTTCTTTTACAACACCTTTAATGGAGTTTACGAGCTCTTCACCCGCTTTAATGTCTACGCCTGAATCTTTATATGTGAAGGTCTTTTTTTCCATTATGAATTTTTTCAGTTCTTTGTAATTAATTTAATGTGTGCTAAATGATGCCTGCAGTGCCAAGCGTATAGCATTAGTGATTTTAAAATAGTGAATTGTCCAGCATCAGGATTTACGAAAGTTCTTTGCCATTCGTCACCAGCAATGCTGTTATACATTAGCACCATTTTTGTGTGAATTTCTTCTAGTAAGAATAAACTTAACTCAAGCGGTGTTCCAAATTTTTCTTCTAAGTTAACCCAACCTTCTCTATCGTACGAAATAACTGTTGGGTTATCTTCTGTTAAAGCACGTTGAACTCTGAATAATGAGTTCATATGGCTGTGCACTAAATGATGAATTAACTGTTTAGCATTCCAACCACCTTCGCGGTATGACTGGTCTAACACTTCATCCGAAAAGCCTTCTATGGTTTCTTGAATTTGTTCTGGTAGAGCAGCTATGTCTGCAATCCAACCTTGGATTTGTTCTTCAGTGGGATTCTCTACATAAATAGGTTTCCCGATAGGGTATTTAATATCCATAGTTATTTGGCTTTGAGTTATACAAATATACCACCTTTCAAAAATTTTTATGAATCCATTTTCTAAATCTTTTCCACACGGTATTAGACAAACATAATGAGATTTTTATATGTAGTAGTTAGTTATAGAGAGTGTGGATTTGTTGATAACAAACTTTTCCTTTTTTCCCACAAAGGTTGACAAAACAATGTGGGAAATTATGTTGATTTCCTTTTCTTAATAAATAAAGAGTTATAGGGGATCGAAAAATGTTCTCCACATGCACACCTACTTTGTACATAAAATCTGTTAGTAGCTCGTCAACACTAAAAGTTATTCTTTTTGAATGTTGATTAGATTAAAAGTTTGTGGAAACTTGTTGACAAAAATAGACGAACTTAGTTATCCAGTTTTTATAACATAGTATTCCACATAGTAATCCACATTGTTTATAAGTATGAGAGTTGTTGTACAGCGCGTAAAAAGAGCATCAGTAACCGTTGCAAAAGAAGTAACAGGAAGTATAGAACAAGGCCTACTTCTGTTAGTAGGAATCCATAACACCGATACTCAAGAGCAGTTACGTTGGGTGTGCGATAAAGTGCTAAAACTTCGAATTTTTGAAGATGAAGAAGGTAAAATGAACCGATCTGTTAGTGATGTTAACGGAGGAATTTTGGTGGTTTCCCAATTCACTTTATATGGAGATGCCCGAAAAGGAACACGACCAAGCTTTATTGAAGCGGCTCGCCCTGAAGTAGCAGAACCAATGTACGAGGAAATGATTCAGTACTTCAGAGAACAATCTACCTTGAATATACAAACTGGAATCTTTGGTGCTACTATGAATGTTGAGTTATTGAATGATGGTCCGGTAACATTGATTTTGGAGAAGTAGAGTGGCGGTAATTTTTATTTTTATTGATGGCGTTGGTATTGGGAATAAAAGTGAAGAAAATCCATTTCTATTAAATAAGTATAAAAGCTTTGAAGTGCTTTCTGATGGGAATTTTTTTAAAGGATCTGATGGTGTTTCAACTTCCAGCCAGTTATATAAAGGAATTGATGCCAATTTAGGAATTGAAGGTTTGCCACAAAGTGGAACGGGACAAACCACTTTATTTACTGGAGAAAATGCTTCTCAAGTTATAGGGAAACACTTTGGTCCTTATCCTCATTCAGGAATAAAACACTTATTACAAGAGCAGAGTATTTTCCAAGCAGTGCAGCAGTCGGGCAAGAAGCCGTATTTCATGAATGCATATCCGCCCATTTTCTTTGAGCTTTCAGAAAAGAGAAATAGATGGAGTTGTACCACTTTAATGACGAAAAGTGCAAATATAACCCTCAATTCTACCGAAGAGGTTTTAAATGGAAGTGCACTTACTGCTGAAATTGTTCAGAATGCGTGGCGAGAACGTCTAAACATCGATATCCCAAAAATTACCGCAACCGAAGCTGGAAGACGTTTATTGGATGTAGTTCCTAATTACGATTTAGTTCTGTACGAATACTACTTAACCGATAAAGCAGGACATAATAAAAATATCGAAGACGCCCAGCGAGTGTTGCAACCCTTAGATGAATTTCTTCTCCAAATAATAGAAAACAAACGAAGCCAAGATGTACTAGTTATAACCAGCGATCATGGAAACTTGGAAGATCTTTCGGTGAAAACACATACCAGAAACGAAGTTCCTCTATTTGTACTAGGAGAAGAAATTGAAGGCTTTAAAAACGTAGATAGTTTAGTGGGTGTAAAAGACCAAATACTGAAGGTGCTTTAATCTACTTAACTTTCTTTTTCTAAGGTTTTAATATCAGCGATTAGTTGTTGAACAGAAGTTTTATTCAACCCATTGTAGATACCACGAATGTATTTGTTTTTATCTACTAGAATGAAGTTTTCTGTATGCAAAAAGTCGTCGTTACTTTTTTCTTCGCCGAGATTTTCTTCAACAAAATAAGATTGGCGACCTAAATTATAGATTTGATCTCTATCGCCAGTAAGCAAAAGCCATTTATCACTTACAATTTTTCTCTTCTGCGCGTAAGCTTTCAGAACAGAAACGGAATCAATATCTGGAGTAACAGAATGAGATAGTAATAGAACATTATCATCATCTAAAAACTCTTCTTGAACAATCTTTAGGTTGTCGGTCATTCTTGGGCAAATGCCAGGGCAAGTGGTAAAGAAAAAATTAGCCACATAAATTTTATTATCTAAATCGGCTTCGGTAATGGTAGCACCCTCTTGGCTAGTGAGCGAAAAACTGGGAATAGAATGAAATGTAGCCAGAGAATCACTTTCTTTATTAAACCAATGTGGAGTGAAACTAGCTTCAGAATAATATGGAAGGCTATCCACACGGCTCTGCATTTCTGATTTTTTAGAGCAGCCAAAACCTAAACTGATGGCTAAAACTACAAGGAGTAAATTTCTTTTATTGTATGATTTCATCGCTTAATTCGTAACAAAGGTTAGCACGTTTCAAACCAAAAATTCTTCCATTTTTGGCTTCGTAGTTATTATATATTTTTCCGTTTTCTCTCCAGGCTTTTTGTAAACCCTCTTCTTTTCCTTCCACATACGTTAATTGCTTAAAAAGAGAGCCGCTTGAGTACCATTGTTTTTGTACCCCACTTAAAACACCGCTTTCATAATTGGCTTCAGATCGGATAGTTCCATCCTTCCACCAAGTAGTAACTTTACCGTCTAAACGACCATCATTATAAGTTCCTTCAAAGCTAATTTGGCCATTTGAATACCACTTTTTAAAAGCGCCATGCTTTTTTCCATTTCTAAATTGAATGGATTCAGATAGCACTTGATTAGGGTAACTAGCAATTGAAGTTCCTGTAAACGAGGTATCGCCATAATAGAATAGACCTTCATTAGCTTTTAATTCTAACTGGCTCTTTTCAACCTGAACATCACTCTCTACCGTGGTAGAGAAATGATGTTTGGTATTACATGAAAAAGAAAAAGCCAAAAAGAGTAGCGGTAAAAATTTAGTTAATTGCATTTGAAGTACCTTGGTAATTACCTGGAAATAGCACGTAATACTGATTCAAATACAAATCATTCATTATGTGGTAATGATATTCTTCTTCAGAAGTATGTTGAGTGGTGCTTGTGTGTCCACCGGAAACATCAAGATCGGTTGGGTAAGTGCCTGTTGAATTACACTTTCTTCCGTAAAGGAAAAAACCATCAGCAATAATACCGATAAGTGCATCATCATCAATCGACCACGCTTTGGTTTCTAGGTGATAATGATAGCTTTGTGGGCCAGTGTGAGCTGCTGTGTAATCGAGTGAGCCAACAGCATTATCTAATGGAACATTTGGTCCTTCCTGATCATTATAAATCATTGCACCACTTACAGCAATACCAATTGGACCAAGACCTGTTGAGGAAGAACTGGATGCGAGCTCGGGAGAAATTGGAACACGTAATGTATACGAACCATTAAAGTCGTCGATATAGCCTGGAGCCATTTTATCATAAGAAGTAACGGTTGGTTCAACATGTAGTTCATGGCTTTCAGACCAATACGGAGAAGTATGATTTGGCATACCATTCGATTCAATGACTACTTCATCATCGTCTAAATAGATAGTAAAATTGGTAGAATCGAAATCGGCAAAAGCTGCATGTAAACTATGTTCAGAGTCCGAACCAGATTGGTCGTTTACGCCACTATCATCTTTACAAGAAAGTAGAAATAAGGAGCCGGTGCTTAATAAGAAAAAAGCGAGAGAAAAAGTGTATTTCATTTTAGAGAATTAATTATTCGTTGTCGGTTAGACAAACGAAAATCAAAAACCCTTCGGTGGCGGCGGAGTATTTCCTTTATTATTTAGAATATTATTAAGAGCACGATCCATAAATCTATTAAAATTAGATTTTTGTTCATCTCTCAATAAGCTTTTAATATCTTCAAAATGTTTAAAGGTTACCGTTAATTTCTTGGTATTAGCATCATTAATTAACTGTAAAAGTGAATCGGAATGAGTTTCGGTGAAATTATTCGTTAAAGATTCGAAATACTCACTTATAAGAGTGGCTTCTTCTTTATTGATAAGATCCATGTCTTGCTTATGTTTTTTAGCTAACTCAGAGAAAGAGTCTGCTTGGGCTTTGTCTAACCGAAGAATGGATGTAGCCTGATTCATAAAAGAGCCAGGGCCAGGACTATTAGGTCTATTAAAAGGTGGCTGAGGTGGTTGGGGTTTTGAAATAATTACAAAGCCCAATAATGCAATATTCAGTGTAATTAGAAAGAAAAGAGCATATTTATAAAAATTTGATTTCTTCATTACTCGTATAAATTAAAATCGTTATTCAAATTATATTGATCGCTAACTTCTGTGGTGGTATTGGTTGTAGAAGTATCACTTTTGAGGATAAAATTTTGCACAATGTAGATGTTAGAAACCAAAAGCAGGATAGCGATAGCAGCTACCCATCTTAATTGGAAGTCTGAAACTTCGTTATAAAGATTAAACTCCGCTTCGATGTTGGCATAAAGCTCTGCCCGTGGTTTGGCGCGCTTTATTCCGTCTAAGCTTTTTAGAATTTCTTCGGTACGTTGTGTGTTATTATTATCGTTCATATCAGTTAGACAATCATTTGTTGCTATTTCCTTCGGTAAAGAAAAAAGAATTTAATTTTTTTCTAAGATTTGCTTTAGCTCGTTGTAATAAAGACTCTACCGCTTTTAATGTTGTTTCCATAATAGTGGCAACTTCTTGGCGGGGTAAATCTTCAATGTAGCTCAAAACAAAAGCCACTTTTTGTGTTTCTGGAAGTTCTTTTATGGCTTTAAACAAAATTTTGGCGTCTTCTTTATTCTCAAGTAGAATGCCAGGGTGTTCAAAACTTACACCTTCTACGTTTTCATCTCTTTTAAAAAATAAGGAGAGGCGTTTTCTTTTTTTCAAATGGTTTAAGGAAGTATTTACTGTAATTCTATAAATCCAGGTACTCAGTTTAGAATCGCCTTTAAAAGAATCTGCTTTCTTAAAAACACTTACAAAAACATCTTGTGTAACTTCTTCGGCATCTTCTTGGCTTTGTAGTATACCAATAGCGGTGTTATAAACGGTATCTCCAAACTTCTCATATAGCTCCCTAAAAGCTACTTGGTTGCCTTTGGCAATAGATTGTATGAGTTGTAAGTCAGAGATAGGAGTTCATTTATTGAAAAGTAGATACAAAAACTAAAATATTGCTTTAGTAATTCAATCTGCAATAGTATAATCTAAAAGAATTTAGATTAATGCATATAATTGGAAAAGCATTTAATAGCTAAGTGAATACGAGTTGAAGAATATAGAAGAAAGTAAAAACTATTATTTAGAGTCTAGTGCGAATGAGCTTTCAATTTGGTTCTATCCAAGTAAAGTGTGGTATACTATTCTTTTTACCTGTGTATGGTTAGTATTATGGGGTTTTTTTGAGGTCGATGTTCTAGACTCACTCTTATTGGATAATGAAGGCAAGGAAAATCCATTATTTTTAATGGTCTGGCTTGTAGCATGGACTATTGGTGGTGTTTATACGTTTATAGATCTTTTATGGATGTTAGCTGGAGAGCAAATTGTAGAGATTAACAGAGAGTCTCTTAAAATTGTTAAAAAACTCGGACTCATTTCATTTAGTAAAAAGTATGAAATAGAGCATATTATAGACTTACGAATTTGTGAAAAGGAAAAAAGTAAGAAAACGAACAAGTACTATAAATCTAGCTTATTCAAGCAAGTTGGGTTTCTCTGCTTTCATTATAAAGGAGAGAAGAAACGTTTTGGGCTTGATATCGATAAGTTAGAAGCAGAAAGCATACTCAACAAAATTAAAGAGATTAGCAGATTTTCCGATTTACAAATTGGATGAAATATTGTCTCTAATTAGTAATAATGAGGAGCTAAACTTCATTAAATAATCAAACTAAGCATTATGAAAAATATTCTATTTCTTTTAGCTGCCGTCCTTTTTTTTGGAAGTTCCTGCTCTAATGTTTTTGAGAATGAAAATGATTCTATGGACGCAAGGTTTACATCTGAAAACTTGGTTATTAGTAATGGGTTAAATGAAACGGTGTATTATGCTGTATTTGAGCAAGGCTCGTTAGCTTTTACTCTTTGGGTGCCATTATCTGGAGAGGATAACCGACTAAATCCAAGTCAAACCATAAGAATTAAAAAAGATGATATACACTTTTATAAAAAAGGAAGTAAAGTGGTCGTTTTCTATTGGACGGGTTTAAATCCTACTTATGAAAGTGTTGAGAGTTTGGTAATTGACTAGAAAAGCTAATTCGCAAAAAGAATACGATTTGCTTATCATCAATAGAACATAAATTTCTAATTGTACTTCATGCCAGTAGTAAAGCTTCTTAAAATTGCACACGGCCGTAGCGGCGATAAAGGAAATGGTTCTAACGTGGGAATCATAGCTCGTCACCCAGAAATTTATCCCTTCTTAGAAGAAAAGTTGACCCCTGCCCTTGTTAAAGAACACATGAAGCATGTTTGTAAAGGCAGTGTTGAACGCTTCGAACTACCAAATATCGGTGCTTTAAATTTTTTATTGAATGAAAGTTTAGGCGGTGGCGGAACGGTTTCTCTTAAACTAGATGCCCAAGGTAAAACACATGCATCTCAAGTTCTCCGAATGGATATTGACGTACCAGAACATTTACTAGCTTTAGTAGATTAGGTTTAATCGGAAAGTAGTATCTACAAATAATTACTCCAATTGGCGGGCAACCTCTCAATAAAAACGAATAGGGATTTTCACGGAAACGACATCCCAACTAAGATTTAGTGAAGTTAAAGAATTTTGAACCTCAGAAAACTCGATAGTGAACGTTTCAACGGGTTTGTCGAGTATTTCTACAGGGACATCAAAACGTCTATAATCGAAATATGGGTTATAGTCGAATGCTCCCCATTGTCCCAACGCATTATTTAGAATGATGGTCCAGTGATCTTCGTATGGAATAGTAAACAGGGAATATGTTCCCGCTTCAACGGCTTCATTTCCCATAAAAATGGTATTCGTAATGGTAATTTCGGTAGCCTCGTTTGCACCTGTTCTCCAAACTTCGCCATAAGGCTCCCATTCCCCAAAAATAGTTCGATCTCTACGATATGGTTGGCCATACACTACTTTTATGTAGGTATTTTCGTGGCTTATTGATGCAATGGCAATGGGGCTTTTTCTATTTAACGATGGGACTTCTTGAGGCGTTGATGGTTTTCTATTTGTACAGCTACTAACAAGAAACAGAGTACTTATCAGTAGCAGTAAAAAACGATTCGTATGACAGTGAAAAGTCAAAATCGGCATTAAAAATCCCCAATTATAAATTGTGATTGATTCCTTGATGGCTCATACGCAACACCAAATCCCAGTTCAAAATTCAAGTTAGATATATTAAACTGAAAATGTAGCCCTCCTCCGAAAATACTTCTACTATTTTTTAGTGAAAGTGAAGTTTCCAAATCGCTAATGGTATGAGAAAACCCAGTTATATAGATGGCATTCAAATGAAATGGAACTAAAAAACTTCCTTTATCTGGATAGAATATAGGAATGGCGTAACGAGTGCTAAAACGACCAAGATTAGATGAAAACGGAAAAACATCGTTTTTGAATCCAAAGGGTACAATAGTGCTGGTGTTATAAAGTAAGTCATCACTTTGTTGCAGAAACTGAAGATCTAAACGAAGCGACTGATTGAACACTCTAAGTGGAGAAACATAACCAAAAACACCAAAATAATGCCCCCATCTATCATTTAATGTCAGAGCTTCGCTATAGCCATTCGGAAAATTAACCTGAAGCTTTGGGTCGTTAAGAGCTTTTTCTAAAGAACTGAAAAGAACGACGCCAGATGATGGTTGAACATCTCGTGGAAGCGATAAAATGCGCCAATTTAGCTGAGTGTAATATCCCAATTTATACTGGTTGGCAAAATCGGATAATGGCGAGGGCGAAAGATTGAAAAGCCTAAGCTGTTCGAGGAAGAATTTTGGCGAGAAATAAAAACTAGACGAACGAGATACATTTTTGGATGAAACAGAAAGAGGAATAGCTAAGCTAAAACCTCGTTCTTCGAACATAATTGCATATTGTTCTTTAAAACCATCGGCATTTTGGTCGAAAGAAAGCGCCGCAAAAGTAGGCTCGCTATAAGCACGAAGGTTAAACCCTGGAAAGAATGTCTTGTTTGAGTAAGAAATATCATACCATAAGCGGCTTTGAATGCCTGTAATCTCTGCGGAGTAACTTTGACTTCCCAACACGTCTGAACTAAACATAGCTAAGCCAAATTGATTGGCGCCTGTGTTTTCTTTGAATACAGGTAGAATGGCGCGAGGCTTAAGCCACCTAACATCCGATTTGTATTTACTCAGCTTCCAGTTATCGGTTTGGCTAGAATTTGAAGCGCCAATTATGGGCTTAGACAATTGCTCTTTTAGATCGAAGCCTTGTAACAATGCATCTTTTGGTAAGCGACGGTTATAGAAATGTTCCTTTTCAAGAATGGCAATTTTTTGTTCTTCGTCATCCTGAAAAGTATATATAATGGCATTTCCATCGGGCGAGTAAGAAGCTTCAAAGGCGTTATAAACCGAAGAAGTTAGCTGCATTACATCACCAGTAGAAACATCGAATTCGAAGATGTTCATTGCGGGGAATTTATCCAAAGTAAAAAGTAGCTTTTGCTCAGTTGGATGCCAATCTAAATCGTGAATGGAAGCGTCTTTAAAAGCCAATGTCGGCGCATTGGCTAAGTCTTGTGCAAGCGTTGAAGGAGTTGTAAGCCATAAAGCCTGCACTCCCCTTTTATTCATTATTACAGCAAGTTGTTTTTTGTTGGATGGATTGGCTTTTAGGGCAATAGGAGTGGCATCATGAAAAGATTTTAACGTATCTAAATCACCACTTGTGGAAATCGAAATGATACGGGCGGAAGAATGATCGGTTTGAAGTGCAAGAATGGAAGTTTCTGAAATTGTAGGAGCGTAGGCCCGGGCATTGTTCGTTATAGCAGAAGTTTTCCCAGTAGCTAAATCTAAGTGGTGGATGTCTAAATAGTAAGCACCTGAATAAAGAGGACGCGATCCATATTCCGCATAAAGCACCGAGTTTGTTGATGTATCAAATTCAATATTAAAGTCGGAGGAAATGAAAGCTTCTTTTAGAAGTTTTGCCTTTTCATTTTGAAGATCGAAGGTGTAAAAACCACGTGGAGCATTATACTGGGAGCCATAATACACAATCTGATTCTCGCTCACCCAAAGTGGCTTCTGAAGTCGTAATCCTTTATAAGGAATCGGTAATACAATGTGCTTATCAGAAGTTGATGTATTTTCGAACAGAGCTAGTCGCTTCGCTTCTTTTGCTTGTATTGCGATTTGATATTCGCGATAGAGTTGTCCAGGCCATTTTTTGGTTTCTTGTTTTAAAGCAAAGCCATATCCCAAGAAGAAGAAATTATAATGGAAGTTGATAGACTTACGAGAGATATCCTCGCCGTAAGTATCGTGTAGCCATTGCGTAAATGTATAGCCAGAAATGTAATGTCTGTTATAAGGTAATGTTTGGCGTGATGGCTGAAGCGTTTGGGCCATACTCCACGGTGAAGTGGAAGCTAAGTTGGAATTAAACTGATTATTAAAAAAGGTGTAGTTCCCTCTTCCACCATCGGTATGGACTTTGTTAGATTCTAAATAAACGGCCAAGCCTTCGTGAACACCTACGGCGGGGAAAAAGTTAATTGAGCGAGCCACATCGGGAGAAAGCAATCGGAAAAGTCCACCAATACTAATCGGGTTATTTACATTAGCATGAGTTGCGTGTAATAACTCATGAGGTAGAACAGCTTCCATCCAATCACCCGAACGGGGATTAATAGCTTTCCCCTTAAAAGGAGCAAGATCAAATTCAGACCTAAAATTAAATGAGGTTACAAATCCGTTTGATAAATCGTTATAGTTGGAAAGCACAATGGGGAAGTTTTTTAACTTCCCACCAGTTAATTCCGATGCATTGGGATATTGTTGTTCTAAGATTAAACCTGCTTTATAGGCTAAAGAATCTTCTCCCGAAGGGAAAATAATACGAAAATGGGGTGTTTTTAACTGCTGCCAGTTTAAACCCTGTGGGCGTAATTTGGTATAGTAGAAAAAAGATTGTGCTGAAAGAGTTTGAAATCCAAAGACTACAAATATCAAGGTAAAAGCCCATCGCAATATCATGATAAGTGGAAGTTTGGTAGATAGTAATAGATTGCCCAAAACTGTGAGAAAGCTCCACCCATTACAAAAAGATGCCAGATTTCATGGAATCCGAATTTATCAGGAAAAGGATCCGGTTTTTGAATTCCATAAATCACAGCGCCAATTGTATAAAAAAGACCTCCGATACCTAACCAAATCAAAAAGCCATTAGGTACAAGTCCCCACATTTGCGGTACAATAATTACAGCAACCCATCCCATTAATAGGTATAGCATTGTTGAGAACCAACGAGGTGCCCCCATCCAAAAAATCTTTTTTAAAAAGCCAATGAGAGCAAATGACCAAACGCCGATGAGCATCCCAGTTCGCCAATTTCCAGAAAGAGTAACCACACAAATAGGCGTATATGAACCCGCAATTACAAGATAAATCATGATGTGGTCAATTTTGCGGAAAAGCTCTTCCGTTTTAAAAGAAACGTTTACCATATGGTAAATAGCACTAGAGCCAAACATTAGGAAAACCGTAATACCGTAAAGTAGAAATGAGGCTCTAAAGTAAATGTTATCAGGAGAAGTTTTTATAACCAGAAATACCGTGAAAACAACCGCACCAATAGCTCCCAATAAATGAGAATATGCATTGAAAGGCTCTCTGGCAGGGAATAAATGTTTACTCACAACAAGATTATTTAGGTTAGATGTTAATGAACTTCCAATATACAAAAAGTAATGTGAAGCTAGTTAAAAACACAATGCCAGCCCAGCTTAGAACGCGCAACCATTTTGGTGGTTGGTGCTCTAATGGAAAGTTTGAAGCCATAACTAGCCGATAATTTATATAAGCCAAAACAGGCGCTGTTAAAAACGACAGCGTTGTTGCCAAATCAATCAAAAAAGTAAATCTACTTCCAGACCAATAAAGCACGATGAGTGAAAGTAACGAGGTGATAACGATAAGCACTCTGTAGCTGAAAGTAGAAATTGGGCTAAAGCGGGTACTTATAATTGAAAGAATTTCGCGCGAAACACGAGGGTATGCATCCGTAACGGTTAAAGTTGTGCTAAACATGGTTGTGAAAGCACAAATTATAATAATCCAGTAAGCCCAGTCGCCCAAAGTTTGGGTGTACATGGTAACAAGTTGCTTAGCAAAGGTTGCTCCACCAGCGGCAAAACTAACATCCGTTCCGTACATAATGAGAGAACCAAGTGAAAGAAAGGCTAGCGCTAATAAACCTGCGCCAATGTAACCAATATTGAAATCGGTGATGCAATCTTTAAGTCGAGGTAAAACGCCTGTTTGTTTAAAACGTTCTAAAGACCACAACGAGTGCCAGGCGGCGGCATCGATGGGAATGGGCATCCAGCCCATAAGTGCAATTAAGAAAAATACTCCAGGTTTTGTCCAAATTGTAGGTGGCGGTGGCGCAACGGGCGCATTGCCAGACTTTATAACTGCAACAATAATGGCAACAAGAGTAGATATTGAAAGCACCACCATGATGAGCTTGATGGAGCTATCTAAAGCTGAGTATTGCCCTGATACTAGGATGACTATACAAATTCCCAAAATAATAGCACTCCAAATTAAGGGAGAAAGTACAAACCCAGTGAGCTCGGCGGCTAAGCTAGCAGTGACAATAGTAACCGCCGCTTGAATGATAAACATGGTGCCAATCGTAAATATCACAAAGATCCAGAACGCCCAATTACCAAGTTCTTTATATCCCTCAATCATACTCTTCTTCATCGCAATAGCATAACGAGGCCCATATTCTAAAAAAGGATATTTAAAAAGGTTAGCAAGTATTACTGCCCAAACAAGAGTAAAACCGTAATCTGCGCCTGCTCGAGTTGATTGCACTAAATGTGATACGCCAACTGCAGCGGCTGCCATAATTATTCCTGGGCCGAGCGCATGTTTTAAAGTAGAAATAGATGAAGATGCTTGATTTTCCATCACTAAATTTGATTAAAAATTTATGTGAGCACAAATTTTTCTTTCCATCAGTAAAGCGTAAAATGTACCCGATGAAAAAACCACGTTCAAAATATCTATTCATTCTTCTTTTGGTCGCTATATTTGGGTGTACCGATTCAGTAAAAAATCGGTCTAGCCATCTATATTCAGACGTAGAATTTCAGTCGGCTAGTTTCACCGTTCTAGAAACTGAGAATAATGAATTAAGCATTGAGCAAGTAATAAAGCCCGAGCTAAACAATAAGTTTGAGAAGCTAGAAAGTGCTAAAAAGCTAAATCACTTTAAAACGTATTGGCTAAAACTCGATTTAAGTGAAATTAATCTTCCCAAAACGGAACCTTGGATTATTGCGAGCGAAAGCTACACTATTAATAATTTGTATTATCTATCTGATGGGAATATAGAAGTAAGTAAAGTGGGAGAGTTTGAGCCAATAAAAAATGATTTGGCAGAAATAAACTGGAGATATCATCAATTCCCTGCCAATAATTTATTTGAAGGGAAATACGTGTACATCCAACTTCGGGAAACGTTCTTTACTAAATGGATTGTTACCGAGCCCATCAAAATTACAACGGAATCCGATTTCTCTCTATTTAGCTTAGTAAACTACATAGCCGCTAATAATTACAAATATAGGGCAGTTCTGTTTATTGGAGGTATTGCCTTTCTGCTTATTTACACTTTCGGAATTTACTACGTATATAAAGACAGCATCTTTCTCCATTATGGAATCTACTTAGTTTTCTTGTTGATGTATCTAGGAATTAAAATGTACCCACATCTCTCCACATCAATTTTTGGGCATTTTCCGATTTTAAATCACACGTGGAATGAGGTTACTCAGGTTCTGTTGAATTTTTGGTACACGCGATTCGTTCGAAAATTTTTAGATGCCAAAAACCTATATCCTACATTCAATAAAATTGCAAAATATGTAGAGTGGTTTTTGCTAGCAATTGTAGCGTCAGTCGTTTTGATAGTCACAATCTCTCCAATAAACACTGTGCTAATTAATGTTATAACATTAGAGCGCTTTGTTATGATTGTGTTTGCCCTTATTAGTAATGTATACATCATCAGAAATTTAAAGGATCGGAGAGGGGTGTTTATTGTTGCGGGATCTAGTTTTCTTTTAACTGGAAGCGTGGTGGCATTAGTTCTGGGTGATATCCAATATTTTATGATTGGCGTAATGATAGAAATATTCATTTTCGCGATGGGACTTGGGATTTTAATGAAGCGTAGGGAAGACGAAAAAACAGTGTTATCAAAAGAGATGGCTCGTGTTAAGATGACTGCGTTACAAACACAGATGAATCCACATTTTATTTTCAACTCGCTCAATTCCATTCGTTCTTATATGCTTAGGAACGAAACTCATGAGGCATCAGGGTATTTATCTAAGTTTTCGAGGCTCATCCGCCTTATTCTAGAATACTCGTCAGAAGAACATATTACACTTGAAGAAGAGCTAAAAGTACTTAGTTTATATGTTCACATTGAGCAATTACGCTTTAGAGAAGAGTTTGGTTTTACAGTAAAAATGAGTGGAGAAATAAACGCGGAAGAAATTCTAGTGCCTCCGCTAATTATGCAGCCCTTTTTAGAAAACGCAATTTGGCATGGCTTGATGCAGAAAGAGGGCGAAAAAGAATTAACTCTAGAAGTAGCAAAAAACGGTAATCTCCTAGAAATTAAAGTAAGAGATAACGGAATAGGTAGAAAAAAAGCAGGTGCCAATAAACGAGGTATTAAAAAGAAAAGAAAATCTCTGGCTATTGAACTAACAACTAAAAGGCTAGAGATTCTAAATTCAAAATCAGATCTTCGTAATGCGGTAGTTATAAATGACCTTTATGGAGCCGATGGTGAGCCTTTAGGTACCGAAGTGATTTTAAAAATACCAGAAAAAAAGAGGAACGGATGAAGTTAAAAGCAGCAATTATTGATGATGAGCGTCATTGTATTGAAACCTTACAATACGATTTAGAAAACGGTTGCAAAGAAGAACTTGAAGTTGTTTTTACATGCAGTACAAGCATAGAGTGCATAAAAAAGATGAGACAATTTCATCCAGACTTATTGTTCCTAGATATTGAAATGCCTGGTATTTCTGGTTTTGATTTACTCAAGATTTTAGAAGAAGATGATATTAGTGTGGTATTTACAACGGCACACGCTCGGCATGCCGTAGAAGCTATTTCTTTTAAACCCGATGGCTACTTATTAAAGCCCGTTGATAATGAAGAGCTTCAAGAGATTGTGCAGAAGGTGCATGCAAATCATCAAAAGAAAAACCAGATTTCTATACCCGATAAACTAGCAATATCAAAACTCGAAGAAATAGAACTTATCTCCTACTCATCCATCATTATTGCTAAAGCGAATAATAATTATACAGAGATAATTACAACTAACGATAAACCAAAGTTGGTGAGCAAAACTTTAAAATTTGTTGAAGAGCAGCTACCAAGCAATAATTTTTATAGAGTACATAAAAGCTATTTAGTTAATCTGAATCACATCACAAAGTACATGAAAGCTGGCGGTGGAGTTTTGATTATGAGCAATGGAAACGAAGTTCCTGTTTCACCTTTTAAAAAAGACGCTTTGCTTTCACTTATCCAAGAGTAGTGTTTACTCACCACACTATCTCGTTTGCTAATTGAAGTTTTTTAAATCCGAACTTATTTAAGATTATTGGGCGTTGTCTTGAATTTTAGATATGTCCTGGCCCTTGTTTGAGAAAAGGTTTTTATAGCCTGAGCCGCGAGCAAGGGACTATGGCGCAATAGGTGTGTGAAAGCAGTTATTGCGCTTTTTTTTTGCTCCTTTTTTCAGCTTTTTTCAATTCTTTAGCCTACCATCATTATATCTATAAAGAATGAAATGAAAATTAAGGTTTTACGCATGAAAAAAATTCTATGTTTAGTTTGCCTTGTACTTATTAGCTCTGGCTTAAAAGCACAAGTAACACTCGATTATTACCTACCTAAAGGGGTTACCTTCGATAAATCCATTCCTACACCAAAATCTGTTTTGGGTGCCGAAGTTGGTGAATGGCATGTACGCCACGACCAATTAGTCAATTATATGTACGCTGTTGCAAAGGCTTCAGACAGAGTTACCATTACCGAGTACGCACGCACGTACGAGAACCGACCATTGTTGATGCTGACAATCAGTTCTCCCAAAAACCTTAAGAATATTGATGAGCTAAAAAAGCAACACGTTCAACTTACCGACCCTGAAAATTCATCGGAGTTGGATATCTCAAAAATGCCCGTAGTGGTTTCGCTTAACTATAGCGTTCACGGAAACGAACCAAGTGGCACCAATGCCTCGTTGCTAACTGTGTACTATTTGGCTGCAGCACAAGGTCGAGAAATTGACCAAATGCTAGATAATACCATCATCACAGTAGACCCTAGTATAAATCCTGATGGTTTAAACCGTTTTGCAAGCTGGGCAAATACTCACCGAAGCAAAAACATCTTAGTTACTGACCCAAATAGCCGAGAGTTTAACGAAGTTTGGCCTGGTGGACGTACCAACCATTACTGGTTTGATTTAAATCGCGATTGGTTACTCGTTCAGCATCCAGAAAGTAAAGGCCGTGTGGCTAAATTCCATGAGTGGAAGCCAAACGTATTAACCGATCACCATGAGATGGGAACCAACTCATCATTCTTTTTCCAACCAGGTATTCCATCCAGAACGCATCCATTAACTCCAGCAAGAAACCAAACGCTAACAGCGGCTATTGCTGAGTACCATGCTGAAGAGTTAGACAAAATTCAATCTCTTTACTATTCAGAAGAAAGCTTTGACGATTATTACTACGGAAAAGGCTCAACCTACCCTGATGTAAATGGATCGATTGGTATTCTATTTGAGCAAGCAAGTTCTAGAGGTCATGCGCAAGAAAGCATTCATGGCGTGTTAACATTTCCGTTCACAATCAGAAATCATTTTACAGCTTCGCTATCCACTTTAAAGGCAGCCCAAGGTTTGAGAGAAGAATTATTAGCGCACATGAGAGAATTCTATCAAGAGAAAGCCAAAGAAGCTAAATCATCGGCAATAAAAGCCTATGTTTTTGGGGAAGAAGCTGACCAAGCACGTACTTTCCACTTTGCAGAAATGCTAAAGCGCAACCAAATTAAAGTGTATGAGCTTAGCAATGATGTAACATCAAACGGGAAAACGTTCCGTGCAAACAAGGCGTATGTAGTTCCTACAAATCAGCAACAATTCCAGTTATTAACTTCAATTTTTGAACGCAGAACTGAATTTACTGACAGCCTTTTTTATGATGTTTCGGCGTGGACCATGCCTTATGCCTTCAATCTTCCTTTTGCTGAGCTAAACGGAAAAGAGTTTTCAGATAAACTTGTAGGCAATGAGTTTAATGGCGAAATGAAGAAAACGGGCAAAATTATTGGCGGTAAAACCAACTATGCCTACGTTTTTGAGTGGGACGAATATTACGCTCCCAAAGCATTGTACAGTTTGCTAGCAAACGGAACCAGAGCTAAAGTGGCATCTCGGCAGTTTACCGCAGTTACTGCAAATGGCACAATGAACTTCGATTACGGTTCCATTATGGTACCAATGGGCGTTCAAGACGATCCAGAAAAAGTACACGCTTTAATAAAGAAAGCTGCCGAAGAAGATAACATTACGGTATATGCAATTTCGACTGGATTAACCCCAAAAGGCATCGACCTAGGAAGTAATAACTTTGTAAACCTAACTACGCCAAAAGTAATGATGATTGGCGGAAGCGGGGTAAATTCATCGGAAGTTGGCGAAGTTTGGCATTTATTTGACCAACGCTACCATATGCCTTTAAGCATTGTGGAACAAGGCGATGTAAATGGTAGAATGCTAGATCGTTATAACGTAATTGTGATGTCTGGTGGTAGATTTAGTGATTTATCTGTTAACGCTATCGAAGAAATAAAACGTTGGGTTGCTAATGGTGGAACTTTGATTGCCTATAAACAAGCTATAAACTGGGCTAAACAACACGGACTTGCTCAAGTTGAGTTTGCAAAAAGAGAAGACTCAGATAATGAGGATAACAACCCGAGAGCTTATGTAAACCAAGGTAACGACTCCGGCGCGAGAGTAATTGGTGGTGCCATATTTAACGCCAAGTTAGATCTTACCCATCCAATTGGTTATGGCTTTAACAACGAGAATATAACCGTGTTTAGAAACAGCACCATATTCTTGGAAAAAGGAAAGAACATCTACTCAAATCCAGTTGTTTACACCGAGAAACCGCTAGCCGCTGGTTATATCTCAGATGCTAACGAAGATCGCTTAGCAGGAACGGCAGCTGTTGTAATTAGCAGGTTTGGAAGTGGAAAAGTAATCACCATGACCGACAATCCTAACTTTAGAGCTTTTTGGTACGGAACCAATAAGTTGTTTATGAACGCTGTGTTCTTTGGGCAAACCATAAGTGGCTCTACAGCTAACTAAAAGAAGATAAAAGCCAACTCTTGAGGTACGAGCTAAATGTATCGAGAGAGTTGGTTTATTTTTTTAATTCTCCCCTTCCCTTAATTAGAGTTCAATACAAAACCGCTCTTACCCAGTTACTCTAAACCCCTTTTTCTAAAACAAAACCAGTTTGTCTTTTTTAAGAAGCCAAACAGTGTACACCTAAGTCGCTGGTTACTGGTACCGTGGTTTATGTTGTAGGTAATACTACAGAATCTAAAACGTATTATTTTAATCAATCAGATTAGATTTCAAACTATCTCTTGAGAACAACTCAAGCTCCTGATTTCTGTAAGCTAACTATCTCTACCACAGCAAAAAAGCACGTCTAAACCTAGCTATAAACTTTCCTTGTTTTGAATAGCTGAAAACATACCCAAAAGTGGTACTTAAAATACCCCTTTTTAGTGATGATTTTGCCTACCCAATCATGCAAATTGCTGATGTGATTTTAAATCAACACACAATTGGTAAAGAGTAGTTGGTCTAAAATTTTCAAACATTGTTTTAATTAGGGGTTATTTAGCGTAAAGGGGATAAAAGAGTGTAGAAGCATTTTTAACATCCTTCCGATGCCCGTAGGTCTGAATGGCCTTAAGGCTTTTTACTTTATTAAATTTGATTCTCTATGCTAATCATGTCTACTAGAAACCTACTTTTATTTACAAACAACTATGATGCCGCTGAACAGGAAATTCAATTACTTGGCGGTGATATTATAGAAAAAGTTTCAAGCCGAGTTTTCTTCGCTTCATTACCAACTGCTGTGTCTAAACGGCAAATATCTTACTCCACCCTTAATAATCCAGGAAAAATTAATCTCGAGAGTAAAGAGAAGGAAGTATTAGAAAACTGGAATTCATGGAATCAAGATTTCCTTTCTTTATAGTCGAATTTGTTCTAAGTCCATAATTTCGTTAATTCAAGTAAAGTATAGTAAATGCGTTTAGGCGCAGCGCTATTTTAATACTAGAAACTTAGAACGTATTTAATGCCCACTCTGAAAGTAGCTCTTCTAACTATAATTCTAGCAACGATTTCTACCTTCTCGGTAATAGCTCAAGAAAGAACAATTACATTAGATGAAGATGTGTTCCTAAGCGAGGCTCAGATTGTAGCTAATGATGACTATTTGGGAATTTTTGACTACTTACAGAGGCGGTTCCTTTTGTTTGATAATAGGACGGGTAAATTTTTGAGTGAAATCAACGCTTCCGATAGTTTTCCAGGATTTAACTGGGCTCCCATTTTCCCAAAATTACTTCAGAATGAAATGTTTTTCGCAAACAGTGCTCCTTGGGGAGTTTACATATCTTATGATAACGAAGTTACCCATGTAGCGGGTCGAAAGTTCTTAGCAACCATGCCATTTGATTTTATTCACGATTCACTTTTTGTGGGTTTTTATACCCAACCCAATGGAGAGTACGGACTGCGAGGAGTAGGAAGAGATGGAGAGCCCGTACTTACATTTGACACCATTGAACTGGACTTTCCCAGATTAGCCGACCGAAGTCTTAGAAATAACCAGATGCTGTATCATAGAGAACGCATTTACTTTATACCTGCGTTTACAAACACGATGTATGTATTTAATCTGAAGGGTGAGTTAGAGCAAACAATTACTGTTGAAATTGATGGATTTGTTAAGCCAAGGCGAGATCTACAGAACTCTAGAACTTTTAACATTAGAGATTTTGAACAGGTAGCAAAAGGTCGCTCAACGGGATGGGGTTTATATGCACTTAATAAGGATGAATTATTGATTACAGGTAGTAATCCAAATAGCGGTTACGTTGTTACAAGAGTGAATATTGAAGACTATACAGCTAAGTCAAAAATGGTAGAAAGTTCAGCGTTCCCAAAGTTTGCATGGAACAACAAGTTGTATTTTATCGATGTTGAGTCGGAGCCAATAGTTATTAAAGAACGTTCAATTTCGGAATATTGGAATGAACTCTGATAAAACGAATTGTAGATGTTAGATACTTTGCTGACAGGTTTAATAAATTAAACTAAGCTCACCGTCATCCTGAAGATACCTCTGAAGGATCTTCCCAGCTATTTAAAAGCAATTGCGTTCTTTATTCGCCAATAAATCAACAAGTTTGTTATAGCTCTAAAATTCCGTTAATTCAAAGTATCTGAAAATCTACACAGCTTAAACATAAGAGCCAATAGGTGCTTTGATAAATGAAAATCTTCCGCAACATACTTGTAGTTGTAGCTATAATATTTGGCTTGATGACCATTTTTGCAGGCTCACGTATTCTTTTAGGAACAGATCCCGGTTACATAGTATTCCTACCGTTGCTCATCTATAATACAGGAATGGGCTTGGTGTATGTAGTGGCAGGTATCATCGCTTGGCGAAGTATTAAAAACGGCATGTATATGGCAGCAACAATACTTGGTCTCAACCTGATTGTGCTAATAACAATCTTCATTTTGTACACAAAGGGAAGCTCAATTGCAGTTGATAGCCTCCAGGCAATGTCGTTTCGAACCGTTGTGTGGCTTGTCTTGTTTGGCGGGTTTTGGTGGTTATCTCGTAGTAGTAAACTGGATATGTAGGAGGATGTTTAACCCTTCCAAAGTTATAGCTTTTCGATAACTAAGGCTTAGTTTCGATTCCAATTTTGGTAGAGTTTGTAAGGGGAGATAATCAACGAAAGTTATATAAATTTGACAAATGCCGGCTAACAACTCATTGGTTTATAGAATTCAATCCGGTATAGTAAAAGTACTTTAAAAAACTTTATAGATACTTATATGAATATTTCCCTCTCAAATGATATTGAACCTCTTTCTGAGTTTCGTAAGAAATCGGCAGATTTTATAAAGCGTTTAAAAAAAGAAAAGCAGCCAATCGTTTTAACACAGCATGGAAAAAGTGCTGCCGTTTTGATGGATGTATCGGAATACGAGCGTATTGCTCAAAAAATGGAAATGTTAGAAGATCTGCTTGAAGCAAAGCGACAAGTTGATAGCGGTAATATATTTACGATGGATGAGGCTAAGGAAAGAATTGAAAAACAGTCAAGTAACAAGCTGAAGAATAACATAAGATTGTAAATCATGTCTCCCAAAAAGGATTCAATTATATAATGGATATAATACTCATCATATTAATCTGTGGCTCTGTAATTGGAGTTGTTAAAGCTCTTCAGGAAATGAAGATCAAAAAGCATGAAAAAGCTGCTTTAAAGGAAAAACTTGGCGATGATTACGACGAGTTTATTCAGATGAGAAATAAGAAGCGAAATTGAAATTTTGTAACCCCTACTTTTCCCTCGGTGGTTTACCAAGCAGATAACGGAAATCGAATTTGGCAGGGTTCATCGTTTTTAAATTGTTGATGAGCATAATTGATCGATCAATCTTTAACTGACTACTTTTTACCTGAGCCACGTAGTAAATAATGTAGCGTTGTTGTCCGGGTGTGAGTTTTAAAAACAGCGCCAAGCCTTTAGCATCTTGTTCTAAAAGCGCCTCGAGTTCTTCGGGCATCTCCATTCCGTATTTGGAATTATCTATCGTTAAAACGACGTCAACTTCTTCCCCCATCTCAACGCCAAACTCAGTCATTCTCTTTTTGCTAAGTGTGATGTATGCTCGTCCGCCGCCCAAAGCCACAAGTCCACAATGAAAAGCTTTATGGTTGTTGATGGAACACAGAAGCCGAGTTCCAATTCCACCTAAATCATCAACCACCTCTTTAGACACTGAAATATGGTGCAGTTTAAGCTTAGTGAGATGGTCGATGTAGGATTTAAAAGTGTGCAATTATTACTGTTTTACGCCATTAATGATAACATTAGTAACGTGGCTGGTATATTCAAAAGGATCGCCATCATACAGAACAACATCCGCATCTTTTCCTTTTTCTAGCGAACCAACTCGTTTATCGATGTCTAGCATTTTAGCGGCATCAATAGTCAGTTTTTGAATGGCAACGTCGTGATCTAGACCATTACCAACTGCTACACCAGCTTCAAAAAGCACAACACGTGTTTTAGGAACGTAAGCTTCGTATCCACTTTGGAAAGCAAACGGAATACCAGCCTCATAAAGTTTGGCTGGAGTTTCCATGCTAGCGTTTTTGCTGTCGCCATAAGTTCTAATCATACTTGGATGAACAATGACAGACAAACCAGAGGCTTTAATTTCATCCAAAATGAGATACGCTTCAGCCGCGCCATCTATAACCATCGGAAAATCAAATTCCTTTTGAAGTCGGATAGCGGTCATTATATCATTCGCTTTATGAACCGTGACCAATGCGATAAGTTTTCCGTCGAGAAGGTCGGCCAAAGCTTCCATTTCTAAATCGGTACTAAGTTTGTCATCTTTTGCGGTTCTTTTCTTTGCGTAATCTTGAGCTTTCAACAATTCTTGGCGTAGCATTGCAATGCCTTTAGATCGAGTTCCAGGCTTTTTAATCGCGCCATTAATCATAGATCCTAATGTAAAGGCGAGCATTTTTTGGGGAACTAAAACTGACTCATCTACGGTATTTCCAGTAGTTTTAACAATCATTGTTTGCCCGCTTATGAGTGCTCCAGGTCCGTGCCCGGTATGAATAGTGGTAACGCCAAGTTTCCTTAAATGAGCCACTAATTCCTCGCGAGCGTTATAGGCATCAATAGCGCGAAGTTCTGGCTGGATGGCACTGCTTGTTTCCAACTGGTCTTGGTCGGCAGGCACGTTGTACATTCCTGCAAGTCCAACTACAGAGTGTGCATCGATGAGGCCCGGAGTTACCACGGCAGCTTCGAGAACTTCATAGTTTTTTGGGATTTTAACAGACGATTGTTTTCCAACACGTTCAATTTTCCCGTTTTTAATCAGAACCACGCCATCTTTTATTGGGTCGCCGGCGCTGGTGTAAACCATCCCGCCTTTTACTGCAATTTGTGCATTAGTGATGTTCAGTAAGCAAACCGCAAAAAGGAATGTGAAAAGTAATTTCAATGTCTTCATAGTTATTCTCCTTCTACATGATGTGTATGCGTTTCGCCACGGAAGACATCATATCCACCCGTAGAATAATTTTTATCTTTAGGATTAGATCTATCCCAAACTAGTTGGCCTTCAATCCAAGTTTGTTCCACATGAGAATACACACTGAAAGGATCGCCAGAGAGAATGATAAAATCGGCATCTTTGCCTTTTTCTAGTGTTCCAACGCGGTTGTCTACATCCATCATTCTAGCGTTGGCGATGGTAACGGCTTCCAAAGCTTTTTCTCTGCTCATACCTTCGCGAACAGCCATTGCAGCAGAGCGTAAAAACAATCGAGAGTCGGTAATGCCATCATCGGTATGAAAACCAACCAAAACACCCGCTTTTTCAAGCGCAGCGCCATTTCCGTTAGAAAGGTCTATGGCTTCCATTTTCCCACCAAAAGAATCAAGTGTTATGATAGAAGCAGGAATTCCAGCGGCGGCAATTTCATCAGCTACTTTAGAAGCTTCGCTAACGTGATGTAGAACTAACTTATATCCAAATTCTTGAGAAAGGCGGATTGCAGTTAAAATATCATCATGACGATGAGTGTGGTTGTGAACCGTTCTCTTTCCCTCAAGAACTTGAACCAAAGCATCCATTTGTAAATCGCGAGCAGGCATTTTGCTTTCGTCGCCAGCTGCAGCAGCAATTTTGGCTTGATAGTTTTGGGCTTTAACGAATAGCTCTCGCACTAACGCCGCTGATTTAGCTCTTGTTCCAGGAAATGGAGGATTCCCTTGCGGATTTGTCCCATTCGCCATCTTCATGCCACCATAAATATCATTCTCTTCGTCTACTATCAAAAGCATGTCTTCAATTACATTAGCTGGGCGTAATTTCAGATAAACTGTTTGACCACTCATTAGGTGGCCTGAGCCTGGCATAATATTTACAGTGGTAATACCACCAGCAAGAGCTTTTTTAAAGGTATCACTTCTCGGGTCGATGGCATCCAAAATACGCACATCGGGATGAAGTGCTGCAGAACGATCGCCTCCATCGCCTTCGCCAAGATGCGAATGTGTATCCACCAAACCAGGCATTAACACTTTTCCTGTAACATCATGAATGGTTGCGTTACTTGGAATGGAAGTGTTTGCGCCACCAATAGTCACAATCTTTCCATCCTTAACAATTAGAACACCATTTTCGATTGGAGTACCATTAATCGGGATAATATGAGCGCCTTTAAAAGCCTGTGGCTTAGATTGGGCTTGGAGCATGCTACTAAACAAACAAGCAAAGCCAACGGCTAGCAAGAAATTCTGTTTCAACTTCATAGATTAATTAAACTGGTTAAAAAGTGCTCCAAGTTATAAAAATCTATGTGGAAGACAAGTCAACAAACGCGAAAGAATGTTAGAGGCTAATCTGGCCGATTAGTTTTTGTAGAGTGTAGTTATTTTGTCTAACTGTGCATCTATTTGTTGTTTGGAAAGCCAGTTTCCAGCAACCATAACACCAGCAATTTCTTTAAGATGTGAAATATCATCTAGAGGATTATTCTCCACCAACACTAAATCTGCTCGGGCATCCACGGCTAAAACGCCAAAGAAATCAGTATCAGCAAAATATTTCCCAACATTTGATGTGCCTGTTTTAAGGATGTCATACGGGCTCATACCTGCACGTTCCATGACATCAAATTCATGATGAATAGAAAAACCAGGAACGCTGAAAAGCTGAGGGGCATCGGTACCGAGGATTATATTAACCCCTGCTTTGTTCATTTCAGAAAGAACTTTAACTCGAGTCTCAGCCTGCTCTTTAGCTTGGGTATAATTGTAAGATTTGTTGTTTTGAGTATTATTAACAACCCATGAATGGTAGCTAGAGACTAAATCTTTTGGAAGGTATTGGAGCTCAGGGTATTTGCTTAGTTCTTCAAAATCTGAAACTCCTAGCAATGTTTCCCATAAAGCCATTGTGGGCACAATCCAGATATTATTGTCGCGAGTAATCTGAACAATTTCAGCGAGTTTTTGTTCACGTTCTTCACCTTCAAAAGCACTCAAAAAATCGGTATATCCATCCAAATGATCCATCGATATTTGCCCCATCTCGATGGCGTGAAGAAGTCCGACATCTGCAGGAACATGTCCGCCAAATGGGATGTCTAATTCTCTTGATGTATTAGCAACGGCGTCGTATTCTTCAAGAGTTAAGCCAGGGTGAATTTTAAGTAAGTCCCAACCCTCGGCTTTTTGGGTTTTAACTTTTTCAACAGCTTCTCTTACTGAGTGAATTGTGCTACCGCTAAAACTTGGGCCAGCTAAATATAAATTAGGGCCGAAAAACTCTCCGTTTTTAATTTGTTCTTTGAGCTCTAATTGGCCAGGCCATCCCAACATCCCTCGAACCGTTGTTATTCCTGCTGCCGAATAAAGAAAAAGAGTATGCTGAACGTATTCTGAAGTCATATAACGAGGCGCATTAGCCGGTGGAGTTGTAGGCGGAATATGTCCGTGCATTTCAGCAAGACCAGGTAGTAAATATTTGCCCGAGCCATCTACAATTACAAATTCTTTGGAAAAAGTAACAGCATCGCCTTCTGAAATACTCACAATTCTGTCGTCTTTAACAACAACAGTTCGGTTTTGAAGAACGGAATCGTTAAGCATGGTTATGACATTCACATTGGTGAATGCTGTACCGGGGCCATCGAAGTGTATTTCTTTTGTGCCTGTTTTAGGTGAACAGAAAAGGCTCAAAATGACAAATACGGGTAATATAAATTTGGAAAATGTTGCGAGTTTCATTGAATGCAAAAGTTAAATATAGCGGAGCGTAAATAAAGAGGTTAAGGCACAGCAAACAATATCAAAGTTGTAGTTTGATTTATTTTTACTAAATCCCAAAACGGATGCTATTGCACTAATTACTTTCTATAGGATGGATGATTGAAGAAGTGCTGTTATTTGCGAGACCCACACTAATTCTAAGCGAGGATAGGTAGAAAAAATACATGCTAAAAGCGATTACCGTGTGAGATATATCAAGGTGAGTGAACCAAGGTCCCAACGAAAGTTTACTTGAAAAGACGATTGCCGAGAGTGAAGTAAAGCAAATAGTGAGTATCAAAAATTTACTTCCTGTATTCCTTGTTTTGATATATACCACTATCTGAATGGGCAAAATTAGTAGCAAAAAACCAAAAACGGAATGAATTTCCACATAACTGAAATTAATGGACTGAATTGATAAAATTGAGAATGACAGAAGGGCTAGCACATTAACTATCTTAAAAGGCTTGGCATATTTCGAGCCAAGTAAAGTTGAAGCATGCAACATTGAGGCATGACTTATAAGAAAGATAGAAATCATACTACAAATCCATCCTAAAAGCTTTCCTTGTGGCCCAACGATGTACTGAACGGCATGACCTAACGTGCCACCAAAAAAAGTAGCTAATGCCATAAAAAGAAAATAACCACGAAAGTATTGATGTATGCTACTTGAAGACGAAATCCTTTTTAGGCGAGTAAAAGCAAAAATACAAACTGCAGATATAAGGAAGTTGGTTAGCATCACCACGGGCTCCATGATGGTAAGACCAAATAAATCTATTGAAGGTTGCCCAGATGGAGATTGCATTATAGAATAATTTGCCTAGATGGCGGTGTAACGACAAAAAAAGGGAAATTAACGAAAAGAATAATCCCTCCGTAAGGAGGGGGTGTCTTAAAGTGTGTTACGAAAAAAACGAGTTAATTTTTGCGGGTATAAAAAGCTCCTACACAAAGTATAGGAGCTTTAAAACGAAATGAATTAGTGGAGTTTGTCCACAAAGTCTAATTTCTCCCAAGGAAATTCATCGCGACCAAAATGCCCGTAAGCGGCTGTTTGCTTGTAAATAGGACGTTTAAGATCAAAACGCTCAATGATGCCTTTTGGAGTACAATCAAAAGTTTTTTCCACTAGAGTTGCGAGTTCTAAGTCGCTTATTTTTCCAGTTCCGTAGCTATTAACATTTATAGAAACAGGCTCTGCAACACCAATTGCATATGCAAGTTGTACAAGAACTTCGTCAGCAAGTCCTGCTGCAACCAAGTTTTTTGCGATATGACGTGAAGCGTACGCAGCACTACGATCTACTTTTGAAGGGTCTTTTCCAGAAAAAGCACCGCCGCCATGAGCACCAAAACCACCGTATGTATCAACAATGATTTTACGGCCAGTTAAACCTGTATCTCCATGTGGGCCACCAATTACAAATTTACCTGTAGGGTTAATATGGTAAAGGGTATCGGCATCTAGAAGCTCAGAAGGAATTATATTACTGATGAGGTGTTTTTTAATATCTTCATGAATTTGAGCTTGTTCAACTCCTTCATCATGTTGAGTAGAAAGAACAATAGTATGAATACGCTTTGGTGAGCCGTCTTCATTGTATTCTATAGTTACCTGACTTTTACTATCTGGGCCAAGGTATGGCATTAACTCGGTGTTCTTTCTAATCCGAGCTAACTCTTTCAATAAATTATGAGAGAATTGAAGTGGCATCGGCATGTACTCTGGAGTTTGCTTAGTAGCAAAACCAAACATCATGCCCTGATCGCCAGCGCCCTCACGGTCTACACCTTGTGCGATATCAGGACTCTGCTTATGAATAGTTGAAAGAACCCCACAGCTATTAGCATCAAAACGGTATGAAGCTTTAGTGTAACCAATTTCTTGAATTACATCGCGCACAATATCCTGCACGTCAACATAGGCGTCGGTTGTAACTTCTCCAGAAACAACGGCTAAACCTGTTGTAACAAGGGTTTCTACCGCTACGCGAGAATTTGGATCTTGGCTGATTAAAGAATCGAGAATTGCGTCGGAAATTTGATCAGCCACTTTATCTGGGTGGCCTTCAGATACAGATTCAGAAGTAAAAAGTTTTTTCATTATTTATAAAAAGTCTTAAAGTAAGGTTCCTTGGGTTAGGTTTAATGAACGCCAAATTTAAAAAGAAAACAGGAGAAAAATGTCTAAGAGTTAAATAAGTCTTTCCCTGAATTTTTGAGTTCAATCCCAAGATAATTATAGGCTTTTGGTGTTACTATGCGGCCTTTTGGTGTTCTTTGTAAGAAACCCTCTTTTATAAGATATGGTTCATACACTTCTTCAATAGTTCCTTTATCCTCTCCTACAGCAACGCCAAGGGTGCTAAGGCCAACGGGCCCGCCTGAATAATTTTCAATAATTGCTCGAAGCATACGCACATCCATTTCATCTAACCCGTTTGAATCTACATCAAGAGCATTAAGTGCTTTGTCTGCAATTGTTTTGTCTATTGAGGTAAGGCCTTCAACTTGTGCAAAATCACGCGTACGGCGGAGTAATTTATTTACAATACGAGGTGTTCCTCGGCTTCTGCTCGCAATTTCAAAGGCGCCTTCGTCAGTAATTCCGAAGTTCATAATACCAGCCGAGCGTAACGCGATGAGTTGTAAAAGCTCAACATCGTAATAATCTAAACGCATGTCTATTCCAAAACGGGCGCGCAACGGAGCGGTTAACATTCCTTTTCGGGTAGTAGCTCCTACTAGTGTAAATCGGTTTAAATCTATTTGAATACTTCGTGCATTTGGGCCCGAATCAATCACAATATCGAGCTTAAAATCTTCCATCGCGGAATATAAATACTCTTCTATAACAGGATTTAAGCGATGAATTTCATCAATAAAAAGAACATCTCCTTCTTCAAGGTTTGTAAGCATGCCCGCCAAATCGCCAGGTTTTTCTAGAACAGGGCCTGTAGTTGGACGGATGTTTACGCCCATTTCTTCGGCTATAATGTAAGAAAGAGTGGTTTTTCCTAAACCTGGAGGCCCAGAAAGAATTACATGATCGAGCGCATCTCCTCGTTGTTTAGCGGCCTTAATAAAAACACTTAGGTTTGAGATTGCTTTTTGTTGGCCAATAAACTCTTCTATTCTCGAAGGACGAACGGTTTGTTCGAAAACGTCTTCTTTTTGAGTAGGATTTAGGAGTGGATTATGCACTATTTGTGAGCTGTATTTGTTTACACTAACTTTATATAATTATACTTAGTTTTCAACCGAAATGCGTATGCAACTTTACCCTTTTTAGATGAAATATGGATCTTTTTCACCAGACGATCTAGAATACGATCCTGTAGTGGAGCAAAAAAAACGAAAAGGCAAGAAAGCCGCCAACGAAAAAAAGAATGAAATTCTGAAGGAAAAAGGAATGCACAAAGATTTGAGCTCGAGCAGTCTAAAAATATTCGGCTCCGACTACTTTTTTAATTACGAGCTAAGCTGGCTAAAATTTAATGAAAGAGTTCTAGCAGAGGCACTTAACGACAAGAATAAGCTTCTTGAGCGTGTAAAGTTTATTGGTATAGTTTGCTCAAATCTGGATGAGTTTTTTCAAAAGCGGGTTGGTGGGCTGAAAAGGCAGCAACTTGCAGGCGTAAAAACGTTATCTGTAGATGGTATGACCCCATCCGATCAGCTAAAAACGATTCGTTTTGAAGTCATAAAAATGATAGAAGCCTATAGAGGGTGCTTTTTCGACCAGTTATTGCCAAAACTTGCTGAGAAAGGAATTCATATAAAAAAATACAATGAGCTAACTGAGACCCAGAAAAAAATTAGCGATCGGTTCTTTTTGAAGCAGATTTATCCCATCATAACACCGTTAGCTGTAGATGAATCCCATCCGTTTCCGTTTATATCAAATCAGAGTTTATCGTTTGCGGTAGAACTAAGAGATCCTAGAACGAAAGAGAAATTCTTTTCTAGAATTAAGATCCCATCCAACCGACCTCGGTTTATCCAAGTTCATAGAAGAGGAAATAAAGTAATTGTAATACCAATTGAGGACTTAATCCTAAACAAAATATCGCAGTTCTTTACTGGTATGGAAGTTATTTCTGCGCATATGTTTAGAGTAACAAGAAATGCCTCGCTCGATCGGAATGAAGAAGAAGCAGATGACTTATTAGAAACAATTGAAGATGAGCTTAGAGAAAGGAAATTTGCGAAAATAGTTCGTCTTGAGCTTGATTCGAAAATGCCAAAGCACATCAAAAAATATCTAATTAAAAACCTTAAGATTAATTGGAATGATGTATATGAAATGAATGGAACCATCGGCTTGGTAGATGTACTCCAAATTTCCCAATTAGCAGGTTTTGTGAGGTTAAAAAGCCGAAATTGGCAACCAGTACTTCACCCAGCACTTCATCACGCTTTAGATGAAGAAATCCCTAGTATGTTTGAGGTGATTAGAAAAGGTGATTTTATGGTTCATCACCCATATCATAGTTTTGAGTTATCTACTCAACGGTTTATTGAAGAAGCCGCTAGAGATCCAAAAGTGTTGGCGATAAAGCAAACATTGTATAGAACTTCAAAAGATTCGCCAATTATGCACTCTTTGATGGAGGCCGCCGAAGAAGGCAAACAAGTTGCTGTTTTGGTGGAAATAACGGCGCGTTTTGATGAGCAACGAAATATAAACTGGGCTCAAAAACTCGAGAACTGTGGCGTTCACGTAGCTTATGGTGTGCCTGGGTTAAAAATTCATACTAAAGTAACTATGGTTGTTCGTGAAGAAGAAGACGGACTCCGGACTTATTGCCATATTGGAACTGGAAATTATCACCCAGATACTGCACAGTTATACGAGGATTTAGGCTTATTCACTTGCGATGAAGTTATAAGCTCTGACGTAACCGATATTTTCAATTTGTTAACTGGGTATGCGCCCGAACAAACATTTGAAAAACTTTTAGTGGCTCCAAAACACTTAAGGAAGCAAACAACTAGGCTTATTGAACAAGAAATCGAAGCTGCTAAGCAAGGGAAGCCTGCTAGAATTATTGCTAAAATGAATAGCCTAGAGGATCCATTGATTATCCAAAAACTTTACGAAGCATCTTCGGCTGGTGTAAAAATTGATTTGATTGTTCGTGGCGTTTGCAGATTAATTCCTGGCAAAGAAGGTTTGAGCGAGAATATCACCGTTCATTCCGTAATCGGTAGGTTTTTAGAACATTCACGAATTTTCTATTTCAATAGTGGAGGGGAGCACCAATATTGTATTGGCTCTGCCGATTGGATGCACAGAAATTTAGATGCTCGTGTGGAGGCGGTAACCCCTATTACTGAGCCAAAGCTTAAAAAATATCTACAATTTGTACTGAATCTTTATTTACGAGATAACACACAGCGCTGGGTTCTTAACAGCGATGGTGAATACAATAAGATTGTACGAGTTAAGGGAGAATCGAAAATATCTACGCACAAAGCATTGATGAACCACATGAGGGCATCGGCAACCCCGATACCAATGGTAGGAGAGTATTAAACAGACAGAGTTTTAATTCTCTGTCTGTTCTTCAAAATTCTCGTAATCAACTTTGCCGAGATCATAATTTAATTTCTGATAAAAGCGGAATGCTTGTGTTCGGAAAACTCCATTTTGCATATATGCTTCACCTACAGCATTAAGGGCAAGTTCGAGTTCATTAGTATTGATGTAAGCATTAGCAAGAAACCACTGCGCCTTTTCGGTTAGCATGCGGTTCTCAACTACACGAGAGATTGCCTCTTTAAACGAAACAATTGCATTCTCGTAATCACCATTGTTGTATAAAATTATACCCCGGTTTAAATAAGCTTTAGAGCCGTATGGTTCCTGTGCGTAGGTTTCTATTACCTTATCAAAAAGCTCTAAAGCTTTTTTATTGTTGCCATTATAAGCCGCCTGAAAACCAAGATTGAGCAAAGAATCTGCTGAAGAAACATTCATTGTAGATGAACGCAATGCATCAGAAGTCTCAATCTGGTCAGGGCTTATATCGTTAAGGACAAATTGGCTAAGTTCGGTTGGTGTTGGTGTTCTAAATAATTGCAATAAAGCCACTAAAATTATTACAGCTGCCGCCGCAGAATGCCAAGCCCAATTAGGCAAGGTATGAAGGGTCGCTTTTTTTTTGGATGAAGAAGCATTTCCCGCTAAAAGTTCTTTTACCCCTACTTCGAGCTCTAAATCATCGAGAAGCGAAACGTCTTTTGCAATTTCATTCCAAAGCTCTTGAATCTCAACTTCACTTAATTGCCCCTTCACATAGGAGTCAATTTTTTTCCGTAAAATCAGTTTTTGATCGTGTTCCATGTATGTATGTTATTTTCAGAATGTATTAAATACATTCTGTTTATGTAAGACTCGTTCAACATCAACTCCTTACACTAAAGATTAATATTTTTTTGTACACACTCTTTTAGTATCTGAAGGATGCGGTGTTTTTTTGTCCAAGCGTTGTTTACAGAGATGTTAAAGTGACTAGCTACAACAACAGCCTCGTCACCTGGGTGTTTAAACCAATGCGAGATATACTCAAAATAATCAGGTTTTAACTTGGCTAAGCAACGATTCAGAACTTCTTGCCGTTCTTTACTCAAAATATTCTTGAGTTGATCGGGTTCTTTAGCGTGAGAATCTGGAATTTCGTCATAGTTACTTTCTTTATTCTTAGCACGAAGCTTAAAATATTCGTTCTTGGCTGTTGTGAATAAATAGTAAATGATGGAGTCAGGGTTATGGAGCTTTTCCTCCTTAATCTTCTCAATTACAAACAGCAATGTATTTTGCACACAATCCTCGGAGTCCTCTTGAGAAGCATTCAACCTTACTCTTAAAAATTTGATAAGTACACGAGTTATAACAATGGACTGCTTATCGAGCTCCTTTTTATTATTTTCATGTATTGCTTTTACAAATTGTGAATAATCCATAAGATGATGTTTCTGATTGAGTAAAATAATGACGATTAAAGAAAATAAAAGCAAGATTTTTATCTTTTAAGCGCTTAGTTTTAGATATGTATCGAGTTCAACTTAAAAATTTTGAGGGACCTTTAGATTTACTGCTTTTCTTTATTAAGAGGGATGAGCTAGACATCTATGACATTCCTATTTCTTATATAACAGGGCAATACCTTGAGTATATGCATTTAATGGAAGAGCTGGATTTAGAAATTGCAAGTGAATTTATTTTAATGGCAAGCATGCTGATGGCTATAAAAGCTAAAATGATGCTTCCCAGAGAAAATGAAGAATTTTTAGAACTTGATGAATCTGATCCTCGTTACGAACTTGTACAGAGCCTCTTAGAATATAAAAGATATAAAGAAATGTCAGTAAAAATGGCTGATATTGATGAAGAGGCTAGAAAAAGATATTTACGAGGATATCCTGCTGCCGATAATGTGGAGCAACAAGCTACAGGAGAAGCCTTAAAAGATGTTTCTTTGTTCGATTTAATATCAGCATTCAGAAAAGTATTAACTGATATCGAACGGAGTAAAGTTGTTCACCGTGTTTCAAAGGTAGAAACAACGATTGAAGAACAAGTAGTGTTTGTGCTAGATAAGCTTGCTCAAAAAGACAGACAATCTTTCAAAGAAATATGCCAGAGTATTACAAATAGAGTTGTAATAGTGGTAACTTTTCTTGCGATTTTAGAGATGATTAAAGAGCAACAAATAGATCTATATATCGAAGAAGAACCAACCGACTTTTACGTAGCCCTAAAATCGGTTAACGAAATAGTAGGAATTTAACCAAAACAAAGAATTCAATAATGAAACAATTACTTATCGTAGGGCTTTTTATAAGCTTTATAGCATGTAGTGGTGCCCAAAAAGCAACACAAATTCCCGAAGCTAATATCCTAGACTTTGTGGAAACCATCACAACCGAGGGTTTAAAAGCAGATTTATCGGTTCTTGCACACGACTCTTTAGAAGGTCGTGATACAGGAAGTGAGGGTCTGGAGAAAGCTGCAAAATATTTGACAGCAAGATATAAGGCCCTAGGTTTAACACCAGTAGGCGATAATAACACCTATGAACAACACTTTGATGTTACTACGCCAATTACAAATAGCTACGAGTACATTTTAAAAGATGCGAATGGAACAATTATAGACCACTCTAAGCTTACTAAAACCGAAACTGGAAATTTCACAACCATTTTTGGTGGTTCGGATAATGTTTCGGGGGATATTGTATTTGTTGGTCTAGGTATGTCAGACAATGAAAGTGGTGTAAATCAAATTCCTGAAAACATAGCAGGCAAATGGCTTATGATGTTTTCTGTACAAGGTGTAACCAACACAAGAGCGCTACAACAACAAATGGCCAAAGATGGTGCTGCTGGTGTAATCCTGATTTATACCGATGGTGTAGAGGAATTTGAGAAAGCTGTAACAGCTAAACAAGCAACACTAGGAAGTAGAGGCCGAATGTCGCTTGCGTATATGCAAACTGACGAAAAGAAAGCACCTCAGCAAGCTTGGGAAAGAATAAACCCAGAATTAGCTGTAAAATTACTCGGTTTGGAAAGCCAAGAGCAATTAGCGGAACTTTCTACAAGTATTCAAGAAAACCCTGCAGCGTTTGAAGCAAAAGCCCTAAACTACAGCTTAGAGCATAACGTTGATGCTGAAGTTGCTACTATCACAACTAGTAATATGGTTGCCTTTTTAGAAGGAAGTGACCCTAAGTTGAAAGATGAAGTTGTTGTATTAAGTTCACATTACGATCACGTTGGTATTGGTCGACCAGATTCTACTGGCGACACCATTTATAATGGTGCTGATGATGATGGTAGCGGAACTACAGGAGTGTTAAACGCCGCGCAAGCAATGATTGCAGCTAAAAATGCGGGTGCTGGTCCAAGAAGAAGTGTCTTGTTCTTACATGTTGCAGGCGAAGAAAAAGGTTTATTAGGTTCTAGATATTACTCTGACCACCCAATTTTCTCCGTTGAAAACACTGTTGCAAACATTAATGTTGATATGATTGGTCGTGTTGATAAAGAACATGAAGACAATAAAGACTTTATCTATGTGATAGGTGGAGAAATCATCTCTTCTGGTCTAGATAGCCTTCTACAAGAAGCGAATATGGCAAGCGTAAATATTGATTTGAGCAAAAGATATAACGATCTAAACGACCCAAATCAATTTTATAGAAGAAGTGACCACTGGAACTTTGGCCGATTAGGAATACCATTTATTTTCTTTTTTAATGGTGTACATGCTGATTACCACCGTCCATCTGATCAAATAGAGAACATTGAATGGGGTCCGTTCACAAAACGAACAAAACTACTTTATGTAACAACAGCAATGATTGCCAACTCTGACGAAAGACCAGTGGTTGATAATCAAGAGTTTATTGAGAAAACTAAAAGCCAATCACGTAATTAAGCTATTTACCAATTAGGATAAATGGCGCCCAATATACGGGATGATCGTAATAGGGATGTTTAAGCATTGAAAGCTTTGCATCCCTTATTGCTTTAGCTTTATAGTCGAACAAGGGAGCTTGGTAGAAATCAAAGTAGTAAAGTGTCTTATCCCACCAATTAAAGTCCCTACTTTCGTATAGATTAATGTTCTCGTAAAACTTGCTCATTAGTTGAGCGGTACTTTTATCATAAATACTCCAAAGGCTTACTAAAACAGAAGACGCCCCAGCTTTTAAAAAAGATCTTTGAAGACCCAATATTCCTTCTCCGGCAATTAATTTACCAAAACCAGTATTGCATGCGCTAAGAACAACCATGTCGGCATTAAGCGTAAGTGAGCTGATTTCCATACTGTTTAAGTACCCATCGTCACCTAAAGAATTTTCAATAGTATTGCTACTTGCCAAAAGAAGACCACTTTGTAGGGGGTTATCCTCGTTTACTAATGCATGCGATGCAAAATGGATATACTTAAAATTCGAAAGGTCTAGCTTCTTAAAATCCTCTTCATAAATAACACCATCTTTCAATAATACTTTGGAATCGAAGTGCGAAGAAATGGAGTCTACTTCAAGCAGAGAAGCAGGAAGCGAAGAAAGAGCACCGCGAATTTTTGATGGAGAAGTTTCTGTTTCAGGTTCAAAGCCGGAAGCTGCTAATGCTAATAAGTCGCTCGTAGTTTTTCTATGTGGATTTTGTATATGATTGAAGACCGTTATGGATGGAAGATATTTGAAGTTAATATCTTCAATAAGGTATTTCCCATTTCGGATAAGAGCATCAAATGGCAGTAATGCAATACCTTGATCTGGGACTATTAAAATTTGATTGATAGAGGCATTTTTTTGGAAAAAAGGTTCTAACAGATTTTTTAATAAAGGCTTTGACAGTTTAGCAAGTGTGTTTTCATCCTTTACTTGTTCAATAGCAGATTTGAATTCTTTTACCTGACCGTTAATAATTTCAGAAGCAGAAAGCGTGTCGAAATCAATTGTGTGATAAGAGAAACCTTCATTTGTTATCCAGAATGCAATTAAAACGTTATCGGAAAAAGCGTATTCAATTATAGCCGTTCTATCATCGCAGAGTTCTGAGACCTCATCCAAAGACAGAGTTGCTGGAATATCAAACCGTTTTAAATCTTTATGTTCAAGCCGAACCTGATTAATGGTGCTTTGGTAATCGAATTCGACAGCATTAATTTGTTGTTTTAAAGCCGTTATTGAGGCTGTATCGTTAAGGCTTTCAAGTTTTCTATAGAGTTGATCTATGGTTCGTTCTTTTTGTTTAATTGCGAGCAAGGTGGACTCGTCAACAATAGCAGATATCTGAGCATTTGAAAGTGATAGGTTGTCTAAAAGAACTCTAGATTTTCCTTTTTCAATTAAATCGAATGCTTTTTCAGGGTTCTTTTTTCTGGATAGATGCCAAAATGCTACTTCATTATAAAAACGAGAAAAGTCTCTAAATAAGGAAGTCTGAAGATTATCACCGTAGATGTTATTTCTAATACGCTCAATTTCAGAAAATGCTTTTTCAGAATAGTAAAATGCGCTGTCCGAGTTTGTTAAGTAGAAAGCTCTAGATAAATCGGCAAGATATTCATTTAGCTTATATCCCTTAAAAACGGAAGCTTTATCATATGCCATTTTTGAGTATTTGAGTGCTAAGTCATATTTACCTAGTGTGGTATACACTTTTGCCAAAGTAGAAAGTGATTGAGCTTTCAGCTGTTTTGATTCTATTTCTGTAGAAAGTTCTACGGCTTTTTTAGAGAAGGCTAGAGCTTCTTCATAGTTGTTGGCATCTAACTCTAGAGCTGCTTTCTTAAGATAGACATCGACAATCCGGAGGGGTTCCTTATATACCTCAAACAATGCTAATCCATCATTAAAGAAAGCTCTAGCCAGTTCAAATTTACCAAGCTTCTGATAAGTTTGTGCGATATTTACTAATGCTCTAGGATTATGAAAAGCAAATTCCTTTCGAAGCTGTTGGCTATAATTGAAGTAACTTAGAGCTTTTTCAAATTTTCCTAGGGCCAAATATACAGAACCTATATTGTCATTAGCAGCTAAGATTTTGGTAATATCGCCAGAGTCTTTAATTAAGTCTAAGTACTTGGAATAGTAGATCAATGACTTGTCGTAATCTCCTTTTCTTTTGTAAAAAGCTCCAAGTGAAGAGTAGTCGGTTGCTAACAAATCGTTATTGCCAATTTTATGCTTAAGCGCTAACGATTTAAATAGAATTTTTTCTGCTTTATCAACAAAGCCAAGATAACTGTAAGCTACATATTGATTGTTGAGAGACATTGCTAACTGGAAATCATCACCTATCTTTGTAAATGCCTCAACTGCTGTTGTTGCGTATTCTACAGATGAGCTATACAAGCCCAACGCAAATGTAAGAGCTGACATAGAGTTACTAACCTGTGCAATTCTATACTCATCACCAGATGCTTCTGCTAATTCAAAGGCTTTTTGATATTCAATAAGAGCCTCATGGTTATTTTTAACCTTTTTGGTTACCCAACCCATATTACTTTTCACATAAGCTTGAAGCTCTAAAGAGATGTTATTGGTAAGGGCAGAATCAGCTTTTGCTACCCATTTATAACCTTGTAGGAGTTTGCCTTGATCCATAAGAGAGGCTCCGTAACCAACAGTTGCAATAATCCAATCTCGATTATTATTGGTGGAGGAAAATTTGTCCATTGCTTCGGAATAAATCTCGGCGGCGGCTTTATAATCACCTGAACGGTAAACTTTATTTCCAAGTGAAAGAAGGGAGTCGTACTCAGCATTAGCATATTGTGAGTTAGCACCTGGAGAATAGAAAAGGGCAGAGAATATGATTAATAAAGAAGCCCAGTTTAGCATAAGATTTTTACACAAAAGTTTTAAAAGTGATAGTATACTTCAAATATTTTTCGTTGTTTACCAACTAACAAAACTTAGCAGGAGTACAAATGAATTACATTTCAAACAAAATAAATACAGAAAAATATAATATGCCAGACGGAACTGGTGGAGACGGCGGTGACGGTGGTGAAAAACCTGGAACTGGAACTGGTGGAGTTGGAGGTGACGGAAACTAAAGTTCCAAAAGCCCCTTTCTAACAACCAGATGCTAGAAAGGGGCTTTACTCTCCAAAAAGGGCATTTACGAAACTTTCTCTATCGAAAATTTGTAAATCCTCTATCTTTTCACCAAGCCCAATATATTTTACAGGAACACTAAGCTCGTTAGATATCCCAATAACAATACCGCCTTTTGCAGTTCCATCTAATTTTGTAAGTGCTAAACCAGTAATATCCACCGCTTCAGTAAAGGCTTTTGCTTGCTGTAGTGCGTTTTGCCCAGTAGAACCATCAAGCACAAGAATTACCTCATGTGGAGCATCAGGGACAACTTTACTCATCACTCTCTTTATTTTGGAGAGTTCATCCATTAGCACCTTCTTGTTGTGTAAACGGCCAGCGGTGTCAATTAAAACTACGTCAGTACCTCGAGCCTTAGCAGAAGAAACAGTATCAAAAGCTACAGAGGCTGGATCTGCATTTTGCCCTTGCTGTACAATTGGCACATCAGCACGTTCACTCCATATAATAAGTTGGTCTACCGCAGCGGCTCTAAATGTATCAGCAGCACCAAGAAGGACTTTTTTGCCAGCATTTTTGTATTGGTTGGCAAGTTTACCGATGGTCGTTGTTTTACCAACACCGTTTACACCAACAATAAGAATGACATGTGGCTTAGACTCAAATTGAGCATCAAACTCTGCCGGTTTGTTGGCATCATTCTCTTTTAGCAAGCCAATAATTTCTTCTCTAAGAATTTTCTGAAGTTCACCCTGAGATACAAACTTATCTTTAGCTACACGTGTTTCGATTCGGCGGATAATTTCAAGTGTAGTGTCTACACCCACATCTGAGGTAATCAGAATTTCTTCAAGTTGATCTAGCGTTTCGTCATCAACACGGTCTTTACCAACAAAGGCTTTGCTAAGTTTGTTTAAAATTCCTTGGCGGCTTTTCTCAACTCCCTTCTCAAGAGTTTCTTTTTTCTTTAAGCCAATTTTCTCAAAAAATCCCATATTCGAACTATTAGTTGAATTTTGCCCCGTTCATAATTTTTCGGTAGCGGTTAAAATAATCAATAAAAGAAATTACCATGATTATGGTAGTAAGAATAAGCAAAACATCGTGGGTTTGGGTAGCATCTCTGTAGAAAAACACCGAAAGCCAATACAATGCAAGGATATTAACGGCAATTTTTCCTGACATTGTAGACATAGCAACTTTACCATATCTAACTTTGATAAATGATGAGCCACACATGATAAGAGTGTCTCGAATAACATTTATTACAAGGAACCAGAGAGGTATCCAGCCAATCCAAACGGTATAGATGAAAAGTGTAGCAGCACAAAGTTTATCTGAGACTGGATCAATAACTTTTCCAACTTCTGAGATAGTGTTTGTTTTGCGCGCCACTAATCCATCCAAATAATCAGAAACTCCTATATAGCAAATAAGAGCAATAATAACCATGTTATACTCCATCCCATTTTGATAATGGAGATATATAACAGGGAAAGCAATCAAGAAGCGTGTAAAGGAGATAAAGTTAGAGAAAGTAACAACTTTCCCCGACACCTTTACTGTCTTCCCATCTATGTTTTCAAATGAAACCAAACGAACCAAAATTATTTGCGATATTCACCGTAAAGTTACACCCATTGAAAACATAAAACCAATATGATTAAAACGAACTTGCTGGTAGAAAAAACGAAAGATTCAGTTGAGGTATTTAATGGAAAATTACTTCATGTTTTTTCTGATAATGCTGAGTTACCAAATGGAGAGAGTTCTACAAGAGAGTGGATTAAACACCCTGGTGCATGTGCCATCGTCCCAATTTTTGATAATGGCGATGTGCTGATGGTAAACCAGTTTAGATATCCAATGAAGCAGTTATTTTTGGAAGTGCCTGCAGGTAAGATTGACGCTGGCGAGACGCAAGATGAAACCGCAAGCAGAGAGCTTTTAGAAGAAACGGGCTTAATTGCCAAAAATATGCACTATGTGGGGCATTTTTATCCTGCAATAGGTTATGCGGATGAAGTGATACACATATATGTTGCACTTGGTTTAGAACAAACAGAAATGCAAACTGATGCCGATGAGTTTGTTGAAAGAGAACGATTACCCTTTAAAAAAGCTCTTGAAATGATTGACTCCGGAGAAATAAACGACGGCAAGACTATCGTTTGTTTACACCGTGCTAACGGATGGTTAAGGAAGCAATCCCTCAGCTTTGGCTAGTTCATATAAACTAGTATGTAAATCACTTTTATCGATTTCACCTCGTCGTGCGAGTTCTTCAATTTCAAGATTGTTGAGCATAAAAATACAACCTGCTTGATCTAAGGCTGCATCAAAATGGCGAGGGTCGGCTAAGCGAAGCTTCTCCAAGTTTATACCGTTTGGGCTTATTAGTTTATTTACCAGTACTACAAAAATATCGTCTGGTTGATCTCCAAATGAGAGCTCTTCTAGCCCTGTCTGTTTAATTGTTAGCATACTTTTCTATAAAATCTCGTGCCTTGATGATTTCGCTAATTTCGGAAGTTTCTTTATTAATTACCTGAACTTGGAATAAACTTATAATGGCTTGCTCGCTTAAAATTTGAAGAACTTCCTCAATAGTTTCACATTCTTCGGTTTCACTCACTAAATCGTTAATACCTTGTACTACATATTTTATGGCGTGCTTCTTAGGTGCTGGGGCTTTTGAGGGAGTGTGTGGCTCTTCAAAATATTCGCGCATAGCCTCTTCGGTAACAAACCAACTAACGCCCAATTTTCGCCCTCTAATTCTACCTTCTCTTAAGTAAGCTCTGAGTGTCATTTTAGAAATACCGAGTATCTCGTGCAGATCATCGATTGAATAAAGTGTTAATTGGCCGATTTTTTTAGGCATTTAAGCGTGATATTAAATTATTTTAGTAATTGTTTAGTTTTACAAACTAATCATATTAATATACTTTATCTATCATTAGTTATATAATGTAAATTAAATTTGGCTAGGCCCTACTTAGTGTCGTATATTGGTGACAGTTGATTGAAAAACAAAGCAACCCAGCTATAAAAAGCAGGGTTTTTTTATGTCTATATATCAAGCTTTGGCTTAACTCAGTTATTGCTTCCAGCCAAATCGAAAGTAAAGCAGTTATAAATCTTATATTGTGTAAGTATTTTTTACTTTATGATTGCATAAGTACTTTTAAAAATGCTTCCCAAAAAATTTATTCTGTTATTAACAATTGGTCTTCTTGGATGTTCATCTACAGAAACCTACATCAATCGAGATTATAGAGTCTGGCAAAAGGACGAGAGTCCGCCCGAGAGCGAATTGGTGTATAAGGTGTTTTTAATAGGTGATGCAGGCTCACCTTCTCTCGATGTTCAAGAACCCACACTAAAACTATTTCAAAAGTTTCTAGAAGAAGCGAGCGACAAAAGCGCTGCGGTTTTTTTAGGGGATAATATTTACCTAAACGGATTGCCAGACTCTACAGCCCCAGATAGAGAACTCTCTGAGAAGCGTATCATAGAACAATTAAAAACAGTTGATAACTTTAAAGGAAGAGTCTTTTTTATTCCCGGTAATCATGATTGGGACGACGGCGGAAAGGGTGGTTTGGAGGCCATTCGTCGCCAAGAAAAATTCATTGAAAGTTATTTAGATAGAGGAAATACGTTCTATCCAGATGATGGTTTCCCTGGCCCTGTTGATATAGAACTAATGGATGATGATGAAGACCCCAGATTAAGAGACGATATCCGGCTTGTAATACTAGATACCCAATGGTGGCTTCACAAAAATGAGAAATCTTATGGAGATACCGGCGAATACGAGCTTTTTGATGGCGGAGACTTTCTGAATGAATTCGAAGATATTTTGAAAGATAGGCAAAATGATTTTCTTATAGTTGCTGGGCACCATCCGTTGATTTCACAGGGTACTCATGGAGGGTTTCAGCCGCTTTCTACACATTTGAAGCCTCCAGTTTTTGGAAGTTTATACGCTTTTTATAGAAGAGCTTTTGGGTTTGAACAAGACTTAACCCATCATAAATATCGTGAAATGGCAAATACCTTTAAGAGGATGTTTGCAGATAATGATCACCTGATTTATGCTTCAGGACATTCACATAGCTTGCAGTATTTCAGGGAAAAAGGGAAAAGAGAAACCCAACATTATATAGTTAGTGGAGCAGGTTCAAAATCCAGTTTTGTGGCATCAGGAAGAAAGTCGGAGTTTTCGCATCAAGGAGAAGGCTTTATTACCATTCAGTATTACGGAAACGGATCTGTTTGGATGGAAGCATGGGCACCTAAAGGAGGTGGAAGTAATGGTGAATTACTTTACAAAACTCAATTAAAAGGACCTTATGCAGACCCTCTTTTAGAAGAAAATATTGAAGAACTACCGGATATAAATTATACCGATAGCACTATCACAATTGCACCAAACGCATCTTATGATGACAAAAGTAGACTGTTTGAAATTATAGCAGGAAAACACAACCGTGGATATTGGTCTATCGAAAATGAAGTTCCGTATTTCGATGTTACCGAAATTAGAGGCGGTCTCATTCCTGTTAGAATGGGTGGAAAAGGTCAGTCTAATACTTTACATCTAGAAGATAAAAGTGGGAATGAATTTGTGCTTCGATCGGTAGATAAACAAGCCGGTAAGATTTGGGATGAAGGACTCAAAAAATCAATTGCTCTAGACCTAGCTCAAGATCAATTCGCAATTCTAAATCCATATGCGGCTTTAGTAATACCAGTGTTGGCAGATGCGGTTGATGTGTACCATACAAACCCAAAGATATACTATGTGCCTAATGACCCAAGATTAGGCCGATATGCTGAGGAAATTGGTGGACAATTAGCGCTTTTCGAGGAGAAGCCAGATAATGATATGAGCACTGTGAAAAGTGTAGGTTATTCGGAAGAAGTAATTGCCACTAGAGATTTTTTAAGAAAAATTGATGGCGATATTGACCACCGAGTTGATCAGAGGTCTTTTGCCAGAGCTAGATTGTTGGATTTATTTGTTGGCGATTGGGACAGGCATACCGACCAATGGAGATGGGCTTCTTTTGAGCCAGAAGATGAACAGGGAAAAATCTATAAGCCCATACCAAGAGATAGAGATGTGGCTATGATGAGAATGACAGGTTTAATCCCCGAGATTGCAAAATTCGGCCCATTTTTTCAGTACCAGAGTTTTGGGGAAGATTATGGAGACTTGATTGGGTTGAGTTATAATTCTTTAGGGTTAACACGGCGGCTAACAAGTGAGTTGACAAGAGAGGATTGGTTAGAAATTGCACAGACAATGGCTTCCCAATTAACAGATGAAGTTATTATTGAAGCAGTAAAAAAATATCCACCGGCTGTTTACGCCGAATTTGGAGAAGAAACCATCCGGAATTTTAAAGCCAGAAGAGATGAACTGGTAAACACCGCAATGAAATATTACACCATGCTTTCGGGTGTAGTTTCTATACCTGCTAGTAATAAAAGAGAGCGGTTTATTGTAGAAGTACACAAAAAAGGTGAAGTAACTGTGCGAGTTCATAAACTTTCAGGAAAAGGAAAGTTGAGAGAAAAGTATTACGAACGGACATTCAATAAAAAAGAAACAAGTGAACTCAGATTGTTTGGTATGGGTGGTGATGATGAATTCATATTTGTTGGTGAGCAAAGCCCGAGTATAAAAATTCTAGTTTCTGGTGGATCTGGGGATGATGTATATAAAGATAGTTCAGGAGGAAAAGTAACAGCAAAGAAGGTTGAATTTTTTGAAACAGAAAAAGGAAATGAATATGAAGTCTCTAAGAAAGCTCATCAGCATTTAACAACAGACCCGATAGAAAACCGGTATAATTTTGAAAAAGATTTTACATGGAATAGATCATTTCCAGGCTACTATTTCGCCTATAATGATGATGACGGTTTGTTTATTGGTGGTGGACCAAGAATAATTCGATATGGCTTTAGAAAGAACCCAGCTGTTACGCACAATTTGAGGCTCAATTACGCACCAAAAACTGGGGCTGCAAATTTGGTGTATAACGGTGATTGGTTTTCAAGAATTGGCGATTGGGATTTAGGTTTAGATGCCTCTTTCCTATTCCCGAAGAGTTATAAAAACTTTTATGGCTTAGGCAATGAAACCACAAAAGAAGAAAGAAACGCTAAGTATTACAAGGCTCGTTTGTCGCAGTATAGTATCCAACCTAGAATAAGTAAAAAGATAGATAACACGTTCTCAATTTTCTTCGGATCGGGTTTGAGTATCACCGATGTAAATCGTGAATCGGACGAAACAAATGTTTTGAATGAACTTGATCTCGGAATAAGTCCAGATTCATTCGATCAACAATGGTTTAATTCTGTAATTGTGGGCTTTACTGTAAAAGATTTAGATAATGCTATGAATCCACAACAAGGTTATAGCTATTCTTTTTCTTCTGATATAAATGTAGGAGTCGTAAATACATCAAAAACATTTTCAAGGCTTACCTCTTCGTTACAGATGTTCTATCCAATTTCGTTCGCTCCACAAATCACATTCGCACAGCGTGTAGGCTCAGCTCATAATATTGGTTCATTTCCGTTTTACGAAGCAAATACGGTTGGTGGAACAACCAATTTAAGAGGTTATTACGGAAACCGGTTTTCTGGCAGAACTTCATTCTATTCTAATACAGAAGTTCGTTTAGAGCTACTTAATTTTTATCGCTACCTATTAGGTGGTCGCCTTGGATTAACCGGATTTTTTGACACAGGTCGGGTTTGGACTGATGGCGAAGGATCTAATTTTTGGCATAAAGGTTATGGCGGAGGGCTTTGGTTTAATGCCTTTGAGTCTGTACTAATCAATTCTACGGTAGGGATATCGAAAGAAGGAGCGCTTTTTGAACTAAAAGCAGGTTTTTTCTTTTAAATAAAAAGAATGGCTCGATTATTGATATCTTGTTAAATTATAACTTATTTCGATTGCTACTGTAATTAGGCGCTATGCCAGAAAACAAAAACATTAGATTATTAGCTGCGATCATGTTTGCAGACATGGTGGGATACACCAAGTTGATGCAAGATGACGAGAACAATGCCATTACGCTTCGTGATAGACAGCGGTCCGTAGTTGATAAGTATATTCTGAAGTATCGCGGAACTGTTATGCAATACTATGGCGATGGAACGCTAAGTATGTTCGGAAGCGCACTAGATGCTGTAAACTGTGCGAAGGAAATTCAGCTAGAACTCTTGCAAGAACCAAAAATACCGTTGAGAATTGGTATTCATATTGGTGATGTGGTTTATGATGACGATGGAATTTATGGCGATGCGGTAAATATTTCAGCTAGAGTGCAATCTTTGGGGATTCCCGGCGCCGTAATGATTTCAGGAAAAGTTTTTGATGAAGTGAAAAATCACCCAGGAATTAAAGTGCTAGGTTTGGGAGATTTCGAACTTAAAAATGTATACAACCCAGTTGGTATATTCGCTTTAGCAAACGATGGGCTAAGCGTACCTGATCAAAATTATATCCAAACAATAAATGGAAGCAATAAGAATAGTATTGCGGTACTTCCATTTGCCAACTTTAGCGCCAACAAAAACGACGAGTACTTCAGTGATGGAATAACTGAAGAAATCATAAATGCATTAGTTAAAGTAAAAGGGCTAAGAGTAACTTCTAGAACCTCGGTTTTTGCATACAAAAACACCCAAAAAGATATTAGACAAATTGGGAAAGAACTTAATGTATCGGCTGTGTTAGAAGGTAGTGTGAGACTGGCCGGAAATAGAGTTAGGGTAACAGCTCAGCTAATTAATACAGAGGATGGATTTCATTCTTGGTCGGAGAATTTCGATTTCGAGATGAAGGATATTTTTGGTGTACAAGATGAGATTTCTAGAAAAATTGCAGAAAAAGTTAAAAATAATAATCTAGATGCCTCTGAAAAGCTATATGAAGCATCTACTGATAGTGTAGTAGCATATAACTACTACCTACAAGGACTTTTTTATTGGAATAAACGTACTCCAGAGGCTGTTCTAAAAGCAATTGATTACTTTAGTAAAGCTATCGATAAGTGCTCAACTTATACCAATGCGTATTCATATATAGCTAATTGCTACAGTTTTTTAGGCGCAATCGGGCATATGTTAGGTAAAGATGCTTTTGTTAAAGCAGAAGAATTTGCACTGAAAGCAATAGAGCTTAATAGAACTCGAGGTGATTCATATATTGCTCTGGGTTATGTGAATTTATTGTCGCGTTGGGATTTTGTTCATGCAGAATCAAATTTCAGAAAAGCAATAACCATTGAGCCTGATAATGAAGAAGCTAGGTTAGCGTATTCATTTTATAACAGAATAATTGGTCGTTATGATAAAATGTTAGACCAAGCTAAAGCCGCTGTTAAAATGGCGCCACTTTCCCTCCCTGCATTAATAGAGTTAGCAAGAGCTGAGTGGGTGGTTGGTAATAATAAGGAAGCGATAAAGCTTTTCGACAAAGTTTTAGAACTAGACCCAAGTTTCAGGGCTGCAAACGAGGGCAAAGCTATGGTTTATGCTTGCAATAGAGAATTTGATAAAGCTTTAGCACAAGTCAAAAAGTATCTAAAACAAGTAAAAGGTCCATTCAAAGGTGGCTCTCAACTTGGAGCGGTTGCAGCCATGATGGGTGACACTGAAGAAGCATATAGACAAATTGAACTCATCAAGCAAAGGGAAGATAGCCAGCCAAACTTGAATTTATCCTTGGACTTCGCTTTTGTTTACGCTGCTTTAGGCGATTATGACACAGCATTCGAATACTTGAATAAAGCCGTAGATGAAAGGTTGGGTTCAGTTCTTCTTATAAATTCCATGCCCATCATTAATAATCTAAAAAATGACAGTCGATTTGAATTGGTATTGAAAAGAATCGGATTGCCTAAAGAGGTTTTGGTAGCATAAGCCAAAACACAGGAATTATTTTATATATTAGGGTAATTAAAGTAGGAGTAGATTTTGGAGCAAGTAAATAAAAAGAAATTAGGTTCTCGTAAAAGAGGCGTTTCGGATATGTTTCGAACCTCGTACAGAACACACATGGATTTGAGTGGTATTGCGGATAATAAGTCCAATATCATGATTAGTATTAATGGTATTATCATTTCGATTATTCTAGCATCTATTTCTCCCAAAATAGATTCAAACCCTTGGCTTGTTATTCCAACATCCATTCTCCTTTTGAGTTGCATGGCCTCTATGATTTATTCGGTTCTATCAGCTCGCCCAAGAGTGAGTAAAGAAAAGGTAACTCTAGAAGATGTTAGAGCTAACAGAGCCAACATTCTTTTTTTTGGAAACTTCCACACTATGGCTCGTGCAGATTATGTTGAAGGTTTAGAGGAGCTGATGCAAGATAGTGAGCGTCTTTACGATAACATGGCTCGTGATTTGCACGGCTTAGGTGTTGTTTTAGCACAAAAATATAGAATGCTCAGAATAGCTTATAACATATTTATGTTCGGAGTTATCCTTTCGGTTCTTAGCTTCATTTTTGTGTTCATTTCTGTTTCCGGCGGTTATTAGAAGACTCGCCCCCCTTTCAAAAAACAAAGACAATTAGCGAATTAATTATCCTTTTAGAGGCGTGATATAGGTGTAATTATTGCTTCTTTTATTATTAATATGTGGTGGTTACTTTATAATAATGTAACTTTACCTAACATTAGTTATACAATTAGAAATAGATTTGGAAACCGTTCACTTTGCGTCGTATATTGGTAACAGTTGATTGAAAAACAAAGCAACCCAGTCTAGAAAAAGGCAGGGTTTTTTTATGCCTTATAACCAATATAACCAAGGAAAGGCTAAGAGAAGGGCTCGGCGGATAAGACTAAATGCAACTACTAACTTCGCCTTAATCGTCGTCTTGTGTACCAGAAAAGGCACGAGAAATACGCTGGTTCATCAAGCGTTTATAGTTCTTAAACTCGTATTCACTTACTGTGAACTCAGATTTAAACTCTCCATCAAAACAACTTACTAAGAGTTTGTTTGCTGTTTCAGTTGTTGTAACACTAACGGCTACTTTGCCAAGTTTGTAGGATTCTATTTCTTTCATCACGCTTTTTTATTTGTGCCAAAGATAGGTAGTTCAAACTTATTAAAAGAAAATTTCTTCGGCTATGGGTATGTTGAGCTTATGAAATAATCGAGAAAACTATAGCTTATATGCTCGATGTTTCGTTTTTTCGTAAACCATCTTTTAACTTCATGAAACCATCTAAAGTCCGTATTTTATGGAATCCGAAATAAAGATTTCTCCTGTAATTGATTTAAGCCGCATAATTCTATCATGAAAAAAAAGTTCATAATTATACCCTTCGTACTAGTTTTCTTGGGTGTTTTTCTATATTCATCTTTTAAGAGTGTGAAACCAAAAGAGGTTAATAATGCGCCCAACTGGGTTAGTATAGAAGATGCTTTTGAGCAAGCTGCATCTAGCGAAAAACTAATAATGGTAGATGTTTTTGAAGTTGGTTGTAAATATTGCCGAGCTATGGAAAGGGAAGTATACCCCGACACTACCGTTCGGGTTGTGCTCGATGAAGGTTACATACCTGTTAAAGTAGATGGAAACTCCGAAAAATTGATAACAGTGAACGGAGAAAAAATCACAGAACAAGAGTTTGCACAAAAAAACGGTGCATTTGTATTCCCAACTGTATTGATTCTAAACGCTGAAGGGGAATTGCTTAGAAAAAGAACTGGATATATGGGTGTAGATGATTTGAGAAGATTTTTATACCGCAACGAAGGCTAATCGTTAAATCAAAAAAAGGTGCCAAATGAAATCAAAAAAATATAAAGTAAACATATTATTAGCTGCAGGAATTGCGCTAATGTTGATGGTTGGCGCTACAAAACAGCCTCAAAGTGATAGCCAAAATTATAGCGCTGAATTAGTTTTTTCTGGTGTCAACGTTCCTTGGTCTATGGCTTGGTTACCAAACGGCGATATGCTTGTTACTGAACGTTCTGGGAAGTTGCTTCGAGTTAGAGACGGTAAACTTATTTCTGAGATAAGTGGATTGCCTGAAATTTATGTTAGCGGACAGGGTGGTTTATTGGATGTTGTTCTTCATCCAGATTATAAAGAAAATGGTTGGCTATATCTTTCATATTCATCTTCTGAGGGTGAAGGCAGAGGTGGAAATACAGCCATATTAAGAGCAAAATTGTCAGATAATAAACTAATAGACAAAAAAGTACTGTATAAAGCATCTCCAAACAGTACTCGTGGTCAACATTTTGGTGGGCGAATGGCTTTTGATTCTTCAAACAAGCTTTACTTTTCAGTTGGAGATCGAGGAAATAGAGACGAAAATCCACAAGATATTACCAGAGACGGTGGAAAAATTTATCGTATCAACGACGATGGAAGTATTCCTAAAGACAATCCTTTTGTGAATCAGCCGAAAGCAAGTAAGGCTATTTTTTCATATGGGCATAGAAATCCGCAAGGTATGGCAAAACATCCGCAAACAGGAGATATTTGGGCACATGAGCACGGACCTCAGGGAGGAGATGAGCTCAATTTAATTGGTGCTGGAAATAACTATGGCTGGCCTGTTATTAGTTACGGTATAAATTACAATGGAACTCCTTTTACAGACTTAACAGAAAAAGAAGGGATGGAACAACCTAAGACATATTGGGTTCCTTCTATCGCCCCCTCTGGCTTTACGTTTGTAACTAGCGACAAATACCCAGATTGGAAAGGAAAAGCTTTAGTTGGTTCTTTAAAATTCGGTTATATAGTTTTAGTTACACTTGATGGAAATTCTGTTTCTGAAAAAGAGATTGTTCTAAAAGATATCGGGCGAGTACGAGATATCCGTCAATCACCAGATGGTTTTATTTATGTTGGGGTTGAAAGAAAAGGAATCTTTAAAATAGTAGCGAATTAAAGCCCAAAAGTGTAAGGATTTAAGTTCATGCGAGTCTAACTTGTGTGAATTTAGAAACTTCATATACCGTTCCTTTTGCACAGTATCCCGCAGTTAGGTTATCGGGGTTATTTATTTGCGGAATTCTAATTTCGCATGCGTTAAGTGTGCCATTATTAGTAAGCCTAGGTGTAATTACTATACTTCTATTTCTTTATGTTGTAATAGAAGTTGTTCTTGCTAAAAAGGTTTCCCTACTACTTCCCAAAATTGCCACAGTACTATTTAGTCTGCTAGTTATTAGTGGCGGATATCTAAGAGCGTATTTAGAAGAAAGCAAAGAGCTTAGTTCCGCCGAACAACTAATGATAGTTTCTCCATGGGAAGAAATTACTTTAAAAGGTGAAGTAGCCTCAATTTCTGAGACAAGCACAGGAAAAACACGGTTGAATCTAAAGGTTGATGCTATTACAACCGCCTCTGGATTAGAAATAGAAAACCAGTTTAATACAAGGCTGCTTTGGGATAATGGGGAGAAAGTAGAACTTGGTAGTTTAGTCCAATTGAAAGGAACTATCATTCCAGTTGGTTCTAAAAGAAATCCATTAGGGTTCGATTACAAGAAATTCTTGGCATCAAAAGATATTTACACACAGGTACGTTTAGATAGCTTGATTGGTGTATCCCCACCTCGCTCCTCATTAACTTGGCTTACAATAAGAGGAAAGGCTTTAAAAATAATAAGCAACAATTTCAGCGAGAAAACAGCTCCAATTGCAAAGGCACTATTGCTTGGTTATAAAAATGAATTGGAGGGTGAAACAAAAACGGCGTTTGCAAGAGCTGGCTTATCTCACATTATGGCAGTTTCGGGCTTACACGTTGGGTTGCTTGTAGCCCCATTTTGGTTTGTAATACCCTATTTCTGGACTAAAAAATATGGATGCCAATTAGGAATTATAATTCTGATGATAATACTGTTTTTATACGCTGGCATAACGGGATTTTCGGCTTCAGTATTAAGGGCTTCGGTGATGGCAACAGCGTTAACTTATGGAAAGCTATTTTCTAAAAGGAGTAACTCAATCAACCTGACGGCAGCGGCGGCTTTCTTCATTCTTTTAGTTAGTCCCAATCAACTTTTCGAAATCGGTTTTCAGCTATCGTTTGCTGCAGTACTTATAATTTTGCTATTGATGCCAGTTATTCAATCAAAACTTCCTTATTGGATTAGGGTGAGGTGGTATGGTGCACCGCTCATGGTTATGATAGTATCGTTAGTTGTGCAATTTGGGTTATACCCACTTCAAGTATACTATTTTGGGGAAATTTCATTAATTAGCCCAGTCGCAAATGCGTTGTTCGTTCCCTTTTTGAGTCTAGTTGTTCCAATAGCACTATTGAGTGTAATTGTTGGGTTTATAATACCAATGGCGGGAGTTATTCTGGGCTATCCCGCTAACCTATTTCTAGAATTGTTGAATAGTTTTGTAGAAATATCTGCAACTCTAAAGTGGGGGTGGATGAAGGTCGGATTAGAATCGGCATTATTCTTTGGGTTCTGGATTGCGATGGTGCTAACTATTTCATCTATGCGGAACACTAAAATCCGATGGAAAATGCTTTCAATTACTTTGCTGATGGTAATTTTTATGCAAATTGAAGGAATCTATTCGAAACTTTCTGACAACTATTTAGAAGTTCTTGTTTTTGACGTTGGTCAAGGAGATGCGATTCTGGTAACAACTCCTCAAGAAAAACGAATTCTTATAGATGCTGGGACGTGGAGCCCAAATGGGAATTCTGGTCAGCAAGTTATAATCCCTCATCTCAATTCCGCAGGTATAACAAAGTTAGACGCTGTTGTACTAACACACCCGCACGCCGATCATATTGGCGGAATAATTTCACTACTTGATGCCATAGAAATAGGAGTAATTTACAATTCAGGATATCAATACGATTCAAATCTTTATCGATCATATTTAAAGAAAGCAAAAGAGAAAGATGTTGCTGTAAAATCTGTTAAAGCGGGCGATCAAATAAATCTAGATCCATCTGTGCTGATGTTGGTATTGGGACCCGATGGAACTAAACACGGATCGGATCCAAATCAGCATTCAGTTGTGTTAAATATAATTTATGGGGAGAATGAATTTCTATTTACTGGTGATGCGGGTGAGGATCAAGAGAAAAGAATAGTGACGAGGTATGATGATTTGTTGGATATCGATTTTTTAAAAGTAGGACATCATGGAAGCAGGACAAGTTCAGAAAAGTTCTTTCTAGAGCAACTAACACCAGAAATATCTGTGGTATCATTGGCTGAGAAAAATAAATTTCGCCACCCCCATCAAGAAACTATTCAAAGACTGGCAAAATCAGGAACGAACACCTATTTTACGAGTAGAGATAAAGCATTAGTCTTTGAATCAGACGGAAATAGTATTACTAAAAGTGATTGGAAATAAAGAGCATTTCTTAAGATGCGCCTTTTACAATAGAAACCCGTACTTTTGGGAACAATAGATAAACAAAAGAGCTACACAGATAGATTTTAATGGACCAAACGGAACGCCCAAGCTTCGAAGAGGCTTTAAAAGAACTAGAAACAATTGTCTCTCAACTAGAAGATGAGTCCATTACATTAGAGGATTCTGTTACACTATATGAGAAAGGGGTGAAGCTTTCTACGTTTTGTTCTGAGATCCTAAATCAAGCAGAGCTCAGGATTGAGCAAGTAAACGAAGCGAATAATTAATTAACAGCTTACTATGGAATCTAAATCTCCCAAACCAGGTGTGTTATTAGCGGGTATAAATTCCCCAGAAGATTTAAGAAATTTAAATGCTGATCAACTTCAGGATGTTTGTGATGAATTGAGAAACTATATCATCGATATAGTGTCGATTTATGGTGGGCATTTTGGTGCTAGTTTAGGAGTTGTAGAACTTACTACTGCATTACATTATGTGTACGAAACGCCAAAAGATTTATTGATTTGGGATGTTGGCCACCAAGCGTATGGTCACAAAATACTAACTGGACGAAGAGACAATTTTTACACCAATAGAACTTATGGTGGGCTTTCTGGCTTCCCTAAAAGAAGCGAAAGTGAATACGATACATTTGGAGTAGGGCATTCAAGCACTTCTATTTCAGCGGCTTTGGGAATGGCTGTTGCCAACGATTTGAATAAAGGCGATAAGAAAGTTGTGGCTATTATTGGTGATGGCGCAATGACCGCAGGCCAAGCGTTTGAAGCTTTGAATAACGCAGGCGCAATGAATAGTGATTTATTAGTTGTGCTGAACGACAATAATATGTCGATTGACCCAAACGTGGGTGCTCTTAAGGAATATTTAGCGGATATCACAACGAGCAAGACCTTCAATAAAATGCGCGATGAGATTTACGATATGCTGGGGCATTTTAAGTCTGCTGGGGAGAAGATGAGAAAAATTGCATCTCGCTTAGAGAAAGCAATGACCGCAGCGCTTACTCCTGGTTCTTTATTTCGTGCGTTAGGTTTTAAATACTACGGCCCAATTGATGGTCACGATGTTGATGGTCTCAGAAAAACTCTAGAAGATCTTAGAGAAGTAAAAGGGCCAAAATTACTTCATATTGTAACAGTGAAAGGAAAAGGTTTCGCTCCTGCAGAGCGTGAACAAACCAAATGGCATGCATCAAGTAGCCCTTTCGATAAAATTACGGGGAAATCTCTAGCTCCTGCAAAAACCGGTAAATCGGCGCCTAAATATCAGGATGTTTTTGGTGAGGCTTTAGTAGAACTGGCCGCCCAAAATGAGCAGATTGTAAGCATGACGCCAGCTATGCCAAGTGGCTCTAGTTTATGGCCAATGATGAAAGCTTTTCCAGATCGTGCTTTCGATGTAGGCATCGCTGAACAACATGCAGTAACTTTTGCAGCTGGTTTAGCAGCAGAAGGGAAAAAAGCCTTTTGTGCTATTTACTCGTCGTTTCTTCAAAGAGGATATGACCAATTAGTTCATGATGTTGCCATCCAAAAACTTCCAGTAGTTTTTTGTATTGATAGAGCTGGTTTTGCCGGCGCCGATGGCCCAACTCACCATGGTTTGTATGATGTAGCATTCATGCGTACGGTTCCAAATATGGTGATATCTTCTCCATTGAACGAACAAGAATTACGCGATATGATGTATACAGCATCCTTGTTTAATGATGCATCTTGGGCAATTCGATACCCCCGTGGTGGAGCTACTGGAATGGAGATTCGAAAAGAATTTCAAGAAGTGGAAATTGGGAAAGGTGTTTGCTTACAAGAAGGCGATGGAGTTGCGGTGCTAAGTTTTGGTCCGATTGGTAAATATGTTACCGAGGCGAGCAAGCAATTAGAACTTCAAGGAATTAAAATTGGGCACTACGATATGCGTTTTGCCAAACCACTTGATGCCGAGTTGATTGACGAGATTTGCTTGAAATACGACCATATTATCACGCTTGAAGATGGCGCGAAAATGGGTGGTTTTGGAAGTGCTGTTGCAGAATATCTTATCGAGAAAGAAGAAAAGCCAACAGTTAAGATTATGGGTATTCCTGATCGTGTTGTAGAACATGGAACCCAAGAAGAGCTACATAATGAAGTAGGTATTGGAGTTGAAGGAATTTTGAACACAGTGCTTTCAGTTTTAAAAACTGAGAAGATTAGCTGATTCGATTCTTAAAACATGCACTCTTTCTCCCTCTCCGATTTCGATTTTACTCTTCCTGAAGAGCTTATTGCCCAGGCTCCGGCTCATCCCAGAGACCATGCGCGACTCTTGGTGTATAACCGAGAAACAAAATCTATTACCGACGATTATTTCTACAATCTTGGGAAATACCTTTATCCCAAAACCACTCTTGTTGTAAACAACAGTAAGGTGGAAAAATGTCGTTTAATGTTTGATGGCGGCAAAAAAGAACTCTTCGTCACTTCTGTTCGAAATAATAACACAATTGAAGCACTTGTCCGACCTGGAAAGAAATTCAAGATAGGAAAAGAAGTAGAGTTGGCTGAAGGCATCACAGCTAAAGTCACGCACGTTGCCGAAGATGGTTTACGCACTATTATTCTTTCTCACGATTTAGACGCTCCAGAGTTAGAGCCTTTTAAGTACACTCCGTTTCCTCCATATATTAAACAAGACGAAACGTTGGCAGGTGAATATCAAACGGTGTATGCAAAAGACTTAGGAAGTAAAGCAGCGCCAACTGCTGGTTTACACTTCACCGATGAGCTTTTGCAAAAAATCGAGGCAAGTGGAATTCAAAAATCGGAAGTTACGCTACATGTGGGTTTAGGAACCTTTGCTCCTGTTAAATCTGATAACTTGAAAGAACACATCATGCACAGCGAGTGGTATCAGTTAAATTCAAAAACCGCAAAAGAACTCACCCAATCTGAGCATATTACCGCCGTTGGTACAACAAGTGTTCGAGTGCTGGAATCTCTAGCTAGTGCCAATAGAATGTTTGAGCCTCAAAGCGGAGAAACGGATATATTCATCACTCCGGGTTATCATTTCAAAGCAGTTGATGCTCTAATAACAAACTTCCATCTCCCCAAAAGTACATTGCTAATGCTCGTATCTGCCTTAATGGGTTTCGATGAAATGCACAGTGTGTATAAGCATGCAATTGAGGAGAAATATCGCTTCTATTCTTTTGGCGATGCCATGCTTATAATATAATTTTACGTATATCAAATGATGATAGAAAATTATATTTGGACTAGAACTATTCCTGTTGTTCAAAAAAGCGCTTTTCTGAACGTGTTGTGTGGTTAGAATTATTTAGATGAAATCTTTACGAAATCAGTATAAAAAATTAGTATCTTACCATCCTTGGATTATTTCTATGAGGTAATTTGAGAGAGGGCGAACTTCACAAAAGTGAGATGTGTTCTTTTTAAATATTCAATTAATCGATTATTTGAATTATAAATGTCAAACGTGATTAAGGTCAAGCGTGGCGTAGATATCAAGCTAGTAGGCGAAACCGAAAAGGTTTTTGCTTCTAAGTTTCCGATTGAAACAATCGCTTTAAAACCAGATGATTTTCACGGGGTTCGTTTTAAGCTTTCTGTTAAAGAAGGCGACGAGGTGAAAGCCGGAACCCCTCTACTCTTCAATAAGGATAACGAACAGGTTAAATTTTGCTCTACTGTTAGTGGCGAAGTTGCTCAAATTGTACGTGGTGCAAAGCGTAAAATTTTGGAAGTTCGTGTATTAGCCGATAAAGAAGTTAAATACGAAGATTTTGGATCTGCTGATCCTACTTCGCTAGAGCGAGCTGAGGTAGTTGAAAAGCTGACTCAGTCGGGATGTTGGCCATTCTTAAAGCAACGCCCATATAATGTTGTGGCAGACCCAGAAAAAACTCCTAAAGGGATTTTTATTTCAGGTTTTGATTCAGCTCCTCTTGCGCCAGATTTAGGACTTTTGTTAGATGGCGAAGAAAAAGAATTTCAAGCAGGAATAGATGCGCTTAGAAAGTTAACTTCAGGTAGTGTTCATTTAGGTATTAATGCAGATGCGCCAGCGGGTAAAACGCTTTCTAGCGTAAAAGGTGTAGAAATCACTAAGTATAGTGGGCCTCACCCAGCGGGGTTGGTTGGTGTTCAAATTCACAATGTTTCTCCAATAAATAAAGGTGAAACGGTTTGGACTATAACACCTGAGCATGTAGTAATTATCGGTCGTTTATTTTTAACGGGTAAGTTTGACGCTCGTATAAAAATATCTTTAGCTGGTTCTGAAGTGCTAGATCGCAAATATCATGAAACGATTATTGGCGCGCCAGTAAAGAACTTTATTGCCAACAATATTTCTGACAAAAAGAATAGAATTATTTCTGGAAATGTTCTTACAGGAACTAAGGTAGAAGAAGACGGATATTTAAGCTTTTTTGAACGACAAATAACGGTGATTCCTGAAGGTGAAGATCCTGAGTTGTTTGGTTGGTTAATTCCAAAAACAGATAAGTTTAGCATTTCTCGAACATTGCCTTCTTGGTTAATGCGCAATAAAAAATATGAACTCAATACAAACTTACACGGTGAAAAACGTGCGTATGTTGTATCAGGTGAATATGAGAAGGTTTTTCCTTTCGATATTTATCCAGTTCAATTGATGAAGGCTATCATAACCAACGATATCGAAGCGATGGAAAATCTAGGTCTCTACGAAGTAGTAGAAGAAGATTTTGCTCTATGCGAGGTGGTTTGTACCTCTAAAACTCCTGTCCAACAAATAGTTCGACAAGGCTTAGACTTAATGAAAGAAGAATTAGGTTAGTGATTAATAACAGACAGCTTTTGGAAGTTAACTAATGAAAGTATTACACAATCTACTTGATAGTATAAAGCCCAACTTTGAGAAGGGTGGAAAACTCGAAAAATTTTATCCGGTTTATGATGGCTTTGCCACTTTCCTTTTTGTGCCGGGTCACACCGCTCAAAGTGGGGCGCATATTCGTGATGGAATTGACCTGAAAAGGACAATGAACACCGTGATTATGGCGCTTATTCCTACCCTATTATTTGGGATGTGGAATGTTGGTTACCAGCACTTTATAGCGCTTGGCCAAGAAGCAACGTTCTTTGAGCAATTTCTATTTGGAGCAATTAAAGTTCTCCCAATGGTGGTTGTTTCTTACGGTGTTGGTCTTGGTGTTGAGTTTTTATTCTGTATCATCAAAAAACACACTATTGAAGAGGGTTATTTGGTTACTGGGATGCTTATCCCTTTAATTATGCCCGTTGATATTCCACTTTGGATGGTTGCCCTTTCAGTAATTTTTGCTGTGGTAATTGGTAAAGAGGTTTTTGGTGGAACTGGGATGAATATTTTCAATCCAGCACTGCTTGCAAGAGCATTTGCGTTCTTTGCGTACCCTTCGTTTATGTCGGGAGACAAAGTTTGGATTAATACAGCAGTTAAAGAAGGACAATCAGTAGTAGATGGTTTTTCTGGTGCTACAGTATTAGGTGACTTAGCAACTTCTGGTGTTACATCTTACTCTCCTTTAGAAATGTTGATTGGAACCATCCCTGGTTCAATTGGTGAGACTTCGGTGATTGCAATTATGCTAGGTGCAGGTCTTTTGATCTTTACCGGTATCGGAAGTTGGAAAGTGATGTTAAGTGCCGTACTTGGTGGTGCTGTAATGGGGCTTATCTTCAATGGCGTTGCAGAATATGCGATTTCACCTGAACAACAAGCTTTTATGGCTGTACCGTTTTGGCAACAACTAATTATGGGTGGGTTTGCTTTTGGTGTTGTATACATGGCAACAGACCCAGTGTCGGGCTCACAAACGGAACATGGTAAGTGGGTATATGGATTCCTTATTGGTTTCTTAGCAATTATGATTCGGGTGTTTAACCCAGCATACCCAGAGGGTGTGATGTTAGCAATATTATTTATGAACACAATGGCTCCACTTATTGACCATTATGTAGTTCAGTCTAACATAAAGAAACGTAAGAAAAGACTAGCGCTTAAAAAGGCTTAACAAATGGACGTAAATAAAAATAGTTACACCTTCATATTTGCTACAGTAATGGTTGTGATTGTAGCAGCCATATTATCTTATGCAGCAACCACATTAAAACCTTTTCAGGATAAAAATGTGGAACAAGAAAAAATGCAAAATATCTTGAGTTCCATCGGTATCGATGTAACAAGAGAAAAGGCGGCTGTTGAGTACCCTAACTATGTTACCAAAGAGTTAGTAGTTGTTGGTAATCAGCTGAAAGAAGGCGTTGTAGCTTTCGATGTTGATATGGCTAAAGAAGTTAAAAAGCCAGCAATTGAAAGAGAATCTCCGCTATATATCGCTGAAAAAGAAGGTAAAACCTACTACATCATTCCTTTAAGAGGAACTGGGTTATGGGGACCAATTTGGGGTTATGTAGCTCTTCAAGAAGATTTAACCACTATTTATGGTGCCGTTTTTGATCATAAAGGCGAAACACCAGGTTTAGGTGCTGAAATAAAGAAAGAAGGTTTCACCGATCAGTTTAAAGGAAAAAAGATTTTAGACAGTTCTGGTAATCTAATCGGTATTGATGTTAGAAAAGGTGATGCCTCTGGAGATAGCCAAGTAGATGGAATTAGTGGCGGAACTATTACCTCTGTTGGTGTAGAAGATATGATCATAGATTGTTTACAAGCCTATATCCCTTTTCTAAAAAATTACAGTGGTGCTACAGCTAGCGCAACTGTTCTAAATCAAAAAAATTGAATAAGAGCTGCAACAAATTAACACGATAGTTATGGCAGAAGTATTAGAAAAAGAAGTTGTAGAAAAAAAGCCAAAAGAGGCACTTTTCAGCAAAAAAAATAGATCACTTTTACGCGATCCGCTAAACGATGATAATCCAATCACGGTACAGGTTCTTGGAATTTGTTCGGCGTTGGCTATTACCGTTAAGCTATATCCGGCTTTAGTAATGGGAATCTCCGTTATTTTTGTAGTTGCAGCGGGTAACGTTATCGTTTCTTTGATGCGAAACTTAATCCCGAATAGGATTAGAATTATTGTTCAGTTAGTAGTTGTAGCTGCACTAGTGGTTTTGGTTGATCAAATTCTTAAAGCCTTTGTGTACGATATTTCGAAAGAGCTTTCGGTATTTGTAGGCTTAATTATTACAAACTGTATTATCATGGGCCGTTTAGAAGCTTTTGCTCTTGGTAACACTCCTTGGAAATCATTCTTAGATGGAATTGGTAACGGCTTTGGTTACGCAGCTATATTGGTTATAGTAGCATTTTTTAGAGAACTGCTTGGTTCAGGAACGCTTTTCGGTCTTCAAGTAATTCCAGACAGTTGGTATATGGCAAACGGTGGTTTTTATAACAACAACGGTTTCATGTTACTTCCTCCTATGGCTCTTATCACAGTTGGCATAATCATCTGGGTTCAGCGATCACGCAATACCAAATTAATCGAGGAGAAGTAAGACAATGCAAGATCTCATTAACATTTTCGTAAAATCGATTTTTGTTGAGAACATGATTTTCGCCTATTTCTTAGGCATGTGTTCTTACCTCGCGGTTTCTAAAACCGTAAAAACAGCAGTAGGGTTAGGTGCCGCAGTTATCTTCGTAATGGTGATAACGGTTCCTGCTAACTATTTACTAGAAAATTATATTCTTAAGGAAGGAGCACTTGCGTGGTTAAGCCCAGAATTAGCATCTGTTGATTTAAGCTTTCTATCCTTCATTCTATTTATTGCTGTAATTGCCTCAATGGTTCAGCTTGTAGAAATGGCAGTAGAAAAATTTGCCCCAGCACTTTACAGTGCCTTAGGAATTTTCCTCCCACTTATAGCAGTAAACTGTTCTATTCTTGGAGGCTCATTATTTATGCAAGAACGTAATTACGCTTCAATTTCGGAAGCAACAGTATTTGGTTTCGGTAGTGGTATTGGTTGGTTTCTAGCAATTGTTGCTATTGCCGCCATCCGCGAGAAGATTCAATATTCAAATGTTCCAGCTCCACTAAGAGGACTTGGAATTACATTTATTGTGACCGGACTAATGGGAATTGCCTTCATGTCATTCATGGGTATTAAGCTATAATCATTTTAGAGAAGAGATTTACACAATGATATTATCTGCAACAACTATGATCATCTTTACAAGTATAATTGTATTCTTTTTGGTGATTATTCTTCTGGTTTCAATTCTTTTGGGTGCAAAATCCGTTCTTGCTCCATCAGGCCCTGTTAAAATTAGAATTAATGGGGAAAAAGAAATTGAAGTAGAGTCCGGAAATAGCCTTCTAAGTACTTTAGGAAATAATAAAATATTCTTGCCTTCTGCATGTGGTGGCGGTGGTACATGTTTACAGTGTACTTGCCAAGTATTAAGCGGCGGTGGTGAAATTTTACCTACTGAAGTGCCTCATTTCACTAGAAAAGAACAAGAAGACCACTGGAGACTTGGTTGCCAAGTTAAAGTTAAAGAAGACATGGATATTAGAATTCCGGAAGAAGTATTCGGAATTAAAAAGTGGGAAGCTACTGTAGTTTCTAACTATAACGTGGCTTCGTTTATCAAGGAATTTATTGTAGAAATTCCTGAAGATATGGACTATAAAGCTGGTGGCTATATTCAGATTGAAATTCCTGAATGTGAAGTTCCATATACAGATATTGACATTACTGCACATCCTGAAGAGCATCCTGGCGAGCCTGATAAATTCAAGCTTGAATGGGACAAGTTTGGTCTTTGGGACTTGAAAATGAAAAACGATGAAGTTACAGAACGTGCATATTCTATGGCGAGTTATCCTGCTGAAGGTCGCCGTGTTATGTTGAACGTTCGTATTGCAACTCCTCCTTTCGACCGTGCTAAAAACGGCTGGATGGATGTAAATCCTGGGATTGCTTCTTCCTATATTTTCTCTAGAAAGAAAGGCGACAAAGTTACTATCTCTGGTCCTTATGGAGAATTCTTTATTAAAGAAAGCGATAGTGAGATGCTTTATATCGGTGGTGGCGCTGGTATGGCGCCAATGCGTTCGCATCTATATCACCTATTTAAAACTCTAAAAACGGGTCGTAAAGTAACGTATTGGTACGGTGGACGTTCTAAACGCGAATTATTCTATCTAGATCATTTCCGTGAACTTGAAGAAGAGTTCGACAATTTCAAATTCTATGTTGTACTTTCAGAACCCCTAGAAGAAGATAATTGGGTTACCAAAAAAGACATTAACGATAAAGAAGGTGATGGCTTCTTAGGATTTGTTCACCAAGCGGTAATAGATCAATATCTAAGTAAACATCCGGAGCCTGAAGAAATCGAATATTATTTCTGTGGGCCTCCACTTATGAACCAAGCCGTGCTAAAAATGTGCGACGATTGGGGTGTACCTAAAGAGAATGTTTCCTTCGATGATTTTGGAGGATAAACTAGAAAAAGCGACCTTGTGTCGCTTTTTTTTATGCTAATGGAATTATGAAACAATCTTCAATATTACTTTTTATTAGTGTTTTTCTATTGTTTTCTTGCGAGCCAAGTAATCAAGTTAGGTTGATAGAAAATACTGGCTATGCTCAAGGTTCAACCTACCAAATAAAATATCTTGTAAATAAAAACAAGAATTACGGGAAAAAAATTGAGCAAATACTAGCCGATATAGATAACTCGATGAGTACCTACAAAGAAAATTCACTTATCTCTGCAGTGAATAAAGGTGGTGTTTGGGTAGAAATAGATACCATGTTTGTTGAAGTAATGCAGCGCTCCATAGAAATTGCAAAAGAGACAAACGGAGACTTTGACCCAACCGTGGGGCCGTTAGTTCGAATTTGGGGTTTTGGCTACGATAAGGTGAAAGAAAATATAAGCGCAGAGAATATCATGCAGGTAAAGAGCCATACAGGCTTTGCCAAAGTAGAACTTGATGGGAACAGATTACGCATTCCTGAAGGCTTTACGCTCGACTTCAATGCAATTGCCCAAGGTTACACGGTAGATGTTCTAGCGAGATATTTAGAAGCTCAGGGCGTAACAGATTATATGGTTGAAGTTGGCGGTGAAGTTAGAGCTAAAGGAAAAAACGATGTAGGTAATGTCTGGAAGATTGGAGTAGACAAACCACAAAGTGAAATTGATAGAGAACAGCGTTTCCAATTTATACTTGAGCTAGAAAATGCAGGCCTTGCTACTTCTGGCAACTATAGAAAATATTGGGTGGATAAAACGACAGGAATTAAATATTCACATACCATCGACCCTCATACAGGATCACCTGCGCTAAATAGATTATTGAGTGCATCTATTATAGCACCAACAACCATGGATGCGGATGCTTACGCTACTGTATGCATGGTAAAAGGACTAGAAAAGTGTAAAGCTTTTCTAGCAACAAAATCAGAGTTGGAAGGGTATCTGGTTTATACAAACCAAGCTGGAGATTGGGAGGTATATTTTACAGATGGATTTAAAAAATACCTAAAAGAAGAGTTTAGGCAACAAATGGACTAAATTCTTCGGAATCCGAAGAGGTTGAATCCTTTTTACACTGCTCCTCTGGGGCAGCTCCACAAAAACTACAACGCTCGCCTTCGGCATTTAGAAAAGGGCTGTTACTAGCGCATGTTCCTGAGAACTCTCCGTCCTTTTTAGCCCATATTTTAACGGCAATACCAGCAAAGCCGATGCCCAATAAAGCAGTTGCAAGCAAATAAACTAACATTCTATTCTCCTTATTTAATCAAACTAAAGTTCGCCAATTATATAACTAACCTCAATAATTGATAAATAATTTCAGATGCAGATGTTCCGTAGTATTGCTATATTTGCAGTCCTAAAAATGCACCCGTAGCTCAACTGGATAGAGTACCAGATTTCGGCTCTGGGGGTTGGGGGTTCGAACCCCTCCGGGTGTACTAAAAGCCTTTGTAAATTCTTGATTTGCAAAGGCTTTTTTTGTTTTAAGTTATCATATAGGTATAGATATTAATTATTTGAGCTCTTATAAGCTTATACCTACAAAATGATAATGCACAAAACAATGGTAATAATTGAGTCCATTCTATTCAATCCATCTACTACCCCACTCTTTCACATTCTCATGTGTATAGAGAGTTCCTGTTAGCATTAAGTGCTCTTGCATTTTCATATCAAGATAGGGCAATTTAACAGAACCTAAGACTACATTCTCAGAAGCATTTACATTTGTTGTCGGAAAACCTTCATGCAGAATCACCTTTATTGAGGCTATTCTATTTATCATTTCTTTAATTTCTTCTGGTTCTTTATGCAATAATATATCTAGAACCTCTTGTTCTAAGGCATCCCCTTTAGCGTGTATTAATTCATGTCTTATTTTCTCTAGTTGAACTAAATTTTCCCAAATTTTACGATAACCCTTTTCCTTTCTTTCAAATAACCGCTGCTGGTTTAATGCGTCAAAAATGAGATTCAGCTTTTTTGTCAGCTTATAGCTCTTATAAAACTTTTCTTTTGATTCATCATTACTATAATGTTGTTTAAATGATTTAATTGATTTTAAGCGCTGTTCATATTTATCCTTCGATACAAAATTTGAGCGATATAAATTATCGTAATGTCCTATTAGTATACTTTTTGCTATTCCATTTATATAAGCTTCTATTGATGCTAAGCCCATAATTATAGCTACAGAGGTATAGGCAAAATGAATATTGCACTTAGTATTATTTGGAAGCTCATTAGGATTAATAAATCCAGTTTTGTGAGTGTTTATCTCAATGCTTGGAGTGGATAACGCTCTAGCTATTTCTAGATACATTGCGCTTACATTTATGCTTACATCACCTAAAGCCATTTCTTTGTGATTTAGTTATATGTATAATGAATCGAGCATCTTATTGATGCTAACTTGCAACATAATGCTACAAATATATCTTAAATAGAAATTAAAAGATGCTGTTGTAATGGCTTTATTATGGGAAATGAATTTCGATTTCTGGCTATTATAAAAAAAGCCACGTAAAGGCAAATTAACGTGGCTTTTTGTGTGTTCGATGCTAAAAATTACATGCGGAAGGTAACTCCAAACTGAAGAAGAGCAATTCCAAAACCAAGCTCACCGTAAGCACCAATTTTTTCTGTAAAGTGATAGCGACCACCAACAAAGCCTTGGTAAATTATACCACCAACTGATGCACTTGCAGCTCCAGGACCATCCCATTTTGCTGAGGCAACGTTATAACCCAGTATGAGTCCACCATAAGTATCTATATTGTCTACAAATTGTTTATGGTAAGTTCCTCGAGCACCAATTACTAAGTTGGAATATTTCCAAGTTCCAGTGCCAAAATCTTCTGAGTTTCCTAAATAACCGAGATACCCCCCGATGGATACATCATCATTGTAGCCATAATCTATAGCAACGTTAATAGGAATTCCGCCAGATCCAGAAAAGCTGTGACCAAGCCCAATACCTGTATTTATATCAATAGTTCCTTTCCCTGGATATTGTGCCATTGCCAATGCTGGGACAATTAACATAGCAAGAAATAGTAGAATGAATTTTTTCATAATTATGATGTTAGGATAGTTTGTGTTTCGTAAACATCAAGAACCTAAATCATTCGTCGAGATTTGAACATCACCTATTCGGAGTATTTTTTGAATTAAAATTGAGAATAGTTGCTAGAAAGGGGTATAGAAAGGAGCCCAATCCTAGTTTAAGCAACCAAGGAAACTTATAGCCAATTATTTAGCGAATACAGAAAAGAAGGATTCTTTAAATGCATTTCCAATAGGAATTTGGTTCCTGCCAATATGTATCAAATTACCTTCTATAAAATCTATGTTTGATATGGAAACGGTATACGATTTGTGAACTCTTACAAATTCGTTGCTAGATAATTCTTCAGTAAACGATTTCAGGGTTCTGTTAAAAGTGTACTTATTTTGGTTACAGTGAAGTGTTAGGTAGTCGCCCATACTTTCCACAAAAAGAATATCGGATTCTAAAATTCTATAGGTCTTCCCTCCTTCTTTTATAATCACACTTGGACTTTCTTCCACAAAACTTGCCGAAACTTTGTTAATCGCTTTAAGAAATCGTTCAAACGGATATGGTTTTAAGAGGTAATCAACAATATCTAATTCGTAACCTTCTAGGGCATATTCAGAATAAGCCGTTGATAGAATAACCTTTGGTGGATTAGCTAGTGTTTTCAAGAAACTGATGCCAGAAAGTTTCGGCATGTTAACATCAAGTATGATGAGATCAACTGGTTGGTCTTTAAGAATTGAAAGCGCTGAAACGGCATCTTCACATTCTCCTACTAACGATAGCGTAGGCGTGTCGTTTACATATTGTAGGAGGATGTCTCTAGCAATGGGTTCGTCATCTATAATGAGGCAGCGTATCATCTAAGCTGAATGGTTACGTTAGCGTGGTAAATGTTCAAATCTTCATCCAAATTTTGGGTAATGGAATAGCGGTCTGGGTAAAGAAGGTCTAAACGGCGAACACAATTCTCAATACCCATCCCTGAAATTCGCTCGGGAGTATGGGAAGCATCCTTAATATAATTCTTTGTGGTAAGAGACAATGCTCCATCAGAAACTGTTAATGAAATCTGAAGCGGTTTCTCTTGTGAAATATCACCATGTGTAAAACAATTCTCAATAAATGTAATGAGGATTAAAGGAGCAATTTCTAGCTTTAGGAAATTCCCTGTGGCTGAAAAATTAATAGCATCTGTATCTGAAAGGCGTTCTTTTTGTAATGAAATGTATTCTTGAATGTATTCTAGGTCTTGCTCAAGCAGAACTTTATTCTGATTCAGATTATCTACGATATACCGAAGAATATTTGAAAGTTTAAGGACCAATTTTGGAGCCTTATCTGTTTTCTTTAAAGCCTCACCATAAATGGAATTCATGGTGTTAAACAAAAAGTGTGGGTTTATTTGGGCTCTCAAAACTTGCAATTCAGATCTTCTTTGCTCCTCTTCAAGCATGGCGAGCTTTGTTATAGCTTCTTGCTGTTGGAACCACCCTTTTGCTAAGTGAAGAAGTGTTGTAAAGCCGATATAAATAAATCCAATACCAAGCATTTCATACCACTCATATACAGTAACGAAATAAAAGTCTGGAAAAATTAAACTCGCTAGTAAATCGAATGTTAAAGGATAGGCTTGAATAATTAATATGATGGATAGAATAAATGAAAGCCAAAATAGTAGATACTTTTTAGCATCTAGGAACTTGTGTAGTGCAAATTGATTATAGGTAACCCCAATAAATAGCGGAATGTGAAAAAGAGAGGTGTAAATAATATCTATAATTCGAATTTCTTCAGTACGCGTAAACAGGCGTAGAAGCACAACAAATGAAATTGTCCAGAACAAAATATTCTGGACAATGATATTATTTAGAAAGGAATTAAGGCGTTTCATTTGCGCGTTTTAAAACTTTTGGGTCATCAAATGCACGTTTGTCGTGGGCATATTTGGTTACAAACTTCTGTAACTCGTTAGTAGAAGCAGTAACTAATATTTCTCCGTTTTCTTTCTCATGCTTAATTCTAATCCTGTTGTTTTCAATCAATTCTTCTATCCAGGAATCTTTAAAAAACTCAATGTTTAAGGTATCATTAACCACATGCAGTTTCGAAAATGTATGAACAGGAAAGTAGTGCGCTTGTTTTAGGTTTGAACTTGAGCCGATGTCAAAAACGGATAAATCTAGGAAGTGAGCACCGTTAAATTCTCCAACTGCACCAATATAGATGGAAGAATCGATGCTTTTGTCTTCGAAATCTTCATAAAGAACTAGATAAAGCTTTTCGGTTATGTCTTCATCCTCATCAACAGAAAAATCCTCGATATCAAAGGTTGATAAATCCAAGTTCGGCAAATTTCGTGGATCGTTGATAAAAGTCCATCGTTGGGATTCAGTTTCCCATCTTCCCTCTAGTCCATCAAGTAAAACAGCTTGCTCAGTAGTTACTAATGGATGGACTGACTTGAGGTAACATCCCGAAAAAAGAAGAATCAGTACTAAAATGAAAGAGGTGTGTCTAGTCGAAAATTTCATGGATATGTAATTCATTAAGGTTTCGAGCCTAAGAAATGAAGGTTTTGTAGGAGAAAAAAAATTATTCGATAAACACTCAATTTTGGCAGACAAACTACCCGTTTGAGCAAGAAAACAAAAGAGTTGGCAAAAGCAAAGAGTTGTAAAGCTAATTATTATTATTCTAAGTATCTGGTTATTATCTATTAAACTTATAACTCATATTTGATATGAAAAAGAATCTATTATTAATTACAGCTATTCTCTCCATAACTTTTATCGCGTGCCAAAAAGATGTTGAGAAGGAAAGTCCGGTTCAGAAAGAATGGTCTATAGCATTACATGGCGGTGCTGGGTACGTATCAAAAGAAATGCCAGAAGAGCAAAAAGAAGCTTACCAAAATGCGTTAGATGAGGCTCTTAGTATTGGCGAAGCGATTTTAAAAGAAGGCGGTTCATCGTTAGACGCAGTAGAAAAAACGATCAATTATTTAGAAAATAATGAGCTTTTTAATGCCGGAAGAGGCGCCGTTTTTACTGCAGAAGGAAAAAACGAACTTGATGCAGCCATCATGGATGGAACAAATAAAAATGCAGGTGCTATTACAGGCGTGAAAACGGTTAAAAATCCAATCTCGTTAGCACGAAAAGTAATGGAGCAATCGGAACATGTATTTTTTGCAGGCGATGGTGCTGAAAGATTTGCCGACGAGACGGATGTGGAAAGAGTAGATCCCGAATACTTTAAAGTTGAAGGAAGATATGAAGCTTGGAAGCGAGTAAATAAACAAACGAGCCACAATCTGGAACTTCTAGATGACAATGGATGGAAGATGGGAACGGTAGGCTGTGTAGCTCTGGATAAAGAAGGTAGACTTGCAGCAGGCACCTCAACAGGTGGGATGACTAACAAGAAATACGGACGTGTAGGTGATGTTCCAATCATCGGTTCGGGAACGTATGCAAATAATTTGGTTGCTGTTTCTGGGACAGGCTGGGGCGAGCGAATTATGTTGAATGTTTCGGCGCATACTCTTGCAGCATACATGGAATACAAAAATGCCACTGTAACTGAAGGAATGGATTACTTAGTAGACGAAGTTCTAAATCCGAGAGAGGCTGGCTTTATTGCCGTCGATAAGTTTGGCAATGTGGCGATGAAAACCAATACAGGTTCTATGTTCCGGGCTACAACGAGCTCAGATGGAAAAAGAAAAATTGCTATTTGGGAAGACTAAAGTCATAAAAAAGCCAAAAGGAATAGATTCCTTCTGGCTTTTAAAAACTTGAGATAGTTGTTTTTAGATACTATAAAAACGATCTCTTAATTCTTGGGTGTAAATCCCGATGTCGTTTCTTAGTTCAAACAATCTCCCATGAAATTCTACATACTGTTTTTTATTGAAGTATGGCTCAGCTTTCATGTTTTGGAGCATATCTAGCGATTTATTCGCGTAATTGAGGGCTTTTTTTGTGTAAGCAATATTTGCACCTAAGTATTCGCGTTCGAAACCAAATGAGTAACCACCTGCTAGTTTCGCAGCAATTTTTAAGCTATCGCTAACTAGTTCTAAAAAAGCAGTTGTTTGCTGTTCGCTTGGAACAGATTCTGCCCATTTAAGGGTATCTACCGCAAAAACTCTAGCATCATTAAAAAGCCCCAGATTATCAAGGGAGCCGTATTCCGACAAGGCATAGTCGTTACTTAGGCTCTTCCACTCCTCTCCTTCGTCAAAGTCATCTTCGTCTTCATCAAACTCGAGAAACTCTTCAGAAGAACCAAAAAGGTAGTCGTCTTCTTCGAAGTCGTCGTCTTCCTCTAAGTCGTCGTCATCTTCAGGGAAGTAAGCCTCATCAAGTAACAGCTCTTCCTCTACGTATGCTTCAAAAGCATCGTCTTCGCTTAAACTTTCTTTGAGTAGTGTAATCCAACGGGGAACCGTTCCTTTTTGATCGGTGGAGATAAATTTTCGAAGCTGGTCGCTTTTTTTCTCTACTTCATCAAGGTGAATTTCCCACTTGTATTCGTCCCAAAGTTCGTCATTAAATTCATCAAAACTCATAGGCTAGCCGCACAACTTTGATAATGGTTAGTTATAAAAACAATATTTATTTGAACTCTGCAAGAGTTAGTGGAAAAATAACGTTTTTTGTGGATAAAAAGTTGTTTAAAGTCGTTCTAAAACACCAGTAATAACTTTGGTCATTTTAGGCTCAGCCATAGCAGCTCCTTCAAGAACATGTTCCATATTAACAGGTGTAAGTGAGTCTGGGAAGCATTCGTCAGTAATTACAGAAATACCGAGCACATCCATACCCATATGTACAGCAGCAATTACTTCAGGAACAGTGCTCATTCCTACCACATCAGCTCCTAATTGGCGCATATAACGATACTCAGCTTTGGTTTCTAACGTAGGTCCAGAAACAGCTAAGTAAACACCTTGATGCATTTTAATTGCGTTATCTAATGCAACGGTTTCGGCAATATCAATTAAGCGAGGAGTGTACGGTTCGCTCATGTCTGGGAAGCGAGGGCCAAGTTCATCATCGTTTGGGCCAATAAGTGGGTTGTCTGCTAAAAAATTGATATGATCATTAATTAGCATCACATCGCCACGTTGGAAGTTGGTGTTTAGCCCGCCACAAGCGTTGCTAACAAAAAGACTGTGGGCGCCAATAGCTTTGGCAACTCTAACAGGGAATGCGATTTGTTGCATGGTATAGCCTTCGTAATAATGAAATCTACCTTGCATTGCTACAACAGGCTTTCCACCAAGCATACCAAAAAGCAACCGCCCAGCATGGCTTTCTACTGTAGAAGTTGGGAAGTGAGGAATGTCGCTGTAACTAATAGATGCAACCATGTCTATTTCCTCGGCAAGGTGCCCAAGTCCAGTACCTAAAATAACCAAGTACTCAGGTTTAAAATCGGTTTGGTTAGTAATGTATTGAACAGCTTCGTCGCGCTTAGCGCGAAATTGAGCTACTGTATCGAAAGCCATGTGCGAAAAATTTGGAGTTAAAAATGAAATATAGATGCTTTAGTCTATCTCGTCAAGAATATCGTCGAGTCTGTCGCTTCCTGGAGGAAATGATAGATCGAAAGATTCGTCTTTAATTTCTTCTTCTTCAGTATCTAACTGGAAGCGTGACTTTGGTTTGGGTTCTAAGGGTGCGTCAGTTATCTCACTATCAGAAAGAGTATAAGTTTTAAGGTCGTCTTTGCTGAATTGTTCTAGAGATTTTTGTGCATTTTCTAGATAAGAACTAATGCCACCAATAATTTCTTCTCGCTTGTCTAAGAGTCTTAAAATAGTTTGGCGAACATTTTGACGTTGGTGGTTTGCTTCTTTAATGATGGCATCAGCTTCCATTTCGGCTTTGTCTATTCTATTTTGAGCCTCTATTTTAGCTGATTCTATTTTTTGTGCAACCGACTCTTTGGTTGTTTGAAGCGTTTCGTGTAATGCCTCTTCCACCCGTTCGTAATGTCTTACGCGGTCTGATAGTTTTTGAATTTGGTCGTCAAGTTCTTTGTTTTTGTTCAAGAGGTGTTCTACCTCATTAGAAACAAGGGAAAGGAAAGATTGTACTTCGGCAACATCATATCCCCGAAGAGATTTTTCGAATTGCTGTTGCTTTATTTCGAGCGGTGATAGTTTCATGGTAAACGACTATTTAGTAAAACTTAAGCTATAATGAAAGTAACACTTATTCATTTAACATGTTCCTGAGATTACTGTCCTTTTCATCATTTTCTTTAGCTGAACGCACGTGTAGGGGTTCTATTTCAATTTCCCCTTTAGAATCGGGTACTCGAATTTTTTCTTCTTCAAGTTCAGAAACAATAGCTTCCAAATTGGTAATTCTGCGCTCGGTGGTTTTTTTGAATTCAGCCAGAGCTTTAAAAAACTGAGGGTTTATTTGCCCTGGCGCTTCGGTTTGGTTTGATCGTGTTTTAATGACATCGAAGATATTCTTTACGATGAAAAAAATTATCCCCGATCCAAAACCAATAGCAGCGAGCGAAATAACAAAAATTTCTGAGGACATATCTAACTAAGGTTAATTTCTGACAGGTCTTTGTTTTCCACGTCCATCATCGGAGCTATTATCATCTTGAATTTCAATATCAACTAGAGGACGTTCACGCTTTGTGGTTCTATCTTCGGCTGCAATAGCTTCAAGGTTCTCGATACGATTTTTAAGATTGTGTATAATCTTTCGTAATTCTTGAACTTCTTTAGAATTGGTAGTGGCTTTAGCTTCAAATTCGAGCTCTTGTTTACGGTAGCCTAGTATAAGCCCACCAACAATTGCAACTATAGGAATTATAGCAAACCAAGGTATTCCAAAAATCATTTTATTTCACCAAATGTTAGTTAAAGTTAAAGTGTGCGCTACTACGGCTTGTGTTACTGATAGTTGCGAGATCCAAAGATATCGCTACCTACTCTAACCATTGTTGCTCCTTCTTCAATTGCTATTTCCATATCGGCACTCATTCCCATAGAAAGTTGGTCTAGCTGGATATTGCTACCGTTGTTGAATTGCTGATGCTCGGTTAAGAGTTTCTTTAGCAATGCAAATTCTGGTCTTACTAATTCAGGATTATCTACAAAAGTGGCAATACCCATAAAACCACGCACCTTAACATGAGATAAATTTTTTGCGTAATCAAGTATTTTAGAAATTTCTTCTGGCTCGCAACCACTTTTTTGTTCCTCACCGCTAATATTAACTTGAATGAGCACATTAATGGTTCGGTTGGCCTCGGCTGCGCGTTTCTCAATTTCTTTTAAATGCTTTGTTTTAGAAACAGAGTGAATCCAATCTACACGGTTGGCAATGTATTTTATTTTGTTGGATTGCATGGTGCCAATCATGTGCCATTTAATATCCGCGTGGCTAATGGCGCTCATTTTTGCCTCTAATTCTTGCATTTTATTTTCACCAAAGGCCAATTGACCGCACTCTAAAGCCTTCAGAATGAAGTCATTGGGTTTAGTTTTGCTTACTGCAACAAGGGTTACTTCAGAAGGGTTACGCCCTGCTTTTAAGCATGCAGAAGCTATTCTTTTGGAAATAGTGTTAATATTATTGCAGATATTGTCCAAACTCATGACGATAAAATGGGGTTTTTGATAATTTTATTTAAATAACTGAAAGATAGGCTTTTATCATTCAGCAATTAACCTTATTTTTTGGGGCTACAAAAAAGACATAAGATTTAACTATTGTTGACGTCGACGCTCTACAAATACAAACTCTCGCATTCGAGAAAAACCATCTTCACTATTTTAAAAGGTAGAAGATAAAGATGGAAACTCGAATCCGACATATCGCCACCTTCTTAAATCAATGGGCTCCTCCGAGCACAAAAATGGATTTTGATAATGTCGGGTTACTAGTCGGAGATCCTGAATCAACAGTTAAAAAGGTAATTACCTGCCTTGATGTAACAGATGAAGTAGTTACAGAAGCCATCACAAATAATTGTGAATTAATTGTTGCTCACCATCCACTGATTTTTAACAAGGTTGATAGAATAAACCCAACCAATGAGCAAGGCCGCATAATATATAAGCTAATTAAGAACGATATTGGCTTACTAGTAGCGCATACTAACTTAGATGCAGCGCTCGACGGAGTCTCTTTTGTGCTCGCAAATATGCTTGGGTTAGATAATCTCAGGTTTCTATCAAAAGATTACTCTATTACAAAGAAAATCCGTTTAGTTACTGATTATGGGGATGCTGAAGCGGTATTAAAACTACTCAACTACTATTCAGCAGAAGAAGCACACTATTTTAGTGTAGAAAATAGAGAGCACGATTTAAGATGTTTTGAAGCAATTATTGATAAACATCATTTACCAGAACTTAAGAGCGGATTAAAGAAGGAAGGCTTGCTAAAAAGTGGTGGGCTGCAAGTTACCGACTTAGCATCGGCTTCAAAGAATTTTGGAATGGGAGTTATTGGTGAATATCCTGAGGAAGGAATTGGCCAAAATGAGTTTCTACACTTAGTATCTCAAGCGTTAGATGTTAGCGCAATACGTTTTTCTGGTAGTGTTGAAAACATCAAAAGCGTAGCCGTTTGTGGTGGCGCGGGCGTATTTCTAAAAGAAAAAGCAATAGCTGCAGGTGCAGATGCTTTCGTAACAGCCGATATAAAATATCATGATTACTTCACTGAGCAGGAAAATTTCTTACTCGTTGATGTAGGCCATTACGAAAGTGAATTCCCAATCGCTGAAGCAATGAAAAACGAATTATCAGAAGCTTTCGACGACCTTTCCATCACCGTTACTTCGGTAGTAACAAACCCAATGCAGACCTACGTGTCTGAGCAAAAACCTCAATCTATTCAAACAAGCTGAAGAAGCAATCCATGAAAGAAGCACTTCAACAATTAGCAAATTTACAATACATCGATAGTCGTATAGACGAACTGAAACAATTACGTGGCGATTTACCAGAAGAAATTATGGATATCGAAACGGACATTGCTCGTAAAGAGGCAAAGCTATCCAAGCTGGTACAAGAAGAACAAGATCTAGTAGTAGAAAACGATAAGTTAAACCTCGATATAAAATCTTCTGAAGAGAAGATTAAAAAATATGAGGATCAACAACTTACAGTGCGTAATAACAGAGAATATGACGCCCTAACAAAAGAAATTGAGGCTCAAAAACAAGCAATGGAAGCCGCTACTGTTCGCTTGGCTGAAATTAAAAAACGCTTAGAAGATATCGTTCCTGAAATTGAAGCAGCGAAAGAGAAATTCGAACTTATTCAGAAAGAGCTTGAAGTAAAAAGTAGTAGCCTTGAATCGGTTACAAAATCTACTGAAGATGAAGAACAACTTCTATTAGCGAAACGTAAAGAGGTTGAAAAGCAAGTAGATCCTAGGTATTTACGCAGTTACAACCGTTTAAGAGCTGGTTTAACAAACGGTATAGCAGTTGTTGCAATGGATAGAGGCGCTGCTTTTGGAATGGCATTACCTCCACAGAGACAAGTTGAAGTTCGCCGTAAGAACAAAATCATTATTGATGAAAGCAGTGGACGAATTGTTGTAGATCAATCATTTTTTGATGAAGCTAAAAAGCAATTATCAATATAATTCTCCTGTAGATCAGCGCAATGTGTACAAAAAGGAAGCTAGCTAGCTTCCTTTTTTTGTTTGCATAATTTAGAAGCATTTCTTGGTGCTTCAATAAGTAAGCTTAAAAACGTATCTTTATGTAGGAAAGTCGGGCAATCGCTTCGTGTTATGCACGGAGAGGAAAGTCCGGACACCAACAAACACCGCGCTTTGCGATCCCTCGGGCGTAGCAAAGGCTTGGTTAGGGTGACTTAATCAAGATAGACAGTGCAACAGAAAGCAAACCGCCTCACTTGTTGAGGTAAGGGTGAAAAGGTGAGGTAAGAGCTCACCGTTCCTTGTAGCGATACAGGAAGCTAGGTAAACCTCGCGGGGTGCAAGTTCATGCAGGTGGTATACGCCGTTTGTCGTGACGTCGCCGGGTGGAACGCACTAGATAAATGATTGCCGAATCTCGAATTTCGAGAGGAACAAAATCCGGCTTATAGACTTTCCTACTAAAAACATCAAAACCTCACCTGAAAGGGTGAGGTTTTGTTTTATACAAAAGTAGTTTCAACGTAGTATTCTGAAAAGGGAAGCTTTTTAAGCCTTACATGTTAATACGTGCAGTTCCTTTAACACTACGTTGCATATCGCGCTTGGTATCCTTCTGCTTTATAGTTTCTCTCTTATCAAACTTCTTTTTACCTCGTGCTACGCCAACAAGTACTTTAGCATAGCCTTCTTTAAAGTAAAGTTTTAGAGGGACGAGAGTATATCCTTTCTGCTGAATGTACTTCTGCATTTCTCGAATCTCTTTTTTATTAAGCAACAGTTTTCGTTGCCTACGAGGGTCGTGATTTGAAAAAGAGCCAAATTTATATGGCGAGATATGAAACTCACGCAACCAAACTTCTTCGTCTTGTATGAATGCAAAAGCATCGGTAAAATTTGCTTTTCCATCTCGTAAAGACTTTACCTCGGTTCCCTGTAAAACGATACCTGCTTCGTACGTTTCATCAATTTGGAAATCGTGATAGGCTTTACGGTTCTGTATGGTTGGGGTACTATTTTTAGTGCTCATATCATTGTTCCGGATACAGTTTTATCTGCGATTGGAAGCTCTTTGTTTTTTAGTATTCGAAGCCGAGCGCCTTTAATTCTTTCATTACTTCTTCGTCGGGCGTTCGGTTTGGAAATGTAGAATAGATGCCCATAATCTGATCAATTTCAGAAATAGCTTTTTCATTTTCTACGTTTAATTTTAACACTTCAACATACTGCAGAAGTGCGCTGTTCATTTTGTCGCGCATGTTGGTTGTGTTTGAATCGCGATACTCAAGAAAAAGGCCATAATTCAAGTGCGTCTTTTCTTTGAGCTTTAAAACCTCTGGGGTTTCTTCTTTAGCAGAAAGTAATGTGAGCGCGTCCATATACTGGTCGGCCTCAATAAAAGCATCAATTTGCTCTGCGAGGTTTTTAGTAGTTGGTGCTTTTTCTTGAGAGCAAGCTAAAAAGCCAACAGATAGAATGAGTAGGAGTAATTTTTTCATGAATAGTGTTTATTGCATTGATAATGGGTTGAGACTTATGCATAGCACAAATATAAGCATACTTAACCAGCCGAGCACTTTTCTTCCTGTTGATACTGGTTTGTAAAAAGTAACAGGAGGGTGATCAACTTTAACCATAAAAGTGATGAAGACAAGCCAAACTAACCAAATATAAGAAGGTTCTAGATTGGATGAACCCGCTATTTGATAGATATATATACCAGAAGAGATTAACGAAGTTGGGGCCATTAAGGAAACCCAATGCCTGTTTTTGTTAAAAGCTATGGTCATCAGAGAAGAGAGCATTGCCCCCCAAATAATCCAAGAGAGTGCGCCAAAAGAGGTGTCGTAAGGACCAAGTAGTTCGTGAATTAAAGGAACGGCTTCAATACCTGCTAGTATTGAGATGAAAGTGAAAAAGACTCGTGCTACATCTCTATGTTTTTTGTAACCAAGTAAAGAGTAAAGAATGTGGCCGCCATCGAGTTGGCCAACGGGCATTAGGTTTAGTGCTGTAAAGAATAAACCGAGCCATCCCGCAAAAAGAAATGGGAAATGATACATTTCCCACATTGGCGGCACATTCTCAAAGAAAGAAGATATGAAAGTAAAAAGCAGTGTATTGCCTACAATTAGTGTGCTACCATCTTCTGTTGTGAGTTGTTCAGTAGGATAAGTTCCATGTTCGGATACATAGGCTTTGAGTTCTTCATGGCCTGAAAAATTTTGCACAAATGATGGATCTGGCAAAGTAGAAAATCCTATAATAAGTACGATTAATGAAACAATAAAACCAGCTAAGGGGCCGGCAATCCCAATATCGAAGAGTTTTTTTGTTTCATGGATTTTCTCTTTTATACGGATTACAGCTCCTAAAGTACCAATGCCTAAAGGAAGCGGAATATAATATGGTAACGTTACACTGATTCTATGATAAACAGCTGCAAAGTAATGACCGAATTCATGAAAGGTTAAAAAGCTTAGTAATAAAGTAGCAAAAAGGGCTCCGCGCATTAAGTCATCACTTCCAGGGAGAGCCAGTGGACCTAAAAAAATAATCTCTCCTCCAAACCCTACAAATACAGTTCCAATAACAGAAACGGTAATAAAGGTGGTTAAAAACAATCCTAAGTGCTTTAGTATTGTTTTTAAGTTGGGTTTGTTTTTCGGTTCATCAACGCGAGAGATTATTTCGAAATCCGCACTAATAGGTTGGTCAAGATTGTCTTTGTTCAATGTTCTTAATAATTAATAGGTGCTCGGGAAATGGGCATGGTCATGCAGCGTGCGCCACCTCTACCACGGCAAAGTTCATGCCCTTGAAAGCTAATTGCTAATTTATACTCTTCGTTTGGGTTTAACCCCGATTTGCCATACTCCTCAATAAATTCAAATTGATTCATGTAAGCGTAGCCGTGGTCAACTAAAGTGTTAAAGGTGTTGGTGTTGCGCTCGTAGCCAATAATAACTCCTGGCGCAAGGGCAAAAACGTTTGCGCCGTCTGTCCATTGTTCACGAAATTGATTAGTTCTGTTTTCGCCACCACATTTTAGGAATGTATAATCTGTTTCGGAGAACTCGTTAAGCGCTTGCAATAGAGAGCCTCGAGACTCGGCGTGAACGGCTCCATTTACCTTATGCAATGCTACAACATTATCGTGCTGCTCTAGAATTGCTGGAGGGAAAACGATACACTCGTTTCTGCTGGCAAAAGTGAAAATAGTATCTAAATGCATTGAAGCACGTTGCTTTGGAATGTCTATAGCAAGAACCGTTTTAACGCCATGTGAAAGAAGGCCGTCGGCTGCTTTCATCAAGCCAGTAAAAGAAGTTCTTTCGCTCATCCCTATAAGTACAAGGTCGTCAGAAACAACCAATACATCTCCCCCTTCAATCGATTGATTACCAGAAATACGAATAGCTTGATCTTTAACATCCTTAAAAAGAGGATGGAATTGCACAAGTGTTTCCATCATTAAAGATTCTCGGAGTCTCGCTTTTTTTGCTGCTCTTGAAATCAAAATAGTATCATTTACTACCGCGGCTAAATCACGTGTAAAAAGTAGGTTTGGAGATGGTTTTATATTAAAACCTTTCGATCGAGATAGTGTGCCTTGTGTGCTGAATCGAAGAAGTTCATCGGGCTCTAAGGAAAGTAGTTCCGCTTCAATTACAAAGAGATTATCCTCAGGAAACTCCTTAATCATTTGTTCTACATAATACGCTCGCGCATCTTGGTGTTGAATGGCTTCGAGGAATAAATCAACAATTTCAAATATTTTACCATCGCTTGGCATCGCAGTTTTAAACACATTAAGCATGTCTAGATGCTCTTGGCGAGCATCATCTTCAAAAATTATATCATCAAAAAGAAGTTCATCTTTCAGTTCTGGATTAACTAAAGAAACTTCGTGTCCTGGAGTATGAACAATCACGCCTTTTAAAAGGCCAATTTCTGAGGAAACATTAATATTCATGGCTTAGAACTTAAATTTGTGCATTTTTATATGGCGTGTAAATATACAGGTTCATTAGTGGATAACTAAATTGAATTTGGTGAAGTTCGATTGAAATTTGCTTGTTGTAGTAAGCTGTTAATACCTTACGGTATGATTTCGAAAAATGAAATAGAATCACTTTTATACCTACTTGAAGATCCAGACCCCTTTATTAAACAAAGTGTGGAAAATAGATTGTTTGAGCTAGGAGAGAATGCAGTTCCGTTGCTAGATGAGTATCGTTTAGATCTCAAAAGTACTGAAGAGAAAGAAAAAGTAACTGAAATCATTCATAAAATAACTTTTGAAAGCCTAGAGTCTGATTTTCTAGATGTGCTTGAAAGTGGAGTAAAAAACCGTAAGGACCTTGAGTATGCGGCATTAACGCTTGCTCGTTTTGGAAATCCCACGTTAAGGCCTCTGGAGTATTCAAGAAAGTTGGATCATTTTGCTGAAATGGTTGAATCTAGTATTAGATATAAGCTGGATGAACGCCGAAAAATGAAGCAACTGGTGAAGTTTGTATTCGAAGATTTGAATTTTAGGGGAGATATAAAGGATTATCATAACCCAAATAACTGCTACTTAGACAAAGTTATAGATAGAAGAATTGGCCTACCGATAACTTTAAGCATGATTACCATGTTTATAGCACAGAGACTTGACCTACCTTTTTTTGGTGTGAATATGCCAATTCACTTTATGCTTACTTTTGTAGGAGAAAAAGAAGAGCTACTAATTGATCCTTACGATAAAGGGGCGATGGTTACTTATGATCAGTGTTATTTTTTCCTAAAAAAGAACAACATTGAACCACGCCCAGACCATTTTAAAATGGCAACGGATATGGAAATTCTTGTACGTTGTATTCGGAATTTGATTGAGAGTTACGACCGAAAAAAAATGCTAAGTAAGGTAGAAGATTTGCACAAATTACTTGCCACCGCTGAGCTTTTTGACAAATAACTTAAGTTTGAAAACAGGTAATAGCTTGTTCTTTGAAGGGTAAAAGAACAAGCTATTTTTGTAGGTGAAATTCTGGTTTAGATTTTTCTTACCAACACCCAGATTCCAATAGACCCACCCAGCATAAAACTTAACCCAGTAATCATATCTCCAAAGAAGATATCTTTCATGCCGTAAAGGAAAGAAAGTATGATTGCTAGAGCAATAATTACTTTAATAGCAGCAGGGAGAAAGCGGTCTTGCGAGACTTTTCCATCAGAAAACTGGACCCATCCCTTGCCCATAGGGTGAACTTGAGCATAGAACTTTTCTAGAGTTTCTCGAGATTCTGGCTTTGTGATAAACACAGTAAGGACCCATGCAAAAGTAGATAGTGCAGTAGTGAAAATCATTCCAGTAGCAAAATCAAAGGCCATATATTTTGATATGATTGCGCCAACAAAAGCCATAACCATGGCTACAATTTCGCTCCAGGCGTTAATTCTCCACCAGAACCAACGTAGCATCATTACACCGCCAATACCAGCGCTTAAAGAGAGAATAAATTCCCAGCCACCTTTAACGGAATCAAAGAAGTAAGAAACAAGAATGGCGAGGCCAGCCATTGCGATGGTAGCAATACGAGATATAAGAACGTAGTGCTTTTGAGCTTTTTCATTGTTTTCGAACTCATCTTCTTTTTTGATGAAGCGAGCATAAAAATCATTTATTAGGTAAGATGTTCCCCAATTAAGCTGAGTGGATATAGTTGAAACAAAAGCCGCTAAAAAGGCAACAGTCATTAACCCGAACCAGCCCACAGGCAATACTTCAGACATCATCATTGGGTAACCAGCCTCTTTATCGACCAAGTCTGGGAAAACTACGATTGAAACAAGTGCCACTAAAATCCAAGGCCAAGGGCGAACAGCGTACATCAAAATATTGTGTAGCAATGTGGCACCAACAGCGTGGCGTTCATCTTTAGCAGAGAACATTCTCTGGGCAATGTAACCACCACCTCCGGGTTCAGCTCCTGGATACCAAGCGGCCCACCAAGCCATCCCAACCCAAATAAGTGCCGTTGTAATGGCAATTTCTGGACTGTTGAATGGATTAAAATTCAACACATTAAAATCTACGTTGGTAACCAGTTGGGTTTTAAGTTCAGTAAGACCTCCAACATGATCTACTGCAAAAAATGCTAAAGCAATGGAGCCAATCATTGCAATAAAAAATTGAATGAAGTCGGTTACCACTACGCCCCATAAGCCTGAAATTGCAATGTAAATAGCAGTCATACCGTATAAAACGAGAATGATTAACCATTGGTCGGCGCCAGTAATTACCGTCATAACTTTAGCCATCCCGACTGTTACCCACCCCATAATTATACAGTTAAAAGGAAAAGCAAAGTAGAGTGCTCTAAAGCCACGTAGAAAGCTTGCCGGTTTTCCACCATATCTTAGCTCTATAAACTCGCAGTCGGTTAAAACGTCGGCACGTTTCCAAAGTTTAGCGTAAATAAAAACAGTGATAACGCCAGAGAACATCCAGCTGAGCCAAAACCAGTTGCCGGCAATACCTTGAGTTGCTACAAGGCCTGTAATTGCAAGTGGGGTATCTGCCGCAAAAGTTGTTGCTACCATAGAAACACCAACGAGCCACCATGGGAGATTTTTTCCACCAGCAAAAAAATCGTCTAAAGAGTTTTGTCCACGTTTTTTAGCCAACCAGGCTACGGCTATCATTAAAACAACGTAGCCAGCTATAACTACGTAATCCAGAAATTGAAAGGGCATGGTATTGTTATAAATGAGAATTTAAAGATTAAAGACTGGAAGGTTATCGAGTATAATGAAAAAATTTAGTTAATTGTTAGGGAATTGAAATTAGATAACTCTTTATTCGTACTTCATGAAGAAGAAAGTTGTACTCTTGGTAATCATTTTTTTGGCGCTTCATGCGCTAATTTGGTGGGCGTGGGGAACAAATAGGTTATGTACTAAAGAGACAAGATATTAAAACAGTGAAAGCAAGTATCCCATATCATATTGGTTGTTCTAGTTGGAATGTTCCGAGTAGAATTGGGACATTCTACGCCAATAAATCTAAATCAGATGATTTATTGGGGCAGTACGCTTCTGTTTTTAACTCCGTTGAAATCTGTAAGAATATTAGAGAGCTCCCAACAGCAGCAGAACTTCAGTTATGGGATGAGAGTACTCCAGAAGGATTCAAGTTTTGCATCAACTTCCCCAAAGAGCTAACTCACAAACAGCTACTGGAAAACGTAGAAGTCCAAGCCCTAGCTTTTGTAGATTCCTTTGAATCCATTCGCAATAAACTCGGCCCTTTTCTAATCCGTCTGCCCCGCAACTTTGACTACAGTTTGCTCAAAAGATTAGAGAAACTGCTTTCTGTCTTGCCAAAAACATATAGTTACGCAGTAGAAGTTCAACATGCTGATTTCTTCGACCATGGAAATAGTGAACACAAACTAGAATTATTGCTAAAAAGTTATGGGGTTGACCGCTTCATATCTGATACAAGAAAGCTTCATGCTACAAAATCTATTTCTCCAGGAATTGAAAATGCTCGGCAAAAAAATCCAAGTTTACCTGTACGTTTTGGAGCAACAGCTTCTAGACCAGTAGTGCGCTATTTGGGTACAAACGACATTCTTAATAACGAAGTTTATTTAAGAGAATGGGCAATTGTTGTGGCCGATTGGATTAAAGAAGGACTCCATCCATATGTAATAATCCAAACACCGGATGTTACTTCTGAGTATATCCTAAGTACACATTTTCATCGTTTATTGGCAGGGTTGATTAAAATTTCCCCGCTGAATGAATGGCCAGCAAATCGAGAGCCTCAATTAGGGTTGTTCTAATCGCGATCCGGAAATTCTGGTGGGGCTGCAATCATAGCAGAAAATCTAACATAGGGTAGCCCCTCTATTTTATCCATCTTTTCTAACTCTGTGCCAGGGGCAACTTCAACATTTACTATTCGAGGGAAATTCTGCTTAATGAAATACGCCACATCGGTGAATTCGCGCATTAGCTTCTTTAAGCCATCTTCATTTACCGAATAATCGAAAGTAATGAGGTAGCTATCGGTCGGCTGTGAGCTCAGAAAATCTAGCCGAGCCTGTTGGTATGCTTTCTTTGATAAATTCTTTTTTCGCAATTCTTGCTCAAATATATCATAATCCTTTTCGGTATCCAGTGCTTGAAAGGCTAGTACTTTAGGATGTGATGTGAGCTTTTTTAAAGTGCTATCAGAGGGTGTGTTGGCTAGAGAAATTATGATTGGCTCTATTCCGTTATATGAAATGCGAATGTCTAGCGCAGAAAATTGCCGTCGAATAAATCCGGGCGAAACAGTATCCGCTAAATACACAACAAACTCACCTTCAATCAGATTAACAGTACCTTGATTTAGATTTTCAACGGCACTGTTATCTATAACCTGCGCTGAACATAACACAGGTAAGAAGAATAGAAATGTGATACAAAACTTAATCATTCAACAGTATACTAAAAGAGTTGATGATGAACATGAGAGTTGTTTAGAAAGTTGAAAGTTATAAGTGTTTAAAAAACAGTAAAAACTAAAACATTGGTTAAATACACCAAGCATTGGGTTGATTTATACATCCCGAAATGGATAAAGTGAAAATCACTTCAATTTCTAACTTCAATTTTGATGATAGGCTGATAAAATAAAAACATGGTTGGGGGCTAAGCTAAAACCTCGTATTTTTATCAACTTGAAATAAAAATAAGTACTCACTAGTATGTCGAAAACGGCCACAGCCGATTCAAAAATTAGCAAAGAAGCAAAAATACGCCGAACCTTTGCTATTATCTCCCACCCGGATGCTGGGAAAACAACACTTACCGAAAAGTTATTACTTTATGGTGGAGCAATTCACGAGGCAGGTTCTGTACGAGCTCGTAAAGCTTCACATCATGCTGCTTCTGATTGGATGGCCATTGAAAAGGAACGTGGTATTTCAGTTACTTCATCAGTAATGCGTTTCGAAAAAGATGGTATTAAATACAACTTGCTAGATACTCCTGGTCACAAAGATTTCTCTGAAGATACTCTAAGGACACTTGTTGCTGCCGATTCTGGCTTGATGGTAATTGATGTTGCAAAAGGTGTGGAAGAGCAGACAGAAAAGCTTTTTGAGGTTTGTAAGCTCAGAGAAGTTCCTGTAATCACATTTGTAAACAAGTGCGATCGCCCTGGTATGGATCCTCTTGAAGTACTAAGCAATATCGAAGGTAAATTAGGTATTGAAGCGGTTCCGGCAAGTTGGCCGCTTGGGTATGGACAGAAGTTTCAAGGGATTTATGATTTAATCGGCAAGAAAATCTATCTATATGAAAAATCTGCCCACGGTTCTAAGAAAGCAGATACAGAAATTCTAGATTTTGAAGAAGGTTTGGCCGCTTGCGCACTTTCACCTCATGAAATTGAAGCTTTTCGCGAAGAAGTGATGCTCATCGAGGATATGTTCCCGAACATGGATAAAGAAGAGTACAACTCGGGGAAAATTTCACCAGTATTTTTTGGTTCGGCTCTGAATAACTTTGGATTGGATGTTTTTCTCAAGTATTTCCATCAGTTAGCGCCATCCCCTCAACCGTATGTGCATTCAAAAGGATCTGAGCGTGTAATTGATGAACCGTTTTCTGGTTTCATATTCAAAATGCAGGCAAATATGAATCCCGGTCATAGAGATTGTGCAGCTTTTATACGTGTGGCTTCTGGTGAGTTTAAGAGAGGTCAGCAGGTAGTAATTGCACATTCTGGTAAAAAAATAAAAATGGCAACACCTCACACGTTGATGGGTGATGAACGGTCGATTTTAGTTGATGCTTATCCAGGAGATATCGTTTCAATCTTTAATCCTGGTGATTTCAAAATTGGAACAACCATTTATGAGAAGAAAGAAGTTCTTTTTGATGTAATCCCTCTTTTTACGCCAGAGCATTTCCAAAAAGTAGCAACTAAAGATCCTTTCAAAAGGAAACAGTTACGCGAAGGTCTGCAGCAGCTTTCGGAAGAAGGTGTTGTTCACGTTTTCGAGGTTCCAAATGGAGTAGGTAATGAACTGCTATTAGGAACGGTAGGTGTACTACAGTTTGAAGTAGTAGAGCATAGAATGAGAGAAGAATATGGCGTTGATTTAGTTAAAACACCAGTTTCTTATTTTTGCGCTAGGTGGTTACCTAACGATAAACCTGAAGTTATCGAAAAACTTCAGGCAAGTTATTCTACTCATGTAACTAACGATATGGATGACAACCCAATTGTACTTTTAGATTCTATGTATGCACTAAACCAAGCGGAAGAAAAAGTTGGTGCTGAGAATCTCTTTAAGTTTAAACAGGGATAAATAGTTGTAAGCGGGATTTGTTTAAGCAAATTCCGCTAGCAAATACTAGTTCTTAAATGCGTACAAGAACGATAGCAGAGCTATTAAAATGAATATTCAAATTCTTGAAGCTGATTTTAATAACCCAAAGCATGTTGAGCATATTTTGTTTTTGACAAATACCTATGCTAAAGACATTATGGGGGGCGGTAAAGCTTTGTCTAAAGAAGTTCAAGAAACGATGATTGATGGCTACAAAGCCATGTCCACAGCCTTGCCATTTCTAGCGTATGTAGATGATAAGCCTGTTGGCGTAGCGAATTGTTTTTGGGGATATTCAACCTTCTATGCAAAAAAGCTCATCAACATTCATGACTTAGGAGTGGTGCCTGAAGCACGTGGTTTGGGAATTGGAAAAGCACTTATTGATGCTGTAGTGACCAAAGCGAAAGAACATGATTGCTGTAAAGTAACGTTGGAAGTATTAGAGAATAACCCTGCAAGGCGGCTTTATGAACGGGAAGGTTTTGAATATGGAAACACCCCGTTTTTTTATATGTCGAAGTTATTAGTTTAAGATTTCCTCCGAATAAAATTAATTAAAATGATAATTTTAATTAATTAATATTAGAATATGCCACTTTATTTAGGGCTCTGGCTTTAATTCCTTAATTTTGAGCATAATTTTGAATTAAAAACAGTTCTTTAAAAATGATTGCAGAAGTAGATGTCAAAACTGACATCGAAATTATCCAAGCTAATTTGGATAACCCGAAACACGCAGCAGATATAGTTAAAATTGTAGATTTATTCGCAAGAGACCCAATGGGTCAAGATGAGGCCTTAGAAGAGGAAGTTAGAGTGGATATGATAGCGGAGATGAAAAAAATCCCTACCACCATGACTTACATGGCCTACCACGAAGGCAAAGTATTAGGAATAGTAACCTGTTTTATTGGTTTTTCAACTTTTACCGCTAGTAAAACCTTTAAAATACACGATGTTGCCGTTCATCCAGATGCACGAGGAATGGGCATTGGAACGCTAATGCTCAATAAAATTGAAGAAGAAGCAGCGGAAATGGGTTGCTCTAAAATTACATTAGAAGTAAGAACTGACAACCCTGCTAAAAAACTTTACGAACGTGAAGGTTTTGAATATGGTGAACCAAAATGGTGGTTTATGACAAAAGAACTTTCTAACTGATTGTTCTACCGTATAATTTTAAAAAGGCTGTTGTTCGGTGTTATTTCGGGCAACAGCCTTTTTTTTATCCAGATACTACACTTGTTTATGGCTTCATACTCTATAGGTCCAGAAGCGCATTTTTTTTTATAACGTTGCGATGCTTTAATCAAGAGTAAGTGTTGCAAACAGTGATTTGAAAAAGCGTAATGCTAATCATCGTAATAAATCCATAAAAAAGTGTAGTAACGGCGCTTATTATCAATAAACAGCACAGTACTTTGAGGAGAACTGTTTTGGGTTAATCTCAATAAAAAAACCGCAGTTAGCGGGCTTTAGTTAAAATGGATTGTTATCGAATCCACAAAATAGAAAGTATTAGTAGTTAACTTTTAGCGAGAACCTTGTCTGCTTCATCAGCTAAAGCAAGAACAGCACCTACATAGAGGTCGCTTGGGTTATAGCGATAAACAGCTTTCTTCACCGTGCCTGTAATGTCTTTAAAATGTGCCAAATAGTTAGCCACAGAATTAATATTGTTGCTCATGTTGTATAAATCATCACCAACAAACCATCGGTTTAAAGACCAAGGAATAAATTGAGCATAAGACATAGCACCAGCATAACTCGATTTCATTTCAAAAACATCGAGATTGTTTTTTTCGGCGAATTTCAAGAGTTCTTCGAGTTGAGCAAGGGCAAATTTTGAACGATGACCTTCTGCATACATAGATACGTATGCATTAAAAGGATTGTATTTTCCTGAATATTTACCAAAATGAGATTCGATAGCTAAAATCCCGACAATCACACTTTGTGGAATTCCATATTCTTTTTCAGCTTTTGCTAAATCAGCTTTGTGTTGCTCAATAAACTTAGGCATGTCTTTGGTTTTGCTTTTAAAACCAATCACCTTTTTGTAATCCTCTAGGGTTTGCATCTTCACTTCGGCCGATTTAGTGAATTTGTTAGTGATTTTTTCATACAGCTTAAAGCGTGAATCTGATAACATGGACTCAATATTGGTGCCCTTCTTTGCAAAATAAGCTATTAATTCGGCTTTATAGCCATCGTTAGCCGGAGGGGCTGAATACACACTGCTTGAAAAGCTTAAAAGTGTGATTAGGATAATTAAATTGAGCCGAGGAAGAGTGAATTTGTTTGTCATAATAGTCTTTTTGAACAGAATTTGAGCCGTTTGGAGTATAATAAATTCGCATAACAACTTGAAGAGATAATAGTAGCCTATTAAACATGGGTTAGGAAATTAAATTGCAGGTAAGTGCAAAGTTTAACTTTAAGACCAAATCTACATTCGAAGTTCAATTCAAAAACCCTTACCTTCTACTGCCTTTGAAAAAGCCGTTATGCTGAACGAAATTTAGCATCTTTTCGTTAAGGTTCCTGATGTGAATCGGGGTGACGAAGAACTAAAAAACTATTATCAAAAGGAAATCATGGCAAAAGAATTTGATGTGTGCGTAATTGGGTCTGGCCCTGGCGGATATGTAGCTGCAATCCGTGCATCACAACTTGGTTTTAAAACCGCAATTGTAGAAAAAAGACATCTTGGTGGAGTTTGCCTAAATATTGGCTGTATCCCAACAAAAGCGTTACTTCGTTCTGCTGAAGTATTGGAATCTATCCAACACGCGAGCGATTATGGCGTAAACGTGAAAGAATATTCGGCCGATTTTGGTGGAATTGTGAAGCGTAGCCGTGGTGTTGCGAACAAAATGAGCAAAGGTGTTCAGTTCTTGATGAAGGCAAATAAGATTGATGTCTTTATGGGAACAGGTGTTTTTAAATCAAAAACAGAAGTAGCTGTTAACGACGAAAACGGCAAAGAAACTGAGTCTATTAAAGCAAAGTATTTCATTATTGCAACTGGTGCACGTGCTCGTCAGCTTCCTAATCTAGAAATAGATGGTAAGATGATTATCGACTCTGAAGCAGCAATGACTTTAGAAAAGCAGCCAAAGAAAATGGTAATTATGGGAGCCGGCGCTATTGGTGTTGAGTTCGCCTATTTCTACCACACTATTGGTACCGAAGTAACTATCGTAGAGCTTCAAAAAAATCTTGTACCAGTTGAAGATCAAGATGTTGGTCGTGAACTAGGTAAGATCTACAAGAAAAAAGGCATCAACTTGATGCTAGAGTGCACAGTTGATAAAGTAGAGAAAAAAGGAAAAGGCGTAAAAGTTACTGTTAACACCAAAAAAGGAAAGGAAGAGATTGAAGCAGATGTTGTTCTTTCAGCTGTTGGTGTTACAGGGAATGTTGAAGGCCTTGGCTTAGAAAAAATTGGTGTAAAAGTTGAACGCGGTTCTATTGTAGTTGATAAGTCAACATACTCTACAGGCGTTGAAGGTATTTATGCAATTGGTGATATCATTGGTGCACCTTGGTTGGCTCACAAAGCTTCGCATGAAGCAACAGTTTGTATTGAGCAACTAGCTGGTCTTAATCCAAAACCAATTAACTACGAAAACATTCCTGGTTGTACTTATTGTGAGCCTCAAGTTGCTTCTGTTGGTTTAACTGAAGCTGCTGCCAAAGAAAAAGGTTACGATGTTAAAGTAGGCAAATTCCCTCTTTCAGCTAGTGGAAAAGCTACAGCATTAGGACACGAAGAAGGTTTTGTGAAAGTAGTATTTGACGCAAAATACGGCGAATGGTTAGGCCTTCATATGATTGGTTTCGGTGTTACAGAAATGGTTGCTGAAGCAGTTGTTGCTCGTGATTTAGAAACAACAGGTCACGAAATAATTAGCGCAGTTCACCCACATCCAACTCTTTCTGAGGCGGTAATGGAAGCTGTAGCAGAAGCGTATAACGAAGGTGTTCATTTAGGAACTCCTGTCAAGAAAAAATAAACGTGCTAACACCAATTTTTGGAGTTACATGTAAGTACTGATTCTATTCAGTAGAAAAGATTAAATAGCTCCCAATTTGGGAGCTATTTTTATAATGATGATGATTTTTTTGAGTTGAGCATTAAGAAATGGAAAAAACAATCGAACTTTATAATCTTGGGTTGCACTCTTACCAGCCCATCTGGGAGTTGCAGCATAAAGTTCAGCAAAGAATTGTTAACGAAAAAAAGCTTGAGAGAGACGGTGAATTTACTGGCGAGCGTAAAAATGATGTGCTCCTTTTTGTAGAACACCCTCATGTATACACCTTGGGGAAAAGTGGTACTCAAGAAAATTTACTTCGTTCTCAAGTAGAACTGAAGCAGTGGGACGCCGAGTTCGTTAAAATAGACCGTGGCGGCGATATCACATATCACGGACCTGGTCAAATTGTTGGTTATCCTATTTTGGATTTAGATCGACATTTCACGGATATTCATCGGTATTTACGTTCGTTGGAAGAAGTGATTATAAGAGCTGTGGGTGATTTTAGTGTTAAAGCAGAAAGAATGGATGGACTGACAGGTGTTTGGGTTGCTGGGCAGAAAATATGCGCCATGGGTATTAGGTGCTCACGTTGGGTAACTATGCATGGGTTCGCTCTAAATGTAAATACAGATCTCAGTTATTTTGACAACATCGTGCCATGTGGAATCAAAAATAAAGAAGTTGCCAGCTTAGAAAGCTTGTTAGGAAGTAAGCTGGATATGATTGAGGTGATAGAAAGAATTGTTTTTCACTTTGAGGAAGTCTTTGAGGTAAGAGTAAAACCAAGTGGTGCGCTGAAAGAACTAGAACATAATTTTTTGTAATTTATTAATAACAAGAATCATTAAGAGCTCGGGTAATTTCCAAAGTAAATTCACGACTCAAGGATTATCGTATAATTAGAAATTCATGATTAAAGAACTCCAAGTTGTAGAAAAGAAAGCAGTACAACGTCGCCCGGACTGGTTACGTGTTAAATTACCTTCTGGCGAGAAGTTTAAAGAAGTACTAAATACGCTTAACGAGCATAAACTGAATACGGTTTGTTCGGAAGCACGTTGCCCAAATATGGGTGAATGTTGGGGTGCTGGTACTGCAACATTTATGATTCTTGGAGATGTGTGTACTCGTTCGTGTGCATTTTGTGCCATAAAAACTGGGCGACCACCTGCCGAGTTAGATTGGGATGAACCTCGCAGAGTAGCTGATGCTGCTGCCAAAATGAAGTTAAAACACGTAGTGCTTACCTCAATCAACAGAGATGATAGAAAAGATGGTGGTGCGCCAATTTTTGCCGCTACTCATACTGCTTTGCGTGAAGCAATTCCAGGAGTAACGATTGAGTCTTTGACACCAGATTTTCGTGGCGTATGGGATGCTCTTCAAATTGTTCTAGATACTCCTCCTGATGTGCTAAGTCATAATTTAGAGACAGTTCCAAGAAAGTATAAACGAGTACGTCCACAAGCTAAATATGAGCGCTCTTTGGAACTTTTACAGCGTGTTAAAGATGCGGGGATAAAATCCAAAACTGGGATTATGGTGGGATTAGGCGAAACGAGAGAAGAAGTTATAGAACTAATGCAAGATTGTGTTAACCACAACGTTGATGTACTAACCATCGGGCAATATATGCAACCAACAAAAATGCATCACCCCGTATTAGATTGGATTCACCCAGATCAATTCGCAGAATATAAAGAGATTGGTGAAAGGCTAGGAATTGGCCATGTTGAAAGTGGTCCACTAGTTCGTTCATCTTATCACGCAGAAAGACACGTTTAGTTTTTTTCTTTCGCTTCAGATTGTATTTTGAGGCAAATGTAATAACATATGCTAGCAACACTAACAGTTTTATTTATAAGCTATATTTTAGGCTCTATTCCATCCGCTATATGGGTTGGGAAGCTTACTAAAGGTATAGACATCCGCGAACACGGAAGCGGTAACGCTGGAACAACCAACACATTTAGAGTGCTCGGGTGGCCTGCGGGTAGCACCGTTTTCGCTCTCGATTTTATGAAAGGTTTTGTCGCATCCTTTTTTATAAGTGCATATGCTTGGAGTATGTTTGATGGTCCACTCTCTCCACCAAACTGGGATGTAGATGCTTTCTTGAAAATTTCATGTGGTGTAATATCCGTAATTGGGCATATGTTTCCAATTTTCGCAAAATTCAAAGGCGGCAAAGGCGCAGCAACAGCTTGTGGAATGTTATTTGGTATCGAGCCAATCTCAATAGGAATTGCGTTTACTGTATTTATTCTTACAATAATATTCACACGGTACGTTTCTCTAGCATCTATATTAAGTTCGTTCTTGTATCCGATTAATTTACTAGTGATGAGATTTGTTTTAGGCTACGATCGGCTTGTTGATGGTAGCATGATTATTTTTGGTACTTTCATCGCCACCGGTATCATTATAAAGCATAAAACAAATATCAAAAGGTTGCTAACGGGTACAGAAAGTAAAGTTGGTAGAACAAAGAAAGTAACTCAGGTTGACCCTGAGCCAGAAGAGGTTGAAGTATGAGAAACGTAACAATTATTGGTGCCGGCAGCTTTGGAACAGCACTAGCTACTGTGTTAGACACCGCAGGAAATAATGTGCAAATATGGGCAAGAGAAAAAGAAGTTGTAGACGGGATTAATACCAATCATAGAAATCCAGCTTACATTACTCAAGTTGAATTACCACATAGCATAAAAGCATATCATGATTTAGAACACTGCCTGCGCGACCAAGATATGATTGTTTTTGCTACACCTTCGCATACGTTAAGAGAAGTAGCAGCAAAGATAAAACCTTGTTTAGATGGGCATGAGATTTTAGTTACTGTTTCAAAAGGTATTGAGAATGATACTTTTAAAACAATGTCTCAGATTCTTATTGAAGTAATGGATGGCGTGACTTTTGAGGATAATATCGGCGTTTTATATGGCCCAAGTCATGCCGAAGAAGTAAGTTTGCTAAAACCAACAACAGTAGTTGCGGCAGCGTATTCAACACGTACAGCACGAATCATTCAGGAATCATTCTTAACACCAATGTTCAGGGTTTATATCAATAATGATGTTATTGGTGTTGAAATTGGCGGTTCAGTTAAAAACATTATGGCAATAGCTGCAGGTGTAATTGATGGTGCAGACTTAGGTGATAATGTAAAAGCAGCGCTCATAACTCGTGGGCTTCATGAAATGAAACGAATGGGCGTAATGCTAGGTGCGCATACCGACACCTTTTCTGGGTTGACTGGTATGGGAGATTTAATTGTGACTTGTACTTCCGAACACAGTAGGAATAGATATGTTGGCCACCAAATTGGACTAGGAAGAAAATTAGATGATATAATTACCAGCATGAACATGGTGGCAGAAGGCATTAAAACGACAAAATCAGTTTATGATTGGTCGATTAAAAATAATGTTGATATGCCTATAACGGCTGCAGTTTACCGAGTTTTATTTGAAGGAGTAGATCCAAAAGATGCTCTTAATACACTTATGACTCGGGATCCAAAAGACGAAATTTTAATTTAATCGAAAATTTCTCGAGCACTAAAAATCGTGGTGCTTTATAGAAGTTTTTCAATGCATGAAAGACGAAATAGATTTTTACTTACAACATACTGGTGACGTAAAAATCTCAAAAATGACTCGAAATGATCTTAAAAACCTTATTTCAACAGGTGAAGGTACATTTCTTGAGTTCAAGCATAAAGTAGCTTCTCCCGAAAAAATTGCACGCGAGATGTGTGCATTTGCAAACTCTAAAGGTGGAAAGATTCTCATCGGTGTAAGCGATAATGGAGATATGATTGGCATAGAAAGCTTCTTAGAAGAAGAGTTCTGGCTAAACAAAGCAGCTAAAGAAGTCTGTACTCCAGAGCTTGAGTTTTCAATGGAACTGCTTCATTTAGGAAAGAAAGACATCATGATTGTAGATGTGCCAGAAGCAGAAGAAAAACCAGTTTTTGTAAAAGGTAAGAATAAAAGAACCGCATTTATTCGTCATGAAGATGAAAGTATTACCGCCAGTGAGGATAAAGTCGAAATCCTGAAAAACGGGAGCTCTGAAGAAGGTGTTACGTTTGAGTATGGTGAAAGAGAGCAGGAATTGTTTAGGTTCCTAAACGAATATAGCGAGATAACAGTTAAACGGTTTTCAATTTTGATAAATGTGACGAGCTACAGAGCGAGTAGAATACTGGTAAATTTGGCAAGTGCAGGTATATTGAACTTGTTTGAAAGAGACGGTGTTGAATACTATACTTTTGCGCAGAAAAGTGTGTAATTTTACCAGACGATTAAAAATCTGAAAACAACTATGCAGGACGAAGAACTAGACGATATTATAGCCTCTCTAATCGATGTAGATGACGAGGAGGTGACATCTAGTAGCGAACCAGAAGAAAGGGCGCTAACAGGGAAACCTGTAACTCTTACCGAACGTGCCGCAAAGCAGGTTAAAGAAATAATCGCAAACGAAGGATTAGATTCGAATTTATATCTTCGCGTTGCTGTTGAAGGTGGCGGTTGTTCTGGCTTAAGCTATAAACTTGGCCTAGATCATAAAACAGAAGAAGACCAAGTATTTGAAAGCTTTGGTATAGAAGTAATTGTGGACCCTAAACACGTAATGTATCTAGAGGGTATAGAAATTGATTACCCTGATGGTTTAGACGCTAGAGGCTTCACTTTCGACAACCCAAATGCTGCCGAAAGTTGTGGCTGTGGAACATCATTTGCTATCTAAATCCAGATTTTCATCTCTAGTGATTAAGCGAACTCCACGTTTAAAACTGATGTAATACCACATCCATTCTGCAAAAACTCTGAAACGGTTGCGGAAGCCAATGAGGAAAAATACATGGATGAAGCCCCAAAGAATCCATGCAAAAAAGCCGCTGAACTTCAATCCTCGGATGTCAGCCACGGCTTTAGCCCGGCCAATTGTAGCCATACTTCCTTTATCGATATAATGGAACGGGGTTCGAGGTTGACCTTTTTGCTCTTTTTTAATCAACTTGCCAACATATTTACCTTGTTGTAAAGCAACAGGCGCAATCCCTGGCAATGGTTTTCCATTTTTTCCCTCAACAAAAGCGGCATCTCCAATCACAAAAATATTGTCATTCGCTAAGATGCTTAAATCTTCTTTTACTTTAATTCGTCCAGCTCTGTCAGTTTCTTGTTTAAGCGTTTTTAGTAAAGGAGAGGCTGAGACACCTGCTGCCCAAATTACATTTGGAGTCTCAATAAATTGATTCTGTAGTTGTACACCTGACTCGTTAATTTCTGATACGGGAGAATTTAAAAGTACTTTCACTCCCATTCGTTTTAAATCATTTAAAGCGTGTTCAGAAAGTGAATCTGGGTAACCATTTAATACTTTTCCTCCCGCTTCAATTAAATAAATAGTCGTTTCATCTCGGTCGAAGTTGCGGAAGTCTCGCATCATGTTACGCTTGGCAATTTCCGCAATAGAACCAGCCATTTCAACGCCCGTAGGTCCACCTCCAATCACAACATAGGTTAGGTGTGGTTCACGTTCTTTGGGAGTTGGTAATTGCTCAGCTTTTTCAAGCGAGAGTAGGATTTTCTCGCGTAATTTTAACGCATTCGAAAGTGTTTTTAAGCCCGGCGCATGCGCTTCCCAAGCTGAATTCCCGAAATAATTATACCGAGCTCCAGGGGCGAGTATCAAGTAATCGAAAGTAATAGTGCGCCCATTTTTAAGGGAAACAAAATTCTCTGAAGAGTTGATATCAATAACTTCACCCAGAACTACTTTAATATTCTTCTGGTTCGTAAAAACAGCTCGGATGGGAGTTGCTATATCGCCTGGTGACAAAGCCGCAGTTGCTACTTGATATAAAAGCGGTTGAAAGAGGTGATGGTTAGTTTTGTCTATAAGCGTTACGTCAAATGTGCTTGAGGAAAGTTGTTTAGCAACAGCGATGCCGCCAAATCCGCCTCCTACAATCACTACTTTTTTTGCCATAATATGTTACTCTCTTTGCTGCTGAGATTGATTAGGTTCGTTGGGAGATAAATTTTCTGAATACTCGTCTTCAGGAATTTCAATTCTTTGTGAAATAGTTTGATGAAGCTGAGACTTTGATTTTCGTTCAAAAATTAATTGAAGTCTTTCTACTAAATCGGAAAGTTGAGCCTTCTTCTTTTTCTTTCGGCTAGTAATAAAGCGTGCATATAGCATCGATAGCCCAAAAATTATCAAAGAGCTGATTATCATTGGCGGGGTATCATGTCCACCTTCTATAAGACCTGCTGCAAACAACATAAAAGCACCAAAAGTAGCAGCTATGGCAGGTGCATAAAGCTTGTTTGTTGTTTTTAAACTTTGTTTAGCCCGAATGAGCAAGCTATTTGAGCTTTCTTCAAGAATAATTTCTGGAGAACTCATAGAAGCAATAAGTCGTGCAGGCCCTGAGGGTGTTGCATTCCAGATAGTTCTATTCTTTCGATGCGAAAACTTACCTCTAGTATTGAAATGATATTCAATTTCAGCTTTAAGCTCATTCAAAACTTCGGGACTTAAAACACCATGCTTTGCAAAGCCTAAAATTTCAGCGTTACTAAAACCAGCATCTACCGCAATGGGCTCTTCAATCGGAATTCCTTCATATTCGAGCATTGCTTCGTAAACATAGGCACGGTCGAGGTTTAGGGAATCGGTAATCTCAAAAAGATTGGGATAATCTGACTGTAATGGAATACTTACGGGTGTTTTGGGAGAATTACGGTATATCTTCTGGAATAGTGTAGCCCTATTAACAATTCTCTTTAGTTCCTCGTCTGTAAGTTTGCCCATGTTAGTTCATTTTTGCTTGTGCATCAGTAATAAGTTTTGAGATTTCTTCTTTCGAAAAAACTTCTTTCTTGTTGCAGTATTGGCAAACCATTTCTTGCTGCTCGCCTTCCATTTCTTTTAAGTCGTCAAAAGTTAGCACCGAAAGCGCATTTAAAAAGCGTTCACGTGAACATCGGCAAAAGAAATCAACAAGTTGGCGAGATAATTCTTTCACATTAATTGGTGAAAGTGCCTTTTTCATAATGTCATCGATGTATTGCCCATCTTCGAAGAATGTATTGATAGGTGGAAATCCAGCTAAACGTTCTTGGAGCAAATCGATTTGTCCTTCAGGTGCGCCAGGTAAGCGTTGTAGTAAAAGGCCTCCTGCGTGTGTAACGTCTCCGTTTTCATCCAATCCAACATCCAAAATTACAGCTGAAGGAATTTGTTCGGATTGAGCTAAATAGTGAGCAACATCAGCGGTTACATCTCCAGTAACAAGCTGAATAGAGCTAGTTCTTGGTTCGGCTTCGTTATAAAGAATCTTTGTGAAAGTAAGCACGCCTAAGCCTAATCCATCTCCGAGCGTGGTTTCTGGGTTTGAATAGTCAAGCTCAACCGTTGGATTTTGTACATAGCCACGAATTTCGCCTATGCTATTTGCTTCAGCTACTAAATAACCAATAGGGCCGTTTCCATCCATGCGTAATTGAATGCGTTCTTCTCCTTTAAGCTCGGAAGCTAAAAGCATAGTAGCTGTTAAAGCTTTGCCAAGAATAACCGTGTTTAGTAACGATAAGCCATGATTTTTTCTAGCATCGTTAACAACATCGGTAGTTTTAACTACAGAAATCTTAAAATGTCCATCTTCAGTAATTCCTTTTATAAGTCGGTCTTTCTGTAGAAATGCTTGTTTGTTCATAAAAATAGGATGAATCGAGTAATAGATATAAAAAAAGCCCACTCATTTTGTGAGCGGGCTAAAGATAAGGATTTATTATTTCAAATTAGCGTCTATCAGTAAGGTACATTTCCCCTAAGCGCCCTGAAAAATGGCCTTTTGAAGAATATATTTTATGAATTTTGCCAACCGAAGCAATTCTCTGTTCGGCTAAAATATTAGAAGCTTTATGAGTTGGGATTTTGTGTTCTTCCGCATACTTCAAAATGTCGAGAATGGTGTCATAGATTTGAGCGGCTTTATCTAAACAGCGTTGTTCATTATAGCCTTCTAGTTCGCCCGCAACATTAATTAAGCCACCTGCATTAATTACATAATCTGGAGCGTAAATAATGCCTTTGTCCAAAATCATTTTGCCATGGCGGTCTTCATCGTCTAATACGTTATTAGCACCACCAGCAATAATTGGGCATTTGAACTCATTAATGGTATCATCGTTAATGATGCCACCAAGTGCACACGGCGTGAAAATATCTACATCTAGGCCATAAATATCATCAGGTGCTACTACTTCACCACCAACTTCGTTAGCAAGTGCTACAGCTTTATCTTGGTAGATGTCGGATATAAATAGTTTTGCCCCTTCTTTAGCGGCATGTTTTGCGAAAAAGGAAGCTACGTGTCCTGCACCTTGTAAAGCAATGCGTTTACCAGCTAGAGAATCACTACCGTAGGCTTTTTTTGCACAAGCTTTAACACCCATGTAAACTCCAAAACCAGTTACAGGAGAAGGATTCCCACTGCCACCAAGCGACTTTGGTATGCCGGTAACAAATTTGGTTTCGCTATACACCCACTCCATGTTTTTTTCTTCCATTCCCACATCTTCAGCGGTAATGTAGCGACCACCAAGGCCATCAACAAAGCGACCAAAAGCTCTGAACAGCGCCTCTGATTTATCTTTATGAGGATCGCCGATAATAACTGCTTTTCCTCCACCTAAATTTAAGCCAGAGATTGCAGCTTTGTAAGTCATGCCTCGGGATAATCTAAGAACATCTTTAAGGGCAGCTTGCTCACTCTCATAATTCCACATACGTGTGCCACCAAGTGCGGGGCCTAGCGTGGTATCGTGGATTGCGATGATTGCACGTAACCCAGTTTCTGGGTCAGAGCAGATTACAACTTGTTCATGCTCTTTAGATTGAAGTGCGTTAAAAATCGGGAAGTTTGGATCGTTTTTTGTTGTATTCACAGAATCTTGAATTGACGTTTCAGTCATAACTTATTTAATTATCATTAATTATAGAAAAACAGCACTGGAACCGCTTCCATAAAGCTCTCATTAAATTCATCAATTCTCAAATTTAATACATCTATTTACGAACAAAAACTTCTAAATCGGAATTGTAGGTTAAAAAAAAGCATTAATAATTAGGGAGAAGCGATGTTAACAGTTGAAATGGGCGATTTTATAGTGCAGCAAAAATTATTTGAATTAAGTGTGAAGGAGCATTCCGCATTTTAGCTAGTAAATTGTATTTTAAAGTAATTGATGTGTAAAGCACATTGGCATGTAGGTTTGAGCGCCGCAGAGCCTTTTATGTATAAAAATAAAAAAACGATAAACCATGTCTTTCCGCTGGGTATTCGCACAGCCGGACCAGGACACCCATGTGCCTGCCTTAGAGCAGAAGTTGGGAGTTCCGGCCAAGATAGCCGAGTTACTCGCTATTCGCGGCATAGATACATTTGATGATGCAAAACTCTTTTTCAGACCTACGATAGATCGACTTCATGATCCTTTTTTAATGAAGGACATGGATGTTGCTGCAGAACGGCTAGCATTGGCTATTCGTAACAGTGAAAAAGTACTCGTGTACGGCGATTATGACGTAGACGGTACCACCGCTACGTCTTGCGTTTACATCTTTCTGAAGAATTTCGGAGTAGATGTAGATTTCTATATCCCCCATCGATTTAAAGAAGGATATGGAATCAATCAAGAGGGAATACAGTACGCTGTTGATATAAAAGCGAACCTAATTGTTTCTGTAGATTGCGGAATTACAGCCATTCAAGAAGCAAAAGACACGAAAGAGAAAGGCATCGATTTAATAATTTGTGATCACCATACGGTTGGCGATGAAATTCCAGATGCGCTAGCTGTCTTAGATCCAAAACGACCAGATTGTCCGTATCCATTCGATGGACTCTCGGGTGCAGGTGTAGGTTTTAAGTTGATTCAAGGCACATTGAAGAAACTTGGGTTGAATCCCAAAGAAGCGTATCACTTCCTTGATTTAGTAGCGATTTCTATAGCCTCAGATATTGTGCCCATTGTAGATGAGAACCGAATTTTGATGAAGGCAGGGTTAGAAATTCTGAAAAAAAATCCAAGAATTGGAATCTCTGCGCTGCTAGATTTAATAAAAATGCCCCGCGCTGACATTAACACTACAAAGATTGTGTTTTCGGTTGGGCCACGGATTAATGCAGCGGGAAGAATGGGGGATGCCACAACAGCTGTTCGGCTTATGCTTTCTGAAACGGAAGCAGAGGCAAAGGCATGTGCATATGAGTTGGAATCGGTAAATATGCGCCGTAGAGAAACCGACAGTAAAACAATGGAAGAAGCCTTAGGTCAAATCGATCAAGACTTAGATTTAGAACAAACATCCACAATGGTTCTTTATAAAGAAGATTGGCACTTGGGTGTTATAGGGATTGTAGCTTCTCGCCTTGTTGATTTATATCATCGTCCTGCCATTATGTTGAGCAATGTTGAAGGAGTGATAAAAGGCTCTGCTAGAAGCATCAAAGGTTTTAATATTTATGATGCGCTCAAGAAATGCGAAGATCTGCTAGAGCAATTTGGGGGACATGAGTTTGCTGCTGGTTTAACTTTAAAAGAAGGCAAGTTAACAGAATTTCAACGTAGAATGAATGAGATAGCGCACATTGATCTTTCAGAAAATAGTTTTGAGCCAGAACTCTCAATAGATGCGAAATTGAATATTGAAGAAATTGATATGAAGTTTTGGAAGCTTCTTGCTCAGTTCGAGCCGTATGGGCCGTCAAACTTGAGGCCAATTTTTGTAAGTGAAGGTGTTCAGGTAGTCGGAGTGCCCACTGTAGTAGGAAATGGACACTTAAAAATGAAGATTAAGCAAGGAGATTCGGGTGTATATGATGCAATAGGCTTTAATATGCACGAATATCTCCCTTTTGTACGAAGTGGAGAATTATTCCATATAGCGTATGTTTTGGAAGAAAATAACTGGAATGGAAGGCGAACTTTGCAGATGAGATTAAAAGATATTCATCAAAATTGAATATTTAAGCATTTCTGTATTGTATGTAGTTAGGAAAGAAGCTATCTTTGCCGTCCTTCTGAATGGGACTGTAGCTCAGTTGGTAGAGCAACGGACTGAAAATCCGTGTGTCGGCGGTTCAAACCCGCCCGGTCCCACAAGAACATAAAGCCTTGAGTTGCATTTGCAGCTCAAGGCTTTTTTTGTGGGGAAAGATTATAGGGCGAGATCTAGCATATAGCAGTTTCTATTCTGAGCAAAAGAGACACTACCCTCCTCACCCATCCTTTTTTAAGTAGCTGGAAGGTGTTTTTCCGTATTTATCTTTAAAGGCGCGGCTAAAGTAAGAAAGACTATTGAAGCCACAAGCGTAGGCAATTTCGGAAATACTTCCTTTGTTGTTAAGGAGCATTTCTTTGGCTTTTTCTAGCCTAAATTTGTTTATAAACTGTTGCGTGTTGAGGCCTGTTTTTTCGTTAATGGTTCTATAAAAGCTAGATCGACTCATAAAGAGTTTTTGTTGAACCATGTTTACTGTGAGTTCAGGATTTGAATATTCGGCCTCCATGACTTCGTACAGGTCTTTCAAAAAAGGATCTTCTAGCTCGGGTGTATCTGTAGCCTTCTTCTCTATTTTCGGTAGTTCAGCCAAAAGTTGATTCCTCAAACGAAGCCGGCTTGAAAGTAGGTTTTCTACACACGCTCTGAGTTCTTCATCATCAAATGGCTTGGTGAGATAGATATCGGCGCCATCTTTAAGGCCTGATATTTTACTTTGTCGGTCATCTTTCGCCGTTAGGAAAATGAAAGGAATGGCGGATGTGTTTTTATTATCCTTTAGAAGTTTGTTTAGCTGAACGCCGTCCATCTCAGGCATCATAATATCAGCTATAATCAAATCGGGAGGAGAGGAATTAATTTTTTGATATCCTTCCTTCCCACTACTTGCCTCAACAATTCTGTACTTATCGGATAGTATAGATGCAATGTAGTACCTCATATCAGCAATGTCGTCAATTACCAGAATGGTGGTAGTGTCTTCGGTAAGATTTTTAGGAATAGGTTGCACTTTATTGACTGCGTAACTTGCCGAAAGGTTAGCGTTAATGAGGTATTTGTGATCAGGTGCTGTTTGTGGAAGTGAAATTTCGTTTGGTAGTAAATGGTCGGTTCCTTTTCTGAGTGTAAAGGTAAATACGGTTCCTTTGTTTAGTTCAGAATCTACGGAAAGAGTCCCCGAATGAAGTTCGATGAGCTCTTTCGCAATAGACATTCCTATGCCAAAACCTTCTGATTGTTGATGTCCTCCTTTTTCTACTTGATAAAAGCGGTCGAATATTTTTGGTAGAAATTCTTGTGCAATGCCAATGCCAGTATCTTTGATTTGTATACGATATGAGGTTGAGTCTTCTTCGGTAGTGATAGAAATAAAGCCTCCAATAGGAGTAAATTTAATCGCATTAGTAATTAAGTTCCCGAGCACTTTTTCCATCTTGTCTTTATCAATATAGACGATGCCTGGACTAGCATTTGGAGTGAATGTTAGGCTGATTTGTTTTGCCTCGCATAGAGTGTAAAAGTAGTTGCTAATCTGTTCGATGTATTGATTAATCTGAACGGCTTCGGCATGTAGTTTTAAGGAACTGCTTTCCAATTTGGTAATTTCTAGAAGTTGATCGATAAGCGAGAGCAATCTTTTACTGTTCCTTAACATCATTTTTTGTTGTTCGCGCTCTAACTTACTGTCTTTAGGAATGTCTCCATTTATGATTCGCTCTAATGGACCAATAATGAGTGTGAGTGGAGTTCGGAGTTCGTGGCTTACATTTGCAAAGAACTTCGATTTGGCAACATCGAGTTCTTTTAGTTTTTTTGCTTGAAGTTCTGTTTTGTTTTTTTCTTTTAGGAGTTCATTAGTTCGGTTTGCCACCTCTTTTTTAAGCTCTTCTTCTCTCTTATAAAAAAGGTTGCTACGCACCCAGATAAAGTACGTTATAAATAGAATGAGGAGAGCTGTTAGTAGTAAATAGAATTCCTGTGTTTCATAAAAGAAAGGTGCCACAAAAATATCAATAGAAGCATCTGTTGAACTCCAAATACCTTCGTTATTGGTTCCTTTTACTCTGAAAGTAAAGGAGCCTGGAGGTAAATTTGTATAGTAGGCCGTTCTTCGAGTTCCCACATCATGCCATTCGTCATCATACCCTTCAAGAAAATATTTGTACTGATTTTTCTTAGAGCTAAGAAAGCTTAGTGCTGCGTAGTTAATTTCTAAATCTCTCTGATGTTTAGATAGAGAAATACTCTTTGAATTGACGGGAAAACTTAGATCGTTTGAGGTAATGCTCTGAATAACTATGGGAGGTTCAATGGTATTATTTAGAATGCTGTCTGGGTGGAATGTTACGATGCCATCTTGAGTGGGAAACCACATAGAGCCATCCCATCCTTTAAATCCAGCTGGCTGAACGCCTCCATTTCCTTCCCTATTTAGCATTCCGTCTTCTTCGGTGTACCCACGTGTTTGTAAGGTGGTAATTTCACCCCTATGAAATTCTTCAAGGTTGGTTTTACTTACCCAAAAAATGCCTCGGTTTGTATTTATCCAAAAGCGCTGGTTATCATCTTCTAAAATGATGTGAATTGAATTGTCAAAGAGTCCATTTTTAGTTTGATAATTGGTGATAGATTTAAAGTTTGGGGCGCCCTCCACAAGTTCCACGCGGTCTAGCCCTTTATCTTCGTAACCAACCCAAAGGATATTGCCTCCGTTATCATCGGGAGTAATTAAAAGAGCTCGGGGAAAATCACTGCTAAGGCCATTTTCGGTGTTGTAGGTATAAAAATTGGAATTATCGTATCGAATTAATCCATCACCTTGAGTAGCAAACCAAATATCACCATTTGGTGCTTCTAGCATAAAGCGGACCTTAGTATAAGGCACGTTATAATCTTCGCAAATATTTGTCCAATTAGGGTCTTCATTAAGGAAAAGTCCTCCATCATAACCGGGGCTACTTCCAACCCAAATACGTTCTTTAGAATCAATGAAGATGCTAAAGATGTTCATGTTTTTTAGGTTGGGATGAGCAGGATAAGGCTCTATAATTTTGGAATCTTTTTTAAGCTGAAGCATCCCATACCCTAAAGCACTGAGCAAAAGGGTTCCGTCTTTCTTTTCAGCGAAGGTCTGAATGTAGAATTCCTTTTTGTCGAAGTACACTCTGTAATCCGAGTTGATGGAATTGTTTTTAAGTCTGGCTAGTCCTTCTCCAAATGTTCCAATCCAAACGGAGGAATCGCTACTTTGAAAAAGAGGATAAACACTAGAAGTTGGAATGCCTTGGTTGGTGCTATAAGTGGTAAAAAGATTCGGTTTTAGCCGAATTAAACCATTTTTACTTGTTCCAACCCAAAGATTTCCCTCGTTATCCTCGATAAAATCTTTGATGGATATGTTGGCTCTGTAAACCAAAGAGTTGTTGCGGTAAATCTCATTCTCGGTAATAATCCAGAAAGATTTGTCCTTATCCAGCAAGAAGGGTTTTTCCATTGATGGAGCCCGAGAAATGGTTTCAAACTGTTGAATGAGTTCGCCATTCTCGTAGTAATAATATCCGCTTAATTCGGTGGCTATATGCAACCGAGAGTTTGGGTCTTTAGCAATAGAGCTTAGCTGTTTATCGGTGGTTCTATAAAGTGTATCTAGTGTTTCGTTATAGAATTTAAACAAGGTTTCTTTTGTACTAAGCCAAAGAGTATCGTTATCTACTTCTAAAGAGAAGTAATCTTCATCCGTTTCGTTAGAGACGATGAGAGAAAGTTTGTCGTCTTTAAATCTATAGAAAGCGTGGTTTATAGGAGAGTGAAACCAAACTTCTTTATCGGTTGCAAGCGCAATGCCGTGTACTGGAAAGTTTATAATATCAGGTTTGAATTTGCTAAGAGCTCCATCTTTATAGATATGAATGCCGGAGTCTCCGCCAAACCAGAGGTCTCCATTTTCATCTTTATAGAAGCCCATGTTATTTCCGCTCCCCACCAATTTCTCGTCTAAATTAACGAGGTGAGTAAACTTTCCGTCCTTAAACTTGGTGATATTAAGGCCTTCGCTTTGAATGAATAAAGTGCTATCCGCAGCTTCCTTAATGTGTTGAATCCGATTGCCTCGCAATTCGGGATAGTCGGCAGCGGTGTAAATTTTAAACTCAATACCATCGAAACGAATAAGGCCGTCGTGGCTTGCAAACCAAAGGTATCCGGTTTTCGATTTTTCAATTTCGTAAATAGAGTTTACTGGCAATCCATCTTCAATTCCCCAGCTTTCGAGCACATACTTATTTGATAGGTAGTGGTTGGCCAAATACCCTTGAGTAAATGCCTTTTGTGGAAGAACCAATAAAACAAGAGCTATCAGAAAGGCATAGCGGTAACTCAGTATTATTTTGACTGACGTCGACAGAGAAAAGTTGATCACGCACTCCTAGTTTATGCACTCACTTATAAATCTTAGAAATTCGGATGATGAAGAATCAGATTCAAAGAATTAGCGGCCAATTGTAAAATTTGGGTATTCAGTTAAAGTATTCGAGTAATCTGTGCAATCATGCATTTTGTATGGTGAGTATGTTTTATTCAAGAGGACATGTTTGAGTAAAAATTACACAGTTAAAAAGGTATAAATGATGAGTAGATATGCGGAAAATAAGGGAGTATCACTTTTTGTTGTAGATGATTCAGATTCATATAGGACACTATTAAATATTATGCTACAGAAGGAGGGATATGAGGTTTCCTCATTTGACAATGGTTTTGATGCACTTAACGCACTTAGCCTGTTTAGGCCAAACCTGATTGTTTCTGATATAGAAATGCCAGAAATGGACGGAATAGATTTCTATACAGAAATCGAGAAGAGGGGTTTTTTTGAGGAACCGATACCTTTTGTATTCATTTCATCTACTGGGTTTAAATCCAAAATAGACAAAGCTGAGAAGCTGAGTAGCCGAGAATTGATAAGTAAATCTCTACATCCAGAGAGCATTGTAAAAATCATTGAGGGAGTTCTAAGAGAGTACGAAAAAGAAGGGATTGAGTAATGAGTTCAAAAAAATGACCTATTTGTACTAACTCATATGTAAAGAGGAAAGTAATTTCTGCACAAGGACAAAAGGGTTATGTAAAAAAGTAAACGCTCAAGATGCACTGGGATTAATAAACCATCAAAGGGTGTGTCTATGAGTGCTTTTTCCCGATTCGAAAGAATAACTAAATAGAAGAAAAATGGGTTACAATAAGCTAATACATAAGGGCTCAATATTAAGTGTAGTAGTAAGTATTCTAATAACAATTCCAGTTTTATCTCAAGAGGCTAAATACGTAGCAGCTTCAGGAAATGATACTGCTAATAATTGTTCAGATGCTGAAAATCCGTGTGCAACCATTCAATATGCCATAGATCAAGCAGTTGCAGGCGATTCCATTATAGTGGCTTCAGGAAGCTATGCGGAAAGTGTGGTAATAAGCACTCCAAATATCGTTTTAGTTGGGGCGCAGCTTGGAGTTGATGCCAGAAATAGGAGTGGCTCAGAATCTACATTAACGGGAAGCATCAGGGTAACAGCTAATGCAGACACATTAGTGATAGATGGTTTTAGAATAACAGAGGGCGAAACTGTTCAGGGAAGTGATGTGGCCGTATATATAGAAGCCGGCGCCGTAGGGGTAAGCATCAAAAATTCCATTTTCTTTCGCTCAGGAGATGTAGACAGTGATAACTATCGTGGTATTTTAACCGTTTCTGGTGGGAATCAAACCGGACTCACAATTCAGAATAATAGCTTTTCGGGATGGAATACAGGCGTGTATTTGAATCCTGCTGCCACAGGTGTTCAAGTTCTCAATAATGCTTTTGATGAAAACTATGTGGGAATGTCTATTGATGCACCAATTAATGCCACCATTTCAGGAAATTCATTTTCAGAGAATGTTTTTGAAGCAATTGGAATTGGAGGTGGAGTTGAAAATCCATCTGCTACAATAACGGGTAATTCCTTTTCAGAAAACACCATGCACCTTGGTATTTATTCTGGCGAAGGCACCTTGTTTGATTTCAGCCAAAATACTTTCGATGATGTTAGCGCAGCCGAGATGACTATAAATCAATTGCTGTGTTTAGAAGCCAAAATTGGACACGGAGTGGATGGTTCGGGTGGGTATTCGGGCTTTGCACGATTAAAGAACAACGCAGTATTTGTTACTAGCGGAAATAGTATTGATACCGCAGCAGACCTAGCCACAGAAAATGATACAGTTTATGTGGCATCAGGTACATACTCCGAAGAGGTAAGTGTTTCAACATCAAAGATTACAATACTCGGTCAAGAAGGAGCAACTCTAACTATAGGTTCTGGAAAAACTGGGTTCACAATTAGTGGAGATTCAGTAACCATCAGCAATATGGAAATTGTAGGTCCATATAGCGATGATTATACTACGGTAGATTGGGACTTACTTGCCAATGCATTCGGGATTTCAATTACAGGCACGGCTTCAGGCGTAGTTATTTCAAATAATGAAATTAGTGATACACGAACAGGTGTTTCCTTTCTTTCGGGAAGTAGTGGTACCGCAAGTGGGAATATTATTGATAATACAAAAGGCTCGTTCTTAATAAGAACTGACAACGCCACCTTAACGGGGAATAGTTATGGTGAAATCGGAAATGAATGGGATATTATCTTTTTGAGCGTTAGTGATGGCGCGTATGTTACTTCGCCAACGGTTGATGCAGAAGCATACAGCTCGGAAATTATGGCTCTTTCAAAAGCGAACGGAGGTATGACGGTTTTAGATCGTAGATATGGAATTAATGGTTTGCTTGGTTTGGCTTCAGGTGTAGGCAATCGATCTCATGTTTCTGTGAAAGCAGGAGCAAATTTCACCATTGCGGACGACTTTGGCATCGGAAATGGTTTAGGTAATCCCAACCAGCCTTATGGAAATATTCAAAACGGAATATCCGCAATTGTGATTGGTGGAGTTGTTACGGTGGCTTCTGGAACGTACGAAGAGAGTTTAAACATCAATAAAACAGGCATAAGTATAATTGGCTCAGGCGTCGATGAGAGCATCATCGACCATTCAGGAAAAACACCTCAAAACAATGCAGGTGTTTATGTAAGTGCGAACAAAGTGAGTCTAAAAGGATTCACCATTACGGGCGACTCATTAGATAGTACGCCGCGTTACGGACTAAAAGTGGGCACAAATTCAGCGACAACGGACAGCGTAGTTTTTGAGAATTTAAAAGTTCAAAAAAGCTACCGAACTGGCTTTGATATCGCGCGAGCAAAAGATATCAGCATCAAAAATGCACAAGCCATAAATAATGGTGGAGCAGGATTTTTTCTAGTCAACACGGAGGGTGCGACCTTAGAAAACATAACGACCAGTGGAAATCCATGGACGGGTGTTTCTGTAGCAAATCGAGATGATTGGGATGGCGCAGCCTCCAACATTGTGTTTAAAGGGACGAATTCTTTTGCAGAATCAGGAAGTGATAATGGAAGCATCCAGCTAGAGATGACCGAAGCTAAACCGATTAGTTGGAGTACTGATGCCGAAGACAGCAAGAACGTCACTCTTCTATCGGCAGATGTTTCATACGTGGTAAGTGGTCCAACAACAAATTCCTTCGATCCAGGAAATGGAGGCGCAGTGAGTGTGTACACCCCTTACTTCCGATTTTACAAAACGTTGGGTGAGGCAGAATCGGCAGCGTTGGGAAGTCCTGATCATGTAGAGGCAAATAACAGATATATCAGAACCGCCAATAGTTCTGATAATGCATCAAATACAATCTTTGAAGTATATGCTGATGAAGATAATAAGATGAGTGTTCAGGTGGCCATCAATCAGGCCGTCGAAGGAAATACGATTAATGTGCATGCTGGGACTTTTTCTGAAGAAGCTATTGAGGTGAGTGTTGAAAATTTGAGTTTAGACTTTTCGGCTGGAATTGCAGGAATAGACAGTGTAAAACTAGCAGATTCTATTCTCAAATTGTTGCTTGCTGGTGATGATTCTTCAAGAGTAATTTTGGGAAATGCTGAAGACAATATTTTCACAATAAGTGGCGGTAACAACTTTATAGATGGGGTAAATGGGGAAAACACGATTGTTTTGGAAGGCAACCGAAACAATTACGTACCAACAGAAAAGGACAATGGGAGTTTAATTATTACGGATAACAGAAGTGGCGCTCCTAATGGCGAGAATACACTTAAAAATATAGACCTCGCCAAGTTTGATGACATCACGATTAGCCTTCAGTTCGGAGAACCCGTTAGTTATCCAGGCGGGTCTATAGCTTTTTCAGATGATGCATCTACAATAAAAATATCAAATGATGATGTGTTTGATTTAGCCGATTCATTATCAATTGAGTTCTGGGTAAAGCTAAATGCTTTTACGAGTGAAGACCAAACCTTGCTAGCTAAAGGCAGCGACGCATGGAGTATCCATCGGTATTCAAACAACAATTCTCTCGCTTTCACAACGCATGGAACGGGAGGCGAACATACTTTACAAGGAAGTAAAGCAATCAACGACAATCAATGGCACCATGTTACTGCTGTTTTCGATGGAACAAAGAAGTTGTTGTACATCGATGGGATTTTGGATGCAGAATCCGATTTAGCAGGAACATTAGCTATAAATGATGAAGCGATTGAAATTGGCGGATGGACTGGAAATGTAGACGAGTTAAGAATCTGGAACACAGCTAGGTCGGCTGAGGCTATTCGAACCAATATTTTTCAGCAACTTAAAAGTGATGAATCAGGTCTGATAGGATATTGGAGAATGGACGAAGGTTCAGGTTCTCGGATTGCTGATTTTACATCAAATAATAATGACGCAAGTATTTCTGCTCTGGCTAATATCGATTGGAGTAACGATAACTACCCCAATGGAACATTCATTACAGGTAACGCAGGTTGGAGGGTTATGTCTTCCTCAGTAAATGGAGCAACGTACAAACAATTATTGGAAGATATTTGGACTCAAGGCTTTGAAGGTGCTGATGAAGAAGGTGGAGCTCCAAATGTACATGTTTACACAGAAGGAAATGGAGCTACCGATGCCTCAGAAAGAGGCTTTAAGGCAATCTCTTCTGCAAATGATATTCCAGCTAAAGGACAAGGGTTTTTGGTTTATGTTTATGAAGATGATGACCCTGCAACGGATGGAGTTCAGGGAGGATTTCCGAAGAGCTTAAAAAATGATATGGCGCAAAATTCGGGAAGTGTCTCCGCTCCTCTGTCTCTAACACTTTCTGGTGAAGGTGGAACTTATGATTCAGAAAATGACGGATGGAATATGGTTGGGAATCCTTATTCAGCAACAATTAACTGGGATGTTAATGAAGGTTGGTCTCGATCTGGCATAGATAATGTTGTATATGTTTGGAGCGATAGCGCAAACAATGGAACCGGCGCATATCTAAGTTGGAACGGGCTTACGGGAACTTATGGACATGGAAAAATTGCTCCAATGCAAGGTTTTTGGGTAAAGGCTAACAATACAGGAGTTCCTAGTCTAGCAATTAATGATACAGCTAGGAGCAGTGGTGCAGTATTGTTGAAACAAAGAGTAATCCCTCAAATAGATTTCACTTTGAGTGGTAACGAGCTTTCGAACAGATCAATTTTAATGTTTGCAGAAGAAGCCAACCACGGAAAAGATCGATTTGATGCCTATAAACTTGCTTCAAATAATGCGAACTGGCTATCGCTTTCAACTTCCATTCCTAAACAGGATTTGGGAGCGATGGATGTTCAAGCTCTTCCGCTAAACTTTGAAGAAGACATTGAGCTTAACTTGGGAATTGATGGAAGTGCCACAAACGGAAGTTTTGTACTAAAATGGAATGCCCAAGACCTTCCAAAAGATTGGAGTATTTACCTGATAGATACCGTTGAAAAAATATCCATCAACCTTCAAAAACAAGAGCATTACGCCTTTAATTTGGAGGGAAGTACGATGAAACAGAAGCCAGAACTTCCACAATCGTTACTCCCAAAACCTAAAGTGATTAAAAATTCTTCAATCCAAAGATTTAAGCTGGTTGTTGCTTCTAGTGATGTGACGTCTAATAATTGGTTTGGAGATTTACCTGAGAACATTCAACTCAGCCAAAATTATCCCAACCCATTTAACCCTACTACAATTATTTCCTACGCATTGCCCCAAACATCAAATGTGACTTTAGAAGTGTTTGATTTATTAGGCAGAAAGGTTGCTACACTTATTAATAAAGAAGTGAAGCAGGCTGGAAATAACACAGTGAATTTTTCAGCAGGAGCTTTATCAAGCGGGGTTTATTTGTATCGGTTGGAAGTTGAAGGTGAAGTTCTAATCAAGAAAATGACGTTAATAAAATAGCCTCATCTACGGTAATTGAGCAGAGTTTTACTCAAGAGATTAAACAATAGCGAACAATCAAAACGGTCGTAACTATGAAAAAGAAATATCTATTTATCACATTTGTAATCAGTATGGTTGTGTTAGCACTTAACAGCACGTTGAGTGTGGCACAACCTGCTTTGCCTAGTGCACCTGACCAGGCTCCCATAGATGGTGGTCTAGCATTACTCGCAGCCGCTGGTGGAGCATATGCTTTAAAAAAGCTACGGAATAAAGAATAAGACCTGTGTGTTGAATGAATTTGTTGCAGGAGTTTGATATAGTTCTTGCAAGGATTTACTCAAACTCTTGCAAGAATTCGATTGAGTTTTTGTAAGAACTTGGCCGAACTGCGAGATTCTTGTTATCTCACCTTTAAATCTTAATAATATCTCGGTCATGCTGAACTTATTTCAGCATCTTTGTAAGGGATAAGATTTTAATTAGTCTTTCTCTTCCCATTTTATCAGTAAAGCTTAACCAACCCAAAAACCACTCTCAAAGAACTAGCTCGTTCTATAAATGGGATATCTAGTCGTTTCAAAAACCAACGAATCTCGTCCTATAATAAAAGCGCTTTTCTGTATTGATTTGGGATTGTATTCCAACAAATAATAGTACAACTGTCCGTAAGTATATAAATAAACTATAACAAGAGGCGGAAAGAATGAATTAAATCCATACATTAAGATATTCTAATAATAGCCGATAAGTATTTTGAGTCGTAGGTCACATAATTAATCCGATGGGTATGAACAGAATATTGATAGTTGAAGATGATATGCTTTTGGCACTTGTAGAAGAGCGTATTGTTAAGGGAATGGGCTATGAAGTAATAGCGAAAGCAAGTAATGCTACTGAAGCATTTAAGTTTATTGATGAGTTAAAGCCTGACATAATCCTTATGGATAATCAGTTATTAGGCGAATTACATGGTTTAGACATCGTTGAAAGAATGCGCAACGAAGGGAATTTAACTCCGGTTGTATTTATTTCAGGTGAATCTGATTTAAGTCAACAAGAACGCGCACAGAATTTAAACTGTGTTGATTACTTGGTTAAACCTGTTTATAGCGATTCTCTTTACGAACCTTTAGAACGTGCTGTTGATATAGCAAAAGAACTAGCGATTTACGCGGCTTAAGAAGCTACAGCATGTTTTAAAACAACTCTTCCTGTTTGCTTACCATCAAGAATTAAATCAATCTCTGTCATAATATCGTTTAAGCCTACCGTTTTTATCCATTCTTTAGGAAAGTTCGCTGGAACTTCAGCAATATCATTCCAAATACTGAGCCGTAAAGGCATTTTTGTTATTCCAGAATCAATTCCAAGAAGACTTAAGCCTCTCAAAATAAATGGGTAAATATTGGTGTTCAATTCGTGACCTAGAATATTACCACAGCAAGCAATAGCGCCATCAGGTTGAATTTGGGGAATGACGGCTTCTAACATTTTCCCTCCTACAGTGTCAATTGCGCCTGCAAAAATGCCCGAGTTAAGTAAGCGAATTTTATCTGGGTAAACGTCATCTCTATGAATTACTCTGGAAGCACCAAGTGCTTCTAAAGCTTCTTTTCTATCAAGTTTTCCGGTGGCGGCAATTACCTCAAAGCCAAGTTGTGCAAGTTGAAAAACTGCCATACAACCTACGCCTCCCGTAGCTCCTGTAACCAAAATTGGGCCAGAATCAGGAGTAATAAGCTCGCGTTGGAGTCGGCGTACACCATAGGCGGCAGTATAGCCAGCAGTTCCATAAACCATGCTTTCAAACAAAGAAAGTTTATCAGGTAGAGGAACCACCCAATTGGCGGGAACTCGAATATATTCTCCAAAGCCTCCAAAAGTATTCATTCCCAAATCGTAACCCGTGATAATAACTTTTTGGCCAGGTTTGAATGTTTCTGAATCGTCGGTTTCTACGATGCCAGCTGCATCGACACCAGGAATAAATGGATAGTATCTAGAAACACCTTTATTTCCAGATGCGGAAAGACCATCTTTATAATTGAGTGAAGAATAATGAACTCTAATCAGAACGTCATTTTCGGGTAATGAGTCAATTGGAACCTCTTTTATAGATCGTGAGAATGTTCCGTCTTGGTTTTCTTCAATCCACAATGCTTTGAAATGGGTAGCCATCTTACTTTATAATCTTTTTTATGAGTCCAAGCTTTCCATCGTAGGGTGCGTAGCGAATAGGTACATCTGGCCAAAATGGTTTTTTCATCACGCTTTTTTGATGTGAAAACGAATCAAAGCTAGCCTTTCCATGATAAGAGCCAAAGCCACTTGCTCCCACTCCGCCAAAGCTAAGATGATGATTCCCAAGTTGGGCAATAGTATCGTTTACAGCGCCACCACCAAAGGATACCTCGGAAAGAATTTGCTGTTCAAGTTCTTCATTATTGGTAAATATGTAAAGTGCTAATGGCCGCGGATGGAGGTTAATCTTGTCAATACAATCATCAACAGATTGATAAGTAAGGATTGGTAATATTGGCCCAAAAATCTCCTCTTGCATCACCGCATCACTCCAAGAAACACGATCCAAAATAGTTGGCGCTATGTACAGCTCAGAGCGATCAACTTCTCCCCCAATTACAACTTCACCATCTTTTAAATAGCTTTCTAAGCGTTCAAAATGAGCGTTATTTATTATGCGAGGATAATCAGGGCTAAATATCGGATCCTCACCATAAAAAGATACAATCGCTTCTTTTAAATGGATGATAAACTTATCTTTTATGCTTTTATCAACCATTAAGTAATCGGGCGCTACACAAGTTTGCCCTGCATTCACAAACTTTCCCCAAGCAATACGTTTGGCCGAAATTTCAAGATTTACAGTTTTGTCGACAATACAAGGGCTTTTCCCTCCCAGCTCAAGAGTCATGGGAGTTAAGTTTTCGGCAACGGTTTTCATGATGATTCTACCAACCCGAGTGCTACCCGTAAAAAAGATGTAATCAAACTTAAGCTGAATGAGTTGTTGTGCTTCTTCAGTGCCGCCTAAAACAACATCAATAAACCGTTCATCAAAGTAGGTTTTGAAAAGTGTTGCAAGTGTTTGAGAGGTGTTTGGAGTAAGTTCAGAAGGTTTTAAGATAGCGGTATTTCCAGCGGCGATTGCACCAACAAGTGGTTGTAGCGCTAGTAAAATGGGATAATTCCAAGGAGCGATGATTAACGCATTTCCATAAGGCTCAGTTATCACAAAGTTCTTGGAAGGAAAGTTGACCAGTGAACTTGAAACAGATTTTGGCTTTGCCCAATTCACTACATTCTTAATCGCGTAGTTGATATCGGTAATTACCAAGCCAATTTCAGTTCCGTAGGTCTCGAAAGCAGATTTTCTAAAATCTTGATGAACCGCTTCAATCAGTAAGTCTTCATTTTCAGTTAGAAGGTTTTTTAACGTCTTAAGTTGTTCAATTCTAAAAGAAATATCTTTGGTTGCTCCTGTTCGGAAGAAAGCGCGTTGAGCTCCGAGTCGGGATTGAAAGTCATTCATGTTCAGTTTTCCTCCCAGTAAAAGTAGTCATTGAATCGTACACCTTAAATAACTTCCCAGCTACAAAATCATAGACTTTAGCAGGAAGAACCCCGCGGATAAAAGGTGAAAGTTTCACCATAAACGGTTCTCTAAGATGTTTTTTATTCTGTTCTATAGCATCTATAATTTTGTTAGTAATGCTTTCTGGTTCTAAAAGAGGCATAAATAGCGGAGCTTTAACACCAGCAAACATCCCTGTGTTTATATAGCTAGGCATCACGGTAAGAACACGAAGGTTTTTGGAAGTTTGAGCAAGTTCAAGCCGTAAAGAGTCAGACCAGCCCGTTGCTGCCCACTTACTAGCTGCATATACAGTCATCCCAGGGTTTGGAGTCATGGATGCCGCAGATGAAATGGTGACGATATGTCCAGATTTATTTCGAATCATTGCTGGGAGAAAAGCTCGAGTAACGAACATCACGCCCAAAGAGTTAACTCCCATAGTTCGTTCAATATCCTGATATGAGTGTTCGGAAAATGCCTTCCCCACTACAATTCCCGCATTGTTGATGAGTATATCAACGGTACCAATGTCTAAAAGTACTTGGTGGGCTGCATCGGAAACGCTCTCAGCATTGCACACATCTACCACATTTGTAGAAACACAAAAACCTTCGCTTGTTAAGTTAGCAGCGGCCTTAAGTAGCGTGTCTTCGTTAATATCCCACATTACAAGATGCTTTGCTCCACGTTGAAGAGCTTTTCTACCCATCAAAAAACCAATACCACTTGCAGCACCAGTAACCAAAACAGTTGTATTCTTAAACGAAGCCATTCTCTTTCCTAAAGTTTAGTAGTTATAGTAACTATATCTGACCAAAAAGTTAAAGGAAGTTTAAAATGCAAAGATTTATCAAAGATGAAGAGAGATATAAAAATTCTAAGAGTTTATATGTATAATCCAGCCAAGTCAGGTTTAATAAATTAAGACACATGAAAAATTTTATACTGTTATTAGTTCCAGCGCTTTTAATTCTAGGTTGCCAAAAGTCTAAGGTTGAAGAAGTGGTTTCTGAAATCACTGAAGAATCACTAATGAATCACATATCAGTGCTTTCATCCGATAGTTTTGAAGGAAGAGGAACGGGCACCAATGGTGAACAAAAAGCTGTAGAATATCTAGTTAATCAGCTAAAAGAAATTGGTGCTACTTCAGGGGTTCCAGATGGCAGTTTTATTCAACCATTCCCATTATTAGGTCAAAAAACAGTGAAATCTAGCATGAAAATCACTCGTCCGAAGAGAAAATCGGTAGTGGGCGACTTTAAATACTTCGACGATTTTGTAGCATGGCCAGCCAACGAAAGCAATAAGGTAGATATTAGCAACGCAGAGTTAGTTTATGTTGGATATGGAATTCAAGCTCCCGAAGAAAATTGGGATGACTTTAAAGGAGTTGATGTAAAGGGAAAGGTTATAATTATTAAAAATAATGATCCAGAATACGACGAAAACTTGTTTGGTGGAAAAACCAGATTGTATTACGGTCGCTATACCTACAAGTACGAAAAAGCTAAAGAGTTGGGAGCTTTAGGTGCAATTATAATTCATACTACACCTACAGCTGGTTACGGTTGGAATGTAGTTTCGAATAGCTGGAGTAGAGAACGTTTTTATGTGAAAAGTGCACCAGGCGCTGATAAAGGTGATACTGAAATGAATGGTTGGTTGACATATGATGCCAGCAAAAAACTGTTTAGTAGTGCCGGTTTAGATATCGATAAAATGCTAGAAAGTGCAGACAGCCCAGATTTTAAACCTGTTACGTTAAAAGATACAGGACTTTCTGTAAAGCTAGAAGCAAGCTATAGAGAGATAAACGCAATGAATGTTGTAGCTAAAATTGAAGGTAGCGACCCAAAACTGAAAGACGAGTACCTATTGCTAAGTGCTCATTTCGATCATCTTGGAATTACAAATCCTATTGATGGCGATTCAGTTAATAATGGTGCAGAAGATAACGCGGCAGGTGTAAGTGCACTTTTAAACATGATGAAAGGCTACAAAAAAATTCAACCAGAACTAAAACGAAGCGTGTTAGCTACCATTGTTAGTGCCGAAGAAGTTGGTTTGTTAGGCTCTCAATATTGGGCTGCAAATCCAACTGTAGATATCGGGAAAGTTACTGGTAATATTAATCTCGATGGAACCAACGTATATGGCGAAACAAGCGATGTTGTTGTAATTGGTTATGGAAGAAACACTCTCGCTGACTTAGTTGTTGAAGAAGCTGCAAAGGAAGGAAGAACTGTGAAGCCAGATGCGCATCCAGAACAAGGTATTTTCTATCGCTCAGATCATTTCAATATGGCTAAAGTGGGAATCCCTGCAATTTTCCCTAATCCAGGAACTGAGTTTGTAAACAAAACTAAAGAAGAAGTTGAAAAAATAGACAGTGTTTCTACTGCAAACTACCATTCTGTAAATGATGAGGTAAATGAGTATTGGGACTTATCAGGTGCGGTGAAAGATGCACGTTTATTTTTTAGAGTTGGCTTAAGAGCTCTTAATGCAGATCAACTTCAAGCTTGGAGAGCAGGCGATGAATTTGAAGCGGCCAGATTGAAATCACTTAAATAATAACTAAACCATTACTAGCTTATGTTAAGATTAATATTAGGAACGTTTTTGGTTGGCGCGATTTGCGCATGCGAGAGTGCAACAACTCCTCAAGATGCTTTTGTTACAAAACTAGGAAAAGACACATTAGCCGTCGAAACCTTCGAAAGAACAGCTGATGGAATGAATGCTAAAGTGATGTTAAGAAGTCCAAGAACATCACTTAAATCGTATCAGCTCATTATGGATGACGAAGGTGGAATCCAACAATTGACCACGCTAAATCATGCTCCAGAGCTTGGTTTTTCTGATGAAGGTGCCGTTGTTCAAACCATTGTAAGAGAAGGTGACAGCCTAAAAATTGAAACTGAGACAAATAACGGATTGCGTACCCGAAAAGTAGCGTACAAATCAGGAACTCTGCCTTTTATTGATATGGTACACTGGCCATTTGAGTTAGGCTTACATGCTGCTAAAGCATCTGGGCAGGACACATTGCATCAATATTTGTTATCTGGAAGTAGCATTTCTGATTTCATCATCGCTCGAATTGAAGAAGACTCAATGACCATTCGCCATCCGTTTAGAGGTGTTATGGGCGTAGATGTGGATGCTAATGGAAATCTACAATTACTAGATGCTGGGCTCACCACACGAAAGCTAAAAGTGTATAGAGAAAGCAATGTTGATATCGATGGAATTGCAAAGAGATTTGCTAAACTTGATCAGGAGGGCAAATCGTTTGGATCTCTATCTGGTGCCGAAGTCGCAGAAGCTGATGTTCACGGTGCAGATATCCGTATTGAGTACGGCGCTCCACATAAAAGAAACCGAACTATTTTCGGTGGAATTGTAGGTTGGGGAGAATTATGGAGAACTGGAGCAAACCGAGCTACTCATTTTTCTACAAGCAAAGATTTGAAAATGGGAAATCTTAAAGTTCCTGCAGGCGAATACACATTGTATACCATCCCTGAGGCAAATGGAGGTTTATTAATCATAAATAAGCAGACTGGCCAAAATGGTACAACATATAACGAAGCCAACGACCTCGGCCGCATCCCAATGAAGATTTCTAAACAAGATGAAGTCACCGAAGTGTTTACTATAAAGGCAGAAGAAGATGGTAAAAACGGCGTGTTGAAATTAATCTGGGATCAAACGGTATTTTCAGTGAATTTTAGTGTGTTATAAAAGGTTATACCCGAGAACCGAGATTTTTTAGAAAAATAGAATGAATATTGAAGTATGGTCTGATGTAGCATGCCCTTTTTGCTACATCGGAAAGCGCCATTTAGAAAAGGCCATTGAACAATTGGGAATGAAGAAGGAAGTTTCTATAACTTGGAAAAGTTTTCAACTAGATCCTTCTGCGGCCCTTACAACCGACAAATCTATTTACGAGCTTTTAGCCACAAAATATGGTCGGGATATTCAGTGGGCGAAAGAGATGAACCAAAATATCATTAAAACAGCCGCAGAAGTTGGCTTAGCTTACGATATTGATGGAATTAAGCCAACCAATTCTTTCGACTCCCATCGTTTAATCCACCTTGCAAAAAGTGAAGGGAAACAGGACGAGATGAAAGAAGCTCTGTTAGCTGCTTACTTTGTAGAAGGAAAACACACGGGCGATAAAAAAACGTTGGCGGAAATTGCGGCTTCGGTTGGTTTAAATGCTAAGCGAGTGGAAGAAGTACTAAGCAGCAATGAATTCGAAGAAGCTGTACATGCTGATATTGCCCAAGCTCAGCAGTATGGTATTTCTGGAGTTCCATTTTTTGTAATCAATAAGAAATACGGAATTTCAGGAGCACAGCCCATTCCTCATTTTGTGGAAACGCTGAACAAAATCAGAAGTGAAGAAGCTGAAACTGAATCAGTGAATAAATAATTTGATAATAAGGCGAGGGTTCTGCAATTTTGGGCCCATTAAGTAAGCAATTAGTATAGCAATCTGTGACTCTAGACCTGTTTCAACCTACTTCTGAGACGCAAAAGGATATAATAAATTCTGCCATTGTAGAAGCTCCGCCCCGTAATCCGGGTGTATACACCATGTACGATCGCAATGATCAGGTGTTATACATCGGTAAGGCAAAGGACTTGTATAAGCGAATTACATCTTATCGATATTCTAAATCGAAGAAAGTTCAGCGTATGATTGCGCATGTGGCGCGAATTGGTTTTGAGATTTGCAAAACTGAAACGGATGCCATTCTACTCGAAAATTTACTTATTCGCTCTTTACGTCCGCCATTCAACACGGTAAATAAAAAACCAGAAACGTATTACTACATCTCTTCTATCCGAAGTGGAAATAAGAGAGAGTTTAGGTTGTCGATGCGCCAACTTCAGGATTACCCTCGTTGCTATGGTTGTTTTAAAGGACATTTAAGAGTTCGAAAAGGATTGGGGGCATTGCTTAAATTTCTATACATGATGGATAACCCAATTGACAGTGCACATTATTTGCCTACACAATTGGTGGGAAGAATAGCTCCAATGCGTTTTAAAGTTAAACTTTCAGATGAGATAGGCGTTCGTGTTCATCAACTCTTAGAAGGCACTTCTTCTCTATTTCTAGATGAATGCACAGAATTGGTACAATCAGTGAATTTTGTGGACCGATTTACTACCAAGTACTTCGAAAAGGAATTGGAGCATTTAAGCATGTTCTTTACGCTTGGCCCTGCTCGCAATCACCTAATGAAAACAGCTTTAGGATTAGATTCTACACTTATTCCGCAAGATCAACTCGACGATTTACACGTACTGCTTTCAAAACATGATAGAGATTTGGGAATGAAATCGTAGGTTGAAGAACTGCTCAACGACCCTAGTTCATCATTTTAAAAGAAAACCACCCGAGTAGTAGAATTCCAAAGCCTAAAACAAGCCAAAGTAAAAGGGAGTTGTCTAAAAAGCCGAGGGGTTTGGTCTCAGCTTCTTTGGAAATAACTTCTCTTTCTTTATCTACTGAAATTGAGCTCACAGAATCGGGGATAGAATCCTCAAAGTAGTTGATATCGTATTTTGGCTTATGCAGACTTTTATCGCCATAGCTAAGGTAATAGTCGCCAGTTCCTGTAAACCTAGCTAAAAACTCATATGCTGGACCAGATGCGAGAACGGAATTGAAGCTTAGTGGCTGATTATCATAATTTCGAATAATTAGTTTAAAACCATTCGTGATTATTGGCGAAAACGTAGCTGCTGAAGGTTCTCTAGAATTAAGAATTCCCGTAGTTAAATGGCGATATACATAACGAACCCCTTTGTCGGTTTCTAAGCTATCAGTGAGGTAAGAAATAGAGAAAGGACGATAAAAGTCGGGCTTAGTCTCAAAATCTAGGGAAAGCTCAGAAACAGGAACGGGAAACTCAGTGAAAAAAATAAGAACTGATTGTTTGCGTTCTGTATCGGTTTCGTAATGTACTCGTTGAATTTTATAAGAGTTTAGCACTCCTAGAGAAGGCGCATTGTTTGTAATGAATGTTCGCGAAATATTAGGCTTCTTGCCATCGCTATCAATGTTTAACCTAATGTAGGCATAATTGAAAGTTGGGAATTTGAGGGTGTTATATTCAAACTCAGTGTCGTCGGTTTTGATTGAAAGTATGCGCGAATTTTCAGCAATAGTAAACCAATCGGTTTGATTATGGGAGCCCTCAACCTCAACACGCCAATCATAGTTTTGATTCTGAATCTCTAATCGTATCTCATTTAATGTGGTGTTTTCAGGGACTTTGTAGGTGTAATAGTATCGGTTATTCTTTTTGGTTTGATTTATGAGCGTGAAAGCAATGTTTTGAGTTTGCTCTTTCTTGGAAAGAATATTGAGGATGTAGGGTATTTCTTGATATGTGAGGTCGGAATTTTTCTTGAGAATTCTAACATCAGACAGATTGGATTTTGAAAGCTGGAAATTTTCCAGAGGATACTGAAAAGAATGCCATTGTTCATTTACGCCCAACAGTTTCTGTTGATACCTTTCAACATCTTGCCCATAAAGAGCTGTTGAAATGCAGAGCAGGGCTAGGGTTAGTAGAAAGTTACTCTTCATCTTCACCAAAAATAGAAGTTTTATATTTGTTGTATAGAAATGAGATTGTTAATAATAAAATCCCCAATGCTAGAAAAAGAATGGTTTTTGAAATAGTAGAAAGCTCGCTAACATCATAAAGGAAGAGCTTTAATAAAGTGATGCCAAAAATTGAAATAGCTCCAATTCGAAGGTGAGGCGCCTTTTTGATAATTCCAAGAACGATGAGCATCAATGCATAAACGCCCCACAAAATACTTAACCCAAGTTTATAGGTGTTTTGCGAGCCAGAAAGATCTAGCCAGTGGATAAGTTCAGCACTTAAAATCCAGATTAAGGTAAAGTGCAGGACCCCATCATAAATCTTGAAAATCAGGTCCTCTGAAAAGAATTTATCGACCACTTTTTTCATAGAAAAAAGCAGAACCCCCGCCATTCCGAAGCAAATATATCGGATAATTAAGTTAAATGAACTTTGTTCAAAAATAGACTCTGGCGATGAAGCTAGATAGAGCTCGCGTAGATTTTTAAGTTCTAAAACTCCAAGCATACAAAAAATAAAAACTGAGAGTGTGCTTAACCCAAGAGCAACCTTGCCTACATTTGGACTTTTAACCTTAGTAAAAGTTATAAAATTAAAAATGCTTAGGAATACAAAGGTGTAGCAAATTTGCCAAACAAAGGAGAAAGAGCTAATTGCATGGTCAGTAGTAAAACTATAACCGTTTTCATCTGCAATGCGTGTTGAAAAAGAAACCAAATCAAAGTAATAAGCAATTTCTAAGCGTAACCCATTGTAGAGTGCTATGAGAAGAACTACTGGAATAGCCTTATTAACGAAGCTAAAGAACGTAGAATTAGGCTTGAGATAAGAGCTTTCGGTCCATTTTCTCGAGGTATAAAAAATGGTAGAAAAGCCCGCTACAAACAGTATCGAGGTAAGAAAAGTGGTATTCCAAATTGGTAGGGGGTGGTTTTCTGAAAATACAAAGTAACCAGAGCTCCAGTCGTCCAGTAAGCTTGTTGTAGCAAGGAACATAAGTGGATAGGAAAGTTTCTCATACACAGAAGAAAGTTTCGAGCGACCAATCCAAAACAATAGTGCGGCTTCTAAAACCCAAATAATGGAAACCCAACTTCCATCAAGCTGTACAGGTACAGTAAGCGTTAGAAAAACTAAAACGAGTCCAGATACAAAATTTTGGAGTTCGCGAGATTGCAGACGCTTTTTATAAACAACGGTACTTACCAAAAAGTGAATCAATGCATTACAAAGAGTGAAAATACCCGAAAATGAATAACCTGTTTTATGACTATTTAGAAGGAAATAACCTAACCCGAAGAACAATGTAGAGTTCATCAGTATCATAGCTATATCTCCTTTAGAGAATGGCTCACTTTTAAGAAGTTTATAGCCGAGAAATGTGGCGTAAAAAGTAAGGTAGTAAAGTGTGATAAAGGAGAGAGCTAGAATCAAATCCTCGCTAGATGAATACGAAGAGAGCATCCATGAAAAAACAATCATCCATGTAAATACAAATGCAGAGTAGTAGAGTAGTTTCCAATACCGCTGTAAAGCAACAACAAGAATGCCAATATTAGCCAAGCCAATGTAGGATAATAATATAATGGCTTCTCCAGAATCATTACTTAGTAAGAAGGGAACTGCATAGGCGCCCACTAAGCCAAAAATGGCAATAACCTCTTTGTTGTATTTGATGGCAGCAAAAACGGTAAATGCCGTAAAAACGACCATTAGTGTAAAAGCTAATGATTGTGGAATTAGCGCATACATCGAATAGGCGGCAAAAGTCACTAAATATAAACTTGCCATAGCACCACTTACTAAAACAGCACTAAAACTGAGATACTTTTCTTTGAGCTTGAAGCCGAAAAGAAGAAGAACAAACCCAATTACATATCCCAGAATTATTCTAGTTAAAGGGCTGATAAGATTATTTTCAATCGCATAATTAGCTCCAATTCCCACTCCAATAATGGTAATCAAAATCCCAATTTTGTTGATGATATTTTCGCCAATAATCTTTTCTAGATTAATAGCTGGAGTTTGACTTTTTTCAGGAACTTCATCGGGGCTTTCGGAATGAACGTGTGGATTAGGAACAGTCTCTTTTGGTAACTCAGCTTTGATAGAGGCTTTTTGTTCTAACTCAAGGGCGATTTCTTCGAGAATATTGGGTGTTTTGCTTTCGGTGGGATTACTCTTGGTTTTAAAAGATTCTTTCAGTTTTAAAGCCCGCAATTCTGCACGCAACAACTCAACTTCTGATTGAAGAGCTTCTTGCCTATTCATAAAAGAATTCAGCTTTTGTTGTAGGCGGTCGAGGTCGTTATTCTTATCGCTCATAAATCGTAGATTGTTTGCACATCGAGAGTAAATCCTTTTTGTGATAGAGTCAAAGTAAAGTACAATTCTTTACTAAATCTATACAAAAGATTGACGATAAATTATAGTGGGTATTATAGATATGAACTAAATAGAATAACCCGTATTTTTGGGACTAATACGGAAACCCATTCATGTCTCATTCCTCATTTGCAAAACATGAGTCAGGAACACTAAGTTAAAGCACTCCTCGCTTATTCAGTGGCGCTGTAGATTGAAAGTATAGCTGTATTGTCGTTTGAGTTTTCAACTTCTACAAAAATATTATTGTTTAACGTCCCTATAAGCTTTTCGTATGATAGTCGACTCAGTTCGCCAGTATAAGTGTCTAATAGTAAAGTTCTTGTGGGATGGTTTGGTAGGCGTAATTTTGACTTTCCCGCGGAGTCTCTTTGAGGCAAACTGAACACCGTTTGAACAAATAAAAACTCACCTGAGGCAGAGCGCATCGGTAAATATCTATTAAAAATATTTGTATTACTATAGCGTTTAAGTGATGGTCTAGTTGGGCTGCCTACGTCTGGGCGCGTTTCAATGGACTGAATACTTTCAAAATCTTCGATTTTAGAAATCCATTTTTGGCTTCCGGAAATATCATAACCGAAGATGTATGGGTAATATTCTATAATACCAGTTACAGTTTTAGATTTCTGATTACAAGAAAGCATTGTTTTTGAAAGTAGTGCCCCAAGTGGACCAATGCCACTATCCGTTTCATATAAAAATCCAAATTCAAACTCATATTCACCAGTATGCCTATTATATCTATGAATAGGTTTGGAAATTCTTGAGCTTTTTAGTTTTGTAAGTTTATCCTGTTCAAGTTCAGAACCCTCAATTGACCGCAGTAATTTTTTTGATATTTTATAACCACTTATATAGAGGTAATTATCCAGAACACACATGTCGAACGAGCCTTGAAGCTGGTGAAGAAAAGTTCTCTCATGCTTAAATCCATCAGGAGTTGTGGTAAAAGTTTCGACTTTAAAATTATCCAAAACATACAGTTTTTCATAATCACCAGAAAAGTAAAATGTATTTATCGACCTAAATTCTCCAGGTCCATTTCCTTTTCTACCAATCTTGTATAGGAACTTCCCAGTTTGATTAAACACATTTATAGAATTGGTATGGTTTTGTAATACATACACGTTTCCTCCTAAGTCTGTCTCTATTTTTTTTGGAGGTATTTGATAAAAAAAATACTCATCAAGTGTCTTTTCCTTGGCCTTTATTTCTCCTGTTTTTGTCAAGGTAATGGGTAATGGCTTCAGGCTATCAAAGTTACCCAAACTAACTCTATGAGTAACCTCATTATTTTTTGGTAAGAATTCAGGGTTAGGATGATAAATTACTTTTTCAGGAGTTGTTTTACACCCTTGTAAAAACCCGCTTATTCCCACTATAAAAAGGATGGATAATTTAATAATAAGCACCTTGTCAAATGATACTACCACATGCAATCCCATTGATATGTGTCCTGGCATCCCGAACCGTCATTACCTCTGCATCCTATATAAACATATGATTGATTGAAATTACAAAAACCAATGTTTTCTCCTTCAGCATTCCAAACACCTCCAAAAGACTCAAAATCACAACGACCGCAATGCGAAAGAGTTGCTATTGCCGCAGGGACAAATACAGAAGCTTCTAAATCGGATATATTAAAATCACTTAGACTACTATCATTTATATTCACCTGCACATTTACGGTCATTTCGAATTCGAGTTAGCACTACCTTATATATAAGGTAGTGATTCGGTGATTAAATCTAAATTCTGTTTCTTTTAAGTGAAGCAAGAACGTGTGTTTTATACAAAAGATTGACGATAAATTATAGTGGGTATTATAGATATGAACTAAATAGAATAACCCGTATTTTTGGGACTAATACGGAAACCCATTCATGTCCCATTCCTCCGCTGACTCTTCAGCACCGTTTAGTAATAACTCCGCTCAGAAAGAATTATATGCCGTTTGTGCAGCTCTTTTTGCATTAGGTATTGCTTTTTCTACGTGGGCATCTCGAGTTCCCGATGTACGAACAGCCGCTTTTTTAACCGCTACAACATTAGGTTATGTTCTTTTGATTAGAGGTTTTGGCACATTAGTAATGATGCCTGTTGTAGCCATATCCATAAATTATTTTGGTGCAAAAAAAACGGCACTGCTATCTGGTGTTGTTGTAGCGGTGTCGCTAATTCCAATTTCCTATTCTAGTGGTTGGATAAGTTTGGCCATTCTTCTGTTTTTAGTTGGGGCTGGTTCAAGTAGCTATAATATTTCGGTAAATGCGTTAGGGGCCAAAGTTGAGACAGAAAGTGGAAAGTCTCACATGTCTAAAATCCATTCCTGGTTTGGCGTTGGGAATTTATCAGGAGCTTTGTTGGGAACCTTAGCTAAACATTTTAGTGTCTCAACAAATTTTCATTTTGGAGCCATCTCACTATTCTTGTTGGCTACGGTTTTTATTACCTACCGATTTCTTCCTAACGATACTCCACATCCAGATGCCGTTCGTCCAAAATTCAAATGGCCACATGGCGGGTTGGTAGCCATCGGTCTAATCGCCTTTTTAGCATCTTCTATTGAAGGTTCGGTGAATAACTGGGTAGCTATTTTCTTTAGCGATCATTTAAAAGTAAGCGAAGGCTTAGTTCCTGTGGGTTACACTGTGTTTGCTGGAGCTTTGCTCGGGATGCGCTTATTTGGCGATAGGCTTAAGATGAGATTCGGTGCAAAAAAGCTGATTGTTTCAGGTTCTTTATTGGCTACTTGCGGACTTATAACAGCAGTTTTGGCTCCTAACATTATGGTTGCAGCAATTGGCTTTTTTATTGCAGGCGCGGGAGTGGCTCTTAATTTCCCGATGGTTTTTAGTGCTGCAGGTCGAGAAGGAGCGGTTGCCCTAACATCTGTAGCTACCTTCGGTTATGTCGGTGGAATGGTCTCGCAACCATTAATGGGCATGATTGTAACAGAATTTGAAACGGTTGGGGGATTCAGCTTTATAGCCACGCTAACTTTCCTAATAAGTATAATTGCGTGGCGTTCAAGATTGCTAAAAGCCTAGACGTTTGGTGGATTTTCATGATTAGATATAAGATTTAAGACATAGGATGTACGACGATGCTTTTTCTACTACCTAGCCCTGAATGAAGTTCGCGCCAATAATTCTTGTCGAGAGCTTTTGGTACGTGCAAAACCCGAGATTCGGGGGCGGACCAAAAGTACAACCCTCAACGGGACGAAAAGCTAATTGCTAATAGCTGAAAGCTATCCCACCTCTACTCGGGGAACTAAATAGATCCCGTTATAGAAATGACACTTTTTAATGTCATAGGTATTTCCATTTCTTGTGGAGAAACTATTTTCATCAGGCCTTTTGTATTCTGCTCGAGGTTTGATTCCAAAATAAAGCCTGTTTTCCGGTCAACTTTGATACTTCCTGTTTGAGTTCCTTTCAATTCGAACAAAACCTCAGTTCCTTGAAAGTTCATGTTACTATTCTCGCCTGTGGAAATAGTTGAGCTAACAGAGATGTAAGCGAAATCCTTATCGTAATCATCAAGTGTGTAAGTGGTAGAGATATTTAATGGATAAGGATTGGATACAGATTGATCCAAAACCCAAGGTTCGCCTTTATTAATTGTTCCTTTTGGGTAGATAATGAGGCCATTCTGAATTTGAGACAGCATGGTTTCATCATTAAACTGGGCTGCTAAGTTAGCCTTCAATTGATTTTTTGCAGTTTCGGTAGGTAGCTCAAGTTCTTCAATCATTGATGTAATCATTGTTTTTACACCAGAGACTGCCTGAACTTCTCCCTTGTTGTTAAAAGAGATTTTATAGCCTTTATCAACTAGAGAAGCGTAGCCACGTAAAGCCTGTGGAATGTCTTCTGTTGCGTTTTGAGAATCGAAGTTTGAAGAACCAATAGGCGAACTTTGATTTATAATCACCCTTTTGTAAAGTAGGTCTGAGTTGATGAGACCATCAGAAACACCTTCGGTTGTAAAGTCAACGCTGATGATTTGTTCATTCTCTGCAACTTGGTCTAAACCCATCATTGTTTGTTTGATATTCTGAGTCATTGATAAAGTAGTTGAGTAGACATCTCCTGCTTTAGTTTGGTAACTCAATGTAATTTGAGCAGTTGCAATGGAGCTAAAGAGTAGAGAAAATAATATGGCTCGAATAGAATGTTTCATGTATGGGGTTGAATGAAGTTGAGTTTAAGATGAACTTGAGAGGTTTATTTTAACTCCCAAATACTAGTGGTTTTTCCGGCCGCTTCAAAGTTCTGGGTTACATCAATTTGTTTGCCAGAAAGTATGTCTGTTCCGAATGAGAACGAACCTAAGATTTCATTAAGTCGTTCAACATTAATGGTGCTTGCCTCCTCATTAGCATTCATAACAACCATTACGGTTTGATCTTTATGAATGCGGAAGTAAATGTACACATTATTTTCTGGGACAAAGTGAACGAGTTTCCCTTGATGGATAGCAATGGCATTTTTTCGCCATGTAGTTAGAGCAGTTACATAGTCGAAAATTTCATTTTCGGTATCGGTACGGCCTTCTTTTGTAAAAACACTTCGGTCATCATCGGCCCAGCCTCCTGGCATTGTTTGTCGCCAACCTTCGTCATCGCCACCACGATTTTCGTGCGCCATCATTAATTCGGTTCCGTAATATACTTGTGGAATTCCGCGTGTGGTCATCAAAAAGGCGTAAGCCATTTTAAAATGAGCTTTGTCTTTGCCAATGTGCTCAAAAAATCTACTGATGTCGTGATTGTCTAAGAAAGTGACATTCTGCATCGGGTCTGCATACAGAAAGTCTTGCGAAAGCAGATAATACAATTGGCTTAATCCTTCGGTCCAACCAAAGTCTTCGGTAAAAGCATTTCTTACAGCAAAGGCGAATTGGAAATCGGTTAGGCTTGGTAAATTGGAATTATAGCCGTCATCCATATTTGGTTTGTCGTATTGCCAATAGGCTTCAGAAGGCACATTATTAACCCAAGCTTCGCCAACAATATTAAATGATGGATAGGCTTCTAATACTTTCTTTGCCCAAAGTGCCATGTAATCTTTATCGGGGTAAACGTACGTATCCATGCGGATGCCATCGATACCAGAATATTCAATCCACCAAATTGTGTTTTGGATGAGGTAATCTACAAGAAGTGGATTGTCTTGATTCAAATCAGGCATTTCTTTTACAAACCATCCATTTACTAATCGGTCAAAATCGTGTTTCGATGCATATGGATCTGAAGCTACAGCTCCTCGGAAGTTCGTAGTTCCGTATTTCTCAAAATCGTGAACCCAATCTTTTGTTGGGAGGTCTTTCATCCACCAGTGGTTGCTTCCAATGTGATTATGAATCATATCCATAATAACTTTCATGCCGCGGTTGTGTACGGCGTCCACTAATTGTTTGTAATCGGCGTTGGAACCATAACGGCGATCTACTTTATACAAATCGGTGGCTGCATAACCGTGATATGCGCCATATTCTGGCGGCATATCGTTTTCGAACATGGGAGTAAACCAGATGGCTGTCATTCCTAAATCCTGAATATAACCTAAATGCTGCATTACGCCAGCAATATCGCCGCCCTGACGTTTAGTAGGGTCATTACGATTTGCTTTTTCGAGCATCCCGGGAACAGAATCGTTTGTGGAATCTCCATTAGCAAAACGATCGGGCATCATCAAGTAAATAACATCACTGGCATCAAAACCTTGGTTTTTATTTGGGCTAGAATCACGAGTTTTTAATTCATAATTCAAGGTAATTACTTTTTTACCACGCTTAAGTTTGATGGGAATTAACCCTGCTTTTGCAGACGGACTAATTTCAAAATAAATAAAAAGGTAGTTGGGAGAGTCTACTTGCTCCTGTTTGGTGATAGTAACACCACTATATGTTGTTGAGGCCGTGTATTGGCCAAGTTCTTCGCCATAGAGCTGTAATTGAAGTTCATTCACAGGCATGGAAGTCCACCAAAAAGGGGGATCAATTACTTTAATTTCCTTCGGCTGAGCAGAAAGCAAAGGCGAAATTAAAGCTAAGAAACTGATTGTGATGAAAAAATGTCTCATATCTCAGATGTTTGAATTTTTGGCATAATACATATCCCTAGCCATAATTTCTGAATTAAAACAGATTTGTAATTCTCTTCTTAAATATAATTTAACCTAATTGATTGCGAGGAGTTCATAAAATTGCGTTTATTTAGCTGAGAGAAATATATCTACCGGAAGAAGAGCCTTAATAAGAAAGTCATCAAAATTATGTCATGTTTAGCTAGAAGTTTACGCAGAGGAGTGGTTGGTATTTTCATGTTGCTTCTATTCCCCGTTGTGGTACAAAGTCAGCCTTATACACAAGCTCGTGCTGATAGCATTGTAGCTTTTATTGAAGCAAATTATCGAACCAATTGGGATGCCATTCCTGATAGTGTGCGTCTACTTTTAAATATTGCTGAAGAGTTAGAGAATGAGTCGATTATGGCGAGCGCTCATAAATATTTAGGGGTTTACTATTTCCGTTCTTCTAAACAGGATAGCTCCATATTTCATTATTCAAAAGCAGCAGCAATAAATAAACGGCTAGACAATAAGCTAGAGCTTGCTAAAAACACGCTGAATATTGGGATGAGTTATAGAGAATTAGGCGAGTTTGAAAAGACTATCGAATATTCGTTAGAGGCCGCTCGGTATTTTGAGGAAGTAAAAGACTATAAAGGGATGGCAATTGTGTACAATATGATTGGCTCGGTGTATTACTACCAAAGTAGATCCGAAGAAGCAATTCCATATATGGAAAAGTATTTGGAGAACGCAAAACTCTCTAACGATAAGCTAGAAATTGCGAGTGCTAACCAGAATTTAGGAGCTATTTTAAATGCAGCTGGTAAAGACTTGGAAGCTGTTCCTTATTTGGATGAAGCTCGAAAATTACACTTACAAACAGGTAATAAATTAGGAAGTGCAAGTAATGCTATAAATGTGGGTTCCATATATTCGAATAGGGAGCGATATAAAGAAGCAATAGATTACTTTTTACAAGCTTATGCCATTGGTAAAGAAATGGAAAATAAGCGCCTCTTAACCCAAGCTGATGCTAATTTGTCACTCGCTTATAATGGGCTTAATAATAGCACTCAAGCCCTGAAATATGCTAACGAAGGCCTTGCAGACGCCAAAGAAATAAAAGATCCTTATATCGAAATGAAGCTACTTAGGCAAATGTCGGTAGCTTATACATTGCGTAACGACTACAAAAAAGCATTTGAGATACAAGAAGAGTATAGCGTGCTAAAAGATGAGATTATAAACGAAGAAAATCTCAAAAATATCGCAGAGCTAGAAGCACTTTACGAAGATGAAAAGAAAGAAAAGCAGATTGTAGAGCTCGAAAAAGAAAAAGCACTTCAAGAGTTAACAATTCAAAAGAATAGAGTTTTGCAATATGGATTGGGAGCTTCTTTGTTCCTGTTGATTATTGCGGGATTCTTGTGGCAAAGTAAAGTGAAGCAACGTGAGTTAGCCTATAAAGTAGAGCAACTTGAAGTAGACAAAAAAATCCAAACCGAACGGGAACGTATCTCAAGAGATTTGCATGATAATGTTGGCGCCCAGTTGATAAATATTATATCGGGATTAGATCTTTTTGATAGATACAGAAAAAAGGAAAAGGAAGATCAAGCCTTAAAGATTTTGGGTTCTCTAAAAGATGAAGCTCAAACATCTATTGGTCAATTAAGAGATACAATTTGGGCTCTAAAATCAGAAGAAAATACACCAGAATCGCTGATTGAGCATTTGAATACGTATCTCAAAAAAGTTGAAAGTATATCTGAACTTCAAGTAACAACAAGTATTGAAAGCTTGGCAGAACTAGACCTCACCCCTTCTCAATCGCTTAATATCTTCAGGATTATTCAAGAAGCGATGCAGAATATTATAAAGCACGCTGGGGCTTCGAAAGTTAAGCTCGTTGCCGAAACAGATAATAGGAGTGCAGTTATCACTATTAGAGATAACGGTACGTTTAAAGCCGGAGGAGAAGGAACTAACTCAGGTTTAGCAAACATGAAAAAACGAGCACGCGACATTGGTGGCGATGTTGAAATCGAACCAAGTGATGCTGGAACAAGCGTGGTACTGAAATTCCCTACCTCAAAGAGTAAAATTGCGGTTTAATACACGTATCTAAATAAGAGTTTAAAAATTATTTACAAGGGGCTAGTAGTGATTCAATTTGTTTGGCATCAAAACCAGCTGCTACAGCTTGGTTAAAAAACTGACATGCTTTCTTTTGATCTTTCATAGCCAGATATACCTCTCCTTTTGTAATTATGGCAACGTGATAATCGGGGTTTAGCTCTAGGGCTTTGTCCAAATCATTCAAAGCCCCTTCATAATCTTCGAGCCTGAGTTTTGTATCAGCCCGATTATTATAAAAAATAGGCTCATTAGGATTAGCCTTTATAATGTCATTGTAATCTTCAAGAGCTTCTTTCATTCTACCTTGTCGTTTTTTATACAAAGCATAATCTGAGCGGATTGCAAAATTTTCTGGTTCCAAGGCAATAGCTGCATCGAAATCTTTATCCCCTTTTTCAAATTCACCAAGCTGCATATACAAAGTAGCACGATTTGTCAGGAAAACAACAGTTTTGGAGTTGATTTCTATGGCTTTATTATATGATTTTAAAGCGTCATCCTTTTTGCCTAATCGACGCTGTATAGTTCCTAAATCTGAATAATATCTTGCTAAACTAGGACTTTTCTTATCTTTCTTAATAATCTTCTTTAAAGTCTTTTCGGCACAGTTATAATCGCCAGATCTATAACAATCATTCGATTTTTTCTGAAGTTCTTTAACAGATTGAGCTTGTATACTGCCTAAGCAGACAAGAGAAATAAAGAGTGGGAGTATAAATTTCATGGTGATAAAGTGACTAATAATTATTACATGTAAATAACAATAAAATTATCATTTTTGAAATACATGATAAATGTTGAAATAGGTATGCGACTACCAAATGCTAGCGGGTGTCATATTTATGAAAGCGCGCAATCACTAATTCCTAAAACCGTATCAAATTGCCGAGTTCGAGTTCTTTCCCACTTGTGCTTTTTAGCCCGAGTGTTGTGCTTTCGTATTTGTTGGGAAAGCCTTTTATCGATGTAAGCATTTTGTTTAAATCGGAAAGCGGAAGTTGAGGGGAATAAGTATTCAAAATCAGAAAGCGATTCGACGGATCTAAAATCTTCATTATTTGCTGAAGTAACTCAGGAAGGTCGCGATTCAATTTCCAGTTTTTGCCTTTTGGACCTAGTCCGAAAATAGGTGGATCTAAAATCACTCCGTGGTATACATCTCCTCGACGAACCGACTTCTCTACAAACTTCCGTGCATCTTCAACAATCCACCGTATGGTATCGATGCCAGAAAGCGTAGCATTATCACGCGCCCAGTTTACTACACTTTTAACCGAATCTACGTGAGTTACTTCTGCCCCTGCTTTATTTGCGGCGAGGCTAGCTCCACCCGTATAAGCGAATAAGTTTAGCACTTTCGGGGTGATGTTTTTGGTTTGAAACTCTGCACAACGCTGTTGAATAAACTCCCAATTCGCTGCCTGCTCTGGAAAAACACCCAAATGTTTAAAAGCGGTTTGCCGCAGATGAAAATGAATGGAATCATTACCTGTTTCGTAATCTATTTCCCAATCTTCAGTAGCTGTATTCCAAGCACCTTTTTGACCTTTCTCTTCAGAAAAAAAGAGCAAGGCCGTTTTCCATTCTGTAGTAGGAAGTTGTGGCTTGTTTGTAGCGGCAGGCTCTGGTCGGTCAGTGATGATACTTCCAAAACGCTCCAATTTTCGGCCGTTGCCAAAATCTAACAGTTCGTAGTTTTTCCAATTTTTGGGATAAATCATTTCTCTAAAAAAGCATCCGTAACTTTAAAATGTAAATCATCCAAACCAACGCTAGAGCGGTTAATTGTGTATGCAATTACCATATTTTCTTCTTTGTTGAGGAGAAACATCGTAGTTCCACCAACAGACCCTCCTGAATGTCCATGCCAAACTCTTCCGCTAGCATCCTCTCTTACAATCCAACCCATGCCGTAATTAGTCGCTTTACCATCACTTGTATATTGAGTATCCATCAGCAAATCAAGCGTTTCTTTGTTTAGATAATCATAGCTAAGATTCGCCACTCCAAACTTGATGAGATCTTCGGTAGTGGCGATAAAACCACCTCCAGCCCATTTGTAGCTATTATCAACAATAGGCGCTTCTTTATTCTCTCCATCTGATAATTCATAGAATTTGGTTCTGTTTGGGTAACTTTTGTTGGCCCACTCTGGCATAGTGTTGCTCATTCCTATGGCATCAAAAATGTTTTTTTGGATGAACGGAAGAAACGATTCACCAGAAGCTCCTTCAATTGCTGCACTTATTATGGTGTATCCATAAGTACTGTAACCATATTTAGTTCCTGGCTTAAACAGTAGAGGATCGTTCGCGAAAATCTGTAATCCTTCGTTCACAGTGGCGTAGCTTTTATTGCTAAGGAATTCATCGCCTTTGTAATGTCGGATTCCAGCCAAATGCCCCGCAACTTGCTTTATGGTAATGGGATATTCTTTTTCGGGGAAATTAGGAACATAGGTTTGAACGGTTGCATCAGGATTGAGTTTGCCTTCTTGGATGAGCACACCCATCGCATTAGCTGCCAATGTTTTTGAAACGCTCCCAATTCTAAATAAAGTTTTGCTCGGATTTACAGGGATTTTATTCTGCACATCAGCGTAACCGAAACCTTTCGACCAAACAATATTTCCGTCTTTATATACAGAAATTGACATGCCTGGAATGTTTTTGTCGGCAACAAACTGCTTAACAATGGCATCGGCCTTTTCAATAGACTTAGAATAATCCTGCGCAAAAATTAATAAAGGGAGGAAAAGAGCGAGTAGAGTAAGAAAGGTGCGCTTCATCATAATATGGATTTATGAGCGTGTTTTAGTTCGGTTTTCTGTTTCAGAGGATTTATTCTCTAAATGTTCATCGGGAATAGAGATACGAGACTCATTCTCCTTTTGTGGAAGGTCATCGCTCTTGGTAGAGGTTCTTTTATCATCCAAACCTATAAGTTGCCCAAAGCGAGTAATCATGTCGTCCATTTTCTTTTTTCGACTCTGAACCCATTTCCCGAAAAAGTAACGCGATCCAGCAAAAACACTTGTGATACTAGCCACAGCAATAGCAATGTTGATGAGAGGAGAAAGAGAAGCGCTACCTAAAAAGATTCCAAGTCCCATGATTAAGAACACAAAAGGAAAGTAATACGCGAAGAAAGCAATTTTGCCATAATGCGAGCTTACATAAAACCGAGTTTTGTTTTTAAGGGGAGTAGCGGTTAAGCTAGCATGAATGAATTTATGATCAGGGCTCATCCATTCAAACGATTTTCCAAGATGCTGAACCGTTCCCCCGCTTTTATTAAAAGTGCGACGCGCTTCTTGTACAACTAACTCCCAATCATCCATACTCATTTCGTAAGGAACCTCTCTGCCAACTTCTAGAGAAAGAGGTGCGCCGAGTAGATGAAATCCAGAGCTTTCGGGAATACCTGAGTTTTGCCTAGAAATCGCTTCTCGAATATACATTGGGTCAATTCCTGAGTCAGCAGCAATTTGTTCTAACTCCTCGAGCGTAAGGCCGTCTTCGGTCTGACCTGTATTCTCTTTTTGTAGTTCGGTAGCTTTCTGTAGAAGAGCTTTGATCTCTTTTTGAGAATACAGTTTATCGTTGTTCATAATTGATTTCTAGTATATAATCTGAAAGAATAGACGGCTAAAAGTACTTAAAGTTGTACCGTGTTAAAAAGTAGTTTTTTACTGATGGAATTCCCAAAAGAATAAAAGTTATCTCTCTTTTATTTAGATGATGAATGTTGCTCTCGAATCGAATCAGACGGAAGTTCTTTAATTCGCTAATTCTAGAACTTCATTTCCTTCAACAATCTGGCTGGTTTCTTTCTTAATTCCATTAATCATCGCCTGAGCAACTTTTTTTGCTTTAATGGGATGGTATTTCTTCAATCCAGGAAGTTTACAAAGCACATTGGCTAAGCCTATGCCTATCCTCTCACCAAGACGAAACTCATTACGATCTCCGTCTAGAAAAGAAGGTCGAATAATGAGTACCGAGTTAAAACCCAAGTTTTGAACAGCTTCATCAAGTTCGCCTTTAATGCGTGTGTAGAACGATTTTGAGCTCGCATCAGCGCCAATGGATGAGATTAAAGCATAATGAGGCACTCCGTTTTCTGCCGCTGCTTTGGCAACGTCAAATTGGTAGGTAAAGTCGATGGTGTATTGTGCTTCTTTACTGCCGGCCTTCTTAATGGTGGTGCCTAGCGCAGAAAATAAGTGATCGCCCGTAAGTTCAGATTTCCATTTATCTATCTGAGCAAAATCTATGATGTGTTCTTCAAGTTTTGGATGAGAAACGCCTGTGGCACGACGATGAAATACCTTCACTTTGCCGTAATTTCCATCTTGTAACAACAAATCAAGAACATGAGAACCCACGAGTCCAGTTGCGCCAATTACTATTGCGGTTTGATTTGTTGGAGATGTAGCCATAGTGAATTTTGTGGAGTTGGGTTTTGTGAAGCCTAGTGAATTTGAATTTCGTAAGCTGCTTCGAAAGTGCCACCTGCCTCTAAAGTTCGTATTCCTTCTTTATTGATAAGCTGTTGGTCGGAGTCACTTGTGTCGGCGATACCAATCCAAGGCTCAATACAAACGAAAGGAGCTTGTGGTTTTGCCCAAATTCCTAAATACGGGAATCCTTCATAATTGACAGTTAATACTTTGCCATTATTTTTGCTGTTCAAGCTCACGCTTTGCGATTTCAAATCCTTGAAAATAAGTGCGTCTCTATCAAAAAGGTGGCTGTGTAGTGGTAATTTGTTGGTGTTGTCTAGAACAAGTTCGGTGTTGTTACTAACGGTTTTATCATCAGCTAGTAACCAAGTAGAGGCAGTTTCAACGTGTTCAAATTCGAGGAAATAATCTTCATAACGTTCATTTTCATGTAGCCGACAGTTGAAAGCAGGATGTCCGCCTAAAGAGAAATACATATTCTCTTCCCCATGATTGAAAATGCAATGCTGAACGAGGAGCGATCTGCCTTTTAAAGCAAACCTCGTTTGAATTTCGAATTTGAATGGATACTGTTTCAGGAGTTCTTCGTCCCATTTCATGGAAAAAAGTATGCTTTCGTCGGTATGCTCAAGAACTGTGTTTTTGTCTGAAGAGCGAACTACACCATGTTTAGGTAACGAATAACTTTTTCCTTCGAAAAAATAGGTATCGTTTTTAAGTAGACCAATGGTTGGAAAAAGAACTGGGGCATGGTTAGCCCATATATCAGGATTTCCTTGCCACATATATTCAGTTCCTGTTGAAAGTGATTTTATGGAACAAAGTTCAATGCCATTATGTGCTACAGAAGCAGAAAGCTGCTCGTTTTGAATGTCGTATTTCATGAAGAGAAAAGAGAATTAGTTTTATTGGGTGATAATACGATTATAATTGAGAAGTTTGGAGTTTGAAATGGATGTTGCAAATTCCTAAAAAGGGGTAGCTACTTCAATAATGATAGCTAAAGCATATAAAAAAGGCTTTCCACTAGTAAAAGAGGAAAGCCTGTAAATGTGTTTTTAGCGGATTTTAGTACGCCATTGCCACAATTTTCTCCACATCGTTGGGGGTTAGGTTTTTGTGTTCACCTAAGCCTTTCCAGCCACGTTCTTCAAAGCGTTTTGCAATTACTTCGGCAGTACCAGCATATTCGTTAGTATACTCCGAAAGCGTAGTTTTGATATCTAAACTGTGGAAAAAGTCTACAGTTTTTTTAATTCCTGCTTTTGCTTTTTCATCAACGCTACCTTCGCTTACGCCCCAAACACGTTCTGCATATTGAGCTAATTTTTCTTTTTTAGCTTCAAAATTGTAGGTGTAATGACTTGGAGCAATGATTGCTAGAGTTCGTGCATGGTCGATTCCAAAAAGAGCGGTTAACTCATGGCCAATAGCGTGAACAGCCCAGTCGGTAGGAACACCTTTCTGGAGCAATCCATTAAGAGCCATTGTACAACTCCACATAAAGTTTGAAGCAGCTTCGTAATCAGAAGGGTCTTTCATGATTTTTGGAGCGACTTCAATGAGTGTTTGCATAACACTTTCAGAAAAGCGGTCTTGTAAGGCTGCTCCAGCTGGGAACGTCATGTATTGCTCTAGTACGTGTGTAAAAGCATCAGTAATTCCGTTAGCAAGTTGACGCTGAGGAATAGACTTAACAACTTGAGGGTCAAGAATGGAGAATACTGGGAACAACCCTGATCCACCCATTCCAAATTTCTCTTTGGTTTCGGCTCGGGTAATAACCGCGCCAGAGTTCATTTCTGAACCTGTTGCTGGCAATGTAAGTACGGTGCCAAAAGGCATTCCTTTTGTAGTAGGAATGTGATTGGTTAAGATGTCCCAAGGAGTATCGCCTTCAAAAAACGCTGCCGCAGAAAGGAATTTGGTGCCATCAATTACGGAACCACCGCCCACCGCGAGTAGAAAATCAATGTTTTTGGATTTTATAACAGCTAAAGCATCCATTAGGATAGCATATTCTGGGTTTGGCGGAATACCACCAAATTCAGAAACAGTATATCCTTTAAGAGCTTCGGTAACTTGTTCGTAGATACCGTTTTTCTTGATACTGCCACCACCATAAAGCATCAGGATGTTGGCATCTTTAGGGATTTCGTTGGCAAGACTTTGAATCTGATCTTTGCCAAAAAGGATTTTTGTAGGATTCTTAAATTCGAAATTTTTCATAATAGAATAACTTGTAATTAAAATCGGGGATTATATTTTGACAACCATTTTTCCGGTGTTTTTTCCATCAAAAAGGGAAATAAATGCTTCCGGAATGGCTTCAAAGCCTTCAACAATGGTTTCTGAGTTGGTGAGTTTTCCTTCGCGTAACCAAGTTGCTAATTGCTGAATTGCCTCTGGGAATTTTTCGGCGTAATTGCCAATGATGAAACCTTGCATCAAGGCACTATTCTTTACTAAAAGAGGCTCAACTCTTGGGCCCATTGGTAAAGATGTGGCATTGTACAGTGAAATTGCGCCACAGATAATAATACGCGCAAACTTGTTGATGTTGGCATGTACACCATCTGAAATATCTCCACCAACATTATCAAAGTAGATGTCTACTCCGTTGGGAGCCGCTTTCGCAATAGCTTCGGCCATGTTGGTAGTTGTGTTGTAGTTGATAGCGGCGTCAAAGCCTAACTTGGAAGTTAGTAGCTCCGTTTTTTCGTCACTGCCAGCAATACCAATTACTCGCAAGCCAAGGATTTTACCAATCTGGCCAACAACGCTTCCTACAGCACCAGCCGCGCCAGAAACAACTAATGTTTCTCCGCTTTTTGGTTTTCCGATTTCTTGTAAGCCTAATTGAGCGGTAAGCCCAGTCATTCCTATAATGCCTAAATAAGCAGATAATGGAGCTTGATTGGCATCAACTTTAAGCAAGCCAGCTCCGTTAGAAACTTGATATTCTTGCCAATTGAGCATCCCAGAAACGAAGTCTCCTTGTGCGAAATCAGGATGTTTTGATTCTACCACTTCTGCAACGCTTCCAGAGGCAACAGGCTTGTTTAACTCGAATGGTGGGATGTAGGATTTAGCATCGCTCATTCGCCCTCGTAGATATGGATCTACCGATACGAAAGCTTGTTTCAATAATATTTGTCCATCTTTAATGGATGGTTTTTCTTCCTCAACAAACTTAAAGTTAGATACTTCTGGTTTGCCGATAGGTCTTTGTTGTAATAATATAGTTCTATTCATGATAGTGTAATCTTAATTTATAAATAAACGTTCATTCTTTTTAGGAATAAAAAAATTTAGAGTTTGATACTATCCCAAGCTGCACTGAATGCGTGAGTGAGAGTTGTATTATCTAATTGATAATGAGCCGATTTTTGGCTAGTCATCAAAAAAGCCAGAGGATAAATGGTATATGCGTACAGCAAATATGGAGAGATTGGTTTAATAATTCCTTCCTTTTGTCCACGCTCCCATAAGTCGAGTAGTGGTTGCAAATGGATAAGTCCTATTTGTCTGCTTTCTTCATCGATCATTGGAGTGTTATCACACTGCGATAAAAAATAAGCTTCTTCAACTTGGTGCAATTTGTAATCTGCAATATTTCGCCAAATAATTTCAAAGCCTTCTTTAACAGGAAAGTTTGGACTATAGTTCTTGAAAGCGTGCTCGCTGAAAGAAGCTTTAACTTCCAAATAGAGTTGGTTGACCATATCTTGCTTGTTTGCAAAGTAGAGATAGATAGTAGCTGGAGAAACACCTGCTAGTTTAGCAATTTTAGACATTGGCGCAGCGTGAAAACCATTATTGTTGATAAGGTTTAATGTGGCCTCTAAAAGAGCGATTCGTTTTTCTGTACTTTTTACACGCATGATTATCTCCGAATTAATTGATGGTCAAATGTGTATGACTCTAATATACAAATTATAAATGAATGTTCATTCATTTTAGAAAAGATTAATATTATCTCCTCAAAATGATGCATACTCAGTTATAACCTTGAATTGATGGGCATAAAAAAAGCTAGCAAAACCTATTCTGTTTGCTAGCTTTTAGAGAGATAGAAATGATTTAGTAGTAAAAGCGAGAAGTTACTTTAAGTACTTCCCTACAACTCTAGCCCAAATCTCATAACCTTTTTTATTCATATGAAGGTTGTCAGATAGGAAAATATCATCAAAAGGAGTGCCTTCTTTATTTAGCATTGGGTTCCAAACATCTACAAAAGTAACACCTTCAGTTTCTGCACTGTATTCTTCAAAAAGTTTGTTAAGTGCCATGTATTGCTTTTCAAAACTCCAACGTAAAATGCTTGGTTTAGCAGAGATGAGGTAAATCTGAGCTTTTGGCAACTTGGCTTTAATAGAAGCTACAACTTCTTTGGTTGTTTTAATGACTGCTTCTGGAGCAATAGAACCTGCAATGTCATTGTCTCCTTCGTAGATAAAAACTTTGTCTGGGTTATATTTAAATACCAAATCGTTCAGGTAGTACTGTAAATCGGTCATTGAAGAACCACCAAATCCCGTGTTTATAGCATTCACAAAAGGAAAATCTTCTTGTACATGCTTCCACATTCTAACACTTGAGCTTCCTGTGAAAACTACCACTTCTTTATTGCTGTCTATTTTAAATTCAGTGGCATTTAAAGCGTCAATTTCGTTTTGAAATCGAGTAGGGTCTTGAGCAAATAGATTGCTGCTGGCAATCAAAACGAATAAAAGCGTGGCTTTTAGAAAATTTGTATTTAAGCGTTTCATGATGAATGAGAAATATAAATTAGTGTTTGTGAATCGATGAGTAATCGTTTCTAAAGAGTACTGAATATGTTGATAAATATAAAATCGGAGAATAGATTAGAGTTAGTCTAAAGAAATAGTCTGTCCTTGGGTGGCAACATTAAAGCCTTGCTGTTCAACAAGGGCGCGCTCAGGTGTATTGAGAAGTAATGGGTTGGTGTGATTGAAGTGTATAAAGGTGATTTTGGCTTTTTCTGATTCAGAGAGATTTTTGAATAGTTCTATACTTTCTTCTATAAATGGATGTGGTATTTCGTTCATGTCTCGTCCTGGAAGTTCATCTGCATCATAGAAGGTTCCATCTATAAAAGCGATATCAACGTTGGCAATTTCATCGGTGATGCTTCGCTCCCATATATTCCATTTATTAATGTCGGGGATAAATAAGATGCTCTTTCCTTGCGCATTAATTTTAAATCCAACCGTTTCAGAAAATTCATCACGATGTGGAACCAAAAATGGAGTTACTGAAAGTTCTGGCGTAAGTTGAATGGAAGAGTCTGCTTGAAGTGGCTCAATAGCTATATTTTGTAGAGACACTAATTGGCTCCATGGGCCATTGTTAGATAAATAGTTTGCCATTTTAGGCAGTGCATACACAGGCATTTTTGAAGCGCCCATAACTTCTCTACCCAAATGCATAAGTCCTGTGTAATGTCCCATGTGTGCATGTGTAAGAAATATGCCTTTTAATTCAGCTTGGGTTGTGGTGGATAAATGATGAAGCTGATCTTTAAAATCGGGCGTGGCTTCAAACATCCATGCTTGATGAGTTTCATTATCAACTAAGCCCAAGCTAACAGGACTGCGTTTCTCTTCGTTTCCCGACCAATATAATTGGCATTGCTCTTTGGTACAGCCAGCTTGAGGAAATCCTGCATCTTGAGCAATTCCTAAAACAATTAGTTCAAACCTTGGGGATTTGATGTCTGTTTTAGTGTGATCTGTTTGGCAAGAGATAAAAAGAAGTGCAGAAAAAAGTAATGCTAGGTATTTCATAATAACTTTGAATTGAAGGAAGAGGGAGCGTTTTAATTAATCAACCGATAAACAAGAGCCTCATATGGTTGTAGCTCAAATTGAGAGAGGTTGCGAGTTGTTGGTACATCGTAATTTGAAATCAAAAGCTCAGTATGATGAAATTGAATCTCTTTAGGTAAAGCAAAATTGGTAGTAGAATCACTAAAGTTTAGAATGATGAGAAGCTTTATGTCATCCAAAGTGCGGGTAAAAGCATAAATTCGTGGATGTTCTTCCAAAATGATCTCATAAGTTCCGAATACAAAAACAGGGTGCTTTTTACGTAGTTTTATCAGCTTCTGATAATAGTAAAAGATAGAATTGGAGTCGTTTTGTGCTTGTTCGACGTTAATGCGACTGTAATTTGGATTAATCTTTATCCACGGGTTTCCGCTAGTAAAGCCACCATTCTTAGTTGCATTCCATTGTATTGGGGTTCTAGCATTATCTCTACTTTTGGCTTTGAGTAAACTAAGCGCCTCATCAGGGGCTAAACCTTTAATCTGAATTAAGTTTTGGTATTTATTAAGTGTGTCGATGTCTCTGTAATCCTCGATAGAGGCAAATGAAACATTCGTCATTCCAATTTCTTCGCCTTGGTAAATAAATGGTGTGCCTTGCATTAAGTGCGTGAAAGTAGCCAACATTTTAGCGGATTCAACTCGATACTTATCATCGTTACCAAATCTAGATACAGAACGCGGTTGATCATGATTATTGAGATAAATGCTATTCCATCCGTTGTTACCCAAGTCTATTTGCCAACGGCTCATAATCTGTTTTAAGTCAGCTAATTGCCATGTTTTAGAAGATTTTGAAGGAATTTCCCCACGAGGGTCAGCATCCAAATCTACATGCTCAAACTGGAATAACATGTTAAGACTGCCAGTGTCCTCGTTTGTGATTTGAATAGCTTCTTTGGGTGTGACTAATGGTGTTTCACCCACAGTTAGTATATCGTACTTCGAAAGTACCTCTTGTTTCATTTCGGTTAAAAACTCTAAAAGTCGTGGGCCATTAATGAAGTATTTACCCCCAAAATGATACGGGTCGTCATTTACTATTGGAGCATCAGGGAAACTTGGGTTTTTAGAAATCATGTTAATAACATCCATTCGAAAACCATCCACTCCTTTTTGGAGCCACCAATGCATCATATCATAAATTTCGGAACGAAGTTTAGGGTTTTCCCAATTCAAATCAGGCTGTTTTTTAGAAAAAAGATGGAGATAATATTCTCCAGTTTGTTCGTCGTATTGCCAAGCAGATCCTCCAAAAAAAGAACTCCAATTGTTAGGCTCTTTGCCATTTTTAGGGGGCTTCCAGATGTAATAATCGCGATAGGGATTGGTTTTTGATGTTCTAGATTCTTGGAACCAATCATGTTCGTCGGAAGTGTGATTAACCACCAAATCCATAACCAATTTGATGTCCCGCTTATGCATCTCCTCAAGTAATTCTTCCCAGTCGTCCATGGTACCAAACTCGGGCATAATCTCTCGGTAACTGCTGATGTCGTATCCGTTATCGTCGTTTGGAGATTTATAAACTGGAGAAAGCCAAATTACATCAACACCAAGTTCTTTTAAATAATCTAGTTTTTGGACGATGCCTTGCAAGTCGCCAATGCCATCGCCATTGCTATCATAAAAACTCCGTGGATAAATCTGATACACCACACTTTCTTTCCACCACGTTTTATTCATGCCCTGCTATATTTGAAAAAAGATGAATGTCTATTGAGAATGTGGAAATATCGAAATAATACCTTTAAAAGCAATGTTTTATAGAAGGTATTGTCAGCCGATAATAATCATCGAATTTCAATATTAACTTGTAACTCATTTAAGTTGCCGAGTAAATCAATAGATTTTACCGTGAGTGTATGAATTCCCTTTTGAGTGATAATCAAAGGCCGGAAATACGTGGAAAATTCCTCGTCACCTAATTTAAACTCAAGTGATTTAACTTCCGTCTCTGTATCAATGCTTTTTATGGAAACCAAGGTTTCAGAATCTATAACGATGGTATTGTTAGTTCGTGAGGCTGGTTCCTTGCTAAAACTTAAATCAATTTGAGGTGCTGTTTGGTCATACAAAACGCTAATTAGATGAACCTCTTCAACATTTCCCACATAATCTTCTGCTTTAAAACGGATAATTTTTTTACCTGATGAGCTAAAATGTATTGGAGATGAGTATGTGCTCAAATTCTCAGTGTTAATACTATATTTAATATCAGAAACACCAGATTTATCATCGCTAGAAGTGATGCGAATAGTACTGCCTTTACCGAGAACAATATCAGGGCCTTTTTGTAAAGTAGTTCCTGAAATTGAATAGTCAGACACCGGAGCCTCACCATCAATTTTTATAGTAAAGGATTCTGTATCGCCTTTATTACCCAATTCATCGGTAGCAAAATACCGGATGGTGGCGTTTTCCAAACCTTCAAATCCAATGGGTGTTGTGTATGGGTTGAAATCGGTTGATGAGTTAACAGAATAGAAAATGTCCCGAATTTCCATTTCGGTATCGTTAGCAGATAAAAGAAGCTCAGTGGATGGATGAATATATGTTTTTGAATCAGCTTGATGGAATTTTCCTTTCCACGCAAACGAGGTGTTAGGACCTTCCAAATCTATTTTAAAGTTGATTTGTTTGCGTTGCTCAACGTTACCAACATAATCTTCCGAATAATAATAAAGAGTGTTGAACGCTTCAGTAAAAGAACCAAGTTCGCCTAAAGTTAGAGTGCCTTTATAGGGAATGGGCTGATTGTTGTTCAACTGGATGTAGGTGACTTTCACACCCGACATATTATCACTGGCTGAAAGGCTGAGTTCAGTATATCTAGAAAGGTTTGAGCCTGAGAAGTTACTGATGAAGGAATGCGTGGTAATTGGTGCAGTTGCATCAACATTGAAAACAAAATTTTGTTCAGATTCTTCATTCCCGACATTGTCAACGCTATAAAAGCGAATTACATATTCTTGCTCAGTAAAATAGCCACGTAATGGTTTGCTATATGGCTGATAACGTCCGCCATTCTCGGATGTGTAGGTTTGTTTTACACCTGTAATATTGTCTTCTGCGGAAAGAGAAAGAGAAACTCCTGGCGCGAAAATCAAAGAACCGTTATTGGTGTACGAAATTGCACCGTCAGGCTCTAGCAGGGTTGCTGGCGGGCTTGCATCAATAGTGATGGGGAATAGACTTTCTTGCTCTTCAGCGTGAACCGCAACGGTAGTTTCTGTATTTGGTTTAAGTGAAATCGGAAAGTTGAATGAGCTATCTGAAGAAAACGTCATCATAAACTTCTCAGAAGAATCTGCTTCAGATGTGCTGAGCCATAAAAATATTTCTTTTTCAGGACCTTGAATGGCATCTTCAATTTTTATGAAGGCCGAGTTATTGGCATTAGGTTTTGCGGGTTTGGCATTTGCCAACGCATTTGAAACGTCTTTAACCATCAGGTTAAGTGTTTGAACTTCTTCCGTGTTTTTTACTTCGTCTATTGCTTGATAGCGCAAAGTAATGGCACCTTTTTTAGAAAAAGAAAGAGGCTCTGTATACATTTTCCATTCGCCACCATCAATACTGTATTGAATGCTTTTCACACCAGACTCAAGGTCAATGGCTTCTAACTCGATACTTGTTTCTGGGGAAATAGCATATCCATCAGCTGTTTTCGAGTAATAGCCGTTGTATGTAATATTTGTTTGAGGCTTGGTGTGATCTACATAAACTTTAAAGCTCTGTTTTTCAGAAAAATTACCTACAACATCAGCAGTATAATATGTGATAGAATAGTTTCCACTTACATCAGGGAGGCGAATAGGTTGTGTATAGGTTTTTTCTGGATTCTGATTAATCTGGTATTTAATCCAAGAGGTGCCCGACTTATTATCTGTCGAAAAAAGAGAGATAGAACTTTGTGCAGAAATATAAATGGAGGCGTCTTGTTGGAAAACGGCTCCAAGTATCTCTTTTTTAATTGAAGGTGGAGTTCTGTCTAGGAAAAAGGAATAAGCTAGGGTGTCTCCAATATTCTCAACTTGGTCGATTGCATAAGCATAAAGCGTATGTTCGCCATCAGATAAATCGTTTAGAGGTATGATTGTAGAGTAGTATTCAGGGGTGTTGTCGTCAAACCAATAATAGACTTTCTTTGTCCCAGAGGCATTATCAGTACTTGTTAAGCTGATAGATGTAGCTGGGGAAATCACCGACAGGTTTTGAAGTCCAACCAACTCATATTCTACCTTTGGCCCAGTAATGTCTACTTCAAAAGTGGAACTTTGTACAGCTTCCACATTTCCAACCTGATCTACACTGTAGTAATAAATGGTATAAGTTCCATTACTTAAAAATGTAGCACTTTGAGGCTGAAATGGATTAAAGGCGTTGTTGTTTAATGCCCAATAACGTTCTAAAACACCAGAAGAAGCATCGGTTGCATCAAATTGGAGGGAAAGGTTTTTGCCAACATAAAGCGTGTTCTCATTCTGAAATTGAGGCGCCTGTAAAAGTGTTAGCTTTGATTTTGGTGCCGTTCCGTCTACAATTATGGGAAATGCGCGAGTTTGGCCGTCAGCAGAAGTTATTTGTATTACCGTTTTGCCTTCTGGAAAAGAAAAAGTGGTTGGCTTTCCCTGCTCCTGTAAAACTTCCGTTTCGTTAGTAACATCTCCCATAAAAGAAAATTGATAGCTCTGACTTTGATTGACGTAAAGCGCATTGTTGGCATCAACATAAGTTTGGATGGAATGTTTGAGCGGCGATTTACTTGATATTTGTTGAGCAGATACAAGACTAGTTAAAGAAGCGTACGCCAATAAAATGAGAGGAACTATTTTTAGAAGTTCACTTCTTTTGCTACCCAAAAACTTTCTGTTTCTATAAAACTTTAATGCTACCATTAATCCGAAATTAAGAATCGAAGTACTTGTGTAGTTTCGTTACCAACATTGTCGGAGCTACGAAGGGTCACTTTTTGCTCACCTGTTTCCGAAAAATTGATAGCAGACGTAAAAGGCTTTTCATCCCCATCATTTATTGAATACCATAATCCTTTTGCACCAGAAGAAGCATCGGTAGCAGCGGGATATAACGTAGTATTTGCAGGATATTGATCTAGTACCGAGCCATCGGTAGCGTTAGCAGAGCCAATTTTTGCAGAACTGAAGTTTATTAGGAGAGTTGGTGGGGTATTATCTATCACCAAAGAAAGATTCTTAGCTTCTTCCTGGTTGTTTACATGATCGATGCTCCAATAAGTTACATTTGCATTTCCTTCATTGGTAAACGTAAGAGGCGTAGAGTAAGTGACATTCTGAGATTCACCTTCAATAGAGTATTGTATTTGTTGTACACCTGCCCCTTTATCGTTGGCATTTATAGAAACGGTAGTGGAGGGTGGAATCCAAGTTCTTCCGCGTTGAGTAAAGAAAATTCCGTTAAATGAGTGCTTTGATGTTGGTGGAGTGGCATCTAAAACCAATGGTTGGGTGTCCTTTTCCTCAACATTGCTCACATTATCAACTGACCAAAAGGAGAGTAAATATTCATTCTCTTGTTCTGGGAGTTGGAAACTTCCTTTTTGATAGGAAATACTATCATCTTCATTTATCTGATAATGCGTGGCAAAAACACCTGTTTTGTTATCATTAGATTCTAATCGGTATTGAGTTCTATTCGAAACGTATAATTTTGAACTCGGATATTGATCGCCTTCTATAAGAAGTTTGGTAGTTGGAGGTGTCCGGTCTAAGTAGAAATCGAATGTGTTTGCGCTTTCTATATTTTCAACCTCATCTGTTGCTAAGTAATAAAGTGTGTGTTCACCTTCAGCCAAAGAAGTGATTGAAATAGGATTGGTATACTTCGAGTCGGGATTGGTTTTGTCAATAGCATAGGAAATTGATTTAACGCCAGAAAGTGCGTCTTGGCTATTCAAACTAATGGTTGCTGTAGATGAAAGAATGGCTCCTTGATGTATTCCTTCAATATGGTGTTTGGAAATGGGTGGGCTTAAATCTACAGTAAAGGTGCTACTTTGAACCGGTTCCACATTTCCGACATTATCTACTGCGTAATAAAATACGGTGTAGTCTTTTTCTTGATTGAAATCGTAGGTGCCAAAATAAGGTGAAAAGGAAGCTCCATTTACAGAAACGTAGATATTCTCAACTCCTGAATGGGTGTCTTTGCCACTAAAGGAAGCTTTTAAACCTTTGCCGATATAAGTGCGAGCCTCTTTTTGGTGTACCGCGGCACCTTCTAAGGTAATTGTAGAAGTGGGCTTAATGCCGTCAGATTGAAACTGAAGTAGAAGAGTATCTTTTGTGTTGTAATTAATCCATCTCAAGAATTGATTTCCAGAAAGCTCTAAATCAATTTTTGCTTTCTCAATTGGTTCTTTACCTTCGGCCGTACTCAATTGGGCATTAGTAAGTTGATGTTTGGGAGAATTTTGATCTGCAGACGTAGAAAGCCATACATAAACGGGCAGAGCTTTTGGCCAGTAAAGTCGGCTTGATTCCAAATCTTTATGAACTTTGAAATCGTGATGTAATTGCTCCACATGCAGAGTTTGCGCATTTACATGAGCCGTAACTGACGACAAAGTGCAAATTAAAAATAGGAGCCAATAGCTACATTTAAGGTTGTATTTCTTTGTTTTCATATCGGATTATTTGAAGCGTTTAACTAATAGTCGAAGGTGTTTTATTTTGATAGAATTTTAGGAAGGAGTTGTTCTCCCATAGTAAAATTAGAGTCCATGTTAGCAGCTCAGGTAGAACGCGTTTTGTTCTAACCCAAGTAGCGAGTAATCCCAAAGCATGATGGATGCATTGTTTGGTAAATTTTTTTGAATGTGAGAATTAGAGTTAAGAAACAGTGAGGGAGTCACCCCTCACTGAGTGGACTATTAATGATCCAAACTTGTGATACCATCATAGTCTGAATCATCGCTTCATTGTGAGTAGTATGTGGGTATTTCTTTGGCTGAAATATTAGAACGGTCCAAATAGGTAATTTCCAGGAGCGTTTCGATCGTCGCTCAAGTGGAATTGTTCTACTATTGTCACAAACTCATCTTTAGAGATTACCCCGTCACCATTAAGGTCTAGATATTTAAAAGACCATTCAGGGATACCATCAGCAACACCGAAAGAAGTCATGATGTTGGTGTATTCCTCAATAGATATTTCGCCACTTCCATCGGCATCTACCAAATCAAATACATCTCTGGTTATCTTTTTCATGTAAGACTCTCGCCATTCTTCAGTAGAAAGGACAACATCTTCATGTGCAAGCCAGTCAGCTAAGCTTACTTTATCGGGGTCTTTGCTAATTCCATACTCTCTAGCATTATCCCAAATCATGGTTATGCCAGTAGCAATTTCATTGTAGGCATCGGTTCCTTTTTCAATACCACGTTTCTCTGCCAAGCGAGATACAATAATATCTAGATCTGCTTTTTCGAAGTAGCCGTTTGCATCAACATCAAGTACGTTGAAATAGCGTGTTAATTTGCGTTTTTGTAATGCGGATAACATAATTGTAAGGTTTTGTAGTTAAAATTTAGTGTTTAGTATGGCCCAAATAGGAAATTGCCAGGAGCATCGCGGTCTTCGCTGATGTGGAATTGTTCAACAATGGTGACGAACTCTTCTTTTTCTATAACACCACTTCCATCTAGGTCGAGTTTTTTGAACGACCATTCTGGTATTCCTTTTTCAACACCAAAAGCAGTCATGAGTTGGGTATACTCTTCAATAGAAATTTCCCCATTTCCATCAGCATCAATAAGGTCAAATACACCGCGTGTAACTACTTTCATATAGTTCTCTCGCCATTCTTCGGTTGAGAGAACCACGTCTTCATGCTGTAGCCAATCGCCTAGAGTTACAAAGTTTGGATCTTGGCTATAGCCATAAGTTCGGGCGTTATCCCAAATTAGATTTAAGCCAGCTTGTATTGTATCGTATTCTTCGGTGTCGTTCTTAATTCCACGAGCGGTAGCAAGGCGTTCAACAATTCTATCAACATCAGCTTTTTCGAAATAGCCATTTCCATCAGTATCTAGGCAGTTGAAATAACGAGTTAGTTTTCTTTTCTGAAAAGGTGTAAGCATAATGATTCCTTTTGTTTATGTTATTGTTTGTGTACTGTTATTCATTGAGGTGTGGAGAGGGCTCCACAATCTTTTCTAAGCCGGTTAGTTTGGCTACAGTTTTATGGAAAAGTTCTTCGATAAACTCGAGGCTAAAGCCAAATACGATGCTAATCCCAATTTTGAAGAAGGCAATGTCGTTCGAGTATTCGTCGAGATAAGGCTCTATGTAAAACTCTAAGTAGCGGAAGATGATGATGACCACAATAGCAATAAGTGCTTCTGATAAGGAAATTGCCTTGCCTGTTTTATTGAGAATACCCGACACTACAAGAGCCAACATAATTACTAAAAACTGCACTAGGTAGAACCAGGTAGACTCGTACCATGGCGGTTTAATGGAGAATGTAAACGTGGCTGGTCGGCTTAAAAGGCTATCTACATTTTGTGCTCGTACAGTGAATGAATATTCACCCCAGCTCAAGTTCGTGTATTCTCGGTATGTGTTTTGAGACCATGTAGACCAATCTCTATCCATGCCTTCCAATTTCACCTGAAATTGAAGACCATTAAGTTTTTCGTAATCGTTGGTAGAATAGCTAAATCGAAAGGCGTTAAAGTCGTAATCGAATTCAAACTTAGTAGATTCAGATTGATCTAGTACCTGAACGCCGTGTTGGGTTTGTGAAAAAGCTCCTCCAAATATGACGGAATCATTCGGAATGTATTCTACACGTCTTATTATTGAGGCGAATGTTTCTGCAGATTGAAGTGAAGGTGAGTTATCAATAGTGTCTTTATCTGGACTATAAAACCAGTCTTTAATTGTGTTTTGATAAAACTCCATATACCATGATGTAGGCTCGGCTTCTTTGGGAGGAGTGCTTTCTAAGTTATTTTTTAGTTTTTTAGAAGTTGAAATACCGCTTAATTCGCTGGGTATTTTTATTAATGAGGCGCTTTCGTTTAAGCCCACCCACAGTGTAGATTTGAGGCTAAAAAATACATCAAACACATTGTTGTTGAATAAACCCGACTGCTTTTTAAAATGCGAGATTATATTTCCATCGTAATCACTCAATATGACGCCCTGCTCAAATGTTCCGAAAGCAATAACTCGGTCTTTTATGATATCTATAGATGAGAAGGCAGCATTTTTTGAGAATGCGGCAACTTCTGATGTCCATGGTGTTAATGTAAGCTGGGCGTTTTGCGTTGAAAGAAGATGTAATCCTGCCGACCTCGTAGCAAGAAGTAGCGAATCTTGGGAAATCGCTTTCATTTTGCTAGCCCTTATATTACTTGCGCCATCAATTGTTTGTAGTTGATTCCCCGAGGATAGGAACTGAAGTCCGTTTTCTTGATCTGAAACAATTAAGGTGCCGTTCAACAAAGCAGCACTTATAAATGTGCCCTCAGTAATTGCATGGAATTGTTGATTTTCATACACGGTAATTGAATGGAGCCCCACAAAATAAATACGGTTACCTGCAGGGAGAACATTTATGATGGTATCAGAAAAGGTAGAGGTAGAATCTAAAAGCGACTGAAATTTGGTATTTCCCTTTTCATCTACATATAAATATCCGACGGTATTTTTACCGGCACCATAAATTCGCCCATCAGTATTAAGAGCTAAGGCATTTATTTCGGCATTATTAGGAACCGAAATCATTCTCCATTCAAAACCATCAAATTCAACAATGCCCGTAGCCAAAGCAAAATAAACCAAACCTCGGCTATCAGTTGTAATGGAAAGTACTTGGGCGTTTTGGAAGTATTCTTTAACAGGGAAATTAGTTATTTGATTACCCGTAGAGTCATCAGCTATTCCCTGTGCATTAGAGTTTGGTGCAGTAAACACCATAAGCATGATGAGGATATAACCCAGTATTATGTATCCCGATATTTTCAAAAGTATTAATAGTCCGTTTATTTAACGACTATAACCTATTGAAGGAGACAAAAAGAGATGTGTCAAAAACACTAACATTTGTTTCAATTTTGACACAAAAAGTCGTGTAGTGGTGAATTTTGCGCAGTGTTTGTAGATGTAATCTTTTTTTAATGTCGATTACAAAAGCCCTAAAAAGGTCATTAGGGCTTTTTTGAAGGAAAGCATTTGTTCATTTCTGAAGTATTTGAAGAACTTCAATTACAGGAGAACTAATCCTCATTCTCAGTATCAATTTTTGATAGCTTGAATAAAGCTTTCCCGAGTCTATAAAAGAAGAACCCCACAAGACCGGGAATGATTTGAAACATCAATGTTAGGATGATGTTCGCAGAAGAGTCGTAGTTCATTCCGTTAGTAACGAAAATGGCAAACGCTTCGAATGTTCCGCGGAGCGAAAAAATAAAAATGAAACCAAACAGAGCACTTATCAGGAAAAAGACTATGCCAAAAAGTTTTCTCAACTTCTCTCTAACATTCTTTCAAGCGATAGTACCGCATATTGAGCCACTTCTTGAGGTACAGAAATTTGATTAACAACTTCTCCTGCTTCTAGCTTTTCGAGGCTCCAAAGCAAGTGTGGTAAATCAATTCTGTTCATGGTTAAACATGGACACATAAATGGGTTTAACGAAACGATTTCCTTATCAGGATTTTCATCAATAATTCGGTTCACAAGGTTCATTTCTGTACCAATTGCCCACTTACTACCAGCTGGTGAATTTTCAATAGTGGTGATTATGTAATTGGTGGAACCAGCGTAATCTGAAGCTTGTACAACTTCATAAGTACACTCTGGATGAACAATGATGTTAATCTCGGAATCTTTCTTTTTAAGATTTTCGATATGCTGAACATTGAATTTCTCATGAACGGAGCAATGTCCTTTCCAGAGAATAACTTTCACATCTTCAAAATCGCCTTCGTACTCAAAAGCTTGTGCATGTGGATCGTAAACAGCCATTTCGTTTAGTTGAACGCCTAACTCAATAGCGGTATTACGCCCTAAATGCTGATCGGGTAGAAATAAAATGCGTTCTTTTTGTGTGAAAGCCCATTCTAGCATTTTGCGAGCATTACCAGAGGTAACACAAGCACCACCATTTTTACCAACAAAACCTTTTATTGCGGCTGTAGAATTCACATAAGTAAGAGGAATAATAGTATCTCCCCAAATAGAAGCCATTTGCTCCCAGCCTTTTTCGGTTTGTTCTAAATCGGCCATATCAGCCATAGAGCAACCGGCGCGTAAATCAGGTAATAGAACTTTTTGATTTGGTTTGGTGAGCATATCAGCTGTTTCGGCCATAAAATGCACTCCGCAAAAAGCGATAAACTCAGCTTCTGGCATTTCAGAACAGATCTGAGCAAGCTTCAAAGAATCGCCACGAGCATCTGCAAACTGAATAACTTCATCTTTTTGGTAATGGTGGCCAGGAATAAAAAGCCTTGAACCAAATTTGGCTTTTATTTCGCGCACGCGAGTTTCCATTTCCTCAACCGAAAGTTGGCTGTATCGTTTAGGAAGTGAAACTTCTGATTCGATGTCTAAAATGTCTAAAACGTCCATAATAGTTTGTTTAAAGCTAAACAGTTAAAGAGAGCATTAAGGGAAAAGAGATTCTTTGATAAAAAATTGGGCTCACAATTCTAGTTGTTAACAAGGTTAAAGCTGATGTCTAAAGCTTTTACAGAATGTGTAAGCCAGCCCAGCGATATCACATTGGCGCCACAACCTCGATAGCTTGCAATATTATCGGGGGTAATTCCGCCTGAAACTTCGCTAATAATAGTATCAGGTATTAAAGTGGTGAGTACTTTTACTTCTTCGGGAGTACGGTTATCAAGCATAATTACATCGGCTTTGGCTTCAACAGCTTCTAACACTTGCTCTTTGGATTCCGTTTCCACTTCTATCTTCACCATGTGCCCAATATTAGCGCGAGCCATCTCAACAGCTTTGGCGATGCTTCCCGCAGCTTTAATGTGATTGTCTTTAATCATTACGCCATCATCTAACCTAAAACGATGATTTTGTCCACCGCCACAGCGCACTGCATATTTCTGGAGCGCTCGCAAACCCGGAAGAGTTTTACGAGTATCTGTAATGGTGATGGAAGAATCGTTAAGCCGTTCAATAACATCGGCCGTTGCGGTAGCAATACCACTTGCGTGCTGTAATAAATTCAGAATAACACGCTCGCCACTTAAAAGTGCGCGAACAGGTCCTTCAACTTCAGCAATTACCTGTCCTTTTGCTACAAAGTCGCCATCCTGCTTGTAAGGGAAAATAGAAACATCATCACTTAAAAGAGGGTATGCAAGTTCTAAAACGGAAAGTCCAGCCAAAACGCCATCAGCTTTTGCAGTAAAACTTCCATGGGCAAAATCAATGTCGCTAAAAATGGAATTTGAAGTGAGATCGCCCATTCCTAAATCTTCGGAAAAGGCTTGCTTCAAAATTTCTAAAAGATAAATAGAATGCATAATGTGAAGGCCGTAATATTTTGGCTATTTTAAAACAATACTAAAGATACACCATTTCTTTTTAAAGAACGATACTTGATGATATACCTAGATTATGCTGCCACCACACCGATGAGTGAGACTGCAATTGCTGTTTATACGAAGGTTGCTTCTCAGTATTTCGGAAACCCAAGTAGCCTACACGATGCAGGCAGCGAAGCCAAACAAATTTTAGAGGCAAGTAGAGCCACTATCGCAAAACTATTCATTGCCGATGCTAACGAAATCTATTTTACGGGCGGGGGCTCAGATGGAAATAGATTGGCTCTAGAAGCATTATTAAGCGCTTCTGATGTTGATGGCCGACATGTAATCACCACAAAGGTTGAGCATTCAAGTGTGCGGAATTTCTTCAATCATCTAGAAGAATATGGCTACGAAGTAACCCGATTAAATGTGGATAGCGAAGGCAGAATTTCTTTAGATGAGCTGGAAGAGTCATTGCGTGCAGATACTATACTGGCATCCATCCAGCATGTAAATTCAGAAACGGGTGTAATTCAAGATCTTGAAGGAATTGGCGCACTTTTGAAAGCACGTAACATCTTTTTGCATTCAGATTGCGTGCAAAGTTTTTGCAAAATTGATGTGTTGGCTAACTGGGCAGATGCGATAACTGTTTCGGCACATAAGGTGTATGGCCCCAAAGGGGTAGGTGCTGTTTACATCAAAAAGAATATAGAATGGCAGCCTGAAATTAATGGAACAACCCAAGAAAGAGGTTTGCGAGCAGGTACTCAAAATGTGCCAGGTATAGCAGCTTTTGCCGCCGCCGCTAAAGGGTTGTTTGCTGAAAAAGACGAAGAATACAATAGAATAGCTGGGTTAAGAGCAGTTTTGCTTGAAGGAATTAATGCTGCTGGCTGGACGTTTGTTGATGAAGGAATCGCCAATCATAAACTTTCAAATATTTTAGGATTACGTTTCCCCGGTATAGAAGGACAATTTTTAATGCTCGAATGCTCTCAAGCAGGTTTAGGAATTTCGACTGGTAGCGCGTGCCAAGCTGGTTTAGATAAACCTAATGGAACTATGCTAGAGATGGGAAGGTCGGTGCAGGAGGCAAGAGAGTTTGTTCGTTTATCGCTAGGAAAAGGAATTGATGAAACAAATATTCCTCTGATAATTGAAAAAATAGATACTATCTTAAGTAGGCATTTCAGTAAAGTTAAGCTTTAAGAAAGATTTTAAAATATTAAACATAATTGACCCCATGAAAAAAGGATTACATATAAGTTTCTTGTTAGCATTTTTTGCCATGTTTGTTACCTGTGGTGACGCTAAAGAAACTAAAACCGCTCAATCTGCTAATAATTCAGCGCAAGCAGAAGCAACTTCAAATACAGTAGCTGTAGCTTCTGGCACAACTACTTCTTCTACACCTCAAGACTCAGTAAAAGCAGAAGTAGTAATTGTTAAATTTAGTGATTACCAATGCCCTGCATGTAAGTATTTTGTTCCTTTTGAAGAGCAACTAAAGAAAGATTTTGGTGGCAGAGTTCAAATTGTATACAAAAATTTCCCACTCACAATGCACCAGTTTTCTCAGCTAGCTGCTCGCGCTGCTGAAGCTGCAAAAAAACAAGGTAAGTTCGACGAAATGCACGAACTAATTTTTACAGGACAAGAACAATGGAGCCGAGGAAACGCTGAAGCTATATTTACAGGCTATGCTAATTCCATTGGCTTAAACATGGATCAATTCAAAAAAGATCTTAATTCTGCTGAGCTACAACGCCTTATAATGGCAGACAAGCGCGAAGGAAGAGATTTAGGTGTAGAATCTACTCCTACATTCTACATTAATGGCGATAAAGTTCTGAATAATCCACCAACTTACCCTCAGTTTAGAGCTTTAGTGGTTCAGTACTTGAAAAAGTAAGCCGAACCAAATTTTTTTAAAAAGGTTTCGGCAAAACAAGTCGAAACCTTTTTCTTTTTTATAGATACTTAGATTCCAAATATTCCAGGCCTAAGATGATTCACGAATTTTTAAATAGCTCACCTAAAATTGATGAAACTGCTTTTATAGCATCCAGTGCAGATATTATTGGAGATGTAGTGCTGGGTAAAGAAAGTAGTGTATGGTTTAACGTAACCATTCGCGGCGATGTGAATTCTATTACCATTGGTGATAAAAGCAACGTTCAAGATAATGTGTGTATTCATGTGATGAACCAAACAGGACCCACCATTATTGGTGATGAAGTTACGATTGGTCACGGCGCCGTGGTGCATGGATGTACTATAAAAGACCGAGTTCTTGTGGGCATTAACGCAACTATACTTGATAAAGCAGTAATAGAATCGGATGTGATTTTAGCGGCAGGTTCTTTAGTTCCTCCAGGAAAAACCTTAGAAAGTGGATTTATGTATATGGGTTCACCCGCAAAAGCAGTGAGAAAACTATCCCAAGAAGAAATAGACTCTATAAGAAAATACGCACAGAATTATGTGAAGTACTCAAGGGCTTACCAAGGCAAAGATGTTTACTCTACCAACCCTTTTTATAACAAAGGGAATTAGATAAAGCTTTTCAGCTTATTTCTAGATAACTACCCTCTCAACTAATATGTCAGGAATTTACCTCCATATCCCTTTTTGTAAACAAGCCTGCTCATATTGTGATTTTTATTTTGTAACTCATCACCAACAAAAAGAAGAGTTTATAAAAGCCATTATTAGGGAAGTTGAAGAGAAAAAAGACTCAATTTATATCTCTGAGCCAATAGAGACTATATACTTTGGAGGAGGGACACCTTCATTGCTTTCCAAAAAAGAACTCAGCGATATTTTGGAAGCCATTTATGCGACATTTAATGTTGACGCACAAGAAATCACACTCGAATTAAATCCAGATGATGTAACAGCCCAATATCTAAAAGACATCCGTAGCATTGGGGTTAACAGAGTGAGTATGGGCGTACAATCTTTCAATGAAGATTTACTTCGCTTCATGAATAGAGCTCACTCCGCCGAAGAAGCCCTACGTTGTTTAGAGCTTCTACAGTCTTCGGGAATTGATGTATTCACTGTAGATTTGATTTATGGCAATCCTGGGCAAAGCGTTGCTATGCTCGAAAAAGATTTAGACACTCTTTTGAGCTTTAATCCACCTCATGTTTCAGCATACTCATTGACAATTGAACCAAGAACTCGACTTGGTAAACAACTAGAATTGGGAAGACTCATCCCCGCAGAAGACGATCAAGTTGAACTCCATTTTGATTTGGTTGAACAGAAGCTAGCCGAGAAAGGGATTGAGAGATATGAAGTGAGTAATTTTTCTCAAAAAGGAAAAGAAGCCATTCATAACACCAACTATTGGAGCCATAAAAATTATTTAGGGCTTGGGCCTGGCGCACATTCTTTTTGGTGGAACGAAGAAAAAACGGGTGCCTTTAGGTGGGAGAATAAACCTAATTTGGAAAATTACTTAACACGAAAAAATTCTACTGAGATAAATAAAGAATACTTAAATTTAGATAGCCTAGCTGAAGAACGAATTATGCTAGGTTTAAGAACAATGAAAGGTATTGATTTAAAAGCATTTGAATTGAAGTATAATTTTACATTCAACAATGCACAGAAAGAGTATCTTTTAAAAATGCAATCAGAAGGTAAGTTGATTGTTGGTACAACGTTGAACCTTACATCAAAAGGGTTAAAAATAGCAGATGCTATCGTACTCGACTTAATAAGTCTTGCCTAATACAACAAATAAAAGCTAAGACTTCTAAATGAAGCAAACTGTAACGCCATTTTTATCCGAGATTATTGATTATGCAGGGTTATACCCGCCCGCATCTTTAAGTTTGGAGCATGCGTTTGCAAAGTATATCGAGCATAGCACATCCCCATACTCATGGATGTTATCTAAATTTGTTATCGGTTCTGATAAACTTCGGGATTTTGAAAAGCTAATCAGCGCACATCCTGAATTGGCGTTTCCTGTTGATTTGTCTATTGTGGCACCTCTAACAACAGAATTCGATGAATTTAAACATGCAATAACTTCCGTTGTTAAGGAGATTGCACTTCTTCATAAAAAGCTAAAAGGTAAAGTTCGAACTAGCACACTCGAAATCAAACTTCCCGTAGAGGCTATTTATACCACAAGCCCAGTGGATACGATAAAAGCTATTGATTATGCCGTTAAAGTGATGAGTCGCTCCGTGGTTCTTCCTCATCGGTTGTTTTTCGAAGTTCCAGGATTTGACTTCGATTTCAAAATGACAGAAAAGGTAATTCGCCTTATCGCGGCTCATAATGAGAAAATTCAGACCATGAACTTGCCTCACTATATTTTCTCAGGTTTAAAAATAAGATGTGGTGGTGTAGAAGCTCACCAATTTCCACCATCAAGATATTTGGCAAAAGCAGTGCTCTCTGGCCGAGATGAAAATGTGGCTATTAAATTTACAGCTGGCCTACATCATCCAATTCGCCATTATAATGAGTCTGTAAAAACAAAAATGCATGGCTTTTTGAACGTTTTTGGAGCTTCAATTCTTAGTTATACACAAGATTTATCAGAGGCTGAGTTTGTTGAGATTTTGAATGATGAAAAACCTTCAAACTTCAAATTTACTGACCAATATTTCGCTTGGAAAGACTTTGCGGCACCGGCGCTAGAAATTAGGATGTTGAGAATGCTATCGGTGTTGTCTTATGGCAGTTGTAGCTTCGAAGAACCAATCGAAGATTTACAAGCGCTGAAGATACTTTAGAGCTTGTGGAACTTTCTATAAAAAATGAAGTCTATATGCCGATAATAGTTTGCAAGCGATTAACTGATTAAATCAAAAGTAATGTTTAAAACATCATTTATTGAGATTAATAAGAATAGCGACTTCCCATTGCAAAATTTGCCTTATGGAGCCTTTTTAGCCGAAGGTGGAGAAACTCATTTGTGTACAGCAATCGGAGATCTAGTTGTTGATTTGTTTGTACTAGATGAAGCAGGCCTTTTTGATGGGCCATTGCTAAAAAATCAATATGCATTTCAAGACTCGAGCTTGAACTTTTTTATGAGCTTAGGGAAACCAGCTTGGCAAGAAGCTCGAGAAACATTGAAAACCCTTTTGGGAACCGAAAACCCAAGATTACGTGACGACGAGGCTTTGTGCGCTCGTGCTTTTTTCCATCAGGATGAAGTGGTAATGATGATGCCCGTCCAAATTGGAGATTACACCGACTTTTACTCCTCTGAGCAACACGCATTTAATGTTGGCTCGATGTTTCGCGATCCAGACAACGCACTTATGCCAAACTGGAAACATTTGCCCGTTGGATATCATGGTAGGGCAAGTTCTATCGTTTTAAGCGGAACGGATTTACACCGTCCCAAAGGGCAAACCATCCCTGCTGATTCCAATCAACCTGTGTTTGGGCCAAGTAAACTAGTTGATTTTGAACTAGAAGTTGGTTTTTTAACTGGCACAGGAAACATTCTTGGTGATACAATTGATGTTGAACAAGCAGAAGACCATATTTTTGGACTTGTACTTGTAAACGATTGGAGCGCTAGAGATATCCAAAAATGGGAATATCAGCCATTGGGACCTTTTTTAGCAAAAAACTGGGCAACTTCTATCTCTCCTTGGATTGTTACGCTTGATGCACTCGAGCCTTTTAGAGCACCCATGCCCGAACAAAATCCCGAAGTGCTTCCATATCTTCAATTAAAAGAGCGTACTACATTTGATATAAACTTGGAGGTTTTCCTAAAACCTGAGGATGTGGAAACACCACAAAAAATATCGTCATCTAACTTTAAGAATTTATACTGGAGTATGGCTCAGCAACTTGCTCATCAAACAGTGAACGGCTGTAATGTTCAACCTGGAGATTTGTACGCTTCTGGAACCATTAGTGGTAGCACAGAAGACTCTTATGGAAGTATGCTTGAGCTTACTTGGAGAGGTAGCAAACCCATTAAATTAGAAAATGGCGAAGAACGTAAATTTATCAATGATAACGATACCGTTATTATGAAAGGCTACGCAGAAGCAAATGGACTAAGAATTGGCTTTGGTGAAGTTTCGGGAAGAATTCTTCCTGCCAAATAACCAGCTATTTAATTAGCAACATTTTGTTGTGAAATACGCCGTTTCGTGTCTTTAATCGATAAAGATACATGCCTGAAGCTAAGTTGGAAGCATCAAATGGGATTTCATATGTCCCTGCAGATTGAACTCCGCTAAGGAGTGTTCTAACTAACCGTCCTGTGTAATCGAAGACCTCAAGTGTTACTTCTTGTTGTTCAGTAAGCCCAAAAGAAATGGTTGTAGAAGGGTTGAACGGATTCGGGTAGTTTTGAGCAAGGTAGCTGACCTCTGGCAAAGTTGCAGTAACTTTGAATTGATAGCTATTGCTTGCAAAAGGGTCGGAGTTCATAAACACAATACCTAAGTGTGATATTTCACTCCATGTCCAAGTTGTAGCTAGGTTTGTAGTTCCTGTCTCGTTTGCAGCAGCAAAGCGTGTTTCAACGGTTCCGTTTGGGAAATAAGCAATTAACCCAAGCTGAATGAATGGTTCTTCATAAACAAGTTCAATTCCAATCTGCCCAGATCTAGGGGTTTCAAGATTCACCTCGATAAAATCCGCAGAAAATTTAGATAATGTTGATAATTCTGAAAGGGTATCAGGTAATGTAGTAAATTCCTTTTTAACATAAGTACCAGGATAAAAACGACGTTCATCAAAGCCGTAATTAACAGGGCTTAAAATTCCACCAGAGGCATAATGCCATAAATAAGATTCAGCAACCACTGTTTCATAAATTTCACCTTGCTTATTCAGCTCAGTGTTTATGGCATCTAAAAAGCGTAAAGAAGATATGGAAGACTCAATATGCTTCCATACGTTAGTCCAGAATTCGGAGCCAAAACGCTCGTGAAAATAAAGAGCCCAAGTTACATCTTCGTATGAACCCGAAATTATGGTGGTATAAGGTTCTTCAAAAATGGTATCGCCAAAACCGAGTAGATAATTGTAGTAGTCATTCACTTCATCGTATACCACTTCTTCCATCAGTGTAGCATCCATTTCCAGCCAATTGTCTGCATCGCCTGTCCAACCTTTCTGAATATATTGAATGGCGTGTTTAAACTCGTGTGCTGCGGTCGCGCGAACAGCTCCTCGTTGATTTCCCTCTGGATCTGTATTGTCAGGGAAGCCAGAAAAATCATTTTCAATAACAATGTAAGTTCCGCCAGGTGCAGTAACGTCACTTGTTGTTGTTCCATAAGGGCCAATATTTGATAAATAAACCTCATAAGCTTGTCCTGGGGGGATTGGGTCAGGAAAACCTAAGGTTAACACTTCGTGCTTATAAGAGGAATCCATCGCTGTTGCAACCCATTCCACATAATCTGGAACAGAATTCCCATTTCCATCAGCTAAAGGAACAGCATTTCTACCCGTAGTCTCGTAAGAGATTTCAAATTTCCCCAAATCTGAAATATATGTTTGGGTAGCCAAGCTAGATTTGAAGTACGAAGGAATAGCTAAAGCTTTTTGATGGGTAGATTCAGAAATCTGATCTTTGTGCATTTCAATAAATATAGATCCTGGTGTACCGCATTTAAAAAAACTGTCGCCATTTAATAGTTCTAAATATTCATCAGCAACAATTTGGGCAGATATTTTCCCCTCATTAAACTCCTGCTTAAGCTGGTCAATGCTGGATAGATTTTGCGCAAATAAACCAGCCCCTTGAGTTAACGAGAGTAAAACAGCTATAAAAAGAGAAATGTGTTTAGGCGTGAACAAGGCTAAATCTCGATGATTATTTATTGAAGGAATTCGTAAATTTGCAAAAATTTAATGATGGTACCAAGATACTATTATCGACCAAAAGATTTAGGTATAAAGATGTACGAAGTAATACTTTATTACAATTTTAACAAAATAGCAGAAGTAGAACGTTTTTGTAAAGAACATAAGAGGTTTTGTAAAGATTTAGGCATAAAAGGCCGGATTTACATCTCCTCTGAAGGTATAAATGGTACAGCAGCTGGTACCAAAGAACAAATGACAGCTTATAAAGAGTATCTGTGCTCTTTGCCAGGATTTGAGAATACTGAGTTTAAAACGGATGAGTCTGATTACATCCCATTTGCGAAATTGATATGCAAAGTACGAGAGGAAATTGTAGCTCTTCATGTAGATGGTGTTGAGCCTAAAAAAGGTGGAAGACATTTGCAGCCTTCAGAGTGGCGACAAGTGATGGAATCTGGTGAGGATTACGTAATGATTGATGTGCGTAATAACTATGAATCTAAAGTTGGGCATTTTGAAGGGGCTCTCACCCCCGACCTAGAAAATTTCTATGACTTCCCTAAGTGGTTAGAAGAGGCAAATATTCCCAAAGACAAAAAAGTACTTATGTATTGTACGGGCGGAATTCGATGCGAGAAATTTTCTGTGCTTATGAAAGAAGAAGGTTGGGATGATGTAAATCAACTACATGGTGGAATCCTTAATTATGCAAAAGAGGAAGAAGGAAAGCACTTTAAAGGTAAATGTTTTGTATTTGATGACCGATTGGTAGTACCTGTTGATCCTAAAAATTTAGCACCTATTGCGCACTGTGAAATTACAGGTAAGCCAGCTGATACTTATGTGAACTGTGCCAATATGCAGTGTAATAAGTTGTTTGTTTGTTCAGAAGAGGGCGCCAAATTGATGGAAGGTTGTTGCAGCGAAGAGTGTAAACAAAGCGAATACCGTCGCCCATTTGATGCAAATAATGCATTTAAGCCTTTCCGAAAGTGGTATAACTACTTTGGCAAAGAATTTAAAGATAGGAATGCAAATCACTGCTCAAGTAAATAAGCGCAACGTAAGGCTTATTCTTCCTTATCCAATTACTCACCGGTTTAAGGTGGGCGTTAGATTCGCAGATACAAGCTTGTTAGCCATGATGACTGAACGATTCCCATTCCATACCGAAAAGGATTGGGAGTCGCGAATTTTGGAGGGAAAAGTTGGGGTGAATGGAATAGTCGCGAACCCAACTTATATGCTTAAAGCTTTGGATGAAGTCTTTCATCATAACCCGTCTGTGCGGGAGCCAAGTGTACCTGATGAGGTAGAAATTCTTGAAGAAACAGATGACTATATAGCGGTTTTTAAACCAGCACCACTACCTATGCATCCAGGCGGACGGTATAATAAAAATACCCTTTCGTGGATGTTAGAAGATTTAGGCTACAAAGACCTAAAAATTGTACATCGTTTAGATGCAGTAACTTCTGGCATTGTGCTTTTAGGTAAGACAAAAGAATTTGCCAAAAAGGCTATGTTTTGTTTTGCAGAGAGCAAAGTTCAAAAAATATATTACGCACGTGTTTTAGGCACTCCGCAAGAAAAGGATAAAATTATCGACCTGCCTATAAAACGCAAAAACGGCTTCGTGTTTGAAAGTAAACTTGGGCTAAGCGCAGCCAAAGAAGCGCAAACAAAATTCACCGTTATTGAACGAGGAGAAAAAATCTCGTTGGTGAAATGTGAACCCATCACAGGGAGAACACATCAAATACGCTTACACTTAGAAAGTTGGGGGCATCCCATCATCGATGACCCTATTTATGGTTTTGATGGTGATAAGAGTAGTAAAAAAGTTCAAAATGTGGCAATAAGCCTAATTAGCACTGGCTTAAAAATCGATGAGCTTGGTATAAACCTTAAAATAGACATTCCTGAATGGTGGGTTGGGGAATAGGTTGTTTATTGCTGATTTTAAATTGCAACATAGCTTCAATGTTGCTTAGGTAGTTATTTTAATTTATTCTACAGATTCTACATTAGTAATTTTGTAGATATTTAATCTCCTTGGTTAGCTCAAAACGTTGATGTAAGGTTGTGTTTGGCTTTCGTATTACTCGGCGCTTCAAATTATTTTACACCAATTAAAGATATTTAACTGCAAATAAACTTAAACGGTTGTTTATTAGAGGTTTCTCGTAAACATAAAAAAGCCCCACCGAGGCAGGGCATAAGGATGCTCGTTTGAGCAGAGCCGACAGAGTCTAAAAGACATCTTTGATGTGATAAGACTCTTTTCGAGATGAATAACAGATTATAATGAAACCAAAAATAAAATCAAATTGTCATGAAAAAGATTTTAGGAGTTGACTTAGGTGTAGCATCAATTGGATGGAGTTTAGTAGAATACGGAAATGAAGAAGGGGTAATTCTAAAAAGTGGCTCTCGAATATTCCAGTCTAATGAACAAAGAGCCGATGCTGCACCAGGTGAATCTGCTAAATCGGATAGAGGAACAAAGCGATCAGTAAGAAGACAAAGAGATAGAAGGACTAGGAGAAAGCAGAAGCTCTATAATCTACTTTATAAAAATGGGTTAGCTCCAAAAAGAGAACTTTGGGAACAGTGGATGAGCTTGAATCCCTACAAATGTAGAGCTTTAGCATTGGATAGTGAGATCGAATTACATGAATTTGGGCGGGCTCTTTACCATTTGAACCAGCATCGTGGTTACAAAAGTAATCGCAAAGATGGAGAAGATAAAGATGGTGTAGTTAGTAAAGGCATTTTAAAAGTTGATGCATTAATGAATAAGTATAATGCCAGAACTTACGGGGAGTATTGTTATAACATAATTGATAATCATTTTGAAGAGGATAAAAAACCTTCGGATGATGATTGGAGAATCCGAAATAACTATACACATCGAGATATGTTCGTAAATGAGTTCATGTTAATTTGGGATGCTCAACAAAAATTTAAACCTCAAATATTATCGGACAGCTTAAAAAAAGAAATTTTTGAGACCATTTTTTTCCAAAGAAAAATGAAAAGCCAAGCTCACCTAATTGGCAATTGTCCTCTTGAAAAGAATAAAAAAAGAATACCTAAAGCCCATCTACTTTTCCAAGAGTTTAGAATCCGTAAGAATTTGAACAATCTTACTATGTCCGATGAAAATGGACTTCCAATTCCACTATCACAAAGTGATAAAGCGGCACTTTATGAGTTAATGAATACAAAAGATAAAGTAACCTTTAAAGCACTAAAAGCTGTACTTATAAAACAAGGAACAATCTCAAATTCCAATGTTGTATTTAACCTTGAAAAAGGTGGAAGAAAAGACCTCGAGGGAAACAAAACCAATCAGAAATTAGCGCATAGCAGAGCGTTTGGTAAAGACTGGTATGATTTAGATCGTGTAACACAAGACTATATAGTGTATGTGTTAATTCACTTTGATAGTCCTGAAAAGGTGAAACAAAAAGCACTTCTAGAATGGAATAGAACAGAAGAACAAGCCGAATATATAAGTCATTTGGTTCTAGAGAAGAACTACGGAGGGTTCTCTGAAAAGGCTATTAAAAAAATAATGCCCTACCTAAAAAACGGATTAGAAGAGAGTACCGCAATTAAGGAAGCCGGTTATGAATTGTTTGACCAAAAGGTTGGTACGCATTCTAAACTTCCAATGCCTCCAGATATTAAGAACTCTGTGGTATATCATGCATTAATTGAATTAAGGAAAGTAGTAAATGGCATTATTCGTGAATATGGAATGCCTGATGTTATTAGAGTAGAACTTACCAGAGATATAAAAGCAGGATACGACCATCGCCAAAAAATGACTAAAGCGATGCGCAAACTAGAGGCTAGAAATGAAAAAGCTAAAAAAGCATTAAAGCAATCTCCATTTAATCGCCAAGAACCTACTTATCAGGATATCTTATGGTATAATTTATGGGAGGAATGCGAAAAAACATGTCCATATACAGGAAAGTCTATTCCTGCCTCGGCTTTCAATTCAGGGGAGTTCCAAATTGAACACATTATTCCTTTCAGCCGGTCTCTTGATAACTCGTATTCTAATAAAACACTCTGTGAAGCAGATTTTAATAGGAAAAAAGGAAATAGAACTCCTTGGGAATGTGTACAAGCTGGAATTATTTCAGAAGATGATTTATTGCAAAGAAAACGCAATTTACCGTGGAATAAGCAGAAAAAATTCATTCAAAAGTCTACAGAAGAAAGCTCTTTTATAAACCGACAGCTTAGCGATACTCGCTACATAAGTCGTGAAGCAAGTTCTTATCTCAAACAATTAGCTTGTGAAAGCGTGGAAGTTGTAAAAGGACAAACAACGTCTTTGCTACGATATGTTTGGGGCTTGAATGGAGTGCTTAATAACGAAGATGAAGATGTGAAAACAAGAGACGATCACCGCCACCATGCTGTAGATGCGATTGTGGTTGCGTTGACCTCTCGCTCATTGCTTAAAAAGCTAAGTGATGAAAACAGGAAAATAACTACTGAAGAATGGAAAACCTTAGAAGAAAGTGGTAGAGAAAAATATAAGGAATTAGAGCAAAGGATGAACGGGAGGCTTAATTTAAGTGAGCCTTGGCCAAACTTTAGGCGAGATGTGGAACGGAGTATTAAAGATGTTACAGTGTCCCATCGTGTAAATAGGAAAGTGGCAGGAGCATTGCATGAAGAAACGTTTTATGGTCCAACATTGGAGTTTGCCAAGAAAAATAAAGCAATGATGGTGGTGCGAAAGCCCGTTCACACTCTTAGTAAAAAAGACCTTACGCTGATTAGGGATAAAGGCATTCGAGAAATTGTTAATTCAGAAGTACAAAGAAGAGTAGATGAAGGACAAACCCTAGATAATGCTATAAAGAGCCTTGAAGAAAACCCTCCTTACATCATTTCTTCTAAGGCAAAAGTTCCAATTCGTAAAGTCCGTTTACTTATGGAAAAAACACCTTCCATAATGCATGCTTTTGAAAACGAGGAAGGGAAAGTGTTTAAACATGCTTTATATGGTAACAATCATCATATAGCTATTTATAAAACTACAGATAAAAATGGAGAGGATAAACAAGTTGGCTTTGTAGTACCTATGCTAGAGGTAGCAAGGCGCATTAAAGATGGTGAGCCAATAGTAGATAAAGAATATCGAGATGATCATACATTCTTATTCTCACTTTCAAAAAATGATACAATAATTAATCATGAGGATGAAGAGATTTATAGAGTTCAGAAAATTGATTCTGACACAAAAATCACTTTCCGTCATCAACATATCTCATTGAAGGGGCAAAAAGATCCAGGAGTATTAAGAAAAACTCCTGGAACCCTAAAAGCAACAAAAATAAAAATTTCTCCTATTGGGGAGATTTTCCCTGCCAATGATTAAGCGAACAGTAGAGATATCCAGCGGCCCTATTCACTTAACCATTAAGCATAAGCAAATGCTACTAAAAAAAGGGGAAGAGGTGCATTCTATTCCGGTTGAGGATATGGGGCTGTTGGTACTATCTCATCCAGCAATTAGTTATACCCATCAATTACTGTATGAATTACTAGAGCAAAATGTAGCTGTTCTATTTTGTAACCGCCAACATATGCCAGAAGGTTTACTGTTGCCGTTTGAGGATAATCAACTTCATCAAGCTCGGTTGCAAATACAGGCAGAAGCTACTAAACCGTTAAAAAAACGTTTATGGCAACAAGTAGTACAAGCTAAGATAAGGGCGCAAGCTAAAGTATTGTTAGAAAAACATGGAACAGATGATGGACTCAAACTACTCATCCCAAAAGTTAAATCGGGTGACCCATCTAATGTAGAGGCGAGAGCGGCAAAGCAATACTGGAAAAGCCTATTTAGAAATAAAGATTTTAGAAGGAAGCACGATGCCTTAGATTTAAATGCATTGCTAAACTATGGGTATGCAATTATGAGAGCGGCTGTTGCGAGGAGCATAACGGCTGCAGGGTTGCATCCATCAATGGGGATTCATCATCACAATCAATATAACCCATATTGTTTAGCTGATGACTTAATGGAACCATTACGACCATTTGTAGACTCAGAAGTGTATGATATGTATATCGAAAGTGGGCATAATTTAGAAATTGAAGTAACCAAAGAAACAAAAAAACCACTACTTCAACTACTTACTAAAGATGTCACTATAGCTAAAAAAAGTTATCCACTTTTAGAAGGGTTACACATTATGGCCTATTCGTTAGCTCAATGTTATAGTGGAGAGGTGAAGAAGTTAGAACTTCCAATAAGTAGATAAAATCATGAGCCGACCAATCGTAACATTTGGAGGATTAAATACTATGTGGATGGTTGTGATGTTTGATTTACCTGTAGATACAAAAGCAGCAATTAAAGAGGCGAATGATTTTAGGATTAGATTAAAAAAAGATGGTTTTATGATGATGCAACTCTCTGTATATTCTAGACATTGCCCAAGCAGAGAAAATGCCGATGTGCATGAACGAAGAATTAGAAAGATGTTACCTCCAGATGGAGAAGTACGGATAATCCGTATTACTGATAAGCAATTCGGCAACATGAAAATCTTTCATGGAAAACGTAGAAAACCCACTGAAAATGCTCCTAAGCAGTTACAAATGTTTTAGTTTTTTTAAACTTGGAACTGAACAAGTTCTTGGGAGACAAAAACTTGAACAGAACCTAATCTAATTCATCTCGAAAAGAGTTCAAACCACAGCCATCTTTGGAACGTCACCAAGTTTTGCAACAATCTAATTCATCTCGAAAAGAGTTCAAACCACAGCCTATTGTTCTCATAATAACTCCATTAATTGAATCTAATTCATCTCGAAAAGAGTTCAAACCACAGCCTCTAAATCAGATTGCTCTTCGGGTTTATCTAATCTAATTCATCTCGAAAAGAGTTCAAACCACAGCTAGTTTCTTCCAATGTGTTTTTTCCTTGCAATCTAATTCATCTCGAAAAGAGTTCAAACCACAGCGGTACACAACGGCGTTACTCAAGCCTACCTAATCTAATTCATCTCGAAAAGAGTTCAAACCACAGCTAAACCAAAATTAAAGGATAAGATATGGAAAATCTAATTCATCTCGAAAAGAGTTCAAACCACAGCAATGATATTGAAGCGTACCAAGTAGATGGTAATCTAATTCATCTCGAAAAGAGTTCAAACCACAGCCATCATTGGGTACTACCCTCCAGGATGCTCAATCTAATTCATCTCGAAAAGAGTTCAAACCACAGCCACGATGATATGTTGTTGACCAAGCCTTACAATCTAATTCATCTCGAAAAGAGTTCAAACCACAGCCATCGTTGTCGTACTTGCTGTTAATAAAATAATCTAATTCATCTCGAAAAGAGTTCAAACCACAGCTTATATGTCGTTGCGTCTCGATATGCTAAAAATCTAATTCATCTCGAAAAGAGTTCAAACCACAGCGTTAAATTCAAACTATGCGACTGATTCATCAATCTAATTCATCTCGAAAAGAGTTCAAACCACAGCACAGGTACTGTAATTTTATTAGGTGTTGACAATCTAATTCATCTCGAAAAGAGTTCAAACCACAGCCTCCTTCACAATAATCTGCAACACATCTTAATCTAATTCATCTCGAAAAGAGTTCAAACCACAGCGCATATAAAAATCTTTCACCAGTCCATTCAAATCTAATTCATCTCGAAAAGAGTTCAAACCACAGCCAAATAAAGCTTTACGTGAATAACAGAATCAATCTAATTCATCTCGAAAAGAGTTCAAACCACAGCTAAAATTAAGCTTATCTTTTTCTTGGCGTTAATCTAATTCATCTCGAAAAGAGTTCAAACCACAGCTCATGGCTCTTTACGTTTTAGATTGATAAAAATCTAATTCATCTCGAAAAGAGTTCAAACCACAGCTTCGATGTAAGTGATCTCAAAAAATAGGTGAATCTAATTCATCTCGAAAAGAGTTCAAACCACAGCGTGAAACCCCTTATAGATTAGCTTGTACAAATCTAATTCATCTCGAAAAGAGTTCAAACCACAGCTAACGACATAGTGATGAACCAGCTAAAAGCAATCTAATTCATCTCGAAAAGAGTTCAAACCACAGCATAAAAATGAAGAATCTCATTTTGCCCGCCAATCTAATTCATCTCGAAAAGAGTTCAAACCACAGCGAATTTTTCAAGTTTTCTAACCCAGTTTCTAATCTAATTCATCTCGAAAAGAGTTCAAACCACAGCAGATTGATATGAACGAAGCTATGAAAGACAAATCTAATTCATCTCGAAAAGAGTTCAAACCACAGCCCTGTCTCAGTAAGATTAGTGATAGTACCTAATCTAATTCATCTCGAAAAGAGTTCAAACCACAGCTCTTTGCTCCTCTCGTTCTGAGAAGTATAAAATCTAATTCATCTCGAAAAGAGTTCAAACCACAGCAATGGTTGCTCGGCAATAAGGCGCTCTAAAATCTAATTCATCTCGAAAAGATATTCCATTCCAACTAACTCAGAAGAGAAACCTCATCTTACCCCTTTAAAAAAGCTTCGGCGATTGTAGCAAATTGTTTGGGCTTATCTAAAAAGGCATAATGCCCCGCATCTTCAATTATTACTAGTGCCGCTCGCTTAATTCCTTGCTCAATACGTTCTGCTTGGTAAACAGGTGTAGCGTCATCATTTCGGCCCCAAAGTAACAACGTTTCGTGAGGGATGTTTGGCAATGAGCTTTCTAAATATTCAGAAACAGATTTCACAAAAGTCTCTCGCATAACTCCAGAAAGTTTACTGTAATCGCTAGAACCTAAACTTTTCCAAAGCTCGGTGGTGCGTAACCAAGCCAGCGCTTTATCTCGGAGTGGTTGTGGCAACAAAACAAAAGGAGCCTTCAGTGCTTTGGCGAAATATTTTTTGGCATAATATTTCAATGGGCGTTTTGGTTGCATTCCTGCACCGCCCGTTATCAATACTTTTTGGATGGTTGCTTCTGCAAAAGGTCTTGCGCAAAGTTTTAAAGTAATCCTTCCACCAAAAGAATGAACTAATAAATCTACGGGCTCGGTAAAAGTTTCTGAAATGAAGGCTTCTACGGCATCAGCATAGTCGTCAATAGCCCAACCATTGGCGGGTTCGGGTGTTTCGCCGAAACCAGGAAGATCTAACACATAGCTTTTGCGTAGCCCCGAAAGTTGGCGGGCCAGCGGCAACATCACTCGCCTGCTACTCCCCCATCCGTGTAAAATTACAAGAGGTTTCCCTTCGCCAATTACCTCGTAAGCAATGGGTAGGTTTTGATATAAAAAGTGGTTGGTTTCTGCCATGAAATTAGTTTTGCCAAACATCACACTTACATTAATTTAAAACAAGTTGATTTGCTCATAAAATGTTCTCTAATTATAGTAATAGAAATAAAGAGTTGAGAGTATGAGAAAATTAAAACGTCGATTCTTTTTTTGGATGGAACAGCTACAGGTGTCGCGTAAAGAGCGAATCACAATAACTTCTCTGCTATTTGTCATCCTAACTTTACTTGCTATAAGTACATTTCTAACTCAACAATTCAATTTCAGCCAAGCACGCTACGATGAAATTGTAACCGAGTTCAAGGCCAAAAGTTCTGTGCTAGAGCAACAAAAAATTGAGAACGAGAAAAAATATGTTCCTCAAGAAAAATTAGAAGAACAAAAAGTAGAAAGTGCCGTTGAACCCACTAGCGATGCTGATAAAGATAAGCTAGTAGTAAATATAAATACGGCTGATTTAGAGGAACTTCAGAAATTAGATGGAATAGGCGTTGCTTATGCCCAACGAATTTTGGATTATCGCCAAGAGAACGGAGAATTTAAAACGATAGACGAATTACTGAAAATTAAGGGAATTGGTAAAAAGCGATTAGAAAAAATGGCTCCATTTATCAAACTTTAGTTGAAAACACATACTGCTTATGCCACGTATACTTTGGGCCGACGACCAAATCGACCAGCTTAGATCACATATTATCTTTTTAGAGAAAAAAGGCTTTGAAATTGTGCCTGTAACTAACGGCGACGATGCCGTTACTATGATTCGCAAACAATCGTTTGATATCGTTTTTTTAGATGAACAAATGCCAGGTATGGGTGGCATTGAAACTTTGGAGCTCATCAAAAATATACAGCCAGGCCTTCCCGTGGTTATGATTACAAAAAGTGAAGAAGAAGCGATAATGGAGGACGCCATTGGCGGAAAGATATCTGATTATCTGATTAAGCCAGTTAATCCAAACCAGATTTTGCTTACCACAAAACGCATTTTAGAGCGCTCTAGGCTACAAACTGAGAAATCTGCACAAACCTATTTAAGGCAGTTCGGTGAGTTTACTTCTCGCATTCACCCAGGCACTACTTGGCAAGAATGGATTGAAATTTATAGAGAATTGGCTCGCTGGCAAATGGAGCTTAATGGTGGCGACTCAACGCTTATCCAAGTATTAGACGATCAGTTTGAAGAGGCCAATAAAGAGTTCGGTAAATTTATTGAAAGCGAGTATGCAATTTGGCTCTCTAAAGATGAAGACCGACCTGTGCTTTCACCAGATATCTTCAAAAAATATGTTCGTCCGAAGTTGGAGGATGGCAAAAAAGTGATGTTTTTTGTAATTGATTGTATGCGTTATGATCAATGGTTGACCTTCGAAGCTATTCTTTCTGAGTTTTATACCATCGAGACAGATTTCTATTATTCTATTTTACCAACGGCTACTCCATATTCACGAAATGCGATTTTTGCGGGATTATATCCTTCAGATATTGAGCGTATTTATCCTGAATTGTGGCAGCAAGGCCAAGATGAGAAATCTCTAAACCGTCACGAAGAGGAATTACTAAAACGCCAATTGGAGCGTTCTAAAATAAACATCAACTTTAAGTACGAGAAAATTCTTACTGCTGATGAAGGAAAGCGTGTGGCAGATAAAATCTCAAACTTCTCGCAATCTAACTTGGCCGCTTTTGTATATAATTTTGTTGATACTTTAGTCCACTCTCGCTCAGATTCTGCCGTAATTAAAGAACTTGCCCCAGATGAAGCAGCGTTTAGATCTATCACTGAAGCTTGGTTTCAGCACTCGCATTTGCTACAAATGTTCAAAGAGCTTTCGAAAGAAGATGTAACGGTTGTAATTACTACCGATCACGGCTCGGTAAGGGCCTTGCGAGACGCAAAAGTATATGGCGATAGAGACACTGCAACCAACTTACGCTATAAATATGGGCGCAATTTGAAGTCGGAGGAAAAGAACGCCGTGTTATTTATTGAAAATCCTGAAGCATATAAGTTACCAGCAGCACCAGGTGTAAACAGCTTTATAATAGCGAAAGAAGATTATTATTTCGTATATCCAACTAACTACCACAAATTTCAGAATCGTTACAAAGATACTTTCCAGCATGGAGGGGCTTCTATGGAGGAAATGATTTTACCGGTAGCAACTTTAAAACCAAGATAATATGATTTTTGAAAGTAATTCAGTTGAAGAAACAATAGATTTTGCGCGCAAGTTTGCGGAACAATTACACCCAGGTTCTGTGGTGTGTTTAGTAGGGGAATTAGGGGCAGGAAAAACTCACTTTATGAAGGGTATCGCTTCGTATTACGGCGTTAAAGAATCGGATGTTAGTTCGCCAACATTCACACTCATTAACGAGTATAAAGGCACAACGCCCATTTTTCATTTCGACTGTTATCGGTTAGAGGATGAGCAAGAAGCTGTAGAAATTGGAGTTGAAGAATACTTATATGGCGAAGGAATTTCTATTGTGGAATGGCCAAACAAGATGAGTGGTTTATTACCTGAGGATTCCATTTTTATAGAAATTAAACAAGCTGGCGATTCCCAAAGAATTATTCATATTTTAGAGAATTAACTTTGAACAATGTCTTTTACAAAAAAGCGAAGGCTTTCATATCGTCTAGATTTGCTCCCGGTGATACTCCCATTTCACCGGAGGGCAAATAATGAGCTGAGCCCCGGTGATTTGGTGTATTATGGCCCTAGCCCAGAATATTATGGCATTGGCGAAGTAGTGCAACGCGAAGAAAAAGTATGCGTGGTGGATTTCCGAGGCACAGGTTTGCTTGGTATTCATAAAGACGAAATGCTGGCGAGTTACCTAATTCCCATTCATAAACTCAATCTTTCTCGCGCTCTAAAGACGAGATAAAATTTTACGTACTAACTTTGGCAAGTAAGTATAAATAGTGCTTCTATTCCCTACCTTTGTCCGTTAATTTGTTACTCCAAAAACACGAAAAAACGGAATGGATTTTATAATTGAAGGAATTATCTCTGGGATTCAGCAAACTACAATTATTGAGTGGGTCGCCGTAACAGCTGGTTTGTTGAGTGTTTGGTATTCTATGAAGGAGAATATTTTAGTTTACCCAACAGGCCTAGTTAATACTTTCATCTACATTTACATCGCATTTAGTTATCAGTTATATGCAGATATGGGAGTAAATGCATATTACTTTGTAATGAGTATTTATGGTTGGTACTTCTGGTTGAATACAGATGGTGAAGAAGATCAAGTTCCCGTAACTACAAACTCAAGTAAAGAGAACATATACTCTCTAGCCATCTTGTTCGGCTCTTTTCTGATACTCGTTTTAGTACTAAAAAACTTTACCGACAGCGATGTTCCTATTTGGGATGCAACCACTACGGCGTTTGCAATTTTGGGGATGTGGTTAATGGCGCGCAAAAAGTTAGAAAATTGGGTCGCTTGGATTATTACCGACCTAATTTCTATTCCATTATACTTCTACAAAGGCTTAGTACTTACTAGTTTCCAGTTTCTCATTTTCACCGTTTTTGCAACAATGGGTTATTTTGCGTGGCGTAAATCGATGAGGCAACGAGAACTGAAATTGTCAGAAGCTTAATGTGAATTGGGAATCGGAAGGCGAAACCCAATCCATCAATAAGAAATTGAAATCGCTATTTAGCTAATTTCCCACCGGTTCCAACAAATACAGCCATGTCGCCATCGTCAAAAACGACTGTTACGGTAGTTGATGTTGCGGTGTTTGAAGTGCCGTCTCGCACGCCAATCTCAAGTGATTCGTTCGTGAGTGGATATTGTACTCCCGTTGTAGTTATACCAGTAACTTTACCAGAAAGTGGAATAAAAGAGATAACAGTGTCTAAATCGATAGAAAGCTCGTAAGGCGATTCAATCAGGTATGTATCGCCATAATCGTCTCTATAAACGAGCGACTCAAACTTATGGTGGAATTGCTTTAACACCGATAAATTCTTGAATGTATGATCAATTCGTTTCCCTAAAGTTCCTAGAACTACGCAGTGTGTAGCGCCTTGTTTAAGAGCATAGACAAGAGCTTTTTCCAAATCGTTGGTCTCTTGGTCTTCATCTTTAAGTACGTTTATGCCTTCGTGCCGGGTGTAATGGAAACTGTCGAGATCTCCCAAAACAATATCTGGGATAAACCCATTACCCAAAATGGCATGTCCGCCACTATCGGCGCCAATCACTAGTTTAGCGGCGTTAATTTCTGCTTCGAGAAGTTTTTTTGTGGGAGGGGTTCCTCCGCAAACAATCAGTACATTCATAAAATTAAATTTTAGTAGCAAGGTTCGGAAAATTCCTTTCAAAAAGAAATGGAAGTGTAGATTTAGAAGCTTATTTTTGAAAACAAGGAGCGAGTATGTTTAAAAAACTGATTTCAAAATTATTATCACACCAAAAAGTGGCGGTGTTTTCTCATGTTAGGCCAGATGGCGATTGTCTAGGTTCTCAAGTTGGGCTTTGCTTATGGCTTGAAAAAAATGGGGTTAACTGTTCGGCTTTTAATGAAGATGACGTAAATGATAACTTGAGCTGGCTAACTGATTTTTTCCCAATAGAGAAACCAGATGAGGCGCTTCTGCAAAATTATGACGCGTTTATGTTTTTAGATGGAAATGCTTTGCACCGATTTGGCCCTATAGCTGAAAAAGTTGCCGAGTTTAATAAGCCACTTTATATGATAGATCATCATCCCCAACCAGATGATGTTTTTGAAGAATTCGTTTCGGTTACTAATGCTTCTTCTACTTGCGAACTAGTATACGAGCTGATTTCAGAGCATCGCGTTGAGCAAATTGATCAAGAGATTGCCAAATCTTTATATGTTGGGCTTGTTACTGATACAGGCTCCTACCAGTTCGATAGTGTGAAACCTGCAACGCTAAGAGCCGGAGCTACATTACTTGAGAGGGGGAAATTCACCCCGCCAGAAGTAGTTGAAAGAGTGTATTCATCAAAAAGCATGAATCAAATTAAGTTGTTGGGGTTATCGCTAGAAACTATTTCTTTGCATGCGAACCAACAAATCGCCACAATGTACGTTACCCAAGCGATGTTTAAAGAAACAGAAACTTCAAATGCAGATACTGAAGGCTTTGTGAGTTACCCGCTAAGTATAGAAGGTGTTAAGGCATGTATTTTTCTGAGAGAAGATGGCGATAAAATAAAACTTAGCCTCCGCTCTCGTAGCGAAATAGATGTGAACATTTGGGCACGTAAGCTTAACGGCGGCGGACATAAAAAAGCAGCTGGAGGTATGTTTGAAGGAAAAATTGAAGATGCCATTAAAGAAGTTGTTAGTATTGGCATGGAACAGTTATAACAAAGATACACCATGAGTAGAGTTGGGATTATATTTTTAAGTTGTTTGATAATAGCTGGCTGTAATCAGTCTCAAAAACCAGAGCGCTCTCTTTCTCTTGTGGGTGAAGAAGTATTAGCCCAACCAATTTCGACGGCGCCAGAGCAAACCGAAGACAGCCACGACGACAAAACAATAGAAATTGCTAACAGCAGAAGAAATGCAATTACAAATGCAGTTGAAAAAGCAAGTCCTGCAATTGTAAGCATTACTGTTACCGAGCTTGAACGAGGTTATACTCGAGAATTCGATCCATCTTATTTTAGGTTTTTCTTATCACCCGTAGAGCGTGAAGTAAAAAGTATGGGCTCTGGTTTTATTATTAGCGAAGATGGCCTAGTAGTAACCAACGAGCATGTTGCTGGAGAAAGCGCTAAAAAAATTATGGTGGTTCTCTCTGATGGTGAAAGATATGAAGCCGAATTACTCGGGTCAGATGCTTTAGCTGATTTATCACTTTTAAGAATTATTCGCGAAGATTCTTCTCAAACTTTTCCTTTTGTGAAGTTTAGCAAAAGCAGCACCGTAATGGTGGGAGAATGGGCAATTGCAATGGGGAATCCATTCGGGCTTTTTGCTGATGGCCAACCCTCAGTTACTGTGGGCGTGGTAAGTGCAACTAAACGTGACTTTAGACCCGACCCTAACGATCCTCACGTTTATATTGACATGATACAAACCGATGCCGCGATTAACCGAGGTAATTCAGGTGGCCCGCTCATTAATAGCGATGGAGAAGTGATAGGTGTAAATACTTTTATTTTTACAGGCGGAACAAGTAACGGTTTTGTGGGCTTAGGGTTTGCTATACCTAGTACAAGAGTTCAGCAAATAATTAATCAATTAGTTGAATCTGGTAAAGTTTCTCTAGATTTTGATCCTGGGTTTGAAATTACTCCGATGACTCAACAATTAGTATTCCAATACAAATTACCAACCATTCCAGGTTTGTTTGTAACCAAAGTGAATAAAAACGGGCCTGCATTTGAAGGTGGAATTATGCCTGGTGATATTATCGTTAAAATTGGAGGAGAAAGGGTTAGTAGCGAAATGCATGCATGGGCATTAATGCGAGAATATAAAGAAGGCTCAGAAATGAAAATAGAACTTGTAAGAGGTGGGAATAGTTATGAAGCAAAACTTGTTTTACGCAAACGAGTTATTGGCCGTTAATACAATAAAAAGCTAGAAATGGAATATACAGTACTAGTTATTGACGATGACGAGGCAATGCACTACATAGTCAAAGATATTCTTAAAAAAGAATACAAGTTGGTGCATGCAAAAAATACACAGGACGGCATTAATGCTCTCGCTGAGAAGAAGATTGACTTAGTTCTTTCTGACATTCATATGCCAGGAATGACAGGCTTAGAATTTCTTGAGGCGATAAAGAAGGATACGTATAAAAAGGAAATTCCATTTCTGATTATGACGAGTCTGCCTACCTACGAAAATGAGCAGAAAGCGCTAGAACTTGGCGCTAAAGACTTTATTAAGAAAGAAGACCTTTTAGCAAATCCAGAATCTCTTTTAGAAAGAGTGGAGAGAAAACTAGTTGCTAATCTAGTTATTCCTGATATCTCAAGTAGGTTAACTGTTACTAAAAAGAAGATTCTCGACGAGTTATTTTTTGAGATTGAGAATCAGGACTTTATGACTATTTCTCAAGGTTTTTGTAAAGCATTACGAAATGCCTTTGAGTTGGACCATATTTCGTTTTGGAAAGTGTTAGATGAGAAATCAAATCTGATTGTAACTGGTGGCTCTAAAATTCCGCCTAATTACGACCCAAAAAGCATGATAAATGAAGATGTTGTTCAGCGGTTGTTAAAAACGAGAAAGCCATACCTAACAAACAATATTTTTAACTCTAAAATCGGAACCTTCATGGAAGGTTCTAGAGAAGAGGGTTATCCAGCTGAAATTGGAGTTCCAGTTTTTGCGCTTACCGAGCGAGATTTAATCCGTAACAAGATGAAAATTCCCCCAGAGATCCACATTTTTGGGTTCATGTTGATAAAAAGATCTGAAGTGTTTTCTTCGAAAGAGTTTTTGGTGCTATCAAAAATTATTGTTCAGAGTAGCACGCTACTTTGGCGTTTATACATCCGCTATTAGCAATTGAGAAAAGTTACTTTTTTAAAAACTTTGATACTCGTTCAATATGTTGTGTGGAAACCCAAAGTTTTGAAAAAGGTTCAATCTCGGCTGACAGTGTCTTTTTTCGAATTTCGTTATTAGCTAAAGCCCCGTGCTTTAGTGTGCGGATATAATCACGGTCGTTTTTGGTTAATTTTTCAACCCAATCAAGTAATGCTTGTTCGGGTTTTTCAGATTCCAAAATGTATTCGATAACTCCTTCCTCTAGCGCGGTTTGGCAAGAAATGATTTCGGCTTTGGCTAACCAGAGTAAGGCTTTTGCGCGACCTACTTTTTCAACGAGTCGAGTAAGTCCACCCCAGCCAGGGCTTAAATAAAAACGACCTTGAGTAAAACCCAATTGGATGTCCTTGTTGAGGGCAACTCTGAAGTCGAATGCAAGCATGAGCTCAATACCGCCCCCGTAGGCGTCTCCGTTTACAAAGGCGATGTTCCAGCAAGGAAGGTGTTCTAAACGGTTTAGAAGGCGATGCATTCTAGACGACATTTTAATGGCTTCTTGCTTGTCTATAATAGTGTGAAATTCTTTTAAGTCGCCACCAGAAACAAATGAATTTTCTCCTTCACCAGAAAAAATGAGAACACGTATATCACCATCCTTTTCAATTTTTTCCACAAGATGCTCAAAATCTTCAATCGTTCTAAAATTGATGGCGTTAAGGGCTTGTGGCCTTCGGATTGTAGCCCGAATGATATGTTTTGAAATACGTTCTGTTTGAATCAAGGCAGTGAATCTCGTGTTACTAGTTTACTTCCGATTATAAATAATAAGAAGAGGTGGTTTTCATTATTTAGTCTCCCCAAGTAGCCATTTAATATAATCGGGATTGCCACCTTGCTCCGAAAGTGATACCGAAATAACACAAGGGCATTCGTAGCTGTGCATTTGCTTAACATGCTCGGTTAGCTTCTTCATTTTAGAATAATGCGTTTTAGCAATAAGAACGGTTTCGTTAGCATCTACAAGCTCCCCTTCCCACATATAGATGGATTCCATGCCATCTATTATGTTAACACAGGCGGCTAAATTGTTGCTTACTAAAGAACGGCCGATAGTTCGTGCCTCTTCTTTATTGGATGTGGTGACATAGACAAGGCGTAGGTTGTTATACATAGTATTCTAAAGTTCAAAAAACGTAATTAAAATCCCAATTAGTAATTGCGAAAAAAATGAAATTTTTTAATGCGTAAAATTGGATTTTAAATTGAAATTACGCTATCTTTGCAAGCTCTAAAATTTGCGAGAGTGGCGGAATTGGTAGACGCGCTAGATTTAGGATCTAGTATCTTAACCGATGTGGGGGTTCGAGTCCCCCCTCTCGTACTCCTTTCCTTATTAAATCCTGTTCATTTATTGAATTGCATACCAAAAAAAGTGGAGAAAACGTGAACATTTCTGTTAAAGAGCTTACCTCTGTTGATAAAGAGCTTACATTAACTGCCAAAAGAGAAGATCTTCAAGAATCATTCGATAAGGCTTTTAAAAATTATAAAGGTAAAATTGCACTTCCTGGTTTTCGTCCTGGTCGCGTTCCTTTGTCGCTTGTTAAGAAAAGATTCGGTTCTGAAATAGAGCTTGAAGAAATTAACAAATGGATACAAACTGTTTTTGAAAAAGACATTGTTCCTGAGCACAACCCTATTGGCGAAACTGAAATGATTAATCTAACTTGGGAAAATGACGAGTTAGAGGTTGTTTTTAAGATTGGTGTTAAGCCAGAGTTTACACTTACCGACTTAAGTAAAGTGAAAGTGAACAAAATGGTTCACGATGTAACTGACGAAGAAGTAGATGAAGAACTAGAGCGCACATTAGAGCGTGAAGGCAACTGGGAAGATGTAGATACTAAAGCTACTAAAGACTCTAAGTTGATTGTTGACGTTATCTCCTTAGACGAAGAGGGCAACCCTGTTGAAGGCGAAGAAGACAAAGATCAAGTAATTGACTTACGCCAAGACGGTGCTAAAGACTTCTTAAAAGAGTTGAAAGGCAAAAAAGCCGGTGATGTTGTAGACATGGACTTGAAAGACGGTGACAATACTGATCGTTTCCGTGTTACCATCAAAAAAGTACAAACTCTACACAAAGCTGAACTTAACGAAGAGTTTATTGTTAAAAACAGCAATGGTGAAGCAAAAACTGAAGATGAGTTTAAAAGCTTCATCAAAAGTGGAATGCAAGAATATTACGACCAATCTTCAGCAGACTTGCTAAAGAACGAAATTGTAGAAGTTTTGGTTGATGCTCATGAAATAGAAGTTCCTGAAGTTTTTCTAGAACAAGTTCTGAACTCATACGTTGAGCAATTGAAGCAACAACAAGGCGGTAAATTACCAGCCAATTTTGATGAAGTTGTGTATAAAGAGCAAATGCGTGAACGAGGAATTCGTGAAGCTAAATGGTCATTTATTAGCCAGAAATTGCAAGATACATTTGATGATATCGAAATTAATGCAGAAGATATCGATCAATTTATTTCTGCTGAAGCAGCCCGTTTTGGTGCAACAGCCGAGCAATTGAAAGGTTATTACGCTCAAAACCCAGGTATGCTGGAGCAATTGAGAAGTAGTATTAGAGAGAATAAAGTATTTGACAAGCTTGAAGACGAATTAAAGATTACAGAGCTAGACAAAGAGAAATACAGAAAGTTGCAGGAGAAGAAAACTAAAAAGTAATTTTTTAAGAAAGAGCATCATGATTAGACAACCGCTTGCCACACAACCAATTTACGAAGTGAATAACGCAGTAGAAAGTAACCTTGTACCGATGGTTATTGAAACCACAAGCCGAGGCGAAAGAGCTTACGATATTTACTCTCGTCTTCTTAGAGATCGTATTATCATTCTAGGAAGTCCAATTAATGATGTTGTAGCTAGCACTATAGTTGCTCAATTACTTTTTCTAGAATCTGAAGATCCTGAAAAGGACATCAACCTGTACATTAACAGTCCTGGTGGGGTTGTTTCTTCTGGCTTAGCTATTTACGATACCATGCAGCATATCAAATGCGATGTAGCTACTACTTGTATGGGAATGGCTGCTAGTATGGGAGCTGTATTGCTAACTGCTGGTGCTGCTGGCAAGCGTAGTTGCTTACCTCACGCTAGAGTAATGATTCACCAACCACTTGGTGGCGTTCAAGGCCAAGCAAGCGACATTGAGATTGAAGCGAAAGAAATTATTCGCATTAAAAAAGAGTTGAGCCAAATTATTGGCGACCATAGTGGCAACTCTTTAGAAGATATTATTAGAGACTCAGATCGTAATAATTGGATGTCAGCTGACGAAGCCAAAAAGTACGGTTTAGTTGATAATGTAGTAGCAAGATCCAAATCTGCTAAATAAATTTTTTTTGATTAGATTGAAGGGCTATGAGCGATAAAGAGAAGAACAATACCGACCTTGTAAACTGTTCGTTCTGTGGACGGTCGAGCCTAGAAGTAAATAGTATGGTTGCAGGACCAGATGTTTACGTATGTGATCGATGTGTTGAGGACGCTTCAAGTATTATCAAGAGCGACCTTGCGTCGTTAAGTAAGCGAAAAGCACAATCATTTAAACCCCTTCTTAAACCTGTTGAAATAGTTGGTAAATTAGATGAGTATGTAATTGGCCAAGAAAAAGCTAAAAAAACTCTAGCCGTAGCTGTTTATAACCACTATAAACGCATTACTCACGAGAGTAAAGAGCTCGACGATACTCAGATTGAAAAAAGTAACATCATTCTTCTTGGGCCTACAGGTAGTGGTAAAACATTACTTGCACGTACCTTAGCAAAAATAATTGATGTGCCTTTTACCATTGCTGATGCCACAGTTCTTACCGAAGCTGGTTATGTTGGTGAAGATGTTGAAAGTATTTTAAGCAACCTTCTCCAAGCGGCAGATTACGATGTAGATCGCGCTAAACGCGGAATTGTATATATTGATGAAGTGGATAAAGTTGCTCGCAAAAGTGACAATCCATCCATCACTCGTGATGTAAGCGGTGAAGGTGTTCAACAAGCATTGCTCAAAATTCTTGAGGGTACTGTTGCAAACATTCCGCCAAAAGGTGGTAGAAAACATCCTGAACAAAGTTTTATTCAGTTAGATACTACAAATATCCTATTTATTTGTGGTGGTGCATTCTCTGGCTTAGAAGAGATAATCGCACGCAGAAAATCTACTAGTGCTATGGGCTTTAACCATGCAGAACAGATTAAATTCGATAAAAACTCTGCTGATATTTTTAGTTATGTAGAGCCTGAAGATTTACAAAAATTTGGTCTCATACCTGAATTAATTGGTCGCCTACCTATGATTTGTGGCCTACATGAGCTTTCTGATGAGGCATTACTTGATATCTTACAAAATCCTAAAAACGCCATTACAAAACAGTACAAGAAGTTGTTTAAGATGGAAGGGGTGGATTTAAAGTTTGAGGAAGAAGCGCTTAAAGCTATTGTCCAAAAAGCTAAAATTCGTAAGACTGGAGCTCGTGGATTAAGATCTATTATGGAAGAAGATATGCTAGATATCATGTATACTCTTCCTTCAATGAAAAATATTTCTAAATGTATTATCACTGGTGAGACTATTGAGAAAAAAGCACCACCAGTTTACGAAAAGCAAAAAGCTTCTGCATAGTAGCACAAGCCACGTTTAGGGGCTTTTCATGTGAATACATCAACCACTTTAAAGGTATGATTTTTAGAACATGAAACTTTCTGCATCTTCAGGAAAAGTTAAAATCCTGCTCATCATTCTGCTCTTTTCATTAGGTGCAGGCTCTGTTATATACAATCAGTACTTAGTAGATAAAATACTAGAGCAAGAACGTTCTAGCGTTGAACTATTGGCCAAAGGCTACGAGTATATGAGCCTTCCGGTAAATGAACAAGCAGGCACAAAACTTCTACAGGCTGCAGAATTACTGAAAAGATATCCTGAAGTGCCTGATAGCGTTCTTAAGCTAATTTATGAGGCGGAATCAGCAAAGAGCACTACCGACTTTGTTTACAGCGAGATAATTCTTGAAAACAGATTTAAAATCCCAGCAATCGTTGTAGATTCAAACAATACGATTCTATTCGATCGAAATATTGATACTTCTAAGCTAAGTACAGCCAAAGATTCTTCGGATCTTGTGAAGGCATATAAGTCTCTTAATGTGCCAATACGTATCATAATTGGTGACGATACAAAGCAGTTAGAACAGTTTGTGTATTACGGAGAAAGCCCTACCGTACAAATGCTTCGCTACTTTCCTTATCTCCAGATCTTACTTCTTACGCTACTTCTTGGTATTGGATATACCACCTATAAAAGTATAAGTCGATCAGAGCAATCGAATTTATGGGTTGGAATGGCGAAAGAAGCAGCTCATCAATTGGGTACTCCAATCTCTAGTTTGTATGGTTGGATTCAGCTCATGAAAGATGAATACAACACAGATGAATTAGCCTCAACGATAACTACAGAGATAGAAAACGATGTGAAGCGCCTTGCGGGTGTTGCTGAACGCTTCGGGAAGATTGGATCTGCACCAGAGCTTCAACCAATGGATATTCGTCCAATTCTGGAAGATGTAATGGTATACATGGAGCGGCGACTACCTAGTTTGGGGAAAGCAGTTGAAGTTAGAAAAGAGTTAACTGCAGAAGGTGAAGTGAATATAAACCCCGAGCTTTTTCAGTGGGCGATAGAGAATTTGGTTAAAAACGCCATGGATGCTCTTCCCAAAAAACAAACGAATTCTTTTATTTCAGTATCCTCAAAAATTCACGAAAACGAAATAGTGATAGATATAGAAGATTCTGGAACAGGTATAGATATTAAGCATGTGAAGAATATTTTCAAGCCAGGCTTTAGTACTAAAAAAAGAGGTTGGGGATTAGGCTTGAGTCTTACAAAACGTATTATCGAAGACTATCACGATGGGCATGTGTATGTTCTTAGGTCTGAACTGGATGAAGGAACTACAATACGTGTTACACTTCGTCTATTTGAAGAGAAGAAGAAAAAAACGAAATAAAGCGCTATTAATCTGCTACAAAACCTCTTTTGGTAGCGTATGCCATGAGTTCTGTTTTAAGAAGATTTCTTCCACGATGTAGCCTTGAACGAATTGTACCAATAGGTACATCAAGCATATTTGCAATTTCTTCGTAAGTATAATTCTCTACATCGCACAATAACACTACAGTTCTGAAATCTTCAGGAAGTTTAGATAAGGCCTTTGCGATGTCATCGTCCATCAACTCTTGAAACATCAATCTTTCAAGATCAGTTGTTTCGGTTCTTTCAGCTCTAATAGATTCGTAATAAGATTCTACTTCATTATAATCTACTTCTTGAGGACGTTTAGAGGTTTTACGGTAGTTGTTGATGAATGAATTTTTCAAAATTCTAAAAAGCCAAGCCTTTGCATTGGTTCCTTTTTCGTAGCTCCCAAAAAATCGGTAGGCTTTTACAATAGAATCTTGAACTAAATCTTCAGCATCATTTGGGTCGTTTGTTAATTTAAGCGCAAAGTTATAGAGCACATCAAGGAGTGGGATAATCTCCTCATTAAAGTCTTTCTGTTTTTTATTTTCTACTAACGTCATTAACAATAACCTCTAAGATATTAAAACGATTCAATCTGATTTTTATAACTCTCTTTAAGAAAGAATGTTATATGAATTCACATACGTTTACAATAATGCTAATGTAGCAATCAGTTGCAACACTAATTAATAGATAAAACTTATCGCACTATTAGTTGTTTCCTTAAGCTAATAAACAAGAAGAACCATGACGTCGTAGAGAGCGTGGGTCCAAACCGCTACACCAAAGCCTCTAGCAACGTATATTCCATTAAGGATTAATCCAAAAATGAATCGAAAAAGAAAAGAAGAAAGTGTAAAAGGGTCTCCCATTGAGCCAATATAATGCACCGCACTAAAAAGTAAAGCTGATAAAACTACCGATGCAGCGATTGACGCCCATTTAACATTATTAAAAAACTTATTGAAAATAAGTAGAAATGCAGAGACCAAAATTACGCGAAAGAAAAGCTCTTCATAAATACCAGCTCCAAGAGAAAGAGCAAATTTCTGTAATCCCGTTAGTTGATTAATAGGATCGGATGCTGAAATATTGAGAAGTAAAGCAACTAATGTTTGAGTTATAAAGGCAACAACAACAGCATATATCATTGCCTCGCCAATCATTAGAGGGAAAAACTTAAACCGAATTGTTTTGAGGCGCGCTCGTTCTTTGTAAAGAATAAAGAGCCCGCAAAGCGCTACAATAAGCAGAGAAATAGATACGGCATTAACACCGAGTGAAGTAAAAATAGATTTGAACCAAACATCTACGCTGATTCTTACAACGTGAGAAGCATCAGGTTGGGAAATTAGTATGAGGATTTCGTACGCCAGAAAAACTGGTAAACTCAATAAGAAACTGTATAAAAGAGTCTTAGTATCAGAGAAGTAAGTTTTAATGGCGTTAATCATTAACTATCGGTATAAATGGTGGCTGTTGATTGTTGATTATTGTCGAAGCCTAATATTCGGAAAGCGCTGTTAGAAAGTTTCAGTCCTGAGCCAGTAATTCTGTCGTTTATTCGAACGTAAATTCCTTGGCCAGTTTTTGTATTCTCAACAAAGATAATACTACCAAGCGAGATGTTAGAATGAGCCGCAGTTAATTCATTGGGATTGTAAAGCTCCCCATTCGTAGTTGTTTGGCCTTTGCTATCCTCATCATAAACATGAACATCAATAGTGCCTAAATCTTGAAGTTTCGCATTTTTTAAATAAGGATTGGCGAAGTTTTTTGAAGGAGGTGCAAGAACCGTGATTTTCTTTGCAAGATTTAATTTATGAACATCAATCTCAGGATTTAAAGCCTGTAATTCGGCCTCAGTCATTTTAAATTTTGTGAGCAAAGTATTGAGATTGTCTTTTTTGCTGAGTGTGTAAAGAACAAAACTTCCTTGAGATGAACTTTCATTTGAAAAGTCACTAACAACCGGAGCAACACTTACAGATTTTATAGCAAGCCTTTGCCCAATGCGAAGATTGTCGCTCGTTAAATTGTTTATAGCTCGTAACTCAGAAAGACTCATATTATTTTCACGAGCAATTTTATACAAAGTATCGCCACTTTTTACCAGGTAATAGCTATTGGTTGCATCAGGCTTTGCGTGAATGAGTGATGTGGTATCCATAAGAGCTTCGGTAGCTGTACTTGGCTCAGTGCTAGGGTTAGGAGTGCTTGGCTCTTCTATAATGTAATAAACAAGCTTCTGCCCAATGGAGAGATTGTTGGAGCTAACATTATTCCATTGTTTGAGTTCAGTAACAGAAACATTGAGTCTTTTAGAGATACTAAAAAATGTATCTCCAGATTTAACAGTGTACGTGGATTTTTCTTGAGCGAGAGTGTTGGTAGAAGTTGCCACCCCTACTATAAAAATAAGAGAGAATACTATGCAAAGTTGGATTCTAAATTTCATAAACTAATCTTCTATATCTAGTTGTAGATTCATTAAAGCGCCCTGTAATTCTGATTTAGCATGTAAGTCAGATATTTTTTCAGCGATTACGATTCCTTCTTTATAGGTTTCAATTGCTAAATTGTTCTCACCTAAATCTATATAAAGTTTTGCCAAATGGTAATAAACCCCAATATAGTTTGGAGTTTGTTGCCGAATATTCTGAAAGAGCTTAAGTGCTTTATCTGGTTGGTTTTCCTTAATTAGCTCTAGAGCAAGGGCGAACTTCGAAAATGAATCATCTGGATTCGCCTTTATATGTGCGGCTAATTTGGGAATATTACTGTTCACTGGATATGTAGTTTTTGTAGCGCTCTTCAATTTCAGAAATTGAATCGCCTCCAAATTTTTCTAAAAAAGCATTGGCAATTACGGGTGCAATAACACTTTCGGCAACAACAACCGCACGAGGTAAAGCACACACATCAGAGCGTTCATAACGTGTACTTGTTTCTTCTAGTGTGTGCATATCAACAGTGCTTAATGGATTTAGCATCGTTGGGATTGGCTTCATTGCACCGCGGATAATTATTGGCATTCCGGTGCTCATTCCACCTTCAATGCCACCAGAGCGATTGGTGCGGCGCTTAAATTCGGTTCCGTTATGAGTAATTTCATCATGAACGTTATGTCCGTCTCTTCGAGCAGATTCAAAGCCCATTCCAATTTCAACACCTTTCATAGCTTGAGTGCCTAAAATGGCTTGGGCAATTTTCCCGTCTAGTTTTCTGTCCCAATGAACGAAACTTCCTAATCCAGCAGGAACGCCAGTAACTATAATTTCGTAAATCCCACCAAGCGAAGAACCTGCTTTACGTTCTTTCTTAATCTCATCGCGCATTTGCTCAGAAAGATTGTCGTCTAAACAGCGAACATCAGAATTGTCGGCAGTTTTGAATACATGCTCAGCTCCACTCTCAACTAGTGGATCTGTGATGTTTCGAATGTCATCCCAGTTATCGTACCCTACGGAGCCAATTTGAATTACATGGCCACCGATTTCAATTCCAAAGTGTTTGAGGAATTGTCGAGCTATGCCACAGCAAGCAACGCGCATCCCTGTTTCTCTTGCGCTAGAGCGCTCAATAACAGGTCTGATATCATCGAAGTTGTATTTTAAGCTACCAACCAAATCAGCGTGACCTGGGCGGGGAAGAGTGATTTTTTCAATTCCTTCAGCCTCAGTTTCTTTATTCATTACAACAGGCCAGCCATCAGCATCTTTATTGAAAGCACGATTTTCCATGTACAAAGAAATAGGGCCTCCGATAGTTTTTCCAAAGCGAACTCCGGAATTAAAAGTAGCTCGGTCTTTTTCAAAAGCCATTCGTCCACCGCGGCCATAACCTTCTTGGCGGCGAGCTAAATGGAGTGCAATTTCGTCTTCGAGTAAGGGCAAACCTGCGGGTACACCTTCAACAATTCCTGTTAGCGCAGGGCCGTGTGATTCGCCTGCTGTCAAATATCTAATCATGTGTAATCTACTATTATAGTTGTTCGGTGCGTTCTGCTAATGAGCGGTCGTCTTTACAAACTTCGGTTCTAAAAGCCTGAATTTTTTTAAGGTCGCCGAGTAAAATTAAGGAATCTCCGACATTTATTTGGTCTGAACTGCCAGGGTTAAAATGTATTCGTCCACCTTTTGGTATTATCGCGATTATCAATACGGAGTATTTATTTCGCACATTAATTTCTGCAAGGGTTTTTCCTGCAAGTTCGGAACCTTGGCTAATCATAATTTCTTCAAAACTATGATCTTGCATTTCGTCGTGCGTCATCGACTCAACAAAGCGATCAACATTAGGGCGAAGAATTACGTTCGCCATTCTGTCTGCTCCAATTTCGTATGGAGAGATTACTTTATCAGCGCCAGCACGTAAAACACGGCTTCGGTTTTTGTTCTCGTTAGTGCGTACTAAAATGAAAATATCTTTATTAAGCTCGCGAGCTAATAAGGTGGTAAATACATTGTCTTGATCACTCGAGAGCGTGCAAATTAAGGCTTTTGCCTTTTCGATACCCGCTTTTTTTAGAATAGCTTCATCTTCAGCGTTACCTTCAATATATACGTGGTTGTCATCTTTTAAACGTTGGATGCTGGAAGTTCGATTTTCAACAATCACAATTGGGAGCCCTGCTTTTTGCAAAACCATAGCAATTCTATGTCCAATCCGGCCATAACCACAAATTATATAATGATTTTCCATGTGCTCAAGTTTTTTACGGATAGCCCGTTGGTGAAAAAGTTCGCTCTCGAAAAGCAATTGGGTACTCTGCGAAGCAATGTAAGAAATAACCCCGATGCCAAGCACAAAAATTACCATAGTAAATGCTCTGCCAAGGGGAGAAAGAGAATGTATTTCGCTAAAACCAATGGTTGAGATGGTTATGAAGGTCATGTATAAGCCATCAAACCAGTCCATGTTTTCTAAAAACGAATATCCAATCATCCCAACGTTAAAAATAAGTATGAGTAGAAAAGTGGCTATAAAAATGTTTTTAAGGCCAGGATTGTCGGTTATTCGTTTAAGCGCTTGTAGCATACGCGCTAAATTTTGGTTTTTATACTAAGCAGAACTACACCGCCAGACTTACTATATGAGTTACGGCTCAAATCAATAATGAATTCTTTTACTTTAAACCCAACTCCAAGACTCATTCCTGCAAAGTCGAAGTTGTCGCTAGTTTTATTTAATTCGTGTAAATAGTGATTATACCCAATGCGAAATTTGAAGTTTTCGCTAAAGAAAAATTGCCCACCAAAAACAGCGTGCCGGATGGTATTATCAAGAAATGATGGTTTTGAAGACTCTCCGAAAATACGCATGTCCCAATCATTTAATCGGCGCATGGTAAAACTCAATTCCGCTGGGAATCCCTCTGGTTTTTTGGCTATCCCGATAGAGACATCTAAAGGAAGAGGCTCTCTAATGCCATTATAAGTAGTTAGTTGAGTGCCCAAGTTTCTTACAACAGCGCCAAAGCTGAAGTGTGCTTCGGTATCTTGGTAATGCAAGCCAGCAGTTCCAGCAACTGCGCTTGATTTATATTGCTCGTAAGATGAATAAATGTAGTTAAACTCACCCCCAGCACTCCATTTAGAACTAATGGCATAAGAGTAAGCGCCGCTTAATGCCAAGTCGATAGCGTTAAAACTACCGAGGTTGTTGCCTTCTTCATCCAGAGACTGAAAATCTCCATAGCCCATAAAACGCACACCAAAACCGAGTGTTTGTGAATCATCTAGTTTGTAAGCGGTATTTAAAAAGCCCATGCGCGAATCTGCCAAGTAATTCACAAAACTAGCTGAAACCTCCCCAGTTTGAGATCCAGAAAGGTATGCTGGGTTGGTGTGGTAAAGACTGAAATCTGGATTAAAAAGCCCAGTATGATTCCCCCCAAGAGCTGCAGAATATGCGCTAGGAGTCATGTCAAGAAATCTAAAAACTGTTGATGTGTTAGATTGGCCTCTTGTTAAAAGCGGGGTAAATATTATTAAAATTCCAAACAGGAGTGCTTTCACTGGTAACGATTTGTAAATGACAATTGGCTGAAATGTTTTGTAATATAATTAATTGAAATAGCAATGACTGCAAATCATTATAAATAACCTGAATTACTATTGTGAATGGAAGCAATTCGTCAGTTTGGACAGTATGCCTTACTATTATTTCAAGCATTACGGTCTGTAGTAGAATTTAAAACGTATAGAAAGAATCTTTTTCAAGAGTTTGTTAAGATTGGTTACGAATCGATCCCAATTATAATGTTAACGGGTGTTTTTACTGGTGCAGTACTAACCCTTCAAACGGCATATCAGTTAGACACGAATTTAATTCCACGTTACACCATTGGTTCTATTGTATCTCAGTCAATTTTAATTGAGCTGGCAGCTGTAATAAGTGCTTTAGTTTTGGCAGGAAAAGTTGGCGCAAGAATTGCTACTGAATTAGGCACAATGCGGGTAAGCGAGCAGATTGATGCTTTAGAGTCAATGGGGTTTAATTCTGTTACTTTTTTAATAATTCCTAGAGTTTTGGCAGGATTATTGATGTTTCCTGTATTGTACGTAGCGGGAGCTACTTTTGGTGTGCTGGGTGGAGTAGTTGCTGGCTCGGTAGATGGGATTCTCCCTGCCGCTGAATTTATGAAAGGCGCAAGGTTATATTTTTTCCCTTGGGATATTGTGTTTGGTTTTGTGAAGTCTTTTGTGTTTGGTTTTGTTATTACTTCCATTGCTTGTTTTAAAGGATATAATGCATCTGGAGGCGCTGAGGGCGTGGGAACAGCAACAACCCAAGCTACTGTATTAAGTTGTATCTATGTACTTTTAGCAGATTTTTTACTAGCTGCGATACTATTATAAACTATGATTGAAATAAAAAATCTTACAAAGAGCTTTGGCAAGAGCCTAATTTGGAAAGACGTTTCATTTAGAATTGAAGACGGTGAAACCTTAGCTGTGATTGGTAAATCTGGTTGTGGTAAATCTGTTTTACTGAAGCATCTGAACGCATTACTTTATCCGGACTCTGGCGAAGTGATTATTGATGGACAATGTATTTTTGATTTGAGTTATTTGGAACTTAGAGTAATTAGGCAGCGTTTTGGCATTCTCTTTCAAGGAGCTGCTTTGTTCGATTCCATCAGTACCTTCGAGAATATTGCATTTCCGTTAAGGTATTTCACAAATCAAACGGAAGCTGAAATTAAAGAGAATGTAGAACACGCACTTGAATTAGTTAACCTGAAAGATGCAGGTCCAAAGGCAACCTCCGATTTGTCTGGAGGAATGCGAAAAAGAGTAGGCTTAGCTAGGGCAATCATCCTTAAACCAGATTATGTACTGTATGATGAGCCAACATCTGGCTTAGATCCCAAAACCTCTGAAGAGATTAATGAACTCATCGTCTCAATGGCTGATAGTTTAGATATAACATCTATAGTTATTACGCACGATATGCATAGTGTGTTAGAAGTTGCTGAAAAAGTAGCCTTTTTAGACGATCATAAACTTAGTTGGTTTGGAAGTATAGAAGAGATGAAATCTAGTAATTATGAACCCTTGGTTGACTTTACAACCGCAAGCGAATATCAAATAAAGGAATAGGTGACGGACTTGATTAAGTTGAGTAATGAAGTAAAAATTGGGCTAACAGTGCTAACAGCAATTGTGATAGCTTTTGTTGGTTTCAAAATCATGAGAGACCAACCATTTTTTAAAACTTCGACAACAGTATATACAAAGTTTAATGATGTCTCGGGGCTAACTCGTGGCAATCCAGTTTACGTAAAAGGCTTTAAAATTGGAAGTGTTAGAGAAATGCGCCTAGAAGAGTCTGACAGTACTTTAGTAACACTTAGTATTGATGAAGGGGTTGAAATCCCAGAAGGCTCTGTACTATACTTGAAATCATCAGGCTTGTTAGGCAACAAGTTTATTGAGCTTAATCGAAATAGTGGTGCAACTAAAATGATTGAGGATAATAGTTTTATTGTTGGCATATATGATAAAGGTATTATGGATGAACTTGCAGAGAAAGGTGATCAACTATCGGAGCAAGTTTCAACTTCAATTCAAGGAGTTGAAAGTCTTATAAACAAGTTGAATGGCACGCTATCAGAGCAAAATCAAGATAATATCACAAACACTTTAGAAGGTTTTTCTGAACTTTCTAGTGAGTTGAATACTCTTATTGATGAGAAAAAAGAAGATGTGGATGCGATTACACAAAGTATAAAAAATACTTTAGCTACCATGGATGATTTAAGCTCCGAAAATAAAGAGGAGTTGGCAAGTATGATCAAAAACTTGGAATCAACTTCAGGTAAGCTAGATACATTAAGTGCCGAACTAAATAAGAGTACTCTTACTCTCAATAATATTCTTAATAAGATAGACTCGGGCGAAGGTACTCTTGGAAAATTGGTCTCAGATCCATCATTGTATAATAATTTAGATACTCTTTCGGTTAATTTGAACCAGTTAATAAAGGATATACAAGCAGATCCTAAAAAATACTTGAAGCATATGCGTTTAGTTGAGGTGTTTTGACAACTAAGCGTTGGATAGACTTTTTATTCCCTCGTTATTAGCTTATATTTGCCAGCTGTTTTAGAGATGCTGACGACGGCAGATTATATAAATTGAAATTTTAAGTACTGTTTTAGAGGTTACCTGTTATGGGTTTAATGGAAACGCTAAGAAATAGCACCAAATACATCATTATCTTACTTATTGGTTCCTTCGGAATCTTATGGGTGCTTTCTGATGTGGGTGTTACAAATTTAATAGGCGCTGGCCCAAGAGACTTGGGTAGTGTAAATGGTGATAACATTAGTTTTGAGGAATACCAACAACGTATTCAATACTATACTAATGCGTACACCCAACAAACGGGGAATTCAATGACCCCAGAAATGACGGCCTATTATGAGTCTCAAGTTTGGGAAGAACTAGTTAGTTCTCGACTAATTGAGCAAAAGATGGACGAACTGGGTATTACAGTTACCGACGATGAACTTCTAGACATGGTTTATGGTGATAATCCAGATCCAATTATCGTTCAAAACTTCCAAAGAGAAGATGGAACGGTAGATCGTGCTTCTTTAAATCAAGTAATGACCGATCCAAACTTTGCACAACAGGCTCTAGCTTTAGACAATCAACTTCGTCAAAAACGTCGCCAAGAAAAGCTTTCTAACTTTATTACCGCTGGTTTACAAGTTACAAGTGCTGATGTTGAACAAGAGTACATCAAAAACAATTCTTTTGTAGATGTTTCTTATGTGCGTTTCCCGTTCGCTCAAACTGTTACTGAAGAAATTACTGTATCAGAAAGCGACCTGAAAAAATATTACAACGAGAATAAAGAAAAATACAAGCAAGACGAGAACTACCAGCTTAAGTATGTTACGTTCAGCAAAATGCCTACCGCAGCTGATACTTTGCAAATTACTAAGGAGCTAACCGACTTAAGAGCAGAGTTTGCTGCTGCTGAAAACGATTCTCTATTCTTAGTTAACAATGCTTCTAGTGTTGCTTACAATAGCGTTTTTGTTAATAAGAGCGATATAAGAGATAGCTACAAGCCAGTATTAGATCTTAAAAAAGGTGAAGTCACCGAGCCAATTATTGATAATGGCCAGTTAAGCATTATCAAAAAAGTTGACGAGAAAGGAAAACAGATTAAGTTTGTTGTATTCTCTAGAGTTATCGAAGCTCTTTACGAAACTATCAATGCAGCAAATGAAAAAGCTTCTGATTTCCAATTGTTTGCTACTGAAGAAACTGATTTCGAATCTGAAGCTGAGCGTATCAATAAAGCTGTAAATACTGGTATCGCTTCTAAAGGCAATAGCTTTATTTCTGGGTTAGGAAGTAGCCAACAAGTATTAAACTTCCTAGAAAAAGCTGACGAAGGTGACATCTCATCTGTTTATGAATTGCCAAATAGTTTTGTTGTAGTTCAGCTTGTTGATAAAGCAGAAGAAGGCTACCGTCCTTTTGATACTGTTAAAGACCAAATTGAGAACCAAGTAAAAATCGAGAAAAGAAAAGTTCTAGCTAAAGAAAAAGTAGCTGCTTTAGTAGCTGCAAATAGTAGCTTAGAAGATTTGGCAAAAGCAGCCGACAAAGAAGTTCAAACAGCTACTAACATTACAGGAAACGGAGTTCTCCTTCCTGGAGCTGGCAGAGAGCCTGAAGTAATCGGTATGATTTTTGGATTGAATGAAGGCGAAACTTCAAAAGCTTTAGTTGGTACAACTGCAGTGTATGTTGTAAGAGTAGATAAAAAGTCTGAAGCGGATCTTGCAAACTTAGACGCTGCAACAAGACAGCAAATTGAAGAAACTTTAGCTCAAAAAGTTAACCAACGTTTTGTTTCTGTTTGGTTAGAGCAACTTAAAAAAGAAGCCAAAATCGTGGATAACCGTAGTAAGTTAATTCCTGGCTAGGCAATCTTTTCTTAGTGAAAAATTATCAGGGTAAGAAGAATCTTCTTACCCTTTTTTATGTTCATTAGTTTAATCATGGACGAATAGTCCGTACTTTCAAGCATGGAAATGGAAGCTCTTCAAAAAACAGATAGAAACTGGATGCGCGAGGCGCTAAAGTTGGCACAAAAAGGTGAAGGACTCGTTTCGCCAAATCCACTAGTGGGCTGTGTCATTGTATCTAAAGAAGGAGACAAAATTGGAGAAGGTTACCACCAAAAATTCGGAGGCCCCCACGCAGAGGTTCATGCTGTTAATTCAGTAAAATCAAAGAAATTACTGAAGGATGCGACAGTATATGTTACGCTAGAACCGTGCTCTCATCACGGTAAAACACCACCTTGTGCAGGATTACTTGCCAAATTACCTATTTCTAGAGTAGTAGTGGCAATGAAGGATCCAAACCCAAAAGTAAATGGTAAAGGGTTGCTTCATTTAAAAAATGCAGGGATTGAAATTACTACAGGCGTACTTGAAGAAGAAGCTACTTTACTGAATGAATTTTTTATTCACCACCAATTATATGGTCGTCCGTTCATTACATTAAAAATTGCTCAAACTGTAGATGGGTTTTTGGCTGCCGCAGATGGAGATTCGCAATGGATTTCTGGGAAAAAATCTAGAGAGTTGGTTCATAAATGGCGTAGAGAATACGATGCTGTGCTGGTTGGGCGTTCTACTGCAATGGCTGATAATCCCGAGCTAACAGTTCGCCATGTAAAAGGGAGGCAACCTAAAAGAATTGTACTTGATGGCCCTTATGAACTCCCGAAGTCTCTAAATCTCTTTTCAGATAAACATGAAGAAAAGACTATTATCATTACTTGGAATAAAGAAGCTTCAGCAAATGACGCTGACCCAATGTTGAAGGTGATGCAACAGAATTATTTTAGGGGTGAAGTTATACAAGTTTCAAAATTAGATGGACACGTTAATCTCCGAGAAGCTTTTAAAGCACTTGGAGAAAGAGGAATAACATCGGTTTTAGTGGAAGGTGGACAGCAATTATCATCGGCTTTAATTGAACAGGGATTAGTGGATAAAATTCACGTTTTTATTGCTCCAAAATTGCTTGGAGCAGGTACGCGCTCTATCTTAAATATTGGCTCTTTTAGAATGAAAGAGATTGTAGAGCTTAGAGAAACCACTTGGAAACAAGTTGGGAATGATATGTTATTAACTGGATATTTTTAAATCTGAGATATGTTTACAGGAATAGTAAAAGAAACCGGTAGCGTTAAAAGTGTAAGAAGTCTAAATGGCGGAGGCGTAGAGTTTGATATAGCTTGTAGTTTCGCAGAAAGTTGCCATCTCGACGAAAGTATTGCAATAAACGGTGTGTGCCACACAGTAACAGCTTTTAACGAGTCTACGTTTACAGTTCAAAGTGTTGAGGAAACATTGCGTAAAACTACAATGGGCGAACTAGAAGTAGGTACCATTGTAAATTTAGAACGCTCTTTAACTCTTCAAACAGGAATTGAAGGGCATTTAGTACAGGGGCATGTAGACAGTACTGGGGTTATAAAAAGCATCGTTCCTGAAGAAACAGGAAACCTTGTAACCATTGAATTTCCAACAGAATTCGAAAATATGATTGTTGGAAGAGGAAGCATCACTGTTGATGGCATAAGCCTTACCATCGCTCGCGAAGAAAAGAATGAATTTGTGGTCGCCATTATTCCTTATACATGGAACCTTACAAACCTTCAACAAAAGAAGGTGGGCGATAAAGTAAACCTAGAGTTTGATGTTATTGGCAAGTATGTAGTTAAATATCTTTCCTCAGTTGGAAAAGACTCAATTTAAAACCTAGTAGCTTCTACCAGTTGGCGAAGAGCTACGTTCTAGATTTTTCAGAACAGGTAATTTCTGGAATAAGCTTTGTATTTGGGCACTGTTTACACTAAGCCTAAAGAAGTAATACTGAAAATCTCCAAAGGGGTTAATCTGAAAAGATAAATCCCAACATTCTAAGCTACGGTTTAAATTAAATTGAGATGGCGTAAGTTTTTGCTGAATGAAATCGTAGCCCATACGTGTACTAAAACGCCATTTAGGAGTTAAGTTAAAAGAAATGTTCTCTGCATTTATCACAGCACTTCTAGTTGGGCTATCGTTAAACTGATAACGCCAGCTATAGTTAAAGTTTAGCGAAAAGCTCCAAGGAGAGTTTACTGGAGGAATAATTTCTTCATTGAAGTGAGAATCTATCGGATTGAATTGCCCTTGATAAAATGGATCATACCTGCGCTGATAAATAGGAGTGAAAACTTCAACTCCATTCCGCCCACCTCTAAAAGAAGTGCTAGCACTAATGCTAAAGTTCTGAATCTGTGCGAGTTTCCCGCCTCCTTGTGCAAAGAAGCGGTTAAATTCGCGCCCTAAGGAGTCCGTCTGGTAAAAAGAGAATGATGCGCTAGCTCTCAGGTTCAAGCCCTTAAAAGCAGTTGATGAAATGCTCGAACTTAAGTTACTCAGGTTCAAACTATCAGCAGCTAAGTTGTATGAGGTTGAGAGAGACAGGTTGTCAATCAGCTTAATTTTCTTTTCGGTTACTTCTCCAGTAGTATCTCTACTAACTGTTTTAGTCTCAAAAACGTTAGAAATACTAAAGGATAGAGATTGCTGCTCTCCTGAGCCTGGCCCGCTATATATCTGGTTTTGAAAAATGGAATATTTTTGAGTGTTGCCTAGAGTATCAGATTGTACGGTACGATAATATCCCCAGCTCGGGTCGCTGAAATCGGGACGATAAGTAAAACTTATGCTCGGGCGTAGTGTGTGCCGTAACCCTTGGAAACGCCCAATACGTTGGTTCGAAACCCCATAAAAAGTAGTGGAAAAAGAAACTCCAAGATTGAAGTCTCTAGCGGCAGCAAAACCAACTTCTTTGGTCGACTCTACACTGTTTGAGTCTGCATTAAAATACTTTCTTATAGTGGATGGATACCAATATTCATTAAAATTAGCACTTCCACTCAGGTTTAAATATGGGCTATTTATAAGTTTACCAACCTGAATGCCTCCAGTTTGCTTGAACCCTAGTTTGATGTAATCATCTTCGCCAGTAGCTTCACGGTATAAATCAGGGTCTAAAAGTGCGTCGATAAATCCAATTTCAGCTGAATCTGCATCAATGGGTTTATAAGTGAAAGAAGAATTAAAAGAGTTGTTATATCTAACAGTGATGCTTTCGTACCACTTTGGGTCGTTGCCTGTAGAGGTTTTGAATGGCGTTAGTGTTTTTAAACTAAATGTGGTGCTTGGCCCGCTTAATGTGGTAGAATTGTTGTTAAAATTCTGAGAAAGTTGAGAGTTAGCACTGAAGTTAAAAAGTTTTTCTGGGTGACTGTATTTATACGAAAGCTTGGAGCTTGAGCTGGTCTCGGCTCTGTCTCCAATGTCGTATGAGTTCTGAGTAAAATATTCAGAAGTTCGTAAGTTTATATTTGACGAGATAGAAGAATACGGGCTAAAATCTTGATTATGTACGACGGAAATTGATTTTTGGACAGAAGTTCCAGATCCAGGGTCTGTACTTTCTAAACCACGAGTTCTCGAATATCCCAGGCGAATAGAGCCATTATATGTATCTCGTTTACGGTACTGCATATTTGTAGTAGAGTAAAAAGTTCCGGAGGTGAAAATATCGGCACTAATGTCGGCTGTAAAATAGTCGTTAAAATATTGGAACCATCCTATGTTCTGAAGTCCAATCCCACGTGTTGATTGTGCTTGGAAAGCATAAGTTGGAGTTAATAAACCAGATCTTTTTTTCTTAAAACTTGCTGGCACATAACCAAAAGGAAAAACGATAGGGTACGGAATGTCTAAGATGTATAGGCGTGCATTAGAAAAGAAAATTTCTTCTTCTTCCACAACCTTCATTTTCTTGGCTTTTATGTAGTAATAGAGGTAATCAGGTGGGCAAGTTGAGTAAACTCCATCTTCGATGTAAATCTCATCTTTACTTACGTTTTTAACTTTAGAGCCAATTAAATAGCCATCCTGAACCTGAACACGTGCACTTTCAAACTTCCCTTTTTGGGTTTTATAGTTAAAAAGAATTCGAGTGCTTTTAATCTCGTCGCTTTCGCGCTTAAGTATAGGATAAGAAAGGGTGTCCTGTTCAGACCCAGCTTTTGCTTCTACCTCACTGTTAGCCAAGTCCATTTCAATTTCGCCAGCGGTTAAAGTGCCAGCATCATGAGAAACTTTAGCTGTTCCATAGAGAAAAGCTTTTCTGCCATTTCTAAAATCCACCACTAAAGAATCGTTAGATTGAAAAGAAACAGCGTCTTTTACAACGCTTTTGGTAGATGCAGTATTTGACTTTTTTGCAGAAGTTGAATCTGTTTGTTGGGCATAAACCACACCAGTAAATAGCATAATTAAGCAAATGCTTAAACAGTATTTACCAGTGTTTATAGTTATCCCAAAATTCATATAATTTTTTATGCGAACGAATCGAAAGCTAGGCCGCCAGCTCCAAGTAAGGCGCTATCGTTTCCTAGATCTTCGTAAATTAACTCAAAGTCTTCTTGAAATGGACCCATCATATGTTTTTTCACAATTTCACGTGCAGGTTCAAAAAGGAAGTCTCCCGCTCTTGAAACGCCACCACTGAGTACATATTTTCTGATGTCTAGCATATGAGAATAATTTATGATGGCGTAGCCTAATTTTTCACCGCTTTTTCTCAGAATTTCTATGGCTAATTCATTTCCTTGTTTCGCTGCATTTGTGAGGTCTAGCGGTTCTAACTTTTCGAAATCCTTTGAGAATTTAATGTATAGAGGATTGTTTGGGTGCTGCGAAATTAAATCTGCAGCAAAGCGACTTAAAAAGCGTTGGCCTAAATATGCTTCAACAGTTCCTCGGGTTACACTGTTAGAAAGTGGCCCATGGTAATCTAAAATAACATGGCCAAGTTCGCCAGCCATTCCTCGGGAGCCTTTAAAAAGGCTTTTATTTATAATAATACCTCCACCTACACCTGTACCTAGTGTGATAATGATGAAGTCGTTGAATTTTTTGCCAACACCAAAATGCAGTGAGCCTAAAGCAGCAATATTTGCATCATTCTCTATACGGCAAGGAATGTTGGTTCTTTTTTGAATTTCTTCAGAAGCATTTACAACCTCCCAGCCAGGTAAATTTGGGGGGTGTTGTACGGTTGTTTGTTCCAAGTTTACCATGCCAGGTAAACCCATGCCTATACCAATTACATCATGCTTTTTTGCTAAGCCTAAAATAGTATCTGCAATTCGGTCTAAAAGGTGGTCTTTGCCTAAATCGGCATAAGTTGGTACAGAAACTTGTTCTAAAATTCCAGTTTGACGGTCTACAATAGCAGCTTTGATATTGGTTCCACCAAGGTCTACAGCAATGGCTTTCATTAGAGGTGTGAGCTTTTAAGAGTGAGTGGGAGTAATTATTTTCTACGGATTTTGTACACAGTTTCACCTGGTTTTCTCATTCCGTATTCTTCTCGAGCAATTTTTTCTAAGAGCGCTTCATTCTCATTCAATCGTTCAATTTTCTTCGCTAACTCTTGCGAAGTGAGGTTTAAGCGCTCAGTGCGTATTTTCAAATCTTCTTTTCTTTGGTGTAAATCCCACCGTGTAGAAAGGCTATAACTATCAACAAAAGTAAACCATGTTACCACAAAACCAGATAATAACAGTACTAAAACAGATTTTTTCCAACGAATGGGATTAAGAAACTCTAGCTTCATATTTAGCTCCGAATGTAGATTTTACTTTGCAGTAATCGAAAATACGTTAATTTACCTACTAATGATAATTGTAAGCCTCTAAAATGAAGGAAAAATTAATATTAACAGTTTTAATTGCTCTGATGTTGGCTACTACAAGTGTAAAAGCCCAAACAGAAGACACTGAATGGATTGAAGTTTACTTCAATATGCCAGCTGATACCTCTGTTATGGCATCAGGTAATAGAAGTAATCATTCTTGGGATTTGATTGGCACATTAACTCAGCTTATTGATAGCGCTACTACAAGTGTTGATTTGTGCATTTATGATTTAGAAAATATTAGAGTAGCAGAAGCTTTATCTGCTGCCAAAGCCCGAGGTGTAAGGGTGCGGGTTGTAACTGATAACTACAACAGAACTGATGGAGGCGAAATTGATGTTCAAATGTGGGAGCATCTGAAGCAAGCAGGAATTTATTCTATTGATGATGATGGCGATGTTTATAAGCCAGATGGAAGTATTAGCGATAATAAATTGGTTAATGCTGGGGCAGATATGCATAATAAGTTTGCTGTTATTGATTGGGAATCGCCCTCAAAGAATGATGATATAGTATGGACAGGTTCTACAAACTTAACTTATACTGGCGCATTCAATACCAATGACGTAATTGTTATAAAAGATTTTGAAGTAGCGGGTGTATACACAGAGGAATTTGAACAAATGTGGGGAGGTAAATCAGATATTCCCAATCCTAAAAAAGCACGGTTTCATAAAGACAAAAAAGATGTTAGTAAGCACGTTTTTGATGTAGGTGGGACAAAGCTCGAGCTATATTTTGCACCTGTCAATAGAGATAGAAGTAAGCCTAGCATAAGCGATAGGATAGTTGAGGTTATTAAAAACGAAACTCAATCAGATATTCGATTTCAAGCATTTTCAATTACTCCAACTATCGAATTGAGCAAAGCAATTTGGGAAAAATCGGAGAATCCTGAAATTAGATTGGAAGGGGTTATTGATCGAAGTTTTTATTCACGGTATAAAAAAGCAGGTGAAATTTGGGGAGTTCCAGAAGCCCAAACGGGAAATCGATTAATACTTCCGTCTGATGAAATGCGAAAATTGCACCACAAAGTTCTCATTATCGATGCTTCCAATCCTGACCCAAAAGATGAAGCTGTGGTAATTGCAGGCTCATACAATTTTTCAAATAATGCAGAATTAAACAATGATGAGAATCTGCTTATAATTTATTCAGATAAAATTGCGAATTACTATTACCAAGATTTTGCAGGTGTACTGAGTAGAGCTGAGGGAAGGACAACCGCACCAGCTCCTGCTGTAAGTCCAGATAAATGGTACAATGTGTTTTCAGTACGCGATGGTTCAACCTTTGAAATTGAAGTGGCTCCAGGTTTCGGGTATCCTGTAAGGTTGTTGGGTGTGAATATGCCTGCGTTGTATGCTGGGCCAGATTCATCGTATTACTTTTCGTCTTCCGCTGCAGGGTATATGAAAAATTTATTGGAAGGTAGAAGAGTTAAAATTCAAGATTATGACGGAAGTGAGCCATTTAACTCAAATAACACCTTTTATGGATATGTAACGCTAGAAACCGAGTCTGGAAATATTGCTTTGAACCAAGCAGTGTTAGCGAACGGATATGGAACAACTTCTAGTTGGTTTAAACAAGACCCCGATTCGGTAGCTGCATATAAGATGTATTCTGAGAAAGCAGAACTAGCGAAAAAAGGAATTTGGAAAGACTCTTCAAAAATTGGGCAAAAAGTGCCAAAAAAAAGCGAGCTATCTGGATCTTCTGGAGTATTGATTGTGTATCCAATAAATGTGAATGAAGCAGATCAGGCAACATTAGAGTTGCTTCCAGGTATTGGACCTTCATACGCCAAAAGAATTATTGAATATCGAGAGGCAAATGGCGGTTTTGATAGCATTAGTGAACTAATCAACATAAAGGGAATTGGCGAAAAACGATTAGCCAAAATCCGACCACTTATAAGTGTGGATTAGCATAATAAAGAACAGCGCTTGTGTAAAAGCGAATTAAGCCAATACTTTTGTCCCGATTTTTCCACGCAGTACAAGTAGTACTTTACCTATGATTTGAGAAATTCGTGCCTCTGAAATTGAAATCATTGCTGAAATCTCACGTAGTGTAAGTTCTTCATAGTAATAAAGGCCAAGAATAAGTTGTTCTCTCTCGGTCAACTTCTCAATTTCTTTTTTAAGATTGGCATGTTCTTCACTTTTTTCCATCGCAGCATCAGGCGCTAAGTTAGAAGTGTCTTCAATGTTGTTCTTCAAAGAGAAAGAACTGCTCTCTTCTTCCGCGTAATCTAAAGAAAGTGCAGTGCGCTGTTGAACGCTTAATAGAAGTGCTTTGTACTTCTTAATAGGCATGCCCATCGCTTGTGCTACTTCAAAGTCATAGGGTATTCTGCCTAGTTTTTGTTGCAAAGTCTCAATGGTAGACTGCGCGCGGGCGTTATCAGAACGTTTTGCTCTTGGAAGTTCATCAATGCTTCTAAGGTAATCGATGATGCTACCACGAATTCTGTAGTAGGCAAAGGTTTTGAATTGAGCATCATTATTAGGTACATAAGACTCAAGCGCTTGAAGCAAGCCTGTAAAACCAATGCTTATTAAATCTTCGTTTTCGCTGAGCAAGTTTTTTGGTTTTTGCACCTTGCCAACTATGCTTTTAACTAAAGGAATAGATTCTTTTATAAGAGCTGTTCTAATCTTTTCAGACTTTGTAGCGTAATACTCTGAAGCTAATTCTTGTAAATCCATATTCGCACCCGATTATTAAAATTTTCTAATGTTAATTTATTAAAATATTCTAATAATTAAAATTTTTTAATAAACAAAGAATTTAAAACCAACTTGGTATCAAAAAGAAGCTTTTTGGTATTGTGGGAAAGGTATTGGCTTGTTGTATTGATAAAAGAGAGAGGGAGGGTTCGGAAAAATATTTCCTTATAAACTCAGGATTTGCGCCGATAAGAGAGGAAAGGGATTAAAAAAATGGGAATCCTGAAATAAAGTTAATGCAAAAAATGGATCAGAATATTTGGGCAGGAAGTGTTAAGGACCGCTCTGCTGATTTGTAACATGGAACTGATCCAAAAAACTAGAGTGAGCGAAATGAGAGTATTTGAATTTGAGGATTTTAAAAAATTATATAATGCTAGCCATGAAGTGGCGGCTGTAGAGTTAAGTGAGGAGAAAAAGGAGTTTCTTTTAACTTCTGAAGAGGTAAAGAATAAAATTACAGACGAACTACTAAAGAGTTTAACTGGTAGAAACTAAAAACCCCTTCCAATGTCAATCGAAAGGGGTTGGTCAAGAGAGAGTCAATATGAACTCTTAGGGGATAAAAAATGTGATTCGGGAGGGACTCGAACCCTCGACCCACGGCTTAAAAGGCAGTTGCTCTACCAACTGAGCTACCGAATCAATCCATTCGCATTTGCGAAAGGCTCCAAAGATAAGGCTTTTATTATGTAGATGGCAAGCTAAAATGTCTAGAAAGAATTAAAAATTTCACATTATCTATTTTTAGCTGCAGATTTGATAATTTTTGCCAAATCTTTCTCTATAGATTGAGCAGGTTCTTCCGTGATTCTTCCAATTTCTACACTGCTTTTAAAAACAAGAATTGTTGGGTTTGCCTTGAGATTATACGTGTTATACGCATTTGAAGGGTCTTTTTTGAAATAATCAACCCCAATATATTCTGCATGGAGCATCGGGTTGTCTGTAAGCTGTAAAGTTTTAAACAGTGATGGTATATGTTTTCGGCTATCTTTACACCAAGTTCCCAAAACAGTTATAATAGAAATACTATCAGTTACAGAGCTTAAATATTGGATTGATGTTGAATCTGGCTGATATCTTTTAGTGTATAAATCAAAAATTCTGAATGTTGAGCGTATTTCTGCTTCAGTTGTTTCCCCAACAATGTGATCTGGTTGTGCTGTAACTTGGTTGGGCTGAACAAGTAGCGTTATCAAATAAAAAAAGAGAATACAATACTTCATTTAATGGGTGTGATTTCTCTGAGTGAGATAGTATCTTCGATTAAAGATATAGTTTTAAAATCATAAAAAGATGGCCAGCATATTTACTAAAATAATTCAGGGAGAAATACCTTGTTATAAGATTGCAGAAAATGAACGTTATTTTGCGTTTCTGGATATCAACCCAATTGCAGAAGGACACACCTTAGTAATCCCAAAACAGGAAACAGATTATATCTTTGATTTAGAGGATGACATGCTAAGTGGGCTTACACTTTTTGCTAAAAATATTGCCAATGCAATAGATGAGTCGCTGGGAACAATTAGAACAGGAATTATTGTAGAAGGTTTAGAAGTGCCTCACGCTCACATACATCTTGTTCCTATTTATTTTGAAGAGCAACCATTTAGCCTCTCACGCAAAATTGAAGTGAAACAAGAACGAATGGTTGAGTTGGCTAGTTTGATAAGCAAGGCGGTAAAATAATGAAGATTTTAGTAATTAATGGGCCAAATTTAAATTTATTGGGAACTAGAGATACTAGCACTTATGGATCGGGTACGCTAAAGGATGTAGAAAAATTTATTAGCGCGTCGTTTCCGAACCACTCATTTACATTCTTTCAAAGTAATATTGAAGGCGAAATTATAGATCGAGTTCAGCAAGCAATGTCGGATGGAACGGAAGGGCTTGTGGCAAACCTTGGTGGATACACGCATACTTCTGTGGCTTTAAGAGATGCTTTAGATCCAGTTAATTTCCCCAAGGTAGAAGTTCATATTTCTAACATTCATGCTCGCGAAGAATTTAGAGAGAAGTCTATAACTGGTAAAGTGATGAATGGTATAATTACTGGTTTTGGGAAACACAGTTATATTCTTGGAGTTCAAGCGATAGAACATTTATCAAAAAAATAATTGAAGCAGCTTAAAGAACTATTTTCTGACACTATTATTTATGGCATAAGCAGTGTCCTAGCCCGATTTATAGGCTATTTACTGGTTCCAATACATACTGGTGTATTTCAGCGGGATGAATACGCCGTTGTAAGTTTAGTGTTCTCTGCCATAGCCTTGTTTAATGTGTTTTTCACTTTGGGGATGGAGTCCTCTTACCTGAGATATGGAAAAGACCGTGAGAAAGCACGGGATTTGTTCAAAACACTTCAAATATTTCTTCTTTTAAGCTCGGTTGTATTACTAGCTATTGTCTGGTTTGTTAAACCTCTTCTGCTTCCTCAGTTAGGAATTACAAATGGAACGAACATCTATCTCATGATGATGGGAATCCTTTTGTTTGATACGCTTACCATTATTCCTTTTGCGGAATTAAGACTTGTTCAAAGAGCAAAACTGTTCGCCGTGTTAAGAACTGGAAATGTGGTAGTGAATTTAGGGCTGAATGTGTACCTGATTTTATTTCTAAAAATGGGTGTTGAAGCTGTATTCATAAGCAACCTGTGCGCTTCAATATTGACAACCATTGCAGTTTGGGCATACACGTATAAAATGTGGTTTGGAAGTTGGAATATAGACATCCTACAAAAATCATTACGCTTTGGATTGCCTTTTGTACCTGCTGGAATTGGCTATGTCATTAATGAAATGATAGATAGATTCTACCTTCTTGAAATTCCAGAAAGCACAATCCATAATTTATATGGAACAGGTTTTACTGCTGAGGATTTAGTGGGAGCTTACAGTGCGTGCTATAAGTTGGCGGTATTTATGCTATTACTAGTGCAAATGTACCGAATGGCTTGGCAACCTTTTTTCATGAGAAAGTCTGAAGATGCCACAGCTCCAAAAATATTCGCAGAAAGCTTTAAGTACTTCAATGTGGCAGCAGCGGCCATATTCCTTTTCGTGTCACTTTTTGCTCAACAAATTGTGGGTTTAAAAATTCCATTTACGAATTTCAATTTAGTAGGAGAACAATACTGGATTGCATTACCCATTGTACCTGTATTATTGGCTGCTTACTGGTTTCAGGGTTGGTATATAAATTTCTCGGCAGGAATTTTTATAGCCGAAAAGACTAAAGAATTAGCTAAAATTACACTGATTGGAGCAACCGTAACTTTGTTAATGAACTTCATTTTGGTGCCAAAATTTGGTATGATGGGGTCAGCTTGGGCAACCTTAGCGAGCTACTTTATTATGGCACTTCTCATTTATAGATATTCTGTTAAGTCGTTTAAAGTACCATATAACTTAATGCTCTCTTTTGGTGTTATCTTAATAGCTTCGGCTGCAGTGTATTCAAAATCTTACTTAATGGAGATTATTTCTTCGGAACTGGGAGCATCATTAATTTTGTTTGGTGTTACAATCACCTTAATAGGATTCATTACAGTTGGAAAAGGTATTAGGCCAATTTCTTCAAGTAAATAATCATCACAATTGTGAACGGTAGTAATTATGAAATCTGGACAAAAAGTTGGCATCTATGTTGATGCGGTAAATGTAACCATGAATGGTGGTTATGGGCTTAGGTACGATATTCTCCGTAAATTTGCTTGTAGAGATGGTGGAACACCTTCGCGACTAAACGTATATCTTTCTTACGATGAAGAGCGCCTTAAAACGGACAGAGACTACAGACGCAAAACTATGCGATTTTGCGAAGTCCTTCGTGATTTTGAATACAAGGTTACCGAAAAACCCGTGCAAACCTATAATAACCACGAAACGGGCGAAAAAATCACTAAGTCGACCATTGATATGGACATGGCTGTTGATATGCTAACACAAGCTGAACACCTTGACAAAATTGTGCTTCTCACAAGCAATGGAAGTTATTGTAGTGTCGTGAATGCCATTCAGAATAAAGGCTGTAGAGTTGAACTTTTAGGCTTTGATAATATATCGGGAGTACTTAAAAAGTCAGTCGATTCATTCGTTTCGGGATATTTAGTTCCTGGATTGCTACCGGTAGATTCATCGTGCAACTGGGGAAAAGTAGGCTCTCGAGTTCGTGGTGTCTGTTACGATTTTTCTCAAAATGATGGATATGGTTTTATTCGATTTATGAAAAAATTAAATGATACGCTCTGGATTACAGATTCTAGAGATTGTGCTTCTCCTTACGAAACGGTATTCGCTCATATCTCCCAATTTGAAGACGATTTGGATCCAAGCTTTTTACCAAGTCGGGAACTTATTTTCGAATTTAACCTAGTAGAAAATGAAAAAGGTCTTATTGCAGAAAACATTGTGCTCATAAGTGCTCCGTAAAATCAAAACTTACTTCAATGAAAAGATATTCACTATTGGTTCATCCTATATATGTAGGATCTCTTTTCATACTGATAGTAAATGATGTTTATTTGAAATATACATTTACGTCAGCTCTGACAGGAAAGCTTAGTGATGTAACAGGCCTATTTTGCTTCACCATTTTTCTTTATACAATCTTCCATAAAAGAAAAAATGACCACAAAGCTTTTGGAATATCTGCATTACTAGCAGGAGGAATTTTTACTCTTATTCAGTTCCCTTTTGTTGTAGAAGGAATTGATGCCTTTCTAATTTCTAATCACCTTCCCCAAACAAACCTTACCCCAGATGTTACTGATCTGTTTGTACTAATACTGTTTCCCGTTTTCGCTCTTTTTATAAGGCAAAATATGGGTTTTGAGCTTAAAAAGAGTGTACAGATACATGAAATTGCTACCGTGACGATTTTAAGTGTGTCGATGTTATGGTTTGTGGCTACAAGTTTTCCAACGAGAAGCATCGTATCTGATACTAATAAAAGTTATGTGTTAAATAAGTCTGAAGCATTAGTACTGTTTGAATTCGAAAATTTTTTGGAAGAAAATGAATTTGAAATATATAATCGAGAGATACTGGATGATTCTACATATATCTATAATGCAGAAAGTAGGATAGATTTAGAAAGAGATAGTTCCTTTAGTTATAATAGAAGAATCGATTGGAGAATAATGTTAGGTGTTGAAACCACTCCATTAATGTTACATATAGACAATGTTTCATTAGGCAATTTGAGGCCAGATCTCCCAAAGAGTAAAGTAGACTCTCTTGTAAAACATAAATTGGAATTCCCATTTGAAGCGTATGCAAAAAGGAAAAATCTATTTAAAGAATAGTTTATTGTTCTGGCTGTTATTTAGTGGAGTTGTTACGGCTCAAACTAAAAATAGTGAGTTAGCAAAACGTTATTTAGTGGCACTAGACTACCCAGTGCTATTTTGGGAGGAAACGGATACGCTTTACAATGGGGTTTCTGAGTTCTATCCAATAAAAATTAGCTACGGTGTAAACGATACTTCATATGCTATTGTGAAAAGCAGACTATACGATTATAGAAGTAATCCTAGTTATGGATATAGAGATAACATTTTGTTTTATTTATTACCTGAAAAAGAAATGCTATCAAGGGACATTGAAATAAGAACGAGTGCTTCCAGAATTCAATATCAAAGAACAAAGGGTATTGAGATAACTGATTTTGAATTGAGTAGAGAAGAAGCGGAACAATCAATAAAGCTATTTGAAGAGAAGTTATTCAACTATTCTGAATTAAAATGGCAAAATGATCAATACTTAACGAGCTCAATGACAGTAACATTTTTGGGTACAGCGTTATACGGGTATTTGGCATATAGAGGTTTTAGTAACGCACGTGATGGTAAACATGTTGGTTGGAACAAGGCTTTAGGAATTACATCAGTAGCTGCGTTAGGATTTACCTACACAATGAGTATTACTGAATTTATGGCGTTTTCAAATAGGGCAAGTGAAATTCGTAAACTAGAGCGTGAGTTTTCAAGCTACTAACCAATTCTTACGCTTTTAGAATTTGATCAATCACCCAGTTTGCTTGGGAACCTGTTGCTCCGGTACTAGCACACTTCCCAATCCCGCGTAAATCGTCCACAATGCTCTGAATGAGTGGTTGTTGTACATGTGCTGGATACGGAAGGTTGAACTCCTCTCTGCTCGAATTAGTTTTTAAAACGATAGGAGCATTTCCATCAAAGCAGCTAAACTGAATACTTCCTTCCGTTCCGTGGATGGTAACTAAATCTTTGCGCTGGTTTTCTGCAGCAACAAAATTCCATAAGCCAGAGCCAATAACCCCTGTAGAGCAGCCAAAACTTGCAGAAACTATATCTGGGGCATTGTATCTAGCAATAGAATCGGAAGAATCGCCCGTTGCGTAGGTGATATCGCCTAGCAAAAAGCTCATAATATCTAATTGGTGTGAAGCTAAGTCGTGAAAATATCCACCGCCAGAAATATCAGGTTTGGTACGCCAGTTATCGTGCTCGGTTTTGAAATCGTCGGGTTTTGGTGGCGATAAAAATTCAATCAGAACAGAAGTAGGAGTGCCAATGGCAGATGCATGAAGTAATTCCTTCACTTTTAGGAAATAAGGAAGTGCTCTACGATAATAGGCCACAAAAAGCGGAACTTGATATTTCTCGCAAATGGCAATCATCTTTTTGCACTCGCCGAAAGTTCTAGCCATAGGTTTTTCAACGTAAACGGCTTTGCCAGCTAAAGCAACTTCAATAGTGTAAGGCAAATGCATGTTTGGCGGAGTAGCAATGTAAATCGCATTTATATCTGGGTCGTTTATAAGCGCGGTAGCACCTGTATAAGCTTTAGGAACATTATGCCGATGTGCAAAATCTTCCACTTTCTCTTTGTTGCGCCGCATTACGGCTACTAAGTTTGAGTGATCAATTTTATTAAAGGCAGGACCACTTTTAACTTCGCACACGTTTCCGCAGCCAATTATTCCCCAGTTAATTTTTTCCATCAGCGTAAAAAAGGAATGCCTATTGTTTTGTGTTAAGGTGATTATGAATAGCTTGCTCTTTCTGTTCGTTAGTTAGATTTCGTTCGAAATTAAACAGAGCTTGATCCCAAGAACCATAGATGGGATTGGCAAGAACGAACCATTTCTTTCCCCAATTATCAGAATATTGAGATACTAAATTATCGCGCTGTTCTTCAGTGATGTTTTTGGCGGGAAGGAAATCATTTAAATCATCTCCAAAAAGCATAATAATACGGTACTCTGAAGCTATTTTTTTACGTCGTTCAACTTTGGAAGAAGTCCAGTTTTCTTGTTCACCTTTTAGTAGAATTACATCAGTTTTTTGTGAAATTGGGAAACCAAGTCGTTCCATATTTCTTCTAGTAGCTTCTTCAGTTTCTGCATCGCGGTTAGTTACATAAAAAACGGTAATGCCCATTTCAGCTGCTTTTTGAGTGAGGCTTACTGCACCAGCAATAGCATCGGCATTTTCTTCAAATACCCATTGGTTCCAGGCAACGGGGTCGTAAGCTGAGTTTTTCTTAACCATACGAGCTTGGTAAGGCGAATTGTCTAGAACAGTTTCATCAATATCTAAAATGATAGCAGCTGGCAGAGAGGCAAAATCTTTACCCGATTGCTCTAACGATGCCGACCACGTTTTGTCGTCTAGAGCTTCTTGAAGATAAACCCCAGCTGCATTGTAGGCTTGTTGACTTAAAGCGTCGAATTCGGCTGCATTTTGCACCCACAGTGTTGCTTGTTGAGTGTGATGAACTGGCTTTGTTGTTGAGCAAGCGATAAATAATAAAGCGGGGACGAGAAATAAATAATTTTTCATTCTAAAAGGTCGGTTTGATGAAGTCATTAAAGCTAAGCTTCGGAGTAAACTAGCATAAATTTTGAGAACAATCTATGTTTTGAATGTAACCAAAAAGAAAGAATTTCTTGATAGGGGAGCCTTGGTTTTTTTAAGAAAACAAAACAGCTAAACTTAATGTGTATGTAATAAGAATGGGAAGTTTTGAAAATGTCTGGAAATTAACTTAATTATTTAAAAATTATGAACATGCTGCTTATACTAATAAATATATTTTTTAGCATTTACAGTGCGAATGTAGAGTCGAATTCAATCAAGAACGTTTCGACTACTATAGATGGAATGGAAATGGGTGTATGCCCAGATTCAAGTGCTCTTAATAAATCGATTGTGGAAGATTTTTTAACAAAGCCGTATTGGTCTTCGGAAAGAGCGGAAACCAACACTGGTGGTTTAACAGTTTCACAAATTACGTTATTAACCGATTCGAGCTATAGTAGTGTTTGTAATTCATTTTATAATAAATACGAAGAAGCTTTTGACGAAAACAATGGAATTAGAGAAAAAGCATATACCATAACCTACTATAAAGTTGACACTTTTTATTTTGTAGTAATTTCAGTTCGCCAGTCTGATGTAGCCAATTATATATCTTCAGGTATAAATTTTATACATGTCTACAATCAGAATATGAGCTTGGTTAAAGCCTACGCTTTTTAGGCTATCAATAAATTACGTTGTATTGCAATCTCAGTAATTTGAGAATTTCTAAACAAAAAAGCCTCCGAATTTCGGAGGGCTTTGAATCTATTTTTTTGAGAGTTAAGTATTTACATAGTATGCTATTTCGATTATTTGTAGAGTTTGTGGATTCACATGTATCATTAACCCATCATAGAAGATGTTTTCTATCCCGAAACTGATATTAATGGTACTATTTACACTTGAGCTTTGTAGAATTTTTAAATCCTCCCCGAAATGCTGAATTAGTTGCTCAAAGGTATCGCCCACACGAATGGTCTTTCCTAAAATGGTAACACGTAAGGCGCTCCGTTGAGTGGTACTAAAGCCATAAATAAAGTTCGGATTCCCTTCTTTTTGATAAGTAGCTGTAAGGCCATTAAAGTTATATGAAATGTTCCCAAAACTATCCTCTTCCATCAAGCTAGGTTGGCCAAGTACATCAAATAATAGTTCTTCGTCCTCAAAAAGGTCGTTTAATTCTGAAATGGTGTACCCATTATACTTAATCCCCCAATATTGGGCTTTAGAGAGGGTGTTTCGCCCCTTCTGTTGTGTGTAAATAGGATGTGAGGAGTCAGGATCTACAGCTTGTTGCGCCTGTAAAGGAATTGCAATCACACAAATAAGGCTAAATAGAATAAATAGATGTTTCATAATAAATTGGTTTTAAAAGTTAATCACAATCGGTATTTGTTATTGGGGTTCCGTCGGAATTGAATTTAGTCTTTATAAAATCTTCGGGGTTTACAGATGTGTAATCTGTTTTGTGATTCCACCCGCCGCCTATTCGTTTAAATACGGTAATATGGTTATGAGAAACGGTTGAACCTTCATTGATAGCTTTTTTGAGGTTTCCACTATCGCCCTGCACACCTATAACTTGTCTCGCGGTTACCGTAGAGCCATTTGTAGGCATACTACCTTCTTGGAGGTGAGCAAAGCGAATTAGATAATAGACCCCATCTTTTTGGAATCTAATAGTTACATAATATCCTAGACCATCTTTTTGATAACCTTTTCCATCCACATTCCCGTTAAAGGGGCTAAATAGAGCATTGCCAAATGGATTTTCAATATCTAGAGCATCATGCGTTTTATCAGGGGTGGTAGATGCACCAGTATATCTGGTAATTCCCCACCTGCCACCACCAATCCCACTTTTACCATTTTGTTTCGCAATACGAGGTTTTTTGAGGGGATTACCTTCACAAGGTTTTTCTCCTTCTACACATTCGTTATTAGGGGCTTTTACCTTACCTATTGGACAGGCATTTCCCGAAGGATTTGAGCCTCCTCCTTCTTCATTTGGATCAGAATCTTCTTCACATCCCCCTGGCTCATAATGGCAATCTGTTCCCCCACCTTCATCATTATCTTCAAATTCATCATTAGAAGAGCAGACTTCAATCACACCTAGACTCATACAACCACATAGTGGTTCCCAATATTGCTCTTCATCGTAGCTACAGGATTCAGTTGAAGCCATGCTTTTCTTTTTTGAACTACTGAAGTCACCTTTCTTATTTAGTGAATCACCCCACGCTTTAGCGATGGCGATCTGCTCTGGTGTATTGGGTAATATAAGTGCAAACACTTTATATATTTCATTGTTTTTAGGGTCTATAAACACATGATAATAAAAAGTAGACTTACCTTCGCTTTTTGTTATTGCGTTTTTGTTAGGGTTAAGCTTAAAATAGGTGTATTTAAACCCCCCCCCCTTTTTTTTTAGTGCTTATGAAAGCCACATAAGAATTGGCTTTTCTCTTGGAGAAAGTTTGCAAAACTTTATAGAGAGCATTTTTTTGTTTCTGTGAAAAAACAGCTTCTTTAATATCTTTACTTTTGGATGTGCCGTCTTCCTCGTAATAGGGGATAACAACCAAACCCTCGGTAAGTATCATTGGTTCAGTTTCTTCTATATTAACAGAATTATCCGCGCAATTCATTAATAGTATGATAGGTATTAATATAAAAAGTAATCTAATTTTCATTTGTAACAACAAATTAATTATAAAAAGTTATATGATAGAGTTATTAATTAATCTATTGTTACATTTAATTATAATTAAGTAATGTGCTTAGTAGTAAACTAAACGAAAATCTACAAGGATTTAAACATGCAATTAGTAAAGACCTTAGTCCTCGTCGGTTTATTTCTCTAGTATTGCTAAAATCACAACTAATTCCCTGCTTTTCTTTCCGCTGCGAGAATAAGTGAAGCAGCTTTATCTCTAGCCTCAGCTTGTAACTTGGATGCCTTTTGGTCAGCTTCGCGTTCTAAAAGTGATGCTTTTTTATCCGCTTCTTCTCGGATTTTTTTGGCGGCTTCTGTTGCAATCCGTTCCCCAATCATTCCCTTTTTCTTACCTTCGGCAATTACCTGCTCCGCTCTTTTATCGGCTTCTTCACGTAACTTTGTGGCCGCTTTTGTAGCTTCATCTCGGATGGTTTTAGCAGTAGCATCGGCTTTTTCTATAAGGCTATCACCTTGCTTCCGAGCCGCTTCCAATGCCTTTGCGGCCTCGGCTTTAGCTTTCTCTGCTAAGGCCGCTTTTTGTTTTTCAATTTCCTGTTGTGCCAAACGATTCAAATCTGCTTTTACATCGTTAGCATAGTCCTTATAATCAAGACTTATCTTGGGATTGGTAACCAAACCTGAAATTTTAGCTTTAATCTGTACATTGGTTTCAGGCTTTAGGTTTGCTTTACTTCCCCCGATTTTATTTACTAGACTTACGATTCCATCACTTACCTCTTTCCCTAACTTTCCATAAGGCACATTTAGTAGAAGATCATAATCCAAGGATTGATCAAATCCTAAACTACCGCTCACCGTAGCATCAGAGCCAGAAAAATTAAGACCGAATGGTTTTTGATAAACTCGGCCGTTTACAAATTCAAAACCGATATCAACGCCATTAGTTGTCAGTTTTCGGTAATCTTCGTTGCCAAGTAAAGATGATAGCTTATTTAGTGCGGGTGCAGAATCTACCTCAACTTTAGTAGTGGATAATTCTCCGCCACCTTGCAAAGTGCTGAAAACAGGATCTAATTGTTCATCAATTCTGCCTTTAAGATTAAAATCGACCGAGAATTTACCAGTCGTGTGCTCGGCAATAGGTGCTGCTGCCTTAAAAAGTTGTATAGTTTGATATGCAGTAGGAATATCAAACTTGCTAATTTTAAAATCGAAATTGAAAAGTGGTGATTTTTTATCAATCACATCAATTATTCCCAACATTCTTACTTCGCCACCAAATAATTTAGCCTGCAAAGGATTTAATTGAATTTTATTATCGGCAATGCCAATATCGGCTCGCACTTCCTTTAGCTCGTACTGTTCATAGGTAAGTTTTTGAATAGTAGAAACAAACTGTAAATCCATTCTATCAGCCAAGCTTAAATCTAAGGTGGTGGTATCGCTGGTATCAGAAGAAACAAATTGCATTAATTCATTGACGTCTACATTAGAGGAGGTTAGTTTAAATTGCCCTTTGAGCACGCCATCACTTAAAAAATATCCCAAGTAGTTTTGAACATTTCCAGAAAAGTTAAAATCATTTTTACCCAATTTTAGATTTTGAACATTTGTTTTGATAGCCGTGGGAGCAAATTTCAAATCTACTTTCTGGATAGTTAAATTCTCATCCCGATCCTCTAGCTGGGTTTTAAAATCAGTTAAAATTGCTGAGCCCGAAGCATCAATCTGCTCAAATTTTTCCTGCTCAATACTGGATAACTTTGTTTTAAGAGCCATGTCTAAATCAACAATGCCACTAATTACGGGGATTTCTGCATCAGGAATTAAGGCAGCAACTTCTTCAAGCAACAATTTTCCTTTCAGTGTCGCATCGATTTCAGGATTGCTTACTGGGGTCTTAACAGCCAAATTCAACTCGAAGGGATTATCCTTCATGCTAAATTTCAGTGGACTAACTTCAACGAGTGTGTGGTCAAAATCACCCGTTTTATTGTCAACAAACAAAGCTAACTGGATGTTCTCTAATTTTTCTGGAATGTCGGGGGACGTAATGGTGGCTTGGTCAACTTTTAATTCTGCACCAAAAGCAGGGAATTCTGTTTCATTGATATTACCCTTCGCAAAAGCATTAAAACTGAAATTTCCTGTTGTATTCAAATCGGAATAATTATTTAGATATTCAGCAGGAATGAGCGAAAGTAGCTGCTTGAATGTAGCTTGAGGTGCATCGAATTTAAAGTCTAGGCCGATAGATGAATCGGTTAGGTTGAAACGGCCGCCCATAGAAAGCAGTAAAGAATTAAGCATCAGTTTGTCGATATCAAGGTCAAAGACATTTTCGGCGAGGTTAGCATCAATGGAAACATCTGTTTTTAAGCTAAGAGATTTCATCAAGGTCATTTCATTGTATACGGATGATATATCACCAACCTCTAAAACAGCTTTCATCTGGGTTTGATCAAGAGTGAAGTCGCCCGCGAGAGTAGTATTGATATTATTCATCGAAAGTTGAAATGGTGAGCTTTGGTCTTTGTAAACAACTCTACCCTTTTGAATACTGAAAGATTTGAGCATAACTTTGAAGGGTTCAGCATCAGTAGATTCATCTTCAGTGGCATCTGAATTGTCAGATACTGGGATAATTTCCCAATTCGTTAGGCCACTATCGAGAGTTATCAGTTGTATTAAAGGCTTACCAACTTCGATATCTTTTATAACATACTGAGTGCCTTTAAAAACGGACATCAAATCAATGGTTATATCGAGGTTCTGTGCATAAAAGAGAGTATCGTCCTCAAAAGGAGCATTCCCAAGTACCGATAAATCACCCAAACGAAGTGAGAAATCTGGGAAATTCCGTATTAAACTTAGGCCGATATCCGAAAAATCAACTTTGGAGTTCACGTTCTCATTGATTTCCTTTTTTGCTAGCTCGGTAATTTTGCCTCTAAATGCGTATGGTAGTACCAAAATCACTATCAGTAAAAAAATTAAAGTAGCAGCTAGAATTTTTAAGAATTTCATATTGAGGAGTTTTTAATTATTCCTTTTTGAGAAGCAATTTTACAAAATTAGAAAGGAAATGAACGTCTAGTAATTTCATTATATAATATATATCGAATAATGAATAATATAGTTCCTCTAAACTATCAAGAAAAGCTGATTTCCTTCTTTGAACTTTTTTTAGGATGGGATACAAGACATGTTCAAAAAAAAAGCCCTCCGAAAATTCGAAGGGCTTTATAAATGCAAGTAGTGAAGACCTTAGTCCTCGTTGGTTTACTTATTCATTAGTTTTTTGAAGTCATCCAATGTACCGCGAACGGCTTTAGCTGACTCATTCATAAGTTCTTGTTCGTCAGCGGTTAAATCAACCTCAATTACTTCTTTAATACCGCCTTTACCTAATTTTACAGGAACGCCGATATAAAGGTCGTCAATGCCATATTGGCCATCGATATGTGCGCAAACTGGGAAAATTCTGTTTTGATCTAACAAAATAGCTTCTACCATTTGTGCGGCAGCAGCACCAGGTGCGTACCAAGCTGAAGTTCCCATCAAGCCAACAAGCTCTCCGCCACCTTTTTTAGCGCGGTCTACGATTTCGCCAAGACGTTCTTCAGAAATAAAGTGAGTAATAGGCATTCCTGCTAGCGTTGTGAAACGAGGAAGTGGAACCATAGTATCACCATGGCCGCCCATTAATAAAGCTTGAATATCTTTTGGAGAAACGTCGAGTTCATCCGCGATAAAAGCACGGTAACGAGCAGTATCAAGAATACCAGCCATACCCATTACTTTTTCGTAAGGAAGTCCGCTAGCATCTTTTGCAACTTGAACCATTACATCAAGTGGATTAGAAACCACAATGATGATAGTGTCTGGAGAGTATTTAACAAGTTGTTCAGTTACGCTACGTACAATGTTTGCGTTAATTTCTAACAAATCGTCGCGGCTCATGCCTGGGCGACGAGGTACACCTGCGGTGATTACACACACATCAGAACCCGCAGTATCAGCGTAATCTGTAGTGCCTTTTATACGTGTATCAAAAAGGTGAATGGGAGAAGCTTCCCATTGGTCAAGCGCACGACCTTTTGATGGATAAAATGTTTTTTCTCCGTCTTTACGCTCAAGATCTACTGCAATTACTTCTTTTGCAAAATCGCGTTGTGCTACACTAAGTGCTACGGTTGAACCTACGTTTCCTCCGGCTCCTACAACTGTTACTTTCATGGGGATATGGATTTATTGTTGATGCTCAATTTAGTCTCATCTAGATGATGAAAATGTTATGCTTTAAGGTACTAATTCAGAATTTAGAATGTCAGAAAAAAGCTACAAAAAGCTCGGTTTTTACAAAAAAAATGAAGTTAATTTTTTCCTCTGCGCGAGTCTTGTCCCCACATGAGTTTTTTTCGTAAGGTCTCGAAATAATTTTGCTCTGGTAAGTGAATGAGATTGAAGTTAAGCTTCGATTTAATAATTTCGACTTCAAAAGGAATCTTTTCTATCTCTTTCATAATTCCATCATACGAAAACAAAACTTCGGTGGCTCGTTGTTGGTCAATTCGTACTTTCAAAGGTCGGTCGGAGCGGACAACTAATGGGCGTGTAGTTAGCGTATGTGGATTAATGGGAGTTACAAGCATTACGCCTGTTCCTGGTGCTACAATTGGGCCACCCGATGACAAACTATATGCCGTGGAACCCGTTGATGAAGCTACAATTAAACCATCAGCCCAATAGGTGTTTATCAAATCTCCATCATAAATAGCGGTGATGTTAATCATAGAAGTTGAATCTTTCCGAGTGAAAAGAAATTCATTCAGTGCATAAAAAACGTTGCCATCTAGGTCGGTAGCTTTCAAATAATGGCGCTTATCAATCTTGAAATTTTTTGTTAACAAGCAGTTTAAAGCTTTTTCTAGATCTTCGGGTTGGGTGTTGGTCATAAATCCGAGTCGGCCACTATTTATCCCCAAAATGGGTTTATTCTCTTTTGTGGAAATTCTAGCGGTGTAGAGAATGGTTCCGTCTCCACCAATTACCACTACATAATCGGCTTCAGCAATGGCATGTTCATCAGTATCTGTTTGTATGAGCGTTGGAGATGCAGTGATTTCGGTAAGTTTGCATACTTCCTTTGAAAGTAAAAGAGTAACGTTATTTTCACTTGCCCATTTTACAGTTGAAGCTAGAATATCTTTGACTTCATATTTATGTGGGTTTGCAATTACAGCGAATTTCATTGAGAATCCTTCATGGCAGATGAAAAGCCATTAAAACTAATGTTCCAAGGTGTGTGTGAAATAGAAATTCCCTGGAGGTCTTTTTCTTTCAAAATGTGTACAGGAACTTTCCATGTTAATACCGGAGCTTCCTCGCCATGAGGTACTAAAGAAAAAGCGACATCCTTATTTAAAGCATAAGATGCGTTTAAGCTAAATGTTGCTCCATTGGCTACAAATTTAGAAGCCAATCCGTTTACTAAATATTCCTCAAAAGGATTGATGGTGTGAGTTACTTTAACAGACAGTTTGCTGACATCAACACGCTGCGTTACTGTGGCTAGGTTTTTGGTAGCCATAGTAGAAATACTTCCCAATCGGTCTTTATTCGCATCAAATACAGAAGTTAGTGATGCTACAAAATCGCGCGCGTTAGGCTGGTTCGACTCGGCATTGTAATAAAGTTGGTATTTAGCAGTAGCAGATTCCTTTTCTAACTTATAATTAGAAGCGTAATTTGTATTAAGATTTCCGAGTGAGTCGGTTGAACTTAATATAGTTTTAGGCCCGAGTTCAATGAGAGCGTTTAACTCTCTACTAGTAAGGTTTTTTAAAAGCTGATCTTCGTTCAATCCATAAAAGATATCAAGCCTATCTGGAATGCTTATTTCTCGGTAATAGTCATTGTTGGAAGCGAAAATTAGTTTACTGGGTTCTTTTTTTGCGAAGTAAAAAGCTCCGGTTCCAATGGGTTCCATGATTGGGCCACCTTCTTTCGGTATGCTTTCTTCAGCGTAAATTGAGGCATGAGGATGAGCTAAGTTATACAGAAGGTTGGAGTCTTTTCTGGACAAGGTAATGGTGAGAGTTGAATCGTCTTGGACTTTCAAACCTTCAATGGTGTGTATAATTCTTTTGCTCGGATTTTTAACGGTGCTTTGTTCTCTGGTGTAGTTTTCAAAACCCAAAATGGATTGAAATTTCTTAGCTGCCATGTCTGGAACTAGTACTGAGCCCATTCTAAGAAAATTTTTCTCTACATCTTTTGCTGAAAGGCGACGACCAAGTCCGCTAGAAAATTTTGAGCTGTTGTGATAGTAAACATTGGTTCTCAGGTGGAAGGTGTAGCGAAGCGAATCGGGACTTACTTCCCATTTCGAGGCTAGAGCTGGAGCAATGGAGCCATTTTCTGAAAGACGAGTTAGTCCGTCGTATACAAGGTGAATAGCTCTTAGCTCGCTGTTATTTTGGGCAAATAAAGGATCTAAACTTTCAATTGTTCCAATTTCCCCAACATTTAAATGTGTAAAATCATCCTCAGTAGATGGTTGATTTATAGAAGCGACTGGAGTGGTAGTTTGGCCAGGAAGCAGTCCTGTTTTAGATTTAACGACAGTAGTTTCCGTGCTTTTACCACAGCCAAAAATCAGGACTGAAATACTTAAAATGAGAAGAGAATATTTAGTATTCATAAAAAGAAACATTTAAGATTTGAATCATTCTGCACAAGCTAGCACTGTTACGTAAATTACTTTCATTTAGTGCCTTTTAGTCCTTTAATACCTTTAGCTGCTTTTTCATTCAGTAGGTTGGTCTCATAACTACGAACGCGCCCATTTTTAGCTTGATGCCTAGCTACGGCAAGGTCTATAAGTTGGCGTACTAACTCGGTAAAGTTAATATCAGATTTTTCCCACAAATAGAAAGAAAAAGAGCCAGGTATAGTGTTAATCTCGTTAAAATATACCTTAGAGGTTTTTGAGTTAACAAGAAAATCGAGACGAGCCACGCCTGCTGCTCCAAAAGTTTTGAAGGTACGCACGGCTAGTTCTCTAATTTCAACGGTAAGTTCGCTTGAGATATCAGCGGGAATAATTCTATCAGCTGATGCCATTCCTTTTTCCGCACTTTCGCCACTTTGGTATTTATCTTGAAATGAGAGTGTAGAAGAAGATCCGACAGGTTTTTCACATACACTAGCAGTGCATTGTTCGTAAGAGCCTAATACAGAGCAGTTGATTTCCATAAGAGGGTGTATTGCTTCTTCAACAAGTAAGTGAGCATCGTAACGAAAGGCTGTTTCTATTGCCTCAATAAGTTCATTGCGGGTATCTGCTTTGCTAACCCCAATGCTACTACCTAGCGAAGCTGGCTTTACAATAAGTGGATAGCCAATAATTTCGGCTTCAGCAAGAATGGTGTCTTGATCGGTTTCCCAGTTACTTTCGAAAAAATCTAAACTGTCGGTAACGGGAATTTCATTGGCTACACAAATTTGCTTTGCCTTTACTTTATCCATCCCAATTGATGAAGCTAGCACATCACTACCAGTATAAGGCACGTTGAAAGTCTCACAAATTCCTTGAAAAGAACCGTTTTCACCATCGCTGCCATGGAATGCACACAACACGGCAAACACTGGCCATGCTTTTGGTTTTGCGAACAAACCTTTTACCGCTTGTTGTTTAAGTTGGGTTCTTCCAATTTCATCCTTAACAAATGCGCAAGGTTCAGCGAGTTCTTCTAGCTTGGATAGATTTTTATAGGAGCTTAAATCCAACAAAATTTCGCCGGTAAACCATTTACCAGATTTACCAATGTATAAAGGGATGATGGAATATTCGGTACCTTTAAGAGCTGCAATAGCTTGCATGGCACTAAGTACAGAAACTTCGTGTTCTGGAGAGACGCCTCCAAAAGCGACAACAAGATTTTTATTAGGCATATAATTATAGGGTCTATATGATTCGGTTTAAAAATAGTAAATTGTTGGGCGTTATTCGTTACCGTTTTCTATTTGTGATTTAAGAATCTTCAATCCAAAATTTTGTTCCAGATTAGCTATTTTCATATTCTATTTTCTAGTAATGGTTTAAATATAAAACGATGCCTAAAGTAATTTCTTCGGTCGAGGAACTCGATTTTTCTATTTCTGATTTGCGGGCTATGCCAGCCCCTGCTAAAGTAATGATGGTAAAACCTACTTATTTCGATGTGGAGTACGTAATCAATCCACATATGAAGGGGCATATCGGAGATGTGGATAAATTAGCTGCGCAAGAAGAATGGGCACATCTGAAAGCGGCGTACGAAGAAATGGGACTTTTTGTACATGAAGTGGATGGCGTGCGTGGCTTCCCTGATATGGTTTTTTGTGCCAACCAAAGTTTGCCTCATATTAAAGCTGATGGAACCAAAGAAGTTATTATGAGCGTGATGCACTCGCCAGAGCGTAAAGGTGAAGTGGCATTTATTGAGGAAGTGTACAAAGAAAGCAGCTACGAAATCCTGAAGCTTGATGAAAGCAGATTCACTGATTTTGAAGGTATGGGCGATGCTATTTGGCATTTCAAAAAAGAACTGCTTTGGGGTGGATATGGTTTTAGAAGTGGTAAAGAAGTTTATGAAGTAATTTCAGAAACCTTTGATGTACCAGTAATCACACTAGAGCTGGTAAGTGATAAATTTTATCATTTAGATACCTGCTTCTGCGTCCTTAATGAAAATACGGTACTTATTTATCCACCAGCTTTTACGAAAGAAGGCCGAGCGATAATTGACAAGTTTTTCTCAAATGTTATTGAAGCATCTAAATACGAAGCGGAAGAACTTTTCGCTTGTAATGCAACCTGTCCTGATGGAAAGAATGTGTTCATACAACAAGGTTGTACCGATGTAAATCAAAAATTAAGAGATGCTGGTTTTAAAATAAACGAGTTTAGCACCAGAGAGTATCTTAAAAGTGGCGGTAGTGTTTTCTGTATGAAAATGATGCTCTGGTAGAATTTTAATTATAAATGGTTAGTTTAAACGCTGAAAGCCATATAGACTAAAGTCGTTCCTTAAAAAAATAATTGATGCAATATCTTAAACCTATTATATCTCTTGTACTTCTTGTTGCAGTTGTTTTTTCATTAAATACGAAATTTGGTTCGATCCCTCCTCTAGGTAAATTTTTTGATCCCGATGCTGGATTCTGGGCAAATGCAGAAACTTCTGTTCCAGAATCAAAAGAAGTGGAATTGAATGGAACCAAGCAGAGTACTTCTGTTTTTTATGATGAGCGCAGAGTACCACATATTTTTGCTGAAAGTGATTATGATTTGTACTTCGCACAAGGTTATGTAACTGCGAAAGACCGTTTATTCCAGATGGAATTACAGACGTATGACGCGGCAGGGAGACTATCCGAAATTGTTGGAAAACAGGCATTGGAAATGGATAAAGAGACTCGCCGTCGCGGAATGCCATACGGAGCAGAAAAAGCCTTTCAGGCAATGGAAAAAGATCCAGAGGTATTAAATGTGGTAACTGCTTATGCCGATGGTGTAAATGCATACATCTCTAAACTGTCTCCTAAAGAGTATCCTGTTGAATACAAAATTCTTGATATTTCTCCCGAAGAATGGACTCCAATAAAAACAGCTCATCTTCTTAAAAACATGACCAGAACACTTGCTGGTGGAAATAGCGACGATAGAACGAGTAGCACCTTAGAGTACTTTGGTTCAGATTTCATCGAGAAATTTTTCACCACCAAGCCTGCTTTAAACGATCCAATCATTCCAGCGTCAAAAAAATGGGATTTCAAACCAATTCCTGTTCAAAAGCCAGAATCTTTGTATGTACCAGCAGCAGCGTTAGAGTTGGGCGAGTATGAACTTCCTGAAGGGGTTGGAAGTAATAACTGGGCTGTAAGTGGAGATAAAACGAAATCAGGATTTCCAATTGTGGCTAACGATCCTCATTTATCGCTTTCTCTTCCGTCTATTTGGTACGAAGTTCAGCTCCACGCGCCAGGCATAAATACTTATGGAGTTTCTTTACAAGGCGTACCAGGAGTTATTATCGGGTTTAACGAAGATGTTGCTTGGGGTGTAACCAATGTTGCTGCTGATGTTATGGATTGGTATGAGATAAAATTCAGAGACAAATCCCAAAAAGAGTATTGGCATGATGGACAATGGAAACCAACCACAATGAGAATTGAGGAAATTAAAGTTCGTGGCGAAGAAACTGTGCTCGATACTGTAATATACACGCATCATGGGCCTGTAACGGAATCAAAATCTAGAATAAATCCAGAAAGAGAACCAGCATACCACGCATTAAGGTGGATTGCTCATGAACCGTCGGTGGAATTGAAAACCTTTTATGGATTAAATAGAGCTAAGAATTACGATGATTATGTTGAGGCCTTGAGCTACTTTGTGGCACCGGCTCAAAATTTCGTTTTTGGAAGTAAGGAAGGAGATATCGCTATTTGGGTGAATGGAAAATTCCCAAATAAATGGGAGCACCAAGGCAGAACGGTAAGTGACGGAACAGATCCGTTATATGATTGGCAAGGCTGGATTCCTCACGATCAAAATCCCCACATTAAAAACCCAGTACGAGGATTTGTAAGCTCAGCAAATCAGGAATCTGCTGCACCAGATTACCCGTATTACATAGATGATGATTTTGCACCATTTGAACGAGGACGTCGAATCAACGATCGTTTGCGCGCAATGGATAACATCACCGTAGAAGACATGCAGAACTTGCAAATGGATACTTACAGCTATCACGCAGCTTCAATTTTGCCGCAAATGCTAGAATGGATTGAAGAGGATAGTTTAAGTGAATCCGAACTTGAAAAACTGAAACTTGTACAAGAGTGGGATTTCTATAACGATGCCGAAAAGATTGCTCCTAGTATTTTTAAGACTTGGTGGAGAGCACTTGTAGCTTCAATTTTTAATGATGAGTACGCTACCACAAAAGCGGTGTTGCGCTACCCCTCAAGAGACAGAATAACTGAAGTTCTTAAAGCAGAGCCGAATTTTGAGTTTATTGACAACATAAACACCGAAGAAGTAGAAACCTTAAACGAGCGGGTAACATACTCTTTCAAGAAAACCATAAGTGCAATTGAAAAAGGATTGGGCGAAGAAAATGAGCAGTGGAAGTGGGGCTATTTCGTAAATAACGATATAGATCACTTAGCTTCAATTCCTGGTTTTGGGGTGCAGAATATATTTGCCGGTGGAGGTTCTGAATCGGTAAATGCAACAAGGGATGGATTTGGACCATCATGGAGAATGGTTGTTGAGCTTGGCCCTGAAGTAAAAGGCTATGGAGTGTATCCTGGTGGTGCATCTGGAAATCCAGGTTCACCAAATTACGATTCTATGATAGAAACTTGGCGTACAGGAGGGTTGTTTGAGTTGAATTTTATGAAAGAAAAACCCACCAACTACCTTTACAAAATTGACATAAAGCAATAGGCTGAAACTGCAACTATCAACACATTGAATACGGAGTATTTCGGGTTTCAATCTTACATTTTAAAAATTATGCTACTAACACTTATTTATATTATTGCAGCGTATTTAGTCAACCTTTTTTTACCGTGGTGGAGTGTTGCGATTCTGGGATTTATTTTGGGCTATACTTTTAAACTTAAACCTCTCGCTAGTTTTGGATGGGGATTCTTAGCTTTGTTCTTGCTTTGGGGAGGCCAAGCACTATACATTAATTTTGCAAACGATGGTGTTTTAGCTTCTCGAATTGCCGAAATGCTACAAGTCCAATCATCACTATTAGTGGTTTTAGTAACAGGAATAATTGGCGGTGTTGTTGGCGGTATTTCTACTTTATGTGGTTCTTTTTGGAACTTTGATAGAGGCAGAAGTACAATGAAGAGGAAATAACTAGGGATTCAACTTCCCACCGCAATATTTGCAATACACGGCATCTTTTTCGTGACCTTCGCGCGAGCAATATCTACATACCTCAGTAGATATTTTCTTAGCTGAAACTTTGCCTAATTCTACAGTAACAATCCCTGTAGGTACCGCAATAATCCCGTAGCCCAAAATCATGATTACTACGGCAAGCATCTGTCCAATGGGTGTTTGAGGAGAAATATCACCATAACCGACAGTTGTAAGTGTAACTACTGCCCAGTAAATACCGCGCGGTATGCTAGTGAATCCATTTTCTGAGCCTTCAATTACGTACATAAGCGAGCCTACTAAAACCGAAAGTGTAACTACGGTAAACATAAATACGGTAATCTTTCGCCGCGACATCGCCAAAGCTTCTTTGAGCTGGTCTAATTCAATAAGGTATTGGGTGAATTTCAACACTCGGAAAACACGAAGAACACGTAGAATTCGAATGATCATGAAATAATGAGAACCAGGGAAAAAGAAACTGATGTAAGTTGGTAAAATTGAAAACAAATCAACCAAGCCAAAAAAGCTAAATATGTAGCCCCGTGCACGTTCAACAGCAATAATGCGAAGTATATACTCTACCGTAAAAAGAATAGTAAAAACCCATTCGAGGGTGTAGAACAAAGTTCCATACTGTAAGCGCAGAGAAGCCACACTATCCAGCATTACAACCAAAACACTCAGAACAATGCTAACAATCAGAACGATGTCGAAAGCCTTGCCAAGTTTAGTATCCGCCTCAAAAATAAATTCATGGATACTATTTTTCCATGTGCTCTTAGGTGAGTCTGTCATTCAATACCCTTTTGTAAACGATGTGTTTTCATGCGGTTTAATTTAAGAATTTAAACGTGATTCTAAGAATGGATAATTTCAGATAATAAAAGTTGATATCAACTGAGAAAGAAGATTTAAAAGGACTTATTTTAACCCGAATTTTGTTCGGCAAATAAATCACCAAAATAGAAGCACTTGTATGATTTTTATTGATAATGAAGGCCTCACAGACCCAAGTATCAACTTGGCTATTGAGGAATACGCATTAAGGAAACTAAGCTACGATCACGATTACTTATTATTCTACATCAATGAGCCATCCATAATTATTGGACGCAACCAGAACACGTTGGAAGAAATAAACCATGAGTATGTTGAAGCCAATAACATACATGTTGTGCGTAGGCTTTCAGGTGGTGGCGCAGTTTATCATGATTTGGGCAACTTGAACTTTAGTTTTATTACAAACTACGACACCAAAAGCCTTCATAATTTCAAAAAATTCACAGACCCAGTGGCTCATGTACTGCGCAAAATGGGCGTGAATGCAGAGTTGAGTGGTCGGAATGATTTATTGGTAGATGACCGAAAGATTTCAGGAAATGCCCAGTACTCAACGGTAAAACGTATGTTTAGCCATGGCACCTTACTTTTTGATAGCGACTTGAATGAAGTTGGGAATGCGCTAAATGTGAAAATGAGCAAGATTCAATCTAAGGGGCATAAATCAGTGCGTAGCCGAGTGGCCAATATCACAGAGTTTTTGAAAAACCCAATCACTATCGAAGAATTTAGAGCTGCTTTGCTTACGGGCTTAACCGAAGAGCGTGAGCATTTTGAGGTTTACCACCTATCTGAAGAAGATTGGGAAGGCGTTCATAAAATTAGAGAAGAGCGCTACGGAAACTGGGATTGGAATTTCGGTCGATCTCCAAAATTCGATATTCAACGCGTTCGCCGGTTTCCTATCGGGGAAGTTGATTTGCGCTTAAATGTGGAGAGTGGACATATCAAAGACCTGAAAATTTATGGTGATTTTCTAGGAAAAGGTGCGATGAAAGATATTGAAGAGCTTTTGATAGGAGTTCGATACCATTTGGATGATATCACCACCGCTTTACAAAAATTAGATATAGAGCCTTATTTTGGTGGATTGCCTAAAAATGATTTCATTGAATTGGTGTATGGACCTGATATAGATTAAGAACCATCTCCTTTTTAGTATAATCAACAAAAAACTTACCTCGCAAAAATGAAATTTAGCAGCTTAATTATTTTAGCCATTGTATTTATTTCTTGTCAAAGTACACCAGTTGAAACATCTGCTGTAGAGCCTGAAGTGAATCTAGGGGAGAATTTTTCAATTAAAATTGGAGAAGAAACACAGGTAAAAGGTTCAGATGTAACAATTTCATTTAAGGATGTGAGTGAGGATAGTCGTTGTCCTACATCGGTAGATTGTGTTTGGGCAGGGAATGCGAAGCTTAGCATTTTAGCTAAAGGTGAAGATTTAGAGTTTAATACAGTTTCAGACTCACAAATAATCTCCGTTGATGGTTACAGTATCGAACTAGTTACTTTAGCCCCATATCCCGAAGAGTTTGGAGAAATTTCAAAAAACAAATATATAGCTACTCTTATAGTTACCGAAGAGTAAAAGATAATTTGGGATTATTAAAGACATAAAAAATATTTGGACTAAACATCGATTGAATGTATAATCATCAATCAGGACATTAGCTATGGGGTTTAGGATTCGGCGGTTAATGGTAGAGCGTAAAGAGGGCGGCTCTATACTGGGTAAATAGGAAAGGCAATTAACTTAACATAATTGAAATCTAAAGGAATTAGAGCACTCCTAGGGGTTGTAGTGTTCATTGTAGGGGTTAGTTCTGCGGTTAAAGCGCAGCACGGGTACTTTTATACCGGAAAGAATTACGGCTCAGAAGGCGCATTTTCTCCACTTACCCAAATACTAAATGGCGGGTTTGATATGATCGAAACCGCTGATAAATCGAATTATATAGCCGATTTTCATTTAGGAAATGGGTTTCGAAAAGTATTTTATTCGCTGGCTCACCCAAGAGAAGCAATTAATCAAATTGGATGGAAGAAATTTGCCGAATCGGAGTTAATCCCATTTGGGTTTTCTAAAACCAGTAATCAATGGATTCCCAACTATGGCCTGCATTTTATTGGTGGGGGAATGGAATATGCTCGGTTAATTGATTTCTATGATTATTACGGGGTGAAAAGTCCTCGTGTTGTCGCTTTTTTTACTGCGCTTACCGACCAACTTTTTAATGAAGCGGTAGAACACAACAAAAAACCATGGCTAAGCTACGATGCTGTTTCCGATATTTACTTCTTTGATATTCCCGGAATGATTCTATTTAGCTTTGAACCCGTTCAGCGCTTTTTTTCTCAAGATTTAGTGGTGCGTAGCTGGCTAAGTCAGGCTGCTTATGTGCCTACAAATCAATCATTGCAAAATGTGGGGCAGTATTACTCTTTAAAATGGAAGCCTCCCATTTTAAAGAACGCTTCTGTGTTTTGGTATTTAGGTTCTGGATGGCTTTTTGGTGGAGGCTACGATTATAAAGGTTATACATACTCTTTGGGGATTGGTACCATAACAGAAGAAGTAGTTATTATTGATAATAAAACAAAACAAGAAAATATTACTTCAAGGCCTTCAGTTGGACTTTTTGTAGACAAAAATAACTCCCTGATGGCATCTATTATATTTGTAAGTAGTAAAAAATATGATGAGAATATTAAGGTTGAAGTTTTCCCAGGGGTTATAAAAACAAAGAAGTTTAAATTGGGTGTTTGGACAAATATCAGTTTTTATAATCGTTCTTATATGGGGATAACCTTTGGTTGGATGCCAAGTTTGGGCTTTTAGAGTCAGAGAGTATAATTTTGAATCTTATAGTGATTCAAAAATCCATATTTACAGAGTTCATTTCAGTCTAAACAGAACTAGAATGGCGGGATTAAAAGATTGTGCTACGTAATAAAAGAAAAATTCCTCATTTTCTTTTAATGGCTCTCTAAACTAGACTTTAGTTAACCACATCAATTCTAAGGAGGAAATATTATGCTACAAGGTTTAAGAACAGTTATTTATCCCGCACCAGAGTTGAAAAAAGCGACAGAATGGTACACCGCGGTATTAGGTGAAAAACCTTACTTCGAAGAACCATTTTACGTTGGTTTTGATGTTGGTGGTTATGAATTAGGTTTGCAACCAGACCGTAAACCAGGAACAGCTGGCTCAATTGTTTACTGGGGAGTGGATAATATTGAGGAAATGTGGGCAAAGTTGATGGAGTTAGGTGCAACCCCTGATGAAGAGGTAACGAATGTTGGAGGGGATATTTTTGTGGCAACCGTTAAAGATCCCTTTGGAAATCTTTTTGGCATCATACAGAATCCTAATTTTAGTATTAAAGAGAAGTGAATGTTTAATAAGATCGGCTTAGCCAAAGAAAATGAATCGCCAGAAAATCCAGGTGCACTCGAAAAAAGAGTAGCTCTAATTCCCGATGATGTAGCAAAGTTGGTGAAGAAAGGGTGTGATGTTTCCGTTGAGTATGGAGCTGGCGAAGGTGTGGGATTTAGTGATAACGAATATCTAAATGCAGGAGCTTCGCTTCAACCAACCGATGAGTTATATCAGAATAAAGATTTAGTGGTGAAGTTTAAAGGTCCTGCTATGGAGAGTATCCCTTTAATGCAGCCAAAAACTACGCTCTTTTGTATGGCACATTTTCATTCATTTCCTGAAAGAGCTAAACTCCTTCAAGATCATAAAATCAATGTGGTTGCTATGGAGAATGTGGTGCAATCTCCCGAGACTTTGCCAAAAGAACTGGTTTTGGGGTTGATGGCGGCAGACAACTGTATAGAGTTAGATTTGCGTAGAGCTGGTGTTGATCAAGATGAGTTCCACGTAATTGGCTACAACGAGCGGATGTCTGGTGTAATTCGTAGGCTGATGAACCACGCTCCTGCAAGGCTGAAACTATATCCCATCAATGTAAAATATAATGAACTAGGTGAGCTGACTCACAATTCCGTGATAATATACGACTCTAGTGTTTTTGGAAATTCTAAGAGCATAATTGAGGGCATTGAGCACGAAGATGTACGCTGGTATGATGTGCATGCTTTTGTGGAAGAGCACGGATATGAGGCGTTAAAATATTATAGGCATGTAAATCCTGCTCCAAAATTTGGAAAGCGTAAAATAGAAGCATTGCACGAAACGGGAAGAGCCGGCGCTCGCTATGGTTTGCAGTTGTTGAAAGAAAACAGCATCAAAAAGAAAGAACCGCAACAAGCCAAAGCAGTTGTTCTTGGTTATGGAAATGTTGGGATGGGGGCAATTCATGAATGTTATTTCCAAGGAGTGCGAGAGATTAACGTACTCGGCAAAAATCATACAAAGCCAGGTATTATCGAAGAGTATTTAGCTGATGCAGATCTTATTGTGAATGGAGCCGAACAGCCAGCTCATTTGCGAGGTGTAAACTTCTTGATAACAAAAGAACATACAAAAAACCTCCTCGAAAAAGGTACGGTGGTTATTGATTTGGTAGGCGGAAGTGCAACCAACCGTAGTGCGGTAGAAAATGTGATTGAATGTACCTACTTAACCAATCCATATTTTGAAGAAGACGGAATTTTGTTTTCAGCACTTTGGGGTTGGCCTATGATGGGATTTATGAGGGAAACAGCTATAAAATACAGTGGACAAATAACTGAGATTTTGCTAGGCCCAGATAAATTCATTTCAGGATTAGAAAATCTTGCTCCTGGAGTGGAAAAAGCGTTGGTTTGCGGTAAATTTTAAGAGTGCTTTGACAAGATTTTGAATCTGAATAAAATTCCAAAATAATATGAGTACGATTGATACCTCAACATTCGATTTCCTAAAAGAGCTGCGTACTCATAACAATAGGGAGTGGTTTACCGAGAACAAGGAGAAGTACCAAGCTGCTCATCAGAATATGATTGGCTTTATGGAAAGTCTGATTGAGGAGATGAGTAAAGTAGATCAGATAGAAGATACTTCCGCTAAGAGATCATTATTTAGAATTTATAGAGATGTCCGATTCTCAAAAGGCAAAGAGCCTTATAAAACTCATTTTGCAGGACGTTTAGCCCGAGCTACACAATGGCTACGAGGTGGATATTACATCCATATTGAGCCAGGAAATTCGTTTTTGGCTGGTGGCTTTTTTAGCCCAAACCCCGCAGATTTGAAATTGATTCGAGATGAGTTAGCCCATGATGCAAAGCCATTGAAGGAAATATTAGCCGATGAAGATTTCAAGAATACTTGGGGGACTTTTAAAGGAGAAGCTGTGAAATCAGCACCTAGAGGGTTCGAGAAAGACCATCCCAATATTGATTTAATACGCTTTAAACAATTTCATGTAGCGCACTCCATTCCTGACGATATAGTGCTTTCTGAACAGTTGATGTTCGAGATCGTGAAATCATTTATCGTCATCCGTCCATTTTTTGATTATATGAGTGAGATTCTAACCAGAAATCTAGAGAAATAAGATGTACTACAAAGCAGAGTTTTTTGCCTAGCATAATTTAGAGTCCCTTTTCCTCACTGCGTTAAATCACATCATCCAAAACCGAACACTATTTTCATATTCCTTGTTATATTGTTTCAAACTAGAGTTATATCTGAATAACAGGATTTTCTAAATAATGAATCAGCATTTCCACATAAAAAACATGGTGTGTAACCACTGTGCTGAAGTTTTAAGAGAGAAGTTAATCGAAGCAAATTTCGAAGTTGCTAACATAGAGCTTGGAGAATTGACCTTATCCGAACCTGTTTCTCCCGAGAAGCGTGATGAGCTTATGAGTGTTATTAAAGACAATGGCTTTGATGTGATTAGCGACCAAAGCAGCAAGCTCGTTGAGCAGGTTAAGCAGCTTATCATTCAGTTAGTTCGTTCCGACATCAAATTGGAAAGCAATCTCTCCGATTATTTAACTAAGCAAGTTTATAGAGATTATCAGCAATTAAGTCGCCTTTTTTCTAGTGTGGAAGGAAAGTCGATTGAACGCTATTTCATCCTCCAAAAAATAGAACGTGCTAAAGAGCTTATCGTTTATGGGGAAAAGACCTTCAGTGAAATAGCTTTTGAATTAGATTATAGCAGTCAGCAACATTTTTCGCGACAGTTTAAAAAAGAAACGGGCTTATCTCCTTCTCATTTCAAAGACATCAAAGAAAATCGTCGCATTTCCATTGATCAGATTTAGAAAAATCTTTCTCCATTCCTTTACAAAAAGGTGCACATAATAAACAGAATGGTGTAAGAGGCGGAAGCAATTAAGCCGTAATTTTGGATTGTACATTAAACCACAATCCAGATTAATGACCGCGTTCCTAAAAAAATACAAAGAGATCTCAACGGGCTCAGTCTTCCTGATTGGCGCATTGCTCGTTGAGTATGTATTTGAGTTTCCGAATAACAATTATGTGTATTTACCGCTATATGTAATTGCGTATTTATTTGTTGGTGGTCCTGTTTGGATGCAAGCATTTTCATCTATCCGAAAAGGAAATATTTTTAGCGAGTTCTTTTTGATGGGCATTGCTACAGTTGGGGCTTTTGTTTTGGGCGAATATGCCGAAGGTGTGGCGGTAATGTTTTTCTATATGATTGGTGAGCACACTCAGCATGGAGCGGTTCATAAAGCAAGACATTCAATCAGTAAACTTCTCGACCAACAACCTGATTCTGCTACTGTAGAAAGAAATGGAATAGAAATAGAAGTCCACCCATCGGAAGTACAAATTGGTGAAACTATTTTGGTGAAACCCGGCGGTAAAGTTCCGTTAGATGGAGAATTGATTTCGGAATCAGGTTCGTTCAACACTGCTGCTTTAACGGGAGAATCGAAACCTGTAACGGTTAGTTCTGGTGATAGTGTGTGGGCGGGTTCCATCAATCATAATAGCCTAGTAAAGGTTAAAGTAAAAAGTGCGTTCAAAGATTCTAGACTAGCCAATATTTTAAAACTCGTGCAGGAGGCAAGTCAGCGCAAAGCACCTACACAACGTTTTATGGCAAAGTTTGCCAAGGTGTATACTCCCATTGTAGTTTGGTTGGCAGTAGCGCTTACTTTTCTACCGTTTCTTATTGTAGATGAATACGTATTCCAAGAATGGTTTTATCGAGCACTAATCTTCTTGGTAGTATCATGTCCTTGTGGTTTGGTGATTTCCATTCCGCTTGGTTACTTCGGGGGAATTGGAGCCGCTTCTCAAAACGGTATTCTGTTAAAAGGCTCCGACTTTTTGGATCAACTTCGCAAAATGGATACGCTATTCTTAGATAAAACAGGAACACTCACAGAAGGCACTTTTGAAATACAGAATATTAAACCGGCGAATAACTTCACGAAAGAAGAATTACTGAAAGTAGCCGCTTCTCTAGAAAAGTATTCTTCGCATCCAATTGCTAAAGCCATTATTCAAGAAGCTGGCTCACAAAGTTTTTACGAAGTGGAGCAACAAGAAGAAATTCCTGGTAGAGGATTAAAAGGAAAAGTAAACAACGCAGAAGTTTTAGTTGGGAAAGCCGAGTTGCTAATCCAAGCTGGGGTTGAGTTCTCTCAAGAAGAATTCACACAGCCCTACACCTTTGTGCATGTTGCGGTGAATGGTTTGTATTCTGGCACAATAAGCATTGCTGATAGCATCAAAGAAGATGCAAAACATGCCATTGCAACGCTTAGAAAACAAGGCGTAAAGAAGATTGTGATGCTTTCTGGCGACAACCAAAGAGTGGTGGATTATGTAGCCAACGAGCTGGGAATTAGAGAAGCGCATGGTGGCTTATTGCCCGATGGCAAATACGCATATGTTGAAAAAGCACTTGGCGAACATACCGTAGTCGGTTTTGTGGGCGATGGCGTAAATGATGCGCCAGTAATAACTTTAGCAAATGTAGGAATTGCAATGGGAGGTGTTGGTTCTGATGCAACCATTGAAACAGCAGATGTTGTGATTCAAAACGATCAGCCATCCAAAATTTCACTTTCTATAGAAATTGCACGTTTTACGCATCGTATTGTTTGGGAAAACATCGTTTGTGCGCTTGGTATAAAAGTGTTAGTGATGGGCTTAGCAACTTTCGGAATGGCCAATATGTGGCTAGCTATTTTTGCTGATGTGGGTGTGGCTCTAATTGCCATAGCTAATGCAATTCGAGTTCAGAATAAATTCTCAGAGAAAAAAGTGCATCTGAATTTTAGAGAAGAAGTACCTGAAGAGCACAAGCAAAGTTCTTGTGAAACCTGCTGTTCATAGAAATTCTAAAGAACTTCTAGGCTACCAAACGCCTTCAATGCCCTTGCGGTCTGGGTTGTTTAGTTTTTGATACTCGCTCATACTCATGCCTGTTAATTCTTTAAACTGACGTGAAAGATGCTGAAGGTTTTTGTATCCGAGCTTGTAAGCAATTTCACTAAAAGAGAGTGTGGTATCTTGGGTGAGTTCTTTTGCCTTTTCAATTTTTAGGCGGATGAAAAACTTCTCTATCGTAATTCCTTCATGTTTGGAAAAAGTACGAGAAATAGAGGCGTAGCTTTTAGCTAGTTCTTTGGAGAGATAATCGGATAACGAAATATCTTCTAAATCATCTTCATCTAATAGCGCCAACAAAGAGTGCTTTATTTTTTCGCTGAGTACAGATTCTGGTTCTTCGATAAGCCCAAAGTTGAAGCGTTCTAGTTCCTTTTCAATTTCTTTTAGAGTTGGATGATCTCCATCTCGAGAAACTTCAGCATAACCCAGCTCAACATGTAGCACTTTAAGCCCTAGTGCTGAAAGCGCCGTCTCAATGACTAGGCTACAGCGCGAGCAAACCATGTTTTTTATATGTAGGGAGATTTTTTCTGGCATTTCAGAATGTTAGAGATTGTTTAATAGTCGATAAGTTTATAACCAAGTCTAGCTTATTTTTCATTCCAAGCTAAGACAAACTCAAGCCCATCTACGGACTTCTTCTTTATATTCTAAAAATTCTTCGCCGAATATTTGTTCTAATACAGCTTCTTCGGGTTTAATCTGAAATTGATTCATGTAGTAAACGAATAATGGAAGAATGAGAAAACCGAATAAACTTCCCCATTTAAAAGCGGCAGCGCCTAGTACAATCAACAAGGCAAGGTACATGGGGTTTCGACTGAAAGTGTAAATGCCGGAGGTCACAAGTGAGGATGTGTTATTAGGTTTGTGAGGGTTTACAGTCGTCGATTCTCGTCTAAATTCAACTATCCCAAGAACTCCAATCAAAGCTCCAATAACGAGCATGATAATAACAATACCTGAATCTGTCTTGAAGTTTAGTCCTGCAATAAAAGTCCATTGGTTAACAACCCAAATCAATCCTACACAAATAAGGAATACTACCACTGGTGGAATTTTTAGTTCAAAATATTTCATTAAATAATCAGTGTTTGATTGGTTGATATATAGATAGTTTATTTGGACTCCAAGCTCTTTTAGCATAACGGAGCTTTTAAAAGGCAGGTAGAATATCCCTAAATGTCGCGGTTTCTACTTATACAATTCTGACTATTTGTTATATAAAAAGGTGATTTCTTTGTGTTGGAATTTCAGTACAAGTTCATGAAAAGCACTTTCCAGTAGATTAAATGGCGATTATCGAATGAAATAAGATTATGTAAGGTATGTCAAAAAGAGGTGGTAAATAATATTGTATTTCTATTGGTTAGCTAATTGATTACTTTTTGGCGTGAAAAAATTGCGAAACATATCTCAGATACTATCGGCCGTACTCGGTTTTAGTTTTCTTATTGGCATTTTGCCTTCTATGGGGCTTTCTGCTAATCCTATGGAATTATGTGAGCAAATGATGGAGATGGGCACAATGTCATCTAGCACAATGAATCATGATGCTATGATGGATGATGATTGCCCGATGACTACTAGCCATGAAGGCATGCCTTCAAATTCTGACGATTGTGTGTTTCTTACCGATTGTTGCATAATTAGGGCAACAGCACCAGCTACAATACCGGCTCCTTCAACGATAAAAATTACTCCAGTTCAGGTATTGTTTGCGATTTTAAGCGTAGACGAAACCCTTTCTTCGGTTTCAGAAAAACCAATTCCAATTCATCTCTCCAATGCCTATTCGCCTCCACTACTCTTTTTGGCGAACTCTTCTTTCTTGATTTAGAACACTTCGAATTTATCGGTTTGAACCAATCCTAGCGGGAAAATTCCGTCGTTGGGTTAGCGGTCCAAACTTTAGAATAAATCAAACTGTGTGAGCAGTTCATCGAAGTATTTCTAACTCAGTAAATCATGCTTAATAAAATTATTCGCTTCTTTTTAGAGAACAAGCTAGTTGCTCTATTACTACTTTTAGCACTCGTTTTTTGGGGAATAGCGACCTCACCGTTTGCTTGGAATCTAAGTTTAATTCCAAACGATCCTGTTCCTGTTGATGCAATTCCCGATTTGGGAGAGAATCAGCAAATTGTATACACCGAATGGACTGGCCAATCTCCACAAGATGTGGAAGATCAAATTACCTATCCATTAACAACTCAACTTCTCACCGTTCCAGGAGTTAAAACCATTCGTAGCACTTCGATGTTAGGCGTTTCAAGCATCTTTGTGATTTTTGAAGAAGGTGTAGAATTTTATTGGAGTCGATCGCGCATTCTCGAAAAGCTAAATTCGTTGCCCGCAGGAACGCTTCCTAGTGATGTTCAACCAGCGCTTGGCCCTGATGCCACCGCACTTGGGCAAGTTTTTTGGTACACCTTAGAAGGGAGAGACGAAGAAGGAGAACCTGCAGGCGGATGGGATCCTCAAGAATTACGAAGCATCCAAGATTTTTATGTGGGCTACGCTCTTTCTGGAGCCAGCGGAGTTGCTGAAGTTGCACCCATTGGTGGCTACGTAAAAGAATACCAAGTTGACGTGAATCCCACAACGCTTCAAGTCTATGGAATTAGCCTAAACGAAGTATACCAAGCTGTTAGAGAAAGCAATGCCGAAGTTGGGGCAAGAACCATAGAATTAAACAACGCCGAATATTTAGTTCGTGGATTGGGATATATAAAAAGCACTGAAGATTTAGAAGAAGCCGTAGTAAAAGTGGTGAATAATGTGCCCATCAGAATTAAAGATGTGGCTTTTGTAAGCATGGGACCTGCAATGCGGCGCGGAGCTCTAGATAAAGCTGGCGCAGATGCGGTAGGCGCAGTGGTGGTGGCAAGGCAAGGCGCAAATCCACAAGAAGTGATAAACAACATAAAAGCAAAAATCGCTGAACTTTCAACAGGGTTGCCTTCTAAAAAGTTGGCAGACGGAAGCACTTCAAAAGTTACGATTGTACCGTTTTATGATCGCTCTGAATTGATTGCCGAAACACTAGGTACACTAGAAGAAGCGCTGACGCTCGAAATCCTGATTACCATTATTGTGATTGTAGTGATGGTAATGAATCTAAGAACGTCGTTTCTGATTGCAGGAATGTTACCAGTAGCGGTACTCATGACATTCATCGCGATGAAATATGCTGGAGTTGACGCCAATATTGTAGCGCTTTCGGGGATAGCCATCGCCATAGGAACTATCGTGGATATGGGCGTAATCCTTTCGGAAAATATGCTCAGGCATATGGAAGAAAAAGCTGAAGGCGATTCACTACTAGAAGTTATTTACAACGCCACAACGGAAGTTGCATCAGCAGTAATTACGGCTGTTTCTACAACTATTGTAAGTTTCTTGCCAGTGTTCACGATGATTGCTGCCGAAGGTAAACTTTTTAAGCCGCTTGCTTACACCAAGACATTCGCGCTCATAGCTTCCATTATCATTTCAATAACGCTAATTCCACCTTTTGCACATTGGGTATTTTCAATAAAAATCAGCAACCGATTTGTGAAGTTAATCTGGAATGCGTTGCTAGTTTTGGCGGGAATCGTTGTTTTATTTGTTGGACCTGTTTGGGCCGGGCTAGCATTACTCGGTTTTGGAATAATTAATGGTGCGCCCGTTTTCTTCCAACATAAACAGATTCAAAAAACGTCCTTTTATAACAACCTGCTCAGCGTAATAATAGTTACTTGGTTACTTACGCAATACTGGTTACCACTTGGACCAAGTGTTGCGCTAATCTGGAATCTGTTTTTCGTAATTATACTGATTGGGAGCATCTTAGCTATGTTTTGGTTGGTTATACGCTATTATCATAATCTCATTTCTTGGTGTCTAGATCATAAAATTGCGTTTCTATCTATTCCATCGTTTCTGGTTTTATTCGGAATAGTTATTTGGCTAGGCTTTTCGAGAGTGTTCGGTTTTGTGGAAAGAAGCTTTGAAAGTGTTGGTTGGGATATTAAAACGACCAGTGTTTGGAGCGCCACATCACATACTTTCCCAGGTTTAGGGAAAGAGTTTATGCCGGCTTTAGATGAAGGCGCATTTTTGTTGATGCCAACAACGATGCCTCATGCAGGAATAGAAGAAGCCAAAGATGTGATGCAGAAGATTGACATGTCTGTGGCTTCCATCCCCGAAGTAGAAACCGTAGTTGGAAAAATGGGACGAACGGAATCCGCACTCGACCCAGCGCCAATTTCCATGTTCGAGAATGTGGTTATCTATAAATCAGAATACAAAACCGATGAAAACGGACGAAGAGTTCGGTTTAGGGTTGATGACGACGAAAATTTTGTACGTGATGAAAACGAAAACCTCATCCCCGATGCGAAAGGAAAATATTTCCGCCAATGGCGAGATCATATCCATTCTCCCGATGATATCTGGAATGAAATTGTGGCCGCATCTAAACTCTTAGGCACAACATCTGCTCCAAAACTGCAGCCTATTCAAACACGATTAGTGATGCTTCAATCAGGAATGCGGGCGCCAATGGGAATTAAAGTTAAAGGCTCCAGCTTAGAAACGATTGAAAAATTTGGGCTCCAACTTGAAGAAGTTTTGAAAGATGTTCGAGGAGTTAATACTCCTTCTATTTTCGCGGATCGAATAGTTGGAAAACCTTATCTGGAAATTAACTGGGACAGAGAAAAATTAGCCCGATACGGACTTTCAATGCAAGACGCACAGCAATTTCTGGAAGTTGGAATTGGAGGGAAACGAGTATCAACTTCTGTGGAAGGAAGAGAGCGTTATCCGATTCGAGTTCGCTATGCAAGAGAATTACGAGATAGCCCCGAAGCAATAGCGCGAATGCTCATTCCCACAAAACAGGGAGCGCAAATTCCGCTAGAGCAATTGGCAAGCATCGAGTATAAACAAGGGCCACAAGCAATTAAAAGTGAAGATACCTTTCTTATCGGCTTCGTTATTTTTGACAAGCTAGATGGATTTGCGGAAGTAGAAGTTGTAGAAAATGCTCGAAATCTTATTTCAGAATACATCGAAAATGGTCAGCTGATAGTTCCAGCTGGGGTTAGTTTTGAATTTGCTGGAAACTACGAGAATCAAGTTCGTGCCGAGAAACGATTAGGCATCATTTTGCCCATCGCCCTTTTCGCCATCTTCTTGATTATGTATTTCCAGTTCAAATCGGCGGCAACAACAGGAATGATATTCACGAGCATTTTTGTGGCTTGGGCAGGTGGCTTTCTACTGCTCTGGCTATACGGACAACCCTGGTTCTTAAACATCGATCTTTTCGGGCAGAACTTGAGAGATTTATTCCAAATGGGAACCGTGAATTTAAGCGTGGCTGTTTGGGTCGGCTTTATTGCACTCTTTGGAATTGCTTCGGACGGTGGCGTGGTAATGGCTACGTATCTCGATCAGCTTTTTGAGAAAGTAAAACCCACAACAAAAGAAGAAATCAGAGCCACAGTTATTGAAGCGAGTACACGCCGTATTCGCCCAACTCTGATGACAACCGCCACAACCATTCTTGCACTAATTCCAATTTTAACCTCTACAGGGCGAGGCTCTGATATTATGGTTCCGATGGCTATTCCAAGTATTGGGGGGATGATGTTGCAGATTGTGACCTTATTTGTAGTGCCCGTTTTATACGCTATTTGGAAAGAATTTCAATTGAAAAGGAGCTTGAAATGAGACGAATATTTCAACATATGAATAACAGAATGAGTGACACCCCTCAGATCAAATCGGGAACTACCGATTCAATCATCTCCCCTCAAGGTGAGACTTATCAGTTGGCTAAAAAAACAAGTTTCCTTCCGAGGTATATGTTTTTAGTTACATGCTTGGTCATGTTAATGAGCTTGGTTTCAATCTCAAATCTAAAAGCTCAAACACTCCAAAGCTATCAGCAAGAAGCGGCACAGAATAATCCGGAGTTATATGCTTTATTTCTGAACTATCGTTCGGCGTTGGAAGAGCGTTCGCTAACAGGAACACTACCAGATCCAGAAGTGGCATTTGCTTATTTCATCAGCCCTATCGAAACACGTCTTGGGCCACAAAAAGCTCGGATTTCGGTTACTCAGATGTTTCCTTGGTTTGGGTCTTTAGCAGACAATCGTGCTATTTCAATAGCAGAAGCTAAAGCTAGATTCGAAGAATTTCAGGAACGTAGAAATCGACTTTTTTACCAAATGGAAGAGCTTTGGGGAGAGCTGTATGTGATAGATCGAAATATCGAAAGCGTAAAAGGGAATCTTTCCATCATAAACACATTGCTTGAGTTGAGTCTTCAGCAATACGAAAATGGTCTTACTTCCCAAGTAGATGTTCTTAGAGCGCAAATTGAGCAAGAAGATTTAAAAACCACACTTGCACTCCTTCAGGATAACAGAAGCCTTCTTATTCAGGAATTTAATGAGTTGAGAAATATGGAGCCAAACGACAAAGTAGATGTTCCATCAGAATTAACAATCACAGAAGAATCGTTTGATTATGAAGTTAGCCAGATAACCCAAAATCCAAGCTTGTCTAAACTTCGATATACAAAAGAAGCTTCTAGCAATGCTGTAGAGTTGGCGGCAAAAGAAGGCAAACCAGGATTTGGAATCGGTTTTGATTACATCGCCACAGGAAAACGAACCGATGTTGTTGGGTTAGCGAATAATGGGCGAGACGCATTAATAGCTCGGGCGAGTTTTAGAATTCCTCTCTTTAGAAATAAATACAACGCCAATGTACGCCAAGCAAAGTTGAATTTAAGTTCCGTTCAACAAGATATAACAACGATAGAAAATCAACTTGAAACCAGTTTTTTAACTGCTCAACGAGATGTGAAAGACGCCCAGCGCAGATTTGAATTATACAATGAGACACAGATTCAGCGCATTGAGCAGGCTATCCGAATTTTGACAGATGCCTATTCAACAAGCAATGCTGGATTCGAAGAAATATTACGATTGCAACGCAAATTGCTGGACTACCAATTGAAGCGAGATCAAGCCAAAGCGGATGAATTTAGAGCAATGAGCTATATCCAGTATCTAAATGGTGTAAACAACATCTCACCAAACGAAATTAATTACTAAACCATCTACCTATGAAAAAGTTAAAAACATACTCCATTTATTTAGTTATTGGGCTCGTTGGCATTACGTTGGGAGCGATATTCTTTGGAAATTCAGCGCCAGCCACGCAAAGCATAGATGAGCACTTAACGGAAACACATACCGACGAGGAAGGAAATATCGTATACAGTTGTAGTATGCATCCATCGGTTCGCCAAAATGAGCCAGGAAATTGCCCGATTTGTGGTATGAATCTCATTCCTGTAAACGACAATAATTCGGAGAGCGAAGATCCAGATGCAATTACAATGTCATTTGCGGCTTTAAAACTAGCTGAAATTGAAACCACAGAAGTTCGAACTAGCAATGCGCCAATCGAAGTACGTTTGCCAGGAAAAGTAGTAATTGATGAACGTGAAATTGTTCAAATTCCGGCGCATTTTCATGGTAGAATTGAACAGCTATTCGTCAATTTTACAGGAGAATATATAACCAAAGGAGCAAAAGTGGCTCGAGTATATTCGCCAGAGTTGTTCACTGCTCAAAAAGAACTTTTTGAAGCCTACACTGCAAAAGATAGTAACCCAACCTTATATCAAGCGGCAAGAAAGAAACTGATGAATTGGAAAATTCCACCAGCTCAAATTGATGAGATTTTAGCAAACGGAACTCCTGATTCTAATATTGATATCCATGCACATAAGAGTGGATATGTTTTGAAAAGGTTCGTTTCGGTTGGTGATCATCTAGTACGTGGTGATTTGATGTACGAGGTAAGCGAACTTAGCTCTATTTGGGTGCAATTTGATGCGTATGAGTCAGATCTAGGGAGTATTTCCAAAGGAGACGAAATCACATTTACGATTCCATCATTACCGGGTCGTACCTTCACTTCAAAAATCGATTTTATAGATCCAATTCTCGACAACTCTTCTAGAACGGTGAGAATTAGAACGAATATTCAGAATAAAGATCTTAATCTGAAACCAGGAATGTTAGCAGAAGGAATAGTTCGAGGGAACAAGAGTTCTACTCCGGCGCTACTTGTCCCAAAGTCTGCTGTTATGTGGACGGGAACTCGCTCCATTGTTTATGTAGAAGTGATGGAAAGCGATAAACCCACTTTCAAAGCCAGAGAAGTTACACTAGGTAAAAGAATCGGCGATTACTACGAAATACTAGATGGACTAGAAGCTGGCGAAACCGTTGTCAAAAATGGAACCTTTAAAATTGACAGCGCTGCCCAACTTGCCGACAAACTTAGCATGATGAACAGAATCCCAGGCACAGGAGCAAATAGAACGGGGCATGAAGGTCATATCATGACTGACGAAATGAAAGCTGACGTGGTTTCTAAATCTGCATTCAAGGGGAAAGGAAATAGTAGGAAATTGGATGCGAAATTTGTTCCTGTAGAATTTAAACAACAGTTAACCGGAGTAGTTGACGCATATTTGGAACTTAAAGATGCACTCAATCAAACCAATCCCGAAGCTGCAATGCGGGCTGCGAAGCTAATAAATACTAAACTCACTGCGGTAGATATGAGTTTAGTACAAGGGGATTTACACATCCAATGGATGGCGCAATTAGGAAGTTTAAATAACAACTCAACTGCGATAGCTGCCGAAAAGAATATTGAAAAGCAAAGAACAGTATTCCTCTCGTTATCAGAAAAGCTTATAGAAAGTGTTAAAATTTTTGGGATTAATGGAGTGGTTTATCAGCAGTTTTGCCCAATGACAAACGGCGGTAAAGGCGGCTATTGGTTAAGTGATACCGAAGAAATTGCCAATCCATACTTCGGAGATAAAATGAATAACTGTGGCGAAACAATTTTAAAAATCGAATCATAATTTATAAATCAATTATATAATGAAACCGTACATATTTACACTACTAGCACTATTTCTAAGTGCCGTTACTATTCAGGCTCAAGAGAATAAAGAGCACGCTCATAATGATCATTTATCTACGCTGATAACTGAATACCTAGCAGCAAAAGATGCTTTGGTTGCCGATAATTTTGAAGTAGCTCAAAATCACATTTCGAACTTTACGAAAGAAGTGAGGTCTAATAATGAAATGAATGAACATAAAGAGCATCAAAAAATGCATGAGATTCATCACTCCACAATGCTTATGGCAGTAGAAAAAGCATCTTCCGCTAAGAATATTGGGGAGCTTAGAGGTTCTTTAGAAGGAATTACTACGGAACTGGTGAAAGCTGTTGAAAATCAGGGCTATAATAAAAGTGCTCTATTTGTACAGTTTTGTCCAATGGCGAACGATGGTAAAGGGGCTAAATGGATGAGTGATAAAGAAGAAATTAGAAACCCCTATTTCGGTAAGAAAATGCATAAATGCGGAGCAACAGTTAAAACTATAAATTGATTGAATTATGGAACATGAACACCATCACAACCACGAAAATGGGCACTCTGGCAATGATAAAAAGCATGTAGATCATAGTAATCATCATGCACACATGGCTCAGGATTTCTTAAAGCGCTTTTGGATATCCTTAGCTTTAAGTATACCTATAATTGCACTTTCTCCTATGATTCAGGGTTTTCTTGGATTAAGAGAGAGTTGGTCTTTTACGGGTGATATTTATGTTTCAGCAGTTCTTTCGAGCCTAGTATTCTTCTATGGAGGATGGCCATTTCTAAAAGGGCTGGTTGATGAATTAAAAAACAAGCAACCAGGAATGATGACGCTCATTGCTATCGCTATTACAACAGCGTATGTATACAGTATGTTAGTTGTTTTTGCGGTGGAAGGGAAAATATTTTTCTGGGAGCTAGTTACGCTGGTCGATATTATGCTTATTGGGCATTACATCGAAATGAAATCCGTAATGAGTGCTTCAAAAGCTTTGGAAGAACTAGCAAAGTTGATGCCTTCAGAAGCACATTTGGTTCAGGAAGATGGATCAACAAAAGACATAGCTCTAGAAGAGTTGAAGGTTGGAGATCGAGTACTTATTAAACCCGGAGAAAAAATTCCCGCGGATGGATTTGTAGTTAAAGGGAAAAGCGCAGTGAACGAATCTCTAATGACGGGCGAAGCAAAACCTGTTTCAAAAAAAGATGGAGATGAGGTTCTTGGGGGCGCCGTAAATGGTGAGGGCTCATTAACAATAGAAATAGATAAAACAGGGAAAGACTCTTTTCTGTCGCAAGTCATAAACTTGGTGCAACAAGCTCAAGACAGTAAATCCAAAACCCAAGATTTAGCGAATAGGGCAGCCTTTTGGCTTACAATCATTGCACTTGGTGCAGGGGCGATTACTTTTTTTGTGTGGACATTCTTTACCACTCAAGATTTTGTCTTTGCGCTAGAGCGTACTGTAACTGTAATGGTGATTACTTGTCCGCATGCACTTGGGTTAGCCGTTCCATTAGTGGTGGCGGTTTCTACAAACCTTGCAGCGCAGAATGGATTTCTAATCCGTAATAGACCAGCTTTCGAAGAAGCGAGGAACATTGGCGCCGTAATTTTTGACAAAACAGGAACGCTTACAAAAGGTGTTTTTGAAGTTACGGAGGTTTTGAATTTTACTGATGAATATGACACAGACAGATTATTAAAAATCACAGCTTCACTAGAACAAAACTCCGAGCATCCCATTGCTCAGGGAATTGTTAATTCAGCAGATTCATTATTTGAAGTAAATGATTTCAATTCTCTCACTGGAAAAGGAATTGAAGGAACTATAGAAGGACTTTCGGTGAAAGTAGTAAGTCCTGGTTATCTCAGAGAAAATGATATTGAATTACCAGATGATCAATATCAACAACTTTCGGAGCAAGGAAAGACGGTAGTATTTGTAATAATAGATGGCAAACTACACGGAGCAATAGCCTTGGGAGATACCATAAGGGAAGATTCCAAAGTGGCAATAAAACAACTTCACGAAATGGGTATTGAGTGCATTATGCTTACTGGAGATAACAAACAAACCGCAGCCTATGTTGCTAAAGAGCTAGGTTTAGATGAGTTTTTTGCAGAAGTATTACCGAATGAAAAGGCTGATAAAGTGAGGGAAGTTCAGAAACGCGGGTTAAAAGTAGCGATGACAGGCGATGGCGTGAATGACGCACCAGCTTTAGCTCAAGCCGACGTTGGAATTGCCATCGGAACGGGCTCTGATGTAGCGGTAGAAACTGGAGACATCATTCTTACACAAAGTAATCCTAAAGATGTTGTGGCACTTATTTCACTAGCCAAAGCGACCTATAAGAAAATGGTGCAAAATTTATTCTGGGCTACAGGCTATAATGTTGTCGCAATTCCTTTAGCTGCAGGCGTACTATTTTCGTTTGGAATCATTCTTAATCCAGCTGTTGGTGCAGGTTTGATGTCGATAAGTACAGTAGTTGTTGCTGTGAATGCGCGATTACTAAAAATAGAACGATAACCATAATTAAATAAGAGACACGATGGAATTTATACCAGAATGGGCACCAAACTTACACCCCATGATTGTCCACTTCCCAATAGCACTGTTTATACTCGCTATTCTTATGGATGTGGCAGGCTATGTTCTCCCTAAAGATTGGTGGGACGAAAAGAAGAATTTAATATTATATGGGCTATCAGGAATTGCAGCAGTGGGAACTTACTTCTCAGGAAAGGAAGCTGCAGATAGTGTCTTTATTGAAGCTGAAACTCAAAACTTATTAACGGCTCATGCAGACTGGGGTGAGTACACTGTTTGGTTTATGGGATTATATGCGCTCTTGAGGATTGGAGTGTATTTTTGGAATAAATCTGAGCTAAAAATAATAAGAGTTGGGTTAACCTTGCTTTCATTCGTTGGGGCTTTTCTATTATTTCAAACGAGTGATAGAGGAGGGCAGATGGTTTATCAGCATGGAGTAGGAGTTCAGGCTGTTGACTTAGATAATCCAACACAGCACGATCATGAAAAAGATCATAATGAATCTGGCGAAGATGAAGGTGAACATGCAGAACCAGAAGAAAGTCATGATGATAGTTCGATGGGAAGTTCTACCGCTTTTAAAACCACAGAAAATGGAAACTGGGAATGGAACATGGATAAAAATGCCCTTTCGGATTTGAAGAAAAACTTCCATTGGTTAACAGGAAATTTAGAAGAAGTAAATGCCGAAGCAGTAAAAACTACGAAAGGTAGTTATGCTCTAATTTTGAATGGAAGTAATTTAAATGGCTTTTTTGTAGGGCACGAGTCCTATAAATTGGTTCAAGTAGATTATTATATAGACATTTCAACGCTTAATGGAATAGTGATGCTGACAAACAATGTGCAAGACGAGCTTAACTTCGACTTTGTATCAATTTCGTCAGATGGTGAGGTTAAGCAAGGCCGAATGTTAAAAGGAAAGGAAAGAATATTTGAGGATGGAACTATCGATGTTTCAAAACCTATGTTTGTTCGGGTTGTAGGAAATGGAACTCATTTTAGAGGTTATGTTGATAAAAAAATGATAGTTCACGGACATAGTGATGCTCCTAAAGCAGGTGGAGTAGGATTGAAAATTAAAGGGAGTGGAACTGTAGTTCTAGAGAAAATGAGTTTAACACAGCTGTGATATGAATGAATGGAAAATGAAAATCGCCATGACAAATAGGTTGAATTAATGAAAGAGATAGGACTATCAAATCAGATTCTATTCGTTGCTTTATTATTGTTAGTAATAAGTTGCGGAAAAAAATCAGAGACTATTGAATCGAAGAGTAATCAAATCACATTCAAAGAAAATAGATGGTTTACCGAACAACAATTGGAAGTAGGAAAGCAAGTCTTTGCTACAAATTGTGCTTCTTGCCACGGTGATGTAGGCCAAGGTTTAGTTGAAAACTGGAAACAGACAGACGAAGCTGGGAATTTTCCGGCACCACCTCTAAATGGTACCGCTCATACATGGCATCACTCAAAAATGGTTCTGTTAGAAACCATCAACAATGGTGGGATTCCACTAGGAGGAACGATGCCACCCTTCAAAGACGCTCTTTCCGACGAGGAAAAAGAGGCCGTAATTGCTTACATCCAAAGCATGTGGGATGATGAAACCTACGCTAAGTGGTTAAGGATGGATAACATGAATTAACTGCATACTAATAGTCTGTAAATAATAACGCTTTGCTTTACGGGTGCGGTTTTATATTATTAAATCCTTCCACGACTAATCTATACCATTATGAGATTTAAAATTTTATATCTAGCAACAATCGTATTGCTGTTGGGCTCGTCGGTAACAATGGCTCAAGTTTCTAAATTTAAAGCCGTTTTTATGGAGGCTAAAGAAAATGGGCAAGAAGTGTTTGTAACCCTTACCAACGGAAATACTTTTTCGGGGTTTGTTGAAACTGTAGACGACCTTTCTGCTGGTGTAAAGACTAAGGATGGTGTTTTTAATTTCAATTATGATAGAATTAAATCTGTAGAGTTAGTAGATAGTAATGACCGAACCACAAGATGGTATAAAAACCCTGCAGCCAATAAATTATTTATAACACCAAGTGGTAGGATGGCAGAAGCAGGTACAGGCTATTATCAAAACACCTATATTTTCTTTTCAACCCTGTCTTATGGGGTAACTAAAAATGTCACCCTTTCGGGGAATTTCAGCATGATTCCTGGGTTAGGAGTTAATAACCAACTGCTTTCTTTAAGTGCAAAAGTGGGAACAAACGTAAGTGATAATCTATCAGTTTCTGGAACGGCTAGTTACTACTCAGTATTTGACTCTGATTATGGATTCAGTACTATTTTTGGAGCCACTACCTATTCATGGAATCAGCTTGATTTAACTGCTGGTTTAGGCCTTGGAATAACTGATGAATCTACAAGCGATTTGATTTTTATCCTAGGAGGTCAATACAGATTATCAGAGAAGTTCGCCTTATTAACTGAAAATTTTGTTTTCCCAGGTGATGGAGGGGATTCGATTCCAATCGGTATTTTTGGGGGTAGATTTATTGGGCAACGCATAGCTGCAGATTTAGGGTTCCTAGTAGGTGAAGATGTTGGTGCTATGGTTCCTTTTGTTAGTTTTATGGTTAAATTGTAGAATTATGGAATCAAAAAAATTTACTTACGAAAACGACGAAATTAAAGTAAGTTGGGATCTCAAGCGTTGCATACATGCAAAAGAGTGTGTGCATGGCTTGCCTGAGGTTTTTGATATCACTAAAAAGCCATGGATTAATCCAGACGGAACTCAAGATATAGAGCAATTGAAAGCTGTAATAGAAAAATGTCCAACTGGTGCGCTGCATTATGAGCTGCTAAAAGCAGATGATGTTGAAGCAATTCCATCTGTAAACAAATTAGTTATCACCGAAAATGGTCCGATTTATTTAAGTGGCAACATCGTACTTACAAATAGTGATGATGAAGAAATAATGCGAGATACACGAATGGCGCTTTGCCGTTGTGGTGCATCATCTAACAAACCGTTTTGTGATAATTCTCATATCGAAGCTGATTTTAAAGCGAATAGCTTATACGCTCCGGAGCGATTAGAGCTAGAACCAACGGATGAATTAGATGGTGAACTGACTGTAAAGCTAGTAGCAAATGGTGCTTTTCTCGTAAACGGAAATTATGAAGTTGTAGGTTCTGAAAACTCTACAGAAACCTCAAAAAAGATGAGCTATTGTAGATGCGGAGCTTCTGAAAACAAACCATTTTGCGATGGCTCTCACCGAAAGATTGATTTTAAAGCATAATGGAAAGATCAAATAAACTCATTGCAGTTGGCGCTATCATGGCTGCTTTGGCAGTCGCATTTGGCGCTTTTGGAGCACACGTAGTAAAAGATATGGTAAGCCCTGTACGGTTAGGGAATTGGGAAGCCGCAGCTCAATATCATTTTTATCACGCAATAGCTATCGTTTTAGTAGGGCTTGTAGCTCGTGGGAAAAATAGTTCGACTCTAAAATGGTCGGGAATTTTGTTCTTTGTTGGAATTCTATTCTTTTCCTTTAGCCTTTACACGTTGGCATTAACGGATATTACTTGGCTCGGGGCTATAACTCCACTTGGTGGTGTTGCATTTATACTAGGCTGGCTTTTTCTAGCAAAGGAATGTATTTCTTCTAAAAAAGATTAATACTACTAAGTTATTAATCAAAAATTGAGCTTAGTATGAAAGCAGTTTGGAATGGCAAAGTAATTGCCGAAAGTGAACACACTGAAGTAGTTGAAGGAAACCATTACTTTCCTGAAGATTCTATACAGAAGGAGTTTTTTAAAGCCAGTAACCATCAATCGGTTTGCCCATGGAAAGGAACTGCAAGTTACTACTCTCTAGAAGTTGATGGAGAAACTAACCAAAATGCTGCCTGGTATTATCCTGAACCAAAAGAAAAAGCTTCACAAATCAAAAATTATGTCGCTTTTTGGAAAGGTGTTGAGATTAAAAAATAGAGGCAATGTTTGTCTTATTATCTTGGCGCTTTTTTTAACAAAGCTGTAGAGAAGGTTGTTTTGAGTTTGGGTGAAAATTATTTTAACATCGTTTGTGTATTTATATGCCCATGAAGATTATGTGGCCGTAGGTATTAATCGCGGGTTATCTCACCTATCTGCACAAATATAAGATTCATAATAAGTATTGTTAAGATGATGCGTGTTTTAATATGTTGTTGGTTCATTTTAGTATTGGGATGCTCGAAGGAAGCATTTCCTCCAGTGGATATTACCTATGATGTAAAGATTGAAAATGCTCGGATTGTAGATGGAACGGGTGAGGAGGCTTATCAAGGAGGCGTGCTGATAAACAACGGATTTATTGAGTATGTAGGCACGTTGGATTTGTCCGCTTATCACTCAGAAGAATCAATTGATGCAAAAGGAAGAGTAGTTGCACCAGGTTTTATAGATCCACATTCCCATGGCAACGCCGAAGTAGATCCCGCGTTTAGAAATTTTTGGTCGATGGGCGTAACCACAATTTTATTGGGTCTCGACGGATCGAGCCCAGGAATTGACAATCTTCCCGAATGGATGGAAAGAGTTCAGCAGGCAAATCCGGGTGTAAATATTGCTCATACGGTTGGTCATGGAACGGCCCGCAGATACTCCGGCATCGGGCTTCAGCGTAATCCAGATAATGCACAACTTGATAGTTTGGCTCACATTATAGACACACAGTTGCGTGATGGCTCTTTTGGGGTATCAACAGGTATTGAATATATTCCCGGCATTTTTGCAAACCGTGAAGAGCTAGCCGTTGTTAGCAAGGTAGTTTCGCAGTACGATGGTTTGATTTTGAGCCACATACGTAATGAAGACGAAGATCAGGTTTCTAATTCAATTCGCGAATTAATACAAATGGGGCACGACGGAAATGCTCGTGTGCACGTGTCTCATATTAAAGTAGTCTTCGGAAATGAAGTTACTGTAGCCGATCGGGTTATTGCAGTAATGGATAGTGCCCGTGCAGCAGGCGTTTCTATTACGGCTGATGTATATCCTTACGCAGCAAGTTATACTGGAATCGGAATTCTATACCCCGATTGGGCGCTGCCGCCGAATGATTTTCAGGAAGTTGTGCAAACACGCCGACCCGAGTTAGCTCAATATTTACGTGAACGGGTGCAACGTAGAAATGGACCGTCGGCAACACTAATTGGAACGGAGCCTTGGACTGGAAAAACCCTTGCCCAAATCTCAGAAGAAATGGATAAACCCTTCGAAGATGTACTCATCGATCATCTTCCTCCGAGTTCAGCAAGTGGAGCCTATTTTGTAATGAATATAGATGTGATGCGACAATTTTTGATGGACGAAAACGTGATAGTTTCGTCTGATGGATCGCCAACCATGGAGCATCCTCGCGGGTACGGCTCTTTTGCACGCATTATTCGTCAATTTGTGGAAGAAGAAGGAGTTTTATCGTTGGAGGAAGCTATTTACAAGATGACGGGACAAACAGCAGAACTACTCGGGCTTGACCGAGCACGAGGAGATTCTGATGCCCTAGAGTTTGCCCCCAGAGGAATATTGAAGCCTGGTTTTGCCGCAGATGTATTGGTTTTTAACCCGAGTCATATTGTGGATAAGGCGGTTTATGAAGAGCCGCACCAGTATGCCACCGGCTTTGATTATGTTGTTATAAATGGGGAAATAGTGCAGCAAGAAGGCGAATTTACAAGTGCACGCCCAGGAGTTATGCTGAAAAAGCGGTAACGTATCACAAACTATTCAACATTATTATCCAGTGTGCACGGATACTAAACACAACGGTCGCAGATTTTCGGGTACGGAGTCATTCGAATAAATCCTGTTTCCTTGTTTAGAACTTCCCCTTCTTCCAAAGTTTTCAGCTCTATAATTTATCTCGTTAGAATATGAAGGCGGTATGCTGTCTATTAATACTGAAAAGGCTCATTTTTATTTGTCCTTCACACACTCTTCATAAAATCTTCACATTTCTCTCGTTTATTTGGACTGATTCTAAATAAAATCACTAAAAAATCTACGTGAGATATATCAAACACTTTCTTTTGGGAAGTATTTTGTGGGGATTATCAATTTCTGCATTTGCTCAATCCGCAACTGTAAAAGGGCGAGTAACATCTGAGAAAGGTGTAGCTATTAGCCATGCTCAGGTATATCTGTCAGACTCTAAATGGGCATTAACCGACGAAAAAGGCAATTTTTCTTTAACTGCGATTGCTGATGGTGCCTACACTCTAAAAATTACTAGAATTGGTTATTCAGAATATAACCAAGACTTGGTGATTAAGGCTGGCGAGAGTAAAACTCTTGCTATCCAACTAGAGGAAAAAGTGTATGAAGAAAAACCTGTAGTTGTAACTGCTTCTCGAACTCAGAAAGATTTAGAAGATGTAAGTGTTCCCATCACAGTTATAGGTAAAAACGAAATTGAAAGTTCGGGAAGTTTGAGGCTTAGCGATGTGTTGAATGAGCAAGTTGGGCTAAATATCGTTTCAGATCATGGAACAGGAATCCAAGTGCAAGGTTTTGACCCAGAATATACACTCATTCTTATCGACAACCAGCCAGTTATTGGCCGTACTGCAGGGACATTAAACCTAGATCGCCTTGCCGTTGGTGATGTAAAACAGATAGAAATAGTTAAAGGGCCGTCTTCGGCATTGTGGGGGAGTGACGCGCTTGCTGGCGTTATTAATATAATTACTGAAAAAGGTAGAGAGCCTTTTAGTTGGAATACTACAGGAAGATATGGTTCAAATGAATCGTACGATGCCTCATCAAACATGTCGTTTAGGTCGGATAAACTAAGCGGCCGAATTTTTGGAAATGTGAATGGTTCAGAAGGTTATGATTTAAACAAAAATACGTTAGCTCCTACGGTTCCAGCATTTAAGAATTATACTTTTTCGAGTGGAATAGATTATCGTCTGACAAAATCAGTTTCGTTTGGAATAAGTGGTCGATACTATAAAGAAGACCAATCCTACAAAGATGAAATATCCGTTTCTGGTTCTAATAAAATACTGGATGGGGAAGACTATCAAATAGATTATAGCCTAACGCCAGAGTTAAAATTGTACTTCGGAAGTAAGCAATACTTTGAGATTACCTCGTTTGTTAGCCGTTTTAAAAATGAAAACAACTTAAACTTCTCTGAATCTGGTGATGTTTACTTCAATGATTCCTTCGATCAAACCCTAAATAAATTCGAAGTAAAAAGTTCCACGTTTTGGAGCCCAGAACAAACCACTGTACTTGGTACAGGAATAAATCGAGAGGGATTGAATTCTGAGATTTATGCATCGGTTCCAAGTTTTGATAGTTATTTCGCTTTTGGTCAGCATGAGTGGAGCCCATCTGATAAGTTCTCTATAACCGGTGGTTTTAGGTTTGATGCACATAGCGAGTACAAGTCTCAGTTAAGCCCAAAGCTCTCGAGCATGTTTAAGCCCAATAAATATGTTCATGTAAGAGCTTCTATTGGTGGCGGATTCAAAGCTCCAGATTTCAGGCAACTATTTCTGAACTTTACGAATCCATTAGCAGGATATAGTGTGTTTGGCTCTTCTACCGTGGCTGAAGGGATACAGACGTTTCAAGAAAATGGACAAATAGCAGAACTTTACTTTGCGCCTGAACAAATTGAAGAAATAAAAGCTGAGCATTCTTTCTCCTATAATGCAGGTGTAGATGTATTTCCAACTGACGACCTCCAGCTCCGTTTTAATCTTTTTAGAAATGATGTTAGAGATCTAATTGAAACACAGCGAATAGCCACTAAAACAAACGGACAATCTATTTTTTCCTATTTCAATCTGAATAAGATTTATACACAAGGGCTAGAGACAGAAATTCGTTTTAAGCCGAGCTTGGTTAAAGGGCTAAGAATAGCACTAGGTTATCAGTATTTAGACGCTCAGCGAGAAGTTACCACGCAAATGGATGACGTTCAGAATGGAGAAGTAGTGACGATTACTAAAAATGAATATGTGCCGCTATTCAATCGCTCTAAACATACCAGTAACCTGAAAATTTTCTACACACTCGAATCTTTAGGTTTGGATGCAAGCCTAAGAATGCAATACAGAGGGAAGTATGGCTTCGCAGATATTAATGTAAATAACAGAATTGATGACGAAGAATATACCGATGCGTATACCGTCATTAATACCTCGATAGCTAAAACATTCTCCAATCGGTTCAAGCTACTTTTTGGGATTGACAACATCATGAATTATCAAGATTCCCAATTCCTTCCATCAAATCCGGGAATCACTTTTTACACCCAGCTTAACATCAAGATATACTAAAAATAAATAGATCAAATGGACAACAAATACACAAAATTACTAGCACTAGCTTCTGTATTAATTCTAGGCTTCGGTGCTTGTAAATCAAGTGGTGGCGACGACCCAGCACCAACAACGGCTCAATTGGCAGAAGATATTCCTGCAAACGTAAACACTTTAATTGGCGGCTTTGCTGATGATGTACAAGATCATCCTGGTGAAGCAGGGAAATTCACATTCTACAATCTAGATATTGGCGATACAATCTCAGATTCGCTTTCCTCGGATTGGGATATTGCATTTAACGGCTCAACAATTGTTGCAAATAGTGAAAACGGTGGCGGAATTCAAATTATTGAAGCAGCTTACGCATCTGTAACCGAAGCCCCTACCACAGGTTTTAGTGATACAAATGCTAGTTGGTACAATTACACAGGAGAAGCTCCAACGGGTCCTAAGCACGCTATTCTTCCAAAAGAGAATACTACACTTATTGTAAAGACTTCAGAAGGAAATTACGCAAAAATAGAAATCTTGAGCTACTACAAAGGGAACCCAGATACTTCAACTGATGAGTTCGCTAATTTAGCTACAAGACCAGCTAGTGGATACTTTACCTTCAATTACACGCTACAAACTGATGGTACTGCAAAACTTTTCCATGTTGATAGCTACACCTTCTTTGATTTTGAAACTAGTGAAACTGTAGAAGATTCTCTTTCTTCTCAGTGGGACTTAGGTTTTAATGCTACTACAATTATTGCTAATAGTGGTAATGGCGGTGGAGTTCAGTTGCTGAGTATCGAGTTTGAATTGGTTGATGAAGCCCCAATAGAAGGATACAGTGCAACTTTGGCAGAGAAATGGTACAACTACACTGGCGAAGCTGCTTCAGGTCCTAAGCATGCCATCTTACCAATCGAAGGAAAAACGTTAATTGTTAAAACAGCTGACGAAAAATATGCCAAAGTTAGAATTATTAGCTATTACAAAGGCAATCCAGATACTTCAAGCGAAGATTTCGCAAACTTTATTCGCCCAACGGATAGACATTACACTATTGAGTTCGCAATTCAAAATGATGGATCACGATTCTTCAATAATGATTGAGTTTAAAATATGATGAAAAACCCACCGTAAAAAAGTGGGTTTTTTTATGAGAAAAGTTCTAATTTAGAATTGGTCTAAATTAACACAAACTATTTCTCAACTCATGAACTCAAAAGAAGCTCTCAAAAAAGCTTGGTCAAAACTCAAAGAAGAAGAACCAAAATTACGCATTAAGAATGCCGCGGATAAACTAGGCGTCACGGAAGTAGAATTATTAGCTACTCAAGATGACGTTACCCGATTGAACGAAGATTGGCCAGGTATTTTTAAAGCTGTGGAGTCTCTTGGTTATGTAATGGCGCTTACCAGAAACGAATCGGTAGTGCACGAGCGTAAAGGTGAGTATCATAATATCAGCTTTAACCCACATGTAGGTTTAGTACTCGATCCTAATATCGATTTAAGAATTTTCCCAGGCCGTTTTGGCTCTGCCTTTGCTGTTCCTGTGCAAAGTGCAAAAGGTGTGCTTCATAGCATTCAATTCTTTGATACTTATGGTGTATCTGCTCATAAAATTTATTTGTTGAAAGAAGAGAATCTACCTCAGTACAATGAATTGGTAGAAACTTTTAAGAATGAGGATCAAGAAGCAGAGCTTAAAATTAAAGAAGCTGAAGCACCTAAAGAATTTGAGCTCAATCCAGATGTAGATAAAGAAGCTTTCCTTGCGGATTGGGGGAATCTTAAAGACACACACGACTTTTATCCATTATTACGCAAGTACAAACTAGAGCGTACTCAGGCTTTAGCAATTGCTGAGGGTACTTTTACTCAAAAAGTTGAGAATTCTGTTACCGAAACAATGCTAAATCGTGCTGCTGAACAAGAAGTGCCAATTATGGTGTTTGTAGGAAGTAAAGCGGTTATCCAAATCCATTCAGGAGTAGTTTCAAATATCAAAAAAATGGATAACTGGCTAAATGTGCTAGATCCAGAATTCAATCTTCATTTACAAGCCGACCACATCACAGATACTTGGATTGTACGCAAGCCAACTGAAGATGGAATTGTGACCTCAGTCGAAATTTTTGAAAAAGATCACAATGATATTGCTACCTTCTTTGGAGCTCGCAAACCAGGCATTCCTGAGCTAGAAAGTTGGAAGAATTTAGTTGCAACACTTGAAGAAGAGTCGCAATTAGTATGAGATACTTAAAATTAAGCTTGCTAATCCTTGGGATTAGTACAGCCAGTCTATCAGCACAGAACTCAATACAGAGTTCTGATGGTATAACTCTAACAATAGAAAATAATTCAAGAATAATTACGCTTGGCGGCTCCGTAACTGAAACGGTGTACGCTTTAGGAGCGGGCGATCGAGTAATTGCAACAGATCAGTCGAGTACATTTCCTAGTGAAGTGTTTAGGTTACCAAGAGTTCCTTACTTACGCAATTTGACTTCCGAAGGTTTAATCTCTTTAGGTCCATCCCTAATTATTTCTAGTGATGATGCAAACCCAAAGTCTGTAATAGACCAAATACGAAGTGCAGGTACCGACTTCCTTCTGGTAGAAGAAAAAGAATCTTTAGAGGGAATGGCTGCCAAAATAAGAACCATAGCACAAGCAGTTGGCAAAGAGGAAGAAGGTGAGGCATTAATTCAAAAAAATAAGCAGGAATATCTTTTAGCAGATAGCTTAAGAAAAACGTTAAGCACATCTCCAAAAGTTCTATTCGTATTGGCAGTTAGAGGCGAAAGCACCTTTATGGTTGCAGGTGCAAATTCAAGCGCCAGCGTAATGATTGAACTAGCAGGTGGACAAAATGCGGTAACCGATTTTGATGGCTTCAAAACCATTTCTAACGAAGCAATTGTGGCAGCAAACCCTGATTACATTTTAGTGATGCATTCTCGTTTGGATGAAATCCGAGCCGGAATTGAAAAAACCCCAGGTATTAATCTTACCAAAGCTGTTGTAAATAATAACGTGATTGGTATGGATGGAAATTACTTACTAGGTTTTGGTCCGCGTTTTGGAGCTGCAATTATTGAGCTAATGCAGAAAATTCATCCTTCAATTACTTTATAAGTTCGAGTTAATTGAATTTGGTACAGCAAAAATTCCGTCAGCATAAAGCATATAGAAAACCATATCTCACCTTCATAGTTTTACTAATCGGTTTGATAGCGTTTTCTATTATGGCTGTTGGGGTTGGTCCAGTTTCGATTAGCAGTTCTGAGGTAATTCGAATCTTAGCTAATAAGCTAGGATTTATTTCTTTTGAAGATGGAGAACTTGCACAATATCAAGCGATAGTGCTTAGTATTAGGCTACCTCGGGTTATTATCGCAATTTTAATAGGTGCAACATTGGCGGTAACTGGTGCGGCGTTGCAAGGTCTTTTCCGAAATCCATTAGCCGACCCAACTTTAATTGGTGTATCTAGTGGCTCAGCATTAGCTGCGGCATGTGTAATTGTGTTTGGTGTGAATTTGGGTGTTTTACTACCATTGGCAGCTTTTATCGGAGGATTGGGAGCAACATATCTGGTGTATCTCATTTCAAGCAAGGCAGGGAAAACAAGTGTAACTACAATGTTACTTGCTGGTATTGCAATAAATGCTCTTGCTGCGGCAGGTATCGGTTATTTGATATTCAACGCCGATGATAATCAGATTAGAGACTTAACCTTCTGGACACTTGGTAGCATAAGTGGAGCAACTTGGGAAGTTGTTTATAAATCGGCACCGTTTCTAATTATTAGCTGTATTGGATTACCTTTTTTCTCAAAACAGATGAATGTGATGCTTTTGGGAGAAAACGAAGCTAAATATCTTGGCATTGATACAGAGCGAGTAAAAAAAGTCATCATATTTCTTTCGGCATTGGGGATTGGAGCCGCTGTTGCTGTGAGTGGGATTATTGGTTTTGTTGGTTTAGTAGTGCCTCATTTACTTAGACTTATTATAGGGCCTGACCACCGATTTCTCATCCCAAATTCAATTCTTTTAGGTGCGTTACTCTTGCTAGCTTCTGATCTTTTTGCGAGGATGGCAGTTATCCCCGCCGAATTGCCCATTGGGATTGTTACCTCCACGATTGGTGCTCCATTTTTCTTGTGGTTATTAATCAGAAATAAATCACTTTCAAACTTCTTATGATTGAAGTAGAGAATATATCGGTTAGTTTATCGAGCGGGAGAAAGATTCTAGATGAGGTGAGTTTCAATCTTGAGTTAGGGAAATTGACTGCTATTATCGGAAAAAATGGCGCTGGAAAATCCTCAATATTAAAATGCATTTGTGGAGATATAGCTTACGAAAAAGGAAGAGTGAGATTTGAAGGTGAAGAAATCAATGAAATTGATTTAAAACATCTTGCTACAAAAAGAGCCGTTGTAAGCCAAAAAAGTTCTTTGGAATTTTCTTTTACGGCGAGGGAAGTTGTGAACTTAGGTCGATCGTTATCATCTAGTTTTATCACATCAGCAAAAGATGAAGCAATTATATTGAAATGTTTAGAAATGGTTGATGGGTTGAGCTTGATTGATCAATCATATACTACTCTGTCGGGTGGGGAAAAACAACGTGTTCATTTTGCCAGAGCTTTAGCGCAAATCTGGGATAGAATAGAAAATGACAAACCAGCATATTTAATACTAGATGAACCGTTGGCGAGCTTGGATGTTGCCCATCAACATGAGATGATGCACATTCTACAACAGCTTTGTAAGAAGAACATAGCAGTTATGATTGTCATTCACGATTTGAATCTTGCTGCCCAATACGCAGATTATGTACATATTTTAAAAGAAGGGAAAACGGTAATACACGGAACACCTTTGGAGGTTTTCAAAGAAGACATCATAACTCATGCATTCGATTACCCTGTGAGTGTTATTCCCCATCCAAAAATTCAATGTCCTCTTATTATTTCCACAAGCTATATGCGAGCTTAGTAGAAATATCATACTTTGTTGAATCTATTCACTAATCTATTTTTATGGACATAGAAAGCTATCGCGATTATTGTTTGGCATTGCCGGGTGTAACAGAAGATTTTCCCTTTAATGAAACTGCTCTAGTTTTTAAAGTGATGGGAAAGATGTTTGCTCTAACTGATGTGGATAAATTCGAGAGCATCAATCTGAAATGCGATCCAACTAGAGCAATAGAACTGCGCGAAGAATACGAGGAAATAAAACCAGGCTACCACATGAATAAAAAACACTGGAATACGATATCTGTAAGTGGGAGCCTTGGAGACGATTTGATTTTAGAGCTTATCAAGCACTCTTATGATTTGGTGGTAGAAAAACTTACCACCAAAGAAAAAGCACGACTTAAAACAGGCTAATTTTTGGGGGATTTGCTTGGAATAAGGCGCCCCATTGTTTTTTTAAGGAAATTTGTGAAAAAAACTCTTTGCCCAAATATAGTTCCGTAGATATACAATAAAACGTTGTAGAGAGGGAGAATAGTAACAATCCAAATAAGAGCCCGTTGCCAAAAAGGCATTTCAGGTGGTACTCCTAAAAGGTAAAAAACAAGCTTTCTGGCGTATAAAGCTGTAAACCCAGTGCAAGCGAAAACAATTAAAATTATAAATACCTGTAGAGTATTTTCAATACCCCACCTTTTTTTCAGTTTCTGTATAATATTCATCCTTTTAAAATAAGGTAAATTAAACTCTTTTCTTCTCAGAATAGGAGGATGTTCTTTTTTTTTTACAAAAAGTATTGGTTAAATGAACAGAATTAGTTTGCAATTACAGAAGCCGTCAATTAGCTTGCAAACTTAGATACGGAAGGACATTTATATATATATAATAATACGATGGGTATGCGTGAGAATGTGATGGAAGGCATGGGCACATTTTTTGTGGTCTTGGCTTTCGGGATATCTGGAGAACCTCTTTCAATTGGGTTAATGTACGCCGCAATGATATATATTGGTGCACATATATCTGGTGCCCACTACAATCCAGCAATAACTTTTGCTTTCTTTCTACTTAAAAAAATTGAGCTTAAGAAAGCTCTGTCTTATATGCTTAGCCAAGTTGTTGGTGCGTTTTTTGCCAGCATCGTTCTGCTATACATTTCTACGGTAGTTTTTTATGTAGAAGCTCCCATAAACACGAATTTGTATCAACAGACAATAGCAGAAATTTTATTTACTTTAGTATTAGTTCTTGTAGCAATTACAGTTTCCAAATCGAAAGCATTGATTGGAAATAAAATGTATGGTTTTATAATAGGGCTAACCCTAACCGGAGTTACTTTTTTAGGCTTGCCAATTTCTGGAGCGGTATTTAATCCTGCAATATCAATTGGGTCTTCACTCTTTGACTTGTTATTAGGAGGAGCTTCCTTCTATTCCCTTCCTCTATTTATAGTTGGTCCTATTGTAGGTGGCGCGTTGGCAGCTTTAGCGTATAAGTATTTAAACTATTAAGCCTTCTCGAGTCTGAAATAGAAACAACTTCCTTTACCTGAAGTACTGCTAACATGAATCTCAGAGTTGTGCGCATTAAGAATGCTCTTAACCACAGCTAACCCTAAGCCAGTTCCTCCTTTGTCGCGAGAGCGAGCTTTGTCGGTTCGATAGAAGCGATCGAATAAACGATCTAAGTGTTCTTCACTGATTCCAATACCGGTATCCTTTACAGAAATCAAAACTTTATGTTCTTCTTCCACACACGAAACTCTAATGCTACCATTATTTGTGTACTTGATGGCGTTGGTAATCAAATTATCTAATACTTGCTCAATTTTGTCTGGATCAGCTAGTACTTTACATGAGCCAGTATTTTCTAAACCGAGATTAATGTCTTTTTCCTGAGCAAAAGGTTCATTTACACCAATTACTTCTTCAATAATATCAGAGATATTAATAGCTTTTTTATTGATGAAGCTTTCGTCAAAATCATAACGTTGCAAGCTCTTGATGTCTTCAAAAAGGCGAACTACTCGCTGAATCTGTTTTTGGGCCACAATCATATACTGGCTTTTTTTATCAGGGTCGAGATTAGGGAGTTCTATCATTTCTAAAGCACCTGAGATAGCATGTAAAGGATTACGTACTTCGTGAGTTATATCAGCAAAAAACTGATTCTGCTTTTCATTCAATATTTTAAGCTTCTCGTTGTCGGCCTTTAAGTTGCCAGCCATTTTATTCAAAGAATCGGCTAGGGTACCAAACTCATCGGATCGGTTTACGTTTATTTCACGGTCTAAATTCCCATCTGCAATATCAAGAGCTGCTTCATTAAGTTGTAAAATAGGTTTCGACATATATCTTGCAAAAATGAAACTCACAATCAGTACAGCTCCAATAGAGAAAAACATCCCTGCGTAAATAATGTGTCTAATGCTTGCGATAGATGCGTAATATTTCTCTTTGTACTGGCTTATGCGTAGAAAACGAGCGGGGTTTTCAAGTGCTGGTAAGTTTATATATGCAACAAGCTTTGCAGACTCTTGTTCATTAACAAGTAAGGGTGCTTGGGCAGAGAGACGTATTTTTTGGCGAGTTTGAATGCTTAAAAATGGCTCGGTATCAAAGATGAGCGTATCAGGAAAAGCGGCGATACGGAGACCTTCTTCATCATAAACGGCTAATTCATATCCTGAATATTTTGCTTCTTCTTCTACATTATCTAAAAAAGAGCCGTCTCCATTAAAATTTGAAACGGCTAGTTTAAGAGCGTAAGCATCGTTTTCGAATTTAGCTACTCCTTCTTCGAGCAAGAACGCACGAATGCTGAGTATTGCATATGAACTAATGGTGATTACTCCAATTATGAGGAGTATGTTATAGGTCCAAGCTAGTTTTGCATGAATCTGCATTAGCGTAGGTATTCTCTATTGAAACCGTAACCCACACCACGGTATGTTTTAATGAGCTTGCCTTCGTCTTTCATTTTTAGGCGTAAATTTTTGATGTGTACATCCACCGTTCTATCAAAAATGTACTTTTCCTCGTCGGTAATGTGAACCAAAATATCTTGGCGAGAATACACAATTTTCGGGTGCTGAAAAAACAACTCGGCAATGATGTACTCAGTATGTGTGAGGTCAATTAACTCCTCATCAATAAACATTTGCTTTGAGTCTACATCTAAATAAACGTGGTCGTATTGCAACCAATGTGTTTTTTCCGGACTTACTCGGCGTAGTTTTGTTTCTACATGAGCTTTAATCAAGTTTAGGCTAGCAGGTTTCTTGATGTAATCATCGGCACCTAAACTCAGGCCTTCAATTTCGTCCATTTCTTCATCCCTAGCGGTTAAAAATAAAACAGGGATTTCATTAATTACGGGATGCTCTCTGATGTGTTTACAAATCTCTTTTCCATCAAAATAGGGAACCATAATGTCCAAAATGGCAAGATCAATAGTATTGGCATGCTCATCAATCAAGCGCATGGCCTCTTTACCGTCTTTTGCCCAGAAAACCTCGAAATCGTTCAACTCTAGGAAATTTGAAAGCATTTCGCCAGATTCTATTTCGTCTTCAACTAAAAGGATAGTGTTATTGGTGGTCAAAGCGTCGTAAATTTGTTTTAGATTGTTGCTGAAAGTAAGAAGAAAGAACTTGGAAGTGTAATAGAACAGTGAATATTACAACAAATTTAAAGTAATTAACAAAATGCAGTATACAGAGAAAGTAGTTTGGATAACAGGGGCGTCTTCAGGAATAGGGGAGGCACTTGCGAAAGCATATTTTAAAGACGGTGCGAATCTAATTTTATCTTCAAGAAGAGAGGAAGCTTTAGAGGAAGTAAAGAACAAAATTGAAGCCAACTCTCAACGCATCAAAATCCTTCCTTTAGATTTAACCGATTCAGACTCTTTTCCTGCTAAAGTTGAACAAGCCATTGCATTATTCGGGACTGTTGATGTGCTAGTGAATAATGGTGGTGTAAGCCAGCGCTCCTTGTTAGAAGAGACGAGATTGGAGACCATTCGGTCCTTAATGGAGGTGAATTTCTTCGGTTCAGCAGGTTTAACGCGGGCACTTTTGCCACACATGATTTCCAGAAAAAGTGGCCACATTATTGTAACGAGCAGTGTAGCGGGTAAAATGGGTACTAAATACAGAACAGGCTATGCGGCTAGTAAGCATGCAGTGCAAGGTTTTTTCGATTCGCTCCGCCAAGAAATGTACGAACACAATATTGCAGTTACACTACTTTGCCCTGGGCCTATAAAAACCAATATTACTAAAAATGCATTAACTGGCGATGGTACCTCTTTTGGAAAAATGGGAGATTTACACAAATCTGCTATGGATGCTGATGAAATGGTAGCACGTGTTTGGACTAGAATTTCCGCTCGGAAGGAAGAAATTATAATTTCGGGATTTAAAGAGCGCTTTGCTTTATTGTTAAAAAGACTTTCTCCAAAATTGCTCAATAAGATTCTTAAAAACAGTAAAGTTGTTTAATGCATGGTAGCAACAGAATAAGTTAGGTTGGGTGCTAGCCTAATCTCTTTCTTTTGTTGAGGTAGGCGAGTAATGCAATGTCGAAATTAGCTTCGGTATCCATTTCTTCGTAGTCGATTCCAAACTCGCTACATGCCAGCATGAACTTTTTTGTGTATTCGGAAACCTTAGCTTGATAATCCTCACGAACTTGAGACGGGAGAATTTCAATTTCTGCACCCGTTTCCATGTCTTCAAAAACAAGTTTGTTATCAGAAAAGGCCAATTCACGCTCACTTCGTTTTTCTAGCGTATTAAACAAAAGCACTTCATGTTTCCGATGCCTTAGGTGTTTAAGTGCAGAAATTAGAGTGTCGTGCTCTTGTACATTTTCAAATAAATCGGTGATGATGATTACCAAACTACGATGAGTAAGTCGTTCGGCAACTTCGTGAATCACTTTAGCGGATGCCGTTTTGCGTTGTGCTGGTTTTGGATCATTTTCACGAATCAATTCACGTTCAAGTTCTAAGTAAATCTGTCTTAAATGTGAGTAAGTGCCTTTTGCAGGGATGAAGGTCTCAACTTTATCAGAAAAAGGAATGAGCCCGCAAGCATCTCGTTGGCGGTGCATTAGGTACATTAACGAAGCCGCGAAATGAGTTCCATATCTTAACTTCGTCCATTCCCCAAAATGCTTAAAGAGCATCGATGAGCTAGTATCTAGCAAAACATAGCAACGGAGATTGGTTTCTTCTTCATACTGCTTTACATAAAACCGTTCTTTTTTACCGTAGGCTTTCCAATCAATGTGTTTAAAATCGTCGCCAGGATTGTATGGGCGATGTTCAGCAAACTCTACACTAAAGCCATGATATGGACTTTTATGCAACCCAGATATAAAACCCTCTACAATTTTTTTTGCACGTAGTTCTAGCGAAGAAAGTTTGGATAAGATGTCTGGTTTTAAAAGCATGGTGGATGTTACAAGTTCTTGAGTAATGGTGAAAGCAAAATTCCGCAAAACTATTCGTAATAAACGCAGCTAATTCACAGAAAATTCTTAATCAATGGTGACCTTTAGCTGAACATTTATTTACAATATAACAGCAGGTGGGGTTTCTGCAAATCATGAATGGATTTAAACCAAAGCACTTTCTTTTTCTTTTTTTTGTATCAATAATTATATCAAATAGTTTAGCTGCTCAAGAAGTCCCGATAGTGACATTTTCGCCAGAAAAAGGTCTTAATATCACCACTTCTGATGGGTTTATGTCGTTTAAAATAGGAACGCGCTTACAGCAACAGGTTTTTGGAGTTGTTCCTCTAGATGGGGATGATCCATTTGATGGTGATCTGATTATCAGAAGAGCTCGAGCATATATGAGTGGTTATATTTTTAACCAAAAGCTTGGCTACTTCCTTCAGTTAGAAATGGATAAGGGAAATGTACAGCTATCAAATGCAGAGTATAGATGGCGCCCAAACTCTGAAACACAAATCAATTTCGGGCAGCTTCGTCCGCCAAGTGGTCGCCAATTTCAAACAATTTCAAAGAACTTACAGATGGTAGATCGCTCAGCGGTTTCTCGCTTCTTTGCCGTGGGTTACGATCTTGGGATTACAGCAAATACATTTGTTGGTTTAGGAAATTCAGTCGGCTTTATTGTTTACGGTGGTATTACACATGGTGAAGGAATCAATAAAGCAAAAGCTAGTGGTGGTTTGGCTTATACCGGACGTGTAGACATTCTACCTTTTGGTAAATTCTCGAATCATGGCGATTACATTGAAAGTGATTTATACAGAGAACAAACTCCAAAGTTATCTGTTGGGGTAGCTTTTTACCACAATCAAGACGCTGCAACAAAGCTAGGAAGCACGGCCTGGAATAATAATTCCGCAAGCATTTCTAACTTTTATATAGATGGCGTTTTTAAATACAAAGGATTATTTCTTTTAGGTGAATTTATCCAACGAACTATTTCGGATGATGGAATTCTCACATTGCCAGATAATAGTATGATTTATTCCTCGCTTGTTGGCGGTAAAGGATTTTCATTTCAAGCGGGTAAATTCTTAAATGAAGAGTTGGAATCAACCATTCGTGTAACTTATTTGGACCCTGATGACGAATTAAGAGCGGTTAAAAATAATTTCACAGAGCAAAGTAAATATGGCGTTGGCCTAAATTATTTTTTTATCGGTCATGCCATCAAAATTCAAAGTGAAGCTAATTTAGTATCAGAAAAATACGCAACTTCTGATGAGCATTCGTATGTTGAAATTTTAGCACAATTCAGCCTCAGTTTTTAGAACATTAAGCAAGCAATAGGGAATTGCAATGAAAAGCATAAACAAACAAACAATCGGAATATTCGTTGGTATCATCGGATTGATCATTCCTTTTTTCCTGTCTATAGAAGGCTTATCTCAAGCAGGACACGTAACTCTAGGTATTTTCTTTTTAGCGGCCGCATTTTGGATGTTAGAGCCTGTTCCTATCTTTGCGACCTCTATAATGGTAATTCTACTTCAGGTGCTACTGCTCAGTAAAGAAGGCCTCATATTCAAGACTGTTACAGAAGACTACACCCCAGATTCCTATACCATGTTTATGGGAACGTTGGCTAATCCAATTATAATTTTATTTCTAGGTGGCTTTGTACTTGCAGGTGCAGCTATTAAATACAATCTCGATAAGAATTTAACTCGAGTGTTATTAAAACCATTTGGTACCAATCCGAAATTCATTTTATTAGGTTTGATGGTGGCAACGGCGTTTTTGTCTGCTTTTATGAGTAACACTGCTACAACAGCAATGATGATGACGGTAATTTTGCCCATAATTGCTCAGATAAGTAAAGCAGATCCTCTAAGAACGGGATTGGCATTATGTATTCCGTTTGCCGCCAATATTGGTGGAATTGCAACTCCAATCGGAACTCCTCCTAATGCGGTTGTTATAGGAGCTCTTTCTCAACAGGGAATTGATATTCCATTTGGACAGTGGATGGCATTAGCAACACCGCTAGTTGTTGTTGTTTTAATATTCGCATGGTTTTTATTGTTAAAGGTGTTTAAACCAAATACCACGGTAATAACCATCGATATGGAAGGAAAACTCAACAAATCAAAAAATGCAATTATACTATATGTTGTGTTTGGTATAACAGTAGTTCTTTGGATAACTGAAAGTTTTCATGGAGTTAAAAGCGCAATTATAGCTTTAATTCCAGTAGTGTTTCTTACGTTAACAGGCGTTGTAACAAAAGAAGATATTAGAAAGTTACCCTGGGAAGTGTTGTGGTTAGTAGCTGGTGGTATTTCTTTAGGAATTTCGATGAAGAGCACCGGCCTTGCCGAATGGATTGTTCAAAGTATTGAGTGGAACGCTTTTGGACCTGTAGTCCTTATTGCTTTATTTGGGCTAGTATCATTGCTGATTGCCAACTTTTTATCACATACGGTTACAGCAACATTACTCATCCCATTGGCAATTATCATGGCTACTTCTGGAATAGGAGGAGATGGCTTTAACTTAGTAATTGTAAGTTTGGTGATTGGTATTAGCGCTAGTTTAGCAATGTTGCTTCCAATTTCAACACCTCCAAACGCCATTGCTATGAGTACCGGCACTATAAGAACAGTAGATATGGCAAAAACAGGATTTGTAATCGGGTTATTGGGTTTTTCTATTGTTGTGATGTACGCACTGTTCTATTGGCCATTATTATTAAACTGAGAGGTAAATTATGGATAAGCAAATCTATATTATTGTTGTAGAAGATGAACTAGAAGTTATGGATGCTCTTGTTGGTGACTTAGAGTTTATCGAGTCTGTGTTTCCGGTTGAGACTGCAAATAACACCGAAGAAGCTAAAGAGATAATGCAGCAGATTGAAGAAGCTGGTAATCAGGTTGGGTTGATTCTGTGCGATCATGTATTGCCGGGTAAGAATGGCGTTGATTTACTCATAGAGTTGCAAAGCCACCCAACTATAAAAATGAGCAAAAAAGTTCTGGTAACAGGTCAAGCTGGTCTTGAAGATACCGTGCAAGCAATAAACAAAGCTGGGCTAGATTATTATGTAGCTAAGCCTTGGCAAAAAGAAGAATTGCAGCAGGTAGTAGTTAATCAACTTACCGACTTCATTATTCAGCAAAAGTTGAATCCACTGCCATATATGACTGTACTTGATGCAACGCGACTTGCAGAAGTGCTTCGTAATAACACCCTAACTGATAATTAACCAGCATGAATAAAGGACTTATGCTGAATGATAGAAAAGTTATTCTTCGTTTTATTCAACGAGCAATCCGAGAATCAAAGGAATTGCAAGAGCATGTGGTAAGCTTTAAAAAAGGCGATATTATCTTCAATCAAGGAGAGTCGCTTCACTATTTATATTTATTGCTCAAAGGAAAGGCAAAACTGAACCATACTCGTACCGATGGTTCGTCATTAGACTTGTTGAAATTAGTTCCAGGGCATTTTGTAGGCTTGCTGTCATTTACTACAGGGAACCCTTCCCTTACGTCGTGTATAGTTCAAGCAGATGTTCAAGCACTTAGAATTGAACAGAATGAATTTGAGCAATATGTGAACGATAATCCTCGTCTTCGTCATCCATTACAGCAGTTGATGATGAGTAACATGGCCGATCGATTTCTGAAAAATTTGGAATTAGAATCGGAAATGAGCGCTTTAAATAAAAAGCTCGAAAAAGAAAGAGAAGACCTTAAGGAAGCATACGAGCAACTCGAAGAATCATATCAGAAAATTGTCCATCAAGAAAAAATGGCCACATTGGGCGAATTGGTTGCTGGTTTCGCTCATGAAGTTAACAATCCAGCTGCAGCACTCATTCGCTCTGCAGAAGCACTTAAAGAAAACTTCAAAGACCTTTCTATAAGCGAACCGTTAGCTGTAATGTTTAAAAATGGATTGGAAGCAGGGCCAATAAGTAGCAGTGAAGTTAGAACTCGGATGCTCGAAGTGCAGAAACGCTTTCCATATGTAGAAGATAGAGCCGCAACACGGAAGTTAGCACAAATGCCAGAAGAAGCCTTAGCGGTGGTCGATTCAAACCGAAAAAAAATACCAGTAACACAACTTTTACAGCAATTCGAAGCAGGAAAACTCATCCACAACATACAACTGGCTAGTGCGAGGATTGCCAACTTAGTTAAAAGCTTAAAAAGCTACAGTCGCCAAGACAACAACCAAGCGGATATGATTGATGTGAGGACCGGAATCAAAGATACGGTTCTTGTTCTAACTAATCGGCTAAAGTTCTTAGACGTAAACCTGGAACTGAATGAAGTTCCAGAAACCTGTGCAAGAATGGGAGAGCTTAACCAAGTATGGACAAATATTTTAGTAAATGCTTGCGATGCGCTACCAGATGGTGGAAAAATCACCATAAAAACATGGAATAATAAAAAATCCATATTCGTAAAAATTTCTGATAATGGTCCAGGCATACCCGTTGATATACTCGATCGCATTTTTGAACCAAATTATACCACCAAAAACCAAGGTGCAAAATTTGGTTTAGGCTTAGGTTTGGCCATTTCTAATCAAGTTATCGGTAAATTAGGCGGCACAATCGAAGCAAAAAATAACGAGGTAAAAGGGGCTACTTTTATAATTTCAATTCCAATTACAAAGTGCTAGTGCGAATCAATTCAATTATTAATAATTAGTTGAGTGAAATTTATTTGCAGCTGTATCAGAATTATGGAATCTATTTTATAGAATTAGAATGGCCACCTTTCTAAGTACTAAACTGCGTATAAAGCCATATTCAGCCTGAATAAGGTTTAACTTTTCCTTACATAACGGCACTTTTTTTGGGTTCATGTTTTAGTAAATTCACGTTCGCAGAAAAATTTCATATTCTCTTCATAAATTTAGCAGACATTTAAGACAAATGAGTCTTAAAACACTATATATCAAAACGATTACTATATGCACTCTAATGCTGATGCTATGGGACACCTTTGGTTGGTTTGGAAGTAATCTGATCTTCAAACATAGCCACTCAGAAAAGGGAGAGCATCATTGCGTAGTTTCGTTTTGTACGTGTGTTACTAAAGATGATAATTCAGTTTGTACCTGCCACCATCCTGAGCTGCATAAAAAAATGCAGGCCAATACTGATGGAGAAATGAGCGACCACCATTCAGGTAATGAAACTTCTATGGATATGTGTTATTTCTCAACATCACATCCTAAAGAGGATAGTTCAACAGTGGTTGTGGTATGGTCAGATTATCATGCACTATTCTTTTTAGAGGATATGGATTTTGGTGTTCCTCAGTATCCTATTCAATATAAGCATAGTAATAATAGTGTTATTTCGGGTTTTGAGCTCGAAATTTACCATCCGCCCCGAGTATAGTTTTTGTATCCCCTTCTTATACATTTTTAAAAAACTATAAAACACATTTTATTATGAAATCGACTTTTAAACAAAGCCATATTTTGGTTATGGCACTACTTTTTATTGCTTTTAACGCTTGTAGCACCTCAGATTCTGACGACAATGACTTAGTATTAACACCGATAAACAGCGTTGTTGTAGATGGTTACACTATTAAACTTTCATCAGAAGCTGAATTAGAAACAGGAGCAAATGCACTTTACTGGGAATTAGAAAAAGGTGGCAAAAATGTTGATATGAAATCAGTTACAATGATGCCAATGATGGATATGGGTACAATGATGCATTCATCTCCATACGAGAATCCAGTTAAGTTTGAAGAAAACGACAAGTACTTTAAAGGTATGGCTGTTTTTATCATGCCTGGCGGTGAAATGGGTTCTTGGAGTATTAACTTTACAATTGTAACTGAAAGTGGAGAAACCGTTGAAGGTTCTATAGCTATTGATGTGGCTTCTTCTTGGAAGTTGACAAGTGTTAAAGATAGTGTTGGCGATAGCTACTTTATTTCGTGGGTTGAACCAAGCGACCCTGTGGTAGGTTCAAACGATCTTACTTTTATGGTTCACAAAAGAGTTTCGATGATGTCGTTTCCTGCATTTGCGGATGCAGAAGTTGTGATTTATCCTTATATGGATATGGGTGGTGGACAAGGACACTCTACAAACTTCACAGCTCCTACTAATAAAGGAAACGGAGTATACTCTGGCGACATTAATTATAGCATGAGTGGAACTTGGACTACCTCCGTTGAACTTGTTGTGGCAAATGATACTTTACCAGAAGTTGTATTTGAATATAGTGTAAAGGCGAAGTAAGAATTAACGGCCTCAATATTAATTGGGGCCAATTTCTAACGCTACTATTATGAAAACTAAACTATCCTTATTGTTTCTTTTTTGGTGCATAGCTCTAAATGCCTATGCCCAGAAAAGAACATTAACGGTTCTCGATAAATCCAGTAGTGAGCCTATTATAAATGCTCATATAATGGATTATGAGGATATCGTATTTGCTGTAACAGATGTAAACGGAAGAGTAACTATTCCAGAGAGCAGAGAGAGGTTTCAAGTCCATGCTCTTGGTTATTTACTTTCTCGATATGTTCTTAGTGAAGCGGCAGATACTCTGTTTCTAATTCCAACAATTCTTCACACCGATCAAAGTGTGGTAGTTTATGCTTACGATGGAAACAAAGCGAATGTTAAAGATTACCAAAGCACACAATCTCATCACACTCTAGACCACTTCCTCAATAATATTGATGGGGTTTCAATGATTCAGCGAGGAGCTTTTGGATGGGACCCTTCCGTTCGTGGACAAAGCGATCAGCGTATGAACCTTACCATTGATGGGATGCAGATTTTCAAAGCTTGTGTAGATAAAATGGATCCTATTTCATCGTATATAGAGTCTAATAATCTTTCAAAATTGAAAATAGATAAAAGTGGTTCAGGAGTAGCAGAAAACGGTAACGGAAACAGTAGCATCAATTTGATTTCCAAAAAACCCGAATTTGCACCTTTTAAGCTAGATGTTACCTCTGGCTATCGTGTACCTGATGAATACAGAGTTATTGCTGTAAATTCAAACTATTCCATGAAAAACACAGCGTTCCAACTCTCAGGGAGTATCAAAAAAGCTAGCGATCTCCATGCGGGGAAAGATTCAGTGATTGATAACACTCAATTCAGTAAAATGAACCTGAATGTAGGTATGAAGCATGTTTTCAGATCAGAGAATTCTGTTGAGGTAAATTTCATTACAGACAAAGCAACAGATGTTGGCTACCCTGCATTGTTAATGGATGCAACCAAAGCTTTGGCTAACATCCTTCGAGTTCAGTACAACTGGAAAGATTCAGGAAATCCATTTCAGTTAAACTCCGCAATGGTTTACGGAAATTCCATTCGCCACTGGATGGATGATTATAACAGAGATGTTTCTCAACGACCAGTAATGACGGGAATGTATATGCCAATGTATGGCTCAACAGGAACGCTAGGTTCAAAATGGAGCGGCTATGCTACTATAGCAAAGCATAAGTTTGAATGGTATTTAAATGGATTTGTTTCGGAAGCTAAGGGTGATATGCTTATGCAAAGCTTAGACACCAGTATCGAAGACATGTACATTTATAATATGGACGATGTTATTACGAAAAATACGAGCCTTGGTGGTAAACATAGTTTTATGCTAACACCAAGATTTCTTATAAAAGTAGAAGAAAGTGTGAGCTTTACTTCGCTTGCCACAAACAGTGATAATTATGCATCCATGTTTGAGTCGTTGTATAACAAAGAGTACAAGCCTAGAAATAAGTTTCTCCTTTCTGGTTCAGCAACTGCAGTTTGGTTAGCTAAAGAGAACTGGAGTTTAAGTTTTAGTTCTATTTATTCAGAACGACTTGGAAACCATATCGAAATGTTTGGCCACTATATTTACAATTATGTAGATGGCTATTTTTATGATGGAAACCCTTGGCTTAAACCAGAAAAAAGTTTGAATCTAGAACTCAATTCCATATTAGAGCTAGATAATCATTCTCTTTCAGTTTCGCTGTTTCACAAGCAATTTTCTGATTATATCTCAGGGATTGTTGTGGGTGATGTTAGTAATAACAACTTTCAGTTTAAGCAATATCAAAACTTGGGTAATGCAATTATGCTAGGGGGTGAAATTCGTTTGATGAATTCATTCTGGAATAATCTTAAAACCGAAGTTAGAGCAGCTTACACGTATGCGCAGAATACAACTCTAAATGACCCACTGCCACTCATCCCACCACTAAAAGGGATGAATTCTGTAACTTATACCAAAGCAGGTAATAGTTTTACGGCAAATATGGAATGGGCGCTTGCGCAAAATAGAATTTCAAATATTTCCTCAATTGAGGATAAAACAAGTTCTCACGCTATTTTCAACGCAGTGTATTCCAAGGTTTTGTTCGATGGAAACCTAACTGCAATTGTGGAAGCCAAGAATTTATTTGATACCTATTATAACGAACACACAAGCATTGCAAATATCCCAGAAGCGGGGCGCAGTTTTATGCTTACACTAAAGTATAATTTCTAAAAAGCATCTATCAAGCGCTCTATATTCAACGTGTATAGAGCGCCTGATTAAACTTATTTGTTTGTGGCTATGTAGTACAACTGCATGATTCGAAGCTCATCGTATCCAATTGCCTTATTCAGCTCGTCGTACACTGGGCGTAACATCAATGGCCCTTTCTTTTTGAAAGCTTCCATAACATGGTCTTGTTGGCGCTGAGAAAGTGTTGTGAACTCCAATAAACCTTCGAGGCGTAAATCATTACCTTCATCTAAAAAGGTTTTTAAATGAGATAAAATGGTTACTTCTTTTACGCCATGTTCTTCAGCAAGAAGAGGTATTGTTTCACCAGCATTAAAAGCTTCACCAATTATGTGATGTTTTTTGTTACTAGTAAACTTTTTAACCTTTGTTGCGAGCGATTTCTTACGTTCTTCTAAGCCATGCTCTTGAGTATATTTTTTGATGATGCCCACAAAAGCACTACCAAATTTTTCTTTCTTAACGGCCCCAATTCCATACAAATGCTCTAAACTATCTTTGCTTTGAGGGAAGAAATAAGCCATTTCAACAAGTGTTGTATCTGGGAAAATAGCGTATGGAGGAACATCCTGTTCATCCGCAATTTCTTTTCTCTTCATTCTTAGAAGCTCGAATAATTTAACATCATAATCCTGCTCAATTTCTGAAGAAGTACGCACCATAGCTTCGCCATCAACAGAAGTGCTAGTACGATCGAGAATGCCAAATACATTTTCGTCTCCACTGAGTACAGCAAGAGCACTTTTTTCAAGTTTCAAACTGCCATGCTCGCCTTTACTTAAATAACCTTGTCGTATTAATGAACGTGAAAGTTGTGTCCATTGGTCTTTATTCCATTCGAGGCCAATACCATAAGTGGGGAGTTTATCATGTTCAAACTCGAGCACTTTCTTGGATTTAGAACCTCGTAGAATATCCACAATATGGCTTGCCCCAAACTTTTCTCCACTGCGCACCACACATGAGAGAAATTTTTGAGCGTGGATGGTTAAATCTTCCACATCAGCATCTACTGAAAGGCAATTATCGCACATGCCACATTCATCTTTAGGGTATTTCTCCCCGAAGTAGTTCATCAGTGGTTTGCGACGGCAATCGGTAGTTTCAAGATATTTAACTAGTTGCTTTAGGTGATTTTCAGCAACTTCCTTTTCATTTCCCTCTTTCTGATTAATAAAGTATTTAATCTTCTGAGTATCGGAATAGCCGAATAAAAGTAAGCAATCGGAGCGAAGTCCATCACGGCCAGCACGACCAATTTGCTGGTAATAAGATTCGATATTTTGTGGCATGTCGTAATGAACAACATAACGCACATTCGGTTTGTTAATACCCATACCAAAGGCAATAGTTGCCACGATAATGGATACATCATCCCGAATAAAAGCGCGCTGGTTGAAAGCACGTTGCTCATCATGCAAACCTGCGTGATAGGGTTTAACTGAATATCCTTCTTCTTCCAGAATTTCAGCAACCTCATCTACCTGCCGGCGCGAAAAACAATAAATAATCCCAGATTGTTTTTTACGAGTGTAAAGAAAATCCAAAAGCTGATTATGAGGATCTTTTTTATCAGCGATTTTGAGGAATAAGTTCTCCCTATCAAAACTAGAAATAAATGCTTCAGAATCTTTTAGGGAAAGAATATTCTTGATGTCGTCTTGAACACGAGGCGTTGCTGTTGCTGTTAAAGCTACACAAACAGCGCTTGGGAAATCTTCTTCGCGAACAGTTGCCATCTGGCGATATTCAGGTCTGAAATCGTGCCCCCATTCCGAAATACAGTGAGCCTCATCAATCGTAAAACAATCTACTTTGATGGAGCTTAGTAGCTCTCGGGTTTTGTCCATCATCAGAGTTTCGGGTGCTAAATAAAGCAACTTTATTTTGCCGCTCTGAATGCGCCGGACATTAAATGCGTAAGCTTCTGGCGTAAGCGAGCTATTCAAATAAACAGCGGGAACATTGTATTCTCGAAGTTGCTCTACCTGATCTTTCATAAGAGAAATAAGCGGAGAAACTACAATGGTAAGGCCATCAAAGATAAGTGCTGGTATTTGATAACAAAGAGATTTACCACCACCTGTTGGCATTATAACAAGTGCATCTTTTTTGTTAAGAACTTGGTTAATTACCTTTTCTTGTTGAAGTCTAAAGCTTTCGTAGCCAAAAACTTCCTTTAAAATACTTTTTGCTTGGTCAATCACGGATTACCTATGCTGCGTTTTAAACTGAATGGATATTTTTAAAATGACTAATGTACATCAAGGAGTATGACCCTTTATAGCCATACTCCTTACATAGTCTTAAGAAATAAATTCTTGGTGCGTAAACCTAAAACTTTGTTACTTAGTTAAATATAGATTTTTAAACTCGAACGGTTTTTTGAAATGTTCGTCATCAAAATCTTTAGCAAAGTAAATAGCTTCGCCCGTTGATTTCATCTCTGGGCCAAGTTCTTTCTTAACACCGGGGAATTTATCAAATGGGAAAACAGGCTCTTTTATAGCCCAGCAATCCAGCTTTGAAGTAAGGTCGAATTCACTAAGTTTTGCGCCAAGCATCACTTTTACTCCAATAGCTGCTTCAGGGCGTTGTGTCGCTTTGGCTAAAAATGGAATAGTTCGTGTTGATCTTGGGTTTGCTTCTAGGATGTACACTTTCTCGTCTTTAACGGCATATTGTACGTTTAAAAATCCCACAATTTCCATAGCCTTGGCTATGCGCTCTTGATATGTTTCGATGTCTTTAATCACCTTATCACTCAACGAGTATGGAGGAAGTACTGCGGTTGAGTCACCAGAGTGAACACCAGCAGGCTCGATGTGTTGCATGATTCCTGCAATGTGAATTTGATCTCCATCAAACACAGAATCTACATCTACTTCAATGGCATGCTCTAAGTATTTATCGATGAGGAATGCATTTTCTGGATGCGTTTTTAAAATACGATCTACATAGCGACGTAACTCTTCTTCTTTAACGGCAATACGCATGCCTTGTCCACCAAGTACATAACTTGGACGAATAAGCACGGGATATCCAATTCTCTTGGCTACCACTAATGCTTCGTCCACATCGGTAGCCATTCCGTATTCTGGGAAAGGAATGTCTAGCTTAAGAAGTAAATCAGAGAATTGACCGCGGTCTTCTGCAAAGTCAATCATTTCAAAAGCAGTCCCAAAAATATGGATTCCTTCTTCTACAAAGCGTTTACCAAGCTTAAGCGCCGTTTGTCCACCTACTTGAAGAATCACACCTTCAGGTTTCTCATGTTCAATAATATCTAGCACACGTTCCCAATAAACAGGCTCGAAATAAAGCTTGTCGGCAATATCAAAATCAGTAGAAACAGTTTCTGGATTACAGTTAACCATAATCGCTTCGTAGCCCATTTCTTTTGCAGCTAGCACAGCGTGAACACATGAATAATCGAACTCGATACCTTGTCCAATTCGGTTCGGACCGCTACCAAGAATAAGTACTTTTTTCTTTTCGGTAACTACGCTTTCGTTTTCGCCTTCGTAGGAAGAATAGTAGTACGGTGTTATTGCTGGGAATTCGGCAGCACAAGTATCTACTAATTTAAAAGCAGGTTTGAGGTTTAAGCTTTTTCTGTGGTTACGAACTTCGCCTTCGGTAACAGGAGTTCCACTTTTACTTAATAACCAAGCAATTTGCACATCCGAAAAACCAGCTTGTTTCAGCTCAAAAAGATCATCTTTACTGATGTCTGCTAAACTTTGGCCTTCCGTTCTATTTTCTAGCGAAACCATGTAACGGATTTGCTGAAGGAACCAAGGATCAACTTTGGTGATATCGGCAATTTCTTCAACCGATGTTCCAAGTTTGAATGCATTTCTGATTTGTACAGAACGATCCCAATATGGTTTAATGAGGCGTTCACGAACTTCTTTTCGATCCAATTCTTCGTAGCCATCAGCGCCTAAACCGTGGCGACCGATTTCTAGTGATTGCCATGCCTTGTTCAATGCTTCAGGGAAGTTTCGCCCAATGCTCATTACTTCGCCCACAGCTTTCATTTGGGTAGAAAGTTCTTCGTCTACACCAGGGAATTTATCGAAATTGAAACGAGGAACTTTAACAACCACGTAATCGATAGAAGGTTCGAAACATGCTGAAGTGGTTCCAGTAATTTGATTCTTGAGCTCATCCAAGTTATATCCTACCGCAAGTTTGGTAGCAATTTTAGCAATTGGATAACCGGTTGCTTTAGATGCTAACGCTGAAGAACGACTAACCCTTGGATTAATCTCGATTGCCACAAAACGGTCGCTTCCTGGTTCCATAGCAAACTGCACATTACAGCCGCCTGCAAAAGTCCCGATAGAACGCATCATCTTAATAGCTGCGTTACGAAGAATTTGAAGTTGTTTATCCGTTAATGTTTGTGTTGGTGCAACCGTTACTGAATCGCCAGTGTGCACGCCCATTGGGTCCATGTTCTCGATAGAACAGATGATAACCACATTGTCGTTACTATCGCGGAGAAGTTCTAGCTCGTATTCTTTCCAGCCAAAAATACATTCTTCAATAAGCACTTGGTGAGTTGGACTCATTTCAAGGCCGTGTAATACTTTTTTGTCGAAGTCTTCTTCGTGCCAAACAATACCGCCACCAGTTCCACCAAGAGTGAAAGATGGGCGGATTACGAGAGGAAGTCCACCAAGTTCTTCTTTAATCTCTTTGGCATCTAAAATGGAAGAAGCTGTTTTACTTTTACACTGCTCAATTCCGATGTTTTCCATCAAATCTCGGAACTGTTGCCTGTCTTCAGTAATATCTACAGCAGCGATATCAACACCTATGATGTCGATGTTATTCGCTTTCCAGAAGCCTTCCATTTCTAAATCGCGAGCAAGGTTAAGAGCTGTTTGTCCACCCATTGTTGGGAGAACAGCATCAGGTTTTTCTTTAGCAACAATTTCTTTGATCGAATCGGTAGTCATAGGCAGCATGTAGATTGCATCTGCCATGATTGGATCGGTCATGATGGTAGCAGGATTCGAATTGATAAGTACAATCTCGTATCCTTCTTCTTTTAAAGAGCGGCAAGCTTGAGTTCCTGAGTAATCAAATTCGCAAGCTTGACCAATTACTATAGGTCCTGAACCAATGATGAGAATTTTATGTATATCGTCGCGTCTGGGCATTTATTTTGTTCTTTGGTTGAAGGTTTTGAGCCTTCAGTGTTTAAAAGTCGTTTACGTTTCCAATCATGAGTGCGTTAAAACACTCTTTATTCCATGTGCAACTTACTTTGCAGAGGTTGCTTTGCTGTCTTTCATCATGTCGATGAACTGGTCAAAAAGATAAGCCGAGTCGTGTGGACCTGGCGAAGCTTCTGGATGGTATTGCACCGAAAATCCAGCGAACTTCTTAAACTTTAAACCTTCCACAGTTCCATCGTTCAAGTTGATGTGCGTAATCTCAGCCACATCTTCTTTTACACTTTCTTCGGTAACGGCAAAACCATGGTTTTGAGTTGAAATTTCAACCAATCCAGAAGAGAGATTTTTAACAGGATGATTAGCACCGCGGTGGCCAACAAACATTTTGCCAACTTCAATGCCTTCGCTTAGCGCCATCAATTGGTGTCCTAAGCAAATTCCAAAAATTGGCTTTCCTGTAGATTTTGCAAACTCTACAATCTCAAGAGCATACTCTGCGGTAGCATTTGGGTCGCCAGGTCCGTTTGAGAAAAAGAAACCATCGGCTTCCCATTCTTTCACTTCCTCAAGCGAGGCTTTTGCAGGAAAAACACGAAGTGTGCAACCGCGAGCGTGTAAGCTGTTAATGATGTTTTGCTTGATCCCATAATCGAAAGCGGCAACTTTAAAAGAACCTTTGCCATTCACCGTTTGGGCTTCTTCGCGGCTAACTTTAGAAGCGAGTTCTAAGCCATCCATGTCTTCCCAGTTTTTTGCCATTTCTACTAATTTGGCTTCATCCAATTCTGTAGAAGAAATCACAGCGTTCATTACGCCTTTTTCTCGGATGTGACGAACAAGTGCCCGAGTATCAACACCGGAAATTCCTACAATTTCGTTATCAACAAGGTAGTCTTGTAGACTGCGGTCGGCCATTGGGTTGCTAAACTCCCAACTAAAGGCGCGAGTGATTATTCCTGCCACCATCACCTTGCGATGTTCATCATCACGAGACATAGTTCCGTAATTACCGATGTGAGGGTAAGTCATCATCATAAGTTGGCCGTAGTAACTAGGATCTGTGAAAATCTCTTGGTAGCCAGTCATACTTGTGTTAAAGCAAAGTTCGCCACCGGTAATTCCTTCGTGGCCAACTGCCCAACCGTGTACAACGGTTCCGTCGCTTAATGCAAGTATGGCTTTCTTTCTTGGGTACAAAGACATGTTTAGAATTGAGTTTGAGTGAGTTGAGGGTCAAAAAAAATCCGACTACGAGAACCGTGTCGGATTTTAAAAATGATATAGAAAATCGGAAATGACATCAGTTTCGCACCTTTTGTTTAAGGTGGCGCCGTGCTGATGACTCAAAGCTATGTAATAGAAATTGGTAAATCGGTCGAGAAGCTTTGTTTAAAGTTCAGAGAAGATACGCAAGGAGGAGCTTGGATTCAATGCAGAATTATGGATTCTCTTGTAAAAAATGTAGTGAATGGTAGTAGTGAGGAATGAGAAGCTAGTTTTAACTATAGAGCTCTAGTTGAAATGAAGCGGTGTTTGCCTAATAAGCCTGTTAGCAGATGTGTAGAATTTACCTGCTAAGGGATTAGATTTGTGTATCGAAAACAATCAACTTAAAAGGAACCTTCTAACTTCTTGATGAAACAGTCGTTCTTTTTAAAGCTAATCTTTGGTGTTACTTTTTTTCAATATTCGAACGAAGATGTAGCTAACCAATAAAAATACTAGAATGAAGACGGATAAAATTATTAGTTCTGTAGGTCCAAAAGATCCCATTTTTAACTCCTTTAAGTTATGAATATTATTAAAATATGTAAGAGTTAGTGTAATATTCAAATTTCACTGTGATATTATCGGTAGTCAGGTAATTAGCTGGCGGATTTAACAAACTTAGCAACGCTCACGGACAGTTAGAGGATACTTCCGAAGAATCTTCAACATTAACTCTCCATCAGCGTTTTAATTCCGTGCACATTACTACGAACATCCCTCAATCATGATTTAAAATCTAACGCTCAAAATTCTAGAATCCTTTCATCTCCTTGTTGTGCTAGTTGGAAACCCTGGGCAATACTAAATCACGCATTCTTCTGCGAAACTTCAATTGCGGTACTTACTTCTGAGCTTAAAATGTAGTCGTTTTCTAGAAGTACGCTTTGAGTTGCTTGCATTACTGCAGTTCTGACTTCAGAAAGATTGGAATGCTCAGAATAGGTGTTAATCCAAAATAGAATTTCTAGCTCAACGTAATTAGCGGTGAAATCAGCAATTAGAACATTAGCCTTTGGGATTTCTAATACCCCATCTGTTTTAGAAATGACATCAAAAATAAGCTTTCGTGCTTTTTTGACATCGTTTCTGTAGTCAAAGCCAATTACGAAGCGAGCTCTTCGTAATCCATCTCGGGTGAAGTTATTCAGCGGGTTCTTGTAAATCATTGCGCTGGGAATAAAAATATCTATGCCATCACCAGTTCGGACATGTACATCACGGATGTTTATTTGCTTCACCACTCCACGAGTGCCGTTGCTTTGAATTAAATCTCCCACATCAAAAGATGGACTAAACGACATAAACAGCCCTGCTAGCAAATTCTCGCCAATTTCCCGAAATGCAAAACCAAGAACTACGGTTAGAACTCCACCAGCCGCTAAAATTCCACTAGCGGCTTTGGTTAATCCCATAATGTTTAATGCAATGGTGAAACCGATGGCGTAGAATGTCCAACGAAGAAGGCGACGAAGTAATCGCGCTTTTTTTGAGGTCTCGTGAGTGGGACCTAACACTTTCTTGAGTGCGCGAGTTGATAGAAGACCAAGTAGTACAAAAATAACGATTACTACTAAGCCTGCAGTAATCTGTGGTACGGATGCAAGTAACCGTAAATAAAATTCTTGGAAACTCTGAGTGATTTGATCCATGATAAAAGTTTGCTAAATGCTAGTTAAAACAACAGTACAAGTTACTGATTGTAGATGTTAGATAATTCGATGATAATTGGAGGTTTAGATTTTTTTCAAACTTGCTAAATCAAACCAATGGAAGAAAGATTTTCTAGGTTTTATCCCTTTGGTGTTGGGAGTGAAAATTTTATAGCTGTTTATGTGTCTGAACTCGTTCAAGTTAAAGGTAAGTGATTTGGTGAGGTCAAATGAGTTGTTGTAATCCACTTTTAATATCAGTAACTTATGGCAACAAGTTAAAGTTCAGGCGTCGGCATATTTTCAGTACAGTATTTGGTTTCCCTCCTCTAGTTTGTATAACTAATTTTAAGTTCACAGCCGATTTTGAAATACGGCTCGCCAAGATAAGCGATCGACACTGTACCTGTGAACAACACATAATATATATTTTAAATAATGGAATACGGTAAAGTAAAGTGGTTTGATGAAGTAAAAGGTTTTGGATTCATCACACCCGAAAATGGTAACAAAGATGTTTTTGTTCACCGAAATAATATTGAGAACCTTAGTGCTGATGAAAGCATTAAAGATGGCGAAGATGTCGAGTTTTCAATCAGTGAAACCCCAAAAGGTTTGACTGCAGTAGAAGTTTATATTCTCGAATAAGACTTTTGTTTTATATCTCAAAGCCCTGTATACATTGTGTACAGGGCTTTTTTTATGCACTTTTGTTTCTGTAAGGGAATAAAAAGTTATCTCCGTCAGTGAATTAACTGACATTTTCAAACATCGAGCTCATTTTTTGAGCACACACCAGCTTATTGTTGCAGCTAAAAATGCCTTTATGGTGTTATTCTGATTATCTGAATTGGTGATTTCAGATAATGTTAGTGCGGCACCTTTAAGTTGTTCAGGCAACCAAGCCCCTGATTCTAACTTTGGTGCAGAAGAATAATCGATGGAGTCATTTTTTCTCCACTGGGTCACATACAAGTATGGTTCTGGAATGATAGAATCTGCAATTGCATATCCCACACTAAACGATTGTTCAACATTTTGCTCATCATCGAAAACAAAAGGAATATACACTCCGTGGTCAAAATGATGGGGCCAAGTTCTTACATCGGAGGCATGATTAAATTCCAGCGCAATTTCTTTGCAAAAGATATCAGTGAGGGTACGGTGTGTTGCAAGTTCCTCAAGAGTCTCTTTCGATATTTCTGGGAATGCGTCACCGCTATCAACAGAATGTGGTGGGATTTTGTAATGTAGTTCTGGCTTTAATGCATCAGCATCAATTTGTTTAAGGAGCAAAGCCTGCTTTAACCAGTTGAGTGCTTCAGCTTTAGTTTTACCGAATAGTGAATACGAAATAATTTCTAAATCGGTAGGGCCTAATATTTTCAGAGATAATGTAGGAAGGTGTAAAGCTACTTTCGCTCTGCCTTGGATTTCTCTCCCCACAAAGGAATCTTTTTCTCTAACCCAAGCCATATTGGTATGGCTATCATCAGCTTGTTCTTCCAATAAATATTTACCTGCAATAGCTATGAATTGAGCTGCATGATGGACCGCATTTTGTGCGGAATTCAATTCAGAAAGTTCAATTTCTGAAGATAGTTTTGGAAGTAGATGCTGTAAGTCCATGAAAAAAGTTCGTTTTTATTTTACGCTAGTTAATGTAACACCATTGTCACTTGAATAAATCCGAGTGCTTTGTACATTATCAATCACCAAAGAAAGTTGTTATTGAGCTTTATAGGGTCCGTGAACTGATTTAACAATCATATTTTCATTGGAGTTTTCTAAAACGATAACATGGAAAACATCCCCTTTTGGAGAAACACGAACTAGAATATGACCATTATCGCTGGCTAATTCGTCGAGCCCAACAACTACTAGTTTGTTGGCTTCATGCATTCCGGTTGCAAAAATATCTCTCTTTCCAGGATACAAGAATTCAGATCTTAATCTACGATAAACCATCGGGCTTGGATGAGCAGAATCCCAAACAGGAATAATCCAAACTTGAGGGCGTAGGGTTTTTACAAAAAACGCATTTTGAGAATCTATATAGCCGTGGTGATTTAGCACACTTACTTCAACGGGACCGATAGCTTGTGCGATTGGCGTTTCAATATCGTACCAGCTAGGTTTTCCTTCCAGAGCAATGCCAGCTATATCTCCACCCGTGAAATAATCAAACTTTCCGTAGCTAAGTCTAAGTGCCAGGCTGCTGATGTTTTCATTCGGATAATCTTCCTTTGCAAGTGTATTGAGTGACGGGAAATGATTGCGGGTATTGGTTCCAACTCCTGTCCAAACTTCGCCATTGGCGGCGAGATTGCGAACTTCAAACTCTGGATATCTTTCTGGATTATTTTTGAGCACAATTTGCGAGTTGCTCCCTGGTTTAAATCGCTCCGCAATGAGTCCATTATTTTTAACCTGCCACTGCAAGAAAGCTTTGTAATTTATTAGCGTCGCATCATTTGGGTCGGTGAGGTAGTCATAATCTGGCCAGCCTCTGTCGAGTACTTTTCTAATGGGAATGCTATCTCCAACCAAAGTCATTCCAGCCAGAGCATAATCTCCATTTTTTGATTTCGGAGATGAAGAAGTAATCTGCCCCATGTGATCCCGATGAAAGTGAGAAGGCATTGCATAATCTATCTGCTTATATGAACTTTGATTGAGAAGCTTCGAGATATATCGAAGAATCCATTCCCCAGCAGTGCGTGATTCATTTGGTTTTTCAGCGATGTATCGCGGAATGCGCCAAGCTTGATCGGTTTCAGTGAATTCGCCTGCATCAAACAGCATCGTGGTGCCATCGGGCAACATCATGAATGTGGAAACTCCGCGGCCGGTGCTTATCTCGTGGATGTCGAGAGTGCCTTCCGTCCATGCAGGTAATGCTTCACCCACAGTTTGAGCCATTCCCGAAGAAATAGTAAGGAAGAGTACGGCAATAGATAAAACTATTCTTCGAGGAATGAATTTGGGTGTTTGCTGGGACATAGAATTCTCTGAGTTAGATTATTTATCAGTGGTTTTTGGTGGATTACCAAGAATGATTTCTCTTTCGATATAACCCCCACGTGTGGATAGCACTTTAAGCGTTCCTTTTGCACCTTTTATGCCATTAAGCTGAACTAGGAACGTAGCTTTTTGGGTTTCTCCTGCTTTGGTATATCCGGCAAAAATAGTTTTATCGTAAGTTGATGGAGTAAGGATTTTAACCTGAGCTTTTTCAAAACCCTTGGTTAAATCTTTATCGAACTCGAGTTTTAGTCGGTCTTCTTGAACAATCTTAACAAGCTGAGCCTGTTTTAAAGCCACAGGAAGCTGTCCCGTATTCGTCCAAGTAACACTGACTTCGTACGTATTATCTTTTTTCTTATTGATGGAAACATCATCAATATTAAGTTGAGGAAGCTCCATGGCCATAGCAAGATTGAAGAGCGCTTGTTTTTTAGCCCAGGTTTCTAGTTGCCAAGCAGGTCCGTTTTGGCTAAAGAATTTAGGATGGAAGCCACCAATTTCAACTTTGCCCAAAGTAGGGTGATTAAATGGTTTCCAGTTTCTAAAACCACGACTTTTATTCTCGCGATCGTCCCAAGTTATGCCATCAAAATCATCGTAAATGCCATCATTGTTGTAATCTTTCATGGCGCCGTTATTCCAAAGCTCGTCGCCATACCAGATGGAGCCGAAATAGAAATAACCAAAATCAGGCCCGTGACCAAAAAGAGGAGAAGCTTTTGATGAGTCTCCTGTCACACTATTTGTTGGATAGCGAGTCATATAAGTTTCGTACACATCTCCGGCCCAAGGGTAATTGGTGATTTCGAGCCCCATCTTGTCATATTTTTCGTAGAGCTCTAGGTCTTCAGGGTACATTCTTTCTTCACTTTTTGAAGTAGAAGGTGGACGCAGGTGCATAGGAACTCTCGTATCCATTGAGTTAACTACGGAGATGTTAGGATGAGTAAGCATCCACATTACAACCGATTTTGACTCTGGCTCGCTCAAAGGATAAGCGCCTGCTCCGTATTGAGTGTAGCCTCTTCCTGTGGCGTCTTGTCCAGCATCAGGGCGCCAATTTTCAGCATAATTTCTATGTAAGTCTAATCCGCCGATGCCATCTTCGTTAAACTTGCCGTCGCCGTCGTTATCAATACCTTCTGAATAAAGAAGCCATTCTCCTTTTCCGTTCAGTACTCGTTTCATCAACCTGCCTTTTGGGTCGCGTGGGTCAATGATGTAATTAGCTTTGTCCAATTCCTCTTCGCTAGCTTTTTTACGGATTTGGTAAATAATCCCGTCGCCATCTAAATCTTCTTCAGGGTCTTCATCAAGCAAGCCATCGCGGTCGTTATCGTGGGGGCGGACGGAGCTACGATTTCTTTGTGCGGTATTCAGGTATAAATTAGAACCGTCTGGGTTATTCTGTGGACGCAAATAAATCGCTTTTGTATCAATAAGATGTGTGATTGCGTCGTCTTTGCCGTAGTTCTGCAACAAATGATTAGTAAGCCAAAGAATAGACTCGCTACTAGTAATTTCACCACTATGTCGGCCGCCTTCAAAATAGGCTGCGGGTTTATCGGTGTCTTTTCCAGTTTTTTTATTGGTGATCGTCATTTGAAGAATAGGGCGACCTTCAAAACTTTTGGCAACTTCATATAAGTCTACAATGTCAGGATATTGCTCTGCCCACCTTTGGTACCAAGTGTACATCACATCTACCGTGTGGTAGCCCGAAAAACTTAGTGTATCTCCGGCTGTGTAAATTACTTCAGGGAATTTATGCTGCTTGAAGAAGCTAACGCCATGGCGTTCTCCTTTAACGGTGTAGGTTGTCGAGTCTTTATCAGACTCAGGCCAACTTTGTTGATGTAGTGGGCGATAGTTTTGAGCGAAAGATGATACACTGAGAGCTAGTATCAGGCTGAGAAAAGCGAAAAACTTCATGTACTTGTACCAAGTTAAGGTTGTTGTATTGGTTTAAAGTAAATGAAACAGAAAGGAAAGAAGAATAAATATGGTAAAAAAAAGCTCTCCGGGTTTCATCCTCGAAGAGCTTGGGGTACAATAATGATATAATTTACAAATAATCGATAGTAGTTGTAAGAGTACCTGAATAATTACCACGAGTAATTTTAGTAGGTTTTACATTGCTTTCTAGGGCAAAGTATCTACTTCCAGTCTCTTTATCCTCAGTTACACTACTATTGGTATAAATAGTTACTGATTCGCCAAATTCATTAGTGACTAAAACAGATTCAGGGCAGTCAAAATCTAGAGCGGTGTTTTTTGCGGTGGTTACTTGGAAAACATCGTTACTTAAAGAAGTAGATGCGCTATTTGAAGTAAGCGGAAGTTCTACTTTAGGTGCCTGAGTTAAACTAGCTCCGCTGATAACAGTTACTTCAACTCTCATCACAGCTGTTACTTGACCAACTAAGTTAGTGCTATAAGCTACTGTAAGTAGAAGTAATAAAGTAAGATATGTGGAGGTAGTTTTCATGGCAATAAGTGTTTCATTACTTACCGACCAATATTAGAAAATCTTAATATTAAAATCTTCTAATATTATTTATCTCGTTTAAACATGCGTGGAGTGGGAATTTGGGTGTTTAGAGCCAAAAAAATCGCTTCATTTTGAGCCTTCGTGCTCGCTTTTTGAGCGTCAAAAGAGCGTCATTAGAGATAGGGATAGATGTAAGATTTATTTCAGCATCGTTTAGTGTCTGTATTGGAGTAAGGATGCCGAGGTTATCTATAAAGGCAAGAAAATTTGTTCGGAGGTACTTTTTTCGATTTTGTTCTAAAAGAGATAGAATTTCATCCCAAGCTTCGGGCTTTGAGGAATACTCAATAGCTAAGCCGATGGCATCTGCATTAACATTACTATTGAGGCATAGTTCAAGTTGAATTTCTAAACTTTCGGGAAGGGGTTCGGGACGCAAGAGTTTAGGTCCACAGCCATTGGCAGTTCTTTTTGGGAAGAAGCTTTTCCAAAGTTCACCTGTTTTAGGATCATGATAAAAAACTTCTAAGGTTTTATCGTTTTTCCGAAGCGTCACCATTTCTCGGGTACGCTCGAGTTGCTGATGATATTGAATTACATACATGAGAGAATAGTCTATTTATTCTCTTATAGATGTGCCCATATATATAGTTCCAGAAAAAATCCCGGAATGAGCTTTAAACAAAACGGGAATAAAGTTGGAGGGTTTAACCGTTTTAATCCCCCAAATTTATAACAAGGGCATTACTTCGAATTTCGGTATGACGTATTACACCTCCGCTTGCACCAACGTATTTTGCCATAACGCCACTGGCAATTGCTAAGATTATAGTTATCACCATAAGGTGTTTATGAAACCTAGCTTTTCTAAACTTAGCAATGAAGGTGATAATTGCGGTGATACCTAAAATCAAAATTAGCACAAAGAATGTTTCTGCATATTCTTCATGAGTGTGAATAAGTGTTTCACTAACACCAGAAATATTCCCAACTACTTCCTGTGCACCTTCACCAGTGTAAAAAGCAAAAATTGAGGCGATTGCACTAAAAATAAATATAGATAGTGCGGTAAATTGGATGTCTGATTTCTTTAACACCAAGCCAGTAAGAAGTACAAGGGTACCAATTAACACACCAAAAATAGGGAAATGGTTTATTATCAGGTGAAGGTGTGCACTATTCATAATTACTCGGTAATGATGTTAAATGCTCCTTTTGTTAAAAATACTGCGTCGCTTTTGAAATCCGGTGAGTTAAGGATTTCAGCAAAATCATTATTTGAGTCTCCAATTTTTACTTCCTTCTTCACAAAGGAATAGCCTTTATCTGAAGACGATTTCAGGATTAACACATAGTATTTTCCCTCAACTTCAACCAATGCGCTTTGAGGAAGAGCCAATTTAGATTCAGAAGATGAATAGATGTCGGCTTCTACGTACATACCTGGTGTAAATTTTGAAGCAAGAGATTCATCAGCTAAATGGCCATGGATATCAATAGTTCTACTTTCTGAGTCGATAGTTTTATTTACAAGGTGAACAAAGGCTTTATATTCTTCGTCATTATTTTCCTGTACTCTAAATGTAATAGGTTGGCCGACGCTAACATTGGCTAGGTCTTTTTCATAGATATTCAGTTCTAGATGTAAATGGTCGGGATCAACAATGGTAACGGCAGATTGGGTAGGATTTATGAATGAACCTCTGGTAATATCAACATGAGTAACGTAGCCATCTATTGGTGAAGTTATATTAATGGTAGTGCGAATGTTGTTTAGTGTGAGTGAAGTTGGGTTAATATTCATGAGTGAAAGTTTCTTACTCAACGACTCAACTTTAACACGTGTAACTGTATAATCAGCCTCAGCTTTAAGAAAGCTTTTCTGTGACGAAACATTATCCTGGAAGAGATTTTTTTGTCTTTCGAAATCGGATTTTAGATAAGCCAATTGGCTTTTTGCTTCCAAATAGTCTTGTTGTATCTGTACGAAATCTGGGTTCTCAAGAACAAATAAGAGTTGACCCTTTTTAATTTTTTCGCCAGGGAGAAGTCGGATGTCTTTTACTGTTCCTTCAAAATAAGAACTAACAGAAACTCTGTTTTCAGGTGGCACATCGAACATCCCAATAGACTTAACTACGTCATGAAAGGAGGCCATTTCCATTTTACCTAGTTTCATGTTAGAGGAAACGAATTGTGTTTTAGTTAGCTCGTAAGTTTCCTCAGTAGGTGCTTGAGAAATTATCTGTTCAGTTGGTGAATCTGTTTTAGATGAACAGTTTGCTAATACTAGCAAGGATAGAACAACCAAATAGCTTACCGAACGATTTTTCATTTTCTTAGAGATATAATTTTTCATTGTTAGTTCATTAAATAATTCACTTCCAAAACAGCCATGTTATACTGGAAAAGGGAGCTGAGATAGTTTGATTCAATAGACTTCGCGTTTTCTAAAAGTTGAGTGTATTGAAGAAAGTTTATTTCTCCATTCTGATAAGCTTTGTTTGCATAGAATAGAGTTTCAGAAGCCAATTTTTTACCTGTCGATTCATAGTAAGTGAGCTCTTGCTCATATTGTCTTAAATCGGATTGTAAGGCCTCATACTTTGAAGCCAACTGCAGTTTGTAATTATTGCTTTCAGATTCAATAATGTTTTTGGCGGTTTTAGCAGCAGAAATTTTAGATTTTTGACTTCCAAACCATAATGGAAGTGCAATACCTACTTGAAATCCTGAGTAAGTCTCAGTACCAGTTCCGGTGTGGGAACCTTGGAAAACCGTCGCGTTTATGTCTGGCAATAAACGTTGTTTTTCTAGTGCTTGCTCTCTATTGGCTAGTTTGATGGCATTAGAATAGTAACTAAGCATTGGGTGAGCCTCAGTATCTAGAGGGGCGAGAGGGATTTTCTCAAGCGAAGTATCGCTCACTGTAAAGTTAGTATCTGATTGTAGCCATTGGTTAAGTATAAGGTAGCTTTTGTGAATACTCTCACTTATCTGATTTAGCTGAATGGATATTTCTTTCCTCTTTGTTTCAGCCGTCAATTTTTCTAGATAATTGGAATCTCCTTGTTCAAATCGTCTGTTTGCGGCATATTCAAAGGTAGAATAGAGACTGTCTAGGTATTGATAATTTCTTTGCATTTGCTGCCAATACACAATTTCGTAATACACTTTATGAACCTCTTTGGTAAGCATACGTTTATCCATCTCAAACTGGTCTTTGGATAATTGTGTTTTGCTCAGCATTACTTTCCGTTGCGCGCCATAAATTGTAGGAAACTGTATGGTCTGGCTTACTCCCCAAACATTATATGGGAGATTATTTGAAGCGAGATTGTTTTGGTCTTTATTGTAATAAATCTCCGTTTTGTTGATGTCTATGGCACTCCCCACAAGCTGTTTGCTTTGGTCTATTCTCAGCGCTGATGCCTTTAAACCCAAGTTGTTCTGCAATGCAATTTCAACTGCTTGGTCTACACTTATGGATTGATCTCGATTTTGACCTAAAGCAGGAACTGTAAGTAATAGTAGCAAGGTTAATGCCGATGCAGATACTTTAACTTTTGGCAAATGTCCTTTTCTATCAAAAAGTGCATAGAGAACAGGTAAAACAATAAGCGTTAAAGCGGTTGCAGAAATAAGGCCACCAACCACAACTGTTGCTAATGGTCTTTGTACTTCAGCACCGGCCGATGTTGAAATAGCCATTGGCAAAAAGCCGAGCGCCGCAGCCGAAGCTGTTAGTAAAACAGGGCGTAATCTGTTTTTTGTACCGATGAGAATACGGCGATTAATATCCGTGATGCCATGTGCTTTTAGTTCTTTAAATTCTTCGATAAGTACAATGCCATTTAATACTGCAATACCAAAAAGTGCAATAAAGCCAACACCTGCCGAAATACTGAAAGGAAGACCTCGCATGTAAAGGAGAATCACCCCACCTACAGCCGACATTGGAATAGCGCTATAGATAATGAGGGCTTCTTTTACAGAATCGAATGCAAAATACAGCAGTACAAAAATCAAAAGTAGGGCAATGGGAACTGCTATTGTTAATCGTTCTCGGGCAGTTCTTAAATTTTCAAACTGCCCGCCATATTCTATGGTATAGCCTGTAGGAAGATTGATTTCATTATTAATCACTTCTTGAACATCGTACACTACAGATTCCAAATCTCTATTTCTCACGTTCACTCCAACAACAATTCGTCTTTTTGTGTTATCTCTAGAAATTTTGGCAGGGCCTTTTGTATAAGAAATGCTTGCAAATTCGCTTAACGGAAGTTGATTTCCATTCGGCAATTGAATGCTAGCTGTTTCTAAATCTTGAATGTCTCGATGGTGCTCTGTGTCGAAGCGAACAACAAGGTCGAATTGCTTTTCACCTTCAAACACAGTTCCTGCAGACTTACCAGCGAATCCCATTGTGATGATATCGTTCAAGTCTTCTACATTAAGTCCGTATTTAGCAATTCTGCTTCTATCATATTTAACAGTCATCTGTGGAAGTCCCGCCACTTTTTCTACCGTGATATCTGCGGCTCCTTCTATGTTTTGAATGGCTTTCTCAACTTCTAAGGCTTTTTTATAGAGGATGTCTAAGTCTTCGCCAAAAATCTTAATGGCTAAATCTGCTCGGACACCTGTAATGAGCTCATTGAAACGCATTTCGATAGGTTGGGTAAATTCAAAATCTACTCCAGGGATTTCAGATAATGCTTCTTTGAACTTATCAGCCAACTCATCTTTGCTTTCTGCGGAAACCCATTCACCTTTCGGTCTCAGTTTGATAATTACATCGCTTTCCTCCATCGACATTGGATCTGTTGGAACTTCGGCGGCGCCAATTCTACTAACAACCTGTTCAACTTCTGGGAATCGTTTAAGAATATTTTCTATTCGAGAAGTAATAAGTACCGTGTTACTTAAAGAAGTGCCTGTTTTTAAGACGGGTTGGATTACAAAATCACCTTCATCTAATGTTGGTACAAATTCACCACCCATACGAGTAAAGAGAAGAGCAACAGCGATTAAAAGGATGGCTGCCATACCTAAAACCATTTTTTTTCTACGTAGAGCCCAAGCAATAGTAGGCGTGTATTTGTCTTCCAAGAAAGCAATTAAACGAGATGAAATCGTTTTTTTATCTGGGTCGGAAGGTCTAATAAAGAGCGACGCCATTACTGGTACATAGGTGAAGCAAAAGATCATTGCCCCGATTAAGGCGAAGCAGAAAACCAACGCCATGGGTCTGAACATTTTACCTTCTACCCCTACTAAAGAAAGAATTGGGATGAAAACGATGATGATAATGAGCTGTCCAAATACTGCGGAGTGCATCATTTTACTAGCACCTTGATGGGTGATATTATCGATGAAATTTTGTCGTTTTTCTTTAGGTAGTGATAATAGTTTGGAGCGTTCGGCTGTTATTTTAAATGCGATGAACTCAACAATAATTACAGCTCCATCAATAATAATCCCAAAATCGATAGCGCCAAGGCTCATCAAGTTGGCATCAACGCCAAAGATGTACATAAGTGAAAGCGCAAAAAGTAAACACATCGGAATTACCGAGGCCACCACTAAGCCAGAACGGATATTTCCGAGTAGAAGTACCACAACGAAAATCACAATCAAACAGCCTAATATTAGATTCTCAGCTATTGTAAAAGTGGTTTTTCCAATAAGTTCACTTCGTTCTAAAAAAGGATTGATGCTAATACCATCAGGAAGAGAAGGTGAGATTTGCGCAACACGTTCCTTAACGGCATCAATTACAGCTTTAGAATTAGCATCCTTCAACATCATTACTTGGCCGAGTACTTTTTCTCCCTCGCCATTTCCCGTAATAGCACCGAAACGTGTTGCTTGTCCGAACCCTACATTGGCAACATCTTTGATGAATATTGGAATCCCGTTTCTGTTTTCAATAACAATGTTTTCAATATCATCTAAAGTAGTAACTAAGCCTTCACCCCTAATGAAGTAGGTTTGATTGGTCTTTTCAATATATCCACCGCCGGCAACACTGTTATTTTTTTCTAAAGCTGAAAACACTTCTGAAAGCGAGATGTTTAGACTGCGTAGTTTTTCAGGATTGATTGCAACTTCGTATTGTTTTAAGAAACCACCCCAAGTGTTTACCTCAACTACACCAGGAATACCAGAAAGCTGGCGTTTTACTATCCAATCTTGGATGGTTCTCACATCAGAAAGTGTGTATTCGTCTTTATGAGCTGAGTCTACTTCAATAACATATTGGTAAATTTCTCCCAAGCCCGTTGTGATAGGTCCCATAAAAGGTTTTCCAAAACCAGCTGGAATTTTCTCTTCGGCCGCTTTTATTTTTTCAGCAATTAACTGGCGAGGTAAATAAGTGCCTATGTTGTCATTAAAAACCACCGTAACTACAGAAAGTCCAAACTTAGAAATTGAACGAATTTCTGTTACATCGGGGAGGTTTGCCATTTCAAGTTCAACGGGGTAGGTAAGGAATTTTTCCACATCCTCGGTGGCCAAATTTCTGGAAGTGGTAATAATTTGAACTTGGTTGTTGGTAACGTCAGGAACGGCACCAATTGGAATTTCTGAAAGGGAGTAAATCCCAAAACCTACGACAAACGCCGAAAATAAAAGTACAATTAGCTTGTGGTGAATGCTGTACTGAATGATTCGTTCTAACATTGATGTAAATTGTTTTGATTTAGCATCAATGTAGAAGGAGAATCCTAAGGCTTTTCTGAAGTCTTTCTTAAGATTAGCTTAAAATTTAACTTTGGCTAGATTAAAACTTGACGGTAACCGTTGTGCCTTCCCCTAAAGTACTTTCAACATTCAACTTCGCCTGAATAGCATCGGTACATTTTCGGACGATGGAAAGGCCCAGCCCTGTACCCGAAATGTGTTTGTGGTGAAGTGCATCGGAACGGAAGAAACTGTCATAAATATTATTCAAATCTTCCTCCTTAATCCCAATTCCTTCATCTTTGATAGAGCACACTACACGCCCGTCAACTTCCTCTAATTCTATATGTACGGTGTTGTTGTTTTCAGAATATTTGATGGCATTACTTAGCACATTATCTACAATGAGTTTGGTGTAATAATGAGGAACTAGAAACTCTTTTTCGGAGTCGAAATGGAGGTTAATTTTGAGATTCTTTTGAACAATCTGATTTTTAAAAAGGGTCAAAGACTCATCTAGTATAGTTGGTAATGGGATGAAATCATTCTCTTTTGAATTTGAATCTAGCCGAGCCAGAAGGAGCAATTGTTCCAGCGTAGAGGTCATCTTCCCAATTTCAGAAAGGCTGAATGTTACTTTCTCTTCATACTCTTTCTGGGTTCTTGGCTTTCTAATCAACACCTCAAGCGTGCCTCTAAGGGTTGCCAAAGGTGTCCTCAGTTCATGAGATGCATCGGAAGTAAATTGACGTTCTCGTTCTAGCGCATTTTCAATTCTATCCAGCAATCCATTAAACCCCATCGAAAGATCATAGATTTCATCTTTGTTGTGTGGTAAAGCTACTCGTTCTTTTAAATTATTCTTTGTGATTCGCTTTATGGTACTTGTTACTTCTTTAACAGGCCTAATACTTCTATCGGCAAGAAAACGCGATACAAAATACAGACCACCCAAAATGATTAAGTAAGAGATCAGTAAAACATTTCTCAACTTTTGGAGGATGGAAAGTGCCGATTCTGACGATATCGCGGCAATTATATAGCCTTTGATTTTGCCATCTTGCTCAATAGGGATTTGTACCTGTCGGATTGATGTATTACTTATCTGAGAATTAAAATGTCCACCAAATTTTGAGTTGTTAAACATCAAAAAATCGGTTTTTAAATTGGGAGATTTATCCATCACTAGCCCTTCTCTATTCATTAGCTGAATGAACACAGGATTAACCTGTACCTCGCGATGTTCCCTTTCTTCCCACTCCCTTTTGTGCATAAACTTTATGCTATCTGCGGAAAACTGAATTTCTTTAGAATGTTTTCTCGCTTCGAAAGACAAGTCGCTATCGAGATTCGCAAACACGGTTTCATGGACAGCAAAGTAGATAGTACCAAAAGCCAAAGCTGTGATAACCGCAGTGGCAATCATGTAATGAAAGGCAATTCTATTGGTGAAATTCAGTCTCATAGCTCTTTGGCGATATAACCAACACCACGGATGGTTTGGATGTAATTCTCGTCATCCGATAAGGATAATTTTTTACGAAGAGCATTGATATAAACATCAATTACGCCCGTGTTGTATTCGAAATGGATATCCCAAACGCTTTCAATAATTCGAGTTCTTCTACAAACCTTGCCTTTATTGCGGATGAGGTATTCCAAAAGAGCAAATTCCTTTTGGGTTAAGCTAATTTCACAGTCGCCCTTATGCACTTGATGAGTTTCAGTGTTTAGTGTGATGTCGCCCAAAACAAAAACAGCATGTGTTCCAGATTTTGGCCTAAGTTGCACTTTCACGCGTTCCAAAAGTTCTTCAAAGTGAAATGGCTTTTTGATATAATCATTAGCGCCAGCTTGTAGCCCAAAAATAGTTTCGTCGAGCGTATCTTTGGCGGTTAAAAAAATGATAGGTGTTTGAGAAAACTCCTTTCTGAATTGCCTACAAATTTCGATACCGCTTAAACCAGGGAGCATCCAATCCAAAAGTAGCAAGTCGTACTCGCCAGAGAGAGCGAGTTCTAAGCCATGTTTGCCATCTTCCGCAACATCAACGGCAAAAGACTCCTCCTCCAATCCTTGTTTAAGGAAAGCAGCGATGCCATGTTCGTCTTCTACAATTAGTATTCTCATTATTTGAATTTCGGAAATTCATCATTAAGAATGCGTAAGAAGATTCTTAAGATTAGCTTAAAATATTCCCTTTAATCTATAATTGATACTATAATGCAGAATTAGTTTGGGTGGGGGTGAGGGGAGAGATGTTACTTAATTTTGTACTGATACTTTAACGTTGGATAGAAAAGTATCAAGTTCAGTCTCTGTGCTAAAATGAAAATCACTTTCAACTTTATCCTGAAAGAAGTTGATTAAAGCTAAATGGCTTGCAAAAACTCTATATGAATTTCCTTCATAGTTATAGAGGTAAAAGACCGCACTTGATTTATTGTTTGATACAAGTATAGTGTCAATTGTTCTTGATGCTCGAATATATTTGGTATCAATAGTTTTAAAAGTATTCATTAGGTGAAGATGTTTTGATAATGATAATTCAATGAAGCTTAAAATTACTGTTCTAAAACTTTTATGAATTCACCAACAACTCGCATGTTTTGTCCGTTTTCTTCATCGATGATAATGTCTTTATAACTATCGTCGTATGAATTTGGTTTCAATACTATTTCAGAATGTACCCAACCATCTTCAGAATAAGATTTTTGACTAGAATATGTTTTAACAGTAAATGCAGAATTGAAATCTGGGTCAATTAAATCTCTATTTTCTACCAATACTATTTTACCATTTCTAGAGCCTCCTTGATACTTTTTAAAGATACAAATAGAGCCATTGGGAATTCTCTTATTCATAGACTCGCCAATAACTTTACATGCAAAGTAGTTGTTATTTTGCGCGTATTTTTCTTCTACTTTAAGCTCTGTATATGTTTTTTCATGTTGCAGCTCACTAAAACTGCCGGCCGCTGCATAGAAATCATATAGTGGTATTGTATGATTAGTTTGAGTTATATCTAACTTTAACTGAGTATCTTTTACTTCCTTAGTTTGCTCAGGAAGCTCACTCTTATTAACTGTAGTTATATAATTATAAAGATCTTCTGTTACAGGTTCTTCCAATCGAAACTTAAAATGGACAACAGGATTATTAGATTCGGGCATAAAATCCTGTTTAATTGAATCCTCAATGATTGAAACATCTCCCATATAGTAAAAATCAGTTCCTTCTGCATCTTCTTTTTTAACGAAAAGCAAAATACGTTCAGAGTCTATAACATTTTTAATTTCTGGGCTATTTAGTTTTCTATTAGATCTAGACTCCCAGGCAAAAATAGAGGGGGTAATAAAATGATCGTTGTAATTAATAGTATCATCAATATCATCTGATTTATGATAGGTTACGAAACAAGGAGTAACTTTATTTCTTGTTCTATATCCATAAACTGTACTACTAATATCGACTTCCCAATTCAATAATCTACATACATCTTTTCTGCTATATTTATTATAGAGTATTAAGCCGTTTTTATATTTAGAAGAATCAAAGTTGATATCAAAAGTTTTTATAGAATAGTCTATAGAATCAGATAGAAAATCCTTAAACGTATTATTCTTTAGTAGTTTGATAAACTCGGTGTGAAACTTAAGGGTATTATTTTCTTCAAATACTATCTTCTCATCTTTACGAATAAATTCAAAATTAAGATTAGAGATACTAGATTCAATAGTTTCTCTACTTACCTCATAGTTATATTTTTCAGATATTAAACTCTTAAGGGCTGAGGTTTTTAATTCACCATTATCAAGCAACTTCCTCAAGATTAAACTTTCTTCAATTCTCTTAGAGTTATTAATCTCTCTAGAAAAAAGCTCTAAGAGGCTAGTTAGTTTTTTATCTAAGGTTACATCAAAATCAGTATCAGCTTTTTTTACAAAATTAAAGTAGGATTTCGAATACTCAACAAATAGGAAAGGGTCTCTAGACTCATGCTTTAAAAAATCCATCATCATTGGAACTCGACCTAACCTGAATTTCAAAAGTTGATAATCTTTTTTCAAATCGGAAAGGATTCTCATATTGGCAGAATCTATCGATTGGAAAATTTTCTCCTTGGATATTTCGTCAAAGTTGATTGTCGAAGAACCGGGAAGCATTTTACTCCCTTCGGATATTAGTTTTCGTAAAGTATCTTTGTTGAATGATGTGTCGCCATATAAGGCTATTGGGATTAAATAATTATTTTTATGATTTCCTATAAAATCGATGACTGTTAAATAATCTTTACCATCAGCCTTCCTTAATCCTCTTCCTAGTTGTTGCACAAAAATAATAGCGGAATCGGTGGGGCGTAACATTAATATTTGATTGATTTTCGGTATATCAATCCCTTCATTAAAAATATCAACAGTAAATATATAATCTATTCTAAGGTTGTTATCCGTTGATTCTAATTTTGAAATAGCATCTCTTCGTTCTAGTTCAGAACTAACGCCAGATAAAGAAATTGTTTTATAGCCTCGTTCATTAAACTTTAGTGATAAGGTTCTTGATTCTTCATTAGTTGAACAAAAAATAAGACCTCTTGTTATGCCATTATCACTACCATAAAGCTCAGCTTTTTCAATGATTCTCGTAACCCTTTCATCACTTGTTAAAAATCTAAAATCTCTAGTATTCTCAATTTTTTCATTATTAACTGTTAAATCTGTTATACCGAAATAATGAAACTCACTTAACATGTCTTCTTCCATTGCTCTATTTAGTCGAATTTCATAAGCAATATTATGGTCAAAGAGGTTGAAAATGTCATTTCCGTCAGTACGTTCAGGAGTTGCAGTCATACCTAGTAAAAATTTAGGATTGAAGTGCTCCATCAACCTGATGTAAGATTCCGCACCAGAGCGATGGGATTCGTCAATTATTATATAATCAAATTCGTCTTTAGCAAAATTTGCTAAATGGTCTTTCCTTGAAATTGTTTGAACTGTAGAGAAAATGAAATCTGCCTGTAAATCCTTTTTATTTCCTGAATAAATACCATAAGATTTTTCATTTTTAAATATATCACGAAAAGTTTCCAAAGCTTTTTCAGCAATATTTAATCTATGGACAACAAATAATAATTTTTTGGGATTAAATTCTTTTACATCAAATGCTGATAAATAGGTTTTTCCTGTACCTGTGGCAGATATGATTAAAGCTTTATTCTTATTTTGTTGCCGTAATTTTTTTAAGTTGTTCAATGCCTCTACTTGCATCGAATTTGGAGTGATTACTTCTTCTTTAGAAGTAGTAAGATTATGCTCTTCCTGAGCCCTAAACAACTGTTCTCGGTCATATACAGATTGGTACGATGCAATAAAATCATCATTTACAGGAGTTGCATTATCAAAATCATTTTTAAATTCGGTTAAAACCTTTTCAACAATACCACTAGGTTTTAAACCTGATACTTTTAGATTCCATTCTTTGTTAACAGTTAAGGCGCCTGATGTTAAGTTGCTACTTCCGACGATTAAATTGTAATAATCCTTTTTCTTAAAAATGTAGCCTTTTGAATGTGTATTACCTTTAGTAGATATTCTGAGTTCAATATTATCAAAAAACTTTAGTTTCTTAAGGGCTTCTGGTTGAGTAAAGTTTAGGTATTGTGAAACTAATACTTGTCCTTTGACACCTCTTTTTTCTAAAGAAAGTAAGCTATTAAATAAAGCTGCTACTCCACTAGTGGTAACAAATGCAACTGAAATATAAAATTCATCACAGGTATCAAACTCTGACAAAAGAGTGGATAAAACTTTTTCCTTTGGGATTAATTTATTCGTTAATAACTGAGGTCTCCAAACTATATCGGAATCAATGTTTTTATCAACAAAACCTGTAAGTAGGCTTTTTTCAAAACCATTAATAAGTGTATCACTCATTCTGCATTAATTTATTTACAATTGGGATATCCGCTTCAGCCCAATCTAAATTTTGAAGGTTATCTTTTTTCAACCACAAAGCTGAAATATGTTCATTTAATTTCAAATCCTTGGATTCAGTAAAACAAGTATAGCTATGCATAGTTAGTTCAAAATCTGGATATGTATGTACCACAGTTAGAAAAAGGTCACTGATTCTAGGTTTAATGTCTAACTCCTCCCTTAACTCTCTTTCCAATGCTTCTTTTTGTGTTTCACCACTCTCAATTTTTCCACCTGGGAATTCGAACTTTTTTGAAATGTAGTCTAATTTATTCTCTGGACGTTGTACACATAAGATTTCATTCTTAAAATGAATAACGGCAGCAACTACTTCTATTTTTTTAATCATTATTGACAATTAACTAGATTCAATATTCTAACCTTAAATATTTCGAAGTTCAATATATAAATACTTCAGGTTATTGTCGTCTAATGAGCGAAGAATGGTTTAGACGTTCATGTAGTTTAGTGTTGTATTCTAAGTAGCGCCTTATGATGGAAGAGAATCAATTTTGTGATTTAAACACTTCTCAGTGAATAGCGATGAAGCCCCAAAAAAAACCAATCATTAACTCCAGTTGTTTTGGTTTCAATCCATTATAGGATTTACAGCCCTTCCTTAAGATCCCGATAAACTCGGGATTGTAGATGTTAAATAGTTCGTTGACCAGTGGATAATTAAGTCGATTCAATGAAGTTCGTGCCAATAATTTTTGTCGAGAGCTTTTGGTACGTGCAAAACCCGAGATTCGGGAATGCAAGAATGGCCTGAAAAAACGCAAGAACGTCCATCGGGAACGCAAGAATGGCCTGAAAAAATGCAAGAACGTCCATCGGGAACGCAAGAATGGCCTGAAAAAATGCAAGAACGTCCATCAGGAACGCAAGAATGGCCTAAAAAATGGATGAGACACGCAAAAAAACGCATGATCAACGGTAAAAAATGGATGAGTCACGCAAAAAAACGCACGGTCAACGGTAAAAAATGCATAAGTCACGTAAAAAAACTCATGAGGTACTCTTATAGTTACCCCATAGCCTGTTTACTGAATTAAAACATCTACAGAGATGACCGAGACTTAAAGAGCTGCATTATCCATCAATGAATTACTAGACACCGTAAGCCATTAACTCTTCACCTACTTAAGTTTTGAAAGTACATAATTAGTTCAAACTCGGTTTTTCTTTCATTTCAAGAAATTCTGCAATAAATCCTTTTTACCCGAAGGATTTTAGACTTATGGCGGTCTAATGGTGTAGAGTTATTTGAACTGAATTAATAAAACAATCAAAATTTAAAGCCATGAATAAAGTAATTAGAATATTTGTATTGGGAGCTGTTGCTCTATCAATGAGTGCTTGCGCTACACAAAAAGACCAAGCAGGAAATAACCAAAGACAGGGAGGACGTCCAGATTTTTCTCAGATCTTATCCGAAATGGATGCCAATAAAGATGGCAAGCTATCGAAGAGTGAGGTTAAAGGTCCACTTCTTAATGATTTCTCAAAAATAGATACAAACGGTGATGGCTTTATAAGTAAAGAAGAGCTTAGTAACGCGCCTAAACCACAACAGGGCAGACCTCCCCGAGGCTAGTTAATAGCATTATTTGAGGAAAGTACGTTTAAAAATAAAGATAACCTTTGGGTGACAACTCCCATTCAATGGTTTATCAATTAAGCACAAATGGCTCAGCTTATAGTTGGGCCATTTTTGTGTAGATAATGCCCACATTTAAATACAATTTGTTGCTGTTATGTGGGCCTGATTTGTAGAGAAGAAAAGAGTTTCAATATGTCGGGGCGACAGGATTTGAACCTGCGACCTCTCGGCCCCCAGCCGAGCGCGCTACCGAGCTACGCCACGCCCCGATTTTAATTTAGCGCGACAAATATACAACGGGGGAGAGTTCAATCTCAATTAGTTTCTACGCTTAAATCTAGTGTTAAAGTGAGGTCGGTTTTAGGAAGAACATTCTTTTTTTGTTTGTTGTAAGTATATGTGAAAAAGGTGTTTATGTTATGCTGTTTGAATAAAAAAGGTAGATTGTTTTCTTTCGTGGGTTGTAATATTGTGATAGATTGTAGACCTTGTACCAAATATCAAAACCGCTCGGTTGCTATAAATTGGGATTTAGGAAAATAGTAGTTAACTAAGGTTATGGGTTAAGAAAGCGCAAAAAATGCGCGTGTGTTTGGGTAAACAATAATACATATATGAGAAAAGCTAAGAGAAAGCTAGGTGCAATCGTTGTATTCGCGATTGTATTATTAGCAATGAGTGTGAATACGTATGCGCAAACCTTTTTGGTTAAGCCAGCAACAGCTAAAAATACAGATGGAGAGTTCGTATCAAAGCTACTGTTAAAACAAGATGAGCCTTTCAAATTAGATTGGGCAACATTATCGGGCGATAGCCTAGATTTAACAGGAAAGGGCGCAAAGCTAATAATTGGGAGATCTTCAAACTCCTATAATGTACTAGAAGTTAATGCTTCAGGTACTACACAAAATTTTACGCCAAATACAATTGGTTTAAGTGCCGGTAGGTATTTTGCGCGTATAACAAACTCTACTGCAAGAACAGCAGAAGGAATACAAAGCGATAGCGAGAGTAATCCTTCAAGTATCATTTATTCGAATGAGATTCTGTTGCTTATTGAGGCGGACGAAGCCCCGTCCATTATTGGACCGCGTGGTAAAAGCTCAAATTCAACGCCAACATTCCAGTGGTCTGCCGTTTCTGGTGTTCCATCTTATTGGTTGATTGTATCAAGTACGCCTTTTGATATTGTAGAAGATGAAGATGCAAACATCAGCATTGAAGGTGCTACCGTTGTTTGGCAATACATCACCAAAAATACAACGGCAAATTATGGTGCTATAAACAGAGATTCGCCTTTTACCGACGAAGCACCACCGTTGAATGCTGGAGAAGAATATAGCTACACGATTCTGAATGTGTATGAAGAGAATAACCCAGTATTTACGAGTCCAGTTTTTGGTGGAATTGTTCCTTTTACTTACACCAATCCGGATGCGCTGCCTAAAGCAACACTGAAAAAACCGACCGCTGAAGAAACGTTTTACGCTGCAGAAACCATCGTTTTTGAATGGGAAAAAGTTCCTTCTGCAACAAACTATACCATCAACTTGTTGCAAATTGTGAAACAACAAGGTATTGATGTGACCGTGCAAATATGGTCGAGTACTACCACAAATACTACGATTGAATATCCTGCAATTGAAAACCTGAAAAATGGGCGTTATCAGTGGAATGTAATTTCAAACAATTCTACAGGTGGTGGGACCACAAGTTCGAGTCGTTATTTTAATTACAAAGTTGATACCGGTGAATTTGGTGCAAGTATTCAGTCTAAGTCGGATAACTCAGGTTTATTAGGGGTAGAGTTGAAGGCGAGAGCTATTAATGGAGGTGTAACACCAACTATTCCATATTTTGTGCAAGCAGAAACACATTACGATAGTTTGGTGGTTGGAACGTATGAGTTTACTGCTGTGAAAGCTGGCTATGAAGACGCTACCGCTGAAGTGACAATTCAAGCAAATAGGAAAACAAGTTTTACTATGAAGATGACACCGCTACCCTCATCGGTTGGTGGAAAAGTCTTAGATAATAATGGAGCTAAAGTTTCGGAAGCAAAAGTTCTAGTTACCAATAAAGGAACTGGAGCGGTTAAAGAAGTAACGACCAATGTAAATGGGGAGTTTTCAGTATCGCTGAACAAAGGCTCTTATTCGATTCTTGTTTCTAAGTCGGGATTTATAAGTCCTGCGGCAAAAAATATAACACTAAGTTTGAACCAGCAATTAGTGCTAACAGACCCAATGGTTCTGGTAAACGATCAGGCTACCATTTCTGGATTTGTATATAATGATAGCAGAGAACCCGTACAACGAGTGGCTGTTAAAATTACTAATGGCACAAGAACGTATGAGACAAAGACAAACGGCTCAGGTTTATACCAATTTACGGTAGCAAGTGGCTCATGGACGTTGACGGCTTCTAAAGTTGGTTTTGTTGAACCAGCAGCTAAGAAAGTTTCATTGTCTACTGGCGATTTGCTTCAAAACCAAGATTTCACCCTTATTGGAAATGCGAATCAGGTTACTGGTTTTATTAGAGAGCGTATCACAAATAGCGATGGTAGTGTTGGCTCTGCTCCTTTTCAAGGGATTACAGTTACAGCTGTTCCAAATGTTGGGACTCCAATTTCTGTAGTAAGTGAAAAGAACGGTCAGTTTACGTTGAGTTTGAAAAGTGGTTCTTATACCGTTCAAGCCGAGAAAAAGAATTATACATCTAACCAAGATAGGGAACTAGTAATTGGTATTGCCATCGGTGAAACTATTGCTGGTATGGATTTTGAGTTAATCCCAAACCCAAGTTCAATTTCTGGAACGGTAACCTTACCGAATGGTAATGGTGTTTCGGATGCCAATGTAACTATACAAGGTGTAGGTTCAACTACAACATCAAGTAGTGGCTACTTTACTATTAGTGTTCCTCAGGGAAGTCACAGAGTAACCGTTAGTAAAACAGGATTGGTTTCACCATCTCCTAAAACAGTAACGGTTATTGCTGGGCAGAAACTGACTGGTGTGAATTACGAAATGACACCAAACGCTGGTACAATTTCTGGAAAGGTTGTTTCAAATGGAGAGGCGTTATCAAACACTTCTTTATTCGCATACAATGCCACCACAGGAAAAAGAGTAGAGCTCCTCAATAAACTAGATGGTACTTATAGTTTCAACTTACAATCTGGTAGTTGGACTATCAAAGCTGTTAAGTCTGGTTTCATTTCAGATTCAACTTCTACGCTAAGTATTGGACCAGGGCAACAATTAGTAAATCAGAATTTCTCTCTTAAAAAGAACCTTACCACAATAAGAGGAACGGTTACAGATGGATTTACTCAAATTCGAAATGCTCAGGTAACTATATCCAGAGGAAATAATGGTGCCGACTTTAATCAAAGCACAGTTACTCAAGTTTCTGGGGTTTATGCATTTAGCGTGCCAGCAGGACAAACCTACACAATTACAGCAAGTAAAGATGGTTATCGCTCATCGGTAATCACAACAGACAAACTTGTAGCAGAGACAACAGTAGCTAAAGACTTTGTGATTTCAGCTAATCCAAGTTCTGTATCGGGTGTAGTGCGAGTTACTGGAGGAAGTATATTGGCTTCCGCTAAAGTTATCGCTTTGAATTCAACTGGCAAGGCAATTGACAGTACTGTCACAAAAACTGACGGCTCTTATTTGCTAGGTTTAAATCCAGACAGTTACAGCCTGAAAGTATCTAAACTTGGATACACTGGTGGTTCAAAATCTACCGTGTTAAGTATTGGTCAAAAGTTATCGGGAATTGATTTTAATGTAGCCGAAAACTTTGCTTTTATAAGTGGTACAGTAACAAACACAAGCTCTGAAGCATTAGAGCAGGTTTTTGTGAATGTAAGTAAACAAGGTGGCGGTGGTGCAAGTGCAGTAACCGATGCTGGTGGAACGTTCAGTATTTCTAAGTTAACCGCTGGTGTTTACACTATCGAGTTTTCAACTTCAGGATATATTAATCAGACTATTACAAGAGAAATAAAAGATGGTGATTTTGTTTCCCTTACTCCTGCTTTAGTTCCAAAAAATGGCGGAGTAAGTGGAATAATTTTTGATGAGGATAACACACCTCTTGCAAATGCCTCAGTTACACTAACCCATACAAATGGAAACCAATATTCTGCTATTACCGATGAAAATGGAGTTTACTCTGTTGGCTCGCTGGAACTCGGAGACTATGTAGTTACCGCTTCCAAAACAGGATATTCATCCTCGGAAGGTGTTACTGTTAGTTTGATTGAAGAAGAGCTTAATAAAGAAGATGTAAATGTAGCCGACTTAGTGGTGAATAATGCTTCTATTAGTGGAGTAGTTACCAACAAAGTGACGAACGTAACTTTAAAAGATGTGGAAGTTTCGGCACTTGGGGAACGTGGCTCTGGCTTTGCATTAACAAACTCAGCTGGTCAGTTTGAACTTTCAAACTTATCGCCAGGTGATTACACTTTAATTACTCGTTATGAAGGCTATAAGGCTGATACTGCTGCAATTGCTATTACAGCGGGAAATCTAAATGTAACATCAAATAGAGAAATAGTACCTAATAACGGGAAGATTGTTGGAATAATCACAAATCCTGATGGTTCTGCTCTACCATTTAGAGTTTCTGTAAGTGCAGTTTCTGAAGTTAACAGTTATACAACTCAGACTAGTGCAACGGGCGATTTTACAATCGAGGGTGTTGAAACAGGAGTTGTATACAACTTAGCTACCGATATCTTTAAAGATGGCTACGAAAATGTTGAAACTGTTGTTGATGTGCCTTTTGGAGCTTCAACTACTGAATTGGCTGACGATTTAGAGGTAGTAATTAAAAACGCGAGTATCAGCGGAAATGTTGGTCTTAGCGATGTAAGTGTAACTCTTGTTAATCCTACAACCAGCCAAATAATTGAGATTACAACCTCAGCAACTGATGGAAGTTACTTATTCGACTTTCTACCATCTGGTGATTATATAATTGAAGCGCAGAAACAAGGATATATTTTTACTCCTTTAGCTTCAGATGTAATTACTCTTACCTATGATGGTGCTGCCACTCAGAATTTTACGGCTCAAGCAAATGTAGCCACACTAGATGTGTTAGTACAGGTTGATGGAGAAGGAATCTCTAATGCTGATGTAACAATCATCTCTGCAGATACAACGGTTATTTTAACCCAGCGTACTGATAATTCTGGTATAGCTCGATTTAGTAAAATTAAAGCTTCTACTGAGTATTTAGTTCGCCCGGTGTTAGAAGGTTATACTGGATCTCCAGTAACAAAAAGTATCAGTTTAAATTCTGGTGATTCGTTATCAACTTCATTCTCTATGGCAGCAAATAGCTCGTCATTAGCAGGTGTTGTGAAATATGTAACATCAACAGGAAATAAAAATCTGAGCAACGCTAAAGTAACTATTGTTCAGGAAAACACGGGTAGAACTGAGGAAGCAACAACAAATACTAGTGGGAAATACACGTTTAGTAGCCTTTCTTCCGGAACGTATACAGTAACCGCTGCCAGAGTAGGTTTTCTCTCAGATACATTATCTGTTAAGATTAATAACGGCGAAGAAGCAGTGGCTGATGATTTAGTGTTAACCGCTTCTAGAGTAACTGTTAGAGGATATGTTAGACTAAAAGGAGAACCTGTTAAAGATCTTCAGGTAACAGCTCAATCAGCATCTTCATTTACGGCGACTACAAATTCGAATGGACAATTCACTTTTCAGTTACCGCTTAAAGAAGGAGCTAATGATACCACTGTTTATCAAGTGAAAGTTACTTCTGGAGTGTTTTCAAAAAGCTATTTATTAAGCTTAACAACAACAGATGTTGGAAAAAATAAAACAGTTTCAACAACACATTTACCAAGTGGAAAAATTCAGCTTTCAGTAAGTGATGGAGTCTCTCCTATAAGTGGTGCCGAAATCAACTTTGGAATACTTGGTGGAGAAGCTGAAACAGAAATTACTGGCGATGATGGAATCTATTCTTCAGAAGAGAACCTCCGTAAAGCCAAGTATGTGGTAAGTGCATCGAAAGAAGGATATTTATATCCTAGCAAAACCATTACTGTTGACTTAGCAAGTGACACTACCATTTTGGAAAGAGACGTGTATTTACCGTATCAGCAATTAAGTGTAACTGAAATTCTTGCGGATCAAAAAACGGAAGTACAAGTTGTAAATACTGCTGGTTACGATAATTCTAAAGCTAGTGGTGTACTGTATTACAAACAGGCATCGGTTGCTCAATATACCGCTGTTAATATGACAAAGGTTGGAGATAGCTTAAGAGCAGAGCTTCCCGTTTTTGGCTCTGTTGAAGAAGTAACTTTCTATTCAGCAATTACTGATTCAAGTAGAAATAATACCTACCTAAGCTCTGAAACAACGATTGCGCCGCTAGCAAGTGGTATTCTAAGTAATATCAGAATAACCCCAACGCTAACAGGGCAAACCATTAGAGCTGGAGACAGTTATAATTTAGAACTCTTTGTTCGTGATGGTATAAACAAATCGCTTGAAGATAAATTCGTTGGTGATACAGCTCTTGGCGAAGTAACCTGGAGTGTTTTAACTGAAGAAAGTGGAATTAACCTCACCGAAGAAGAAGGAACATCAGTGAAGCTCCAAGCTACAAAAGCGGGAACCTTTAAAATTAAGGTAGCGGTGAATCTGGAAGGTAAGACGATAACCCAATCGTTAGACCTTGAAGTGACATCGATTCCAATTAAAGAGATTTCAGTAAGTAGTCCTGCAAAGCAAGTTGCAAATTCAAACACTCACTTATTTAGTTACTCTGCCATAGATACTACAGGTGGAAGTGTGATTTTGGGAGAGAATTTACAATGGAATGTTGTGCCAGCAACAGCAGGCTCAATTAACAGTAGTGGAGTATTTGAGCCAATTAGTGAAAATGCAATTGGCTCTTTCAGTATTCAGGTTGTAGATCCAGTTTCTGATGTACACGGAACGTCGGACGTGGTGGAATTGATTGCTCAAATAGAGCCTGATAAAGAATACACGCTTACCGATGGTAACGGCTTACAAGTTTCTATTCAGGAAGGTTCGGTAGATGTTCCATCACAACTTTCGTTAGGAGAAACAACTCCACCGAAAACAAAGAAGTTTGTATTTGCTCAGGGTACGGATGTTAGTTACACCGTAGCTGATAAAATTTATGTGCTATCCTTTTCTGGGAGCGATTTAAAAAAGAATGCAACGCTTTCCTTACCGGAAGATTCATCTCTAGCGCTAAACGAAGGAGCTAAAGAAATTGGCTACTTCAACTTTACCACGCTACAATGGGAAATCTTAGATAAGCAGTCTGCTAAATCATCAGCTGGTGTTAACAGTGCTGGTTCCGTTGAGGTTACATCCTTAGGTCAGTTTGCGGTACTCGCAGAGAACGAACCTCTAGGTATTAAGTACGCTGTGGTTCTTCCAAGTCCATTTTCACCCGATATAGCACCTCTAAGATTGGGATACTTTTTGAACACAGCTTTCCCTCCGGCGAAAGTGGATATTCGAATTTTTAATATGAAAGGAGAACTCGTCAGGACCTTGCTCGAGGACGATTTACAGCAACCGGGTAGGTATGGCTCGGCATCCAGTTTAAAAGAATTAACCTGGGATGGATTAACGGATGCTGGGAATCTAGCACGCAATGGGCGGTATATCATAGAGATACGCGCTAAAGACCAACAAGACGAGAAAGTTAAATTACTCCAAGTAGTTTTAATTAAATAGGAATTATATATCATGAAAAATCTTATAAGAACTATTCTTCTTTCAGCTACCTTATTAACTACATCAATGGGGTATGCACAGGAATTATCACGTGTTTCAGGAGCTTTTGCAGATATTGGCTTTGGAACACGACCAGTAAGTATGGGCTATGCTTTTGTAGGCTTAGCCGACGATGAAAACAGCACTTTTTGGAATCCTGCGGGTTTATCCCAAGTTGATTCCTATAAAGTTGGATTTTCCCAAGCCGATCAATTTGGGCTTATTAAATACAACTATTTTAGTGCTCTTATCCCTCTACCATTCAAAAACCAGTCGGTGGGAATATCCGCTATTTCAACTGGCGATGCAGCTCTTCAAGAGCTTTCATTCCACGCCGCCTACGGTGCAAAATTTGATTTTGTAAGCGTTGGTATTGGGTTGAAATATAGAAATGCATCCTACGGTAATAATACACTGAATCCCGATGATTACATCGTGTTCGACCCCAATGAAGTCTCTATTGGCTTAGGTCAGCAGGTTTATGGAAATGCAAATGGCTTTGGTTTAGATTTTGGTCTGATGTTCTTTCCATCTAAACGAGTTCAGTTTGGGATCTTGATTCGAGATTTATATGCCCCAATTAAATGGGACAGTAAAGCGAGAGGCGCCGATAACAACGCTCGTGGTAACTACGATGAAGGCATGCCAATGGAAGTAATTTTTGGTTCCGCTCTGAAGTTGAACAAGAATGTCCAATTTGTTGGCGATTTCCAGCCAGCATTAAGTGATGAACTTACAAATTGGGTAAGGCTTGGAGTTGAAACTCGGCTAGTTAATGTACTTCTATTACGAGCAGGTACAGAACAGGGAATAAATGATTTTGATGATGAAAAATTCACGTTGGGTACGGGGATTGACATTCTGATTAAAGACAAGGTGAGGATACAATCCGACTTTGCTTACGTCATTAATTCAATTCACAATTCGCAACGTATTAGTTTTTCAATAAGTTTTTGAGGGGTATAATTATGAAATCAAGTTTTTTAAAAGTATCGACACTTCTGTTACTAAGCCTTTTCTCAGTACAACTTGTACATGCACAAGATGAAACTGAAGAAGAAGTAACAGAGCCTAGCGAAATCCACTTATTTAGAGGTGGCTATATGAATTTGGGTTTTGGCCTAAATTTAAACACGGTAGGAAGTAGCTTAGGCTCAGGTTCTATGGGTGGCTTAGTATCTTCTAGAGTTGAAAACAACTCTAGAAACTTGAACCTCAATCCGGCGCTTTTAGGTTATATGAAAACAGCTCATATTTCTTTCAGTAGTAGGCTCGGTGTGGGTTCTGATATGAACTCCAGCTTAAATTCATCACTATTATCTACTGTAAATGATGAAATCTCATCAGCAACTCAAGACGAATTTAATAACACCGATAGTTGGATTAAATTCCCAGATACCTACATCAAACCAACTGAAGTTAGAGGCTTAGATGTGGGCTTTAGAGGTGATATTTCTTCCATTTCTTTCGCAGCTCCTATTTACGATAGGCTTGTGATTGCAGGTGCTTATACTTATCCCACTACAATCGACTTTAACCTTGGTGTTACTGGGATGACGGCAAAGCTTGCTCAAGAGCAAGGCACGGATGAGGTTTCCATTCGTTTTGATGTGCTAATGAATATTTCATTGCTTACTCAAATGAGTTTTCAAGTAAACGCTCTTTCTGGTGGTTTTGGGTATAGCTTTTTTGAAGATGACGCCAAACAAAAGTTAGCTCTTGGGGCAACTTTTACACGATATCAAGTAAACAACACAAGAAGTTTACTCGCAGATCTTTCTGGTATGGTTGTGGTTGGGGGTGCAGATGAGCGCTACTTCAACAATTCATCGGATCCCAATCTTAATTATGAAAACGGTGAAACGAATGCGTTCTATATGAATGCAAATGGTAACTACCAAGCCACTGAATATGGATATAAGATCGGTCTGAATTATAGTCCTGCTCCTGTAGTAAACCTCTCTTTAGTTTACGATATGGTTCCTGACTTTGAATTGGAAGGTACCGATGTGGTTGCCGAAGCTTACCTACCAATCTTCATTGTAGGTTCAGGCTCTGATATCCTTGCTGGCGAAATTGAGGTTGCGTTAGATAGTTTGCAAGCTAACAAGCCAAATTTAACCACATTTAGAGATATTTCTGACATTACTGATAATGGTAGCCTAAAAATGCCATCTTCTCTAAAGTTAGGTATTGATTTAAGCATGGGCCGACATACCGCAGTATTGAATTACACCAATTATTTAAGTGAATTTTCCTTTACACATGGTGGCAACACAATCGGGAAAGATTTAAAACATGGTATTGGTGTAGGTTTTGATTTTAAGCTAAAAGATCGATTGAACCATTGGTCGCAAATATTTGGAATCCCTGTTCGTCTTTTATTCTTAGATATTGATGGATACTTATTTCAGATTTTTGGTAAGTACACGGGCTACAAAGATTCTCATTACCGCTTTGGTGGAAATGTATTACTTGGAGAAGGAATTGATTTTTCTGACCAAAGTCGAAAAGACATTCTTGGCGCTCCATTACCTCAGTCTTTTTCAATGGGTAGGCAGTACACCATTTTTGAAAATTTCGAAGTAGGAGTATCGGTTCTCGCCATCCCAGATTTGATGCTTAAATATTCTGTTGGTGTGAAGTTCTAAACCCACTCTATCATATTTCAAAGCCCATCTGAAAGTATTTTTTAGATGGGCTTTTTTTTGTTACTTAGGACCAATTTGATGTGCAATATATTCCCAATTAACACATCCTGTAGTTCTTTTAATAAAATAGTTCGGTGTTATCAATCACCACCACTAAATTCTATAAACATCTATCAGAATTCAGCATTTTAAGGGATTGGCTAATCGGTACATTTAGTCAACTTTTTAACCTCAATAAACTGATATGGAACAAGCAACACTAAAAATTCAAGGTATGGGATGTAGCGGTTGTGTAAATACCGTTCAACAAGCACTTACAGAACTTGATGGCGTAGAAAAAGCCCTCGTTGATTTAGAATCAGCATCGGCAACGATTGAGTTTGACTCGAACAAAGTTTCCATTTCTGAATGTAAACAAGCCATTCAAGACGCTGGATATCTAGCACAGTAACAAATATTCCATTCTATCAAAAGAGAGGATCATTATGAAAAAGGTAACTCTGCAAATCGAAGGTATGCATTGCGCTGGTTGCTCAAACGCTGTCGACAAACAACTTCAGGTTTTAGAGGGTGTGAAGTCGGCTTCGGTTAATTTTGCAACCGACACCGCTTTGGTTGAATATGAAGGCGATCTTGCGCTTGAAGACTTTGAGCAAGCCGTTTCTAAAGCGGGTTATCGACTCATTCCAGAAGCCTCGGAAGCGAAATCAAAAGCGGACCTTATAGAAGAACGAGAGGAAAGAAAGCTCCGAATAGCTAAAAGAAATATGGTTTGGTCTTGGGCGGCTACTATCCCAATGATTCTGTGGATGCTCCCCATGTGGCTTTTCGGGTTTATGTTTCTAGGACAAGCGGGAATGGAAATAGGAATGATTCTCCTTTCATCTTTTGTGATTGCTGTTCCTGGTCGTGAAACCATGATTAGCGCTTTTAAATCTTCCAAAAACCTTAGTCCAAATATGGACGTTCTCATCGCGATGGGAACGCTAGCTGCGCTTTCAACTGGTTTTGTAACCTTGCTAAACGCTTTTGGATATGCACCAGAGTTTCAAAGTTTTGCGATGATTTCAGGGATGATCATGGCCTTTCATCTCACTGGTCGTTTTATTGAAACCAAAGCAAAAGGTAGCGCATCTCAAGCAATCCGCCAGTTACTAACATTAGGTGCTAAAGAAGCTTCAGTTCTTAGAGATGGAAATGAAGTTAAAATTCCCATGCAAGAACTGAAAGTGGGCGACATCATGGTAGTTCGTCCTGGTGAGAAAATCCCTACCGATGGCGAAGTTATTGAAGGCGAAAGTAGTGTGGACGAGTCTATTGCCACGGGCGAATCGATGCCTGTTAACAAAACGGTTTCTGATTTAGTTATTGGTGCAACACTTAACACAACCGGCGCATTAAAAATCAAAGCAACCAAAATTGGTCGCGATACCTTCCTCAGCCAAATAATTCGCATGGTTGAAGAAGCTCAAGGTTCCAAAATTCCAATCCAAGCTTTCGCCGATAAAGTCACCGCTGTTTTTGTACCTATCGTTTTAGGAATGGCGCTTTTGAATTTAGCAGCATGGCTTACATTCCCTGACTTTTTTGGAGGAATTGTTGATTGGGCTTCCTCTTTTATTCCTTGGGTAAATCCTGAATGGAGTTCAACAGCGTTGGCTTTTTACTCCACTATCGCGGTATTGGTTATTGCTTGTCCGTGTGCACTTGGGCTTGCTACACCAACAGCTCTGATGGTTGGTTCTGGTTTGGGTGCTACAAATGGCATCTTGATTCGCAAAGGCGAAGCCATTCAAATAATGAAAGATGTGGATACCATTGTGTTAGACAAAACTGGAACCATCACAAAAGGGAAGCCTGAAGTTACCGACGTTGCTCCATTTGGGAATACATCAAACAAAGAATTGATTGCTTACGCGGCTTCAGTAGAGCAACATTCTGAACATCCTTTAGCTCAGGCAATTCTGAATTTCGCTAACAACCAATCTATTTCGTTACTTGCTACAAATTCGTTCAATTCTACAACGGGAAAAGGTGTTTATGCTACCGTTGATGAGAGTCTAATTCGAGTGGGTACCACCTCAATGATGGCCTCGGAAGGAATTTCGGTTTCGGATTCCATCATCACAGAAAAAGAACAATTGGAAGAACAAGCTAAAACCGTAGTTCTTATTGCTCGCAATCAAGAAGTTGTGGGGCTTATTGCCATTGCTGATGAAGTTAAAGACGACAGCGCTCAGGCAATTTCAGCATTGCAAAAGAAAGGTCTGTATGTAATTATGCTTACAGGAGACAACGTCAAAACGGGTAAAGCCATTGGTGATAAGGTGGGTGTTGATAAAGTTATTGCAGAAGTAATGCCCAACGAAAAATCGGATGTAATTAAAAAGCTCCAAGCCGAAGGGAAAGTTGTTGCTATGGTTGGCGATGGAATTAACGATGCGCCAGCTCTTGTAAAAGCAGACGTAGGAATTGCAATGGGAACCGGAACGGATGTTGCCATTGAATCTGGCGATATTGTGCTTGTTAAGGGCAGTTTATCGGGCTTAAATAAAGCTATTAACTTGAGTAATGCTACTTTCAAAAAGATTAAACAGAATTTATTCTGGGCATTCTTTTATAACCTGATAATGATTCCGTTGGCTTTTCTAGGGTTCTTGCATCCGTTACTTGCAGAAGCTGCAATGGCATTTAGTTCTATTAATGTGGTGATGAACTCAAAACTCCTTTCAAAAACCCGATTGGATGATTAAAGAAATTATTAAAGCCTTTTTTACACAATTTCATCAAGAAGTTGGTTAACTTTAAATTTTAAGAATTTAAATAACTGAATAATGAGTAATAGTAAGATTTTAGTGATTGGCGTTATTTTCACACTTGGAGTTGCCGCATTTCTTTTTTGGCCAAAAGCCCAGAGTAATGTTATCGACATTCCCGAAGGAAAAATTGAAGTGGTTATGTATAAAAACCCTGGGTGCGACTGTTGCACGAAATGGGCTAGTCACATGAACAAAGAAGAGTTTTTTGTGATTGAAGAACCTACCGATGCACTAATGACTGTTAAACGTAATGTTGGTGTACCTGCTCGTTTTGAGTCGTGCCATACTGCATTAGTTGGTAATTATTTTGTTGAAGGGCATGTACCTGTAGAGGATGTAAAACGTTTACTTCGTGAAAATCCTGATGCTTTAGGTCTTACCGTTCCTGGCATGCCAATTGGCTCTCCTGGTATGGAAGGTCCAAACCCACAACCTTATGATGTGTACCTTGTTGCCAAAGATGGTACAACAAGTGTTTTCGCTTCTCACTAAGAAAGGGAAGTAGTTTTTAAAGCTGAAATTAAAAAAGCCTCAATCATAGTATGGTTGAGGCTTTTCTTTTATCTAAATTTTTAAAGATTAGGATGCACCTTGTGCTTATCCTCGTAACTATCTGCCAGATTGCTGTAGGTAGCCGTGGTTACGTTTTACAAGTTCTGTTTTAGTCGTTTGATTTTAGAACAGGCACTTTATAATTAACCTCGCCAGCTTTCTTGAAATTCAGAGTAATAGCTACACTGTCTCCTTCTGCAAGATCGTGTTTTAGGCGCATAAGCATCACATGCAACCCACCTCTTTCAAGAACTAATTCATCGCCGGGAGCAACGCTAGCATTTTTTTTCTCACGCATGCCTGCAAGACCTTCTTCGGTAGTATATGATTCATGAACTTGAGTCATCATTGCAACATCACTACTTGCGGATACAAGGGTATCTGTGGTATTAAGCGTATTTGTATATATAAGATAAGCACCACTCATAGTCCCTTTTGCTGCTGGCCGCGCCCAATCAGTAATAACCTTTTTCTTATTTGTAATCTCTGTTTTTTCTTCTGTCTTGTTATTGGTACAAGCTGCGAAGCCTATTAGGATGAATAGTGTTAGTAATCGGAGTTTCATTATAATTATGAATATTTATTATTTATATACGGTTTTAATGTCTTCAACTATCATTGAAGGACGGGTCATACTTCCACCATATTCAAAAATCACTTGAGATTTCGGGTTCAATACCATGATTTTATCAGAGTGATTCAAGAAGTAGAATTTTTCTCCTTTTTCATTAACAGTAGAAAGTGAAACTTGGGTTCGAACTCTAACAGAGTCTAGAAAAGAGTTCATAATGGTAGTATCTGCTGTTAAGAAATCGAAGTTTGCACCAATGTCTCGAACTTCTTTATACTTTTTTAGAACTGAGGGAGTGTCGCGTGCAGGGTCAAAACTCACATTCACAAACTGGATGTCGTCAGGGCTTCCCAATTGTTCCTGTATTTCCTGCATATTCCGAGTTATAATTGGGCACACATCAGGACAATGAGTATAGATAAACCCTAATACTACATACTTCCCTTTATAATCGTCAGGAAAGGTTATAGCAACACTATCCTGGTTTATCATCTCGAAAGAAGCATCGTTTAAATCGTCTATTACTTTTGGGCTGTTACTGCAAGCAAAAAGCACACTCGCAAGAATACAAAAAACTAGTTTTTTCATGGGGAGGAAGGCTAGGCAATGCCTGTAATTATTTGAATAATAAATCGAGACCTAAAAAATAGTGATTCTTGTCCAAAGAGTATAGTAAGACTTAAACTTTTACCGACTAGCTGAAAGTATTATCCAAAAAACCAAATCATGAAACTACCAATCATGGAAACCAGCATTAACAAGTATGCCTGCTTAACTGGTTTATCTGGTAAATACTGGTATAGAGGGGTTTCTTGGAAGAAATTGATTAGATACTCTTGCTTGGATTTTGATTCTTCATCTAACTCATCAGCATCCTTCAAAAGCAACGAAGTATCCGTATCTATTTCGGGTAAGCTCTCATTTAAAAAATCGGTAATGGTTTTTGGGGTGATATTAGCCAATCCGCTCACAATTAAATAAGCAGGGATTCCAACCATCCATATGGCAATTGCAACAATGGATTTATCGTATACAGATAAATCTATAAATAGACCTAATAACATGCTTATCATGCCTGCAAGACCCATAATGCAGAGAATAGCACTCAAAACCAGTCTGAGTTTCCAATTTGTTAAGCCCTGGGCTAAAATCTTTGTTCCATCCATAGTATAAATTCCTTAATGGAGTATACGAAAGAGAGTGTAATTTTTGAATTAATTATTTTTATTAAACTCGTCTAGTAAAAGCTGCATTAAAAGCTGTGAGGCGTTATATGACATCTCTTCATTGTCTGAAATATTCAAAGCGTCATCAACCTCAAAAGTTACAGCGTCTGCACCAAAGGTTTTAAAAATCCAGTTCTTAGATATTGGAGAATCTGTTGGAAACTCTTCAGTATTAAATACTACATTGGTATTACTTGCTTTAACAAGTTCTTGCCAACGCTGGGTAAAATTATCAGGGAATGTTACAATTTCTTCGTTTATAGGATAAAAAATATTCTCGTTGGTAGAGTGGAAATCAATTCCGTAATACACTCTTTTTCTAGAGTCATTGAGTAGAGGAAGCAAAGCATCTCTTACAGCTCTTGTTTCTGGTTGGTTGAAGAATTCCCAATCTCTGTTTAGGTCATTTCCAGCCATATTATTTCGCCAATGCCCGTTATCAACTCCATCTGGGTTTATCATGGGGTAAGCTTTAATAACAAAGTGCTTTCTGAACTCTTTTGCTAGGTCATTATCATCCATTATGTTTTCTAAGAAAAACATCGACGACAAAAAGCCTGTTACTTCAGGTGGATGTTGTCGACTTAGAATAATCAGCACTCCTGCTGGCTTATCAGGGTCTGTTTCATCTATTTCAAGTTCATAAATGGGCTTTTGCTGATGTGAATATCCTACAATGCTTTTTTTCGCAAATTTGTTGATTAATGGTGAGGCAAGCGCATCTTCAAATAAGGTAGTATTAAAGGGCCACTGGGCGGTTAGAATTATTGGTAACTCACCCACTGTAAGTTGGAAAGAAGCCACCCCAGCAGTATCGTAACTAACTTCAATTGGCTTATTGTAGATTGTATCAATCGGAGTTTCTGAAAATATATTCGCTTCAAAATACGCTTTGGGTTCGTAGCGGTGTCTGCCGTTTTCATATCTCATTCGGAGAGTTATGGTGCGCTGTTCCGAGCTCCAGATTCTAAATCCATACCAAGCGCTATTGTTAATAGGACTTCTTTCTGGCCTAATCAGTACTTCAAAAAGTGTATCGTTAATAGCGTAAAAATCGTTCATACGCGCACCGTCGTATTCATTACTTACCCAAATTTTGGGAGTTCCCGCGCCAATTGTGCGTTTTTTTTGAACCTCTATCTCCTTATCTACGGTATTAGTTACATCTGGTGGATCATAAGAATAACCAGTGAACTCTTCTGCAGATTTACAGGAGAACAATAACAAAGAAACAAAGACTATAAGTTGGTACTTAGACATATATAAATTCAAATTTTAATCAATAGTAAGAAATCACAATAAATATTGTTCAAATGCTTTTTAAGTACACTTTCTTACTCTTATACTTAGGGGAATTAAATACGATTTTCATTAGAGATAATTTTAGACATATCACACACTTTTTTTGTGCGTTGGGGGTACTACTACTTCTTTCGCCTGCAACGGCCGCTCAACAAGAGGCCAAGCCAGATCGTATTTGGAAAGTTAGGTTTGAAGGTAACACCACTTTCGAAGATATCGTAATAAATAAGTTTATTGTTACCGAGGCTCCTTCTTTCTGGAAAAAGCTAACTTTTTTTAATGAAAAAGGGTACTACGTTTCCGAAACAGAATTGCAAAGAGATGTGATTCGCATTAAACGCTTTTACCAAAGGCGTGGTTTTTATGATGTAAAGGTCTCTTACCGACTTGAAGAAAAAGAAACCTATTGGAAGAAAATCCTCACTTTCGATATTGTAGAAAACGCCCCAACTATTATCGATTCGGTTAACATTCAGCTTTCTGCCTCTAAAAAAGATAGTTTACTCATTACCAACGATGAACGTTTTAATGCCTCTCTTCGGCGCATTCCATACCGTAAAGGCCGCAGGTACGAGTCTATAGAAGCTCCTGAAGCTGAGGGAAATGTGTCTCTTGCTTTGCGAAATCTTGGTTTTGCTTACGCTAACACCAATGTAGAAGCCGAAGTCGACTCTAGTTTAGGAACCGCAAATATCACTCTAAAGTTAACAGCTGGCCCACGAACACGCTTCGATTCTGTATTAGTGGAAGGTGAAACAACTTTACCCGAACGGTTTATTCACCGTGAAACAGGTATTAAAAAAGGGGAATTGTACACCGAAAAAACCATGCGTGAGGCACAACGTGAGATTTTCAATCACCATTTATTCAGGTTTGCTATCGTCTCTCTGCCAGAGCAACCACAAGATACCTCACTTAATGTACTTGTTAGAATTAAAGAAATGCCTCTCCGTTCTGTTCAACTGAAATTTGGAGTTGGAAACTTTGACCGTATTGAGGGACCAATTGGCACAAATAATTTCTATCGTATTTTTAGAGGTCAGGCAACATGGGTGTATCGTAATGTGCGACATAAAGGTGAGCGATTTAGTACCTCGCTAGGTGTTTCTGGATACGATCAGCGTTTTGGTTTCGATTACCTTTTTCCCTATTTCTTTAACACTAAAAGTAGTGTGGTTAGCGCGCCATTTATCCAACATAAAATTGAAAGTTCTTATGAAATTGTACGAGGCGGTATAACCAATAATTTTATCTATCAGTACAACCAGAATTTAACCGGAACTTTTGGGTACGAATTTACAACAAACTATGAGGTAGCTAGAAAAACCAAAACAATCCTTCCTGATAGTGTATTGAACTATAACATTTCCTCATTTAACCTAAACTCTTATTACAGTAAAGGCCTTAAAGGTGAACGAGAAGGCTGGGTTGTACAACCATATTTAGAACTGTCTGGATTGTTTAAGGAAGCAACATATAGTTTCCAAAAACTATCTTTAGATGTGCGAAAGTACACATCAGTTAATCGAAAACTTGTGCTAGCCGCTCGAGTAAGTGGTGGTGCTATTTTTTCAGCAAGTCAAGATTCTCTACCACAGGATATTCGTTTTTTTACGGGCGGAACTAGTTCTGTGCGTGGGTGGAATAGACAAGGGTTGGGACCTAAAGATGTAATCACCGATAGTTTAGGTGCTTTTGAGAGATATGTTCCTGCTGGCGGAAAATCCTTCTTTAACTTTAATGTTGAACTGCGCCAAAATTTAGATCGTTTTATAAAAGGTTTTGGAATCGCTGCTTTCTTTGATGGAGGCCAAGTCTGGAAAAATTTAAGTTCCGCAACTACTTCCTCCATCCAATTTGGAACGGGAGGTGGGTTAAGGTATCAATCGCCAATTGGGCCAATTCGAATTGATTTAGCGTATAAAATTAATCCAACCGATGAGGATTTGAATATTTACCAAGGAGTAGATTATGGGAATAATTGGTCTCGTTGGGGAGTTCACTTTAGTATAGGGCAAGCCTTTTAGCAGATATGGAGGAAAAGAAAAAACATATCGCTATTCGCATTCTCAAAGGCTCTCTTTGGGTGCTCGGGGTAATTTTATTACTTGCTGTAGGACTCCGTCTTTCTCTTAAAACAAATTTTGTACACCAGTTTGTTAAAAACAAAGTGGTAAGCCTTGCCAAAGACCAACTCAACGCTACTTTTAGCATCGGTAATTTGAGTGGCGATTTATGGAAAGAAGCTCAACTCACCAACATTCTACTTTCCAATCCTGATACGTTGCTAAGCATCGATACTTTAGTTGTAGAGTACGATGTCCTCAGTTTACTTGGCAGTACATTTCAAGTTAACAAAGTTTATGTAGCTGGGGCCGATGCAAACGTAAAGGAAACCGATTCTACAACGTTCAATCTCCAGCAAGTTTTAGTTGAAGACACTGAAGAGGCCACAAGCAACGAACCATTCTATTTCAACTTGCAACACATACAGATTAAGAATCTGAACACGAGCGTTTTTTCGCCAACATATCTTCCTGATGATTTCCTAAAAGTACAAGACCTGAACTTCTCAGGTTCTTTCGCTTCAGAAGAAACTATTTCCGCTTCCATTTCAGATCTTAACTTTTTAGTGAAGGAAGGACGTTTTCCGGAAGCGATACAAGTTCAAACTGCAGCGTTATTTGAAGATGAAACCATCACGCTGCAGAAATTGGTTGTGGAAACAGGTCGTACAGTTTTGAAAGCCCAAGCCAAATCAGATTTAGATTTATCAGAAGTAAGCGCCGAAGCTACGGTACTTCCCTTATCACTTGCTGATGTTCAACTTTATCTAGATGAAAACATTCCAAGCGAAAATCTCGATATGGAATTAAGTCTTAGCGGAAGCAAACAAGCTTTGAATCTCCGACTGAATGTGAAAAGCTCTAGCTTGAGTAACATAGAGATGAGCGCACTTGTCGATTTATCTGAAGAACCCACACTAAAACGTTTCTCAGCAAATGGGCAAAATCTTAACATCGCTAGCCTAACTAACGACTCTCTAAAAAGTCATATTGATAGCTTCAACCTTTCTCTGGAAGGAAATATTGATGCTGAATACACATCTGCCGATGCGACGTGGGAACTTGCTGTTAAAGGCATCGGCTTTGAGGATTACTACCTCAAACAACTCTCTGGAAATGGAACCTTAGCTCAACAAAAGTTGATGGGTAAAATTTCAGCAAATGCAGGAAATGGAGGGCGATTCGCTGTCAATGCTTCTGTTGCTAATCTCTTTTCGAAGATGCCAACTTGGGAAACAATATTGGATGTACGAAATCTTGATTTAGATTTTTGGGCAAAGGACCCTGCTCTTAAAAGTGATTTGAGTTTTGCGGGAACTATGAAAGGCTCGGGATTTGAACTTTCCGATAAAAATTGGAACTACAACATTCGTTCAACCGCAGCGCCAAAAAAAAATGTTTTAGCAGAGCAAGTCATCTCCGATTTTAACTTTAAGGGCGCAGTAAACCAACAAAAAATTAGCCTCAATGGATTTCTTCAGCTGCTAAAAAGTAAAATGAATGTGGCGCTGATAGCCAAGCAATTCACTTCCGAAACTCCTGAGTTTGAGTATACTCTAAACACCGCAGGTTTTAATGTTGCTGAAATTGTAGGGCAAGAAGATTTCCCAACTTCAATGAACGTTGAATTAGTTGGTGAAGGCATTGGAAATTCGTTAGAAAGTCTGGTGATGTCTGGCACAGTAAAAGTTGATTCTAGCTACATCAACAAAGCCACTCTCAGAAAGATTGAAAGCCGTTTTACGCTTACAAATGGCGTGCTTATTATTCCAGAAGGCGAGCTTCTTAGCGACATCGTAGACGGCACGTTCACGGGACAAAAGAATCTTCTGGATGTTACTGATCCAGATAACACCTTCTTTTTGGATCTAGAATTGAAAAACCTCCAGCCACTTGCACCTTTAGGTGATTTGGAAGTTTTAAAAGCCAAGGGGAAACTTCAGGCTAAAATCATTCAGAATGAAAAAGGTGTTCTTCAGTGTGAAACAACCCTCAACCTTTCCGATATCCAAATTGACGAGCTACTCTTTGCTGAAAATATTTCTGGTGAAGCCACAGCAATTTTATCAACTCAAAACGACTTCGACTTTAACCTCTCTTTTACCCAGCCTCTTATTTTTGGAACCACCTTACGGGATATCAACCTTGTTTCGAAAGGAGTGATAGACCACGACTCAACACGCGGAGATTATGAACTCAATATTGTTGGTAGCGATCGTGGAAGAATCATTCAAACAGGTAGCTATAATTTCAACCTTACTGAAGAAGTTTACGACTTAGATTTATCCTCCTTTGATATTATCGCTCGCAACAAAAAGCTTGTGCTTCAAAGTCCTTTTCATGTTTCTGTAAATAAAGGTGTCATCCAAACGGATACGCTAAATTTATCATCCACCGATAGCGCCTACTTTAACCTCTCAATTCCCTATGCTGATAGTTTACAACAACGGGGTTGGCTAAAAGGTCGAAATTTTGACTTCGGTCTTCTTCAAGATGTTCTCCTCGATGAGCGCTTTGTAGATGGTGTGCTTTCAGGGGAAGTTATTTTCAATCGCTCTCATGAAAAACTCGTAACCCAAGGTGCTATTGTTGTAGATAGATTGAATTACGAAGGAATGGAAGCCGATGCACTAAATCTAAATTTTGACGTTCAAAACGAACGACTTGTGGCTTATGGCGATATTTCAATAGATCAAGAAAAAATCATTAAAGGAGATATAGACGTACCTTTTGTTTTAGCTGCCAGAGAGTCTCTTTCCGATGAATTTTTCAATCAGCCTGTAGATGGTAAACTAACCATTGCTCCAGTTGCACTTTCTCGTTTTCAGCATTTATTGAATACGTTTGAAATTCAGCAAACAAGTGGGCTTTTAACTTTTGATGTCACACTTTCTGGTGTGGCGGGACAACCTAATTTTGAGGGATTACTTCAACTCTCAAAACCTGTCCTTTCGGGAATTGCTGTCGATTCCACCTTTGCAAGTTTCAGCTACGATAATAGCAGCAGTAAACTTAACATACGTTCTGAGGTTCTCGCTACAAATCAAAAAGCTGCCACCGCCAATATTGAAGTTCCTTTTATTTATGATTTCCGAACGTTTGAAGTTTCAACTCCCGATGACAGCCAAGCAATATCTGCTGCTATAAAAACAGAAAATTTCAACCTTTCAGTTTTCAACGATTTTCTGAATAAAACGTACACCAATAAGTTAAAAGGCACGCTTAATGGCGACCTCACTTTAAACGGAAGCATTGGCAACCTTGAAGTGAATGGGTTTATGGATTTAACTCAAGCGGAGTTAGAAATACCAATCGCAAATATTAAGCTAGATGGTATTCGCTCGAGTTTAGCTTTTAACAAAAGTGGAATTACGATAAAGGAAATGTCGGCCAAGAGCGGGAAGGGAGATTTTAAAGCTTCTGGAACCATTTCGATGGAAGGTATTCATCCAACTACAATGAATGTAAAAGCAACAGCTAATCAGTTCAAACTAGCTAACACTCAAGATTACAACCTCACCATCGACCTTGATTCTAAACTAACGGGTAAAGCAACGCGCCCCAAAGCCACAGGAAAACTAACCGTTAAAAATGGTTTTGTGTTTCTAAAGGATTTCGGAGATAAATATATCGAAGATGTACAATTGGAAGGCGAAGCAGATTCATTCAGTCCATATGATTCTTTGGCTATGGAGATGCAGTTCATTATTGAGCGAAATTTCTTTGTTCGCAACAAACGCTATTTAGACATGGAAATTGAACTGAATGGAAACTTAGATGCTCAGAAAGAAACGAACAAGGAACTAGCGCTTTTTGGAACTCTAAACGGTGTGAAAGGCTATGTTAAACCATTGGGTAAGCTTTTCAATCTAGATGAAGCACAGTTTACATTCAGTGGCCCAATCGAAGACCCAAGTTTATTCATCAAAAGCTCTTACACGCCAAACAAAAACCAAGATCCAGTAACGCTCTATTACATCATCGAGGGAACAGGTAAAAAACCCGAATTTCGTTTTGATAGCAATCCACCAATGGAACAGCAAGATATTATTGCTTACACCGTATTTGGTCGACCATTTTACGCACTCGACTCTTGGCAGCAAGTAATTAGTGGAAGTAGTAACTCTAAAGCCTCTGATATACTCGTAGATGTTTTATTGGATGAAGTGGAATCTTTGGCAACAAGAGAACTCGGAATAGATGTAGTTCAGATTGATAATATCCGAACAGGAACTGAGTCCGGAACTTCCATCAAAACAGGATGGTACATAAACCAACGTACTTTCTTTGCGATAGTGAATGAAATCAGTAGTTCCAGCCCGAAAACACTATTCTTGCTCGAATATATGCTTACAAAAGATCTGGATTTGATTATCACTCAAGGTGATAACAGTCGGCAAGGTGTCGATATCCGCTGGAAACGCGATTATTGATAATTATCACAGCTTTCGCCACGGCAACATTCTTCGGCATTTGTTCCACAAGCAGCGCATTGTCCATGTCCGTGCACCCAAATTAATTCCGCTTCTTGTCCACAGAACAAGCACCTTCGCTTTCCTTTTTCAGTGGAGTTAGAAGTCGAAACGTTGTTTTCTGCTTTAGTGGGTTTCAAATCACTTTTCGGTTAATTCTTGGTAAGCCACATCAATATTATTAGCTAGAGAGAGACTCCAACCAGGGGCATCAAATACTTCAAAGCCTTTTAGCGCTTTGGTTTCCATCAAGGTTTCTTTGCTAATTCCTTTGTCGATTCCATTTTGCGTGAACTCAAGCAACGCTTCCAAAAAATTCGCTTTCAATAACACATCATCTTTACTGCCAGAAACTCCAAACTCTGCATTTCCATGGCCAAAAATGTATATCGTATCGTTATTTAGTTCTTTTACTGTTGACTCGAGAACATTCACCCAATTTGTAATGGAAGCTCCGCCCGCTCTATCAATAAATGGATACGCTCTGTTAAAAACGAGATCGCCCATGTGTGCTACATTTGCTTTCTCGAAATAGATGACGGCATCTCCGCCTGTGTGAGCGGCTCCAAAATGCATTCCATGAACCGTTTCATCACCTACATCCTGTTTCCAGCGAGTATCAAAAACTTGATCGGCATACACTTGTTGGCTCAGTGTTTCTTTCCCTCTTCTTTCAGCAGCTGCTTTTTGTAAAGCTGGTACATTTTTATGAGCCACAATATGCTTCGCTACTTTCTTAAAAATAGGATTTCCTGCTGTATGATCACCATGATGATGCGTATTTATCAATAAATCCATCGGGTGCTTAGTCATTTCTTGCAAGCCCTCGAGACAAGTTTTTGCGGAATCTGGAAACTGAGAATCTACCGCTACCAACGCATCTTTATTCGCCAGCCAGCCAATACTTCCACCGCTTCCAGTAAAATAACCTACATTTCTACGAAGTGGAGTGAAAGGTGATTGCCACAGCTTGCTGAGTTCTTTGAGTGGCAAAAAAGCAGATACGGCTAGTAATGTGCTGTTTAAAAGAAATTCACTTCGCTTCATAATGGATGTATTGGTGAAATTAAACTAGTCCATAGCCAGATATCGTCCAGGTCTATGGTTTACTGCTAATATAAGATTCAAAAACACAGCTGCAAGTACAGAATATAGCACCGCATAAATATCTACGGTGAAAAAGGCCGCAACAATAATCAAAACATCGGCTGCCATCTGAAATTTACCAGCACTTACGTTGTGATATTTTTGCAAATAAATAGAAACGATGTTAAGCCCACCTAAGCTAGCTTTGTGCCTAAATAGCATCAACAAACCTGTTCCAATTAAAAAACCACCTAAAGCTGCTGCATAAAATGGATTAACTTCTCCAAACTCGAAAACTTTCGGTAGATAATCGGTGCAAAAAGAAACCAAAAATACAGCTATAAAAGTTTTTAGCGTAAACACTCGTCCTAATTTCCACAGCGCCAAAATGTAGAAAGGGATATTTATGATGAAGAAAACCTTCCCGAAAGATAAGCCACTAGCATATTGTATTAAGAAAGCCAAACCTGCCGTTCCGCCAATTAAAAATCCTTTGTAAGAAAACAAAGCAATCCCAAAAGAAAGCAGTATTGAAGCCACTGAAATGGACATTATATCTTCGAATAAAGAATGTTCTCTTATGGAAGGGTCTATACCTTCTTTTATTAGCTGTTCATCGATTGCGTCTTTTTTGATAACTATTCCTCAAGTATTGATTGGGATTAATTCTTCAAACTTTTTGTACACTGATACGTCAAATTTAAAGGTCGAACTATTGCCAACAAAAAATATCGTTTGAGATTCGATATTCTTGTATCATCAACAGGAAAGAACGAGTTGCTAAAAATACGGAATTTTGTAGCTCTAAATATTAGTTATCGTCACAAATTCTAGAACCTAGAGAAATTTAATACTATGGAAATGCAGAACAAATTATGTGTAATTACAGGCGCAAACTCTGGTATAGGCTTTGAAACTGCTAAAGATTTGGCTTCTAAAGGAGCCTTTATTGTAATGGTTTGTAGGAATGAAGATAAAGCTGAGGCTGCCAAAAAAAGCATCTTAGCAAACACTCCTAGCGCTGGTGTTGATATTGTACTGTGTGATTTTTCTGCACAAATTGAAATCGAAAAAGCAGCGGACATCATTTCTGCTAAGTACGACCACATCGACCTTCTCATTAACAACCATGGTTTTATTGCCGCTGAAAGAAATGAAACCGTAGATGGCCTCGAAGAAACTTTTGCGGTAAACCATATCGGTTACTTTTTATTTACGAATCTGCTGTTAGATAAATTAAAAGCAGCGCCAAAAGCTCGAATTGTAAATGTAGCATCTGATGCACACCGTGCAGGCGAGTTCAACCCAGACAACATTCAATTAAAGACAGGCTATAGCGCCATGAAAGCCTATGGAAATTCGAAGTTATTCAATATTCTATTTACAAAAGAACTTGCCGATCGACTTAAAGACACCACAATTACAGTGAACTGCCTACATCCAGGTGTAATTCGTTCTAATTTTGGAAGTGGAAGTAATTTCTTAGTTCGCACATTTTGGAAAATCGCAGCACCATTTATGATATCGCCAGAACAAGGCGCCCAAACCACCATTTACTTAGCTACATCTGATGATGTTGAAGAAGCAAACGGCGCCTACTTTAAGAATAAAAAAGTAACTGCCCCACGAGCTATCGCCCAAGACATGGATGCCGCCAAAAAACTATGGGACATCAGCAATGAACTATGCGGTACGAACTTTTAAGATGTAAGATGTTTGAGGGGAGGTTATCCGCGATAACATCAGGGTATTCGATGATATTTTTATTATACAAAACAACGCTCACCGTCATCCTGAGGATACTTCCGAAGGATCTTCACAGCATTAAAAAGCGAAATTCAGTCATCCCGAATTTATTTCGGAATCTTACAGAAAGGCTAGTGAGTTGGTAAGCTTCTTCTCATTCCGTAGTTCTGCAAGGGTAACGAACTTGTAATAATCCTTCCCACCAATAAATCTATTATTTAAACAAAAAAAGAAAGAAAAAATGAATCTTACAAAAACACTTTACACCTGCATTCTTTTACTAATTGTAAGTTCTTGTGATGAGCCGAATGTAAACATCCCTGATACCAATTTTAAAAATGCTCTGCTAAATTCAAATGTTATAGATACCGATGGAGATGGAAAAGGAGATAGCGATGCGGATACAAACAACGATAATCAAATACAGTTAAGCGAAATTAAAAATCTTGAATTTCTAGATGTTAGTTCCCAAAACATAAAATCGCTTGAGGGAATTCAAGAGTTTGTAAACCTCAAATTCCTGAAATGTTTTAAAAATGACTTAGAAAGTTTAGATGTAACAAAGAACACAGAGTTAAAAGATTTGTTTTGTTATGATAACCAACTAACAAGTTTAGATGTATCCAAAAATACAAAGCTCATTAAATTGGGTATCCGCGGAAACAAATTGACAAGTCTAGACCTTAGCCAAAACAAAGAACTTAGAATCGCCTATGTTTACAAAAACGATCTAACAACTTTGAATATTAGAAATGGAAATAATGCAACCATGAGTTCAATGTGGGCTTTTGATAATCCAAACCTTTCTTCTATTCAAGTTGATGATGAAAGTATCGACTTCCCAGCATGCGATAGAGAAGGTTACTCTGGCTGGTGCAAGGACTCTACTACTTCATACAGCGTTGAGTCTAATTAAAGTCAGCGAGTTGCATAGCAGATTTGGCCTTTTCTTCTCGTTACGTAGGTCGGGTTAGGTCATTCAGATTCCGAAGAATCTTTAAAGCGATTTAAAAGCAATGGTTTTGTTTCTAGGATACAAAACCGAGAGAGACTCGGTTATCCCGAACTTGTTTCGGGATCTTACGGAAAGGCTAGAGAGTTGATACGCTTATTAATCTCCCTAAGGTTTAATTCCAACCTTTATGACAGTTCCTCTATGATTCGTAAGAAAGCATACCATACATAGTCTTTGTTCATAATCGGGAAGATGGATAGAAAATTATTCCTTACAAAGATGCTGAAACAAGTTCAGCATGACCGAGATTTTTTCTAATCTCTACCTGTGAATGAATCTCCTCTCGTTCCGTAGCTCTGCTGTGGAATGCCGTCTGGAAACTCCTGCTTCCAGTGTATAAATAGACACGAGATCGTGGAACAGACAAAGATTTCTGGAACGTCGAAAAAAGCCACTCTATGCGTATTTTTAAATTCTTACTTCTTCTCTCTCCAATTCATGCAAGAACTCTTTCAAATTCCTACATGAATTCATTCAAGTTCCTGCAAGAACTTTCTCCAATTGTTGCATGAATTTGGCTGAGTTCTAGTTACAAGTTAGATACTTACATACTGTCGGAGACCTCGATTTGGCTTACTGGGTTGAAAGAAAAGCAGATGTTTGTATTTAGATATTAAATCGGTTTTATTCATCATACCCTAAACATCAAACTAGGATATGATGAACGCAATGCGTCATACCCCGTTGTTAGCAACATTATGAAAAAAACCAAACTTGAAAAACTATCTGATTACGCGATAATCATAATAGCATTATCGGCTCTTTTTGTTTCTATTTGGCAAATAGAAGTAACTCATAAACACAATAGACTTTCTGTTCAACCATATCTTGATTACCATCTCGAACAAACTGATTCTACGTTAACAGTTGAATTCTCAAATCAAGGTTTCGGTCCTGCTATAGTAAAGCAGATAACATATTCTTACCAAGGCAAGACTTACAATTCATTAGAAGATTTTTTAAATGAATCTGGTGAAGTCAGTAATAGATTGGGGAGTTATCAGTATGGGGAAAACACGATTATAGCAAGTGGAGAAAGAAAACTCCTCATCTACTTAAAGAATAGAGAGGTAAGAGGCGTTCGTGTAAATATGGTTTATGAAAGTGTTTATGAAGACCAAAAGGAATTTACTTTTGAATTTTGATTACGCCTTGGGGCACTCTGAAGAATCTTCAAAGCGATTTAAAAGCAATTGCTAAGTTGATGGCTACAAAACCGAGAGAGACTCGGTCATCCCGAACTTGTTTCGGGATCTTACGGAAAGGCTAGTGAGTTGAATAACACATTTACCTTCTTAAGGTTTAGTTCCAATCTTTATGACAGTTTCTCTATGATTTCCTAAGAAAGCATACCATACATAGTCTTTATTCATAATCGGGAAGATGGATAGAGAATTAATACTGAAGATTCTTCGCAATTATCCTTAAAATGACTCAGCTTCTTTTAATTTTCTAAAAAAGACCACATGAATGAACTATCCAAACTGATTGGTCTAATTCTACTTTTAGCGTTGAGTTTTTCCTGTGGTGAAAAGGAAACTGCCCCAAAAGAAATGAGTAAGCCTGAAGTTCTAAGCTCTCCGAAAACTGACTCCTTAACAGTCACTTCTGGAATTCGATCTGTCTTTCAAGATAGCAAAGGGAATTATTGGATTGGAAGTGGTAAAGAAGGAGCTGCTTATTACGATGGAAAGTCATTTCAGAATTTCACTCAAAAAGAAGGCTTACCCGATAATCAAATCCGCTCTATACAAGAGGATAAAAATGGAACTATTTGGTTCGGAACAGGAAATGGCATCAGCAGTTTTGATGGCAAAAGTTTCACCAATTACACAGCAAAAACTTCCAGCCAATATGTGGGGTTTGGACAATCGTCCGATTATCTCTGGTTCAACGCAGGCGTAAATTCAGGGATTAACCAGTTTGATGGAACGAACCTAAACTATCTACCTTTCCCAATTCCAAGTAACGAAAGTCGTAATAATTCTTACGGCGTAACAGCCATTTCACAAGGTGCAGATAATAACGTTTGGATAGGAACTTATGCCGCATTATTCCATTACGATGGCAGAGCACTAAGATTTTTTGATAAAAGTAAATTGGCACTTAAAGAAGGCGAAGTGTTGCACATCCGCAGTGTGTTCGAAGATTCAAAAGGACGAGTTTGGGTAGGAAATAATGGACTTGGAGTGTTACTAATCCAAGGGAATACGGCAATAAATTTTTCGGATAAAAACGGTCTCATTCACGCTAACAGCAGTAAAGATGGAGATCGCTCGCCAGCGGGAACCTTAGAGCATGTTTTTGTTATCGAAGAAGATTCGGAAGGTAATATTTGGTTTGGAGATCGAGACACCGGAGCTTGGAAATATGATGGTCAAACAATGACAAACTACACTATAGACGACAAACTTTCGTCGCAGATGGCTTGGTGTATCTATAACGACAATGAGAACAATCTGCTTTTTGGAATGGAATCTGGTGGAGTTTATAAGTTTGATGGGGAAACGTTTAGTAAGATGTTTTGAAAGGACTACGACCACAAAGTAAGTAATAAGCATTGCTGACTTATATTAGAACCCCAGTAATTTTGATTTAAAGAAAGATTTAATCACATTTGAGAAATGGACGCTTGCCTTATGTTCGAAGATTCAAAAAAAGAACAGGTTGGTTGTAAGTGAATAATTAACCTGTGTGTATTTGCTTCCAAGAACTAAACTTAAATCCAGAAAAATGAATTTAGCATATGTCAGATTGGACAAAATAATTGGCCTCCAAATGAAATATTGGCTCTTACTATTAATTTTTGCGATTTCTTTTGATGTGGTTGCTAAGGAAAGACCTCTTCCTGTATTTGAACACATAGACTGGACTGCTCCAGATTTTATGGTTATTCAGAAAACCAACGGTAAAAAAAGTTATGTGGTACAGAAGAATCAGACTATAAAAATATGGGCTGGTAAACAGAAAGAGAAAGGCGCATTTATCGAATTAAGTGATGATTCTGTATCAATAAAAGCAGAGGGGAATGTTTTAAAATTTCACGTCAATGACATCACAAAAATCAAGCTGTTTGGGAAAAGTGTAGTAAGAAATGTAGCTGGTGTTGGTCTTAAAATTTGGGGTGGTACAGTTTTCGTGGCTGGCTTCGGTCCTCTTCTTTCTTGGGGAGGTCCAGGACTTCTTATTTCGGTTCCCGCATGGGCTGTTGGTTATGGCATGTATAAAGTTGGGAGCATTATTTCCTCAAACAAAACTTTTAACCTTAAAAAGAAATGGGAGATTCAATAAAGGCGTAATAAAAAGCTTCTTTAAATCTCCAATCTACAATCTAAGTACAAAATTGCGAAGCGACTCGTCTCTACATTCAAAGGGTAAAACCAACTGAACTTAGTTTGATACGTTAGCCTTTATTAAAAAAAAATCACAACCCATTATCAAGATTCGACAAAACCCATACTTATGAAAAAACTATTTTACCTAGTGTTACTCCTGTTTACCTTCGCTTCATGTGGGAAGAAAGAAATGACAGACACCACTAAATTTGAATTCGAAGGAATCGACACAACAATAAAGCCAGGAGACAACTTTTTTAACCACGTAAACAAAACTTGGTATGATAATGCGGTAATAGCTGACGACCAAGCAGGTGTTGGTTCTTATAGTTTCTTGAATATTCCTCAAAAGCAGCTACTACAGAATATTTTAGAAGAAGTTTCTAGCGGAACTCATGAGAAGGGAAGTCCTGATCAAATGGTTGGTGATTTTTACAGTTCAGGAATGAATACAGCCCTCATCAATGAGCGTGGTTACGAACCAATTAAACCGTTGCTTGAGAAAATAAACTCCATAGGTTCCGTGCCTGAGCTAATGGAATTTGTTGCAGAAGAATTTAAATCAGGAAATGGTTCTCTTATCAGCATGCGTGTTTCTCCTGACAATGAAAACAGTAGCGTAAACATATTGAATTTTGGTCAAACTGGTTTAGGCTTGCCAGATCGTGATTATTACTTTAAAACCGATGAGTCTACACTTGAAATCCAAAAAGCGTATAAATCCTATTTGTCTTCGCTGTTTGTATTGACAGAAACTAACGATGCTGAGAAAAAAATAGCTACTGTTTATGATATAGAAAAGCAGTTAGCTGAAGCTCATAAAACCAGAATAGAACGTAGAAATATAAAAGCTAATTACAACAAATTAGCGGTATCAGATCTTAATAAAAGTCAGCCAAATATAGGTTGGTCTAAATTGTTAGCGCACTTAGGCGCTGATGTGGATTCTGTTAATGTTGCCCAACCAGCATATTATAAGAAGTTGAACAGCATGCTTTCTTCTATCTCTCTTGAAGATTGGAAAGCGTACTTAAGAGCGAATGTACTTACCAATTATGCTGATATCTTGAGTGAGCCTTTTGAAAAAGCTTCATTCGAATACTCCAAAACAATATCTGGGCAGTCGGTTCAAGAATCACGAGCACAAACAATGGTGAAAAAGGTAGATAGACAGCTCGGTTTTGCTCTTGGGAAATTGTACGTAGAAAGATACTTCAATGAAGAAGCGAAAAGCAGAGTATTAGATTTGGTAAACAATCTGCAAAAAGCATTTGAGACTAGAATCGATGAGCTTGACTGGATGAGTGACGTCACTAAAGTTAAAGCGAAAGAGAAATTATACGCTATTACAAAGAAAGTAGGATATCCCGACGTTTGGAGAGAATACGATGGGGTAAACATCGAAAAAGACAAATATTTCGAAAATGTAGTGGCTCTAAAACAAAAAGATTATCAGTATAACTTAGATAAGCTGAATCAACCACCAAATCGAGATGCTTGGGGTACAACACCATCTACAGTAACTGCTTACTACAATCCTTCGATGAACGAAATTGTATTTCCTGCAGGCATTCTACAGTTCCCTTACTTCGATTTACAAGCAGATGATGCTATCAACTACGGCGGAATTGGAATGGTAATTGGTCACGAATTAACTCACGCTTTCGACGATCAAGGTGCCCAGTTTGATAAAGATGGAAACGTAAAAAACTGGTGGACGGACGAAGATTACGAAAAGTTCAAAGCTAAAACACAGTTGATTATAGACCGTTACAGCTCATACACTGTTTTAGACGGTTTGCACTTGAAAGGAGCATTATCGGTTGGTGAAAACACTGCAGATAATGGCGGGATTTCGATTGCTTATGAAGCTTTTAAGTTGACGAAGCAAGGGCAGGATACCACAAGAATTAATGGATATACACCAGACGAACGCTTCTTTATGTCGATTGCTCGTATTTGGCGTGTTAAAACACGAGAAGAGTATTTACGTAATTACGTTAAGACCAATCCTCATTCACCACCTATGTGGCGTGTAAACGGGCCGTTGATGAACTTCACTCCGTTTTACGAAACCTTTAACGTTCAACCTGGCGATGCAAATTACAAACCTGTTGAAGAAAGAATAAAGATTTGGTAAAAACTTAGCTGCCAAATTTCGGCGCTAAGAAAAATCCACAAAACAAAAGATATAGCTGTTATATAAGCCATTAGTGCAGTTTATATAACAGCTATCATTGTATTTGGCAGATAATTCGTTGACGGTTTGAGCTTTGAAAATTAACTCGGTCATGCTGAACTTGTTTCAGCATCTTTGTAAGGAATCAGTTTTTAATCAATTCTTATGAGTAAGAACAAAGACTATCTATTTCACCTTGCTAATTATGGAAGAACAAGGATAGAGCTTGGAAATGGAATGTTACAAAGCCTTAAGATGATAAATGTATTATTCGTACTCACAAGATTTTTTCTGGTTCCGTAGCTCTGTTGCGGAATCCCGTCTGGAAGCTCCAGCTTCCTGTTAACTACACTGTTAATGAGGATTGAACTTTGCAGATTATGAACATACAATTCCGTGAAGATTGGCTTCGTTCACAAATCTGTATATTTAAAGGATTCATCGGGAGTATACAATTTGATAAACGAATTACTGATTGCTATGACATTATTTTCAGGTTAGTTCATTCGGAGCAGGAGCTCCGAGTAGTTCTCCCAAGCAGAAGCTTGGGAAAGAGGTAAAAAAGAACTACCTCCACATAACATTGCTCAAGAGTAGTTTCGATATCAAAAGCAGAATAGTTACTTTAGGCACTCTTTAATCTCTCCTGAATATAAATACTGCATTTTGAAATCTATTTTACCCGCAAGCCTTAGTCTCTTTTCTCTTCTTCTAATCTTTTTGGACTTCAACTCCGAAAACCCAGCTAAAAACTCAGAGCCCGCTCAAAACGAACAACTGACTGTGGAATACATTGCGCACGCTTCCTTTCTATTGGAGTATGAGGGCACGAGAATCCTGTTAGATCCATTTGCCGACAAGGTCTGGCTTGGATATTCTTTTCCCAAAGGAGTAACTGCAGATGCCATTTTCAGCACGCATCCTCACTACGATCACGATGGCGGACTTTTTCTTGAGCACACACCGTATTGGAAGAATAAAATCCCATTATATCAGGATACGGGAAGCTATACGATTGGCTCGTTTGAAATTACGGGATTCAAAGGCAAGCATTCGGAACCTTACGGAAAAGAATTTGGCCAAAAGAATACAATATGGATGATTGAAGCTGGTGAAACCCGTTTATTACATTGGGGAGATAACGGCCCTGTTAGCGATGAAATGGTTGAAAGTTTTGGTCGAGTTGACATCCTCATGATTCCTATGGATAGCACCTATCACATTTTGAAAAAGGATGAAACGGAATCGATGATTACAGCTATAAATCCTAAAGTAATTATACCGATGCACTACAAGCATCCAGATTTAGAAGACGGCCCAGGAAAACCAAAAAATTTAGGACCTATTGAACCCGTACTTCAGGATAAAGAAAATGCGATATGGCTCCAATCAAACAGTTATCAGTTTGGTGATATCTCGAAGATAACCGAGCAAACATATATCATTTTTAAACACTCACCTGATGTAGAAAGGTAGTTAGTGTGCTTACATAAATCACAGCGGTTTTATCACTGTAATTTTTGAGGATAAGCTTACTTTCGTATTTGGATAATAATTCGTTTTTATTCATTTTACTCTTGTTAATAAAAGAATAACATGAAGCGGGGTATGATGAATATAATGCTTCATATTCCGTTGTTGTGGGCAATTATAAAATGAACAATATGATAGACAATAACGACCTTGAAATAGAGGATGCAATTGATGAAGGTGAAGTTTATCAATCCTTCGACATAGCGACCTACCCTTCAGATTTCACGTTAAAGGGAATAGTAGAGATGTGGAATAATGGTGATATTACTATTCCTGATTTTCAAAGGGAGTTCGTTTGGTCAATAAAACAATCTTCACTATTGATAGAATCATTTCTACTTGGACTACCCGTTCCTCCTGTCTTCTTTTATATAGATGAAGAAAATTCAAATCTGGTTATTGACGGGCAACAAAGGATTTTAAGTACAGTATATTTTTTTAATGGATACTTCGGTGGAGAAAATACGAAAGGCAGGAAGCAGGTTTTTAGACTATCTGGTTTAAATGAAAAAAGTCCATATTATAAAAAAGCATATGAAGACCTAAATGATTCAGACAGACGAAAGCTTGATACTTCAGTTCTGAGGGCCATAAATATTCGACAATTATCTCCAACTGGGGAAAGCACAAGTATGTATCACATTTTTGAACGATTGAATACAGGTGGAACTCCTTTGAAGTCACAAGAAATAAGAAATGTAGTCTTTAGAGGGGAATTCGTAAATCTACTTAGAGAACTGAATCGAAATAAAAATTGGAGGATAATTCTCGGATCTAAAAATGTAAACAAACATCAAACAGATGTTGAGTTGGTATTAAGGCTTTTTGCTCTACATACGAGACTTTCGGAATATGAAAAGCCAATGAAAGAATTCTTAAATCTCTCGATGAAAAAAAATCAATCAGGTGACACAAAAGCCGTTCGAGATTTTTCAGAAAGGTTTATTTCCGCATCTGAATTGGTGGTTAGTTCTTTAGGTGAGAAGCCATTTCATATTAGAACTAGACTAAGTTCATCTACCCTTGATGCTGTTATGGTAAACCTTATGCAGAATTTGAACAAAGTTCCAAGCGATTTTGCTGACAGATATCAACGAATGATTAAAACAGAAGAGCTTGAAGAACTAACAACGATTGGTACAACAGACCCGACAGTAGTCAGAAATAGATTCGAATTCGTTAAACAAAACTTGTTCGCATAAATGGCCTACCACTCACATTTTACTATAGCTGATGATATGATTTCCCATCTAAACTCAATAGTCGGTGGCACAACCGATTCGTTCATGAGTTCAAGGTATATAGGGTTTGTATCTGTTAGTGCAGTAACTGTATATGAATTAGCGCTTAAAGAAATATTTATAGAGTTTGCAGAGAAAAAACATAATGTATTTGGAACCTATACCAAAAGTCATTTTGATAGAATAAACGGAAGAATAAAAACCAGTCAGATAAAAGACGATTACGTTAAAAAATTCGGAAATAAATACTTGAGGAGATACCAACGTAAAATTCAAGAAATTGAAGATTCTTTTCTCAGAACCCATGGTAAAAGTGTGCTGAGCGCGTACAATAATTTAATAACATGGCGAAATGACTTTGCTCATGAAGGACATATACCGAATACTGTTTCATTTGATGAAGTTGTCACTTCTTATACTCTAGGGAAAGAAGTAATAAGATGTGTCGCAGAAACAATGAAAAGATAAAAACTACCCACAACAACACCTATACGCAATGCTCTTCGTGACACTGCTCATAGCTCGGCACGTTACCAATCATATAGAAACTACATAATGAGTAAAAAATTTATTCTATTACTATTCTTGCTAATTGGGGTTAATCAGGTAAAATCGCAAGATGTCGAACAAATTGTAATTGGTACTAAACATATACTCCACTCCAATATTTTAAATGAGGATAGAGAATATTGGATTAGTCTTCCTGATTCGTACAATGATGAGGAGTCTTCCTATAAAAGCTATCCGTTACTTATTGTGCTCGATGGAAATGTGCACTTTAAGGCTATTTCTGGGATGGTCAACTATATGAGTTCCGATTCATACAGAAACTGGGAAATTCCGGAAATGATTGTGGTTGGTATTCAAAATGTTGATAGAAGACGAGACTACACACCAGACAAAATTGTTACCGTAAGAGAGAATAATTCAGGTGGTGGAGAAAGATTTCTAAGCTTTTTGAATGATGAACTTATTCCCGAAATTGCTCAAAAGTATAGAACAGACCCTTATCGAATCCTTTTTGGACATTCTTTAGGTGGATTACTGGCTACTCATGCCTACATGAAAGAATCGACTCCTTTCAATGCATTCATTGCAGTTGACCCCAGTTTTGGAACATGGGATTCAGAAACCATGGACAAAAAGTTAGATTCCCTGACTGATCAATCATTTGAAAGATTCATTTACATAGCAACTGCCAATTGGGGCAAAAGGAATATCAGAAATCGTGATCGCCATGTACGATTTTATGAGTCATTGAATAGTAAATACGAAGGTGAATTACCTGCAAAATTAGAATACTTCGAAAATGAAGACCATAGCTCAGTTCCAATCATTGCTTTTCATAACGGAATCTCCGCAATTTTTGAAGGCTATGGAATTTCTTATCGTGATGTGGAAGACATAGAGCAACTAACTCAACATTTTCAGGCCCTTTCGGAGCGCCTTTCATGGGATTTTCAACCTCCAGAGTATCTTGTAAACCAATTAGGGTATAGAATGCTACAAAGTGGAAATAGAAATGATAAGTCAAAAGCTTTGGCATTCTTTATCTTGAATACAGAAAACTACCCTAACTCATTTAATGCCTTTGATAGCTTGGGAGAGGCTTATGAATCTCTGGGAGATAATAAGAAAGCAATCGAAAGTTATATAAAATCACTTGAGCTCTATCCTAATAATGAAAATGCCAAGTTGAAGATAGAAAGCTTAGGCAATAACGAATAAATACAATTGGAAACATTCTTAAGAATAATAACAGGGACAGCGCTAAATTCAAGGAATGTAGCATGTTTTAACAGTCTGCCTAGTAAGAGATAAGTAGTAGATACTACTCTTAACTCACTAACATGCTTCATTATTAGAAAAACACCCAATAATAATGTAAGAAATGAAAGCTTCAATACGTAAACAATACTGTTCTCCAGAACAGATTAAAATTGAAAGTATTAATACGCCTATTCCAAAGGAAGATGAAGTTTTAATCAAAGTATTTGCTTCTACAGTAAATCGAACGGATTGTGCAAATCTTACCGCTCGCCCATTCATTATGAGATTCGTATTGGGATTTTTTAAACCAAGGAAAGTGATATTAGGGACAGATTTTGCAGGCGAAATAGTTTCAGTAGGGAAAAATATCGATGCTTATCGTGTTGGTGATAAAGTCTTCGGATTTAATGATACCGGCTCAGAATCACAAGCTGAATATCTAGCAACAACTGCAGAGCATATTTTCCTGATTCCAGAAAACATTGATTATAAACAAGCGGCTGCAAGTTTGGAAGGGGCCCATTACGCTTATACTTTTATTCATAAAGCGCAGATTCAATCAGGACAAAATGTGCTTATAAATGGTGCTACTGGTGGTATCGGTTCAGCTCTTTTACAATTTGTAAGACAATATGATGTTAAGATAACAGCTACCTGCGATACTAAAAACATAGAACGAATACAGTCTTTAGGGGCTAACAAAGTATACGATTACACCAAAGAAGATTTTACAACGGATACTGACAAATATGACTTTATATTTGATGCAGTGGGCAAAAGTACATTTGGACGATGCAAACCGTTATTAAAAGAAAAAGGGGTTTACATATCTTCAGAATTAGGCCCGTATTCACAAAATCTTTTTTTCTCAGTTACTTCCACTTTTTTCGGTAGTAAAAAAGTAATTTTCCCAATTCCGTACAGCAAAGAAAAAACAATACCCTACATTATTAAAATGTTGAGAGAGGGCTATTTTAAACCCGTAATAGACCGTGAATATTCATTAGAAGACATATCTAAGGCTTACGACTATGTAATTAAAGGACAGAAAACAGGAAATGTTTTAATCAACATAATAAATAACGATGGTACAAAACCTAAACTGCATTAAAATCCAGTTTAGCCAAACCGTTGGCACCAATTAGAAAAAAATGGAAATAATATTTAGGCATACTTGGATAATGTTCATTGCTGTGACAATTGCAAATGGACTTGTTCTAAAACATCGTTCCAAAAAGTATACCGCAGAAAATCCTGAACTAGAAGAAGGATATGATAAATACTTTAAGGGATTACTTTTTTATGGCAATATTCCCTGGGTTATTATGATGATTGGAGATCTAAGTGGAGTAACACAAAACACGTTTGAATACTTTAATCCAAAGGCAATGAATCCAATGGTATTAGTCTTCCATTTTTCAATAATAGTACTTTGGGTATTAAGTGTAAGGTGGATATATTTTAAAGATGGAGCAGAGTTTATTGTAACTCATCCAGGATTAATTCAGAAATCGAGTTTTAGCGGAAAGACAAATGTAACGGTTAAACAAATCAAATTTTTCTTCCCTCTTATGTTATTTGGAGGAATTGCGGGAATGATAATGATGTGGATAATAGACTTTCCAACCCCACAGTTTTAGAAATGAAAAAAATGTGCCAACAATGTATATGAAATCACAGCCACCTACCGGCACGTTGTACGTAAATAAATGAAGACAAAATAATATATGAGAACTTATTACTTATTTTTTTCGCTACTGACTATTACTTTTTGTGCACAGGCTCAAGAATTCTCTTCGTACGAAAGACCTATTAAAACAAATATGTATTCAGAGGCACTAAATGACTCTATAAGTCTGGAGATAACCCTGCCAAAACAACTGAAAAACAACACAAGCGCAGAATATCCTATTATATATTTGTTAGACAAACAGCTACAAAGTAATTACAAATACAATCTATACACAATTGACTACTTAAGTACTTTACAGTGGATGCCTGAGGCTATAATTGTTGGGATTACTTTTTCTTGGAAAAATAGAAATTCATGGACCAATCCCAATATGAATGGAGGGCAAGCGGATGATTTAATTCAATTTATTGAGCAGGAATTGAATAATGAACTAAAGAAAAAATATCCTATTTCAGATTTTAATCTATTGATAGGGCATTCACGTACAGCCATTTTTTCATCTTATGCGCTGTCCAAAAGTCCTGATTTTTTTAATGGAGCAATAGCCAGTAGTGTTTCAAATTTCGATTTTGGAGATAAAAAACAGCAAGCACAGTTTGAAGATTTCTTAAATAAGATTCCATCAAGTTCCCATAATTACTATTACTACTTTTCTGTAGGAGAAGAATCATATGGAGATTTACATGAATCGGCAGTAGATACTTTAAATATGTATTTAATATCCAAAGAATTACCTGATAATTTGGAATGGAAATACTACAAACATAAAGTAGCACACGGTCTTACGCCAGGCGTAACCGTGAATAAAGCTTTAAGTGAAATTTTTAAAAACTACGGTCGGAGAATAGACATCTGTTTTGACCTTGCAAAAGAATCAAGAAATAAAGTGCCATGGGATGAATTTCAAGATTTATATTCATCCTTATCATCTGAACTAGGTTTAAAAATCCAACCGTCTGAGTTATTTTTCAATAGTATTGCTTCAGAGTATTACAATGATTACAACAACATATACGGTAACAACAATCTGAATTTTACGCTAGAAATTCTGCTGAAGGCAGTAGAAAAGAACCCCAAAGACTTTAGTTACTATAGTTGGATAGGAGAAATCTATATAACTCAAAAAAAGATTGACAAAGGAAATCAATACCTCAACAAAGCTATTGAACTCATAAATAAGGATAAATCCGTTTCGGAATCTGATCGATCACACTTACTTAAAGAAATAGAAGCCTTAAAAAAAACAAAATAACTACCTACAAAATGATGACAGCGTTGTTTTTCTATCCTTTTCTATTACTCCTTGGTTAGACTCGCCATTTGTTTTAAAGGAATACCGAAAACACTATGGCATCACTAATAAGAATTGGCAATTTATAATAGGCTCAAAAAACGAAATCTACCAATTAGCAGGTAGAAACCCGCTATTCAAAAGGATATTTAAACCCCCACTCTTCTCGCATTTTGTCCATCACTTCCATTATTCCAACGGTTTCGTCTAAAGGGATGATGTCACTTTCTAGCTTGCCTGCATTAATACAACGAGACACTTCTTCCACTTGATAAACAAATCCATTGGCATGATTCTTTTCAGTGATGTTTTCTACATTCTTTATATGATTTGTCCCTTCGTGTTTATGAATTTCAAAATCTTCGCCTACCGTAAATTGCGGAAAAACGATATAAGCCGTTGTTCCATAGATGATGGCTTCGTTTATCATGTTCAAATTATAACTCGTCATAATATTTGCTAAACAACCAGAAGGAAACCTAAACATGTAATTGGATAATTCATCTGCTCCCATATCGCCGAAATTGGTCATGGATTTGATATCGGAAGGAAGTTCTCCAAGCATATAACAAGCAAAGGAAATGGCGTAAATGCCTAAATCTAAGGTTGCACCGCCTGCTAATGCAGGATCTCTCAGTCTTCTTTCGTAATCAGGACCTACAAACTTGCCAAACGAAATAGTGATTTGCTTCAAATCTCCAATTTCATGCTGAATGATTTTCTCTTTCAGCAATTTAAAGCTTGGCAGAAACCGTGTCCAGATCGCTTCCATCAGAAATAGCTTCTTTTCCCGAGCAATACGTACTAACTCCCGCGCTTCCTTTGCATTCACCGTAAAAGCTTTTTCAATCAATACATGCTTTCCGTGTTCTAAGGCTAATTTGGCATTCTCAAAATGGAAATTATGCGTCGTGGCCACGTAAATAATATCAACTTCCTTACAGTTCACAATTTCCTGATAAGTAAAAGCATGTTGAACGCTGTATTTGTCGGCAAAGGCATCTGCTTTTGAAGGTGTTTTTGAAGCTACCGCATAAAGTTGATTTCCTAGAGTCAAACTGAGTGCATCTGCCATTTTATGGGCAATATTTCCCAAACCGATAATGCCCCATCTTAAATCTTTTTGTGTATTCATAATGTCTAATTCTTTTTTAACTCTTGCCCAATGTAGCGGTCTTCTTCTTTTTATTATAAAACATAAAAAGGTACTTTGTTGTGATAATATTTGGCGTTTGTAGCCCTAAAAGTAAAGGCTGGTAGATAGAAGTTGCTCTTGTAAGTCTGCTATCCGAAATAATAGAAGGACTTTGTAATAATAAATGATACTGATAGACCAACCCTACGTTTCAGATTTTCTAGTTAAATCTATTAAAGAGAATAATCTTGAAATAATTGCAACCCCTGAAGCAAAGGCATTAATTAGTGATAATTCTTTGAATTGGATTTCTGAAAACGATGCTAGGAATAAAATTCTTAACACCCCAAATCCTCTTGTGTATACAAATTCCGAAAATGCATTGACATGGGTGTTAAATAATTTGAAGGAAACTAAGCTACCCGACCAAATTCGATTATTTAAGGACAAGTTTAAATTTAGAGAGCTTACTAAAGATTTGTTTCCAGATTTCCTCTTTAAAAAAGTAAATCTGGATGAAATTCAAGCCTTAGATGTTGATGAATTAAAGCTCCCATTCGTCATTAAGCCTTCGTTAGGTTTTTTTAGTATTGGAGTGCATATCGTGCATACCAAATCTGACTGGATTGCTGCACAAAAAGAATTGAACTATGAGAATCTAAAAAGCATCTATCCTAAAGATGTGATGGATTCTTCCACCTTTATTATCGAAGAGTACATTGAAGGGGAAGAGTATGCCATTGATGCCTATTTTAATAATGAAGGTGAAGCAGTTATTCTAAATATCCTACATCATAAGTTCTCTTCAGGAACAGATGTGAGCGATCGGGTTTACTCTACTTCTCAAAACATAATTCGAACGTACAAAGAACCAATTGAAGCATTTCTAAAGCCTATAGGAGAAAAAGCAGATTTAAAAAACTTTCCGCTACATATTGAGGTTAGAATTGATGAACAAGGAAATATAAAACCAATAGAAATAAATCCTCTTCGCTTTGGTGGATGGTGCACAACTGGGGATCTTGGATGGTATGCGTTTAACTTTAACTCCTATCAATATTTTATTCAGAATAAGAAACCGAACTGGAATGAAATCTTCAAAACTAAGAAGAATGAAATCACGAGTATCGTTTTATTAAACAATAATTCAGGTATTGAACCATCAGAAATTTCCAGCTTTGATTTTGATATGCTTTCGCAGGATTTAGAAAATATATTAGTTATCAGAGAATTAGATTTTAAAATTTACCCCGCATTTGGAATCATATTTACCGAAACTAGTGAGGGAAACGAAAATGAATTAAACGAAATACTTAGCTCTGATTTAAGAAAATATATACGGAAATAGACTTCACAAAAGTCGTATATAACTCTTAGAGGAAATATCTGTAGCAATGATTTTGTGGATGAATTATTGAATCCTCTTGTACTTACAGACGTAGGCAAGACTTTTATTAAATGAAACTCCTCATCCTAGAATAGAATGACGAAGAAACTAAGAAAACGAATACTCAGAATAGTATTGTTTGTAGGAACCATAACGTCCTTGTTTTTTGTACCATGGATTTTGGTTTGGGCTTGGATATTACCTCTTCCTAATACCGTTCAAGAACAATTGAATGAAACTATCAATCATGGGATTGATGGAATGATTGTTTACGTAGACCAAGCCGGTAAACCACCCGAGTTTTATGCTGCCGGCTGGCATGATCGTGAAAATAAAATACCAGCCAATCCACACGCTTTATTCAAGATTGCCAGTATCACCAAATTATATATTGCTGTTGCTACCACTAGGCTAGTTCACGAAAATCGTTTGTCTTTGGATAAAACACTCGCTGATTACTTTCCTGAACTTGTGGGGCGAATTGAATACGCTGATAAAATCACATTGCGAATGATGGTACAACATCGCAGTGGTATTCCCAATTATGTAGAGCATCCTGAATATTGGATAAAACCACCAAAAAATAGGCAGGAAACACTTGGTTACGCACTGGATTTACCAGCTGTCTTTGAGCCTGATGAAGATTATGCTTATTCAAATACCAATTATTTGTTGATTGAAGACCTCATTGATAAAACGTTGGGTTATCCGCACCAACAATACATCAAAGAAGAAATTTTAACACCCCTTAATCTAAAAAACACTTTTACTTCGCTGAGTGAAGTGAATATGGACGACTTGATGAGTGGCTATTATGTTGGCTTTGATGATGATTTTAAATATGAAAACACAGGATTAATGATTGCCTCAGCACAAGATGTTGGCACATTCTTAAGAGCTTTAAATGATGGCTCTGTGTTCAAAGAAGGCGAACAGGAAATCTACTCTTCCATTTATGTGTACGAACATGGTGGCCTGCTTCCGGGTTATCAGAGTCTTGCAAAATACCACAAAGACATGGACATGGTTGTGGTTCAATTTATGAACACAACTAACTTTGATGGCTATAATTGGAATCTATCTCAAATTGTATATAATCGTATTGTAAAAATACTCCGACGAAGAAAAAGCGACTAACAATATATTAAGTTCCTTAAAACGTTCACTTATACTAAGCTTTATAAACAGGCAAAAGGTCTATGATTAATAGAGTTAAACTTACCAAGTTCTAAATGCTATATATTAAATTCGATATTCAGGACACTTCAAAATATAAAGATTTCCAAAGGCTATATGAACATATGGTTGATATAAGACAGCCTGATTTTAAGTTTGTTGAAAACGACCCTGAATTTGATTGGGATAGCATGCAGACACAGGAAGAGGTTGATGCTGCAGTAAAAGAATTATCAGACTATTTAGACCAAGAGCCAGAAGCCCACAGATATAAAGAACTCATTCCTGATTATGTAGCGGAACTTCTAGATAATTACATTCAAGCTGATAATGAAAAACTAGAATCACTAGGCATCCAAAATGTGCTTTCCGTATTTAATTATTTGGAATACGGTTTTGAGGTTGATCTAGATAATCTCGAAAAGATAAATGAGCGTTCCGGTGTCGTTGAGTTTTCTACAGGCAACTACCCTTTTGGTGGAATCGAACGGTTTTTGATAACATTAAGAGCTTTTGATTTAATCCCTACCGAATGTTTTGATGGGTTTCACATTTGTGAATTTGAATGGCTTTCTGATTTTGAATACAACACCATTAATTTGCCCGAAAAGACGAGGGCATATCTTAATGATTGATTTGGAGAGTTTCGAGAAATCATTATTCTACTAAAGTGCTTTACCGCGTCTTCCAAAAATGAGTGAAACAATGAATAGCACAATGAATACGTAAAATAGTATTTCAGCTATTCCTGCAGCGGCGCCAGCTATGCCTCCAAAGCCAAATACTGCGGCTACTAATGCAATTAAAAAGAATGTGATACTCCATCGTAACATACTAACTCCTGTTGGTTAAGATTTCATTCTGCTTATCGCAACACCTGCTAGCATTACAATGGCTGAAATTAACACTGGCACATAATCGCCTGTACTCACCGCTACATCAGCGCCAAACGCTTCAAATGACTCTGAGTCTTGAAAGTATTGGTATCCAAAATAGATAACACCAATTAATCCGCCAGCCCCTAAAATATTTCCTATAATCTTTTTCATGATATATTGTACTTAATGTAAGTTCATTACTGTATAGATGTTTACTGGAATATTGTTCCAATTTTTATTGTCTATGAAAGTAGCTTGAACTTTTAAGGCGTCAAGAGGCGAATTAGATTGGATGGTTTTTGCCTATTGGTTAGGCATAAGGAATTAGGCCAAACTTGTAGAGGGTAGGCTTTTGTTTGGTGGATGTTCTGGAGATAAATCCTAATATCAAATTAAGTATCAGATACTCAATTCATTCTCGCTAATTCCGCTTCGCTGGCAATAAAGCCAAAGGGAGACCAATTATTGGTATCGTAAACTTGCTGCCAAATTTCGTGAGCTCTTTCAGTTCTTCCATTTATGGAATGCCAAAAACCAAGTCCGTAGCCAAGTGTGGCATTATCGAGTGCAGATGAGTTTTCAGCTAGTAATAATTCGGAATCAAATTCGCCTTTAAAAACGAGAAGTAACTTATGGTAACTCGTGTTTTCGATGAGATCTAATTCCATCGGGATAGTCGCTAAAATTTTGCCAGCGAGTTCATCTTTCCCTGCTTTGCGGAGCGTCATGTAATACCAGTAAGTCGTTGCCACTTTCATATCGTTATTGAGACTTACTTTTAAGCAGTTCTCGTAGGAATTTTGTGCATTTTTATAATCGCCTTTGAGGTAGTAAGCCAAGCCCAAGTGATACCAAATATTAGATTGCAGCGTGCTAGTGGGTTTATTTTGAGCGTTTGGCAAACCGTCGGGTTCAACAATATCTTCTTTTCCTTCAATTAGCGTGGTGGCTTTTTCAAAGTCTGCGATAGCAAGGTCGAGTTGGCGCAATGTTAGGTAGCGATGACCGCGATGGCGATATAACCGAGCGTCTTCAGGAAAGGAGGCAATTGCATCAGATAGATAATCTATAGCAGCGCGGTATTCTCCTTGGTAGCCTTTTTTACGAGCTTGCCAAATCATCATAGTTGCAAGGTCATCGTTGTTGGCTTCTGCAACATCAATCAAAGAATCAATTCTAGACTCTAGCTTTGCAGGTAGTTGAGTTAGATTGGTAAACAAAGTATCTCCAACTAGAGAGATTGCTTGTACATTTTCTGGAAGAGGTTTATTAGTAGAATCTTCACGCTGGCAAGCGGTTACAATAATTATCAGTGCTGCAAAAAGTAGTTTTGTTGAGTACATAGAGCGTCTTGTTTTTCTGAATGTATGGAAAGCTGAGCAAGTGCCAAAATCTGCAACGATTTTTAAGAGAAGTGATGGGGAGGCACAAAGAATGAAAAAGAAACTAATCAAACTTCTAGATAAGAAGCTTGATTAGTTTTCGAGAAATAAATCTATAATTGAAGGTCAAGAGTAAGCTCTTTACCGTCTCTAAGAACTGTAATTGTGGTAAGCTGTCCTTTTTTGAGTTTGTTAAGTGCAGCCATGTATGAGTAGATGTCTTTTAAGTCTTCGCCACCAATTTTTATAATGGTATCGCCACCTTTAACACCAGCATTTGCTGCAGAGCGACCTTTGGTAACGCCTGTAATTCTCATGCCTTTACCATCATAACCGTAATCTGGTAAAACGCCAAGGGTTGGTCCGTCTAAACTCATAGTTTGGCGTTGTTCGCCTGGAGCTTCTTTAAAAGCCAACTGCGTTTTATCTAATGCATCGAGGCTTTTTATTACGTTTGCAACATGCTTTAAAGTAAGTTCTTCGCCTTTAAAATTGATGTAATCGGTGTCATCGCTTGGGCGGTGGTAATCAGCATGTGTATCGGTGAAGTAGTGAAGCACTGGGATATCTTTGTAATAAAAACTAGTGTGGTCACTTGCTCCAGTTCCATCTTTAACCAAGTTTAGCGTTAAAGAGTCAACATTTGCTTCGTTAACGATGTCAGCCCACTTATCAGCAGTTCCAATTCCAAAAATGATGAGTTTCTTATCAACCATTCGGCCAATCATATCCATGTTTATCATGGCGGTTGCATTTTCTAAATCAACTGTTGGATGCTTTACATAATAATCAGAGCCAAGTAATCCCATTTCTTCGCCAGAAAAAGCAAGAAATAGAATGTCTTTAGAAGGACGGTTTTTTGAGAAATATTGAGCGAGTTCTAACACGCCTGCAGTTCCAGAAGCATTGTCGTCTGCACCGTTATGGATACGAAGTGAATCGCCACGGTATAAAGAACCATAGCCTCCATCGCCTAAACCTAAGTGATCGTAATGCGCTCCGATAACTATAAATTCATCACTATTTCCAGTTCCTTGTAGCAAACCAGCAACATTGCGCGCTAATAACTTTTCGCCTGATGAGGTGTCTGCAGAATGTGGATTTTTTAGAATCGATGTGTTAATCGTAAACTCTTGGAGGTACGTATTATCGTCTCCTGCAGGCTCTAAACCATAATCTCTGAATAAATCAGCAATATAATTGGCTGCGGTTGCTTCTTCTGCTGAACCAGCTTCACGTCCACCTAAATCGTCGGAGGCTAAATAGCTAATGTGAACTTTTATATCCTTAGCGTCAATTTCGGGATTTCCTTTAGACTCTTGTTTTGTAGCACAAGAAGAAACAAGAAGAAGGAGCAAGCCAAAAAAGCTAAATGTTTTTAAAAATCGTGAGTTAATCATGTAGGAATAATTTTTTTTAGAATAAGAAGCGAAAAGTACGAGATTTTTGTGTGTTTTTGATGAATTTAGTGCTTAGTTTTACATCTAACGGTTAGGGGTGCTTTTGTCGAACGACAAAGGCTGAGATTACACCCTTTCACCTGATCCGGATAATACCGGCGGAGGAAAACCTGTTTGCTTATCTATGCACTTGTTTCGCCTCCTCCTATTTTTTTAATAACAATCAAATTGGAGGAAAATGTTTAAGACATTCCTATCAAAAGCTCTAGCAATAGCGGCTTTATTGCTCATTACGTCACAAATATCTTATGCTCAATCGGTTACTGGCCGAGTTATTGATGCACAAACCAAAGAAACCCTTATCGGGGCAACTGTTGTACAAACAGAAACCCAAAATGGCGAAAACACCGATATAAGAGGTGAATTTTCGCTTAAGCTTATTGAGGGCAAAAACACACTTACGTTCTCATTTGTGGGCTACAAAACCAAAACAATTTCTGTAAAGGGAAATGAACAAGGTTTGGAAGTTCAACTAATACCAACCACTTTTATTGGTGATGAAGTTTTTGTTGAAGCAACCAGAGTGGATGACTCAACGCCAATGAGCTACACCAACGTTACTAAAGATGATATCGAAGAGAAAAATCTGGGACAAGATGTTCCATATTTAGTTCAATCAACGCCATCGGTTATAAGCACTTCTGATGCAGGAACTGGAATTGGCTACACTGGTATCAGAATTCGCGGGGTAGATCCTGCTCGTGTGAATGTTACCATCAACGGAATTCCAGTTAATGATGCTGAATCTCATGGCGTTTTTTGGGTGAACTTACCTGACATTGCCTCTTCAGTAGATAACCTCCAAGTGCAACGTGGTGTTGGTACTTCAACCAACGGTGCAGGTGCTTTTGGTGCTTCTGTAAACCTTCAAACAAGTAGCAATCGTGTAGATCCTTTTGCTGAAGTTAACACAGGTTTTGGCTCATTCAATACTCGAAAAGCTAATATCATGCTTGGCTCAGGCTTAATGAAAAACGGCTGGCAATTTGAAGGTAGACTCTCAAAAATCATGTCAGATGGTTTTATCGATAGAGCTTCTGCTGATTTAAACTCTTTCTATCTATCCGCTACAAAACGAGGGGATCGTAGCCTGCTAAAAGCTGATATGTTTTCAGGAAAAGAAATCACGTATCAAGCTTGGTATGGCGTAGAAGAAAGTGTGTTGGAAGGTGGAAATAGAACTTTTAACGAAGCTGGAACTGAGAAACCAGGTTCTCCCTACGATAATCAAGTTGATAACTACCGCCAAGATTATTACCAATTGCATTACTCTTATCGATTAACAGATTATTGGTCGGCGAATGCCTCACTTCATTACACACACGGACAAGGTTTTTACGAAGAATATAAAGCCGAACAAGATGTGGATGACTACGGAATTACTCCAGTGCCAATAACTCAAACAACTACTGATTTGGTACGCCGACGTTGGTTAGATAACGATTTTTATGGCATGGTTTTTAACACCAAATACAACTATTCAGACAATTGGAATGTGACTTTTGGTGGTGGAATAAATCGCTATGATGGAGATCATTTCGGAGAAATTGTTTGGGCTCGTTTTGCAGGAAATAGCGAAACAGAACAACGCTACTACGATAACAATGCCATTAAAACTGATTTCAATATGTTCGGTAAAATGCAGTATTTGTTAAGCGAGAACTTGAACGCCTATCTCGATTTACAAGTGCGTCGTATTAACTATGAATTTGATGGAGTTGATATCCAGCAAAGTGGTGCTGTAAATATCAGAAATGAAGATGACCTCGTATTCTTCAATCCTAAATTTGGATTGGTTTACCGCAAAGCTAATCACCGCATGTTTGCTTCATTTGGTGTTGCCAGTAAAGAGCCAACTAGAGATGAATACGTAAATTCAAGCACTCAAAGTAGACCAAAAGAAGAAACGCTTTACAATATAGAAACAGGTTATCGTGGCGAGTTTGATCGTTTCTTTGTAGCGGTGAATGGCTATGGAATGTTCTACAAAGATCAACTTATTCTAACAGGCCAAATAAATGATGTTGGGGAAGCAGTTCGCCAAAACATTCCAAATAGCTATAGAGTTGGATTAGAGTTGGAGGGAGGAATACAGATTACCGACAACTTTAACTGGGCTGGTAATACAACCATCAGCCAAAATAAGGTAGAATTGTTTACCGAATATATTGATGATTATGACAATGGTGGACAAGTTTCGGAGACCTTTGAAGATGCTGATATCGCTTTCTCTCCAAATTTGATTGCGAACTCCATTTTCAGTTACACAAACTCTGGCTTTACGGGTGCGATTTCGAGCAAATACGTTTCTAAACAGTATTTAGACAACACCCAAAATGATGCACGTAATATTGATGCTTATTTTGTGAACGATGTACGCCTCGCTTACAAACTTCAAAATCTACTTTCCTTTAAAGCGGTAACAGCAACGTTAATGGTTAACAATATTCTAGATGCAGAATATGAAACCAACGGATATACTTACGGTTATGTATATGGCGGTATGCAACGCTACAACTACTACTTCCCACAAGCAGGAACAAACTTCCTGTTTCAAGTGAAGTGGGAATTTTAGGCTGAATTTAAAGAGGTTGAGTAAATCACTTTCTTAACCTCCCAAATCAGAAAGATTTATTATCTATTTAACTAGCACCAGTTTCTTCGAGAGGCTGGTGTTTTTTGTAGATAGTTTGTACAAGTATACACCACTCGAAAGCTCGGACGCATCAAAGTGAACTTCGTATTCACCCGCAGCGTATGTTTGATTGACAATGTTTTTGATAAACTGCCCAGAAATGGAGTAGACGGCAATAGTAACATTCCCAGCTTCACTTATTTTAAATGGAATGGTTGTTTCTGGATTGAAAGGGTTGGGAAAGTTCTGACCTAACTCTACAGATTTTGGTAGTGAAATTTCTTCGTCATTACTTACCACAATATGATTTGATGATCCTGGGGATGGTTTATCCAAAATCCCAAATACTCCATTACCATCAGTAGCTCTGCCAAATGCTTGGTCGGGTGCAAGTTCACCAAAACTCACAGAATCGATAAGTACAAATTCGGTGAAGTTTTTATAAAATATAGCAAGCTCTTCGCCGCCTTTACTTAATCCAAAAGGTGCATGTGTTGGGCCCTCCTCAATGTCTCCATCTGCCCAAATAAGAATAAACTGATTGCTACCTAATACGGTATCAGGTAAAGCCCATTTGTCTGGATTTTCGAAATCATCCGTTAGATAATAGTTACCCAAAGAAAGTGTACTTCCGTTGTTGAACAATTCAATGTAATCTTCAAAAGACTCGCTTTCATCGGATATAGTAGAATTGTTATCTGCCATGAACTCATTAACTACCACTGAGGAAGAAATATCTCTTACAGAAGTTGATAATTCCTTGGCTGGGTTAGAAGGATATCGAGATTTTGTATCGATTGCGTCTGTAGCTTCAATGTAAAAATTCAAGTTCCCAGAAAATCCCGAAAGGTTATAGGTCCCGGAATAAATTCCATCGTCAGCTTCAACGTCAGCCCCAGCACCATTATCTAGCAAGCTAATACTGTTTCCTCTTTTTGGGAAAAATACGGTTACATCAAGTGATGCGTCTTCATCTAAAAGCTCTGCAGTAATTATGAGCTCTTTTTGTTGAGCTTGGTAAAGCGTGGTGAAATCTACTTGTCTAAAAATAGGCGAGATATTCTGTAACTGAAGTTGACTAGTTGCTGAATTTGCCCTAGTTGTGATATACGGTTTTAAGCCATATTTGACGTGCCCACCTAAACTTTCGGTAAATGAATCATTGTATTGCGCAACTGTAAATCCGTAATCTTTAGTTCTATAAAGGTCTTCTTCAGCGGCATCTTTTGTAAGAGCATAAAGTCGATCTATCTCTGAGAACAGTTCAGTTTCGTTGAAGAATGAAGTGATGAATTCGTTCAGATAAAAATGAAGTCGATTCTTAAACTCTGGGATGCCTAAAATACGCTCGGTAAGTGGGCGCGACTCATTTGGTCCCCAATCGTTGATGTCTTGAGTTCCCCAATCCGGGCCAATAAAATCTATTCCAAAAGTATTGTCGTAATCGTATGGGATGAACTCAAATCGATTTTTTTTAGGGTCGTGGTATAAGTAATAGTTGTTCTTATTGTACCAATAGTTGTCCCAATTTCCTGTTAAAATATCAATGGCCATCCAACGGATTACGCCATCAACGTTAAGATAGGTTTCAATTTCATTTTTGAAACGTTCATCGTCAGCATTTTTTAAGAAGCTTATGAAAACAGCTAAATCAGAGTAATCGGGAGCATCTAGATTGGTCTTGAGCTCATAAGCAGGTCGGTCGCCATTTTTGATATTCTCGTAGTCTTTAGGACTGGAGCCTTTGTACGTTAAATCGGCAGGCCACAAACATTTGAAGAGATTTCCAGCATCACTACCAAAGCGGTCTTTAACAAACTCGTCGTCAATGTGTTCTACATTCAAATAAAGTCCAAAATACTCATCGTTGATGTATAGCTTTACATGATTGGCTCTGGGTGCAATAACTTCAGCCTTTTCAAAAATATCCCAACTTAGTTTGGCTCTTAGAATAGTTGGGTCGTTGTGTTCTCCATTCAAATTCATTTTATCAAGCCCATGAAATTCATCGCTATCGGGAAAGGTATTGAATGAAACTTTGAACGATTTTTTCTGTGCTTTCCGAGAAGTATTTCCGCGCAATCGAAATCCGATGTTCTCTACGGTTTCCGTAATTCCTTCTCTCGTAAAACTAAATGTTGCTGGAAATTCATGATCGCTTTGGCTGTTATCGCCATCTAAAATAAAATCGAGCGAATCAGGATGTATGGTGATGTTGACAACAGGAAGGCTTGTGTCATCAAAAATCCAATCACTTTGTGCTAAAAGTGGATTAGAGATTAAAAAATACAAGAAAAACAGGGCAACGAAATTTTTAATCATAGAATAATGGATAAAAAAAAGGGAGCCATAATGGACTCCCGTTAAATGTAATCTAAAATAAGGTTACTTCACAGAGATTGGAACTGCTACGTTGGTTGTCCCCCAATGTAGGTTTAAATGTGCTTTTGTTGCAGAAAGTGTATCAAAATAGATGTTAAACCACTCAGCAGAAGCAGCATTGTTGCTAACAGCGGTAGTTGTAACTCTTACTACATCTTCAGCAGCATCGTATTGAGTTCCCCAAGAAAGCTTCTTGTTGATGATAATGGTCCATTCTTTTGCACCAGGGATAGTGTAGATAGAATATGTGCCAGCTTTAACAGCTTTTCCACCAACCATTACATCAGTAGAAAAAGTAACTACTGTAGATTCGTTAGCACCAGTTCTCCAAACTTTGCCTGCAGGAGCTAATTTAGCATCTGCTGAAAAGTAAGTACGACCTTTTAATGCTGGGCGACCGTAAGTAACACTTACGTTAGTTGCACCAATAGCTTGGCTAACTGATGCATTTGGGCTGGCACGCTCACCTTCACCGCGCTCTTGCGCAAAAGTTAAGCCTGTAGTTAAAAGAACAGCTAAAATTGTAAATAAACCTGCTTTAAGTAATGTTTTCATAATAAAGGATATGTAGTTGTTTGTTAGATAAAATAATTGAAATGATAGCGGGTGAGTTAAAGTCATTGTTTGAATATCTCACCACGTTATTAATAAAGACGATAGATTTATAATACTGAAAAAAATCAGAATCTTTAAATCACGAGCCTTTTAATAAGTATTTAAACTCTTTTTTGAACTTAGCTACTTTAGGAGCAATCACATACGAGCAATAACCCGCATTAGGATTGCTTTTGAAATAATCTTGATGGTAGTTCTCAGCAACAAAGTAATTTTTAAGAGGCTCGATAGTAGTTACAATCGGATCCTTCCAAAGTTTAGCAGCATCTGTTTTCTTTAATGAAGCTTCTGCAGTGGCTTTTTGTTCTGCATTGTGATAAAAAATTACGGAGCGATATTGCTCTCCAACATCATTGCCTTGGCGGTTTAAAGTTGTAGGATCATGGCTGTGCCAGAAAACTTCTAACAACTCACCATACGTAATTACTGATGGGTCAAACGTAATGCGAGCTACTTCAACATGACCTGTTTTTCCGGTGGTTACTTCTTTGTAAGATGGATTGTCAACATGACCTCCTGAATATCCTGATTCTACATTTTCAACCCCTTTAACGAGTTCGAAAACTGCTTCCACACACCAGAAACATCCGGCGCCAAGAGTAGCTACTTCCAATTTTTTTTGTGATGTCATGCTTTGTGCAAATATTAAGGTTGAAGAGAAAATAAATAATAGTGCTGCGAGTGTAACTTTACGAAACATAAAAATCCCTGAGTTCTAATTAAAACTATATCTGTTATGCAACGCAGAATAGTATCCATCATTGCCAATGCAAAAAAGATAGTAATTCGTTCCATGTTTAATTGTTTGTTTGATGTTGCTACATTACCAAAAACAAACTAGGATAGATTTATGAAAGGGATTTTAATTTTTGTGTGTTCAGTTATGCTTGCTGTAGGGCTAAGTTGTAGCCCTATTGGTCTGTTAAAAGGGATTGCCGACGAATCTTTTTTAGAATTAGGTGAACTAGATTCGCCAACAAAAAAATTAAAGCTCAACTTTTATCTAGAACAAGGAGTTCCCACATACACCATCTCCAAAAACGATACGGTGGTGATTGCTCCATCTAGGTTAGGTGTTGAGCTCAAAGACCGAAGCATGCTCGACGAATTTAAAATCGTAGGGTTTAGCAATCGTGGACGTAGCGAAACTTGGACACAACCTTGGGGTGAAGAGAAAGAGATTGAAAATAACTACAGAGAACTTGGAGTAAAGCTAGAAAGAAGTTCAGGCGAACGGATGCAAATTACATTCCGCCTTTATGATGATGGCGTAGGTTTTAGATATGAATGGCCGGAACAGCATGCGTTCAAGGATTTTGTGATTATGAATGAGCGCACTGAATTTGTACTTGCTGGAAACCACGATGCTTGGTGGATTCAAGCGTACATTCCCAACCGATACGAGCATTTGCCCATTGCCTCTAAAGCATCAGAAATTGATACCGCTGCCACACCGCTCACCATGAAAACGGACGATGGTTTGTATCTCAGTTTTCATGAGGCGGCACTAACCGATTATTCATCTATATCGCTAATTAATCGCGGTGATAACACTTTAGAGTCTACTCTATTCCCTTGGATGGATGGAACGGGCGATAAAGTGCGAGCCACAACTCCATTCGTTTCGCCTTGGAGAACCGTGAAAATAAATGAAACTCCAGGCGGTTTGGTGACCAACTATTTGGAACTGAACTTGAACGAGCCAAACAAAATAGAAGACACTTCTTGGATTAAGCCCGGCAAATATGTGGGCATTTGGTGGGATATGCACCTGAATCGAAAAACGTGGCATTCTGGTGATAAACACGGTGCGACAAACGAGTACACCAAAAAATACATCGACTTTGCAGCAGAGCACGGTTTTGACGGCGTACTTGTTGAAGGTTGGAACATCGGCTGGGATGGTGATTGGGTGAAAAATGCCAATCAATTCAATTTCACGGAAGCTTATCCTGATTATGACTTGGAAGGACTTACCAAGTATGCCCAAGAAAAAGGCACCAACATCATCATGCATAATGAAACCTCAACAGGAATTGAGAATTACGAAGCTCAGATGGATTCGGCTTTTGCACTGTATGAAAAGCTCGGAATTACGACCATAAAATCTGGGTATGTGGGAGATATGATTGCAAACGGACAATGGCATCATGGGCAGTATATGGTTCGCCACTATCGCAAAGCGGTGGAGAAAGCAGCGGAGCATCACATCATGCTAGATGTTCATGAGCCTATCAAAGACACTGGAATTCGCAGAACGTGGCCCAACATGATGACTAGAGAGGGCGCGCGCGGACAAGAATACAATGCTTGGAGCCCAGATGGAGGAAATCCTCCGAATTATGTTCCTACCATTTTATTTACACGCATGCTTTCAGGGCCGTTCGATTACACTCCAGGAGTTATTGATATAATGCTGAACGATAACGAAGCTGGTCGCCCTAAAAACAGAGTTCATTCAACCATAGCGGGCGAGTTGGCGTTGTACGTAGTTATTTATAGTCCGCAACACATGGCCGCAGATTTGATAAAAAACTATGAAGCCAATCCCGGCGCCTTCCAGTTTATAAAAGATGTGCCTACCGATTGGGAACACACCAAAGTGCTTAATGCTGAAATTGGGAAATATGCGACTATAGTTCGAAAAGATCGCAATTCCGACGATTGGTACTTGGGAGCTGTAACCGATGAAGAAGCTCGAGAATTTACGATTGATCTCGATTTCTTGAATCCCGATTTGGTGTACGAAGCTCAGATTTATAGAGATGGCCCATTATCGGATTGGGAAACAAGTCCGTACGGAATGATGACGTACAAAACGATGATTGATGCCACCAAAGAACTAAAAATTGAGATGGCACGTGGTGGCGGTATGGCCGTTCGCTTTAAGGCTGTTATGAGTAAAGTGAAGGAGTGAGGGTCTTCGAGAAATCGAACCTGTATCCCAAGCTCCTGCTTGGGATAGTAACAAGGAGCTCCTGCTCCCAATAAATTATTCAAGCCAAAACAGTAAGGAATAGGAAGCGAATTTGTCTAACTGTGTATGGCACGAAGTAATTTTAAAATTCATGAAAGCGAGTACCCGTACTTTCTAACTTGTACAGTTGTTGATGGAATAGACCTCTTTTCAGACCCAAGAATAAGCTAGATAATTCTTGACGCTTTAGTGCATCTCCAAGCCGAGATGCAGGTGAAAATTTATGGGTTTATAATCATGCATAATCACATCCACATGGTTGCTGAAGACCAAAATCTATCAGAAAGTATTCGAAGGTTTAAATCATTTACTGCTCGCGAAGTTATCCGCTATTTAGAATCAACTAATCGGGTTGTTCTCTTAGAAAGGCTTAAGCGTGGAAAGAGAAATCATAAAAAAGAAAGTGTGTTTCAAGTTTGGCAAGAAGGTTCGTATCCAAAACAAGTAAATACGCTACGGAAAATGGAAACCTTCTTGGATTATATTCACTTCAACCCCGTGAAAGCTGGTTTTGTTCAGAAACCTGAACATTGGCTGAATTCTTCCGCAGTGAATTATTTGGGTGGGGAAGGGGTGATTCCTATAACTTTATTTACAGGTTAGTTACTCGGAGCAGGAGCTCCGTGTGGTTCTCCCAAGCAGGAGCTTGGGAAAGAGGTTATGCAGATACAGGTTTACTTCTGTATTGAATTAACGAAATTCTGGAGATAGAACAAAGTGGGTAGAATCTCTAACTGTTGCGCTTCAAATTTGAGCTGAGATTTACCACTTACTGCCGTCGAGGGAGGTATTTAAGTATTTATCGATGGATTGTGCAATTTTGTGAACTTGTTTATCAGATTCGTATTCTGGTTGAGCGAATTCTGAAACATAAGCATGATAAATTTCTCCAATTTTTAACTCTAAAACATAGGAATGTCCATCAATACCATACTCTGTTCGTTCAACTTCTGAAGGTAAATCTAATACACCTTCTTTTTTAAGTTGCTTCCATAGCTGGTTATAATTAGAATCTGTTTGAAGTTCGGTTACAAATAAAGAGTCAGTAAATTGCCATATTACGTCTACGAGATCAACCTCTGATTCAGGGCCGCAATTGATTTGATCAGTATACATTTTATCTATTGTTACTCGTCTTTTTAAACTGTCGCTAACTCCTTCTTTGTGCGATAATACTAAACAAGCTCTAATCTCAACTGAATAAGCTTTCCAATCTGTATTTGTTTTTTTAAGTATAACACCGTGATCTCCACGAGTTCCAAACCCTGACCAAAATCTTAATTCTATATCTTCTTTCCCTAAATATTTTTCAGAAAGAAGATCAAACTCAGAATTTGAACCCCAACTTTGGACTATCTTTAACAAGTAATTATCCTCAGGAAAGCCAGGCTCCAATCCGTCATCATTACAACCTTGTACGAGGAGAAGAAGGATTAAAATGGGAAGAAATTTCATAGGAAATAAATTGTTTTAGTGACGCAGAGTTTTTGTTTTCTCTGAATTAACAGAATTTTTGAATCAGAACAAACTGAATCAATCCAAACCTTCGCTTTCAAAACAGCATAACAGTGTTGAGAAAACAATTTCTTATAATCAGAAAAGCCTTTACCAGTTTTCCAAAATGAACAAATTTGTAGTTTTAGCAATCGCTCTGTTAGTATGTCCGCTAAGTGCCCAGGCTCAAACTATGGTTGGGGAAGAATATCAAAAGGCAAACGAAGCCTATAAAGTAAAAGAATACAGCAGTTTTTTAACTCATATAGAGAAAGCGAACGAACTAAGGCCAAATCACCGTACCATTCTCTACAATCTGGCGGTTGCATATGCGCTCAATCAAAACTTCCAAAGCGCGATAGAAACGTTGGGTTATAGAGCTTCTTTTTATGCCATGAAAGATTTTACCGAAGATGAGGATTTGAAAGATCTTTGGGAGATGGAAGCGTATCAGACATTGCTAGCTCATATAGATGAAAAGAACACCCCAATTTCTTCGAGTGAATTACAGTTTGAGTTTTCGCAACCGGGATTTCACCCCGAAGGTCTTGCCATCCATCCCGAAACAGGTAATTTCCTAATTTCGGATGTACGATGTGGCTTGATCAACTCTTTTACGAAAGAGGGGGCGAACAGAAAGCAAATTCTAGACCTCAAGGAATTCGGATTTTGGGGAGCGATGGGGATGAAGTTCGATGCCAATGACTCAAATGTGCTTTGGGTAACCACTTCCGCACTGCCAGAGTTTTGTAACTATTCTGAAGAACTTGCTGGGAAATCTGCCTTGCTTAAAATTGACGTAGCGAAAAGAAAATTACTAAAGGCTTATCAATTTGAAGGAGATCACGTATTTGGTGATTTGACGATGGATGCAAGCGGTGAAATTTATGTCTCTGACTCCGCCAGCCCATCCATTTACAAATTGAACAGATTAAACAACCAATTGGAAGAGTTTTTATCTCACGAAAAGTGGTTTAATCTACAAGGATTGGTGATTGGTACTGATAACAAAATGTATGTTTCGGATTATATCATGGGCGTTTATGAAGTAGATCTAACAACAAAGTTGGTGAAAACTGTGTTAGATGAAAATCAATTAACTCGTGGCACCGACGGATTATATTTCACGGGTAATAAACTGGTGCTTCTTCAAAATGGAACGCAGCCATTCCAAGTGGCGGAAGTAAGTTTAGCGAAGACGAAGTCATCAAGTAGTATAAAGGCCCTTGAACGGGCAATTCCCGAGCTCAACGAGCCAACGCTTGGAGCTATTCACGACGATGTGCTTTATTTCATCTCCAACAGCCCTTGGGCTTTTTATAAAGATGGAAAGCCAATCATTGAACAGTGGCCAACACTTCAAATCCGAAAAATTGCTTTAAAGAAGTGATTTTCCATGAAGTGATGGAGTTTTGGGTTTAGAGTGAAACCTGTTGCCCTTCTAACTTGTACCTAGACACCATTACTACGTTATATATTCAAGATTTCTAATTTCAGCCATTTGTTTTAGATAGGATTTTAAATCTTCAAGCTGGCTTTCTGTGTGAAGAGGTAGGTCTATTTTTTCTTTTGATCCTATACTATTCTTGATTTCAATGATGTTTTTTTGAACACTAATTCCTTGAATTTTTTCCCATGCCATTTCCTTCTTTTGTCCCCAATGAAAAGTATAATTGTGCAGATGGATTCCTACTTCATCAATAATGAGACATTGTTTTTTTAAAGCACCAGGGAAAAGAGAGAAGAACAAACTAATAAGTATCCCAGTTGATGAATTCACCCAATCTATTTCTCCTTCAAATTTAAAGGTGAAAACAATTGCAGCGATGAAGAACCCCAAACCAGCAGAGCCTAAAAACCTAATTGCCTTTATGTAAGGAGTATTTACATCTACTTTTAATTCAAATTTTTCCATGGGATTAAAATTTAGTTCAATCAGTAAAGAGTTTTCTATTACACTCAATTAACAAAATTAATTAGTCGAAAATTAAACGTGGTGAGGCAAATACTCTATCTCGTAATTGGAAAAATAGATCAGCTATATATAACTGCGGTCTCTTTTCTATTGGATTAATTTTAAGATTCGAGTTGGTTAGTTTTTAACCATCCTCTTTTCTTAAACCACTTTACAATTAAGGGGCCTAAAATCCCTCCGCCTATGGTGCCTATTAGTATAGTTATCCAAAAATCATATTCTATTTCCATAACAATACCTCACAATTGGTTGGTTAATATAGAACTAAACATCTATTCGTATTTACGAGCCATCCATAAAGATATAATTGCCCAACAAATTTCCAATAGAGTAACGATAGGTTGACTCGGGTCCTCAAATCCGAATCGAATAATTCCAAAAAGGCGAGCTATGCCTGCAGTAAGGAAAACGAAAAAAACCATCATTAACGCAAAGTATATACGGCTCTTATTGTTTGATGACCATAATAGATAAAAGGCTAAGCCTAACTCAAGTCCGCCATAAAAAGCAGTCACTTCAACTAGTGTATTTGGGCTGTGATGTTTAAAGCCAACAAGTTCACCCAATAGTTGAGGGTAGATAAGAAAGGAAATAGCGTAAACTGATAATATCAGTGAACTGACACGTAGAAATATTTTTGGCTTATTCATTAGATATTAAACACTAGCTTTAATGTTTTAAGGGCTGCAGATTTCTTGAAGTAACGAAATTTTGAAATTATAACAAATTGGGGAGTCATATACCTTCATACAACTTGAAACTGCATTAATACACAGAAAGCAACAATCTAAATATTTATGATATGATTCTGAGGGGCGATTTTGTCATAAATATCTTTGCTGAACATGTAAAGGTTCGATGGTTTTTTTGAGTTTCCAGTCACCTTTTTCTCATCAAGAGAAATGATATAGGTTTTATTTAAAGCCTTTTTTCTGAAATTTCGATTATCAATTTCGATTCCAAGAACCGACTCGTAAGCAAAGTGCAATTCGTTGAGGGTAAACTTGTCATCCAAAAACTCAAAGATAGCTGGCTCATTAAGTACTTTTCTCTGAAGATCGTCGAAAGATCTTTTGATGACTAGTTCATGGTCAAATCCTAGTTGAGGGAGTTGGTCGATGGGAAACCAACGCATATCACTATCGTTTACTTTGATTTTTGAGCTGGGAATGAGGAAATAGTAGATTACAGAGAATATCCGTGTGTCTATTCCTTTGCTTCTTAACCACAACAAATCCTTCTCATCTTTTACTCGTTCTGGGTTGCCAAATGTGCGAAATTGTTTCTTATACACATTGCTAAGGGTTGTGTAATCTCGGAATACCCGATCGGCCGACTCGTCAAGCTGCTCGCTTTTTAGGACTAAATCGCCTAAAAGAACCCAATCATTGATGTCAGGATACTTTTTGTCGTACATGTGCAATTCTCGTTTTGAAAGAAGCACATTCACTCCGCTTTCTAACAATCCAAAAACCACACAATTGATGTAGACATTTGGAATTTTCCGAAAATCCATAGAAGCGTGACCTGAACGTTTAGTAGTTGATTTATTCTGAATAAGCAAGGTAGTAACGATTTTTATTAAATCCCATTGGTTCGTATTGTTAAGCGTTTCTTTATATACGTAAAATATACGTATATAAAATAATTAAAATGCTCTTCTTGAATTTTGGCTGGGTTTCTGGCTCGTATTGGTTAGTATTGTATTGTTATAATTCTCTATAAAACAGTTATATAGTTTGTATTGTGTTGCCGGGTTGAAAATAAATTTTGGTTTTATTAGTCAGAATTAAGTAGATTTATATTAAACGTATTAAATACGTTTTAAATAATGAATACAAACGCTCACGAAATTTGGAAGCGAATGGAAAAGCAACACAAATACGAATGTTATAGGTCATTGATTTTTACGTCCAAGCAATGTCGTTTAATACGTTTTAAAACAAGACTATTACTGTTTGGGATAATGTTAATTGGGACAGCTTTAACTCCGAACTCTGTTTTTGCGCAGGATGATAGTTCGTTAGCTGATAATTTTGATCTTGGGCTAAATCTTCAAAACATGCATACATGGCATGGGTTTGTAGTTACTCCAGGTTTTATGCTAGGCTCTAGTATTCAGTACACTTCAAATAATGAAAAGTTTGTTGGAGGATTATGGGGCGGTGCTAGTAGCAATGGTTCCTACCGTGAATTTTCATACTATATGAATTATTCAGTTACGAATGACTTTACTGTGTCGTTAATTAGTCATAACAACTACAGTGATTCTGAAAACCCGGATATCTTTAGTTACGACAAGTATACCTCGCCTAACTTTGTTGACGTTGTATTCGAGTATAACCTACCTAATAAAGTCCCTCTAACACTCTACTGGTCTACAATTCTATTCGGTAATGGCGGTGATTATGAGATTAATAATCAGGGAGATGTAACCGATTCCTATTCCAATTATGCCGAGATTAGATATCGCTTTTTAACTGGCAAAGATGTGCAATTTAGTGTATTTGCTGGAAGCGCTTTTTCTTTTGCCACAGAAAAGACATTTTATAGTAATAAACCAAGCATAGTAAATACGGGACTGACTCTAAGTTATGATGTGGAATTGCTAAATCAAGAATTTCCCGTTTCTGCAACAGCCTTTTGGAATCCTGAGTCAAAAATCGGAGTCCTACAAATGGCTATTTCATTATTCTAATTTTAATTCTTTAGCATACCATCATGAAAGAAGAACTAATCAATAAATTCAACCAACTCGATGAAGAGCAGTTACCAATTGCAGAGCACAAACTTCATGGGGGTAAGCATTTTGCTGGTTTGTATGCTGGCGAACATGTTGCAGCAACCGAATTTGTTATCGGAGCAACCTTTGTATCATTAGGTGCAGGAACCCGAGATATATTACTCGGACTTCTAATCGGAAACATATTGGCTGTATTAAGCTGGACTTTCCTCACCTCTCCAATTGCCGTACAAACTCGATTGAGTCTGTATACTTATCTGAATAAGATTGCAGGAAATTCGATGACCAATCTTTATAATTGGGCAAATGCTATAATTTTCACTGTGATTTCGGCAGCAATGATTACGGTTTCGTCATCGGCGGTGCGTTTTCTTTTTAACATTCCGGCTCAGCTTAATTGGTACTCAACCAATATTGGTTTTTTATTGATAGTAGTAGCAGTAGGTTTTATAGTAGTGGTGGTGGCAATCTATGGTTTTAATACCGTGGCAGATTTTTCTACAATTTGTGCGCCGTGGTTATTTACTCTTTTTGTGACAGGGGCATTTGCGTTGCTTCCAGCATTGGCCTATTCCGTATTAGGTTCAACTACTATTTCAAGTTTTAGTGAGTTTCTGTATATCGGAGATCAATCAATATGGAAAGGAGTAACCGATTCTGGAGAATCAGGAATAGGTCTTTTGGAAGTAATTGGTTTTGCTTGGGCCGCCAATACTATAACGCACGTCGGGTTGATAGACATGGCATTATTACGATACGCTAAGAAAGCTAGTTACGGTCTATATTCCAGTTTTGGTATGCTGTTTGGTCATTACATAGCGTGGATTGCAGCTGGAATTATGGGAGCTGGAGCTGCAGTGTTGTTAAATCAATCTGTGTCAGCTTTGGATCCAGGAGATGTAGCATTTTATGCTTTGGGAGCTTCTGGTTTTGTAATTGTGATTGTAGCAGGATGGACCACCGCAAACGCAAATTTATACCGAGCTGGACTCGCTGCACAGGCTATTTTCAAAAATCATTCTAGAAGAAAAACTACTTTAGTGGTAGGAGTTTTTACGGTAATTATTGCTTGTTTCCCATTTGTATTCTCAAAAATGTTGCCGATGCTTACTTATGCAGGGTTAATTGTAGTGCCAGTGGGTGGAATTGTATTTGCAGAACATTTCATATTCCCTAAAATCGGACTTACTCGTTATTGGGCTTACTATAAAAATCTCGTTACCAGTAAATCTGCAATTATTGCTTGGGGCGTAGGTCTAGGTGTAGGTTTTGGTTTAAATGCTATGAACCTCATGTCGTTTTATTATCTATTTATTCCATCTTGGTTTGCTTCTGTAATTGTGTATATCGTTCTCGCAAAAATGAGTGGGGCAGCAGATGACTATACCGAAGAAATTAATGAAGAAGTGCAATTGCAGGCAGACATCAAAGAATATCAGAGTGAACTCGCACAGTATGATCAAATAAAAGTAAAAGACACTAGCTTACATTCTAGGATTCTTAATTATCTTGCTATTACATGTTTGGTAATAATTGCTGTGCTTGCGTTAAATACTTTCTTAGGAAGTCCAAATATAACTGCCTATGAAGCGAATAAGGCGTTACTTCACAAGTATTCTTTCTACTGCACCATAGGTTATTTTGTTTTTGCCTATTGGCGATTACGCAGAGAAAAAGCATTGAGAGTAACTCCTGAAATAAGCAACAGCTAATCATTTTTTCACCACATAAACCATAAAATTGCGAGTCGATTGAGGCCGCGGAAAGGTTTGAATTATGAACACAACAGTAGCATTAAATCAAGAAAATTTGGGTGCATTGTCACCAAACGTAAAAGTACCTTCTTATAACCGTGATGAAGTAAAAACATCCATAGTACATATTGGAGTTGGGAACTTTCACCGGTCTCATGAGGCATTTTATACAAATGAACTTATGGAAAGGTATGGCGTGTTAGATTGCGGAATTTGCGGGATAGGTCTACTAGATTATGACCGTCGCATTTATAATATCTTGAAAGATCAGGATGGCCTGTACACATTGGTTACCAAAGAGTTAGATGGCTCGTTAAGTGCGAGGGTAATCGGCTCGATTGTGGAGTACATCTTTGCTCCAGAAAACCCAATTGCCGTTATAGAGAAAATGGCTCATCCAGATATTAAGATTATTTCCCTAACAATTACTGAGGGCGGGTATAACCTTAATGAAGGTACTGGGGAATTTGATTTTAGTAACCCGGTAATTGTGGAGGATATGAAAAATCCATTGTCTCCTAAAACCGTATTCGGATATTTAGCACAGGCTTTGAAACTACGTATGAAAAGAGGTGTTGGAGGATGTACTATTCAGTCCTGCGATAATATTCAGGGAAATGGAGATGTTGCTAAACGTTCGCTACTGAATTATGTAGAAAAAGCAGAACCAGAATTAGTTTCTTGGATTAAGGAGAACGTATCGTTTCCTAATGCAATGGTTGACAGAATTACGCCAGTAACAGTAGCAAGCGACATTGAAAAGCTACAGGAGGAGTTCTTACTCGAAGACCAGTGGCCGGTGGTATGCGAGCCATTTATTCAATGGGTAATTGAGGATGATTTTATTGCAGGCAGACCTGAGTGGGAAAAAGTAGGAGCTCAGTTTGTAGAGAGCGTAGTGCCGTTCGAGAACATGAAGCTCAGGTTGCTGAATGCTGGTCATACTGTGTTAGGTATGCTAGGTGCTTTACATGGCTACAAAACCATTGATGAAGTAGCACAAGATGAAGATTTCAATATTTTCTTACGTGCATTCATGGACGAAGAAGTAACTCCTATTCTATCAGACTTGGGAGATATAGATTTGGACGCATATAAAAATAGCCTTATTGAACGATTCCAGAATATTTATATCAAAGATTTAGTAGCTCGTATTTGTCTCGAAAGTTCAGCTAAATTCCCAATTTTCTTGCTACCTACCATCAAGGCACAATTAAAAGCCGGTGGTGATTTTACTCGTTCGGCATTTATAGTAGCCGCTTGGTGTAAATATAACGATGGTGTTGATGAAGAGGGAAATACCTATAAAATTGAAGATGCAATGAGCAACGAGCTTATTCGTGCTGCAGCTCTTTCACATGAAAATCCAACTCGGTTTTTAGAGATTGAATCTATATTTGGAGACTTGGCGAAAAACCAAACTTTTGTAAATGCCTATGTTTCATCGTTGGAGATGCTAAGAAGCAAAAAAGTTAAAGAATGCGTTAAAGAACTCAATTCTAAAATATCTTAGAACAATGAAAAACATAGTATGTTTTGGCGAGGTATTGTGGGATATGCTACCCAGTGGTAAAAAACTGGGTGGTGCCCCGTTAAATGTAGCTCTTCGGGCTCAATCGGTGGGAAATCAGGTTAAGGTAATCAGCGCTGTTGGTAACGATGACCCTGGTAAAGAGATTCTTGAAAAAATAACTAGTTATTCGGCCAGTATAGATCATATTCAGGTTAATAAAGAACTAGAGACGAGTAAAGTAATTGTTAGTCTCGATGAAAAAGGCTCGGCGACATACAGAATTAAATTTCCATGCGCGTGGGATGCTATCCACCTTTCGAACAGAGATATCGAAATAGTGAAAAATTCGGATGCGTTTATCTATGGTAGCTTAGTAGCTCGTAATCAGGTGTCGAGAGAAACCCTACTTGAGTTGTTGAAATATGCTCCATTCAAAGTATTCGATATCAATCTTCGTCCGCCTCACTATAATCTGGAAACTCTGAAAAAATTGATGAGCTATGCAGATTTCATAAAGTTTAATGATGATGAGCTCTTAGGAATTTGTAAAGATTTTGGACAGGCTGAAGCCAGCCTAGAAGAGTGTATGAGATACATATCTAAGGAAACGAATACGCCCCGTATTTGCGTAACAAGAGGTGCTGAAGGTGCAATTCTTCTTCACAATAACGAGATGGTATACAACAAAGGATACACTGTAACTGTTGCGGATACGGTTGGTTCGGGAGATTCATTTTTGGCCATAGTTGTGAGCAAAATTTTAGAAGGTGCTGATGCTCAGGATACTATAGATCACGCTAGCGCAATGGGAGCAATTGTAGCTTCTAAAAGTGGGGCAAACCCAAAGGTATCGGTTGAGGAGATGGAGACAATGCTGAAGGGCTGTGGATAAAGTAGTTGAAGAAAATCTTTCCTAAAGATGAAAGTGTAAACTTAATGTACTCTCGCTTTGAGATATATGTTTGATGGTGCGAACTAGCGACTTTATACGCAGAAAAATCAATTTCTACCCAGATAAAAACCTAAAGACTACGCTGAACAATCTTTCCTTTATAAGGAAGTAAAATAATTAGCATGCCTATATCACGACAATTTCACCTAGGGTGAATTAAAAAAACACCGAGGGTAAATTTAAAATTCACACTGGGTGAAATAAAATAGCGTCCGCATAAAGAAGAACAAACTACGGCATATGGGATTAATGCAATGCGCACAACATGTACTGCTGTTGATGGGGGAGACTTTTTCAGGTCTAAGAATAAGCAAAATAATTCTTGGCGGATTGCTCAATCGGGGCAGGAGCTTGGGAAAGAGGTTAATTGTTGCACTTCAAACTTGAATTTAGACAATTTATTGACTTCAAGAGTTCTTGGGTATAGTTGGTGGAGCTTCAATTGGACAACCATTTATTTCACCAACTCCTCGAGATTCATTTCGAATCGAAAACCATCTGTTCAAAAGCCATATTCGTTTTTCTTGGCACATTGCGAAATAATCAGATCCATATAAATGGAATCCAATTTCAGAATTTGTTGAGAATAAATTAGTCTCGTTCTTTAAGGCATATAAGACAGTAATGCCGCCACCTTCAGTAATTAAAGTATCTCCATTTTGCATAAGTTGCTTTTCCTGCCAAAATGAGTTTTCGCTTAAGGCATGAAGTGTATCAGTCTTTGAACAAGTTTCTGAGTTCAATATAAGTGTTGGATTTTGTAGGAATTCAAAGGTAGAAGGAACTGGTAAGTTGGAACATAAAACAAATTGTCCACCACTACTTATAAAATTGTTGACCTTTTCAGTATTCACAAATTTGTCACTTACTTCAAGCTGACCAATTGCCTGATTAAACAATTTGTTTTCACTAAAACTGAACCACCAAAATGTGTGAATGCAGAAAACCAAGATAAACCCAATCAGAATGTATGTCTTTGATCTCTTATTCATGGAAAATTGCATAACGACCCCGTGTTTAAGTGGCGCACCGAGTTAAAATTATTATGTTAAAAGATTACCATATTATACGTGCAAGCAATCCAGTTCCTAACAAAGAGTAACTAAGCAAAAGCATTTTATTTGATTTAAGAAATAAAGAATAACCGAAAAGGGCTGCAATTCCAGCAAAAATTAATCCTTCAACCAAATTACTCATGGCATAGATCTTAGCACTTTCGTAATACCAGTATTTACCAACCATTGCATCTGAACCGAAATAGTATTTACTGATGGTTTCAGGATCAGCAATCACACCAATATTTACCCATTCGCTTAAAAATAGAACCGCTATTAAAAGTGAAAGAAGTAATCCTGGAATAACAGTCCACTTTGAAATTTTCTTATTCACGAATAAAAGCATTTATAAATTGTACAATTTCCCTGCATTTCAACGATGCGAGTTAATTTATCATTAAATAGCGAAATTAATCCCAAACTAACAAACTCGATTGTACCATTCTACTTGCTAGAGGGGAGCATCATGAAGAATGTAAAAAATAGGAGATGATTACTTTCAATTGTATCCTTCCAAGTTTTTACCCAAAATGATATCTCTATATCCCACTTGTATTCCGTTGATTTGTTTTAGTTGTAGGATAACGTCGCCACCACCTCTTGGCGAATTGTTTTTTAGCTCTTTATCGGAAAGAAGTGGATCTCCCTCAAAATGTGCGCTTGTAATCCAGTAGTATTTGCCGTTGGGCTCCAAAACGGTGAGATGTACATGAGCTGGTTCAGAGCGAGTAGGATATATTCCTGGCTTTAAAGTATAAAATGCATAGGTGCCATCATCGCCTGTTTTTACCCATCCACGGAGGCGACCATGTACTTTCCCCAAACCTTCTTCGTCACCTTGCTTCTCGTAAACACCCTTTTGATTGGTATGATATGCATATATCACCACACCAGAAGCTGGAGTTTTGCCATCCTGCTGATATACAATTCCTTGTAGTTTGAGTTTAGGTCCAGGCCGGTTAAAGTCTGGCAGGGTATCAACGGGAGTGAGCGGTTTATTCGGATATTCTAGAACAGCTTCGCATCCTTCACAAGAACCACCAACTAGGGTGTTTTGCGCAAGCAATAGGTTGTAGTTTAACAGACAAAAAAGGAGCGGAATCAAGGTTTTCATTTGTAATGGGATTTTTGTTTTGAGTGAACACATTTAGTGCTTGTTAATAGAGGAGAGTTTTTTGGTAAGTAGGGCATCAATCGAAAATTTTCCAGAACCAACCAGTAGAATGAAGATGTAGGTCATTAAAAAAACGAATGCCTTCTCTTTAACAATAAAAGGCTGCCCTGCATTGACTAAAAACATTGCTACCAGCATAGTTATGATTAAAGGAATGGCTGAAATTCTTGAAAATAATCCCAGAGTTAAAAGAATCGAACAGATAACTTCAGCGAAGATGGCTAGCAGTAAGCTGAGTTCATAACCTATACCTAATGGATCGAAAAGATCGACGTTGCCTTCCATATAACTGGAAAGTTTTGGCCATCCGTGTATAATAATCATAGGTAGTGAGATTCCAACGCGAAGCAAAAAAATGCCAATGCTTTGGATCGAATCACGACTGGTTTGAAGCAGTAATTTTAAGATACTTTGATACATTACTCTTGGGTTTCCTGAGGTTTGGATATGAATCGATACTGGTTTTTAACTTGTAAATCGTAATGTTTGATTAGCAAGTGATGGCAATATCGCACGCAGAGAGTACCCCTGAAACAAGAATGACATAAGTGGAGTGGTTTTACCACATAAGATGAGTGTTAAAGCAGTAAGTCCCTCAGAGGCTCCGTATAATTTCTGCTCAGCCGGAGAATGGTGCCGTCATTCATAATAACATCGTAATCTCCATTACCTCTTGATTTTAACTTTTTAACTCGATTGGTGTTCACTATAGTGGAGCGATGTATACGTTTGAAATTGTCGGGTAGGCTGGTGATAATATTTTTTAGACTATCTAAAATTACATGTTCCTTGTTTTCTGTATGGACCGACAAATAGTGTCCATCAGAACCAATCCAATTAATCGTATTCACATCTACGAGCGTTGTAGTACGCCCATTTTTAACGGTAATGTTTTTTATTTGATTCTGTTCCTTTTCATGATTCTCGACGCTCAGTTGCTTAGACTGGTAGTAATACAAAGCCGAGAAAATGATGTAAATGGAAAGACCTATATACAGGCGGGTCGAAAGCTTTTCAGTTATTAAGAAATAAACAGACACCGACTCTTCATAAAACATGTTTGAAATACCAAACAGAAGAAATGAAAATACTAATAGGTGAGCGAAGGTGATAAGGAGAATTATCAAAGTGCCCAACACTGCTTGTAACACTTTCGAAGAATAGGATTCTTTTTTGTGATACCAAGCAACTAAACCGATGGAAAAAAGAGGAAAGAGCAACCAAAAAAGCTTATACGAAAGCGATTGACCCAAAGAAAAATAATTATCGTTTAAGACGGAACTGATATAATCTTGACCAAATTCCAGAAAAGCCATAAGTAGCCCCAAATAGAAAAGCCAGTAGATATATTTTGTTTTGTGGCTATCAAATTTGAGTCTAGTGTAGAAAATCGAGTTGATATATGTGCTTTTATGACTGATAATTGTTTTATAAAAAGTTGAAGGTCTAAGTGTTAGATAGAAAACCTAAACAGTAAAGTGTCCTTGTGTTTAAGCAGTCTTGGGGATAAGGCTTTGTTGAAGTAACAGAATTCTGGAATTAGAACAAATTTGGCAAAACCCCATCTGCCCCCGACTTGAAATGCGTGTTAGTTGTATGAACATTATGTTTAATTAACATAGGAAAATAATTCTTTTTGTTTAAGCTTTAGTAAATTTTCATCTCCATGTTTTCTGTTTTTAAAAGCTTTGTAGAATCGAATGGTTCTAACTTTACGGTTTTCTTCAAAAACTATAGCCATAGGATTAAATTCCTTATGGTCCGACCAATGCTTAAACACTTTGACTTCAAGCTGGGAAGAATCCCATTTCGATCGTTCAGACCAGTTTAAAAACACAGCATTTGGTTGAATTTTGGTAAGTAAATTTTCTTCAATGTATTCTTTCCAACTTGGACTATTTGAGTAAATGAAAAGAATATTTTTATCTGGAAAGTTATGCTTTGAACGAAATCTGAAGTTTAACCAAGAACCAATAACTTCCTTCCAAAGAAGAGCCAATAAAAATAAAGGAGCGACAAAAATTACTAGTATAAGACCAATCGGAATTAGTAATAAATATCCCCCATACTTTTTAATAGCATCAGTCATTGTCGAATACAGCTAACGACCCTGCGTTTAAGCGGAGTAGGTTTTCGGTTGAGTTGAAATTAACAGAATTTATGGATTAGCTGAAAATTAAGTTTTGTGAAGCCACTAACCAAGTCCGACTTGAAACGCCTTGTTATAGGGCGGTTCATAGAACAATTGATTAACATTTGTCAAAGAAATTTTGAACTAATGTTGCCAGTAAAGTAAGAACTATACCTAATACCAAATAGCCAATACGGTACAAGTGCTCACGTTTATACCTTGTATAGTCTTCCATAAAACGGATTCCATGAACAGTCGTAATTAATCTCACCGCTTTTACTTTAGAATGATTCCCAACTTTTTGAATTAATCTTTTTGAAGATTTTTTATGATTGTCATCTTCAGTTCGAGGTCCATTTGTTTCTGTGTCCCATTCTTTCTTTAGCCAAGATATCGCATCAGCTTTTTCCTTTTCAGATATTACTAAATGATCGAATCTTATTAGTTCAATTATGGCTCGTCTTATAGTGCCTAAATCATCATTTAATTTTACTAGGAATTCGTTGGCTTTAATTTCTTCAGTTGATTTTTCCAAATCTTGGAAATGCTCAAGTATTCTAATCCTTAAATCTTTTGCCATATTTTTATAACTGATTAATGAATTAAAGCCCTATAACGACCCCGCGTTTAAGCGGCGAGCTAAGTTAAAATTATTATGTTCAGAACTCTAACCGAGTCCGATTTGAAATGATTGTTAAAGGACGTCCTTTATTTTGTTATGATAATGTCTCCTGTTGTAAACTCATAGAAATCCATATCTATTCCGTTCTGAGAATATTTAACAGTTAATTGAATTGGTTCTGTTGTTTCAGGTGCAGATTTTAAAACCAAAAAGATTTCATCTGGCACATTAGGGTCAGAACTCAAAAACTCAATTAGATTTTTTCGCTGATATCCTGAATTGCGATAAAGAACAACGATATCAAATAACTCAACTAAATTTTCGCCAGAAGTATATTCTGAATTAAAATTCCTACTACTGATAATCTTGATATCAGTAATCATTTCTTCTGAAACCATATTAGGAGGAGAGCAAGCAAATGCTGAGGGTATCAGTGAAAAAGAATTAAGCTGTTTCGAATTCAAAGAATAAGACTCTCCAACAGGAAACATTGCAATGCCGAATTTATCAAAACTAATAGTATCTGATTCTAATGTATTGTACTGAACATCTAAAGCCTGGCCTTCTGAAATAATAATGTTCTTCAAACCTGCTTGGAAATCAACGGTTTTAAATTTGTCATCAAAAGGACCACAATCATCATCGGTTAGATTACAAGAAACAACTGTAATCATTGAAAAGCATACCAAGAGAATGTAGGCAAGAATAGTTTTCTTAAACATTTATTCTCCTCAATTTTTAATTACTCAAATAAGTGAATTTAAGCCTACTAACTCCCTCGCGTTTAAGCGGCGAGCTAAGTTAAAATTATTAAAGTTCCGAACCCTGTTCGAGTCCCGCATAAATCATATAATTAGGCATCCTCAAGGTTGATGTCTTCGCAGAAGAACATC
>JBLWXC010000003.1:0-323327 GCA_048267645.1 Balneola sp.
GTGGTAGAGTAGGTCGCCGCCTTCTCCTTTTTTATCTCGAGCCACTTGGTTTTATATCCAAGTGGCTCTTTTTTTGCTATGTTTATACCACCAGCTTTCTTATCATTAATCTTGCCCAAGAGATATATTTTATAATGCGTAGCTTACTAATTCTTTTTTGTTTTGTCTTTGGATCCTCTAATTATCTTTTTTCACAAAGTATTGGTGATTGGAAAGCTTATACATCTTTTAGGACAGTAATTGACGGAGCTACAGTCAATAATGATATCTGGACTTTAACTTCTGGTGGAATTGCTATCTATACAGATTCAATTCTTGTAAAAACAATAACACCAATCGATGGTTTGTCTCGTCTTGATGGGACTTCAATTGCTTACGATAATAAAAATAATCAGATATTTGTTGGTTACATCGATGGTCTTATAGATGTAATAGATGTTGATGACTTTAGTATTAAGACTCTTTCTGATATTCAAAGAAATGTATCGTACATAGCAAAAAAAATTACTGATATAGAAGTTGTTGATGATAGGGTTTTTGTAGCAACTGGATTTGGTATTGTTGAATATGAGGCTTCTACTCTTTTTGTAATTGATACTTATACAAAGTTTGGTCAACTAAAAAAAGCAATTGGAGTGAATGATATTTTTGTATCTCAAACATCATTTGTGATAGCAACTGAAGAGGGAATAGCCACAACCTTTATAGATGGAAGTTATTCAGAAACTGACTGGATTAGTTATAATTCAAATAATGGTTTTATTGATAATTCAATTAGATCTGTTGGTTCAAAAGGAAATTTAATATATGCATCATCAACCACAGATAATTATGTATATGATGGAGCTTTATGGTCTAATACAAACGTCTTTGGTGCTAATGCTGTTGTTGAATTTTTAGGAATTGATACAGACGAAATTGTAGCTCTAACAAGTACAACTATTATATATATTGATTCAGCTGATAATATAGTTTCAACTACTTTGGTAAATTCTTCGGGTTTAGGACTCTTTAAACAAAGTGATAATTTTGACTCTATATATTTTGGTACTCTTTATGCCGGATTTGGTGAATTTGATAAGGAAAATTCAAATGTAGCGTATTTGGATATAGAAGGACCGTTTACTAATAGATTTCAAGGGATAACTATTACGGATGGTATACTAATATCAGGTTCAACAAGGGTCTCTTCTAGAACTACTCAAATTGACAGAACTTACGGATATTATATCTATAAAGAAGGAGTATGGCAAAACTATAACTACTATATAACAGATGTTCTAAAAGGCGTTGACATCCGTCAAGTTTTTTCAACCACTATTACAGATAAATATTACTATTTCGGAACTTGGGGTAGAGGAGTAATTAGACATTCTATAGACGACAATGAAATTCATGTTTTTGATGAAACGAATTCTACTTTAAGGGGTTGGGCAAGTGATAATCCTAATTACCCAGTAATTACAGGTATTGATACAGATAATGATGGTGATGTATGGTTAGTTAGTAGGTTTGGCTCTACACCCCTTTATGTACAAACTCCTGGTGATGATGATTGGAAGCAATTCAACCCTAATAGTGCGGTAAATTCTTCCGATTTGTATGAAAACCTATTTATAGATTCAAATAATCAGAAGTGGATTCCTTTACAGAATAGCTCGAATGCAGGTACGGGTTTACTTGTACTTGATACGGGTAATAAAGATGATTTAACTGATGATAAAGGGGTAAAGCTTAATTCAGAAATAAATAGTGGTAATCTGCCTGATAATAAGATTAAAGCGATTGTAGAAGATAAGAATGGGGAAATATGGGTAGGAACTGAAAGAGGGATTGCTAGATTTCTATTTCCAGATCTTATAATTGAAGGTGGTTCTAGTGAGAGGAAAGCTCAATGGTTGATTAATGAAGATACTTCTGCAGTTTCTAGATATTTATTGCGTGATGTAAGTGTAACAACTATGGCTGTAAATGATGCGAACGAAAAATGGATAGGAAGTGATGGGCAAGGTTTGTGGCTTATTAATGCTGAGGGAAGTAAGATTCTGAAAAGATTTACTACAGATAACAGCCCTTTATTTTCCAACAATATTATTTCTATAGCCATTGATGATGAAACTGGTGAGGTCTTTATTTCAACAGATGTTGGTATGATTAGTTATTTGGATGCCCCTAAAAAAAGTGTTGTTAAAATGAAGGACTTAAAAGTCTATCCAAATCCTTTTTCGTATTCCAAACATTCTAGTATTATTATTGATGGTTTAGCTGAAAGTACATCTATTAACGTAATTGGAGTTGATGGTACTGTGGTTAATAGTTTAGAAGCCGAAGGTGGTAGGATAACTTGGAATGGTTTTGACTATAATGGCAACAGATTAGGCACAGGTGTTTATTATGTGGTTGCTATAGGTAACAATGACAGTACAGGTAAAGGTATTGGTAAAGTAATAATAGTAAACTAATGGCTGTACAAACTGTAATTATTAATTACCAAACTCCAGATTTATTACAAGTAGCGGTATCGTCTTTTAAGGATATTTATCCAAACGAAAAGCTATTAATTGTAGATAATGGTTCTACAGATAATTCAAAATCTGTAATTGAGAGTCTTTGCAAAAAGTATTTGAATGTAGAATTTCTGTACCTAAAACAGAATATCTACCATGGCCCCGCAATGGATTATGTTGCAAGAGAACATTGTAAGGATGAATATCTTTTTTTTTTAGATAGCGATACTGAAACGTATAAATCAGGGTTTTTAGAAGAACTGCAAACTTTGTCGGGCGCTAACGAAAACATATATGCATTAGGAGAACTTCTTAGGGTGAATAAAAGAGGCTTCAAAGACGTTAATGGAGACCCAATTATTGCAACCCCATTTCTGTTTCTAAAAAGAGAAATATATTTAAGGTTTCCACCATTTATTCACCATGGGCAGCCAACTATGAAGAATTTTTCAGAAGCAATAAAAGCAGGTTTTAAATTAGTTGATTATCCAATGGATGATTTTATAAAACATCATTGGCGAGGCACTGCAAGTCGGTTTGGCTATGGCCTAGGCTTGAAAGGTAAATTAGAGTTTTTACTAAACAAGCTTGGTTTATAGCTTTGAGTGAGTATTCTTTCGACATATCAATAGTAATTGTAAACTACAATGTAAAAGAATACCTATCGAGTTTATTAAACTCTATAAAGAAAGCGTCTAATAATCTAAACGTAGAAATTTATGTAGTTGATAATGTTTCTACTGATGGATCCAAGGAGCTCATCCCCAGTAGATTTCCTGAAGTCAATTATATTTACAACGAAGAAAATGTAGGCTTTGGAGTTGCTAATAACCAAGCTATTGCCCTTGCTAAAGGGAAGTATATTCTCATAATAAATCCAGATACATTGGTAAGTGAGGATACTCTTTCAACTATGTTTAAACATATGGAAGAAAATGCCAAATGTGGTGCAGCAGGATGTAAAATCCTAAATCCCGATGGGACATTTGCTCCAGAATCTAGAAGATCAGTTCCATCAATCTGGGGTGCCGCAACAAAATTATTAGGACTAAGTACTCTTTTCCCTAAAAGTAAATTGTTTGGTCAATATTATCAAAGCTGGATGGATGAAGATGAACCGTCTCAAGTTCCAGTGCTTTCCGGATCTTTTATGTTTTGGAGAGGAAATGTACTTAAAGATTTAAAAGGCTTCGACGAGCGATTCTTTATGTATGGTGAAGACATCGATTTATGTTATAGAATACAAAGACTAGGATATTACATAGATTATGTCCCCTCAACTTCTATTATCCATTACAAAGGAGAAAGTACTCAAAAGGGAAATTTGAAGTACATAAAGCTGTTTAACAAAGCGTTGTATCAGTTTTTTGAGAAGCAGTACGGATTAAAGTATAGTTACTTGTTCAAAGTACTCATTTATATAGCGGTAATTGTTAAAACAATTTCTTCTTTTGTACTTACCCAAATAAAAAAGTCAGCGATAATAATTGCAGATTTACTCATTCTAAACGTTTCGTTATTGATAGGTTTTGGGGTTCGGTTTGGTTTTGATATTGAACTAATGTTCACCATAGACAAGGCTCCATTTCTGTATGTGAATTTGATAGCCTCACTGATTTATATCCTAACAGCAGGAGTGCTCGGTTTATTTAAAGAAAACAGTTCCTCATTATCAGCACATATTAAATCAATATTTGTAGCATTTATTGGTGTTGTATTAATCACCTTCTTTGTTCGTGATTTAGCTTTTTCAAGGCTGATACTTGGTATTAGTTTTATAATCGGTACTATATTTACAATTATTCATAGGTTGTGGTTGAGCAATAGAATTCATTCTGATAGCAGTACTGTAGGACGACTCAGAAACTCAAGAATCGTAGTTGTTGGTTCTTATGAAAAGGTCTTGCACATTGTGGGGAAAATCAACTCCAGACCGGATTGGAATTACGAAGTTGTAGGTATAGTTACCCCCGAGTTAGAGCAAATGGATTGTGAGGATAAAACAGCTCGTATAATTGGTAGTTTACCTCAGCTTAATGAGCTGGTAAATGCTTTCGGTATTGAACAGATCTTTTTTTCATTGGGGTCAATCTCATATAAACAGATGCTTTCAGAAATAAGTAAACTTCAAAAAGAAGAAGTTGTTTTTAAGTTGATTCCAGAGTCGATGGAGTTTATTATAGGGAAATCTAATGTTGAATATCTAGAGTCAATTCCGTTAGTAAAAGTAGAGTTTGAATACTCTAAACCATCGAATAAATTTCTAAAGAGAAGCTTAGACCTAATAGTTTCAGTTCCAATATTGTTGATTTTATTGGTACCACTTACTGTAGTGATGCTTTCATCAAAAGCAGAAAAAGTAACGATTAAGGGCTTGAACTTTTATAAAAATGGCTTCGCAAGTAAATGGAGAAATAGGTTTAAAGCGGCTTTTTATATTTGTTTAGGAAGAATGAGTTTGGTGGGAGCTCCATTGAACTCCCCCAAAAACTCAGAAAAAGATTATAAAATTGGTGTTACTGGTTTAGTTCAGATAAACCGAACTAAAATTGTTCAGAACTCAAATCAGGAAAATTTTGATTTATATTACCTCCAAAATTATTCTATTTGGATGGATATTGATATCCTTGCTAAGAGCTTGTTTAATAGATACACGCTTAGCGATCAAATAGATGCAATAGAGGATATGAGCTAGTTCTAAATCTTTTGCTCCACTTGTTTCACCATATTAGGGTACCACTCACCAAAAGTGTCATCTGCTATACGTGCTCTAATTTCTTCCATCAACCATAAGAAAAAAGTTAGATTGTGAACCGAGGCAAGTATGTGCCCAAATATCTCATTATGCTTAACCAAATGATGAACATAAGCCATACTGTAAGTATTACAAAGTTCACTTGGGAACGATTCATCTAAGAGGTCATGGTGATCTTTCCACTTAGCATTTCTTAAGTTTATTTTGCCGTGGCGGGTGAATATTGTGCCATTACGAGCGTTTCTAGTTGGCATCACACAATCAAACATGTCAATACCTCGAGCCACGCACTCAAGCAGATTTCCAGGAGTTCCTACACCCATAAGATATCGTGCTTTTTCAGTTGGTAGATAGTCTGTGTTCAAATCAGCCATTTCATACATGAGTGGAATTGGCTCGCCTACACTCAGTCCACCAATGGCAATACCTTCGAAGTCCATATCTGCCATAAACTTGGAAGACTCGATGCGAAGATCTTTATAAGTTCCCCCTTGAACTATTCCAAACTGATGTTGTTTGTGCCCATATTTGGGTTCCGTTTCGAGAAATTGTTTACGACCACGCTTTGCCCAACGATGAGTAAGACCGAGTGAGTTTTTTGCATACTCATAGGTGCTTGGATAAGGTGGGCACTCGTCAAGTAGCATAATAATATCAGAGCCTAAAATTCGCTGAATATCCACTACATTTTCGGGTGTAAACAAGTGCTTTGACCCATCAATATGACTTTTGAAGTGCGCGCCTTCTTCTTCAAGCTTTCTGATTTCTGAGAGCGAAAAAATTTGAAATCCACCAGAATCTGTGAGTATCGGGCGGTCCCAATTAATAAATTTATGGAGTCCACCTGCTCTCTCAATAATCTCACATCCAGGCCTTAGATAAAGATGGTACGTGTTGCCTAGAATAATTTGGGCTTTAACTTTCTCAATTAAATCATGTTGAGATACCGCTTTAACAGTTCCTAATGTGCCCACAGGCATAAAAATAGGCGTTTCTATGGTGCCATGGTCGGTGGCTAATTGTCCTAACCGAGCTTTAGTTGTTGAGCAGTTTTTTTTTAGTGTATACAAGAGCTAAATATTACTTTTCTATTAATTGTGTAGCACTTTTAAAAATGTGTATTTTAGTCAACCTTTTTAAAAGAACAGTGAAACAAAAAAAATTCTGAGTGAACAATTTAAAAAGATATAGGGAAGTAATTTTCACGAGTTTACTCGACTTTCTAATTATTCTCGCTAGTTGGTTTGTATTCCATTCTTATAACAATGAGAATGTAAGTAAGCTACTGACTGAGGTTGGGTTAGATTTCGTGCATGCCGGTATTCTGTTAAGTATCTATTGGATAACAATATTTATTTTGCTTGGCCTATATAAGAAATTGTATCTCATTTCTCGTTTAGATGAGTTTTTTGGAGTAGTAAAATGCACTATATATGGCACTCTCATTCTGTTCTTTGTTGTTACAATTGGTGATACAGTTCCATTATCTGAACAGAAAGAATTAACAATAGCTTATTGGGGTGTTACTTTCTTTTCGGTTGCACTAAACCGTTTTTTGATAAGAAGTATCCAGCGTTTTTATGCACAACGTGGTAAAGGTCTCCATCGCACAATAATTATTGGGACAGGTGTTACAGCAAAGACAGCCTTTGACGACTTAAATAGAAATAAAACCCTTGGTATGGAAGTGTTGGGTTACATTCAAGTGAATGGTAAAAAGCCAACACCAGAAAGTGGAATAATGCCTGAAGAGGTAATTGGACATCTAAACGATATCCGAGAGATTATTACGGAGCGTGGTATTCAAGACATCCTAGTTGCTATGGAACCCGACCGACGTAAGGACTTGGTAGATGTGATTGCAAAAGTTGATTTCCCTGATGTATCCTTGAAACTTCTACCAGATTTTTACCAACTAGTAAGTGGTTTGAATAAGACAAACCAGATTTTTGGAATGCCAATTATTGAGATTTCTCCTGAACCAATGCCTTTGTGGGAAAAGGCTATGAAAAGGATTTTAGATATCGTCATTTCAACGGTCGTACTTATCGTCTTAATGCCAATCCTCATTATAATTGGTATTCTTATAAAAGTAACAAGCAAAGGCCCAGCTATATTTAGGCAAAAAAGAGTAGGTAGAAATGAAAAGATTTTCACGATTCTAAAGTTTAGAACTATGTTTGAAGATGCCGAGGCAGAAAGTGGACCTACATGGGCATCAGAAAATGACCCAAGAATTACTCCATTGGGAAACTGGTTAAGAAAGATGCGTATTGATGAGATACCTCAGCTCTTAAACGTTATTAAAGGAGATATGAGTTTGGTAGGGCCAAGGCCAGAACGGTCACATTTTGTAGAACAATTTAGAACCCAAATTCCGTTGTATACAAGAAGGCTAAGAGTTCGACCTGGCATTACAGGGTGGGCACAAGTAAAATGGAAATACGATTCTTCTTTTGACGACGTAAAGGAAAAAACTAAATATGACCTTTACTACGTGGAGAATGTTTCGTTGAAAATGGATGCTAAGATTTTGATAAACACCCTTATAACAATGATAAAAGGGAAGGGGCAATAACATGTTAGAAAACGCACTTATTATTATACCTACTTATAACGAGGCAACTAACATTGTTCGAATGATTGATAGATTGTTTGATCTAGAGGAACCTGTGGATGTTCTTGTAATTGACGATGGCTCTCCAGACGGAACAGCAGAAAATGTAAAAAAGAAGCAAGCAGAGTATCCTGGTAGAGTTCACCTTATTGAACGTCCTTCCAAATTAGGTCTCGGAACTGCCTATGTAAGAGGTTTTGAATTTGCGTTAGAGAATCAATACCTGTACGTATGTGAGATGGATGCAGATTTTTCTCATCGCCCAGAAGATGTTGTTAAGTTGATAAGAGCAGTAAAAGCGGGAGAGTGTGATGTAGCCATTGGTTCTCGATACTCTCATGGGATAAGTATTATCAACTGGCCCCTGAGTAGATTGATACTTTCGTACGGAGCAAATATTTATGCGCGTACAATAACTGGCTTACCTGTTTTTGATACCACAGCGGGGTTTAAATGCTTGCACCGTAATGTAATTGATACGATTCCACTCGATAGGATTCGCTCAAATGGTTATGCCTTTCAAATAGAAATTCATTTTAGAGCTTGGAAAGCAGGTTTCAAACTCAAAGAAGTTTCGATTGTTTTTAGAGAGCGAGAAGAAGGAGTCTCCAAAATGTCAAAAGCTATTGTACGCGAAGCCATTTGGAGAGTTTGGACACTTAAATTTAGAAGTATCTTTGGAATATTATAGAAGGATTTTTTCTTCTACTCATCCAGCGAATACTTATATTTCCATATAATAAAAAAAAATTTTATGCAGTATCTCGATTTTGAACAGCCAATTGCCGATTTAGAAAATAAAATAGAAGAGCTAAAAAGCCTCTCTACAGTAAGCGATGGCATTCTGAAAAAAGAAATAGACAGCCTTACTAAGAAAGTAGACGACCTTAGAGAATCCATCTTTGCGAATCTCACTAGATGGCAACGTGTGCAATTAGCTCGCCATCCAGATCGTCCTTATACATTAGATTATATCTTTAAAATTGTTGATGACTTTGTAGAACTTCATGGCGATCGTTTCCATGCGGATGATAAAGCTATTGTTGGTGGTTTTGGCCGGATTGATGGGCAACCAGTTATGATAATGGGCCATCAAAAAGGAAGAGATACTGCAAGCCGAACATACAGAAACTTTGGTATGGCAAATCCTGAGGGTTACAGAAAAGCCTACAGGTTGATGAAACTTGCTGAAAAATTCAAAGTTCCTATTATCACATTTTTAGATACACCAGGTGCTTTTCCTGGTTTAGAAGCTGAAGAAAGAGGCCAAGCCGAAGCTATTGCCCGTAACTTAAAAATGATGGCATTGCTTAAAGTTCCTTTAATAACCATTGTTATTGGCGAAGGCGCTAGTGGTGGTGCAATAGGAATTGGCATGGGGAATGAAGTGTATATGATGGAAAACACTTGGTACTCAGTTATCTCTCCAGAATCCTGCTCTTCAATTCTATGGAAAACATGGGACTATAAAGAACAAGCCGCCGCGGTTCTAAAATTAACTGCAAAAGATTTAAAAGAGCTAAAAGTTATAGAAGGTGTAATACCTGAGCCTTTAGGCGGTGCCCATCGAGATCCAGATAAATCTGCAGATCTTGTAAAGAAACAAATTTTAGAAAGCCTAAAGCGCTTAAAGAAATTAAAACCAAATCAGTTAATTGAGCAACGAATAGAAAAGTATTCCTCTATTGGTGCCTTCGAAATAGTTAAGTAAGTGATTCAATTTCCAGATAAAAAACCCATCATCGATTTTACTCATAAACTACGTAGTAGATATGGTGAGACAGATAAAATGGGATATGTGTATTATGGTAGGTATCTGGAATATTTTGAAGTAGCTCGTACTGAAATGATTCGTTCGTTAGGTGTTTCGTATCGCGAGTTGGAAGATAAAGGCATTATGTTGCCGGTAATCCATGCTGAATTAGAATACAAGCATCCTATTTTTTACGATGTAGAAATGGAAATACGTGTTTTACTTTTTGAGAAACCAAATGTACGATTGCAGACTTTCTACGAAGTTAGAACAAGCGAAGATGGCCCAATTCACATATCCGGAGAGGTCTCACTTTGCTTTGTGGATGCAGAATCAAGAAGACCTCGCCGTGCACCAAAAGAATTTTTAGACAGTATTGAATCTGTAACTCTTTAACTAAGATGATTAAAGAGCTACGATTTGAAAATAGGTTTCTATTTTTTGTTATAGCAATAGGTGCTTTCCTGTTATGTATTATTGCTCTTGGACCAGGTTTGTTTACTTCTGAAGTTGGGGCTAATTCTGGTTGGCAATATTTGGTGTTTAAAGATGTCTGCCATCAAGAAACAGCACGGTCATACTCTTTTAATAATATTCAAATGGCTGTATGCGCCAGATGCTTAGGAATTTATAGCTCTTTTTTCATCAGCTGGATTGTAATGCCTTTATTTGCATATTTTGGAAGTCACCAAAAAAAAATGTTTAAAAGGTTGTTTGGCGCTTCTATTGTGTTAAATTTACTAGACGTTTTAGGTAACTTATTTGGGTTTTGGACGAATACATGTAGCTCCAGATTATTTCTGGGAATATTACTTGGTACTAGTATTACACTATTGCTTTCAACAGAATTTTTTAAACAACTAAACTACGAGAATTAGCTATGGAAAATGAACAAGTACAACCTAGTTATTGGTCATCAGTATTAATTGGAGCGTTATTCACCGCTTTTGTAATCTTTATTATTTCTTTGGTGTCTGGCTATATGACAATTGGCGCAGAACCAACGGGTTCAATGTTTACCCCAGGCCAATTTATTGGAATTCTAGCGTGCTTAATCGGCGCATTTGGTGGTATTGTCTCAACACGTCAATATGCAAAAACTAATGACATTACATTTACCATTGGCCAAGGTGCACTAATTGGCTTATTTACAGGTTTAATTGCAGCTGTAATTTCTACTGTATTGGCTCAACTATGGCAATTTGTAGATCCTGCCTATGTACAAGGAATCATCGATTCTTCAATTGCAAATTTAGAGGCAATGTCCAATATACCTGACGATCAAAAACAAACTATTATTGAAAGCACATCGGAAAAACTAAACAGTCAGTTTAAATCAGCATCTGGAATTTTAATTGGTGCTGCAATCTCAATGGCTCTTTTTGGCTTTTTGAATGCAATAACAGGAATGATTGGAGCGAAAATCTTTGCTTCAGAAGACTAATTATTACGGATGAATCAGGAAGAATTGAGTACAGAATATTTGCAGCCACCAGCACAAGAACCTTGGGTAGAACGTAATGGCTTTGCCCATTGGGTAGTTGCCTTTATATGGTTTGGTGCAGCTTTTTTATTATTTCAACTAATTGGTGGGATTGTAGGTGCTTTACTACTTCTTCCTGAACTGGTGGATGCAATACAAAATGGAGGGGATATTGAAGCAGTTTTTACTTCTAATTTGGACAAAATGTTCATTGGAAATTCAGCTGGTCAGTTCTTAATCATTGGGCTTTCTTCCTATTTTGTAGCAAAATTACATGCCCGAAAAGGAGAACTCCTTGCCTTTTTGCGTTTAAAAACATCTCCCAACGTTTGGGTTATTACAGCTCTTACGGCGGTTCTTGTAATTGGTATTATGCCTTTTAATGGATTTTTGGGATGGCTTAATTATGTAGCCTTTGACAGTTTAGTTCAAGTTTTTCCAGTACTAAATTGGTTTGTTGAAACCCAAGAATCTATGGCTGAAATGATTAAGGGGTTCATTGGCTCAGAGAACGCTATTATTTTGGCGTTTATTCATATAGGTATTGTGCCAGCTATTTTCGAAGAAGTAATGTTTCGCGGATATATAATGCGTGCCCTCGAGAAAAGTTGGGGCATCATAATGGCAATATTTGTTTCCGGAGTGCTATTTGGAGTCTATCACATACAACCTTCCAATGTAATTCCCTTAGCAACCTTAGGAATTCTATTCGCTTATGTAACTTATATCTCGGATAGTTTGATTCCTGCAATGGTAGCTCACTTATTAAATAATGGCGGACAAGTTATATATGGGGCAACTAATCCAGAGTTTTTAGATCAAGAAATGACTAAAGACTTTGATATGCCTATTCTCTTAGTGTTGGGAAGCATGATCATAACTTCAGGCTTAGTCTATTTGATGTTTAAACTTAAAAATAAAGAGGTCGCCAATGTTTAAAGATTCCCTACCAAACGATATTGAAAATTGGGTATGTGTACTAGAACGGAATACAGATCTTGAAATAGAGTTAGCTAAGGATTACCTGTCTAATCTCGAGATTCCTTCCAATATCCTTTCCAAGCAAGACTCAGCTTTTGGCTTAATTGTAGGCGATATGGCTCGTGTTTATTTATATGTGCCACTAGAGTTCGAGAAAAAAGCACGTGAAGCTCTTTTAACTTTAGAAAATAAAGAGCTAGATGAAAATGGAGAAGATGATTGAGTGAGCTTTTAAAGCGAGTTCTTTTTGCAGTACCTGCGGCAATCTTATTTATTGCAGCCCTATGGTACGGCAATTGGTACTTCAATGGGATGGTAATAATTATAACTGCATTCACGCAGTTTGAGTTGGTTCGACTTTTCAGAAAAGCAGGCACACCTTCAGAACCCCTCTTTTCGTATTTAATTGCAGGATGGGTTCTTTTTTACCCATTAATTCCTTTTGCAAATGAAATCGGATTGGCCATTCTTCTTATTTTTATATCAAAGCAAACGTTTGATACAAAGCCGGGAGCATTCAACAAACTAGCATCTACTTTTTTTGTAGGATTATATGCTCCAATAGGCTTTTCATGCTTAATGCTAATCCGTGAAATGGGTTCGCTTGAACAAGGTTTTGCACTTGCATTAGGAGTAGCATTAATGATTTGGGGTGGAGATGCCTTCGCATATTTCGGAGGGAAAATGTTTGGTAAAACTCCTCTAGCTCCAGCTATAAGCCCGAATAAAACCGTTGAAGGTTTTGCCTTTGGTTTTCTAGGCTGTTTTGTAGGTCTAGCGATTACGTTATACTTACTTCCATTTCCCTCCCCACTAACGCTGTATACAGGATTACCTCTTGTGGTGTTAATTGGTATTTTTGGCCCAATAGGCGACTTATTAGAAAGCAAAATTAAAAGAAAAGCCGGAGTAAAAGATTCTTCCACAATTCTACCAGGCCACGGTGGCTTTTTTGATCGTTTTGATGCATTAATTCCCGCATCTGTAGCAATGTATATTTATATCCAAATTTTGGCTCATTACAATTATGTCTCACTTTAAAGCAAGCTGGAAAACTCTAGGTTTACAGCTTAAAAATGTATTTACCATAGCAAGAGGTTCTCGCTCGGTAGTACCCAATGTCTTTTTAACAATCGAAAAAGATGGCTTGATTGGCCAAGGCGAAGCTGGTCCAAATACTCGATATAACGAAACTCCTGAATTAGTAGAAGAGTTTTTTGGAGCATTCCCTTTCGAAGGACTAGCAGAGATTACCGAGTTAAATCAACTGGAAGAATTTATCAATATTGCTTCGACAAAAGTTGGGGACGAAAAAGGGATAGCTATTCCACAATCTGCGAAAACAGCAATTGAAATGGCTTGGCTTGATTGGTGGGCAAAATCACAGAATAAACCACTTTGGGAGTTGTGGGGTGCAAAGTCTCCTATTGGTCCACTTACTTCGTTTACTATTGGTATTGATACGATAGAAGTAATGCAACGTAAAGTGAAAGAAGCGGCTCAATATCCGTTATATAAAATAAAACTTGGGACTGATCACGATAGAGAGATTATTCGGGCGCTAAGAGAAGTAACAGATAAACCACTCCGCGTTGATGCAAACGAGGGCTGGAAAACGGTAGATCAGGCAAAAAAAGAAATTGAATACTTAGAAGAGCAAGGGATAGAAATAGTTGAACAGCCCATGCATTCTTCACTTAAAAACGAATTGAGAGAGTTGAAAAAATGGTCGCCATTGCCCTTAATGGCTGATGAAAGTTTCACAGGTGTTGAGCCTCTGAGTGAAATAGCTGAACAATTCGATATCATCAACATAAAGCTGATGAAAATAGGTAGCTTGGTTAAAGCAAAACGAACTGTAGAAGAAGCCCACGCATTAGGCTTAGACGTTATGATTGGTTGTATGATTGAAAGCTCGTTAGCAATATCTGCTGGCGGGGTGATTGCGTTAGATTGTAAATACGCCGATTTAGATGGAAGTCTCTTGATCTCCAACGATCCATTTTCAGGGATGAAAGTGATGGAAGATGGTCGTATAAATTTGGGTGAGAGAATAGGTTTGGGAATAGAGTAGAAGGCTACTTTACCGGATTTTATTCTAAACTGATTTGAATTCAATTTTGAAATTCAAACAAGCCCGTTAACCCCTCAGTTGGAATTCTTTTAATTGATGCTGATATTCCCCTAAATTTTTTAAATAGGGTTATGGCGTATATTCTTGAAATTGAAGGTCTTTCAAAATCATTTGCTAAAAAAAGTATTCTAGAAAATATAAACATTCAAGCTGCTGAAGGGGATTGTCTGTGCTTGATTGGCAAGAATGGTTCAGGAAAAAGTACTCTCATCAATATGATTATTGATGTAGTAAAACCCGACTCTGGAACTATAGACATTTTCGGGGGGAGCATTTCAGATGAAGCCATCCAAATAAAAAAGAAGATTGGAGTACTACCAGAGTTCAATCCAATAATCGAAGAGTTTTCCGTTCAAGATTATTTAGAGTATGTGGGGGTAATTTATAAGCTAGATAAAGAGCTTATTAAAACACGAAGTACATTTTTAATCGATTATTTTTTTGAAGACTCGCCAGATGCTAAGAAGTCAATCGGACAGTTTTCGAAAGGTATGAAACTGAAAGTGGGGATTTGTGCGGCTCTCATACATAAGCCAAAGTTGTTAATTCTAGACGAACCATTCGATGGAATGGATATGTTTTCGAGTCAAAATTTAGTCGATTTCTTAAACGACTACCGAAGCAAAGGTAACTCCGTTTTTGTTTCGTCTCACGATATGCTTTTTATGGAAAAAATAGCTACAAAAGTATCCATCATCAGAGAGCAGAAGTTATTCAATTTCACGATGGAACAAATCGAAGAGTCAGGGAAAGGGTTCGAGAGTTTTGTGTCAGAGCAACTCGGCTATAATCCGAAAGAAATTAAAGAGTTCGCCTAATGTCTGGAATGGTTTCTTTTCTAGTTAGAAAAAAATGCCAAGCAATCTTAGATTGGCCACAAATCGGAAAATTTCTACTGCTAACTGCTGGAGCCCTTTTTGGAGGAATTACCAATGGTATAGGTATTGGAGAGATGATAGACTTAGTTTCTTCAACCCCTGAAGTATCTGTACATCAGGTACTTATTGTTTATACACTAATTGTTGGATTCCTTTTTTTTCTGTTGGATTTATTCCCTGTTCCCAAACAAATTGGTGGACAGCTTCCAGAGTATTACCCTATCGAAGCCATTGACAAACTTAAAATAAATATCACCTTTAGTCTTCTTAGACACTTTGTTTTTTTTGTTATCCTAATGCATTCGGTACTTGTTTTATATAGTGATTTCGTCACCTTTACGAACGGGTCTGTTTCCTTTGTGGTGCTATTAAGTTTCTATTTAGCAAACCGAATATTCGTTAATCAGCTAGCATTTGAAGTTAAAAATGGATTTATAATAACCGTAATTAGCCTTGCCTTAGTAAGCTTCAGTATGGTTTTATATTGGATTAATGGATTCAATAATCTCGTTTTTCTGAGCTGTATGCTTGTGTTCTTAGCACTTTTCGTTCTCTACTCGTTTACGGAGGTTACAAGGAGGACAAGAATTGTTAAAGTGAAGGAGAATTATAAAAAGTCATTGTTTCTTAGACTGTTTTCGAAAAAGGAGGTTCAACAGTTACTATTAATTGGTATTGGTTTTAAAACCCTTTTTCTGCTGATGCTCGCTATACCAGCAATTGTAAAAGGAGAGCCAGTAAGTGGCTTCACATTTGTATTGTATTTTATGGGATCGCCATTGGTATTATTCTCTTATCTAGGTTTTAATTTCTTTGGAATAAGTAGAGGTTTATTTTTCACTCATATTCTTAGAGAACAATCTCATAATGGTCTGCGAAGTGTATACGCTCATTTTATGGCTGTAATTGGCATCTTGGACTTTGTACTCTTTCTAGTTGTTTTCTATTTGATGAATCTTCTTACACTTAAGGTTGTGTTATTCTATGTAACAATTTATTTCACACTCTTATTTTTAGGATTATTTTTCTCGCTACGCACTCCTGTTATCAGAGAAAGTTATATCTCGATGGACTTCACAAAAAACAAATCAATTATTAGCATTCCCGCAATGATTGCAGGTATATCAACTATTGGTATTGCATACGGAGCAATCTATCTCGATTATTACTATCTCATTGATGCGATGCTTATTCTTGGCTCAAGCTATTTTTATTTTTGGCACAAGTATAAGATTAATAACATTTCTCAACGGATGTTCAAAAAGATGAAGCTGGTTAAGTAATTTATTGAAGTAACTGAAATGTATGATCCGAATACATTTTAGAAATGATTATCTTGAAAAAATACTTCATAAAGTTATTCGAAGGGAATGTTAACCGAGAGTTTTGGTTATAGTATATAACCAAATATAAAACAAGAGCATGAAAATACTCATAACTGGCGGCACTGGATTTATTGGACAAGAACTTAGAGAGAAGCTTCTAAGGGAAGGAAATCATATTGTAGTAGTTACTCGCAATCCTGAAAAATATGCGAGCGAAGTAGCTTCCAATCACCAGTTTATAAGCTGGGAGAGTGACATGACTGCTGCGATGAATGAAGCTGATGTTGTGATTAATTTGGCTGGCGAAAGTATTTTTAGCCAACGTTGGACTGAGGAGATTAAAGAGCGCATTTACAATAGCAGAATTGATACTACACGCAAATTAGTGGATGCTATGCGGGAAGCCGAGAATAAGCCTGCCTTATTTATATCTGCTTCTGCTGCTGGATATTATGGAAATCAAGGAGAGACGATTCTGGACGAAAGTGCCCCCGCAGAACAGAACGATTTTTTAGCAAAGGTTTGTATTGATTGGGAACTGGAAGCTCAAAAAGCCACTGAATTTGGGGTTCGAGTTGTGAACCCACGTATAGGTATTGTACTAGAAGAAGGCGGTGGAGCTTTAGAAAAAATGCTTACACCTTTTCGCTTTTTTATTGGAGGACCTATTGGAGATGGTAAACAATATATGAGTTGGATTCATCGAACAGATTTGTGCGAAGCTTTGGCTTTTCCAATTTCAAATGAGGAAATTTCAGGCGCATATAATGTTTGTGCACCAAATCCTTCTACCATGAACGACTTTGCGGATACTTTAGGTAGTATTTTAAATAGACCATCAATCTTCAGAGTTCCATCTTTTGTACTCGATTTTGTTTTGGGTGAAGCTGCAAAACCAGTTCTTTATAGCACACGTATGCAACCCAAAAAGCTACAGCAATCAGGTTTTGAATTTCACTTTGAAGAATTAGAAGAAGCTCTCGCGGATATAGTTTAAGCTCAGGGTTTAATCCACTGCTTTATAGATTGTCCAGCAACGTAAACCTTCTCGGGTTTGAGCTATCAGTTCATTCTGGCCGTCGCCATTCAAATCAACAATAAGTGGATACTTCATACCAGAAGTTGGTAAGTCATAAATCCGTTCTTTGGTTAAGATATCCCAAGCGAATAATCTACCAAACTCAGCTAGTGTTACTAGGTCTAGGTTTTTATCTGCATCAATATCGATGAGTGATGGATGCAGAGTGGAAGATGCTGGTTGCCCTAAGCTTTGGGTTATCTCAAGCTCTCCTTTAGGATTGAACAAGAAGATAGAACCGTTTCTGCTTTGTGTAGAGATTAAGTCGCTACGATAAAACTTGGTGCTATCTTTTAGAAGCACGTTTTCTTCTATGCTTAAAGATAAAAGCTCGTTGTTGGTTATATACAGAGACTTGATTGAAATAGAGTCCATTCTAATTGAAGTAGAAAGGGAATCAGCAAAAGATGGATTCTTCCCAATTGAATAAATATAGCCATCAAATCCAGCACCTAGAATATTGTTTTTATATTCAACAGGCGAGCCATTAAAACCAGCATTATTAAACTGCGGGTAGCCAGGACGTATGGCTCCGTTTCGTAACCAACTATGCAAAATATTTTGAGAGAAGGTCCAAATGGAATATACACCATCAACTTGTGTAAAGAGTGGCTTTGATGTAACTACAGAGTTTAATGTCTGTGGCCAGCCTTTAATATCTTGCCCACGGCGATCTAAGATGTGGAGTTTTCGATCGTCGGTAGCAACAATAATTTCAGGAATTCCATTTCTAAGAACATCGGTTACAACAATAGGCGCAGTGATGTTTGCATTCATTTCTATAGGAAACCGAGGAAGTAATGCTCCACTTTGATTCCAACCAAAAATTTTACTTCCAGCGGCAATCATTATAATTGGTTGACTATTTCCGTACCAATCATATAAAATAGGAGCCCCAATTGGTTCAACTCCATTTGTAGATGTTTGCATTACAACCGTACCATCAGCGGCAACAGCAGCAATTTCCCCACCAGTAGTTGAGTAGATAATTTCTTTCGTGCTACTTCCTACAAGGTCACCTAAAATTGGCGTTCCTGTAAGCTCTTCTTCCATTAAAGATGTAACCCAAAGTTCTTGATAGGGCTGTTGGATACCTTGTTGTGTAGAAGTTTTTAGAGAGAAATCGAAAGACTCATCATCTTTTTTAATCATTGAGAGAGTTAAAACATCAAATTGATTAAAAAGTGTGGAAGAAACATTTCGAGGAAGTAGAAAGGGCTTTATGAATTTTTGGAAATCGTTACTTTGCATCCACACAAACCCACTAAGTTCTGAAGGAAGCTGTTGGCGTAAAGCTGCGTAAGAGTTGTCATAAAAAATCACTCTTCGCCTTGATCTATCAGATTCTACACTTTCAGATAAACCGCGGCGTTTCGAAATAACAATAACATCATTCGAGAATGAGATATAAAAATCTTTAAAAGTACACAGCTCAGAACCTATTAATTTGGCGAAAACAGAACTGCTTATAAAGAACGAGTTGCCTTGTTCAGTAATAAACCCTTGAGTAGATAAATCATAAAGTCGAGCTTTTAACTCGCCAGGTTTTTTAAGCTTTCTCAAAAACAAATATTCACCAGAAGAAAGCAAGCCAGACTCAGGAAATGCTTCGAAAGCAAAAGGAGAATCTAAGGTATTTGCTAAAGCAGCGTATTCAGTTGAGGAGTTTATAAGAAGAGAATCTAGAGAGGTTAACTCTCCTTTCGGGCGAATAGGTATTGAATGGGGAGTAAGGCGCATTAAAGCGAAAGCAGCAGCGTTGCTGGCAATATAGCGGTCTAGTTCTACAGGTAAATTCTGTGATGAGATTGCATCAACCAATGCAGATTTACTTCCTTCATTTAAATTAACAACACCTTCTAAGGTAATGGATGAATTGTCCTCATCGTTTTGTTGTGTAAAAGTGAGGGTGGCTGGTTTAGTTCCACTTAATGATTCATGTAGGTAGGGCCTATTTGCAACGGTAGCGAACTGCTCTGCCCAAGTATCCAGTTTAGAAGTGTTCATTACAAGTTGCCCAGCTACTGGAGCCGTCTGAAACGGCATTGAGGGTGCTTTGCCAAGATATGAGTTTATTGCAAACTCAATAGCAATGCTTGAGTCTGAAAATATCAACCAATCAAGAATTTGAGCGGTAAAAATTGTAGAGCCCGCATTTGTTATCTTATGAATGGTTAACCCATTAAACGTGTAGTAGTTTTGTTGTAAAGGTTCATAGTAGTTAGTAACCCATTGTTCTATTGGTTTTCCTGATTTAGTAACCCAAAGCAAATGAGAGTCGGTAGATGTTGAAGGAAATAGAGCAATAGCTTGTAACTGTATGTCTGTAAGGGTATCCTTATCGATAGCGGAAAGTTGCTGAAGGGCAGAAGGTGTTAAGTCGTCTAGAATGTTCGCATATTCGGCAATAGAAATATTAGTAACCGTTGTGCCTGTTTCTGGAATAATAACGAATGATGTGTTTTCCGGAATTAATGAGGTCCAAGGTTTGTAATCTAGTGATGAACAAGAAACCCCAAAAGAAACGATAAAGAATGTAATTAGTAGATAATGTAGACGTTGCATAAATGGATTTAAACTACCTTTTTTTGAATATTCGTTGTGTTAGGTATTTCCCGAAAGAATAAAAAGTTCCAATTTCACAGTAATTAAAAGTAACATTTTTTAACCCCAAATGAGTTTCTTAAGTCCTCTTTTTTTATTCGCGCTTTTTGCAGTGGGATTGCCACTTCTAATTCATCTTCTGAATTTAAAGAAACCTAAACGAATATCGTTTTCTACTCTAGCTTTTTTTGATGAATTACAAAAGTCTACCATTCGTAAAATACGGATTAAAAGATATATACTTTTAATTCTTCGATTATTAGCAGTTGCTTGTTTGGCCTTGGTATTGGCTCGTCCTTTTTTACCGCCAGTTTTCGGTATTGGTGGTAACATCAATCAACCCACAGTTATTGCTGTAGTGGTAGATAATAGTATTAGTATGGCTAGAATTGGCTCAAAAGGACCACTAATTGAGCAAGCGAAATATGTAGTAGAAGATATTATTGCATCATCAAATACAGACGATAAATTTATTATACAGGTAACAAATGGAGAGGGAAAAACGTCTTCAATTTTGTCGCCGGCGCAAATGAGCCGTGAACTTGAGAAGCTTTCGGTTGATAAAAGTGGAAATTACCTTCAAGCGAGATTAGAGGAAGTTATTCGATCTCTGTCAGAGTCTCCATTTCAGAATAAAAGATTATTTGTAATCTCTGATGGACAATTTCCTGCGGATGACGAACTGAGTTCGATAATTGAAGAGTTGCCAAAATCGGTAGCAGTAACGCTTGTTAAGCTAGAGGATGCTGTAGTTCAAAATACGTTTATTCAAAGCGTTTCTAGCACAACTTCGATGATTGGCAAAGGCATTCCTTACCAGCTTCAAGTTCAAGTTTCTAATTCTGGAGAAGTGCTTGCTGCAAATCAATTTCTTACCCTTGAGATGGATAACGAAACATTGGGACAGTATCCGATTCAATTAGGGCCCGGAGAAACTCAATCATTCTCATTTTCATTAAACCCAGAAAAATCTGGCTCGATGAACGGTAAACTAACTATTGAAGGTGATGAGTTTGCATTAGATAACGAATATTTCTTCACAGTAGAAGTTCCTGATCAGCGTCAAATTTTGCTGGTTAGTCAAAAACAGCAATCAGCTGAAACAAAAATGTCTTATACAGAGGCAATACTAGATGCTCCAGATAATGCTCGCGCTCAGTTAAAGTACAATCATATAAATAATGAGGAACTTTCGAGTGTTCAATTTGGCGATTATGATGCAATTATATTAGATGGCCTCAGCACTATTCCAGAGTATACTTTTGATGCTTTGCAGGAATTTGTTCAGTCGGGTAAGGGCTTACTAGTATTTCCTTCACAACAAACTGACATCTCAAATTACAATGCCTTTTTAGATCTTTTTAATGCAGGTCGAATAGTTGGCGTTGTTGGAGACTATGCATCTTTTAATAGAGTAGCTAGCGGAACAGAACTACAAGAAGATCATCCAGTTTTTTCGGGCTTGTTTGATCGAAAAGAAGATGAAGAGCTGCGCTTTACCAATCCTGATGTTTACTACTATTATAAGATTGAGGCTTCATCGGCTGGCGCAGGGTTAAATCTGTTAACGCTAAATACCAAAGACCCTTTGTTTAGAGAAAAGGAATTTGGGCAAGGAAAACTTCTGATTTCTACCATCGGAAATGGCCCCGGATGGTCGAATTTTCCTGTTAAAGCATTATATGCTCCGTTCTATTATAGATCTATTTTGTATGCAGCCTCATCTCAGCAAGGTGGCTTTTCGGCACATGAATTGGGTAATCGATTTGTTTGGACTGGAAAATTAAATCCAAATAACACAAATCTCATTGCCAATGGAGACGAAATAACAGTTACTCCGTTGAATTTGGGAAGTGAAATCAAAATTGAATATAATGGTCAAGAGTGGCATCCTGGTTGGGTTTCGTTGAGTGATGGTAATAAAGAATTTACCGTTTCGGCCAATTTGCCTGATTCAGAATCAAACTTTTTGGCAAAGAATACGTTAGAGGAGTTGCAAGCAACTAACTCGGCAATTAATATTGTTGATACTGGACAACAAAATAACCAGGAAATTACGCAAGCAATTAAAAGTAGTGGCTTTGGAAGAGAAGTTTGGCACTGGTTTATGCTTGCTGGATTGTTGTTTTTAATACTAGAGTCGTTAGTATCTATTTATTTTAAAGCAGAAACAGTTACATGATGAAGGAAATACTTTTCTTTTTTTTTGAAGGGGTAATGGTGCTTTTTACCATCGCCTCTACAATAATGGCTGGTTATTCGGTTCAGAATAAATGGCGTTTAAGAAAAGTGCGTATGAGCTGGAGGGCCGGTCGACTAAAAGGCTATCCGCTTTTTGCAACTATCTTTCTCGGGTTAATATCTACGCTAGCTTTAGTGGTATTTATAAAGGAAGATTTTGAACGTTATGCCACCTTTGCGGGTTATTTATGGATCGGTTGTATGTGGTTTATCTCTAGCTATTTGGCATCCAAGCATTATATCACAGACTACGGAATTGTAAAGAATATCAACGAACCGTCTCAAACAATTCCATGGTTCCAAATTCTAGACCAAGTTGAGCGAGAAGTACCTAATGGGGTTGAGTATACATTTTCGTACTCTGAGTTAGAAAAGTCGTTAGTTCAAGGGTTTAACCAATTGAAGATTTTTGTGCCAGACTCCAAAAAACAGTCGTTCGAAAAAATTGTATCTTTAAAGTTGAAAAATCGCTTTGAAGGTGATGAACTTCCCGAAATCGATTTAAAAAATATACAGAAAGACTAAACGAGAGACTTTGTTAGACGACGTAAAAAATTCAGATATAGAACGTGAGCGAGTAATGCTGGTTGGGTTATATGGCTCAAAAGTTACTAGGTATCAAGCGGAAGAATATCTTGATGAGCTAGAGTTATTGGTAGATACTGCGGGAGGTATTTCGGTTGAGAAAGTTCTACAGAGTAAGAATAATCCTGATATATCCACCTATGTTGGAAAAGGTAAGCTCAACGAACTGAAAAGGCTAAAAGGCGAGCTAAAAATAGATACTATTATTTTCGATGATGACTTATCTCCTACTCAAATTCGAAATATTGAAATTGGTACCGAAGCAAAAATCTTAGATAGAAGTGGTCTGATTTTGGATATTTTTGCAGGAAGAGCTAAAACCGCCGCTGCGAAAACCCAAGTTGAACTTGCCCAGTTGCAATATCTACTGCCAAGGCTGACACGTTATTGGACGCACCTTTCTCGGCAAAAGGGTGGAATTGGAACAAAAGGTCCTGGTGAAACTCAGATTGAAACAGATAGAAGGATTATCGGGCAACGCATAACATCTTTGAAAGAAAAGCTTAAGAAGCTCAATCAGCAACGTGTTACCCAGAGAAAAAGCAGAGAGGGAATGATTCGAGTTTCTTTGGTAGGTTACACAAATGCGGGTAAATCTACCTTGATGAATGCCTTTACCGAAAGTAAGGTGTTAGTAGAAGATCGACTTTTTGCTACGTTAGATTCTACAGTTCGCCGCTATGAACTAGAAAATCATTCCATACTTTTATCAGATACCGTTGGGTTTATCCGAAAACTGCCGCATAATCTAATCGAGAGTTTTAAGTCTACTTTAGATGAAGTGCGCGAGGCCGATATTTTACTTCACGTTATTGATGGTTCATCAAAAATGGTTCATGAATATAAAGAAGTGGTTGATAACACATTAGAAGAGCTAAAGGCCACAAATAAAAGAACTCTGCTAGTTCTAAACAAAGTGGATAAAATGACTGTTGAACAGATAGCGGAAATGAGAGCCGAATATCCGGAAGTTATCTTTGTTTCGGCTGAACAAAGAATTGGGTTGAATGAACTAGAGAATAAAATTGAAGAGATGATTGAAAGCGAATACGTTCATCATACTATTCAAATTCCAGCAAGTAAGTATAAAGCGGTCGCCTTTGTCCATGAGAATGCTATTGTAGAACGCGAAGCATTTGAAGGAAATGATGTAGAATTAACTTTTAGCATGGCGAAAAAAGATTTCGAACAATTATCCCATTTATTGAATACTATTGGTACCAATTCAGAGGTTGTATAGTTATGCTAGTTTCCGAAATCCTAAATACCGAAATTTCCCCATTAACTATAAATGATACTGTTTCAACAGCAATCACAAAGCTTGAGCTGTTACGTGTAGATAAGTTTATAGTAGTTGATGAAATGTTCAAAGCGCAGGGAATGATTACCCTGGAGTTATTATACGAAGTGCAAAATGAAGATTTGTTACTTTCGCAGCTTCCCTTGGAACCAGTTGTTTCAGTGCATCGGTCTCAGCACATATTCGAAACTACAAGGCTTATGTTTGCAAACGAGCTTTATATACTCCCTGTAGTAGATAGCGAGCAGGATTATTTAGGGTTGGTTCGCAAAAGAGAAATATTAACGGCTCTTGGAACTATGTTCAACTTATCTAGTTTTGGCTCCGTGCTAACTATAGAGTTTGAACAACTAGATTATACCTTGTCTGACATCGTTAGAATTATTGAAATTGAAGGAGCAAAGATTTTAGGCGTTGCAGTTCAGCAACCTAATGACGAAACCCCAAATTTCCGTGTTTCTATAAAACTAAACCTTGAAGATTCATCGGTTGTAAGTGCCTCATTACGTAGATTTGGCTATCTCATCACATCCGAAGAGAACAGTGAAAGTTTAGAGCATGATTTTTCTGACCGTGCAGACGAACTTATTCGCTATCTTGACCTATAAGAAGTAAATGATAACTTTTACCGTAGCCAATAGATGAGCTTCCAACTAAAAAGCAGTCTTCTCTTAATTACACTTTTTATACTAAGCACTGGGATTCAATCTCAAGATATTCAAGTTCCCAGTACAAACGCCTATCAAAAAGGTGTTGAGCTTTATGAACGTGGTTTTTTTGAAGAAGCAATCCTAAAATTTCAAGAGTTTAAAGCAACCAATAAAAATTCTAAACTGGAATTAAAAGCAGATTATGAGTTAGCTAGAGCGTATGCAAGTTCTGACTCGTCTCGGATTGAGTATTATTACCACGTTTTTATTCAGAAATATCCTAAAAGTCCATTAGCCGTTGCTTTGATAAAGGATTTGGGAAATCGATTTGTTGAGCAAGGAGATTATAATAGTGCGATAAAATACTACAAAGAATCGCTTCCCCTGATAAAAGATCAAGTTACAGCTGCTGAAACACAATATTGGGTAGCAGAGGCCGCTGCTGAGAAAGGAGATAATGTGGCTTCAAGAGGATATTTTCTCGAAGTTGCAGATAAATACCCCAAAAGTGAGTGGGCTCCAAAAGCACTTTACGCAAGAGGCCGTTTATACCTTACGGATAATAAGTTCGATTCATCCTCCATCGCATTTGAGGTGCTGAAATCAAGATATCCTAACGACCCAATGACACGTAAAGTTGGTACCGCTTTGGGAGAATCATACTATCAACAAGGGAAGTATGAGCTAGCGATCGAAGCACTCAAAAATTCAATGTTTTACTTAGATGATGAGTCCAAGTCGAAAGCAGTATTTTTGATGGCCGAAGGTTATAACTACTTGGGTAACTTTCAAGAAGCATCAAAATCGTATTTACAGTACATAAATATGACCAAAGGAACCCCTCAAGAGCGAAATGCTCATTATGGTTTGGGTTGGTTATATTTTAAACAAGAGATTTACCATTGGGCTGCCGACGAGTTTGGAAAAGCAGCCGTTGGCGATGATGAAATAGCTAGAAAAGCGCTGTACTATAAAGCCGTTAACCAAAAACTTTCTGGGCAGTACGAAAGCTCTTTCAACACTTTTGCTGAGTTTGGCGAACGTTACAAAAAAGGTCTTTGGGTAGAAGAAGCCCTTTATGAGTGGTCGGTTTCATCCTTCGAGAGTGGCCGATATGGAGAGGCTATTGAAATTCTATTGCAGCTAATTAGAAACGAAAAAGAGCTCAAAGATCCAGGTAAAATCTACACCTTTTTAGGGGAAGCATATTTTGCGAATAATGAATTTACACGGGCAACTCAAGCTTTTGATGCCGCAGAAAAAGTAGCGGATATTGACCCTGAGCTTAAACGACAAGCTCGTTTTCAAAAAGCATGGATTTTATATAGGAACCAAGCTTATGAACAGGCCCAGCCTATTTTCGAAGCTGTGTATGCTGAAACTCCGAAATCTGAATTAGGAGCAGAAGCTCTGTTTTGGAGTGCGGATAGTTATTACAAGATAAACCAGTATTCACAGGCAGCTCAGAGGTTTTCCATTTTCTTAAAAAATTATCCGAAAAGTGAACTGGTTGGCGCAGCTCGTTATTCTTTGGGTTGGAGCTACTTTATTATGGGAGATTTCGAAAAAGCAACGGCTCCTTTCGAGGCATTCCTGAATGAATACAATCCGCCCCCAATTGCTCTTTTCCCTTACGATACGGATACACAGCTCCGAACAGGCGATGCCTATTACGCACAGGGCAAATATCGTGAAGCAATGAAATTTTATAATATGGCAATTGGTGCCGAGCCAGGCGGCGATTACGCGATGTTCCAAGTGGCAAATAGTTATTACCGCTCAAATCGTACTTACGAAGCCGTAAGTACATTCAGAAAATTATTGAGAATTTATCCATTCAGTAAATTACGTGAGCAAGCGCAATACAATGTGGCTTACATCTATTTGAATACCGATAATTACTCTCAAGCAATTGAAGAATTCCAGTCTGTAATCAATAAATACCCAAAAACTGAATGGGCTGCTAGATCGCAATACAATATTGGAGATTCTTACTATAATGCTGGCGAATACGACCGCGCTATTGCGGCTTATAAGAAAGTGTTAGAAGATTATCCTAAAAGCCAATACATCATTGATGCAGTAAATGGTATCCAATATTCTCAACTCTCTTCAAGTGGATCGGATAGCAGTTCTGCGGTGTTGGAAGATTTCTTAAGTGATAACCCAAGCAGTAGCACTGCCGATAGGTTACGTTATCGACAAGCAGAAAATGTGTATCAATCTGGTGACTATGAAGGAGCTATAAAAGAATTTAGACAATACCTTCGTATTACAAACTCGGATAATTTGGTACCTCAAGCATATGCAAACCTTGGAGATTCATATCGCCAAATGGGCCAACTAGACAAAGCAGCAGATACGTATCAAACCATAGTTGATGAATTTCCAAATAACGAGCAAACACCTTCTGCGTTAACCATTTTGGGAACACTCTATTTTGATAAAGGCGAGTTTGAGACATCTCATCAATATTATCAACAGTTGTTAGATAAAGCTCCTCGCTTTAAGCAGGAAGCTTATGTTGGAATGGGGAATGCTAGTTTGGCACTAGGAAAAAATTCTGTTGCAAAAGAAGAATATGAGAATGCCCTTAAAGTGAATCCTAATAATGCAGCCGCTAGTGTTGGACTGGGAAAAGTTGCTGTGGCAGAAGGAAATTACAATGAAGCCCTTGGTATGCTTACTCCAATTGCCGAAAAAAACACAACCATTGTTGGAGCAGAAGCTCAATACTATTTAGGTAAGCTAGAACAAGACCAGGGCAAATTCAATGCAGCAATAGAAGCATACTCCAAAGTACGCGTGCTATTTGAGGCATTTGAAGATTGGGTTTCAAGATCTTTATACAATACTGCAGAATGTCATATCCGATTAGGGAATCGAGGCGATGCATTGAGTATCCTAAATGGAATCTTAGAAAATTATCCTGACACCGAAGCCGCAAAAAAAGCTCAAGAACTTCTTAAAAAAACTGGCGATTCATGATTAAAACTGTAATGCCTACGCAACAGCTAAAAGGCAGCATTACTCCTCCACCAGATAAATCAATATCTCAACGTGCTGCCATCTTTGCTTTGTTGCATGAAGGTAAATCAGTAATAAAAAATTATTCGCCAGCTCAAGATCCTCAAAGTGCACTTGCCTGCGTAGAAGTACTTGGTGCTAATATAACCAGAGCTGAAGAGAAGCTTACAATTGTAGGAACTGGTAGAGGCGGTATTAAAACACCAAAGGATGACTTGGATTGTGGGAATTCAGGAACTGCTATGCGTCTTTTGGCAGGTGTGCTTGCTGGAGCAGGAATTGCTGCAAAATTAGTTGGAGATGAATCACTTTCTTCTCGAACAATGACGAGAATTATACAGCCCCTTGAAAAAATGGGTGCTCATATTTTAGCCAGGAATTCAGCCTTTGCTCCATTATACGTTACTAGGCTGAATGATTTAGTCCCGATGGATTATGAGTTGCCTATAGCTAGTGCCCAGCTAAAATCGTGTGTGTTACTAGCCGGACTTTTTGGCGAAACTCCTACTCGTATAATCGAATCTGTGCCGAGTAGAGATCATACGGAAAGGTTGTTATCGTTGCCAAGATCTGAAGAGAATGGCAAGAAAATTATCTCAGCATCCATCCATAATGAGATTCCAAACCAAAGTTATACCATACCTGGAGATTTTTCTGCGGCAGCTTTTTGGCTAGTTGCAGGTGCAATTCATACAGCGGGTGAAATTCGATTAGTAGGAACAGGTTTGAATCCTACCCGAAATGCACTTCTGGAAATATTGAAAGATATGGGTGCAGACATTTCAATAGAAAATACGCGATTAGAAGGTGCCGAGCCTGTTGGCGATGTGGTTGTAAAAACATCAAATCTGAAGGCTACAACCATCAAAAAAGCTTTGATACCTAATTGCATTGATGAACTTCCTGTGTTGGCGGTAGCAATGACCTTCGCTGAAGGTACGTCAGTAATTTCCGGCGCAGAAGAACTCCGCCACAAAGAGACAGACCGCATTATGGCAATTGCTGAAATGCTCAGAGCGGTTGGAGCAAACTTCGAAGAGACCGAAGACGGTCTTATTATTCATGGAAATCCTGAGTTTAGTTTTGATTCAGGTAACTTCAAAAGCTTCCATGACCATCGTATAGCTATGGCATCAGCAGTTCTTGCGCTTAAAGGAACTGGTGAGTCTAAGATTCAGGATGCAGAATGTGCAGCAGTTTCTTATCCAAGTTTTTGGGATGACTTAGATATGTTGAGCAACTAAACATAGCAACTAGCTTTTAGTTTCTGTCAATCCGTCCGTCAATACGTCAGTTTGTGAACTAGCTTATCAACTTGGCATTGTGCTTGCTTTACACTTTGTGAAATTAAACAAAGAGGTAAGCGCAATGGCAGACTTCACAGAATTCGGAATAGAAGTAGAAAAACACTTATCCAAGCTGGGAAAAGATATTCAACAGTTTGTAGAGAAAGTGGTACCACTTACCAATGAGGACAAAGACTTTGCTCCTGATTGTGATATCGTGGAAAGTGAATCAGAGTTTAAAATATTGATTGACTTACCAGGGCTATCAAAAAAGGAAATAGGTATTTCTCTGAAAGATAATGTGCTAACTATTAAGGGTGAGCGAGATGTTGTGCTTTCGGAAGGCGAAGAGTTTAAAAGACAAGAAAGAAAACGAGGCGCATTTGCTCGTTCTTTCGCATTACCCGAAACTGTGAATAAGGCTGAAATAGACGCTAGCTTTAGAAACGGTGTGCTAACGGTTGCAATGCCAAAATCGGAAAGCTTGAAAAACACGCAATCTATTCCAGTTAAATAGCATGATTATTGCTTCTATAAACAGAAGCTCGCAGATATCTCTCGTTATAAACGCCAAGCGTTAAGACGTACAAGATTTCAAATTAATAACATAAATAACATTCGTGATTGGTGCCTTAATGGTTCTAATTACAAACAAAAAAAATCAGATTTCAGACCCATGGGAAAGATCATAGGAATTGACTTAGGAACTACAAACTCGTGCGTTGCCGTAATGGAAGGTAACGAGCCTGTTGTAATTCAAAATGCTGAAGGCGGAAGAACAACCCCTTCTGTTGTAGCTTTTACAAAAGACGGAGAGCGTTTGATTGGTGCACCTGCAAAGCGTCAGGCTATTACTAACCCAGACAAAACAGTTGCTTCTGTAAAACGTTTTATGGGGCGCATGTATAACGAAGTTGCTGAAGAAGCTAAGCAAGTAGCTTACAAAGTTGTGAGTGGTGATGATAAAACTGCTCGTGTAGAAATTGACGATCGTAAATACGCTCCGCAAGAAATTTCTGCAATGGTTCTTCAGAAAATGAAGCAAACTGCAGAAGAGTACCTAGGCGAGAAAGTAACAGAAGCAGTAATTACTGTACCTGCATACTTTAATGATGCTCAGCGTAAAGCTACTCAAGAAGCTGGTAAAATTGCAGGTTTAGAAGTTAAAAGAATTATAAACGAGCCAACTGCTGCGGCTTTGGCTTATGGTCTAGATAAAAAACACAAAGATGAAACCATCGTTGTTTATGACCTTGGTGGTGGTACTTTTGATGTTTCTATTTTGGAACTTGGTGATGGCGTATTTGAAGTAAAATCTACTAACGGTGATACTCACCTAGGTGGTGATGATTTTGATGCCCGTATTATCGATTTCTTAGCAGATGAATTTAAGAAAGATGAAGGCGTAGATTTACGTAAAGACCCAATGGCAATGCAACGTCTAAAAGATGCTGCTGAAAAAGCTAAAGTGGAACTTTCAAGTTCATCAAAAACAAATGTAAACCTTCCTTTTGTTACAGCAACTCAAGATGGTCCTAAGCATTTAAATATCGATTTAAGTCGCGCTAAATTTGAACAACTGGTAGACGACCTTGTTAAACGTTCTATCGATCCTTGTGTGAAAGCATTAAAAGATGCTGGATTAAGCAAAAGTGATATTGATGAAGTAATTCTTGTAGGTGGTTCAACTCGTATCCCTAGAATTCAAGAAGCTGTTAAAGAATTTTTTGGCAAAGAACCAAGTAAAGGTGTTAACCCTGATGAAGTGGTAGCAATTGGTGCTGCAATTCAAGGTGGTGTACTTTCTGGTGATGTTGACGATGTAGTTCTTTTAGATGTAACACCTCTCACTTTAGGAATCGAAACTCTTGGTGGTGTAATGACTCCGCTAATTGAAGCGAACAGCACAATCCCAACTAGCAAGTCACAGGTGTTCTCAACTGCAGCTGACAACCAAAGCAGTGTAGAAATTCATGTGTTGCAAGGCGAGCGTGCTCAAGCAGCTGCTAACCGTACACTTGGTCGTTTCCACTTAGATGGAATCCCACCAGCACCCCGTGGTGTACCTCAAATTGAAGTGACTTTCGATTTAGATGCTAACGGTGTTATTAATATCCTTGCAAAGGATAAAGGCACTGGTAAAGAGCAAACAATCAGAATTGAATCTTCTTCAGGATTATCTGATGAGGAAATCGAAAAAATGAAACAAGCTGCTAAAGAGCATGAGGAAGAAGACAAAAAACTTCGTGAAAAAGTAGAGAAAATGAACCAAGCAGATGGTCTTATCTTCTCTACCAAAAAGCAACTTGATGAATATGGCGATAAAATTTCTGAAGGCAATAAAACAGCTATCGAAGAAGCAATTGCTAAACTTGAAGAAGCACACAAAGCTGAAAATCTAGAAGAGATTGACGCTGCTATTGAAGCTGTTAACGCAGCTTGGACTGGCGCTTCTGAAGAAATCTACGCTGCAACTCAAGCCGAAGCGGCTGCCCAAGGTGGCGACGCTGGTGCTGAACCTTCAGCAAACGATGCAAAATCGGATGAAGAAGGCGCTGTAGATGCAGATTACGAAGTTGTTGAAGACGAAGACGATAAGAAGTAAGTAACTCTTCTTCTCGATCAAAATTTGAAAAGCCTCAGCACAATGTGTTGGGGCTTTTTTTATATGAGTGTCCCGTCCTAAATACCGACAACTTATTTTAGGGTGATACAGGCAATTCGAGGTGGATTGATTTAAACCAGCGGTTTCCCAAGCGGAAAACTCAATTACGGTCTGAGTTTTTAATTGAGCTTATATTCTAAAAGTCTCCATTGTCCATATAATTCATCCTTATCATCTGCTATATAGGTGTCAACACCAATGATTCCTATTCTTGGTTTTACATAGAAATAGTGTTTTTCTGTTGATAAATAGTCACCATTATTAAAACCCCAGTGTGTGTACACATAACAATTCTTAAAAATACCGGCTGAGGTTTCTACAGTTTTAGTTGTATCCACAAGCGTGATTGTTTGCGTATCTCCCAGTACCATTTCTCCATTTTGTGGATAGTACAGAACGTCGGTGTGTTCCCACATATCGCCAACTTTGGCCGGGTATTTGAAGTATAATCCTTTATCAAAGTTGTATAGGGAATCTGTTGGTATGCGAAAACCTAGGTAATAGAGTCCATTCGAGCCATTTGCTTTTAAAGAAATGAGAGCATCTTCTGGAGGCTCATTTTTATAGTTAAAACGATAGGTTCCATACGCTCTTATTTTGGTATTATCTGAGATAATATTTTGCACATTTAATACTTCTTCACGAACGGTATCTATTCTTGTTGAATCAACATGCCATTGCGCATACACCCAGTAATTGCCCACTTCCAGGGGAATAAGCTCCTCGTTTGGTGGGAAAAGTTCTTTTAGTTTATCCTCCTCTCCCCCTAAAAGCCCACAGGACGAAATGGTTGACAACACAACAGTACCTAAAACTATTAAATAGAACCAGACCTTCATACTAACTATAACTATTTTTTATACACTTACAGGATAACTAAACCAATTGAATGATACAGTTTTTAATGTTTCCATTTTTCAATATCTCAACAAAAAGAAAGCTATAAATTGTTTAGGTGATGCTATAAGGGATTTCAATCCCTGTTGGGCACTAATACTTCCTGTGGTTTATTGATCGTGGTGGATCAAACTCAGTGGTAGCCCGGCGGGGCTTTTATATTCTTAAAATTCTTATTGATATATTTGATATTTCATTAAGTACATTTCTTCTTTAGTATCTTCGGGTTTATTTTCTGTTGTAGATATTTGTGCTACCAACCCAATCCCAGAGTTGTAGTACATAAAATAGTTCCAAGTGGCAAATACTACTTCTTCTTCATAAAAATCTACTTTAAATTTATACACATAACATTCAAATTTTCCGGCAGGAGTAACAATTTCTCGATCATCATCAATAAGGGTAATGCTAAGGGTGTCAGATATATAAAACTCTAAGCGCTCTTGAGAAAATGCAAGCTGTGGGGTCTGAATGGTTTCCCCAACTTCACTGGGCAACTTATACTCTACTTCATTCATAAAAAGAGTATCTGCGTTGGAAATACCGCCCATTGTGTAAATACCTTGTTCGCCATTTCTTCGTAGCCAATAGTACGGTTCCAAATCGGAAGGAAAGGGCATGAAATTAGCCGCAAATGCCGTGTAACTGGTATCTCCCACAGGAACCTGAACCTCCCCAGTAACTTCATATCGAATAGTATCCTTTAACACATCTAGGTACGTGGTTTCGTATATCCAGTAATTACCCACTGCTAAAGGAATTAACTCTCTAGACAATTTTCCTTGGTCGTTATTAAAAAGGTTGCAACCAGAGAGGAGCGTAGCGGCACATAGAAAAATTAATACTTGAACACTCATTAACTCTTAACCTTCTCTTTTTTTTGGATTTACGTATTAATTAATAGATAGGCAAGCAAGTCGGATGTTACAACTAAATTTTTGTTCGAATAGCATAAGGGTCGGGTGACTAACTCAGGAATACTAATCCCTAACTCAAAATCAAATACGGTGCGCCATCTCAACGCCAAAAATTTGTATCTTTAACACATGAATATTTTAGCTATTGAATCTTCTTGTGACGACACCTCCGCTGCAGTAATAACTAATGCTGGCGTGCAGTCTAATGTTATTGCTTCTCAATCTATCCATGTGAAATTTGGAGGTGTAGTTCCTGAACTCGCGTCGCGTGCACATCAGAAAACAATTGTTCAAACGGTTCAGCAAGCTTTAACTGAAGCTTCTGTTTCTGTTGATGAAATTGATTTAGTGGCGGTTACTCAAGGTCCGGGATTGATGGGTTCTTTGTTGGTTGGGCTATGCTTTGCTAAAGGTTTGGCATTAGCTCATGATATTCCTCTTGTTGGAGTGAACCACATGGATGCTCATATTTACGCCAACTTCATCGATAATGAACCCGTTTTTCCATTTTTGGCACTCACTGTTTCTGGTGGACATACTCAACTCGTTCTAGTAAAAGCTCCTTTTGAGCATGAAATTTTAGGTAAAACCAGAGATGATGCCGCAGGAGAAGCCTTCGATAAAATTGGAAAAATTCTAGGGTTACCCTATCCGGCTGGCCCTCAAATGGATAAGCTTGCTAAACTAGGAAATCCCAAGTTCCATAAGTTTCCACAAGCTATGGCGAATGAAGGTTTAGATTTTAGCTTTTCAGGCTTAAAGACAAGTGCGCTGTACTATGTGAGGGATAAAGAAGAAGAGTGGCTTACAACGCATTTGAACGATATCTGCGCAAGTGTTTCGGAAGCTATTAGCGAGGTTCTAATTAAGAAGTTGAGAAGAGCCGTTATACAAACGGGCGTAAAAACAATTGTACTCTCGGGTGGCGTTTCAGCTAATTCAATGTTGAGAGCGAAAACAGAGAAACTTGCTGAGAAAATGAGTTTGAATCTTCATATCCCCAAAATAAGCTACTGCACAGATAACGCCGCAATGATTGGAATTACAGGAAAGATGAAAGCCGAATTAGGGCAATTTGATGATTTAGGTTTAAAGCCTTTTGCATCGCTTTAGCGCCTAAAACTAAAACATCTTGGCTAAAACAACGGTTTCTTTAAAGGTTTTTTTCTTCCCATTAGCACTGTTGTAAGCTTCAAAAAGGATGATGTAGATACCAACTCTGTTTTTCTTGCGGTCGTCGGTGAGGCCGTCCCAAATTAAGCTTCCAGAGAAACCAGCAGCTTTTCCATCAGCTAGTGTTCGTACTTTTCGACCATATCTATCAAAAATGCGAACGCGGAGTAGATAATCGGCTTGGTCAAGTTCATAATTGATGAAAAGGTTGTCCTCAAAGCCATCATCATCAGGGGAAAAAGGATTGCTTGAAAATGTGATTCCTGTAGAACCTTCTGGCGCATTAGGACTTTGATAAATAGAATTCTGTGATCCAGGAGTTCCTCCACGAGAATCGGTACTTGAACTCCAATTTGAGGGCTCATTAGATGGCCCGAGTGGATTGATTTTTTCCAGTGAAACACCTTTTGTACTCGCTCTGTTGGGGTTTTGCCAACTTTCGTCATAAGCTACCGAGTCTATGAATGTACCTGTGCTATCGGCGATGTAAATGGCATCGTTTGTGGCAGACAAGCTAAGCGAAGAACGATCTACACGCATTGTGAACTGGTCACTTTGTCCTTCAAGTTCAAAATAGGACGCAATTCTACTATCCTCAAAAGTAGATACTTTATCTTCAGAATAGATGAGCGTGAATCCCCCTGGAGGAATCCACTTATAATTTGATGAAACAGGCTCAATAATTGAAACTTCACCATCTTCATTAGGAGCGTCTGTTAAAACCAAACCTTCTAAAGAAATGGCATAATCTTGAGGATTATAAAGCTCAATATACTCGGTTTGGTCGGGTAGATTATCTTCGTCATCGGCTAAAGGATCGTACAGAATTTCGTTTATTACAATTGTTCCTTGCTCTAAAGGTTGGGCAATTTGCTGAGTAATGGATGCCGTTGCATTGCCTTTTACATCGTATAAATTTGTTGCTTCAAAATTACTCTCATCAGCTTTTTGTTTGGATGGAGATGTTAACAGTAAAATTGTATTCGCTTGGGTAGAGTCGAATTGAAAATTGTCAACTTCAGCACCGTAAGCGATAAACCTAGTGTCTGATTTAATGGAGATAAACTCAGAAAAAGCGACAAAAAGTCCAGCTGGTGTTTGACTTGCGAAAATTACAGTAGGTGATTCTGTATCGTCTAGGCGTTGAGAGCTTACGGCACCAGCAGAAGTTCCTCCCTCAGCGGTACTAGATGCCCAATTAGAGGCGTCATTAGAAGCGGCAAAAGGATCTTTTCTTTCTATCGAAGTACCATTATTTCCGCCCCAACTAGAGTTATAATAGAGACTATCAATAAGAAGTCCATCAGCAGTTTTAATAACTACAGCATCTCCAGCATCATTTAAAGATGGGAAACTTGATAGGTATAAACCATTACTTAACGTGGATGCGAAATTTTGATTATCGGTAAGCACAAGAAATTCACCAGAAGTGAGGATAGTACCAGTAGGTAGTGTGGCTTTATTGCTCGCCGCGTCTTTGAGTTGCCAACCACCTAAATCAATATTTTTGTTAGAACGATTGAATAGTTCTACAAACTCAGGACCATCTTCGTTTGTCTTCTTAAACAGAATCTCATTAATCACTATATCAGCTTTAGTTGCTGGTATAAACTCTAAATATCTAAGCTCTGTAGTTTGTGACAATGTAGTATTCCCAAAAATATCAGACTGATCTTGAATAGTAAGCACATACGATTCACCCTCAACCAAATTAGAGGAAAAGGTAATTGTGACTATTGCATCTTGAACTGAAACTGCTTGAATGGAAATAGATGGAGATAAAGAATAGTTAGCTGGGTTTTCAGCTTTTTCTTTATCCAAAAATTGATCAAAAGTTAGTTTTACTGCGCTTTGAGTTAGAATTTCAGTAGATAAAAGTTCAGGTCCGGAAGAGTCTGGCTTAATTTCATTGACTTCACCTGGTGTTCCAAGTGCTGGGCTAGGAGAGTCTCCCCAATTGGCTTGTAAGGTAGATGGGAGGTTAGCGTCTATTCGTTCTAAAGCAATATCTTTTCCGCCCCAACTTGAAGAATATGTGAGAGAATCTATGGTATCGCCAAACTCATTACGGATAACAATTGCGTCGGTAGTATTATTTAGCGCAGGGAACCAGCTACCCATTACAATAGCATTTGTTATGCCAAAGTTTTTAATGAGTGTGCTATCGGGTAACAATAGCACATAGCGATTTGTTGGGTAACTTCCTCCGCTAGATTGCTGGAAAATGAAATCGGTTGTGGTTATAACTTTATGGGTCCCACTATTATCACTAAGTGTCCAGTTTCTTAAATTGAAGGTGCTATTTTGATTAATGTATAACTCAATATATTCGGAGTAATCGTCAGCAGGGTCATACATAAATTCATTTATTACTACATCACCACTAGAGGCAGTATCAATTTTTGTTATAACAAAATTGGCTACTAACGATTTACTAACATTCCCAAAGATATCTTCCACGTGATTAACTTGAAGTACATCAGGAAATTCGAATGAAGTGTAGTCGAGAGGGGAATCGAATTTCAATGAAACCGAATCTGGAGCAAATAATGTTGCCGAAAGCAGATTGGTGATTTTAGGAGTTACCGCTTTCACTTGCCTATAAAGGTCGTAATTGTTTAAGCTTTCAACAGAATCTGCTTTTACAGCTTCCGTAAAAACAAGAATGAGTTCTTGTCTGTCAACAACAATAAGGGTTTTAATTTCGGGAGCAGTTGTATCTGGTGTTATGGCATTGACTTTTCCTGGTGTACCAAATAAGGGAGAAGGGGAATCTCCCCAGTTCTGAATAATCGTTCCAGTTACAGAACTTGACCTACGCTCTAAGGCCACATCTACACCGCCCCAAGAGGTCTCGTATTGTAAAGAGTCTACCATAACGCTTTGCGCATTGTACACGCGAATTTGATCGGAGGTGTTATTAAGAGCTGGTAACGAAGCTCGCACATAATAACCTGAGCCAAAACTGGATGTAAGAGCTGAAGTATCGGTTGTGAAAACCACAAAACTATCAGGATAAAGTACTAAATCTGAGGTGGAAGGTGTGGTGAGTGTATTGTTATCACCAACTTTCCAGTTTTTGAGATTCAGATATTTCGAGCTTGTATTCTTGAGTTCAATATACTCAGCTGCTCCAGGCGATGGGTCTTTCATAAATTCGTTAATTACCACATCCCCAGCCTCAAAAGTATCAAGAAGAAAGAAACTAAAAGAAGTATCAGCGAGGGCAGTATCGCCATTTAAATCACTAATTCCAGAAATACTAAGTTGATTCTCGCCACCAGGAAAAGAATCGGCAAAGGTAAGTCGAACTAAATCACTGCTAGGTAGAGTAAAATTTGCAGGATTGATTGCATTGGGATTCAGCTCAAAATCGGAAGTAGCAATACTTGCGGGGTCAACATCTTTGGTAAATGATATATCAATTTGAGTATCGTTTATTAGAGTGAAAGAATCTACAAAAAGTGGCTCGACAGCAACTGGGGGCTGTGTGATTTTAAAATCGTAATAAAAGCTTTTTGCATTGCTAGATGTATACGTTGCTTGGAGTCCGAAAAAGGAGGTTGTAGTATAGGTGTTATCTGTTCCAGTAGCTTCTTGTGCTAGCGAGCCATTGTATCCTTCAGCAACTTCTAAATTCCAATTTCCAGAAGCATCTCGAGTAACTTTAACACGATAGGCTCCGCCACTACTAATATTTGTAGTTCCAGTTAAAATTTCTCCATCTTGCTCGCCATTAGTTATTTTAAATAGTCGAAAAACATCCCCCGATAAATTCTCCCCTGCGCGTAAAGCATATCCATTAACAGCGCCTGAAAGATCTGCAATATCGCTCATCAAAAAGATTTGAGTGAAATTGTTGTTAGATGGGCTAAAGTCTAGCCGGACAAAAAACTCCCAATAGCCAACTGCATTTGTTGATGGAGTGGAAATGTATGAATTCCCCGCTCCGTCGTCGTTGAGCCTGAGCACCAAGTTGTCATCAACAGTGGAGATGATGAAATTGGAGTCGGCACCTGACCAAGTTGGATTGGCTGAAAAATCACCGTCCGAAAAATCATCTTCAAAGTTTACCTGTCGAGCTAAAATAAGCGAAGGTAAAAGAATTAGGATTAGTAGGATGATATGTTTCATACCTAATAGAATAGTAGAGGTTGAGGATTTAATCAATAGTAAAAATCGCTCAAAAAAAAATAGGGTAAAAGGATTTTCCACCTTTTACCCTTAGAAGGACAATGAGAGTTGTCAAACTCTCAAGGCAATTGTATGTCGTGTCTCTACAACTGTAAGGTTAGACCGATTAGTGAGGAACTCCTTACAGAATTTTCGTACATTTTTTAAAATATTTTTAAAGCTATATAACTCACTAATAAACAGTATCTCATATGAGAAATTTACCTTTTTATACAGACGACCTGAACGGTGGATTCATGAAATTGGAAGGAATCTTGCGAGTAGAAGGTGAATTTCTGTGTTTTGAATTTCAGAAGAAGGATGCTGTCTTTGAAGCATATCAATCTGATTTGAAATCTATTGAGATTCCAATAACGAGTATTGAATTGGCTGAATTCAAAAAAGGGATGTTTTCTTCGAAGTTGATTCTGCATGGGAAAAGAGCTTCATCTTTTGAAGGCTTACCTGGCAAAGACCTTACAACGCGAGTGCTAAAGGTGAAAAGAGCTCATCGTAATATAGCGGCTTCATTATCTTCACATTTAAATCTGAAGCTTTCAGAGATGAAGCTTAGAGAAATGGATGAGTAGTGTTATAAAAAAAGAGCGCCATTATAGCGCTCTCTAAGTATTAAAATTGTAATGATAAGAAAGGTTTTATTTTAGAAAGCCTTTTTTAACAAGTAATTCGGCATTTAAAATAGCGCCGCCTGCAGCTCCTCTAATAGTATTGTGAGCCATAGCCACAAAGCTAATGTCAAATACTTCGGCTTCTCGTAAGCGTCCCATATGTAATTGCATTCCATTTTCTTGGTCTGCATGGAGACGGGGTTGAGGATGACGATCATCTTTATGCAGTTTGATTACATTTTTTGGTGCAAAAGGTAAATCAAGTTCAGCAATTGGATTCGTAGCGTTAAAGTTTTCGATAACCTTCTCAACTTCGGCAATACTAGCAGGTTTGTTTGCTAATTTTACAGTAACTGCTGCCATGTGTCCGTTAATAGTGGGCACACGAGTACAAGTTGCTTGTACAGAAAACGTAGGTTCATTTACCTTTCCATTGTCTAAAGTACCCAATAATTTATGCGCTTCAGGTGCAATTTTAGGTTCTTCACCAGATATAAATGGAACTACATTTCCAAGAATATCTAAACTAGGAACTCCTGGATAACCAGCTCCAGAGATAGCTTGCATAGTAGTCAAAATCATGCTTTCGATACCAAAAGCTTCGTGTAATGGCTTAAGAGCAATAGATAATGGAACCGCAACGCAGTTAGGGTTGGTAACAATCCAGCCCGAGCCATCTTCAGTAAAAGTTTGTTGTTTAATCAATTCAACATGCTCTGGATTTACTTCAGGAACTAAAAGAGGAACAGTTGGGTCCATTCTGTAATTCTTAGCATTTGAAATTACAGGGATACCAGCTCGTGCAAAAGCGCCTTCAATTTCGAATGCAACGGATGCATCTAAGCCAGAAAAAACAAAGTCGATACCAGCGAAATTTTTAGGATCACAGTTTAGAACTGTCATTTCTGCAACGGATTGAGGTAAAACTACATCTTCAATCCAATTAGCTGCTTCTATATAAGGTTTACCAGCTGAACGTTCAGATGCGCCAAGTGCGGCAATCTCGAACCAAGGATGATTTTGTAATAGCCGTATAAATTTTTGTCCAACGGCGCCAGTTGCGCCAAGAATACCAACTTTCATGAGTTTTGTTTAAGAATGAATAAGTGAGTTTAAGTGAGTGCATCGAAAATACACATTCCTAGTGCACATTTCTCATTAATTGCATCAAAAAAAGGAAATGTTGTTCAGAAAGCTTCCAAAACAGTGTAGCAAATTAGTATCTTAAAGGTTCACTCATATTCACACACTAAAAAAGACGAGTTCATGTCAAATTTGGACAGCTTAGACAAAATTGTATCACTAGCGAAATCACGCGGATTTATTTTTCAATCTTCTGAAATTTATGGTGGCTTAAGTGCTGTTTATGATTACGGCCCCTTAGGAGTGGAACTAAAACGAAATATCCGTAATGCGTGGTGGAAAGAAATGACCCAACGCCATGATAACATTGTAGGTATTGATGCTGCCATTTTTATGCACCCGAAAGTGTGGGAAGCAAGTGGACACGTAGGTGGGTTTAACGATCCTATGATTGATGATAAACAATCGAAAAAACGTTACCGCGCTGATATGCTCATTGAGCAGTATATTTTCAAACTTGAAAAAGAGGGTAAAACAGAAAAAGCTGCGGAACTCCAAGAGTTGCTAGATACAACGGGTACACGTAAAAGTCTCACCGAAGATCTGTACGATATTATTATGGAGAATGAAATTCGTTCTCCTGATTCCGGCGCTTTCGATTGGACAGAAGTGCGCCAGTTTAATTTGATGTTTAAGACTGCTTTTGGTGCAACATCGAGCGAAGAAGACGGCGTGTATTTACGCCCAGAGACTGCACAGGGTATTTTTGTGAACTACAAAAACGTGCTCGATACTACCCGTGTTAGCGTGCCTTTTGGAATTGCACAAACAGGTAAAGCATTTAGAAACGAAGTTGTAGCTCGCCAGTTTGTATTCCGAATGAGAGAATTTGAACAAATGGAGATGCAATATTTTGTAGAGCCAGGAACGGATGAAGCTGCCTACGAAGAGTGGAGAGAAAAACGTATAGCTTGGCACAAGAAGATTGGTATTCGTGAAGAAAACTTGAGATTCATGCCTCATCCAGAAGATAAATTAGCACATTACGCTCGTGCCGCTGATGATGTTCAGTATCAATTCCCAATTGGCTGGCAAGAAGTGGAAGGCATTCACAACCGTACCGATTTTGATTTATCTCAGCACCAAAAATTCTCAGGCAAAAAACTGGATTATTTTGACCAAAAGAATAACAAACGCTTTGTTCCTTATGTGATTGAAACTTCGATTGGGCTAGATCGCTGCACACTTATGGTACTTTGTGATGCTTACAGAGAAGAAGAGGTGGATGGTGAAAAACGAGTAGTGCTAAAAATGCACCCAGAGTTGGCCCCTATTCAAGTTGGAGTTTTTCCGCTCATTAAAAAGCCAGAACTTCAAGAAATAGCGCACAAAATCACGGATGATTTACGCGAAGATTTCTCAGTTCAGTACGATGAAACAGGTTCTATTGGTAAGCGTTATCGTCGTTTAGACGAAGCCGGAACTCCATTCTGTATCACTGTAGATTTTGATGGTTTAGAAGATAACACCGTTACTATCCGATACCGCGATGATATGAGCCAAGAGCGCATTCCTGTGGATAAAGTTGGCGAAGTAATTAGAGCTGGCATTAAGAACTGGAAACTCTCCTAAGAGTTTCAGTTTAGTTTTTTCAAGCCTGTCATTTCTTTGAGATGACAGGCTTTTTTTATGGCTTGGAGTTGGGTTCGATTCTTAGAAAAAATCATGGGGTTACAAGCCTGTTAAGTGGCACACGGATTGTAGATGTCAGGTAATTCGTTGACAGTTTTAATAAATTAAACAACGCTCAAAGTCATCCTGAAGATACTTCTGAAGGATCTTCCCAGTTATTAAAAAGCAATTTTTTTATTCGCAGGTGATAACTGACCTTGCTGTCACATTATTTCCCAGTTTGCATCACACTCATCTCTTTAATGGTTGTACTTTTGAACCGCCCCCGAATCTCGGGTTTAGCACGTACCAAAAGCTCTCTACAAGAATTATTGGCGCGAACTCCATTGCATCGACTCAACCATTCCAATGTTCAACAGACTACGGGGTAACTATATGAGTGCCTCATGCATTTTTTGGCGTTGACCATGCGTTTCTGGACGTGCCTCATGCATTTTTTAGCGTTGACCATGCGTTTCTGGAAGTGCCTCATGCATTTTTTGGCGTTGACAATGCGATTCTGGAAGTGTCTTATACATTTTTTAGCGTTGACCATGCGTTTCTAGAAGTGACTTATGCATTTTTTAGCGTTGACCATGCGTTTCTGGAAGTGACTTATGCATTTTTTAGTGTTGATCATGCATTTCTGGACGTGCCTTATACATTTTTTAGCGTTGACCATGCATTTTTTTAGGCCATTCTTGTGTTCCCGATGGACGTTCTTGCGTTTTTTTAGGCCATTTTTGCATTCCTGATGGACGTTCTTGCGTTTTTTTAGGCCATTCTTGCGTTCCCGATGGACGTTCTTGCATTTTTTTAGGCCACTCTTGCGTTCCTGATGGACCCCACGATCTTTCAGGTTTGTAACTTGGAAGTACTAGCATAGGAAGTCTCATGACTTCCGTTATCTGCTATTTTATTGCAATGCGATTGTTCTTGCCGTAGTAAATAATACTGTCCTTAATGCAAGTCTCAGACTTGCTGTGCTGCCAGTTTTAAGTCGCCGCTTTCGCTCAGACTTAAACCATCATTGGGGGTTTCAAGCCACTAAACTGTCAGATAGCACCGAATTGAAGCCCTAACTAATCGTATTCAACAAATGAGTACCGTAACAGGTGCCGATATTCGTGCGGTATTGTATGCCATTGCTGAAATTGTGCCCGAGATGTTGAGTGAAGGTCAAATTGTGACCATCGGCGATCTTGGTAACTTCCATTTAAGCATCTCTAGCGAGTGGAGCGATACCGAAGACGAGGTAAGCAGCTCCAACATCCGTAAGTCGCGTATTTTATTTCGACCAGGTTCTAAGTTTGCTAGCATGTTAAACAGCCTAGAGTTCAAAAAATCATGATAACCAACACTGGTACACCCTAAAGGCATGGCTGCATTCGTGGTCATACCTTTTTTTGTTGCCGTCTTTTCCTTCAAGAGATGCGGATCAATCGATCACTTCGTAAGCATCAACCGAACAATTGATAAGTATGGATCAGAAGAGGGGAGGAATAATGATGTTTCGTTTTTGACGGATTACATTCCTCCAATTAGTTCTTTTGCTTTATCCAAAGTATATGCTCTTGGCACTTCTTTTTTGTCAAAAATCATAAAGTAGGCAAAGTCATTTCCAGCTTGTTTTTCCCATTCGTTTCCAAGTCGGCATTTTGCTTCACTGTCTGAACCGTCTAAATGATCGCCTTTTGTTTCAACTAAAATCGTCTTACCTGATTTTGTCCGCATAATGAAGTCAGGGTAGTGATTGGCTTTAAATCCGTTGATGTAGAACCCTTTTCCACGTTCTAAATTCCTATGCCAAAACTCAATGTTTGAAGAGGTTCCGAGCTCCATTGCTATTCGTTCTTCAAAATTGTTCATTGAGCCTTCTTTTTCGTAAAGCGAGTTTCCAATTGCAGAGCCTGTGTTCCCTGGAACAATTTCTTTGCTCAGGTTCCAATTGCCTTTGGTGCTGATCTTTTTAGACTTAATTAAATCCATAAATCGACCTTCGGCATATGAATCTGATAATTTTCTAATGTGAGCTTTGATTTTGTCGGTGTAGCTCCACTTACGCACCAAAATATCTCTTAATTGCTCAGTATTCATACTGTTCAGAATACGACCAATGTAGACTTTGATTTCTTGGTCTGGAATAGGGTACATGTTTCCGATAATCTGCATCATTTGATGTGTGATGTCTGTTATCTGATTTTCTTTTGGTTTTGCTAAAACGTATTCCACAATTGGGTCTTTCACCAAGTCGTCTTCAATTTTAGTAAATGAAGGTCTGAACTCGTTTTTTTGGGCTTCTTCCAAGTCAATTTTGTACAAGTCAGAAGAAATTTTGTCAAAGTCGATTTTGATGTCTTCTTCTGATAGTTTAAAGTCTTTAAGCAACGATTCTCGATTAAGCAACTCTTCATCTGTCCCAAATATATCGCTGGCGGTTACTTTGATAAAGAACTGCGGAAACTCGATTTTTTCTATATACTCCTTGTAGGCTTCTTTTACTTTATAGCGTTTCACTTTATCACCCATTTCTTGAAAAATATTTTCGTCAACAGGTTGCTGTTCCTGTTCTTTTATTTGTTCTTCTAATTGTCGATTCTGTTCTTCCGCCAAGGCTTCAATTTCTTCAATCACCGTTGTAGATTCGGTTTCTTCTTCGTCTGAACTTGGGTCAAACGTTACTCGATTGGTGTCGATGTTTTCATCTTCTTCCTGTACCGTTTGTTGTTCAGGGAAAAGAAAAGATTCAACGGGGTCAGTAGTAACTGTTTTCTTTTCTTCTTCGGTCATCTTATCGACTTTGCGATAATCTTTTTCACTAAATCCTGATTCTTGTAAACCTTTTACAATGCTCTGTAAAGTTTCATTGAACTTGGTAGAAGCTGTTAAAACATAAGAAAGGTTGAGCTGAAACGACTTGTGTTTTTGCACATAAGGCTGACGCAATACACGGCCCAAAATTTGCTCTACATCTACCGCACTTGATTTGTCAGCTAATGAAGCCAAGATGTATGCAAACGGACAATCCCAACCTTCTTTCAAGGCGTTGATGGTTATGATATAGCGGACTTCACATTCCTTGCTCATTAAATCAACGCCTTTCAATTCGTCAATGTTGGCAGTTTTGATTTTGATTTGATTTTCGGGAATTCCCAAACTCAACAACTGTTCTTTCAACTTCTCGAAAGTGGTATTGTCGTCTTTGGTTTTGGGTTGTGCCTGAAACAGCACAATGGGCCTGATGTATTTACCGCCTTCGGCTTCTTGCTTTTTAGCAAGGTTTTCCAATTTGCGTTGTAAATGCAAAGCGTTATTAATCACTTCTGTTTTATCGTGGTTGTTATACACGATTACAGGAAGTTTTACCATATGTTCCTTTTTCAGTTCAATGGCAGGAACAAGGCTTACAATATTGCTATTCGCTTTTGGTGTAGCTGTTAAATCGAGAATGAATGACGGATTTAGGTTTTTGAGCATGTCCACACTCAAATCACTTTCTGCATTGTGGCTTTCATCCACTACCAAAATAGGGTTGAGATAACGCAATACATTGATTAATGCCGTATCGTCTACACCATCTAAAATGTGTTCGCTGTTTTTATATTGCGATACAAAGGCTTCTAACTGTCCATTTTCTTGATAAACCTTTCTGTCGTCTTTGTTTCTTGCCCGCAAGCTGGCAAAACTCATTACAAAAATACTCAGCTGGTCTTTTACGACTGTTGGGTTAAAGTTTGAGCCTTGTAACAAATCTTCTTTTTGATAGACTTCTACTCGGTGATTAAAAAGTGTATTGAGTTTTTGTCTGTACGGATGCTCTGGATTGGAAAGTGCATCAACCGTTTGTTGCAGAAGGTTACTCCAAGGCACTAACCAAATAACGGCTTTTGGTTTGCTGGAATCATAAGCTTGAAAAATGGAATGCAGTGCATTTACAGCAATAAAGGTTTTACCACCTGCCGTTGGCACTTTAACGGCTACGTGGGCAGCATTGGGAATGTTGTTTTTGTAAGGCTGCATTCCTGTACCATCCAAAGGATTGTAAGGACCAATTTTGTCTTCCCAATATTTATCGAAAGCTGTTTTTAAATCTTTTTGTTCTTGAACATAGGTCAAGTATTCTTCAAGATTCTCAATTACTTTCAGTTGATAGCTTTTTAATTCCATGTTTCTAATAATTTAACGTGCACAACATTTGGCCAATTCTTGTGCACACTTTATTTCTTGTGCACAACAAAACCTGCTTTTTTGTGCATGATATTTTCTCATGGATAAGAAATGACACTTTTTTGCACATGGCACTTTAACGTGGATAAAAATTGTACGTTTCTTATCCATGAAATCCGAACGTGTCCCAAAATTGTGCATTTCTTATCCATGTTAACGTTGTTTTAAAATTTTCAGCAACGGTTCGTTGATGTAATAATTGAACTTGCCAATTTTAATTTTTGTCAGTAATCCGGAATCCGCCAAAGTATTCAGGTAACTACTTGCTGTTTTTCTATGCACCTTAAGCTCTCGTTCCAAGAAACTGTTCTTAGTGTAAGGATGCTTAAAAAGGATATTGATTAAATCGTGGCTATAAAAACTAAAGTTGCTGCGGATTTCCTTTTTGTAGTCGTCCATCAGCACTTTTATCTTGTTAACCACTACAATGGTTTCTTTGGCAGTCAATTCAACGCCTTTTAGCATCCACACAATCCATTCTTCCCAACTGCCTTTGGTGCGTACCTCTTGCAACAAGCGGTAATAATCGCTTTTGTTTTTTATGATGTAGCTACTCAGATAGAGAACAGGAATATCCAACAAACCTTGCTGCACCAAATACAAGATATTCAGCAAACGACCTGTTCTGCCATTGCCGTCAAAATAAGGGTGAATGCTCTCAAACTGAAAATGAATAATCGGCATTTTTATCAAAGCATCAGTATCGTGAAATTCAGGTACGTTGATGTAGCGTTCCAAATTATCAAGCAACGCTTTTATATCATCATAATGCTGTGGTGGCGTATAAACGACCTCCTGCGTTTTCGGATTTTTTAAAACCGTTCCGGGTATTTTTCGAATAGGATGGTTGGGCGAAATGATATGTTGAATTCTGGAAATATCGTTGATGGTCAACAAACCTTTCTTGCGAACAATATCTAACCCTAATTTTATGGCATTGGAATAATTAAGAGCTTCTTTTGCCGTTACCGAAGCTACCGTTTCGTCAATACTGGCCTGGTACATTTCATCATCTGTAGTGACAATGTTCTCGATTTCGTTACTGTCTTTTGCTTCTTGAAGCGTAAGCGTATCGAGTAGAATTTGAGAATTAGGGATTTTTGAAACTTCGCCTTTTAATTGCCCTAAAGCTCGTGAAGCTTTGTTGAGTTGCTTTAAAATAGCTACAGACTCACAATCAACGCTTGGTGGCAGGTGTTGTATTTTGATTTCTTCCATAGCCTATTTTTTCAATTTCTTGATTTGTTTATCAAAGTCAGAAATAATTTTTTGGGTCTTATTAAACTGGTCGTACTCTTTTCCTGCTTTGGAAATAGCTTGCACATGCGTCTTTGTTCCTTTGCCTTCTAAAATTTTGAATTCGTTAAAGTTCAAAAACTTATCTACACTATTTGCCAAACTTTCCATTGTAAAGGTATTTTCTCGCTCAATCAGGTTTTCGATATAATCAAAGTAACCTGCTACTGTGCGTTCCAATTGTTTTATTTCTTTTTCTTGAAGATAGTTCTTGGCTATTGTAGTATCCGATTTTAATATGCGTCCATCCGGGGCATTCTTCCACGTGGTTAAACCCATATTCTCTTTCTTGGCGTCAGCCTTTTTATAAATGATTTCGGCTTCGGTTTGACCTGTAATGGCAAAATGAAATTTGTTTTGTACCAGTGCATAAAAATTCTTGGTGATTTCAGATTTGGGGTCGTAATCAATACTACATTCAGCAAAAATATCGGTGATTTGCTGATAAATTCTGCGTTCACTGGCTCTGATGGAGCGAACACGCTCCAATAACTCTTTGAAATAATCTTTACCAAAAACGGTTTCGCCTTGTTTCAACCGATCATCGTCTAACACAAAACCTTTTATGATGAATTCTTTCAAGGTTCTGGTAGCCCAAATTCTAAATTGCGTGGCTTTAGTAGAATTTACCCGATAGCCTACTGAAATAATTACATCAAGGTTGTACATTTTCTGTTTTCGAGAAACCTCTCTACCACCTTCCATTTGAACTTGTAAAAATTCCTTACAAGTTGCTTCTTCTTCTAATTCGCCACTTTCAAAGATGTTTTTTAAGTGAATCGTTATATTTTGTGGAGTGGTATCAAAAAGAATACCCATGGCCTTTTGAGTCAGCCAAATGGTTTCACCTTGGAGCAACACATTTAACTGTACTTCCCCCTCAGGAGTGGTGTACAAAATAAAGTTGTTTTGTTTTGGCGCTAAATCACTCATATACGTTTATTCTTATTTCAGTTGTTTCCAAAATGGAAATAGCTCAATTCATCATTCATAACTCATTATTAAAACCTCGTGATGTCCCTCGGTATTTTTTTGAAAATGATATTCTTCCTTGCCATAAAATCCTTTGGCAACAAGCAATTATCGGCATAGATGATGTATTGCTCTGCTTTGGTTTTGATGAGTTCCAAAGCATCATAATCTAATGTGGTTAAGCAATCTTTTTCGTAAATGAAGTAGTAAGCCGATTCATCTTTTTTGCCTAAAAAATAAGGTTCTTTGTTTGGCTCATTAAAAGAAGTTCTGGTTTCCGAAAACCAAATGTATTCTCTGATTTTTGGCAAACCGACTTCTTCGTTTAGGTTTTGGTTTTCGTCAAAGAGTGGCAAGCCGAGTTCGTAAAAGTCGAATGCTCCGCCTGTGCCTTCCACTTTTTTGTTGCCTGCACCATAGCCTTTGGCTACTCGTTTTACACGTTCGGCTGTAATATCATTGGCATACTCTTCCATTTCTACCAAAATGAATTTTCGATTGCCGCCGTCTTGTTTATTTAAGTTTAAAACTGCGTGGGCAGTGGTGCCTGAACCTGCGAAAGAGTCGAGGATGAGGGAATTTTTGTCATTCAATATTCCAACTAAAAATTGAATCAAAGAACTTGGCTTAGGAAATGAAAATAATTTACTACCAAACAATTCAACAATCTCTTTGTTGCCATCTTGCGTCATTCCTACTTCTTTTGGGAAATTGGTAGAAACTGCCTTTAAAATATAATCTCTGCCGTACTTCTTTAAGGCTTTTGACTTGTCTTCACTTTCAAAGACACGATAGGCAGGAATCGAAATATTCAGAAAATCATAATCATCAGGAAAAACGATTTTTCCTTTGTCATAATAATCTTTAAAAGTATCGATAGAAACAGCCCAAGTTCTTTTTGGATTAAAGGGGTAAGATTTTCCTGTTTTAGGGTCAACCATATTAAATGCTGAATTTGGTCGCTCCTCCGCACTAGTCTGCTTTGTTAAATCAGTCAATCGCCATTTATCATTCGGGTAATCATCAGAGCTTCTATACTTTCTTGTTGATTCAATTCCTGCAAAAAAATTCTTCTTTGAATAACAAATAATCCATTCATAATCTTGTGAAATTCCATTTGGAACATCACTTTTTGCAGTTCTTTTTCTCCAAGGGAAGGTTGCTATATAGTTCCAGCTTCCAAAAATCTCATCGCACATCAGTTTCAAATTCGCCTGCTCATTATCATCAATCGAAATAAAAATAGCTCCATCATCAGCTAAAAGCTTATGCAAAAGTTTCAGTCGTGGATACATCATACACAACCATTTGTCGTGTCGGCTTAAATCTTCACCATCTTTCCCAACCACTTCGCCCAACCACTTTTTTATTTTCGGGTGGTTTACATTGTCGTTATAAACCCAACCTTCATTTCCGGTATTGTAAGGTGGGTCAATATAGATGCACTTTATTTTTCCTTCATATTCAGGCAATAGGCTTTTGAGTGCTTCAAGGTTGTCACCGTGAATGATTTTGTTTCCGCTTTCGGTAGGTTCGTTTTGTTCGCCTTTGTCTGCTGTAAATCCATATTTATGTTCCAAAACTCTGTATGGCACATCTTGGTGGTGGCTAACCACTTTTTCTTTTCCTATCCAATGGAGTGTTGGCATACTATTTCTTTTTGTAACAATTCGTATTTCATTTTTCTTGTGTGCGTTGGTAAAAAAGGAATCTTTATTTGTGCATTGAATCTCCTCCTTATAACCCACCAATAAAGTAACAAAAACTCTAATCGGTTATAACCTCGTATAATATTTACGGATAGAATTCTTTACCCCAAAAAACCATCGGCAAAATGAGTAAAAGTAACACGATATCAAAGTAGAGATAACATCCTATTACAAAGATAAAAGGGTGATTTAATCTTTAACTAAAGTAGGGGGGGTAGGATGGAGGGGTGTTTGTGGAAACAAGCTTGGAAATAATGCAAAAGCCCCTTAATCACTGATTACCTTTACAAAGTAGAAAGAAGTCAGAGACTTCTTATTGACGTTTTCTTTTAAGTCACCGCTCCGCTAAAGACTTAAAAGAGCTTTGGGACAAGTGACGGTCAGACCATCTATGGAGCAGAGATTTAATCTTTATCTAAAGCCGGGGGGTAGGATGGAGGGGTGTTTGTGGAAACAAGCTTGGAAATAACGCAAAAGCCCCAAAACCACTGATTACCTCTACAAAGTAGAAAGAAGTCAGAGACTTCTTGTTTATATATTCTTTTAAGTCACTGCTCCGCTAAAGACTTAAAAGAGCTTTGGGTGCTTATCTATTCACAAAGCTAACAACGCTGTCATTTCTACGAAGGCAGGAATCTAGAGCTAGGTTAACGTGCAATACTTCCATGCTTTCAATTAACCACCACGACAAAGCTTTTTTAGGATCAAGAACGGTGGTTTTTATGAATTTAAAAACTAGCCTTCTAAATCTTCTAGCTGAATGTTAAGAGCTTTAACACTTATCTGAATTTCAATAATTGAAAGACCTAGTGAGATAAGGAGCATAATTAAGCTAATGGCGAATAGAATTTTGCCAGCAAGTATATAATCGCCAAAAAGAAGAAACATGCAGAGTACACAAAGAAAAAGTGAGCTTATGCCCATAAGTTGCATGTTTTTAATTAAAACTAGGCGTTTTCTTAAATTCTGAATCTGTGCTTTTGTGCGCCTGTCTAAATCCCCAGCATTGCCACCATGGAGGTTTCTAATTAGACTTGCGATAGCTAAAAAGCGATTGGTATAAGCTAAAAGAAGAAGAGAGATCGCGGGGAAAAGAAGAGCAGGGGTAGTTAGCGTAATATCCATGGAATAAAAATACCGTTCATTTAAAAAACTTGAGCTTGAAAGATAAGGCTCTCAATACTGTATTAGTATTGAATTTTTTAAATGAACGGTTGAAATTTTACTTCAGTAAAACCATACGCATAGTTTTGGTTTGGTTACCAGCTATGATGCGGTACAAATACACGCCACTTGATAAGTTCTGAGCATCAAATGTAACAGAGTGAGTACCTGCAGTTAATGGGGCGTTGATTAACGTACTTACTTTTTGGCCTAACATATTATAAACCGAAAGTTCAACTTTACCAGCTTTTTGAATACTAAATGAAATGTTGGTAGTTGGGTTGAATGGGTTTGGATAATTTTGAGAAAGATCAAATTTGTTAGGGATGCCAATTTCATCTTCTGAGCTTGTATAAACTCCACCATTTTCTCTACCAGGAGTACCACCTGCTTTTGTAGCAGCAAACCAGTTTTCAGCAAGAGCGTTGTCTGAACTTGCGTCGGTAAGCTCTAAGGTTGGACCATCGCCAGCCGCAGCAGCAGGCCAAGGAGCTTCGTTAGTGTAAGCAACAATGTCTACAAGAATACTGCTATCGTTGAATAGACGAACTTGGTCGGCACTACTACCAAAGCCAAAGTCGAAGTCTCCAATAACGTTTTCAACCGAAGTGTTGATAGATGAGAATAGTACTTGATCGCGAGTTAACACGAGGTAGCCATTTGCGGCAATAGAAGTCCCTTCTGGGAAGATGAACTCATGAGCATCATCGTCGTCTTTTAGAACCCAACCTGATACGTCTACAGCGTCGCCTGAAGTGTTGTGAAGTTCAACCCAATCGTCAGTGTCAAAATCATCTGAAGATTTATAATTGATTTCATTAATTACAATTATACGCTCAGCAGATTGGAATTGAGCTGTAATATTGAGCGGCTCGGTAGTTAATGGCATAGAGAAAGAAGCGGATGATGAAACGTTTTCATCATTCACAATCCATCCAGCGAACTCAAAACCTGGTGCGGCTGTTGCGTTGAGGTATAATTCGGTGCCTTCAAAGTAAATACCAGACCAATCTCCATCAGTAAGAGGCGGTTGAATTGTATTTAATTGGATAACACCGTTTTCGATATTATTGAGGTTTACACGAACAGTATCAACTTGTAAGGTATCTGAGATTTCACCGTATAAATAGTCTGGCATGTCTTCAACGTACCATTCTGCAACTGTTCGAACCCATTCCATGTCATATTCAGTTGGGCCACCATTATCATACCAGCCATCAGTCCAACGGTCAATATCTTGCTGAATTTCAGGTTCAATGGAAGTGTCTATAGAATCGATTAAAGCCATCATGTAATCAGGCTTAAAAGCGGTGTTCATTAAGTCTGCAAGACGAGTTAAGAAAACCTCTTTATAAGTATCGTTTTTCATTAGTCTACCAAGTAGCTGATACCCACCAGTCTCGTCAGTTAAAAAACGTCTAAATGAACTGAAATAATTAGCGGGGTCTTCCTCGCCAAGGTTTTGCCACCAATCGAAATCATAAGATACATAATGCCATTTCTTGGTATTTACGGTCTCAAAAGCATTGCTAGCTGTTGGTAACCAAAAACGTGGATTTTCTATTCCGTTTGGATCTCTATCTCTCCAATAACGGATGTTATTCTCGTCACCATGAGAAGTATAAATTTGATAAATCCAGTGGTCAGTAAAACTTTCAATGTCTAATACAGAATCTAGATATTGATAGAATTCATCACCTGTTAAAGATTCGTCTAAGAAATTATCAATCATATCTTCGTAGGCTTCGTAATCTCCGTCGGTTGCGGTATCGTAGCCCTTAATCATGTCGATATCGTCAGCACCATAGCGAGCTTCGATGAAGTCATCATTCTTTCTCTCTTGAAGAGAATAAATTCCCCAATATTTACCATTTATATAAAGTATAACAGGGCGAGTGCCTTGCATGGCGTTGGCATGATTCCACTCGACATTGATTGTTCTCAGAATTTCGTTTTGTAGGCGAGAGCGTTCTTCAGCTCCTGCACGAAGTACAAACCCGTCATATTCGTTATAACTGTTTTCTGGGAAAAGCGGATACGTAAATGTGTTAGTACCGTATTTGTCGTTATTGTTTATTGTAAACGATTTTTTTGGGAATGCACGGCTGAAATTTCCAGCTATTTCTGCTTCAGCATCAAATTCAAAACCAGTATTACCATTTTCATCGATGTATTCTATATGAACGGGGTAGGCAAAATCTTCCCAGAAGTTTGCTCCAACGTAAGGATATTCTCCAGTAGTCTCAGAGGAATCGCCAATTACATACATCCCTTTATCATAATCGAATAATGAATCAGGCTCCATAACAAAAGAAACAACAGGGAAAGTGTGCTGATTGCCAATGATGTACGTATTTGTTGCTATTTCACTTGCGTCTTTACCATCCTCAAAAGCAATTGCTCTTAAAACAATTGAGGTGTCGGTTGTTATTGGAGCAGAATAAACGGCTGAATTTATAGTAGGCACAGAACCGTTAAGTGTGTAGTGTATTTCAGCACTTTCGTTTTCTGATGAGAGTGCAATAGTTAAGCCTGCAGGATAAAATCCAGAGCTTAAAGAAAATGTCGGTGTGCTTGCCTGTTCTCCAACAATAACTGTTCCCGCATTTGATGCATTAGGACTAGGTGTTGAATAAGAAAAAGATCCTGTTCCATCGGTTTCTCTAGCCCAAGAAATATCCGAAGACTGTTGTGGGAAATTAACGGAATCGATGAGTGTTGTGCCATCAGCAGCAGTAATTATAACCGATTCACCAGAAGCTCCGAGTTTGAAATCTAAATGAAGAGGGCCTTCTTCTGGAGAGCTATCTGCCCAAAGAATCATAAAACCTTTAGCGCCAATAGTGGTGCTAGCACTTTGATTTGTAGGTATTTGCCATTTTGTTGGCTCAGCGGGGTCGTCCGAAAAATAATAACCGCCTATATTTATGGAAATGTCGCTTGAGTTATAGATTTCAATCCAGTCATCGAAATCGCCGTTTTCATCTGAATGTGAAGCTTCATTAGAAGCAATAATCTCATTTACTTTTATCTGAGCATTAGCTGTAAGCGATAGAAGAAATAAGGCTAGAAAGGGAAGGTAGTATCGGTTCTTCATAAGATGTGTTTTTGATAAATTATCGGACGATTCCAAAGGTTTTAAAGTAATTAATATATTTCAATAAAATATAAAGACTTGAAGAATAGAATAGCGTATTAAAAAATATTAAGCTTTTAAGTAATAGCCATGGAATGTTTTAAGATTGAAGAGATATATGCGCAAAAAAAAAGCCAACCTTGAAAAAACAAGATTGGCTCAAATACTCTACTGTTTTATTACTTGGTAATACCAATAACCCCACAAGAAATGCGAGGACCAGCTGCTCCAGATGGTTGAGATTTTAAATCATCAGTTCCTGCGTGAATAATAACACCACGTCCCAAAATTTCGGAAAGAGAAATAGTTTTGTCGGTGTAAGAAATGGTGCTTACGGCATTTTCGCCAGCACCTTGTAAGTTGCCCATATCACCCATGTGGCGTTTCATTGCTTCAGGGCCACTATGCTCCATATTATCTGGGTTGAAATGTCCACCAGCCGATGTTCCGTCTTCGGCTGTACAATCACCATATTGATGAATATGAAAACCATGTTTTGAATTACTTAGCCCATTTATTTTAGCGTCTACTTTTACGCCTTCTGGTGTTTGTTCAAATGTAACGATGCCATCAACTTTATTATCACCTAAGCCATGAAGCGAGGCAATGGCTTTTTCTACTTTAGGACCGTCGATATGTCTCTCAATTTCAGTTTCTTCAGTTTTTGTACAAGCTGTTAATGCGGCTGCAATAAGCAAAACCACGAATATGTTTTTCATGTCTAACTTTAGTTAATCTATTTGGGTTTTCTCTTTATTGATTACTTAAACGGGAATAATTAGCTATTCATTCACTGGAAAAAGAGAATTTCTTAAAGATTTGAATTCTTCAATTAAACCTATGAACTCCGCGTATTCTTCAGGATGTTGCTTAGCAAATTGTTGAAGCTTTTTTCTCTCTTCTTTATGCTTAAAAATATCTTTTGCTGATTTAAAGAATCGACATGTGAAAATACTTATAACCAAATAGCCAAGCACATAAAGAGGTGGCACCCCTACTAACCATAAAATTAGTGTAACCAAAATATAGAATGTTGGGAAAACCAATAAGCCAAGCAGCAATTTAATGGAGGCATCAAAAGCGTGGTCTTCAATTTTATTATCTACAATATTACGGATGGGTTGGTAAGGGATAATGTTGTTTAAATAGGCAAATAAATAGACGGGGAAAAAGGCAAAAATATTCCATCTAGTTTTAATTAAGCCAGCAGCCATTCTAATATTTACAGCAAATTTTTCAGCAAGTTCAGAAACTCTATCTGCTTTTTGGATGACCTCTTCTTTGGCTTCTTTGGCAACTTCCGCCACTCTTTCGTTCATTAAATCGGCATTGGCGATGAGCTCACGTTTTGGCTCCAATTCATCCAATATTAAGCGATGTACATTGTACTGATCTAACTTGGGAACATGCATAATCAACGGCTTCATGTTCTCCGCAGTACGGTTTTTGAGTTCGTTTGCTGCCTTCCGCTCGTCTTTTTCATAAAGCTCTTTGAAATCTGAAATAGGAATTGGATCACCAAAAACTACGGATACATGATTTCTAGAATGGCGATGGTCACCATAATTTACACCAACTGGTTGTATGTGCATTCCAAATTCCCAGTTATTCTGTATTTCAGCATCAAAAGCGATACGTGTAAAACCTTTACTAAGTGGACGTAATCTTCTTTTTAAATCATGGTTTGCTTCCGCAAAAATAAGAATGGCGCTACCTTTCGCTAAGTAATCTAAGCATCGCTCAAAAATTTCTTTATTCTTTTGGATGGAACTGAATCCATCTCTAACGCGATATACAGGAAGCATATTTAGCGAACTAATTAAAGCACCGATAAAACGTGGCTTAAATGCTTTTGCACGTGTTAGATAATAAGTTATAGGCTTATAGTTTACGGTTACAACTAGTGCATCCATAAACGAGTTTTGGTGATTCGGCACCAATAATAGAGGCTTGTTTTTTGGGATTTTTTCTAAGCCCTTTACTTCTACTTTTTTATAAAAGAAGAAAAGTGCAAAGTTTACGGCCACAAGCCGCACGAATTGATACCAAGGTATATTTTTACGCATTAGAGAAGACGCGCTGTAAAGCTGATTTACCGATAGACCAGTACCATGCCATACCAAAGCCAGCAATAATATGCCAAATTGACCACCACGCTGTTATTAAAGCCATGCCACCGAGCCCGTCGAAGAAGTTAAAGATTAAAAGTAAGCCAAGTCCTGAGTTTTGTATTCCCGTTTCAATAGAAATGGATTTACGGTCTTCATAGGGTAGCCTAAAAAGAGAAGCAATGCTATAGCCAGAAATTAATGCGATAGCGTTGTGTATCAGAACTAATATAAAAACATATTCAACATAATTGATGAAATTATCAAAATTCATCATAAAAGCTACAACCACAAATCCACCGAAAAAAAGAACCCCAAAACCTTTAATCCATGGGCTAATAACTTCAGAAATTTTAGGTTTAAAATGGTTCAAAAGCATACCAAAGATTAAAGGAATACCTAGTATTAAAGCGATTACTTTAATGACTTCCCAAATATCAATACTGATTTCTTGGAGGATTGCACTTGTTGGCTCGTAAAGACTTGCCCAAAACGCAAAGTTGAGGGGAGTCATTACTATAGAAAGCAATGTTGCTACCGCAGTCATGCTTACAGATAATGCGATGTTGCCTTTTGCCAATAAGGAGAAAAAATTAGAAATATTACCTCCAGGGCATGCCGCTACCATCATCATCCCTAAAGCCACACTGGGCGCGGGTTTAAGGGTAATTACAATAAGGTAAGTGAGAAAAGGGAGGAGTATAAATTGAGAGAGAGAACCTATTATTGTAGATTTTGGGTTCTTTGCTACACTTTTGAAATCCTGAAAGGAAAGCTCTAAAGCTACACCAAACATAATAACGGCTAATGATACATTCATTATCATTAAGCCGCCTGATCCCAAATTTAGCCGTAGTGCATCTATTGATTCCGTCATACCGCAAAGGTAAAGAATGACAAGATTTTAGCCTAGTGCAAAATTTCGTTAGTTCTGCACTAATTTAAAGCTATAATAATATATAGGTTATCTAGTCATTGATATATCTTTCTGCCCATGTTCCTAAAACGTGGCCAACATATTCGCTGTCAGCTTTGTTCTGTAGTAAATGATCAGCAGTGTCTAAGGAGATAAAACTTTTTGGGTGCTTTGCCGATTGGAAAATCTTAGCCGCGTTGTCTATCCCTACAGTGTTGTCTATGGGCGAGTGAAATACAATAAGCGCAGCTTCAAGGTTTTTGATGAACCCATGCATTTTGGTTTCTTCTAAATCGTCCACAAATTGTTTTTTTATGGTGAAAGGTCTGCCAGCAAGGCTTACCGAAGCATAACCCTTAGCTTCAATCTCATCTAAGCTCATCTTGAAATTATCCTTTACATGGGCAGGTTCGGCTGGAGCGCCAATGGTAGCAACGGCTCGAATACTTTTAATTCTATGGGTTGCTTGTAATACTGCGGCCCCACCAAGGGAATGACCAATTAAGATACTTGGAGATTCTTTAAGTTCGGTAGTCATAAAATTAGCGGCAGCAACTAAGTCATCAACATTAGAAGAGAAGTTGGTGTCGGCGAAATCTCCATCACTTTGTCCAAGTCCAGTAAAGTCGAAACGGAATGTGGCAATGCCAATGCTAGCTAGAGCTTTTGTAATATGGCCAACTGCTTTTAAATCTTTAGAACAAGTAAAACAATGTGCAAAGAGGGCGCATGATTTTACGTTTCCATCTTCTGGTAGGTCTATTTTGGCTGAAAGTGTATCACCAAATGCGCCTTGAAATTCTACTTTTTTGGATTGCATGATGTTAGTATAATAAGTTCGTTGTTAACTATAAACTGCCGCACATCTTGAGAATTCAATGGTGCTTAGTGGCTAATAATGTAAATATGAAAGAAAACATTCCACCTTTTCATTTAGCGTTCCCAGTAAAAGACCTTCAAGAAACACTAAGCTTTTATACAGAAATTTTAGGTTGTAGTACAGGTAGAACTTCCGACCACTGGATAGATTTCAATATGTGGGGACACCAAGTTGTTGCGCATTTGAGTCCAGATGAAGTGGGCGAATCAGCCAAAAATTCTGTAGATGGACATGGTGTTCCTGTTCGGCATTTTGGAGTAATACTAGAGATGAACGAATGGCATGCCTTAGCTGAACGAGTTAAAAAAGCTGGCATTGAGTTTGTTATTGAGCCGTACATACGTTTTGAAGGCGAACCAGGTGAACAAGCAACCATGTTTTTTCTAGACCCAAGTGGAAACGCGCTAGAGTTTAAAGCTTTTGCAGATAGAAGCCAGATTTTTGCAACCTAAAATTTCATCTAATGCTAGTCTCTTACTTAGTAAGTGGTGTTTGGGTAAATTCTGTGGTGATATATGTTCCAAAAGAAACCACACTCTGAGCTTCCCAACTATTTAAAAGATTGGCTTCTGGATTGATGTACTGAAAGCTTCTCTCTTCACCATTGTTGTTTATAGTGAAATAATACTTCTGAGATATTCTTGATAGATTAGTCGATATATTTCCATCGGTATCACTTTGATTTGGTAGTTCTAGAATCTCATAATGGTTTAAGATTAATTCAAACTCATCCCAACCTTGTTTTGGTTGGATAGCCATTAAAGAAGAGGTGTTGGTGTTACCTTGAGATTCAATTTTCTTTGTTCCTTTCCAGCCTGTATTCGTCTTTAAAAAGTGAAAGTGTTCCTCCTGAACCTGGACGGATAACTCTAGAATTTCTACTTTAGGTGTTGTTTCTGATGTAGCGTCTAGCTTAGTTGAGGAACAGTTTAGAACCGTTAACAAAGTTAATACTAGGTAAAGTGATGCTTTCAAAGAGTTCATAAATCAAGTTCCTGTTCAATTTTTTCGATGCTACTCGCGTATTCTTCCCATTTCGAATAGAGACTAGTAAGTTCCATTTTTATTTGGTCATATTCGAATGAAGTTTTTTTAACCTTTTCATTGTCGTTATAAAAATCAACATCAGCCATAAGTTCTTCAATTTCGAGTTTTTTGGTTTCCAATTGCTCGATATTTTTCTCTACGGCTTGGAGGTTTTTCTTTACAGGTCCTAAGCGCTTTGTGATTTCATTTCTTCGCTCGGCTTCTAATTTCCGAGCCTCTTTCTTAGATAAAGTTGGCTGGGTTTCTTGAACGGCAGATTTCTTTGCTGAAGCTTTAACTTGTCCATTTTCAGCGAGCTCTTCTTTCTTTTTGTCTAGATAGTAAGATACATTTCCAAGGTAGGTTTTAATGCGACCTGGTTGTACTTCAAGAACTTTAGTAACAATGGGGTCTAAAAACGACCTATCGTGAGATACAATTACACAGGTGCCTTCGTACTGCTGAATTGCTTGCTGAAGCACGTTTTTGCTACTCATATCTAGGTGGTTTGTAGGCTCATCAAAGATGAGGAAGTTTGCAGGCGAGAGTAGCATCTTGGCTAAAGCGAGCCTACTTTTTTCGCCACCAGAAAGCACTTTCACTTTCTTGAAAACATCATCTCCAGAAAAAAGAAAACTTCCTAAGATAGAACGCAGTCGGCTTTCTTTTTCGCCAGACCCTGCGCTCATCATAATTTCGAGAGGTGTTTTGTTAAGGTCTAAATCTTCAGCCTGGTGTTGTGCAAAGTAATTAGTGGTTACTTTGTGTCCTTCTATGCGTTTCCCAGCCTGAATGGGCTCTAAATTAGCCAGAATCCTAATCATTGTAGATTTACCAGCACCGTTCGGTCCTACAACCGCAATTTTATCACCACGTTCAATTTCATAATCTATACCATCAAAAATAACTTTCTCTCCGTAGCTTTTTTTGATGTTCTCTAGTGTCATTACTACCAAACCACTGCGCTCAGGAGTTGGGAAACTAAAGGAAACATTTCCGAGTTCTTCTTCAACTTCAATGCGGTCTACTTTCTCGAGCTGTTTAACACGGCTCTGAACTTGCCGAGCTTTGGAGGCTTTATACCTGAAACGATCGATGAACTCTTCGGTATCTTTAAGCTGCTTTTCTTGATTCTTTTGAGCATTCATTAACAGCTCACGCTCTTCTGCCCATTTATTTTCATAAAAGGTGTAATTACCAGCATACTCGGTAATTTTTCCACGACGCAAAGAAAGTGTTTTGTTTGTCAATGTATCCAAGAATGTTCTATCGTGTGATACAACAATTACTGCGCCTTGGTAATTGGTTAAGAAATTCTCAATCCATTGCAGAGACTCAATATCCAAGTGATTGGTAGGCTCATCAAGTAATAAGTAAGTGGGCGATTTTAGCAGAAGTTTTGCCAAAGCAATACGCATCAACCAGCCACCACTAAATTCTTTGGTAGAGCGATGGAAATCTTTTTCTGAAAAGCCTAAACCCATGAGCACTTTCTCTACATTTGAGCGCAGAGTGTACAAACCAGAGTTTTCGAGCTGAGTTTGTAATTCCCCATACTGGTCCATATACCGATGATATTCTGGCGTAGTATGATCGGTAGTGCTTAGTTTTTCTTGAATGGCGTTTACTTCTTCTTCCAACTCAAAAAGTTCGGCAAAAGCAGTTTCAACTTCTTCAATAACAGTTAGTGAATAATCGGGATCAACTCCATCCTGAGGAAGATAACCGAGTGTTTCGGTATTTGATATCTGAATGTTTCCAGAATCCTTTTCTTGAATGCCCATGATGATTTTGAGCAACGTGGATTTACCAGCACCGTTTGGTCCTACCAAACCAATACGCTCGCCGGGGTTGATGGTAGCGTTAAGTCCATCAAGCAAATCGCGAGAGCCAAGAGAAAGGGTAATATTTTCGAGTTGTAGCATTATTTATAAATATAGGACAATGAACAGGTAACAAAATCTATCTAAGTGATAGGATTTCAGTGTTCAAAAAGTTTTGTGTGAATGTGTTGTGCGGTTTCAATAAGAGTTTCCTCTTCTACTACAACATTAAAAATTCGTTTTTCTTTGCTGAAGGAAATCATATCCAAGTTCACGTCAGCAATGGGATTTAGAATATTGGTATTAAGCTCGTTAGCATTTGAAAGTTGGCAACCAATTATACTAATAAGCGCCTTGTTTCGGTTTAACACTACGGAACCTACTTCAATGAAATCGGTAGCAAACTCATCGAGTCGTTCTGAATCTGCAATGGCAATTGTTACAGATGCTTCAGTTGTGTTAATTGCATCAGCAGTAATTCGTAACTCTTCTAAATGTTTGAAAACACGAGTTAGAAAATTATAGCCCATTACGGTTTCGTAAGCGCTAATAGTAATCAAAGCGATATTCTTTTTTAAAGAAATTGCTAAAGCTGGTTTAGTGGATTTAGACTCTCGAATAATGAGAGTTCCTTCGTCTTCGGGCTTAAAGATGTTTTTCACCAAAACCGGAATATTTCGTTCTTGTGCTGGTTTTAGCGTAGATGGATGTAGAACTTTTGCACCAAAATAAGCCATTTCTGTAGCATCGAAATAACTAAGCTCGGTAATGGGTTGAGCATTTTTTATTTGATGTGGGTCGCAAGTGAAAATACCGCTCACATCGGTCCAAATTTCAATGGCTTTAGCTTGAAGTGCTCCTCCCAATAAACTTGCGGTGTAATCGGAGCCTTCGAATCCTAATGTAGTGATGGTGCCGTTGGGCGCTTCTCCATAAAAGCCACCAATAACTGGAGTAAAACCATCTTCCATAATGGTTTCTAAAGAACCAATTTTCTGGCTGATTAGCATGGTGTTAGGCTTGGCGTTACCGTAATTCGCATCGGTTTTGATGAGTTTTTTGGCGTCAATATGTTGGGTTAAAAGCCCGAGAGCTAGTCCACATTGAGCAAATAGAAAAGAGGAGATTTGTTCTCCAATCGCAGCTATGGAATCTTGCATACCTGCTTTAAGCTCACCTTGCTTGGCTGCATATTTCAAAAATGTATGTAACCGATCAATTTTTTGATTCAGTTTCACAATGCAACTTTCTTCAATAAGCGCATTTTTCTCATGCGGGTTGGCAAGCAAAAATTGATGTACAATGGCGGCATGACGTTCTTTTATGTCTTCCGAAATGGCCATAGCCTCATCCAGTTTTCCAGACGCAGCTAATTTACCCGCATCAACGAGTTGACGAGTTGTACGTGCTGTTGCTGATACTACCACAACAGGGTATTCATATTTCTTGAGGATCTCCAAAACCTGTTTCCAAGTTTTGTGGTCATTCATTGAGGTGCCGCCAAATTTTAATACGTGTATATCCATGCCAATAATTATTAGGTGCAGAAAATAAGAGTTATTGAAGCCTATTCCACGCTAAATAGTGATTATTTATAAACAGTTATAGAAGACTAATTTGAAAAATTTTTTCGCTTGAATTGTGCCGCCCAAAAAGAAAAGACGCTTGTAGTTATGAATTAAGCACTAAAAGAAGATTAAGTTTCTGAATATTATGAGAATCATCCGCCTAAGAACCGTTATCTTGAAAATAAAAAATGCAGGTAGCAGTAATTGGAGGCGGGGCCGCGGGTTTCTTTAGCGCTCTTTCCGTGAAAAATCATCACCCTGAAGCCGAAGTAGTACTCTACGAAAAATCGGATAAATTGCTTTCGAAAGTAAAAGTTTCGGGCGGTGGGCGTTGTAATGTAACTCATCATTGTTTCAAGGTAAGCGATTTGGTAAAGTTTTACCCGCGTGGCGAAAGACCTTTGAGAAAAGCGTTCGGAGTTTTTGCTCCCAAGGATACCATAGCTTGGTTTGCTGAACGTGGAGTGGAGTTAAAAACCGAGGCAGATGGGCGAATGTTTCCTGTTACCGATTCTTCCCAAACCATTATTGATTGCTTGTGGAATGAAGCTCGCAAACTTGGTGTGCGGATAGATGTGAAATCTCCCATAAAAAAACTCATTCCCAAAGATACTGGATTTCTCCTCGGTTTTAAGAATGGAGAGCAGAAACAGGTAGATAAAGTGATTGTGGCAACAGGGGGAAGTCCGCGCCGAGACGGCTTTAACTGGCTTCGTGAGCTAGGGCACAACATTGAGGAGCCTGTTCCATCGCTGTTTACTTTTAATATGCCAAACGAGGTAATTCGCGAGTTAATGGGTGTTGTCGCAAATCCAGTTTCCATTCGCATTATGGGCACTAAACTAAAAAGTGAAGGCCCTGTTTTAATTACGCATTGGGGAATGAGTGGCCCGGCTGTTCTCAAATTATCAGCCTTTGGTGCACGGCTACTTTACGAAATGGATTATAATTGCTCGGCATTGATTAATTGGACAGGAGATAAATCTGAGCAAGAAATTAGAGGTGTTTTATCTGCTGTGATAAATGAACATGCCAAGAAGAAAGTTCAGAATGTAAATCCGTTTGAGTTGCCAAGTAGGTTGTGGCTTTTCTTACTTCAGAAGTTGGAAGTTTCTGACACAATGATTTGGGATAACATGGGCAAGAAGAACGTAAATAGGTTGGTTCATTTGCTGATGAATGATGAGTATAAAGTAGAAGGAAAAACCACCTTTAAAGAAGAGTTTGTGACTTGTGGCGGAGTGAGTTTACAAGATGTGGATATCAAAACCATGCAAAGCAGAAAAGCAGCTGGCTTATATTTTGCAGGAGAGGTTTTAGATATTGACGGAGTTACTGGGGGGTTTAACTTCCAAGCAGCTTGGACAACCGGATTTATCGCAGGGAAATTAGGCGACTAGTTATTTTGGGAGTTGCTGCTTTTTTAAGGGCAAAAACTCCCAATCTAAAACTGTTTATTTCAGGTCGTCAGAGAAAACGGCTTCAACATCACCACGGAGGTTATACTCGCTTTTCATTACTTCACCGTAAGCTCCACAACTACGAATTGCCAACAAGTCGCCACGTTCAATAGTGGGAAGGTCTAAATCGGTTCTGAAGGTGTCAGAGCTTTCGCAAATTGGGCCAACTACATCGTATTTGGAAATTTCCTTGGTGCTTGAAAGCACTTCAATTTCGTGTTTGGCTTGGTACAATGCTGGGCGGATAAGTTCAGTCATACCAGCATCAACAATGGCGAAGTGTTTTTCGCGACCTTTTTTGGTGTACAACACTTGTGTGATTAAGCTACCAGATTGCCCTATAACAGAACGACCTAACTCAAAGTGTAGTTCTTGATGTGGTTTAATCTGAATGTGTTCTGCAAACAAACCAAAATAGCGCTCAAAATTTGGGATGGGATTAGCATTTGGATGAACGTAATCAATCCCAAAACCACCACCAACATTAATGATGTCTAGCTTAAAACCTGCATTCTCAAATCGGTCGTTTAGGTGATTGGCTCGAGCGCAAAGTTTACGGAATGGCTCATAATCCTCAATTTGAGAACCAATATGAAAATGGATACCAATGAGTTTTACATGCTTTAGAGTTGGTAATTGCTGAAAAATATCTTCAAGATCTTCTTCATTGATACCGAATTTATTCTCTTTAAGACCAGTAGTTATGTACTTGTGTGTATTGGCGTCAACGTTTGGGTTTAAGCGCAATGCAACATGAGCTGTGGTATTAGCTTGGCCAGCAAGTTCATTTATTACATCTAGTTCTTGAACCGATTCGCAGTTAAAACAAAAGATGTTATGCTCCAAACCTAGCTTGATTTCAGAATCACGTTTTCCAACACCAGCAAAAGCAATATGCTCTGGGGAAAATCCAGCATCTATAGCTCGTTGTACTTCACCACCGCTTACGCAATCGGCTCCTAAGCCAGCTTTCAAAATCTCATCTAAAACACGAGGTTGATTATTAGACTTTAAAGCAAAGTGCACATGGTATCCTTTTGAGATGCCATGTTCCTGAATTTGTTTGAGTGTTTGCCGAAGAAGATCTAGATCGTAGTAATAAAAAGGAGTGTTATGCTGCTTAAAAGCGCTTATAACTGAAGAATTGAACATGCTAAGCGGAAGGGTCTATATTATTTTTTGATTCAGTAAGGTTTGGTCGGTCAGTGTCGTGATTATAGATAAGTGAAATAACCACATCGCCTTCTTGAGGAGAGGGTGGATTATCAACCGAAAATGGTTCTACGGTTTCATTTTTAGAAACCATAAAGAGTGGAAACAGGGAGTCTTTATAGGTTTCCTTGAAGTTTTTAAAGGAAAAGTCGTCGGTAATTTCTGTGCTTTCAATGGTTGCACCACCTGCAATAAGATCAGAAATTTTTGAGTAGTTAAGTTCAGTATCAAACAATGTTCTACCACTCAGGTCTCCAACCACTTCAGCATCTTTACGTTGAGATGAAGCTGATGGAGCAAGTTGAAACGCTTCTGATGTCCCGAATATCTCTGCAAATCGAAGAGAGGATAGCGCATTTACTTCATCGTTGGGTGTAAGAGCGAGAACACGTCCAACGCCGTCTAAGTCAATTTCATCGAGGGCGTATTCCGAAAGAATGTTTCCATAATATGTTTGTAACCCAGATTTACGAGCTTTGGAAATATTTTCCCAGTTTGAATCTGCTAGAATTACTTTTACGCCTAGTTTTTTTAATGCGTCAGCAATAGTTCGCGACCAAGTATGTGCACCAACAAGAATAACACCGTTTGGTTGAGGTTTAGCAACACCAAGCCAACGAGCTAATGGGCTAGCTGAGAGGCCGTAAATTGTAACTGTGGCTATGATTACAATAAAAGTATATGGAACTAATTTATCGGCCCCTGCAAATCCTTCTTGTTCTAACCGAAGCGCAAAAATAGCTGAAATTGCAGCTGCAACAATTCCACGAGGAGCCATCCAGGATAAGAATGTTTTTTCTTTAAACGTAAGCTTAGAACCAATTGTAGAAATAAAGATTGCGGCAGGACGCACTACAAATAAAAGTGCTGCAATAAAGCCGGCGCTATTCCAATTGAAATACTCCAAATGCTCTACTTTTAAACGCGAAGCTAAAAGAATAAAAAGCGCAGAAATTAAAAGAACCTGAAGGTTTTCTTTAAACTCGATGATATGTTGAACTCTAACACTTTTTTGGTTTGCTAGGATAATTCCCATCGCTGTAACCGCAAGTAAACCAGACTCGTGTTGCAGGGCATTTGATGCAGTAAATGCCCCAACTACCACCATTAGGGTAAAAGGGTTTTGGAGGTAATCTGGAATCCAATGTTTCTTTAGCATGATATACATCAAACCAGCACCCATTGCTCCAAGTGCGGTTCCGTAAAAAATGGTTTGCAAAATAATAAGGCCAGCACTTCCAGTAATATTTGAAAATCCACCAGACATAATAATTTCAAAAACAAGAACGGCCATCATTGCACCAATGGGGTCGTTTACAATGCCTTCCCATTTAAGTACAGACCCGGCTGTTTCGGTTGGGCGAACTTGGCGGAGAAGTGGAATGATTACTGTAGGGCCAGTTACAATTAGTACGGCTCCAAAGAGTACAGAAAGTTCTAATCCAATATCTAAAAAGAAGAATGCAGCAAGAGTACTTAACACCCAAGTAATCACAATGCCAATGGTGATGAGTTTTACAACCACTCCACCAATCTTTCGAAATTCTGACATTCTGAGACTTAATCCGCCCTCGAAGAGAATGATTGCTACTGAAATTGAGACAAAAGGACTCAGAAGATCGCCCATTAATTTATCTGGGTCGATAAGACCTGTAATGGGGCCAGAAACAATTCCAACGGCAAGTAACACTAATATTGCTGGGAACTTAGTGCGCCAAGCTATCCATTGGGCGGAGATACCTAATGCTAAAACACTTGTTAAACCTATTAAGATGTAGTCGGACATACTTTTTTTCTTGTATAATCTTCAAAAATGAAGAATAAAAAAACACTAAAAAGTAAAAAAGACAAACTTTATTAACTTGTTTGCGTTATCTCTTTAATTTATCAAGGATTTCGCTAAGGCTAAGTTGTGCTTCTTCGCTCTCATGCATGTTTCTAAGTGTAAACTTATTATTCTCGAGTTCGTTGTCTCCAACAATAACTGTGTATCTAGCATTCTCTCTATTTGCGTCTTTCATTTGAGCTTTCATAGAGCGCCCTAGATAATCCATAGTGGCCGAAATGCCCAAGTTCCTAAAAGTAGAAAGGTTTGTTATGCCCCAATGTTTTGCAGCATCGCCAAGAGTTACGATATATACATCAACTGTTTTAGCAGGAGCGAGGGAAATGTCCAATTCTTCGCAAGCAATGAGTAAGCGTTCCATACCTGCGGCAAAGCCAACGGCTGGAGTTGGTGCACCTCCGATTTCCTCAACCAAAAGATCATAGCGACCACCTCCAGCGAGTGCGTCTTGAGAGCCAAGGTCAGGACTTGTTAGCTCAAAAGCTGTGCGTGTGTAGTAATCCATTCCCCGAACTAAAAGAGGGTCGATGGTGTATTCAATTTCTAAAGCAGTAAGTAACTCACAAACTTTCTGAAAGTGAGCGGCAGAGTCTTCATTCAAATAATCACCGATAATTGGTGCGTCTTTAATGATAGGTTGATCCTCTGGTTCTTTTGAGTCAAGAATACGCATAGGATTTTTTTCCAACCTAGTCTTAGAAAGCTCACTAAGTTTGTCGAAGTTTGGCATTAAATATTCTTTTAAAACTTCTTTATAACGCTCGCGGCTTTCAGGGTCGCCCACAGAATTAAGCTTTAAATTGAAGTTTTTAACGCCAATTCGTTTATAAATTTGCATCATAAATGCAATGCATTCTACATCTGCGATGGGATTATCGCTTCCAATAATTTCAACTCCAAATTGGTGAAATTGTCGCTGGCGACCTTTTTGAGGTCGCTCTGCACGAAACATAGGGCCGATATAATAAAGTTTTTGAGCACCACCGCGCTGTTGCATGTGGTGTTCTACAAAAGCGCGAACTACAGGCGCTGTTAATTCAGGGCGTAACACATAATTACTGTCACCCTTAGTAAATGCGAAAATTTCTTTGGTAACAATGTCGGTAAGTTGGCCGATGCCTCGCTTAATTAGTTCCGTTTGTTCCATAATTGGAGTACGGATTTCTTCAAAATTAAACTTAGCTGCTTCTTCGTGGATGATGGCTTCAAGTGCGCGCCATTTTTCAACTTCTCCAGGGAGAATATCAACCATTCCAAGATGTGTAGTGTACTTTGCTTTCGCCATAAATTACTTCAAATCGATAAAAAATTAGATTGACTAAGATACGAGTAGCCGAGGAGAGTTTCTTCCTAGCCCGAGAAAAATAATAATTACTTTTTTAGAAATAGGTTGGCAGTTAGGAGAGCAGAAACAGCATTCATCATTGAAACAGGATCGCCTTGAGTGAATATCTTTATTGTCATGGCTTTTAGCTCGTTGTCTTCGATTAAATGAATGTGTCTATTGAATAGTTTAGTATAGAAGGCAGGGAGCTTTGGATTCTCTTTGAACCACACTATAAATGGATTCATATTATCATACTGTTTACCTAGCTTAGAGTAAACTTTATTAATTACTCTTTTCTTAAAAAAAGCGACCTCTGTCTTTAGGAATGAAGAAGGTTTTACACCAGTTTTTTGCCATTGGAAATTAGCAATTTTTGGATGTTTATTGTTAAACCAATCTAAATATATACGTTGCCCTTTTTTAAGCTCTTTTGGAATATTAAGGCAAAATTGTAGAAGCTCTCTGTCGTAAAATGGTGATGCAGAATCTATGAGGTGTGTCATCATTCTATCACCATTAAGAGTGCCGTTAAATTGGCGTTGCTCATATGAAAACATCTCTGCACCTTGTTCAAAGTCATAACGTTTTATTAATTCATCAATGAACGAAATGGATTGAATAATCTCAGAGTCGTTTACAAAACCGTAGTTTCCAATGGTGGAAAGTGAGATTGGGGGCTTATTAGAATATGAGCCAAATAAAACATCTCCAATTTGTCCTGAGTGGGCTAACCCATAGTTTGCAAGATTAAATTTTTCTAAAGAAGAGATTGCGTGCGACGCTCCAATCAAAGTTGCCACACCGTCATTTGCAGATATATTTTGATACATATCATTCAGCAAATAATCGCCATTAAGGGGGACGTAGGAATGTTTGAATCCTAAATCCTTCGCAATTTTATTTGCAATTATATGGTCAGTAGAATTTGGGTCAGAAAATGTCAGCCCTAAATCTGTTTTGTAGCCTAATTCATCGGCAAGCATTAGATTAACTCGAGAATCTAGGCCTCCGCTTATGAACGAAAAATGCGGATAGTTATACTCCGCGTCTTTTTCCCACTCTTGTGTAACAGCCTCACAAATTAAGGAGTCAACTTGCTCAATTAGATCACTTTTTTTTGATGAACTGGTATTGAGCGTATAGCTGAAATATCTTTCTTGGGTAAGTTTATTGGATGGAATATCTAACTCAATAAAGCTGGCGTAGGGCAATTTCTTTGCTTCATTAATAGGGGTATTATCATCAAGTAGGTAGCCAAATGTAAGTAATGATTTATAGGCGTCATGATTTAATGTGGGCGATAGCTTTAACTCAATAAGTAGTGATGAAATAAGTTTTGCTTCCGATGAAAAGCAGAAAAGGCCATCTCTACCTTGATGATAATACATTGCTTTAGAAGAAACGTTATCCGTAAAAACAAAAAGTTTTTGCAACCTCTTGTCAAAAATAAAGCCAGAGAACTGTCCCTTTAATTTTTTTAGAAAGCTAATGCCATCTCTTTTATAAGCCTTTATGATAAACTCTTCTGTTGATAGCCCATTCTTGTTATTATAAAGAACCCCTTCAATCCCAATGGCATAATTAACTAGGTCAGATAGAACCCGATCGTTATTGAATTTATTTAAAACAGATCTTCCAAATAAGAGATTTTCTGTTTCAAATTCTTCGTTAATGATATTTGTACTATTGTAACTATGAAAGTGTTGGAATTGATTTTTAGAAATCGGTTTATTTGCCGAAACAATTCCATAAATACCAGCCATAAATTATTTGTCAGAATTTTTTGAGATTTGTAGAATCCAAAATAAGACATATAACTGTACAAAAAAGCCTACTAGGCTAAAAAGAGAGATTGCAATTATAGCATCAAAAAACATACTTCCTATTAGTAGAGCTATAGCGCGCAATAATAGATAACAGATATCGATTACAAAGGCTTTTCTTTGCCTGTTTAATAACATTGGGATAAATGTTATTGGGGTAAGAACAAAGACTAAATATAAATATGGGGCTAGGATTTGGGAATACACGCCTGCTTCAATCCACTCTTCACCAAAAACGAAACCAAATATTTGAGGTGAAAATGCTAGAAGAATTAAGAAAGGGATAATGCCTACAAGTGCAATCTGCTTTATAGCCTTTAATGTGGTAGGATAAATATTCTTTCCCTGATTGTATTGTTCAGAGATTGATTGACTAAATACTTGATGGACTGAAGCAGAAAGTAGGCGAATAGGAGTAAAGCAGATTCTCGTGCTAAATGCATATGCACCTGTTACTGCAGGGGTAAAAAAACTACTAAGTAACAACTGAGGTAGATTACTTGAAGTGGTATTTGTGAAAGAATGTGGGGCACTATATTTCGGAAAATCTGAGTATAGAAGAGCTAATTTTTTAAATAAAGACTTTTTATAACGTTGAGAGAATAGGGTGGTTTTTTTTAAAGCAAAATATCCAAAGACAAGAGTTCCAAAAGTGGAACCGAAAATAAAACCAGAGGCTAACCCAGAACTAGAATAATTATAAAGGCTGAGTTGGACACCAGGAACAGAGGCTGTCTTTACTACATTACTTCCAGAAATAGCTTTGAATCTTTTTTTACGTATTAATTGATAATTAAACACTTGAGTTAGTGATAGCATGAATACCGTAAAAGGTACTAGATAGATAAAAACACGAGGTAGTTGGCCTTCAAAATTGAGAGTGAGGGCTATCCAATCATCAAATATAATGATGATAATTAGAAAGATTACACAGAGCAGAAAGCTAGTTATTATCGAAAGAAGAACTAGATAATTGGCTCTAGACTCATTTTTAGGAAGTAAAATAGCAAGTTCAAACCTACCTGTGCTAAATGAGGATAGAATAAGAGTGAGAGAAATAAAAACGGCTAAAGCCCCAAACTCATCGGGTGTAAAAAGCCTTGATAAAATAGGGGTAATTATAACCGGAATAGCAGTAGCAATTGTACTACCACCAACCAGAGTGATTACATTTTTATAAAATTCAGAGAATTTTAAATTCATTTAAAAAAATATCCCTATTGTTAATGAGAAATTGTGTTTTAGTAAGAAAAATAAGGAAACTCCTTATTTAGGAAGATAGCAATAATGTAGGTACAGAGTTGCCATCATAGTTTTTAAGAAAGCAAATTACAATTGTAATGATTAATAAAAAATATATATCCAGAGCTATTGTAGCGCCATTAATGTATAAGAGTAGAGTTCTTGAGCTCTACTCTAAAATGCTTTCTAAACGAAATTTAATATTGATGTATCACGGGATTGTTGAGAAGAGAATAGGGCTTAACTATCGGCATATCGAATATCAACAAATAAGAGAGCAGTTTATCTATCTTAAAAAGCATTTTAATATTCTATCTCTCGATGATATTTGCTCAAATAACAGAGCCCATGCTAGTAATAAGAAACATTCTATTGCAATTACATTTGATGATGGGTTTGAAAACAACTACATATATCTACTTCCTTTAGTCGAAGAGTTACAAATTCCGGTGACAGTTTTTGTAGCTGCTTCTTGTTTTGAAGCAGAGGACGACCTGTTGTGGAGTGATGCTCTTGAAATGGTGATGTTTTTAGTTAAACCTGTTGATATTAAGGTTGGGGAAGATGTGTTTGTTAAGAACATGAATGGAGATTTTGTTCATTCTAAAACGGGAAAATATATAGTAAATCATATTAAAGAGCTTTCAAATACAGAAAGAGATGCTTGGATGCTTGAATTTTCTGAAAAGTTTGAAGTAGACACCATTAAAGCGAAACTAGATCCATCTTTTTGGCGATTGATGAATTGCTCTCAAATAAGAGAGATGAGCAATCACCCTTTAATTTCAATTCAATCGCACGGGGTAAATCATTACAACCTTGAGTTTGTCTCATCTGAAAAGTTGACACAAGAGCTTAAACAATCTAAAGAATTATTGGAGGAGTGTACCCAGGCTCCCGTAAATACTATTGCGTTTCCAGATGGGAGTTACAATGACATCGTTAAAAAGAGAGCGCGAGAAGAAGGGTATGAATATCTAATTGCGACGACATATCGCTCAGCTAGTGATGCCATGGATAATTTCATTTTTCCTAGGCATGCAGTAAGTGCATCAACAACTTTTGAAGCTAATATTCTAAGAATATATTCCGCCGTTAAACGATTTGGATTCTAAAAAGTATCGAAATCAGCACCAACAAATGATAGGCTACTTCCGTCAATTTTTTCTGAGAGAGGTAAATAGCCAATAGCCAAACCTTCTTCTGGTGCCTTGAATTTTTTTAGTTCGTGATCCAGCCAAGTATTAGGACTTGTTTGAAAAATCATTTTTTTACACCCACTTAAGCGAGCAATTTGCTGTAGTTTCTTAAAAATTAGCGTAAAATTTTGAGAATCAGTTTTTTCAACATCTCCTATAAAAAGAAAGCTATTTGCTTTTAGCCATACCTTTTTTCCAAAAACTGAAATAATGTTAGATCCCGTTTGAGATTTATATTTCATGAAATCTGAATCTCGGTATATAACAGACCTGTGTTCTGTAGCAACGCTAGAAAAGAAAGGGGTGTCAAAAGACTGAAGGTTAGGTAGAATGTTTTTAAAGAATGATTGATAGCTTTTTTGAAATAATGAAAACTTATTAACCGCAGCTGCAACAGGAATTGTGAAAATATTGAACTCGTACTTTTGAATGTTTTCGTTGTGTTGCCAGGCTAGTTTTTTTACAAACCCGGGGTAAGAAAATTCATTAGGAAAACCAAATACACATTCAATACCTTCCTGTTTGGCAAGGTCGTAAGTTGCTAATGCAGTTTTAGTAAATAAGCCTTTCCCTCGATGAGCTGAATGAGTCATTGTTACGCCAGACTGTGCACAGAGATGTCTTTTCCCATTCGACTCTACAAAGCAAGGAAATACTCCGTAATAAGCAGCAGGAAATCCATCAGGTGAGTATGCAATGTATCCAATAAATTTTTTTCCTGTAAAAGAGGTTTCAAAAAGGAGCTGTAATTCGTGCAGAGAAATCTCTTTTTTGAAGGCGTCTTTGTAGATAATTTGTAAATCGGCTAACCGATTTTCTGATAAGCGTATCAGTTTATACTCGTTCATCATGGGTTTTTTAGTGCAATAATTAGCTGTTAATCATTCTAAGTATTTTATTCTTTGCGAGTTTAAAGAATGATTTTTCTGCTTTGGCTTCAAAAACTTGGAAGCCATTTTTTTTAACAACTAGAAATTGATAATCTCCATCTCGCATTGATATAGAATATGTCTCTAGAAAGTGTAGATGAAAGCCATGCTCATATAAGTGAGGTAATAAATCCACAGTGTAAAGTGGTTGATCTAAAATTTGAAGTTCCTCTTTCTTGTGAATATGAGCCCATTCAAGACTATATGGATTTGGAATATTAATGAAAATGACGCCATTTGAGGTAAGTAATGAAGCTAGTTTTTCAAAAAGTTTGGAGTGTTTTTCAATAGGGATGTGTTCAAGTACATCGGGTAATACAACCGCATCAAACTCACCTTCAAAATCATCTTCAGTAAGATCTACAACTTGGCATTCTACATTTTTAAAATTTAGAAGTGTTTTGGTAGCAATTTCAATGCTTTTGGGGCTAATATCAACTGCAACTACAGAACCATTAGAAAGATACTTGGCTAAAAGTTTAGTAACGGTTCCAATTCCACACCCAACTTCCAAAACCCTATCTGTTTTTTTTAAGCCATGGCTTTTCAACCGACTAAGAATACCAATATGGCGATCATTAATACCTAATGAAACCTGATGGTCTACGAATGTATCGTAAAAGGTGGTTATTTTAGAGTCTTGCATGAAATATTTTTAATTTTTTAAAAAAAGGTAGCTAATTAATTCCTCAGTTTTTGTGAATATTAATTTAGTATCATTATCCCAAATTTACGATTCAAAAATTTATTAATGCCTTCTAAAAAGAAACCTCTCATATTCATAAAGTTAAGCGACTCTACTTTTCAAGATAGAGATGAGAAGCTTTTACGTGAAAAGTGGGATATCCTATCGTTTACGTTTTTCCCAAAAGGTGCTAAAAATTGGAAGGTTCCATTTAGATTGTTGGCACAAATCTTATGGATATTATTACACGGGTTTAAGCAAGCGCCAGTTTTAATTTGGTTCGTAGATTACCATGGCTTGATACCAGTTGTATTTTCTAGAATATTTCACAATAAAGTATTTTTGGTGCTTGGTGGGTTTGATACCGTAAATATGCCAGAGAGAAATTATGGGGTTTTTTCGGGATACTGGAGAGGAAAAATTGCAAGGGTTATCTATAACTCTGCTCATACTCTATTGCCAGTGTCGAGTACATTAATCAAATCGAAAAATAGATATACTTTTTACCCTGAAGAAAAATCGTTTGGATTATTAGAACAAATAGAATTGTCAAGTGAAGTTAGAATTCAAGAAATACCTACGAGTTATGACCCAGATTTTTGGTCTTGCAACAAAGAGAAAAGACCTGTTTCTGTTTGTACTGTAGCTTATATAAACAATGATCAAAGAGTTTGGATAAAGGGCGTCGATTTATTTCTTGCAGTGGCAAAACTTCTTCCAAATACAGATTTTAGTATTGTGGGTATACCTAGTTCATATAGTGAGCAATTGAAAACTCAATACGATGTTCCAAGTAACGTGACTTTATATCCACCTTTCAGTGAGAAAGAATTAGTTGAGTTTTATAATTCACACTCTGCCTATATGCAGTTGTCTAGGTTAGAGGGGTTGCCGAATGTGCTTTGCGAAGCTATGCTGTGTGGCTGTTTACCTTTTGGGAGTAAAATTTTTGGTATACCAGATGTAATAGAGAATGAAAGGTTCCTTTTTGAGATTCCAGATGTGGAATATATTGCCAAAACTTTGGAAAAAGAGCTGAATGAAATTACTCTTGAAAAAAGGTTAAGCGTACGCCAACAAATAATTTCTAAATTCTCAATTGAGAAAAGAGAAGAGATGCTCAATTCGATATTATCTAATGGCTAAAAACCCTTTAATAATGCCTGCAATCTGCTCTGCAGCATCTCCAGTTCCGTATAAAGGCTTCCATGCAGAAGTTGGGAGGTTGTTTGCAGCTTCAATAATTCGTTGAGTATCCGCACCAACAAGTTGGTTCCATCCTTCAGCTAGTGTCTCTATCCATTCTGTTTCTTTACGCAGTGTGAGGCATGGCTTCTGCATCCAATAAGCTTCTTTTTGTAATCCTCCAGAGTCAGTGAACACAAGCTTACAATGCTTGAGAAGAATCATCATTTCAAAATAAGAAACAGGGTCTATTAATGTGACATTCTCTGGGATGGAAAGCTCATTTAATCGTTGTTTGTTCCTAGGATGAACAGGCCAAAGAACTGGACTATTAATTTTGGAAAAAGCTTCTAAAATAGAATTTAAATGCTCTTTATTGTCGGTATTTGAAGGGCGATGAATAGTCGCTAAAATGAACTCCCTAGACAATAAACTAGTAACATCTTCAAGCTGGAGTTTCTTTTCTGCAATTTTAGAGAAAGCTAGCACCGCATCATACATAACATCTCCTACGTTATGTACTCCTTTTGTTATTCCTTCTTTTTCTAGTTGCTCAACGCCAAACTCGGAAGAGCAAAACATGAGATCTGAAACATGATCGGTTAGAATTCGATTTATCTCTTCAGGCATCTCACGGTTGAAGCTTCGCAAACCAGCTTCAATGTGTAGTACAGGTATGTGAAGTTTGGATGCTACAATTGCGCCTGCTAGGGTGGAATTCGTGTCGCCATAAACCATCAACGCGGCGGGCTTCTCATCTGCACTAAGGATATAATCTTCAATTTTTTGAAGCATTATTCCAGTTTGAGCGCCGTGATTTCCCGAGCCAACTTCTAAATTAACGCTAGGTGCAGGAATGCCCAGTTCGTCCCAAAATATAGAACTCATTTTTGGATCGTAATGCTGGCCAGTGTGTATGATTTTTTCACTAATACCTTCTTTAGCTAGTGCTTTAGAAACTACAGCAGCTTTTACAAACTGAGGGCGTGCGCCTACTATGGTGAGGATGTAACTCATTTGATTAAAGTATTTAATTCGTTAGCAAGTCGCTTAGTTAACTGCTTTCTAGAGTATTGTTTTACGTCTTGAGTTTCATAAGAAAGCGAACCATTTTTCCAGCGCGAGAATAGTTCTAAAAGGTGTGCTTTTAACTCTTCTTTCTGAGTATATAAAATTAAAGTTCCAGAATTGGTATCCTCTAAAATTGAACTCATATCCCCTTTTACAGGGCTGATGCATAGAATAGGTCGCTCTGTAGCTAGATATTCAAAAAATTTGCCAGTTAAAATAAGATTGGCATTAGGGGAGTTGTTTACAATAAGTAAAAGCGCATCAGATTGTTTTTGATACTGAACAATTTCCGAATGGGGAACATAATCGATTAGCTTAACTAGATGTTGAACATTGTTAAGTTGGATAGATTCTTGAATTGACGAATCTACTTTCCCAATAAGTTGAAGAGTGAAATTGGAGCTGAATTCCTTATTCTCATTATCTAATTCGGCTAAAACTTCCCAAAGAATCTTAGGGTTTCTGGTTGGGGTCATCATCCCCACATGAGAGAGTGTAAAGGTACTGGTACTTTTGGTTTCGATATCTTCAAAGTCAGTACTGTCAAAGCCGTTGGTAATTACAGAAATTGGAGTATCAGTAATTTCATCGAATTCTCTTTTCATTGTTGGGCTTATAACAACAATTTTATTGGCTGCATCAAGCACTGTTTTTTCAAGTTTATGGTGCTTTTTGCGAGCAAAATTTGAGAGTTTCAGATCTTCAAAAAAATCAATATTTGTCCATGGATCTCTAAAATCTGCAAGCCAAGGAATATTCGTTTTTTTAGAAACCGCCAAAGCAATCATGTGCATAGAATGTGGCGGACCAGTGGACACAATTGCATCCACAGAGTTATTTGATAAATAATTAGTTAGGAATTTTGTGGAAGAAGGAATCCAGAATTTGCGAGCATCTGGGATGAAGAAATTTCCTCTAATCCAGATGGAAAGCTTTTGTAATAAAGTCGATTCATTTCCCGATTTCATCAATCCAGAGCCGAGTTTTTCGTCTTTCTTTATCCCGACAAATTTTTTATAAAAAGTATAAGGTTCCCATATAGGTTGTGTAAGTATAGATACACCTTCGGGGATATCTTTTTCTAAAGAAGTATCTATTGCTGGGCGTTCAGGATTAGATGGAGTGTAAATAATAGGTTCCCATCCAAAATCTCGCAAATATTTGGTGAACTTTACCCATCGTTGCACTCCAGAGCCACCACTTGGTGGCCAGTAATAAGAAATTATAAGTACTTTTTTTCTACTGGCCAATTTTTCGTGTTTTCAAATAAGAGAATCCTACAAACAAACCTAAAAGAATCTGGAACCCAAGAGAAATCCATGATAAGGTCACGCCAAGAGCATAAGACTTCGGCTCGAATGAAAGTTTAATTTCATGCTCACCTGCAGGTACTTGTATACCTCTTAGTACATAATTCGTTTTGTAAATGGGAACCTCATTTCCATCGATAGTCGCAACCCAACCAGCTGGATAATAAATTTCACTTATAACCAGAAAACCTTCTTTACTTCTGTTTGTTTTAAGTGTGATATCCTGTCCAGAGTAAAAAGTAACTTCTACAGTGGAAGAACTATCAGCATTTGCGCTAAGAGTTGATGTGTCGCCTTCAACCACAGCAATGCTAGAGTAATCTACATTAGGTTGGCTTATAAAATCGAAAGCTTCTTGTGGAGATTGTGCAAAAGAGAGTGTATCAACAAAAAATGCTTTTGGAAGGTTTTTCTTATTCTCGTAAACAGCACCTGAGTTTCCTGTAAATACCATAGGCATATCAGGAATGTTTAACCCTGGTTGGTACGTGATGAATTTGATGTTTAATGCACCAAGCAGATTAAGATTTAAGCCAGCATTTCCTTTGTAAAGTGGCCCTCCTCCTTTTTGTAAATCGCTAACAATGCTCAACTTTGCACCAGTATATCCACCAATAGTTGGGTAGAAATAAGAAGGAATAGCATTTTGGAAAGGATCGTCTAATAATGGAAATGTTCTGTTTGGATAGACTCCATTGGCTAAATTTTGGTCGATGATATATTGATCAATATCTCTTTTCTGACTGTCCAAATAGCTTTCGGGATTAACTTCCGAGCTAACCATTGCTCTTTCTGGAATAAAACGTTTGTCTACATTGATAAGGTCTATCCCAACAAGTAATACCAATACTAAAGAGCCTGTTCCAACAGAGATTTTTTTAGAATAGAAAAGGAAAATTACTCCTCCACCGATAACCAAAAACAAACCAAATCTAAAAACGTCTCCATTTGCAGCTTTTTCTCTATCAGGGATGAGATTGGTTTTTACATAGTTTGCAGCTTGTTGCTGGACTTGTGGGTTTTTTGGGTTAATCTGGTTTTGTTGTGCAATTTGATTTGCAATACTATCTACTTCACCTGGTCGGGTGTACTCCATGGTTTTAACTTGAACTACAATAAAGAGAAAGAAGACAAGTGTTAACCCTATCGGGAGCATAAGCTCTTTGATAGAAGCACTTTTTCTTTGAATGAAATCAAAAAACCATTGTAAGCCATATACCGCAACAATAGTGTAACAGAAAACTGTTAATACTAACCAAGTTTCAGGGGCTCTAAATTTGTTGAAAAATGGGATGTAGTCGAAGGCAATAGAGTTTAAGAGTAAGAAATTTTCACCCCAAGCAAAGAGAATAGCGAGGGTTCCTACTCCAAAGAACACATACATCAGTTTGCTTCGCTGTTTAAACAAAGCAATTAAAAGAAATGGAAGGATTAAGGCCCCTAAATAGTGTGGGCCGGCAGTCCATGGTTTGCTTCCGAAGTAAGTAGGAGAAGCACCACCAAATAAGTCTGGTACAAAAAGAGTGAACGTTTCTCTTATGCCTTGAGACCAAAGAAAAGCATAACCAGTAGATAATCCTGTGGTGTTATCTAGGGCAGAACCACCTCTTATGGAAAAAGGTGAGTACTCGCTTAAGGTAAGTAAGCTTTGGGCGTGACCTAAAATTCCGAAGACACCGCCTACAAGAAGTAGAGCAGTGATAAATCCCCATTTTTTAAAATCTTTTTCAATTTTAAGATATGTCCAAGAGTCAAAAATCCATAATCCAGCAAGTAGATACATAAAGTAATATGTAATCTGTGGATGGCCAGCTCGTACTTCAAGGGCCATTGCTACACAAAAAAGTAGGAGCCCAGCGAGTTTTTTGGGAGAACGAGTAAGAACCCAGTATCCCGCAAATATCCATGGAGCAAATGCTAGCGCAACAAATTTGGAGGTGTGCCCAGCAACTATAATAATTGGGAAGTAGCTAGTAAGCCCGAACGTTAAACTGCCAAAAACAGCTGTTAGAGGCCTAAATCCCATTAAAACGAGAAGAAAATACATCCCGAAAAGCATAATCCAATATTGGAAAGCGGGGTAAATAGCTTTAAAGTATTTAGCAATTAGGTCGAGATGAGGTACTACAGTTCTTAGCGATACCACATACGTAGGCATTCCCAAAAACATATTGTTTAGCCATAGAGCGTCTTCGTTATAAGTCTCTCTATACTCGAATGCAGATTCAGCTCCCGCTCTCCATTGCGTAATATCATGTCGTTGCAATTCTTTGCCGCCTAATGTGGTGCCAAAAAATAGAATTAACGGGATAACAAAAAGTATAGTCAGCGCAATAATGTGTTGACGTTTGACTGATAAATTGTAAAACAAATCTTTAGGAGTACTAGATGTAGACTCGGCCATAATTATTCAATTACTTTAGGCACGCGGAAGTAATCAGAGTCAGCATCCGGTGCATTTTTTAGAGCGTCTTCGTGAGAAAGAGGAGGTAAAGCTACATCTTTTCTGAATCGGCTGTCGAGCTCGATTACATGCTCAAGGGGTTCAATGTTTGTGGTATCTAATTCGTTAAGCATTTCCATGTATTGGAGAATCTTGCTCATGTCGCCAGCAAAGGAAACTGTTTCCTCTTCTGTAAGTTGAAGCTTAGCTAAATTGGCAATGTACTTAACATCTTTTTCTGAAACGGACATACTATTAATAAGGTTTGTTCTGTAGAACTAAGTTAAGAAAGATTGATACAAAGGTTAATTCCTATTCATTATAAAAACAAAAAGGACTTTAAAAGTTTAAAGTAGGCGTTTAAACTGGGAAATTATATAAATTATGTTCATTTTATTTGTCCAAAATACAGAATATGATCAAGAAGAAAATAATTATTAAAAACTCCTCGGGTTTACATGCTCGTCCATCTGCAGCATTGGTTAAGAACGCAAGCAAGTTTAAGTCTAATTTCTATATCCACTTGTATGGATACCGGGTAAATGGTAAAAGCATTCTGGGCGTAATGACTTTGGCCGCAGAGTGTGGTGCTGAGTTAGAATTTGAATTTGATGGGCCTGATGAAGTAGAAGCAATGGAGGCTATCACTGCGTTAGTAGATGATAAGTTTGGAATGCATGATGAGTAACGATGAGGCGAATAGCGAAGATGTAATTACTGGGATTTCGGCAAGCGAAGGCATTGCTATTGGTAAAGTGCATGTTTTAGATAAAAAAAAAAGACAAGTACTACCAAAGTCTATTTTAGAATCTCATATCGATCAACACAAAGATAGGTTTAAGAAAGCGAGAGAGCTTTTAACTCAAGAGCTGGATGAAATGCTTGCTCATTTAGATCAAGCTTCTTCAGAAATTATTGAGAGTCAGAAACATATTGCACTAGACCCTGAAATTGAGCGCAGAGTTTTTGAAGTTATAGAAGCTGATTTACTAGGTGCTGATTACGCAGTTTATACAACTTATTGCCTGTTCATAGAAAAATTGAAAGAAAGCGGATCAGAGCTTTTTCAGCAACGTATTATTGATTTAGAGAATTTACGAGACCGCTTGGTGGATCTTGTTTGTGACGACACGAAAAGCATTGAGGTTAAGAAAGGTGCTATAGTTGTTGCAAAAGAACTAAGTCCTACTGAGTTAGTTGCATTACACGAAAACGGCATTGAAGGCCTCGTGATGGAAAAGGGCGGAGTAACTTCCCATGCAGCTTTAATAGCTCAATCGTTAGGGATTCCGTGTATTGTGAATGCAAAAAATGCAATATCTCGTGCAGAAGAAGGTAAAGTTATTTTAGATGGGAGAGAAGGCTTACTGTTTTTAAAACCTACCAAAGAGGAATTCACGTTCTACAAAGCTAAACTTGCAAAGCTAAAACGTAAACGAAAGCGACTTCTAAAAAATGCTACGGAACCTTCCAAAACAAAATCAGGAACTCCATTTACTTTATTAGCTAATTTAGAATTTCTCTCTGAAGCAGCACAAGTAAACTCATATCATGCTAGTGGTGTTGGCCTTTTAAGAACTGAAGGTTTGTTGTTTAGTGGTAGAGTTTCTGAAAGTGAACAAGAGCATTTTTATGAGAAGCTACTTAAAGACGTATCAGGAGTTTTAGTAGTTAGGCTTTTTGATGTTGGCGGTGACAAAGTTGGGTTAAGGCACGTTGAAGAATCCAATCCTTTTCTGGGATGGCGCGGTATTAGAATGTTGCTCGATGAGCGAGCTATGTTCACCACTCAGCTTAAAGCATTACTTAAAGTAGCAGGGCAATATCCAAAAAGAGTTAAAATTTTGGTTCCAATGATTTCTGTTGAAGAAGAGATTGTTGAGGTAAAAAGGACAATTGATGAAGTCCAAAAAGAATTAGCCAGTGAAGGTCACGAGATTGATAGCGATATCCCGCTCGGTATTATGATTGAAGTGCCAAGTGCAGCTCTAATTGCGGATAAACTTGCAAAACATGTTGAGTTTTTTAGTATCGGGACTAATGATTTAACTCAGTATACTTTGGCTGTAGATCGAGGTAATGAGCGTATCTGTACGTTGTACCAGCAACAGCATCCGGCAATATGGCGATTGATTAAAATCACGATAGACGCAGCGCGCGCCAATAATATTGATATTTCTGTGTGTGGGGAGTTAGCGGGGAGTCCTTTAGGCGCTAGTGGGCTACTGGGGTTAGGAGTTACTGAGCTGAGTATGATTCCATCTTTTATTCCTAGAGTTAAAGAGGAGTTAATTTCACACACCGACGAGGAATTTAAATCACTTTCGGCGCAGATATTAGATAGCTCATCCACCGCTCAGGTCTTAGATATTTTTGAAAAATGGAGAAATCATTAGACTCCTAAAAACTATCTCTCCGATGATAAAATTTAGGAAGTAAGTGCTTTAACAATAGTTCTTTTTGCGTAGAAGCGGTTTCATGATTATCAATTAAGGAAATATTTTCTAATTGTTAAATAATTTAGTTTAAAATACTGTATAAATAATATAATTATTGATAATTTAACTATTTGATTTAAAAATAAACCGTATATTCAGGTGTTAACTTAAATCAATAAGTAATTATGGTTAAAAAAGAATTCACCCCAAAACGTACCGTATGTAAAGTGACATTAGCGATCCCAAAAGAATGGGCAACTAAAGAAGTTGCTGTTGCGGGAGATTTTAATGGCTGGGACACCGAAGCGAATAAACTTAAAGAGAAAAATGGAAGATGGGAAACGCAGCTACGTCTCAAACCAAATTCTTCTTATGTGTTTAAGTACCTGATTGATGGCGAGCGTTGGGAAAATGACGATGCCGCTGATGAATATGTAGCTAATGAGTTTGGTACTGAAGACTCTTTAATCTACATTGGTAGTTAAATCGAATTCATTGTTCAATCAGCAACTTTACGAGCAAAAACTAAGCACCTCTTGGATAGGGCATAGTTTTGTATTTTTAGAGGAAGTCGACTCCACGAATTCCTATGCAAAAGTTGCGGATTCGTCTATAGTATCCGAAGGGTCGGTTATACTAGCAGAAGCTCAAACTGCAGGGCATGGGCAGTATCGCCGGAAATGGGAAACGAGAGCGGGTAAAAATCTCACCTTTAGTTTAGTTCTTAACCCAAAAAATCCAGACAGATTAACTATTCTGACGCTAGCTTGTGCCTCTGCAATTTATGATCTCGTACAAAAACTGATACCTAGTGCTGGAGTTGCCTTAAAATGGCCAAATGATGTATTAATTGATGGGAAAAAAACAGCGGGTATATTAACAGAAACCGTTTTTAACGGAAACGAGTTAGAGAAAGTAATAGTAGGAATTGGACTGAACGTAAATCAAGTTAGTTTTGAAGATGAACTTAGAGATAAGGCAACGTCTTTAGCCGAGTCTGCTGGCAAGGTTTCATCTAGAGAGCAAATATTGGCTGAACTCTTATCACGAATTGAATACAATTACCAAAGGTGGGTAATGCGTGATGTTGAATTAATTAGGGAAATTAATACTAAGATTATTGGCTTTGGGGATTGGGTTTCTTTAGAAGTAGATGGCATGCAATTACCTGATGTTTATAAGTTTTTAGGAATGAATGAATTCGGTTCACTTCAGGTATTGAATAAGGACCTAGAAGTGAATACTTTTTCCTATGAACAAGTCCGAGTTAAGGTTGGTTGAAATATCAACTAAAAGCATTGCAAAAGTTAAGTTAAGTCCTCATTCTGTTGTTATTGTAGGAGTGAGTGGTGGTGCCGACTCTATGGCATTACTTTATTTATTGCACACTCTGCAAATAGAGGCTATAGTTGTACATGTAAACTATGGCAAGAGAGGTTCTGAGTCTGACAAAGATCAAGAACTTGTTGAAGGCTTAGCATTTGAGTGGGGTTTTGATTGCATTTCTATTTCTTTAGACCCAAATGATGCTCAGAATACAAACTTCCAAAGCTGGGCAAGAGAAGAGCGATACCGAATTTTTAGAGATCTTAAAAAGGTGAATGATGCCGAGGCCATTGTTGTCGCTCATCATAAAGACGACCAAGTAGAAACCATTTTACAAAAATTGTTTAGGGGTAGCGGTGTTGTTGCTTGGCAAGGAATGAAAGAGTGGGATGGTGAGATTCTGCGCCCTTTCCTAAACGTGACAAAAACTGAAATTCTAGATTATTGCACACAAAACAGCATTCCGTATAGAGTTGATGAAAGCAATTTAAGTTCTAATTATGCTCGGAACTTCCTGAGAAATATTTTTGGGCCGAAGCTAACAGAGTTTTTTCCAGGTTGGGAACAGAATATTCTAGAATTGTCTGAAAGAGGAAAAGTTACAGAACAAGCATTACAAACCATCCTAAATGAGATTTCAGAAAACGATTCAATTAAGCTAGAGTCCTTGCTTAGCTACCCAAAAGAATTAAGAATGGCTCTTCTAAAATCTTTTATAGAGGTTTCTACAGGAATTATTTCCCTCACTAAAGGTCAGTTAAAAGAGCTAGAAAAGTTAGACTCGTTAGAAGTAGGAAAACGTATAAACTTAAATAGTAACATTAGTTTAGTTAAAGATAGAACTTTATTAACAATTAAGAATAATTCTAGAGAAAGCCTTGTATCTTGTCGTTTTTCTAAGAAAGATTGCGAGGGGGGTGTAGACATCAAGCAGTTTAAGTTAACAATTGAAAATGAAGTAAGTTCAGAGTTTGCACTTAGAATGGATAGCTCCAAAATAGAATGGCCAATTACGGTGCGTACTTGGAAAGATGGAGATCGATTTCAACCCTTAGGGATGATAGGTTCACAAAAAATTTCTAAACATTTATTGAATCTTAAAATACCAACAGTTAATAAAGAAAAAGCTTTGGTATTATGCGCCTCAGATGGTACTATTTACGCCACCTTTTTTTCAGAAATTATTGACAACAATCGCATCGGTACAATTTCGGATATTGTGAAATGTAGCGACCAAACAAAAGAATACCTTACCGTAAATATTAAGTAATAGATTATGAGTTTTTTCCTTCCAGAGAGCGTAGAATGTAATGGAGAACGTTTCGTTGTATTTATAAGTAAAAAACAGATTGAAGAACGGCTAATACTACTTGGCGAGCAGCTAGACAAAGAGTTTGACGGCAAGAAACCAATTTTTATTGGAGTTCTCAATGGAGCTTTTATATTTTTAGCTGACTTAATGCGCTATGTTTCTATACCATGCGAAGTGGATTTTATGAAGCTAAGTAGTTATGGCGATGAAAAAGTATCGTCTGGCCAAGTTACTCAGCTAAAAGAAATAGATGCGAAGCTGAAAGATCGACATGTAATATTAGTTGAAGACATTATCGATACGGGGCTTTCAATGAAGTATATGGTGGAGAGAATGAAAAACTATGAACCTGCTTCGGTTTCTGTAGTTACACTTCTTCATAAAAAAGAAGCAACCCAGCATGATGTGCAAATAGATTATGTTGGTTTTGAAATACCAACAAAATTTGTATTGGGATATGGACTTGATTACGCACAAGAAGGTCGTAATTTGGCTCAAATTTATGTGTTAGACGATGCTTCATAAGTGCTAAATGTTAATGATACGATAAGTACTTGAATAGAAAACTGATTTGGGTAGGTATATTGCCATTGCTAACTATATGGTTAGCATCAGATAGCTATGCTTTTCAGCCAAAAATTCTTTCTCAATTAGATTCCTTAACAGCTCGGATTTGGACACTAGAAGACGGTTTACCTGTTAATACCGTAAATAAAGTTGCCCAAGATGATCAGGGGTATATCTGGCTTACAACCTACGACGGTTTGGTGAGGTTTGATGGATTAGAATTCAAAGTTTATAATTTCTCAAATACACCTCAAATGCTTAATAACCGAACTACTCAGATATACATTCAAAGGAATGTAGGGGTTTGGGTAGCGCTTGAGCATGGCGGTGTATTGCTTAAGAAAGGGGAAGAGTTTGATTACTTTGGTGTTAATGAAGGGTTTACAAATTCAGATATCACAAAAATATTTGAAGATAAAAATGGAAGAATCTTTTTTGTAACACTAGAGGGCCTCTTTGTCTATCATGAGAATAATTTTCGAAAGTTTTATGTTGGCAACGACATTCTGCAAAATCAAATATCAGACGCATACGTTGACCCCAAAGATGGCGCTGTTTGGTTAAGCACTCATAATGGCTTAGCACATATTGTTGAGGATGAGATAACATTCTATAATATAAGTGATTCACCTTCCGATAATTTAGTTAGAGGGGTAATTAGAGATGAGAGTGGGCTACTAATAGCTGGTAGCAAAGATGGAGTATATGAGCTAATAAACCATAAATTAGTTCCTTCAACAAAATATAAGCTCTTTAAAGGGCATGAAGTAATAAACTTTTATATCGATGAATTCTCAAAGCTAGTAAATACATCTGTTGGTTTATTTCTTGAAGAGGATGGGGAATTTATAAATATAAATGGGGGCTACTCAAATAATAATAATATATATGTTTATGAATTCTTTAGAGATAGCCAGGGTACGTTATGGATGCCCAATAGTAGAGGTGAACTATACATATTAAAAAATAATGAATTTAAAGCGTTTGAGGGAGTAAATCAGCTTCAGGGTTTTACATATAGTACTGTTTTTGAAGACTCTGAACGAAATATTTGGTTAGGAAGTTTTCAACAAGGAATAATAAGGCTTAGAAATTCAAATATTAGAACTTATGGAGTTCAAGAAGGTTTAAGCGGTGGGAATATATTAGGGTTACTAGAAGACACTAAAGGGAAGTTTTGGGTAGGTACAAGGGGCGAAGGCCTCAATATTATTGATGGAGATAAAATAAAAAAATATCGGGTTGGCAAAGGCATAAAAACCAACATAGTTCAAACCATTGCAGAAGATAGTTCTGGTAATGTGTGGGTTGGCCACTATCAGAAAGGTTTAGACCGATTTACCGATGGAAAAATACAGCACTTTGATTTTTCAGAGGACTACGAAAAAAATGATATTCACGCTTTATTTGTTGGTTCAGATGGAATGCTTTGGGCGGGCACCTATTCTGGGTTAGTGAGGTTTAATTCATCGTTTACAAACCATAAGTGGTTTAGCAAAAAAGATGGAATGAGTGGGCAGAAAATTAGATATATAACTCAAGGTGGTGATGGCAGTATCTGGGCTGCAAGTTTAGAGGGGGGCGTAAGTAGACTTAAAGATGGGAAGTTTACAAATTATACAGTTAACGAAGGCCTATCATCAAATAATATCCGTTCCATATACATAGATGAAGATGAAGTAGTTTGGGTAGGCACCGAGAATAATGGGTTAAATCGGATTAAGGACGGAAAAATAGATCATGTTTCGACCGATCAAGGATTGCCCGATTATAACATCCATTGGATTTCGGATGATGAAAATGGATTTCTTTGGATATCTACGAATAGAGGAGTTTGTAGAATCGATAAAAGGGAGTTAAACCTGTATATGGAGGGGGAATTAAGTGAATTTCAGATAACTCAATTTGGTAGAGCTGAAGGGATGAGAAGTCCTGAAGGAAATGGGTCATTTCAAGAGGCTGGTATTAAAACAAAATCCGGAACATTTTGGATAGCGACGCAGGATGGAGTGTCAATTATAAATAATAAAACTAACCAAGGGAGTATTTCTTTCCCTCCTGTAATTATTGAAAGTATAACGACAAGTGATTCGTTGTATACTATTAATGAAGATGTTGTTGTGATAGAAAAAGGAGAAGATGATTTTCAAGTAAAATTTCATGCGATAACTTTTATAAATCCGGAAAAAACAAAATTTCGATACAAACTTGTTGGACATCATGATAACTGGGTTGTTACAAATGAAAGAGTGATAAGCTTTACTCAATTAGCCCCAGACACATATAAATTTTTAGTACAAGCTACCAATAATGATGGAGTTTGGAGTACCGATACAACATCTGTGAATATTAGAATTCAGCCTAGGTTTTCTCAAAGCATAATGTTTTATGTAATAATAGCTGTTCTTTTAGCAATTATTTACTACATCACGCTACGTTTTAGATATAGGATTTTAATTTCGCGGCAGCAGAAAATGCAAGCTATTATTAATACGCAAACTCAACAGCTCAGAGAAGAAAAAAACGCACTCGAAGAGCAACACAAAATCATAGAAAAACAGGCAAAACATCTTGAAGAAGTCAATAAAACAAAAGATAAATTCTTTTCTATTATTGCTCACGATTTGAGAAACCCCTTTCAAGCAATGTTAGGATTTTCGGATTTGCTATACTCTAGAATTGAGAATATTGACAAAGAGGAGCTAAAAGAGGGTATTGCAATCATTAGAGATTCTTCCAAAACACTTCATAGTTTAACCGAAAATTTGTTGCATTGGGCTACATTACAAACAGGACAAGTGACCCCAAAGCCAGCTGTTTTTCTTCTGCAAGAAATAATTTCAAAAAATTTAGAGCTTTATTTTCAACTTTCTCGGCAAAAAGACATAAGCCTTATTGTGGAAGCGGATGAGACTATAATAGTTGATGCCGATAAAGATATGATAGATACAGTAATACGAAATTTGATTTCCAACGCTATTAAGTTTACAAAACCAGGCGGGAAAGTATCTATAACAACATTTAAAGAGGGTAATTTCTGCAAAATTGAAATCGCTGATAATGGTATTGGTATGAGTAAGGATATCATTTCTGGAATAATGAACTTAGACTCTAAAGCGAAACGTATTGGCACAAATAACGAAACAGGAACTGGCTTAGGCTTAGTTCTCTGTAACGAGATGGTTTCAATGAATGGCGGGGACTTAAGTATAGATTCTACAGAAGGAAAAGGAACTACCTTTACAGTAACTTTACCACTCACTTTTTAGAATTGTTAGATTTATTTTTTTAGGCGTTGATTAGACCTGTGAACTACCGTATATTTGCATCCCTTGATTACGGAGAGGTGGCTGAGTGGCTGAAAGCGCTCCCCTGCTAAGGGAGTTTATGTGGAAACACGTAACGAGGGTTCGAATCCCTCCCTCTCCGCCAAGCCAATGTAAAGTAAGCCTTGTACAATATGTGCAAGGCTTTTTTTAATTTCCCCACTATGTTTAGCCTCTTTCCAGTTTTTCTTATCCCTGTCTTTATTTTTCTATCTCGTATTATGGATGTTAGTCTTGGTACGCTTAGAATTGTTATGGTTTCGCGCGGTTTTAAATTTAAAGCCGCAATTTTGGGCTTTTTTGAAGTACTTATTTGGGCTCTTGTAGTAACAGAGTTACTTAAAAATTTAGATAATTGGGTGAACTTTGTAGCTTATGCTGGCGGCTTTGCAACTGGTACATACATTGGTATGTATATTGAAAGCAAGCTAAAAGTTGGAACCATTATTGTTCGAATTATTACTCAGAATAAAAAGGAAGAGCTTAGTGAATCGCTAAAAGAAGCTGGTTTCACTATTACCAGCGTTGAAGGCCATGGCGGGTTTGGACCTGTAAGTATTATCTTCACAGTACTAAAAAGAAAGCGTTGGAATGAAGTTATTTCTGTAATCGAAGCTCACGACCCTCAAGCATTTTACTCCTACGAAGATGTGAAATTTGCAACCTCAGATGGAGCGCTTACTAATTTAGATGCTAAAAGATCACCAACAAATAGATTGTTAGGATTGAGAAAGGGAATCTAGCCTACCCATAATTAAATTACCTATTCTGGGTGATTAATTGTTTTCTGGAAGTTTGATAATATAAATCTGAACCTCATAATAGTTTAGATTTATGAAACTTTACATTAGCGCATTTTTCTTAATTCTTTTTCTAGCTACACCAGCCAAAGCACAATGGCAAAAGATTGAACAGGACGCCTACGATGCAAAGACGTTAACCACAAACGCAAGATTTGTTCAAAAAGGCGATACTTTATTCTCCGTTAGTTACGGGAATCTCTACTATTCGGTAGATAATGGTTCAACCGTAAATACATATGAAGAATTCTTAGCTCTAACTCATATTGCAATAGTGGGAGAACAAGTTTATGTCTCTGCAAAAAAAGAACTGTATAGAGTTAATAATGGTGTTTTTACTCTAGTGGCAACGCTAAGTCACGAAATAGATCGCATTGCAAATTTTGAAGAAACCATCTTTCTAATCACAAGTGCAGGAGTTTATACAGAGGTTGAAGATGGGTTTGTGCTAATCGAAAGTCATAAAACGTATAGGCCAAGTGAATTTGGAGTAGTTGGGGAGAAATTCATGTTCTTTGGTTACAGTGGCGCTATGGGGCAGTATAAGATTTTTTATACCGAGGATGGTTCCACTTTTGCAGACTTAGAGACTATTCCCTTTGCAATTAGTAATATCAGAAGAGTGGAAATATTTGACGGGAGAATTTATATACAGAGTAACGATGGTATTACCTCAAGTTCTGATGGGGTAAATTGGGCAACTGTTACAGCCGCTGGTTTAGATGAAGTAGCGGGGGCATTTATCGATATTGGAGATGCTCTTATTTATGGCCGACCAAAAGGATATTACAATCCAGACGAATACGTCTACATGGTAAAAGGTGATTCTGTATTTAAAGAATTTTCTGTTGATGAAGAACTGGGTTCCTTCAGTAGATTCTTGTATAAACTAGGCAATAGAATCTTTTTGCTTAATGATGCTCAAAATATTGTGGCATACAATGTTAGTACCCAAACTTGGTCTTTTGTGAAAGCAGCTCCCTTCGAAGGGCAATATTTTTACGTTGGCGATACTATGATATTAGCTAGTTCGGGAGGGGTCGAAATACATAAAAGAGATTTTGATGACACATACTGGACTCGAACTTACAAGTACATAACTACAGGCAGAGGGTATTCTTTTACTGCCTTAGCAGAGTTGCCAAGTGGGCGCTTGATTGCAGGCCTAAACGGCAATAGCACTTTGTATTACTCTGATGATAAAGGCAAAACTTGGGAGTATGACCCCGATAAGCCAAACTTAACAGTACAACGGTTTATAGCTCGAAATGATACCATTTTTGCAGGAAGTTCTAACTCATTATATATGAGTATTGATAATGCAGAAACGTGGACTGAGGTTTTAAACAGATTGAATGCAAACAATATCAAGTTTATTGGAAATAACTCAATTCTTGCTGAGCGAAAAGTGTATTCACTTTCAGATTTTAGCGTAGAAAAAAGCATAAATACAAACGAAGGGGCTATTCAAGATTATGATACTCTAAATGGTTATGAGTATAAAGGAACCAATAGTGGCCTGTATGGTAAGGAAATCAGTAGTTCTAAATGGACAGTGCTTACTAGTAGATTAGCTTCTGGTTTAACACAGACCAACGTTTTGGGAATAATTGCTTATCAGGAGGTGATTGTGGCTGTAACTTCAGCTGGAGTTTTTTATTCTAGTAATGATGGCGACTCTTTTAATCGTGTTGGCAATGAAATCAGGTCTACTAGGTCATATTTTGTGAAAGATAATATGCTTTACGTAAATGCATATAACGATTTTGATCAGGCTTTTGGTTTCTATAAAGTAGATATGGAAAGAATGGAACCTCTTCCTGTTTTAGAAACACTAGAAGAAAACACACAAGTTCGCGTTGATACTTTAATCAATTTGAATGTTAAGGCGCTTGTTCAACCACGAAATTTTGAAGTGTCTGTTAATTTTGAATACGGAGAAGTTACTACTGGTGAATTTGTGTTTACCCATTCAACTTCCCCTAAAACTTATACAGCTCAAGAAGAACCGTTTGAGGCGGAGGGTGTAATTCCAGGCTTAGAAGCATCAAGAAGCTATCGATACCGTGCAATATTGACTTATAATGACACTTCTAAAGTAATAGGCGAAGATGTTTTTGTAAGAACGAAATCCAAAAAGCTATGGAGTCGTCTTGACCCTACGGATTTGGGTGGAGATTTTAGAGATGTATTGGTAACCAAAAGAGGCTCAATTATAGCTTGGGGGGCAAGTGGAACTATTCGCTCAATTGATAACGGAAAGACTTGGCGGGAGTTAGAAGAAGGACGTGGAATTTATAGCATGATCCGTGCTGGAGGTAATCGCCTTTTTGCAGGTACGACCTCAGGAAAGTTTATGTACAGTTTCACAGAAGGAATGACTTGGAAACTGACTGAGAATAAAAATTTACCAAGTGTTTTTGGTGGAAATACTAGGATTTCTGACATCACTTTCGATAGTCCAAACTCAATTATTTATGCATTAATTGGTGAACATGAAGCTTCAACGAATAATGCAGTATATCTTATAAAAAGCACAGATTCTGGAAATAGTTGGACCACGTTACTCACATCTTTAGTTCCCAATGGTGGGCTTATTAGAGATATTCATGCAGATTCATCGGGAACGCTTTGGGTTACAAGCGATGCACCACTCGCTAATAATAATATGATTATTAAATCTACCGACTTTGGTGAAACTTGGGAAACCGTACTAAAATCGGAAGGGAATACAACAAAGAAAGCCTACGAAATGCTGCAGGTTGGAAGAGATACTCTTTATGTAAATACAACTATGGGCGCATACTACTCTGTTGATGGAGGAGAGACATTTAGTTTTGCTAAAGGCAAAGACGGAAATATTATTCCATTTACAGGTTCAGGAAATAAGTACGCATTTAGCGAAAAACATGGTTTAGTCAGCGTGGCTAATATACCTAACTCCTCTCAGTTTGAGTCGGGCTCGGTTTCTATAAGTTCATTGAAAGGTGATGCTTTGGATTTTGTATCAACTAGGGTAGTGAATTATTTCGGTGATGATGATGAAAAAGACATGCGCAATAACAACAAAATGATTGTTCGTAATACGTACGTATCCAATAGCGACATGATACTCATCGCAACAAATAATGGGGTTTGGAGATACATCCCAAGTTCCGATTCATTATTTGAGAATCCAGACCCAAAGGATATCTCTATTTCGAATGAAGAAGAAATAGATGAAGCTCAAACTTTCACTCTGTTTCAAAATTATCCGAACCCGTTCAACCCAACTACAAACATCTCATTTCAGTTACCAAAAGCTTCAGATGTAACTGTAAAAGTGTATGATATTACTGGAAGAGAAGTAGCTATGTTGCTAGCCAACAAAAAGCTTACAGGAGGCACACACACACTTAGTTACAATGCTTCAAATCTTTCGTCGGGGATTTACTTGTATAAGATTTCTGCAGGAAAGTTCAGTCAAGTAAGAAAAATGACATTGATAAAGTAAGTCACCTTCAAGAATAAGTAATCAGGAAAATATTTGTCTCATACCTGATTGCTTATTCTATTTCTAAAACTAATCAGAAATGGGTTTCATTCTAGAAAATGGATAGCCATTACAACCCGTTTTGGGTGTGGCTCGGTTTACAACCTTTACGGCCTCAGCAGATTCTATATTGGGCTCTTTGTAGGCGCTGATGCAAAAGCCCCAAGTGAAAGGTTCCATTTCTTCGAACTGCATCCAATCAACTCGTGTAAATAAGTTGATGTCGTAAGCATTCGAGGTATCATTCTGTGCAATAAAGTATTGTTCATCAACATTCCACTTCACAATATGATATCGTGATGATGGCTTTTGGAAAAAGAGCTCAGGAGAAAGGTCAAACACTATATTATAATCATCCTGAAAAGAACCAATCATATAAGTTGGTGGTTCATTTTTTGTAGCCATACAGCTAGAAAGTAGAAGAATAAAAACGGGGAGTATGAGGAATGACTTCATCACCAAAAGTAAACAATTATCGTAGCAGTATCTTGAGGAAACTCTAAACTAAAATCAGGCAGAGTTTATCCAAATAACAATTCGTGAAGATACCTTCCAGGACTTAATGTAAATCCCCCTGCAATAATGATGGCCCCAAAGTAAAGCAGAATCATTTTGCGTTTATGCGATTTCACATTTCCTTTCTTGATAGCAAGATATGCAGTGGGTACTGTGTAAATAGTGATAACGCTAAAAAGGTGAATCCAACCAAAGTGGTTAAAGAGGCTGCTCCCAACTTTTGCAGGCATAAAAAGCGTAATGGTTGCTGTGATAAGCATCAAAACCATATACACACGCCCAGATTTTTTATGAAATGGAGTTCCTTTCTTTATCAATAATAAGATGGTGCCAATAATAAAGCAGGGTATCACTGTTGCAAGATGCAAATACATCAGTTCATCGTATCCCATGGAAAAAATCCTGTAGTTATTTTTTTGAAATTATAGTGTTACCAATCGATAGGACGGTAATCTTTGAGGAATTTTCCACTCCAATGCTTGCCAGTGTTTATGCCATCAAATAAAGGATCTAGCACTCTTGCCGCACCGTCTACAATATCAAGAGGCGGTTGAAAATCGTGAATTTCTTCTTTTTTACGGGCTAATTCTGCCGGGTCTTCGTCGGTTACCCAACCTGTATCAACGGCGTTCATATAAATTCCAAACTTTGCAAAATCAGATGCAGCGGTATGGGTCATCATGTTAAGTGCTGCCTTCGCCATATTAGTATGTGGATGGCGATCTTCTTTATGCCATCGGTGGAATTTCCCTTCCATTGCCGAAACATTTATAACATGCTTCATTCCTGTATTCTCTTTTTTCATCAAGCCAGCCAAGCGATTACAAAGCACAAAAGGAGCAACTGAGTTTACCAGTTGAACTTCGAGCATTTCGTTAGTGTGAATTTCTCCGAGTTTTAATCGCCAGCTATTGGTTTTTCGTAAATCCACTTGCTGTAAATCTGCATCTAATTGACCTTCAGGAAAAACTTCTTCGGCAGTAAGTGAGTTATCAATACTGTAAGGAATTTGGGAGAGTTTAGCAGAAGCACTCAGGCCAATGCCTAATTGTTTACCATGCCAAGTAACAGGTAGGTTTTTATTCTGGCCTTCTTCAGCAAAACCCGCACTCAAAGTTCGTAATTCTTGTAAACAAGCATGGTGGTCGGATAATAAACCGCGTGCAAGCGAAGGAATTTCAGAAACAGCTCGTTCTTCATTCGCCATTAAATGTTGGTAAAAGCCAGCAGGGCGACGAACTGTCTGCGCAGCGTTATTGATAAGCACATCCAAACGGTCATATTTCTGTTCAATAAAACTGCAAAAAATCTCAACGCTAGGAATATGGCGCAAATCTAAACCATGTATATGAAGTCGATCTCCCCACTCATCAAAATCGGATTCTTTAGCAAAACGAAGTGCGGAATCTACGGGGAATCGTGTAGTTGCAATTACAGTCGCTCCAGCGCGCAGCAACATTAAGGTGATGTGATAGCCTATTTTGAGACGCGAACCTGTTACAAGCGCAACCTGCCCCGTTAAATCAGCTGACTGGAAACGTTTAGCGTAATTGAAATCGCCACAGTCTTTACACATTGTGTCATAAAAGTGATGAAGTGTATCAAACTCCGCTTTACACACATAACAATTTCGAGGAGATTCTAACTTTTGCTCTTTCTGTGTTTCTTTACCCGTTAACTCAATTATTGATGGAGCAATGAAGATGGTTGCTTCACGCGCACTTCTTATACCGGTAGCATTCCTTGCGTGTTTGTCCTTTTCGGCAAGTTTTCGTTTCTCTGCTTTCTTGGCATCTTTTTTACGACGTAGAAACTCCTCGCGACTAGGACGTGAAAACAAACCTGCAGCCATAATTAGAGCAAGGCGTTGGTCTTTTGGAATTTCAAAGATTTGAGCAGAATCTGAGTTCAAAGTTTCTAGAACATAAATACATTCCGCAATTTGCTCTGGAGTTAGCTTAATGCTTTCTTCGTCTTTATTATTATTACTGGCCATACATACTGCTTGAAAAGCAAAAAGGGAATTTGAAAATGAAGAACAAAGGTAGTTGTTTTTACATAAAAAAGGATGCTTTTAAAAAAACAGCATGAAGAACATCCATCAAGTAGGTTTGTTCACTTCCTAGAGATTTTGCTATAAGAAATTGTCGAGATAGTTAGAATTTATATGAAAGGCCAAATACCAACGACGAAAAATTAGCATTTATCCCATAAGATGTATCAATCAAGCTTGAATCGGAATTTTCGGGACTTTCAGTCGCATAGTTATAGTATAAGCTACCTATGGATGTAGTTATTATAAAAGAATCAGATAACTGGTATAAGAATCCATGAGATAAAGACAGCGACAACCTTTGGATATCCGAAACTAAATAGTATGGGCTATTAGTTAAACTTGGATCATATTTCCCAATACCGAAACTTGAATTTACGCCATTTACTAAGCTAAATCTATCAGAAATTCCATAGTATTTATTAACACCAAGGTTAAAAGACGTCATCCTCTCGGTTAAAATTATTTCTACATACTCAAGAGTACTAGAAATAAATTGAGAACTATTTCTTTCTGTAAAAGTATGAGATAGGCCAAATGTTATTGAAACATCATCTTTTAAAAAGTAACTGAGTGATAAATTAGTGTTAAGCGTTTTAGAATAGTAATCAAAACTTTCTTCAGCACCAATAAACCGTTCATCGTTAACTTGATTTGCGGAAACGTTTGCCCCCAATAAAAAATCTCCTTCAGCAAATTGTGCTTTAACGTTATTTGAAACTAGAATAAGAAAGAGAAAGATGATGATTGGGCTATTTTTCATGACTTAATTTTTAAATGCGGGGGATTATAATTTTAATATTCAGATAGAGGCTTTTTTAAAACTCTTCGATACGCTTAGAAATAAAGTACTACTCTGATGAATGAATCTAAATTTTTATTGATGTAATATGAGAATAGTTTTTAGATACCTCAATAAAATCATGAAATTCTGTCTTTAACAAGGTTTCAAAATAGATTCTATCAATATCCTCTTTTCTCTTTCCAAACCTTTTGTTGTTCATCGTTTTGAAAAGTCCAAGCTATAATTCTACTCACTTTATTTCCTTGCCCCATTGGTATTGTCTTATCTGAAATCGCACCAACTTCATCAAGAGCAGTATAGGCTGCATCAAGATTTTCACGCTTTGAAATTAGTGTTGTAAACCACAAACAAGATTGAGCAAACTCTTTGCTCTCAAAAATCATATCTCGGACAAATTGCACTTCCCCTCCTTCACACCACAATTCAGTGCTCTTACCTCCGAAGTTTCTAACGGCCTTGGAAATTTTTTCTCCCTTTAAATTGTTCAGTTTTCTTAGTGACGCTTCATCCGCTTCTTTTTTTGATGCGTGAAAAGGTGGATTGCAAATTGTGAGGTCAAAAAGCTCGTTTTTCTCAACTATTCCTTTAAAAAAGCGAGTAGAATTTTCTTGAAATCTTAATGAAATATGTTCCGCCAGAAAAGGATTGGCTTTCAAGATTTTGTTAGCATTCTTAAAGGCTTTAGAATCGGTATCAGAACCGATAAAGCTCCATCCATATTCTTTAGCACCAATAATGGGATAAACGCAATTTGATCCAACACCAACATCTAAACATTTTATAGAAGCACCATGAGGGATATTTTTTGTTGGAGGCAGAGAATAAATTCCACCTAATAAATCTGCAACGTGATGGATGTAATCGGCTCTTCCGGGGATAGGCGGACATAAATATCCCGCAGGAATATCCCAGTCATTTACATCATAATAAAAACTTAGCAGAGCTTTGTTAAGAGCTTTTACCGCGGCTGGATTAAAAAAATCGATAGATTCATCACCATATTTGTTGATGGTTACAAAATCAGAAAGTTCTGGATTTGTTTTCGAAAGTTGCTCGAAATCATAACGTGCTCTGTGTTTATTACGAGGATGTAATTCTGTTTTTACTTTAGGGTGATTTCTTTTGGTATCAGACATAGAATAAAAGAGGTAATGGGTAAAACCCAATTGAGTAAGTTCTATTTGTGAGCAACTTTATAATGCAGTTGAGTAAGCCCTGTCTCAAATGTTTTAGAAGAAATAAGTTCTAGAAGTTGTTCTGGTCGGCCGTCTTTAAACAGTCTTGTACCATCTCCAACCAAAACCGGAATCATTGAAATTATAAACTCGTCTATTAAGCTAGCGCTTAATAATTCATTCACTATTTCAGCGCCACCATCACAAAAAATATTCTTTCCTGTTTCTTCCTGTAACTTTGTAACTAGCGATGTTAAATCTCCAGAATAGAATGTAGTGCTTCCGATATCTGGGCGTTTTGAGCGAGTAATTATATAGGCCTTTTTATCAGAATGGGGAAATTCGGGAACTCGTTCCATCACCCAATCGTAAGTTTTTCGACCCAAAATCACGGTATCAACGGTGGCAATGAACTCGTTATAGCCATAATCTTCGCCTTCTATTTGCATGGAATCTAAGAAGCTGAGGTCGTCGTTCGGCTTTGCGATATACCCATCTAAAGAGCATGCGATATAAAGAATGAGTTTTCGATGAGACATCAGGCTAGGGGGAAGTTATTGTACTAGTGGTTTTCAATTAATGGTTTTCAATCTGTTTAACAAAACCATCAAAACCTTTTTCACTTAAATCATCAAGTGCATCTTTTGCCTTATCTAGATCTTGGTATAAACCATAATACACACGATAAGTAACTTTATTGTTAATAATCGCTTTTTCTACTCTACTTTTAGGAATTTGGGATGATTGTCTTTTTGCGGCTGCTTCATCTGCAAAAGACCCAAGTTGAACGGTATAGTTTGCGATTTTAAGGTTTGTTACGCGAGAGTTTTCTATGTCGCCTTTTGTAAGATAAATACGAACACGTGCTGTACCAGGGCCAATCATATCAACTTGGTTAGCCGCTGCTCTAGACAAATCAATAATTCTTTCTTTTGCGAATGGACCTCGGTCATTTATCCGAACTTTCACGGTTTTTCCATTATCTAAATTTTCAACAAGAACTTCTGTGTTAAAGGGAAGTGTACGGTGAGCGGCTGTAAATCCATCCATATCGTACGTTTCACCATTCGCCGTAAGTTTTCCATGGAAATTTGGACCATACCAGCTTGCCATTCCCGTTTCTAGTGCTTTCATGTTCTTTTTTGAAACGGAAATTTTTGAAGTAGATACAGCAACACTTGGTCCTGGAGAGGGCTTTGTAGAAACGGGGCGTTTACTTCTAGAGGTTGTACCGCATGAAAGAATGAAGGACGCCGAAAATATCACTGCAATTATAAATCGAAGAGCAGGTGTAGACATAATTAGTTGTTGTTAGTTTTTTGGAAAAATATATCTCCTTACTTCTTAAAAAACTATGGTCGGTTTATTTAGTTATTTAAAACTGATATTGATTTTTAAAAAATTTAACTGTTTTATGAGTTGGAGTTTTAAAACTACCCTTTTATGCAGTGAAAAAGAGAGAATATTAGTTTATCATTCCAGCAACAATATTATATACAAATGAGGAGGACAACAATAATAATGAGAAAAATTAAAACCATAATCATGTTAATCACTTTTTTAGGGATATCATTTCCGACAAGTGCTCAAATGGTGATTAGCTCAGGAGGCGGTTTTTTAGAGAATACAGCAGTGTCTCTAGAATTTACTGCCGGAGATGTAATTGTGGGAAATTTTAGTAATTCAAGTATTCAAATTACTGGAGGGTTTGTAGGTATTGGTTCAAGCGTAGTGGTTTCTAATGCACCAGAAGTTGATTTGCCAACAAAATTTGGTTTAAGTCAAAACTATCCAAATCCCTTTAACCCAACCACTGTAATCAATTATGATGTGCCACGTCCTGCTAATATAAAACTCGACATTTTTAATTCAATAGGAGTTAAAGTTGCCACTTTGGTATCGGACTCTAAACCCGCAGGTAGCCACACTATTAGTTTTAGTGCAAACAACCTTTCTAGCGGAATGTATTTCTATCGCCTAACAGCAGATGGTTCTACAATTTCTACAAAAAAAATGCTTTTGATAAAATAACCGAATTACTATGAAATCAATGTTACAAAAACTCGTACTCGTATTATTTGTGTCGCTAATTTCTTTTAGCGCATATGCACAAGTCCCCGAAGGCTTTAGTTTTCAAGCAGCAGCAAGAGGAACAAATGGGGAACTGCTTGTTAACCAAGATTTAGGAATCAAAATAAGTGTCCTAAAAGGTTCCGAAACTGGAGAGGCTGTTTATTCTGAAACACACAGTATTACAACTAATTCTGCTGGTATCATACAATTAGTAATTGGTGATGGATTCGCAGCTGAAGGACAGTCTTTTAGCGCAGTAGATTTTGGAAACGACAATTACTATGTAAAGCTTGAAATCGACCCTGCAGGTGGAGAGAACTACGAAGAACTTGGAGTTACTAGGCTATTGTCAGTTCCCTATGCATTGGTAGCTAAACGATCTCTTGAGGGTGGAAGTGGTAATGGTGATGCTATTACCGAGTATAATTTAAATACTGCTAACCCTGATTCTTCATTTATAATAAACTTGACTGGAGATAAAACAGCAAAACCTTTTCAGGTATTTAGTAAATCCACAGCGTACAATGGAGCTGTTTGGGGAGAGGCAGTAAGTGAAGAATCTAATGAAGCCAACCAACGAGGTGTCCTTGGTTTTGCAAATGGAAGTGGACTTGGAAGCCACGTCGGGGTTTTTGGTGGAGCTGTTAACTTTGATGCTACTGGTGAAAAAAGAGTTGGTATTTATGGTCAAGCCGCCTCAAAAGCCAAATATAATTATGGTGTGCAAGGTATTGTACAGGGAGATGGTAATGGGAGTATTGTGCCAATTGGTGATGAGACCGAGGGTGATTTCGGTTCTTATAATATTGCAGGTGGATTTTATTCCAGCGGCAACTTAAATGGAAATGTTGGGGTAGAAGCTCAGACTTCAGGAAGTAACGGTTCTAGAGTTGATTTCGGAGTTATATCAAGAGCTATAGGAAGCGGGAACAGTCCAAATATTGGTGTCCGTGGAGAGGCTTTTAACTCACCCATGCAAAATGTTGCGTTTGAGGGAGATGCGAGTGGCGAAGGAACAAAAAATCTAGGTCTCCGCCTAAATGTATTTAACGGAACCTCGAATATCGGTATGGAAGTAAATGCTGATACAGCAGCAATTTTAAACGGTCACTCTATCATAAATGGAGATTTGACTGTTAATGGTAATGTATATGGCTCGTTTGAAGGCGGTAGTGCTAATGGTCAAACCTTAGACTCGTTATTCTTTTCTACAAAGCCTGAAGCGGAGCTTCAACGCAACTCTGCTTTATATCCTGGCTATATTAAATTACAGGATGGAAATGGTAGTTATTCTAACTTGAGTAGGTCTGCACTACAATATGGCGATACTGATTCAGAAGGTACGGGGTTTGTCTATAACTGGTACAGCAAAGGTGGGATGCAAGTAGCAAACTCTGACTATTTGAATGGAGAGAAAAGTGCAGGTATGAGCGGAGGATATTTTTACATGGACATCGCTAACAATGGAAGTTTCTATATACCATTACAATTTGGGATTGGTAATGCCGCCGAAGGTGGAAGGTCTTGGTTTGAAATGAGTTCCCTAAAAAGAGCCGAAGATGAAAAAGGCGCCGCTTTTAGAGTAAGTATGGTAAATGATCCTAATGGAAATGACCCAACAGGTGAGTCGGCTGAAATGTTTTTGTGGGGAGCTGACTCTCCAAATATCCAAATTGGTGGCCAGCAATGGGAGAATACTAACCTAGGGTATTTAAATATTTATGGTAGCACTAGCGACGGTGGAGGTTGGTTCCATAGTAATGCAAGTTTATCAATTGGCTCAGACGGTACTTCCGAATGGGGTAGTTTAATCTTGTCTAAGTCAAATATTGCGGGCCAGTCAAATCATGAAACAATCAATATAGATGGTAATAGTGGAAATATTACAATATCTGGTGCTTATAACCAGTCTTCTGATATACGTTTGAAAAAAGACATCCACACTTTAGATAATGCTTTAGAAAATACCTTAAAAATGCGTGGTGTTTCTTACAATTGGAAAGGTGATGAGAATAACGAAAATCCTCAAATAGGTGTAATCGCTCAGGAAGTAGAAAAAATCTATCCAGAATTTGTCCACACAGATGAAGACGGGATGAAATCGGTTAACTACGCACAGATGACCGCTGTACTTATTGAAGCGGTGAAAACATTGAATGTTGAAATTCAAGAACTGAAAAAAGATAACTTGTCTCTTCAAGCCAAACTTGATACACAAAGTGAACTTGAAGAGAGACTTTCAAAAATTGAGAAACTACTCAGCATTGAAACAATTCTTCAGAATACTGATAAGGTTACTGCTGAAAAGTAATTTCATTTCTCTTATATAAAAGTAAAAGTCCTTTGGTTGCTCAAAGGACTTTTTTTTGTGCGAATATTTTTCAATTAAAGAGATACTAGATATCTGAGCTAATTGTTTTATTATCTTGGTCGCAGATAAATAGTTTATAACCCATCAAAACAATAGATGTCAATTACTCTCATACTCATCGCAATCAATGCGATTGTATCTCTACTCGGACTTTATGCACACCCTAGAATCATCGAAATTGGAATGATGATACCTTACCGAACAGTTCGGCAAAAAACTTGGTACGAAATTATTACTTCTGGCTTTGTACATGCTAGTTTAGGGCATCTGTTCTTTAACATGTTTACGCTGTACTTTTTTGGGACAGTTTTGGAGCAAGTTTTGGGACCTGCACAGTTTTTAATATTGTATTTTTCTGGTTTGGTAATTTCTTCGTTGCCTTCGCTAATAAAACACAAGGACAATCCTGAATACGCAACTTTGGGGGCTTCTGGTGCGGTTGAAAGTGTACTTTTTGCGTTTATTCTTTTATTCCCTTTCGAGAAAATTTACTTAATGCTTATTCCAATTGGCGTCCCCGCTTTTATTTTTGGGATAGCATTTATTGCATACAGTATCTACGCGAGTAAACAAGAAGGGAAGGTAAATCACGAAGCTCATATTGCTGGTGCTGTTTGGGGAATTATCTATATGATAATATTTATCCCAGGAGTGATAGATCACTTCTTAACAACTGTAGGCTTACGATAAAAAAACAGCCACACTCAATAAGAATGTGGCTGCTTAAAAAATACATGGTGCTTATTTAAGTATTAAGCTTTTCCGGCTCTAAACTCTTGCATAAACTTCACTAAAGCTTCTACGCTTTCTTGTGGGCATGCATTATAAATACTAGCACGAATTCCACCAACACTACGGTGACCTTTTAAGCCAGAAAGATTGAAAGTAGCTGCTTTTGCAAGAAATTCAGCTTCTAATTCCTCTGTAGCTAAACGGAAAACTACGTTCATATTTGAACGAGAATCTACTTCTGCAGTTCCGGTATAAAAATCATCTTTGTCTATTTCGTTATAAACTAAAGCTGCTTTCTCAGTATTGAATTTTTCGAAGTAGCTAAGGCCACCTTTCTTTTCAATCCATTCTAACACAAGGTTAACCATATAAACTGCATATGCTGGAGGCGTGTTAAACATCGTGCCAACATGAGTTTTGTAGTTAAGAATAGTTGGGATGTTTTCTTTGTTCGCTTTTTCTAAAAGATCCTTACGAATAATAACAACCGTTACACCAGCTGGTCCAAGGTTTTTTTGTGCACCCGCATAAATAATACCGTACTTGTCGATATCTATTGGTCTAGAAAGGAAATCAGAAGAAGCATCACAAACTAGTGGCACGCCATTGGTTTCTGGCTCTTGTGCGAATTGTGTCCCGAAAATGGTGTTGTTTGAAGTATAATGAACATACTTCGCATCTTTGGTGAAAGAACCTTCGCCTTGCTTTGGTACTCTACTAAAATTGCTATCTTTGCTTGAGAAAGCTTCATTTACGTTACCAAAAAGTTTGGCTTCTTTAATAGCTTTAGTAGACCAAGCTCCTGTATTTAAATAGTCAGCTGTTTCGCCTTTACTTAAAAAGTTGTAAGGAACTTGCATGAACTGAGTACTAGCGCCACCCTGTAGGAATAGAACTTCAAACTTATCTCCTAATCCAAGGATGTTTGTTAGGCGCTCTCGAGCTTGTGCATCAACCTCAACATATTCTTTGCCACGGTGACTCATCTCCATAATGGAAGCCCCCGCGTTTTTATAGTTTAAAAGCTCGGCTTGAGCCTGTTCTAAAACTTCAAGTGGTAAAGCAGCCGGTCCGGCGCTAAAATTATGTACTCTTTTCATGATGAGTGTGATGAGGGTGAATGTGATTTTATTTAAAAAGTATGAATGAGAAAACCTGATCTTAATTTTGGTTCAAACCAAGTTGATTTAGGGGGCATAAGTAGCCCATCGTCAGAAACGGTAATAAGTTCCTTAATATTGGTTGGGTACAAACTAAACGCTAATTGTGCGCTTTGGGTGTCAACCAAACGTTCAAGTTCTTGGGTGCCTTTAATTCCGCCTATGAAGTCGATATTTTTATCTGTCCGTTGATTTTTTATACCAAGCAAAGGCTCTAAAATAAACTCCTGAAGGCGCGATACATCAAGAGTAGAGGAAGAATTGGGATGTTTACTTGGCGGTAGTTCAAGTGAATACCAACTCCCATCTATGTAGATGCAAATACTCCCTTTTTGAGAGGGCACAGTTTGTGTTGTGTGTTGCAGAGTGAAAATAGTAGAGAGTTGATCTAGAAAATTATCAGGAAGCTCGAATATAACTCTGTTATAAGAAAGTATTTCCATTTGCTGCATCGGAAAAAGTACAGCAGGAAAGTAATTATATTCTTCTTCTCCTGAATGAGCCGGATTTTGACTGGCCATTTCTTTAGCCACTCTTGCTGCGCTTGCGCACCGGTGATGTCCGTCGGCTATGTATAGCGAAGGAATTTCTGCAAAAGCTTTTTGGATGCTGATATAATCCTCAACCTTCCAGATGCTGTGTTGTACGCCATCTTCGGTTGTAATGTCATAAATAGGAGCATTCTCTTGTTCTTTCTCCATTAAGTCTGTTATACCAATTTTAGCATCATCATAAGTCATCATAACGGGCTCGGCATGTGCTTTTTGTGTTATGATGTGCTTTGTTCGGTCATCTTCTTTGTCTGGGCGAGTTAGCTCGTGTTTGAGAATTACTTCATTTTCATATTCAGTAACACTAACGCAACCAAAAATTCCTGTTTGTGAGCGCCCATTCCAGATTAAACGATAGATATATAAGCAGTCCTTCTCTTCGTGAATGAAGTCGCCAGAGTTTAGAAGTGCTTGAAGGTTTTCACTTCCCTTAGAATAAACACTCGTGTCATAAATATTGGTCTCCTCTGGTAGATCAATTTCTGGCCTAATTACGTGCAAAAAACTCAGAGGTTTACCTTTTGAGAGCTCAATGGCATCTTTTGTTGATACTACATCATAAGGAACGCTAACAATTTCTTGTACTTTCGACTCGCTCGGTCGCCATGCCCTAAAGGGCTTTATCAGTGCCATTACTAAACAAACTCTTACAAGGTTATAAATTCACCTATAAGGTAAATAAAATTGAACTTTTTTTAGCTGAAAAGAGCTTAAATTTAGCAGAGTATAAAAGTTTAATATAAATGCATGACTATGAACAGAGAAAGTTTAAATCCAGATCAACAAAATCAATTATTAATGATGATGCTGATTCAACAACATCAGCAAATAGCTATGGTAGGTATGGGTAAGCTCAAAAATCCTGCTACCGATACTTTAGAAAGAGATATGACCTCTGCGAAATATGCTATTGATACCTTAAATACATTGGCCACATATACTCAAGGGAATCTTCCAGCAGAGCTTAAAAGCTATTTAGACCAAACTCTTACTAATTTACGTTTGAATTACGCGGACGAAGCAAAAAAAGAAAACACGAGTAAGGCTGAGAGTGAAGATTAAGCCGATAGAAGCGGGTGGTGGGGTTGTTTTCGTAGCTCAAGAAAGCAACTCTGAAAACCCTTTGGTCCTTCTTATTTTGAGGAATGGATATTGGGATTTACCAAAAGGGAAGTTGGAAAAAGGGGAATCGATTGAGGAGTGTGCATGCCGTGAGGTGGCTGAGGAGACTAACTCTGAACTTCCTATAGCTCTGCACAAACTGCCAACTACATACCATGAGTACAAAGAGAAGAACAAGAAATACGGAAAGACTACACATTGGTATGTAATGCGTTTCCCAAACGAGCAAGCTAATCTCATTCCACAGGAAGAAGAAGGTATTGAAGAGGTTGCTTGGGTCCCATTAGATGAAGCCTTAGAAAAGGTAGGTTTCGATAATCTAAAAGATGTTCTTAATTCTTTTAGAACTTGGCTCTCTAAACAATAGGTATAAAAAAAGGTGTGAAGAAAACTTCACACCTTAAATCTATAATCGAAATACTGTAATCTCTTACTTAGTTCTGTAATTTAAATACAATAGGTAAGCTATACTGAACACGAACTGGACGGCCACGTTGCATACCTGGTTTAAACTTAGCTTGAGAAACAGCTTTTAAAGCTTCCTCATCACATCCACCGCCAATACCGCGGATAACACGAGGGTTTTCTACTTTACCTTGCTCATTTACAATAAACTGAATGGTAACACGGCCTTCAATACCAGCACGAGTAGCCATTTCTGGATATTTTACTTTCTTCTGCAATCCACCTAATCCGCCGATCAATTCAGGCATGTTTTCTACCACAACAAAGAAATCTTCTTCTTCATCTTCAGCAGGTGGTGGTGGTGGTGGAAGATCAATCGGGCCGTCTAAATCAAGTTCTGCATCTAAGTTGATAATCTCATCTTCGATTACTTCGTCGTTAGGAACTTCAACAGGAACTGGTGGACGTGGTGGTGGTGGTGGTGTTTCAATTTGTTTGGTTTGAATCACTTCTTCCATCACAACTTCTTCTTGCTGTGCAACTGCAATTGGTGTAGGTGGCTCGCTATGCAATTTGGCTTTAAACAAACCAATCATAAATAATAGCGTTACTATTAAGCCTACTTGCAAATAAACAGTGTAAGAATTTTTTAAATCGGCTTTCGGATCTTTTCTTTTGTTGATCATAACAGGTCCAAAAATTTGGGTGAAAACTTGAAGCTGAAAAGTAAACTATTATTTACTCCGACTGCAAATCTATTTTATAATTTATTCTATTTTTTGACGAATGTAATAAGTATTTATTCTTATTAGCACTCTGCGCATTAATGTTTAAGGCGGAACATAATACCTTGTGCCATTTTCACTTTAACAAAGCGTCCGTTTTGTATGCCTGGCGAAAAATGCATGAGTTTAATTACTCTTAAAGCTTCTTCGTCACATCCGCCACCAATGCCTCTTAAAACTACTGGATTGGTAACTTCACCTTTTTTATTTACTACAAACTGTAAAATAACTCGTCCTTCAATTCCAGCCTGTTTACACATTTCTGGATATTTAAGTTCTTTGTAGAACGCAGCTTGACCTCCTTTCATTTCGGGCATTTTTTGAACAAATACATGAGTTTCATCGTCCTCAATATCTTGCTTTGGAGGTGTGATAGGTAACTCAGTAATATTGATATTTGGGAAATCGTGTATAGGATCGTCAATTACAACATCATCAGGCTTTTCTAGAAAAACCATAGGTTTTTGAGGAGTTGGCTTTTTTTCTGGTATTGTAATTGGAGAATTTACAATTTCTATATCATCAGGAATGTAAGTGGCAGCACTGGAATCGCTAGTATCAGGAGCAATGGTAACTTTAGCGGCTACAATAAAAATTAGTAATGAGCAGATAAAGCCAATTTCCATGAAAAGGACGTAATACTTTTTCAGGTCGGTCTTTGGGTTTTTAGATCTCATAAGGCAAGGTGGTTGTTAATGGTGCCTTAGTAAGAAACTACATTTAGTAACAGCGTAACATCACATTAACATGCAGTTAGCTATTTACTCTCAAAAACTCTTTTTAGGAAGATATTTAATGGTAGGATAGCCAAAGCTGAGCCAATCATATCAGCAATAAAGTCAAGAGTTTCTGGTGAGCGGTTAGTAGGCAGTACAAATTGAAGTAATTCAATTAAGAGACCGTAAGCACTTCCAAAAATAAACACCACCCATAAATTAGGCTTTCTTTTTTTGCGAACGGCGTGGGTTAATCCGTAGAGGAAAGTCCAAACACCAAACATTAAAAAATGCCCTAGCTTGTCATAATTCCATATGTTGATATTACCTAAGCTTTTTGCAGGACTTAAAGTTGCAACTAGTATAACGATGGTAGCTCCAATCAGTAAGATGTAAGGAAGCTTTTTGTGGTTTAAAATGAAGTTACTGATAATGATTCTCTATTCTATAAGAGGTTAATGGGTTCTAAATTTGAATTATTATTTGTCTCAGAGTTAAAAGCCAATGCTTTATTTTTGCCATCTAATAATGCCAAGAAACACGCTAATACTGAATCTTCATATTCCAAATAGTAAGCGCCAACTTTCCCAGCCAATACATCCCCGAAACCTGTTCTGCTAAATATACGAGTATTGTAGCCTGTTAAATATAAATCTCCAGCAGAAGTTCCAATAATACTCGGCAATCCTTTCGCTAAGATAGTAATTCCGTTTTTTAGAGAACTAGCTTTAGATTGCAAAAGACGCTCATAACCGCTAGATGTTGTGGTGCCAAATAGTTTTTTAAACTCTCCTGGATGAGGAGTTAATATCCAATTACTCTCGTTTGGTTTCTCCCAATCCTCAACCAAAGATAGAGCAAATAATGCATCGGCATCAATTACTACATCTCCATGGAATTGTGTTAGAAGCTTCTGGGTGAACTCTATTGTAAGCTCATTTCTACTTAGCCCAGGGCCGATTAGTAACTTGCCAGGTTTATCGGATAGAATTTTTAGAACTTGGGTTAAGTGGGCGGGCTTGAAAAAAGTATCTTCTGCCTTGCCAACTGGTTTTTTAATTATCTGGATAAGATTCTTTTCATAAACATCTAGCAAGCCTTTTGGTGTAATTAAGACTACAGCGCCAATTCCAGTTGCCCAAGCACTTTGTGCTGTTAAAGTAGCTGCTCCAGTTAATCCTTCAGAACCAGCAATAATATAGAGCACACCATCTGCATATTTATGTATTCTTTTTTTTGTGGTGGGAATGCTTTCCTCAACCCAATCATCATCAATTAAGTAAGCGGATGATTTATTGTAATGATTTGGAAAAGGAAGTTCACAAAGAACAATATCACCAACATAATCGGGACCATCATTAAGGTAAAATCCAGTTTTTAGCGCTCCAAAAGTGAGTGTAAACTGTGCAGAAACAGAACTCCCCATTATCTCGCCAGTGTCAGGATTTAAACCAGAGGGAAGATCTAACGAAAAAGTGGTAAGTCCAGAGTGATTAATCCAATGTATAATATCGGAATAGGGAGCCCGAACATTAGACTTTAACCCAGTTCCAAGCATTCCGTCTACAATAAAATCATAAGAGGAAGGTGAAAGCTTAGAAGTCCAGTCAATAATTGAAATATCAGCCTGAAGCTTCTTTATGAGTTCGAAATTACGGGTAGCATCAGGGCTTAAATTGGAACTGCCATCCACAAAACATAGAGTGATGGAATAACCTTTTTCTGAAAGTATGCGAGCAATTACTAGCGCATCGCCCGCATTATTTCCTTTCCCTAAAAAAAATAAACCGGTATTGGTAGGTGTGGTTTTGGATGTGATGAAGTCGGCAGCTTTTGTGCCCGCCACCTCCATCAGCGTAAAACCATCAATGCCAAATTCATTGATGGTGCGCTCATCCATAGTTCTACACTGTTCGCCAGAGCATATATAATATGATGAGGGAACATTGTACATACGAATTACCTAATATGCTTTTGCGAAAAGTACTTTCTGTTTAGAAGGCTTGCCTGTAACCATGCATTTCCCTTCCGTAGCATCTCCATTCAATGGAATACAACGAATAGTTGCTTTGGTTTCGTTTTTAATAAGCTCTTCGGTTTCAGGTGTGCCATCCCAATGGGCGTAAATAAAACCGCCTTTTTCTTCTAGCACTTGTTTGAACTCCTCATAGGTGTCAACTTCAGAAGTCATTTCAGCTCTGAATTTTTTAGCAGCTTCAAATAAATCTGTTTGGATGGTTTCAAGGAGTCCTTGAATTAAAGTTCCAATATTTTCTCTAGATTCGAATGACTTTGTGAGAGTATCTCTGCGAGCGAGCTCAACATTTCCTTTTTCAACATCGCGAGGTCCGATTGCTACTCTTAGTGGAATTCCACGAGCTTCGTGCTCTGCAAATTTAAAACCTGGTTTGTAGTTATCTCGGTCGTCTAGTTTAACGCGGATACCAAGAGCTTTTAGTTCACTAAAAATACTATCGCCATATTCTAAAACGAGCGCTCTCTCTTCATCGCTGCGATAAATAGGAACGATAACAACTTGAGTTGGTGCTAGTTTTGGAGGAATTACTAAACCATGATCATCGGAGTGAGTCATGATAAGTCCACCAATTAAGCGAGTTGAAACACCCCAACTGCTTGCCCAAACGAGTTTATGCTCACCATCTTTATCTTGAAATTTTACATCAAAAGCTTTGGCAAAATTTTGCCCAAGAAAATGTGAAGTACCAGCTTGGAGCGCTTTTCCATCTTGCATAAGTGCTTCAATACAATAGGTTTCTTCGGCACCAGCAAATCTTTCGCTTTCTGTTTTAACACCTGTAATTACGGGCATTGCCATAAATTCTTCGGCAAAAGTACGGTACACTTCTAACATTTGAAGAGTCTCATCAACAGCTTCTTGCTCGGTAGCATGTGCTGTATGGCCTTCTTGCCAGAGAAATTCCATCGTTCGTAGAAACAGACGGGTTCTCATTTCCCAGCGTACAACATTTGCCCACTGGTTAATCAAAATGGGTAAATCGCGGTAAGATTGAATCCAATTTCTGTAGGTATCCCAAATAATAGTTTCAGAGGTTGGGCGAACAATGAGTTCTTCTTCTAGTTTTGATTCGGGGTCAACTTCAACACCACCGTCTACACTTTTTAGGCGACTATGTGTGATAACAGCGCACTCTTTGGCAAAACCTTCTACGTGTTGCGCTTCTTTAGAGAGAAAAGATTTTGGGATGAAAAGAGGGAAGTAGGCATTTTCATGGCCAGTATCTTTAAACATTTGATCAAGAGCTGTACGCATATTTTCCCAAAGTGCCATACCTGTGGGACGAATTACCATGCACCCACGTACAGGAGAGTGTTCAGCAAGCTGAGCTTCCTTAACAACATCTAAATACCATTGTGAATAATCTTTTTCTCGCTTTGTGATTTTCTGCGCCATAAAAACAAATATTAACTTTTATTAAAGACCACAAGTTAAGAAACTTAACAAACAGAATAATGAGAGATGATGGAAAATGTTGAGGATAGTTTTTTGAGGAGGAGCTTTGAGTTATCTGAGTTGTTTTGAAACAGGATTATAGATAAAAGCATTTAGGCTAAAATTTTGTTTTATCCTTTATTCTAAAACCCGTATATTTGTCGTCTGTTTAAGAAAACGGCGTGGTAGCTCAGATGGTTAGAGCGCACGACTCATAATCGTGAGGTCGACGGTTCAATTCCGTCCCACGCTACTTACAGCAAAGCCCAATTCAGAAATGAGTTGGGCTTTTTTTTGTTTAGCTCTCAGTATTTGAGTAAGCTTTCGTGTTATCACAAAGTATATTAAGAAGTAGGACATGGATTTGAAGCAAATAGTGAGTCATGATCAGAAAGTTCACTCCCTACATAGGAGGATAATCGGAGCTTTGTTTATTCTTCTTGTGGCTGAATGGGGTTTATTGCTGTTTAGGCAATCATGGCTCTCTCTATTCCTTGTTACCTGTATTTTAGGAACTCTTTTTGCCCCAGTTATTTTCAGAAAACGTATGCAAATGGAAATACCCGCAGAGCTTCATATCATTGCGGTAATCTTTGTTTTTTGCGCTTTTTATTTGGGAGAGATTCAAGATTTCTATAATAAACTATGGTGGTGGGATATAGTTTTGCACACTTCTGCTGGTTTGCTGATGGGGATTCTTGGCTTTATTCTGGTATACGTTCTAAATGAGAGTAAAAGAGCTCATCTAAACATGACGCCCAATTTTATTGCATTTTTTGCATTTACTTTTGGGGTAACCATCGGCTCTATTTGGGAAATCTTTGAATTTAGTATGGACCAATTGATGGGCGCAAATATGCAAAAACCTATGCTTGGTGATCCTTCAGGTTTAACCGATACCATGTGGGATATCATTGTAAATGCAATCGGAGCTTTCACCATTAGCTTTGTTGGTTTCGGCTATCTAAAAAGTGGCAAAAGTTTCTTTGTCAAGAATTGGATTAAATCTTTCATAGATAAAAATCCAAAGATGTTTAGGAAGTAGATTCCTGCCTTAGCAGGAATGACCATTATGGTTAGTATAAAAACCCATGCCAACCTTGTCGCTAATAGGTAATCCTTTTACGTTTTCTTCTATCAAAAAAATCTCAGTCATCCCGAATTTATTTCGGGATCTTACGGAAAAGCTTATGAGCTGAATAATATAGTTCCCTTCTTAAAGTAATTGAAGATCCTTCGGAAGTATCCTCAGAACTATTTTGCTCGCAGCTAAAGTTTTAGAAATGAGTTAATTGAAAATTCCATAATTCATAATTCTTATTTACGGAAGTTCTCCCATCCCCAAGATGGAGCTGGCGTCTCAACTTCTTTGGTTAAATCAAATTCAACAGTAAACACACTTGGTCGGCCAATTCTACGAAGATTGTATGAATACACACTGTCGTTAAGGGTTACCCACCAAACATTTGAAAATGCATAAGGAATTAAATCCTGAGTTTCTTGATCTGCAGGAAACATTTGCATATTTGCTGTTCCTGTATTCGAGGCCGTTCCTCCATACATAGTTACTTCATCGTCACTTCCGTCTTCCATTCGATGATCGTGTTTTAGCTCAATTAGGCCATTTTTTAATGTAAAAATCCAAGTTCGGGAAAGATTATCGCCCACGTTAAATGGAACTAAGATTTGCTCTTCATCGCATGAAAGGACATGCATAACTAATTTCTTGCCACTAAATCCTTCAACAGGGTCGGTTACTAATTGACCTTCAAAAGCTTTTCCACATAATGCTGATAGATTATCCCAGAATTGTTTTGTTTCACTATGCAAAGATGTCGTTTTAGCTTGAATAGGTTCTACTTGAGGTGTATTTGTACAAGAATTTATGAAAGCCAAGCTAAGTAATACTAAAAGAGATTTTTTCATTAGTCTTTTGATAGGTGTTAAGAGGAATAAAATTTGGCGTATATATCAGTTCTTCAGAATAGCCAAAAATTGAAAGCTGAATTATTATAAGATGTATAAACTAAATTAAAATAATATTCTTTCTGTTTGCAATTGTTCGTATGGAATTTGAATCAACTTATATTTATTTAGAAACTAATTCCTCAAAAATTCGAATTAGGATGATAAAGTTAGATATCAATAAATATTAGGGCCATTGAAAAAAGCAGATCAGTACGAATTGATACATCAAGCTCAGCAGGTATTTAGTAATGCGTCTCAAAAATTTGAAGAGCTTTTAACTGAATTGGATGAAACGGAGTCGGTAAGAGAAACTAGCTTGGCGATTACAATTTCAGACTCTCTCAAAAATATAAACCGAAAAATCAATGCCTTTGAATTGGGTGCAATCGATTTAAATAAGCTTATTGATGAATTTATTTTCGAAAAAGAGATGCTTTCTGGCGAACTAGAAATTCAAACATCAGGACACGTACAGCTAAAGAGATTTATAAAACGGTTACTCCAAAGTATAGAAGATTTTATTTCTATTGTGGGAGGTAAAAAGAAAAGCCTCCAACGTAAAATTGCTAACCAGAGAAGCACAGACCAAAAATCTAAGGGGATTGCGTATTTACTTTGGCTAATAGGCGGGTTCGGAACATTAGGGTTTCATCGTTTTTATTTAGGCAGAGTTGGAACTGGGATAGGTTGGTTTTTTACTGGGGGATTATTTTTCCTTGGTGCAGCATACGACTTGTTCGCTTTATCAGCTATGGTAGACGACCAAAATTATTTTAATCAACTTCGTGAAGTTAAACTTAAACAGCTTGCCGAAGCTAAACGCATTCAAGAGTAGGGGGATTCTAAAGTGGCTTTTTACGGTTCATAAAAAAACCGTTGCTCAACTCAATGATCAACGGCTAATATCATCTACAGACGGCTATTATCCCATTTGCACATACTAACATAACTTAAAGCAAGGCATTGCTCAATAACTAGATTGGCGTAATTTGTATACGTATTTCTACGTAATTACAGCTGTTTTAAGGTTTTTGTTCGATAGCGTAGCGTACAAGTGAGGCAATGTTTCTAAGTCCAAGTTTTTTTAGAATATTGGCGCGGTGCTTGTCAACTGTTCGGTGGCTTATATATAGTTTGGCAGCAATTTCAACACTCGTTAATCCATCTACTAAAAGTGTAAGAATTTCTCTTTCCCGCTTCGATAAACTTTTTTGAGTGTTTTTATGTGGCTTGAGCTTTGTAAGCCGCACGTATTCTCGAGTCATCATTTTAGAAAACTGTTTGCCTAAATAAGTCTCGCCTGCTGTAATTTTTTGGGCAGCATCAACAAGTTCAATGCGGTCGGTATTTTTTAGCAATAAGCCATTTGCACCTGAATCTAGAAACTCGCTAAGTACCTGAGGAGAGGTATCTTGGGCAAGTACTAAAATTTTGGCGTCAGGAAATCGGTCTACAATTTTATTGGCAAGCTCAATCCCGTTTATCTCGGGCATAGCGAAAGAAAAGACGCATAAATCGGGTTTTACGCTCTCAAAGGCGGTAAGGATGAGTGCTCCATTATCAATTTCGCTACTTATCTCGAAATCGGCTTCTCGGAGAATAGTACATATTCCTATTCGAAAGATTTCGTTACCGTCGGCTACTATGGTTTTTATATGACCCATGAAACCTCCTAAGGTTCGATGTGGTTTTAAAAAACAGGACTTTAATGTAATTAAAAAGGTGAAATTTCCAAGGAAATATTTTAGGATATAAAGAAAGCTAATACTGATTTAACGCTCCAAAGGGAAGTACGAATCCAATTTGTATTGACTAGAGCGCGAATAACTTTGGGATCTTTTTTCTGTTGAAGGAGATTGTGTTTAGGCACAGAGATGAAAAAAGTGCTCATCCAAATAAGAAGAACCAAATAAAAACCGATGCTCGGAAGAGAAGTCCACTCGGAATAATGCCAAAGAACGGCTGAGCTAGCAAGTTCTAAGACCATTGCAGGCACTACAATAAAGCTGATTCTTTTGGTGTGATGTGCATGGAAATGAATGAATGAATCCTTATTAACTAAATAAAATGAGTGGTATTGAACGATTTGAACAAACCAAATAAGGCCTGTTAAAAAAAGAGTAGAAAAAGTATTTACTAAAAAAATGAGTTCGTAATCCATAGAATCAAGCGTTTCGTTTTCATTATGTGTATTTTAGCTGGCTTAGTAACCAAAGTACTCACTCTAGGATTCATCGAATAAGCACATGGCTTTAAAAAGAACACACACTTGTGGCGAATTAACAACAGCAAATATTGGCGAAGAAGTAATTCTTAATGGTTGGGTTGGCCCCCGACGAGATTTAGGAGGGCTAATTTTTATTGATTTACGTGATCGTTATGGTATTACCCAAGTTGTATTTACTGAAACGGACGAAAACGTTCACCAAAAAGCAGAGCATTTGCGCGCAGAATATGTGGTTTGCGTAAAAGGGAAAGTTATTCCTCGTGGCGAAGAAAATGTAAACTCCAATTTGGTAACAGGAGAAATAGAAATTGAAGCAACCGATTTAATTATCTACTCGGAAGCTGAAACGCCTCCGTTTGAAATTAAAGATGGCATCACAACAAATGAAGAGGTTCGGTTACGTTACCGCTATTTAGATCTTCGCCGTCCAGAAATTCAAGAAAAGTTGTTACTTCGTTCAAAAGCGTATCACGCAATTCGGTCGTATTACCATGAACGTGGCTTTGCCGAAGTTGAAACTCCAGTGCTTATGAAAAGCACCCCAGAGGGAGCTCGCGATTATTTAGTACCAAGTAGAGTGAATGAAGGAAAATTCTTTGCATTACCTCAAAGTCCACAAACTTACAAGCAGTTGCTGATGGTTTCTGGATTTGATCGTTATTTTCAGATTGTAAAGTGTTTTAGAGATGAAGATCTCCGTGCCGATCGCCAACCTGAGTTTACCCAAGTTGACGTTGAGATGTCGTTTGTGAACGAAGACGACATTTACGAATACCACGAAGGGCTGATGAAAATGATTTTCAAAAGTACCATTGGTGTAGATATTCAAACTCCGTTTCCAAGAATGAGCTACGAAGATGCCATGAATACATATGGCTCAGATAAGCCAGATACCCGTTTTGGGCTAGAGTTTGTAGATTTTTCTGAAACTGTTCGTAATGCAGAGTTTAAAGTATTTTCAAGTACCGTTCAAAGTGGCGGTGGCGTTGTTGGTTTTACTGTTCCAGGCCAAGGCGAAATGGGACGTGGCGCTATCGATCGTCTTACTGAGCGTGTTAAGAAAGAAACAGGCGCTGGTGGTCTGATATATATCAAAATGCAAGAAGACGGACCTCTTTGTAGTGTGGGTAAGTTTTTGACTGAAGAAATTGTAAACCAAATGGTAGAGACTTCTGGTGCAAAAACAGGAGACTTAGTTCTTATTCTAGCTGGCCCAAAGCCAAGCGTTCTTACTCAATTAGGTCAACTAAGATTGATGATTGGTAAAGACTTTAACTTGATTGATGAAACAGCTTATAACTTACTTTGGGTAACTGAATTTCCACTGTTAGAATGGGATGAAGAAACTCGCCGTTACCACGCAATGCATCATCCATTTACTTCTCCAAAAGAAGAAGACATGGAGCTGATTGATACAGATCCTGCTGCTGTTAAAGCACGTGCTTACGATTTGGTACTCAACGGTAGTGAAATTGGCGGTGGTTCTATTCGTATTCATAATCGCAAAGTTCAGCAGAGAATGTTTGAACTATTGGGAATTAACGAGGAAGAAGCAGAAGAGAAATTTGGTTTCTTACTTACAGCATTTAAATACGGTGCGCCTCCACACGGTGGTATTGCACTCGGTTTAGATCGTATAGTGATGTTACTAACTGGTGCGCAAAGTTTGAGAGATGTAATTGCATTTCCAAAAAACCAGAAAGCACAAAGCACTATGGATAATAGCCCAGATGTTGTTGACAAAAAGCAACTTGATGAGCTTCATATCGCACTAAAGAAAAAACCAGGCGCATGAGAACTGCAGGCATCGAAGGGTGTAAATTAGGTTGGCTACTCGTCAGTTTTGATGAGGGGGCTGAGCTTTACACTGTTCTTCAAACAAAGGAAGAACTCGATGCTGCATTCAATGATTACGATCGGATTTTCATCGATATGCCGATTGGACTAGAGGATGAAGAATATCATCGCGAATGTGATGTGTTGATGCGGAAAGCTATTGGAGCCGATTATGCTCCTGATGTCTTTTCGCCTCCCATTCGTCCCGCTTTAGATGCTCCAAGTTATGTAGAAGCGAATATGATTAGCTATGACTACACCGAGGAAAAACTCTCGTTGCAAGCTTGGAATATCGTCCCAAAAATCAAAGATGTGGATAGCCTGCTACAAGCTAGTCCTGCTTTAAGAGATAAAGTTCTCGAGAGCCATCCAGAGTTTTTATTTCAGAAATTGAATGGCGGACTCATTTTTCAAAAGAAGAATTTGAAGAAAGGAGTGAAACATCGCCTTGAATTGATAAGAGATAAGGAAGCCATTGCCGATGATTTTTTTAGAGATATAAAAGAAGAATATCGTCGGATTGAAGTAGAAGAAGCTGATATTGTTGATGCAATGGTTCTTGCTCTATACGCGAAATGGTCGGTCGAAAAGGGCTTAAAAACGATGCCAGAAGAAGCCCCAATTGATTCAGTAGGCCTGAAAAAAGCCTACTATTTTGTTTAGGCTGAAGTAAAACAATCAGCTCAATCAATCAGCCTTGAAATTTCTTGGATTCAGCTACGGCTAGTTGGTCAACTCGTTCATTCAACGCTAAGCCAGAATGTCCTTTTACCTTAATCCAATCAACTTTGTGAGGTTTCATAGCCTCTAGCATTTCTTGCCAAAGTTCTTTGTTCTCAACAGGCTTTTTATCAGCTTTACGCCAGCCTCGTTTCTGCCAATTTTCGATCCAGCCTTGAGTCATAGCATTTATTATAAGTGCACTATCGCTGTGAATTTTGATATGGCATGGTTTCTTCATGGCTTTTAAAGCCTCAATCACCGCTTTCATCTCCATTCTGTTGTTGGTAGTATGAGGGTCGCCACCAGAAATATCTTTCTCTTTTCCATTCCAAATAAGCACAGCTCCCCATCCACCAGGACCTGGATTTCCGCTACAGGCGCCATCGGTGTATACAATTACTTCGGGTAAATCAGACATATCGTTTTGTAATAATTTCTAGGGATAATTTGGTTTCAAGCGCTTTAGCAGCAACTAATTCTGGCCAGTTTTCTTCGCTTGTTCCAGCAAAGATAATTCCACGGCTAGAATTGATTAGCGGAATTCCCTCGTGGTTTTTTAAAGCCTGGGCAAGTTCATTTACCGAGCCGCCTTGTGCGCCGACTCCAGGAATGAGCAAGCTAGCTTTGGAATGGTGTTCTACTACGGAAGAAACTTCATCAGCTTGGGTAGCACCAATTACCATCCCCATGTGAGTTTCGTCTTTAACCGAACGCTCAAAAAGTGTATGAGCGATGTACTGCGCCATCATGTCAAAATCAAGGAAAGGTTGTTTTAGGAAATCGTTTGCCCCTGCATTTGAAGTGAGTGTGAGAGCGTAAATAGCTTTGGAGGCATCGTTTGCAAAAGCATCTAACGTTTCGAAGCCCATTAAAGGGTTTAGCGTAATGGCATCTACATCTAAAAGGTCGAAAAAAGCTTTCTTATAATGCTCAGCTGTAGAGCTAATGTCGCCACGTTTGGCATCAGCAATAACAATCTTGTCTTTAGGAATGTGGTTTATAACTTCTTCCAACACAGCAAAACTGTTAGCCCCTAGAGATTCGAAAAAAGCTAAATTGGGTTTATAAGCAGGAGTATACTCGTTGGTATAATCGATTACCATCTTACAAAAAAAGATAACCTGCTCTTCAACTGTTTGGAATTGCTTTTTAACCGCTATCGGGAGTAAATCGGGATTTGGATCTAGCCCAACACAGAGCGTAGAATTAGTTTTTTGCACGGCTTGGTGCAACTTCTCTAAAAATGTCATTTAAGTCTTATTTTTTTTAAAAGATAACATTTCTAAACAAAAGAGATGAGTAAGAAATGTTTGAAATTATTATTAAAAACATGAGATGTGTATATAGTTGTAAAATGGTTGGGGTGTGGAGCTATTTTTTTTAGATTCAGGATCTAAACTGCTACTAACTACTTATATAATGTCTAGAACAACACTTACAAAAAGAATTTCGAAGATGGGGATGCGTTTATTCCTCGTTATATTAACATCCAGTTTAATTGGGTTAAGTGCATTTGCACAAGATGGGCCTGCCAAACCAGACACCACAAAAAAAGTTGAAAAGAAAAAGAAAGATGGATTGCCTCTAGAGCCAGGTAGAGAGTTTGCCTTCGATTTGAATGAAGGTTCTTGGATTTCATTGGATGTGAGCCCTGATGGGAAAACCATCGTTTTTGATTTTCTAGGTGATTTGTACACCATGCCAATCTCAGGTGGAACTGCTACTCAATTAACTAAGGGAATGCAGTTTGATAGTCAACCACGATTCAGCCCAAATGGAGAAGAGGTAGTTTTTATCTCCGATGAGTCTGGTGGAGAAAATGTGTGGACGATAAATCTCTCTACAAAAGAGAAAACTCAAATCTCGAAAGGAAATACGAGCGAGTTTCAATCTCCAGAATGGTTTCCAGATGGGAAGTATATACTAGCTTCAAAAGCCGCAAGTGGAAGCCATAAATTATGGATGTACCACGTGGATGGTGGCTCTGGTGTAGCGCTTGTTAAAGAGCCAAACAATCTTAGAATGGTTGAAGGCGCTTTTGGAAAAGACGACCGATATATTTGGTTTTCGAGAAGAACAGGAAGCTGGAATTATAATGCAGCACTTCCTCAATATCAGATTGCAACCTACGATCGAGAAACGGGAGATATGACTACTCAAACTTCTCGATATGGTTCAGGTTTCAAACCAACGCTTTCTCCTGATGGAAAATGGCTTGTTTATGGAACTAGACACGATGAACATACAGGCTTGGTTCTTCGAAATTTGGATAACGGCGATGAACGCTGGTTGGCTTACCCAGTTCAGCATGATGATCAAGAATCGCGTGCTTCAAGAGATGTTTTGCCAGGAATGTCATTCACTCCAGATAGTAAATCGGTAGTAGTTTCTTACGGTGGTAAAATTTGGAAAGTGTCTATTGAGGGTGGCGAGGCAAATGAAATTCCATTCAATGTGAAATCAAGTATTGAACTTGGACCAGAGTTAGATTTCGATTATCCAATTAGTGACGATGCCGAGTTTACAATCACCCAGATTCGTGATGCCGTTCCATCGCCTGATGGTAAGAAGATTGTGTTTACGGCTTTAAATGAGATTTACACTATGGATCTTCCCAATGGAACTCCTAAAAAACTCCTCAATCTAGATGAAACTCAGGCTCAACCAGTTTGGTCTCCTGACGGAAAATGGATTGCCTTTGTAACTTGGACTCCAGAATCAGGAAATGTTTACAAAGTGCGGAGCAATGGTAAAAATCTTACCAAGTTGAATAAAGATGAAGGCGTTTACCAAGATCCTGTTTGGTCTCCAGATGGAAAAAGAATTGTGCTAACTAATGGCGCTGCTGAGGACTTTAGAAATGCAACTAGACGCTCAGCGTTTAGAGGAACTAGCAACCTAATTTGGATTAGTGCAGACGGTAGTAGTGATAACTTTATCAGCTTTACCAATGGGCGAGGAAATCCTCATTATGTGAAAGGTTCCGATCGAATTTACTTATCAGGATTTAGAGGACTTACTTCTATCCGTTGGGATGGAACAGATGAGAAAGCTCATGTTCAAGTTCGAGGAAAAGCAGCTCCAGGTTCAACAAATAGACCAAGAGCTTCGTGGATTAAGATGGCTCCAGAAGGCGACCAAGCATTGGCTCAAGTAGGAAATGATATCTTTGTACTTACAGTGCCTGTTGTTGGTGGCGATGCTCCTACAGTTTCGGTAGGAGGTTCATCTAGCATAGTTCCTGCAAAACAGCTTACTGAAATCGGAGGGCAGTTCCCTGCTTGGAGTTGGGATGCTAAGAAGATTCATTGGTCGATAGGAAATGCTCATGTTATTTACGACTTAGAAGCTGAAAAAGCTTACTCCGACAGTGTTAAAGCAGCTAAGAAAGCCAAAAAAGATGCTGACAAAAAGGAAGAAGCAAAAGAAGATAAAGACGCAGATAAGAAGGATGAAGGATATAAGCCTACGGAATTACGCATCAAAGTAAATGCCAAGAGAGATATTCCGAAAGGAGTTTTGGTACTACGTGGCGCACGACTTATTACTATGAAGGGCGACGAGATTATTGAGAATGCCGACCTAGTAATAAAGGATAACCGAATTGTTGCAGTAGGCGAAAAAGGTAGCGTCGACATTCCTAAAGGTGCAGAAATAATGGAAATGAATGGCAAGACCATCACCCCAGGTTTTGTTGATACTCATGCTCATTTCCGGGTTCCTGTAAACTTACATCGTGGAGACTTTTGGGCATATATGGCGAATTTAGCGTATGGTGTTACAACTACCAGAGATCCACAAACGGCAACCACGGATGTGCTTACTTACGGCGATTTGGTTGAAGCTGGAAGATTGATTGGACCGCGTGTTTATTCAACAGGTCCTGGGATTTTTGGTGGAGAAGGAATCAAAAGTTTGGAGCATGCTAGCAATGTGATGAAACGCTACAGCGAATACTATCATACCAAAACAATAAAAATGTATGGGGCTGGAAACAGAGAGCAACGCCAGTGGATTATTCAAGCAGCGAGAGAACAAAAAATCTTACCAACAACAGAAGGTTCTCTCGATTTCAAAGAAAATCTAACTCAAATTATTGATGGATATCCAGGGCACGAGCATTCGTTTCCTGTATTTCCTCTCTACAAAGATGTGATAGACTTAGTAAGCTTTTCGAGAACTACCTACACCCCAACACTTTTAGTGGCATATGGCGGTCCTTGGGCTGAGAACTATTTCTATGCAACCGAGCAACCTCACGATAATGCCAAGTTGAGCAGATTCTTCCCCCATTCTGAATTAGATGCAGCTACTCGTCGTAGAAATGCAGGTTGGTTTATGGAAGAAGAGCACGTGTTTAAAGAGCAAGCTGGTTTCGTGAAAGACTTAGTAGAAGCTGGTGGTAGAGCTGGTGTTGGGAGTCATGGACAACTTCAAGGATTGGGTTACCATTGGGAGCTATGGGCGATTCAATCGGGAGGGATGTCTGAGCACAACTCATTAAAAGTTGCTACAATAATGGGAGCTCAAGCTATTGGTTTAGATCAAGATTTGGGATCTATTGAAGTAGGGAAATTAGCGGATTTAGTAATTATGGATAAAAATCCATTAGATAATATTCGCAATGTTGAATTTATAAGCTATGTGATGAAGAACGGGCGTTTATACGAAGGCGAAACGCTAAATGAAGTCTACCCTCGCAAAAAAGAACTTGGAACGTTCTGGTGGCAAGATTGGGCTCCTAAGAATGTGCCTGGTGTTAAAGACTGATAGCTTGTGATTTAGTGAGGAACGCATTCAATTTCTCTCTAAAGGAAAAATGTGATTCACCAATGGTGTTTTGTTTCGTTCACCATTGGTGAATTGATTTAATCACTATTGGTGAACTAAAAAACTTCTTTGCAAGAATTTAACTGAGAAGTAAGAGGGGGTGTGTAAGAACCGTTATATAAATGGGTTTGATAATGAGCTAAGAGCAAACCAACGCCTCATCTAACAGCTAACTCCTCAATAAATTAATCACACAACAACCATTTCTGAAGATTCTTCAGAAGTGTCTTCAGGGTAACAGTGAGCGTTGTTTAATTGATTAAACCGTCAACTAATAGCTGATAACTACAGAACTAAGAACAGCTACAATCTGGCCCGCAGTCTTTTTTGGGGCTTTTAGAGCGTTTGATTGGTTTGATTATGTACTTCCAGATGAGGTAGGAAGTACAAAAAATTAAAAGAAAAAGTGAAGCTACTGATTGAAAATCCATTGTATTTATATCAAAGTCTGCTTCCTAATTGGAAAGCGATGAATGAGCATATATAAGCCAACGCAGTCATGTAGGTAAACATTGCGAGTGGCCATTTCCATGAATTTGTTTCTCGGCGAACGATAGCGATAGTACTCATACACTGCATTGCTAGCGCAAAGAAAATCATAAGCGAAATTGCCGTAGCAATAGAGTAAACTGGTTTCCCAGTTTTTGGATTGATATCGTTGATTAATTTCTGTTTTAAAGTAGAAATATCATCATCATCGGAAGCCTCAATGCTGTAAATAGTATTCAGCGTTCCTACCATTACTTCACGAGCTGCAAAAGAAGTAAGAAGGCTAATCCCAATCTTCCAATCGAAACCGAGTGGGCTAATAGCTGGCTCAATAATCTGTCCAAACTGACCAGCGTAACTATGCTTTAGTTGATAGGATTCAGCATTCTCTGTAGCATCAAAAGAAGTTTCTACATTAGGTAGTGCTTCTTGGTTATCGAATACTGGCATATCCACTTTTGGGAAGGAAGCCAAAAACCACAGAACGATTGAAATCGCAATAATGATCTTACCAGCTTCGGTTACAAAAATCTTTCCGCGATCGAATACATTATGAAAGACTACCGACCATTTTGGCATCTTATAGCTTGGTAATTCCATAATAAAAGGAGTGCGTTCTCCGGCTGGGAAAAAGCGTTTCATCACAAAAGCTGCGATAAGAGCCATCACTATTCCGAAAATATAAAGCGCAAAAAAGGTAATTCCTTGAAGGGTAAAAATACCCAATACTTTGGTCGCCGGAATGAAAGCGGCAATCATAAGAGCGTAAACAGGCAAGCGTGCTGAACAAGCCATAAAAGGAAGCACCATAATAGTTATGATACGATCGCGCCAATTCTCTATGGTTCTTGTAGCCATGATTCCAGGAATTGCACAGGCAAAACCAGAAATAAGAGGTGCTACAGAGCGTCCATGCAATCCAACTTTGGTCATGAAACCATCCATCACAAAAGCGGCTCGTGCCATATAACCTGTGCCTTCCAAAATGTAAATAAAGAAGAATAAGAATATAATCTGTGGTAAAAAGATAATCACACCACCTAGTCCAGCGAGTACGCCATCAACCAATAGGTCGGTAAGCATTCCAGGTGGAAGAGTAGCTGAAAGCCATGCGCCAGATTCCACAAAAAGTAAATCAATAATGTCCATGAAAGGCGTTGCCCAAGAGAAAATAGCTTGGAACATGAGCAACAGAATCATAGTGAAGATGATAGGACCAAAGACTTTATGCGTTACATAAGCATCAATTTTATCGGTAAGAGTACGTTCGCCGGTTTTAGTTTTAACTGTAGCAGGATTAGTAGCATCACCTATAAAATTATAGCGCTGGAGAACTTCTGCCGCCATTGGGTTGCCGCCCGATTTTTCGATAATGGAGCGAGCTTCTTCAATTACTTGTTTCCCAAGTTCGAGATTATCAAACTCATAAAAATCTGATTTGATATCGTTCTCGCTAATCAATCGCAGAGCTTCAATGTAATAAGCTTTTTCAGGAATCTTCGTATGTGGCTTAATCCAGCCATCAATCATTCGGGTAATTGCCTTACGAAGTGGTAATGAAGGCTTCCAAGCAAGTGGTTCAGGCGATGGAGATTCATAATCGCGAATAGCCTGCTTTATAACGTCAATACACTGAGTGTTTTTTGCGGAAATGGAAACAACAGGGATTCCAAGTTCGTCGCTAAGTTTCTCAGGGTTTACTGTGATGCCTCTTTCTTTAGCAACATCTACCATGTTGAGAACTAAGATGGTAGGGAGGTTTAAGTCCATTACCTGAGTAGCCAAGTACAAATTACGATCTAAATTGCTAGCGTCGGCAACAATGAGAACTAGATCTGGAGTTTCTTCGTGTTCAAATGTGCCAATGAGCGTTTCATAAGCTATGCGCTCGTCAATTTTTTTGAAGTTTAAACTATAAGCACCGGGCAAATCTATGATAGAATGTTTGATTCCATCGATGTTAAAAGTACCAATTTTTCGTTCTACCGTTATTCCAGGATAGTTGCCGATTTGTTGGCGTAATCCGGTGAGTGCATTAAATAGCGTAGACTTGCCAGTATTAGGATTTCCAACTAGCGCTATGGTGATAGGAGAGGTATTCAAAATATTTACTCAATTTCTATACATACAGCTTCTGCTTCGCGAAGAGAAAGAAGATAGCCACGAACTTTAATTTCTATGGGGAAGCCTAATGGTGCCATTCTTAAAATTTCCAATTCAACACCTGGAGTAATGCCCATTTCAAGTATTCGGACGGCATCAGCTCCTACAATATTCACAACACGAACTGTTTTGGGCTCTTTAATATCTGCAAGCTTCAAACTCATAAGATTTATTGTGCCGGGCTAACTAAAATAGTGCGGGCAAGAGATTCGTGAATAGCTAATCTGGCTTCGCCAACTTGCAGAATAATATTAGATTGGTTAGAAATAATTCGACCGTTTATTCCTTCTACACATCCTAGTTCGTTTAAACGGCACGCATCTTCGCATGTGCACTCCATACATCGTATGGTAACTTCATCACCTTCTCTTGTATTGCTAAGCGGATGTAACATTGTTGATAGAGGGTTTCTTATTTAAAGACAATCTAAATAAAGATAATCATTTTTTAGCTAACTAGAATATTTTTTTATCTAAAAAGGCTAGAGAATTGTTTCAGGGAAAACTTCTTCAAAACCGTGTGGGGGGTGTGATAATGTCCATGTTTCGAAGTAAAAATGACGTTCGGTGTTAAACTTTTTTCCATTGATACTAAAAAACCGGAATGCTGAGGGAACCAACTCCTGTAAATGCGGAAATAAATCTCGATAAATGTTCTTTTTTGAGAAGAGAATGAGGTCAAAACCATTACGAGCTGGTGCCTTATAAAAAACGAGATACTCTTGTTCTAATAAAGATTTTAATTCAAGTTGGGATGTCGTTTTTAATAGCTCTGGGTTTTCCTCTTGAATGTTTTGTGTAGGTGCTACAAATCTTTCTCCAACTTCAATCGATTGTACTGCTGTATCTAGCGTTGTATGTATGTCCGCTTCCGTTATGAAGGTGTTAATACTTAACCCTTTCTGAATCGCTTCTACCACTGAACTATACTTTGATAGAGTGTTTAGCCCAAACTGTTCAGCTTCCAAATTAGTCCCCGCAAAATGCAATTTCGAATAAGTGGGATCTGGTTTCATGAAGTCTAGAATAGAAGCCTCAGCGTTTTTTTGTAACGCGGAAGTATTGTCTTCCGAAAGCTCATTTAAGAGAAGATCGTGCTTAAAAATGAGTTTAAAGATTTGTGATTCATTCATTAAAAATGCCAGTTTTAAAAGAAGTCTTTGTTTCTTGTAGATGGAAGTGAGCCAATTCCGAAATATAAAGCTAATCCATATTAGTTGTTAAGAATGTAGAAGGTAATTCTTGTTTAGAAGTATGGATATAAAAAAAGTCCCACTCATAATTTAAATGAGTGGGACTTCAATTCTAAACCTGTTTCTAACTTCGAGAGATTACCCGAGGTTAATGAAACAAAGGGAGATTAAATCATTGCTGCGATAACAAGAGCTACAACAGACATTAATTTAAGAAGGATGTTAAGTGATGGTCCTGAAGTATCTTTGAAAGGATCACCTACAGTATCACCAACAACAGCAGCTTTATGAGGCTCAGAGCCTTTACCATACTGAACGCCATCAATTTCAACGCCTTCTTCAATCATTTTCTTAGCGTTATCCCAAGCACCACCAGCGTTAGACTGAAACAATGCCATTAGAACACCAGCTGATGTTACACCAGCAAGAAGTCCACCAAGCATTTGAGCGCCTAATGTTGGGTCGTCACTGAAAAAGCCAGGAACGAAACCAAATATTACAGGAACGATAACAGCCAAAAGACCAGGAACAACCATTTCACGAATAGAAGCAGTAGTAGAAATAGCTACACATTTTTCATATTCAGCTTTTCCGTCAGCAGCATCAAAAGTAGCTTTGTCAGCATCAGACCATTGGTCGTATTCTTTTTCGCCATTGTTATTCATTACATCAAGAGCAGCACGTAGTTCAGGAATATCTCTAAACTGACGACGAACTTCTTCAATCATAGCCATTGCTGCACGTCCTACAGCATTCATAGACAATGCAGAGAATAAGAAAGGAAGCATTGCACCTACAAAAAGAGCAGCCATTACATTTGGACGAGTTACATCGATACCAGCTAGGTTCACATCGTGAGTAGCGTTATATGCAGTGATGAAAGCAGCAAAAAGAGCAAGTGCTGTAAGAGCAGCAGAACCAATTGCAAAACCTTTACCAATTGCAGCAGTTGTGTTACCAACAGCATCTAATTTATCAGTACGCTCACGAACTTCTTTTGGAAGATCCGCCATTTCAGCAATACCACCAGCGTTATCAGAAACTGGACCGTAAGCATCAACAGCAAGTTGAATACCAGTGTTTGCAAGCATACCCACAGCAGCAATAGCAATACCGTATAAACCAGCAAAGTGGTATGCACCAATGATAGCAATTGCAATGATGATAATTGGAATTGCAGTAGAAATCATACCAACTCCTAAACCAGCAATAATGTTAGTTGCAGAACCTGTTACAGATTGCTTAACAATAGAAAGAACTGGTTTTGTACCAGTACCAGTGTAATGCTCGGTAACTAAACCAATTGCAAGACCTGAACCTAAACCAAAAAGAGTAGCCCAGAAAACGCCCATGCTTGTGTATTCAACACCACTGAATGTCCATGATGCAGGAAGCAATGAAGTGATGATGAAGTAAGACGCAACAAGCATTACTGCTGCGGCAAGAAATTCACCAATGTTAAGTGCTTTTTGTGGATCGCCACCATCTTTAACACGAACAAAGAAAGTTCCTAAGATAGAAGTTACAATACCAGTAGCAGCAAGGAACAATGGAAGTAATACTGCAGAAAGACCGTCGAAGTTATCAGCCCAACCAGGAATTCCCATAAATGCAGCACCAAGAACCATAGTACCAATAATAGAACCTACATAAGATTCAAAAAGATCCGCACCCATACCAGCAACATCACCTACGTTATCACCTACGTTATCAGCAATAGTAGCAGGGTTTAATGGGTGATCTTCTGGGATACCAGCTTCAACTTTACCTACAAGGTCAGCTCCAACATCAGCAGCTTTGGTGTAAATACCACCGCCAACACGAGCGAAAAGAGCAATTGAAGAAGCTCCAAAAGAGAAACCAGTTAAAACAGTAAGTACTTGATTGATGTTATCGATATCAGTACCGAAAATGTTTTCGTAAAAAAGGAATAAAGAGCTTAAACCAACTACACCTAAACCAACTACGCCAAGTCCCATAACTGAACCACCGGCAAAAGCTACTTCTAAACCTTTTCCAAGGCTAGTACGTGCTGCGTTAGTTGTACGAACATTTGCTTTGGTTGCTACTTTCATACCAATAAAGCCTGCTAAACCAGAGCAAAAAGCACCAATTATAAATGAAAGGGCTACAAGTGGTGAAGATTGTTCGTTTGCAGAAACACCTAAAAGAATAGCTACTGCGATTACGAATACTGCGAGTACTTTGTACTCAGCTTTAAGGAAAGCCATTGCACCGTTTGCGATGCTTGTACTGATACGAGCCATGCGCTCAGTGCCAACTTCTTGTTTGGTTACCCAAGAAGATTTAAAATAGGTATACAAGAGTGCTAACACTCCTGCTGCCGGTATTAAGTAGATTATGTTTTGCATAATTCCCGTTGCGTTAGTTTAAGTTTGCTTGCGCCTCGGTTTACCCCAGGCAAAAGTCAATTATGGTAATTCATTGCTCTCTCGATGCCATCTTTAACAAAAGATAAGGCAGTCTCAACAGCTTTTTCTTTAGCCTGATTTAATTCATCAAGCTCGTCTTCTTCGAAAGGAGAAAGTACAAAATCTACTTGTTTTCCTTTCTTAAAATTATTTCCGATACCAATGCGTAATCTTGGAAATTCATTACTTCCTAATTTCACAATAATATCAGTGATTCCGTTATGCCCGCCTGCACTTCCTACAGCCTTCAATCGGTTTTTACCAATTGGAAGATTGAGGTCGTCGTAAATTACTAGGCAGTCATTTTTGTCTGTATGAAACTTAGCAAGAGCTTTCTTAACAGCAGTACCGCTTAAATTCATATAAGTGGTGGGTTTTATAAGAACAACTTTGCGCCCTTTATATCGCCCTTCTGCAACCACAAACGGCCCATTACCAGGGCCGAATGTGACAGAAAGTTTTTTTGCTAAATCATCAAGAATATCAAAACCAACATTATGACGAGTTCCTTCGTATTCAGAGCCAATATTTCCTAATCCGATAATTAAAGGCATATTAAATACAGAACTTGTCTGTGGTTATTTATTCTTCAGTTGTTTCTTCACCTTCAGTAGCTTCTGCACCTTCGGTGGTTTCTTCTTCATCCGAGTCTAATACTAGAGCACCTTTTGGAGGACGAACGGTAACAATAGTTCTAGATAGATTATCTATTGGATCGATTCCTTCAAGGTTTAAATCTCCTACATGGAAAGAAGAACCTACTTTAAGATCTGTAATGTCTACCAAAAATTCGGCAGGAATGAATTCAGGAAGTACTCTGATTCGTACAAATTTCATAGGTTGGAATAAACGGCCACCGTTTTCTACCACACCTTTAGAGTTACCAGTAATTTTTACTGGAATACGAAGGTTTACTTTGTGCTTATTAGATAGTACGTAGAAATCAGCGTGAATAGGGCGGTCAGTAACTGGGTCGAAATCAGTACGTTTTAAAAGAGTTTTGTACTCTTTACCGTCAATTTCAAGAATCTGCAACTTAGTTTGGTTTCTACGAAGTAGTTTTTCTAGTTGCAATTCATCAACAGAAAAGTTGATGTTCTCAGTAATTTCTGGGCCGTAAAGTACGGCTGGAACGAGTTTCTCTGCACGAAGAGCTCGGTTGGCTTGCTTGCTTGCTTCGCGAAGCGTACCTGTAATTTTTGTTATTTCTTGGGTTGCCATGATGGATTTACCTTATCAAATTAATTATCAAAAAGTGCACTGATGGTGTCGTTAGTATGGATACGTTGTATAGCATCAGCAAAAATGTTTGCTACACTCAAAACTTTCACTTTGTCGGAAGGTTGGCGTAGAGCTATGGTATCGGTTACTAAAACTTCATCAATGGGCGAATCTTCAATTCGCTGAAATGCTGGTCCTGATAAAATAGGGTGAGTGCAAATGGCAGTGATATTTAAGGCACCTTGTTCTTTCAAGGCACTTGCCGCATTTGTCAGAGTTCCAGCAGTGTCAATTAAGTCGTCAACTATTAACACATTCTTTCCGGCTACATCACCGATAATATTCATGACTTCAGAAACATTAGGTTTCGGACGTCTTTTATCGATAAATGCCAAACTTGCGCCTAATTTTTTAGAATAAGAGCGCGATGTTTTCAAACTTCCTACGTCTGGTGCTACTACCACCAAGTTTTCGATAGGGTTTGCCGTAAAATGATCAATGAAAGCCCTACTTGCATATAAGTGGTCAAGCGGGATATCAAAAAAGCCTTGAATCTGTGCAGCATGTAAATCCATCGTGAGAACACGATCTGCTCCGGCTTTAACCAAAAGGTTTGCCATGAGTTTGGAGCCGATGGATACTCGAGGTTGATCTTTTCTGTCTTGTCGGGCGTAACCAAAATATGGTATAACAGCAGTTACGCGTTTAACAGAAGCTCGCTTCGCGGCATCTAACATCAACAGTAATTCGATGATGTTATCACCAGGAGGTGGAGTTGGCTGAATGATATAAATATCTTCACCACGAATACTTTGTTCGTATTTTACGTAAAGCTCGCCATCAGAGAATTCTTTGATGGTAACTTCACCTAGTGTGGTGCCATAAGCTTCAGCAATTGCTCTTGATAGAGCAGGGTTGCTTCGCCCAGAAAAAATTGCGAGAGGAGTATCCAAGATGGTTTGCTAGCACTGAAAGATTCAGGATTACATAAAACAGAAGAACAGCTCCTTAGTCATTCTTCTGAGTGGTTAGTTGCCCGGGGAGGATTCGAACCCCCACAAACTGGACCAAAACCAGACGTCCTGCCATTAGACGACCGGGCAATTTCTGTCGACTCGACAGACACCAAAGATAGAAATAGATAAAAAACCAATCAAGGCTGAATTGCTTTTTTTAGTACAAAACATTTTGAACATTGCTTGGGCTGGCAATAGGTGCGCAGTTGGTATACAGAACCTAGCTTATTACTATAAAAATGAGAGGGTAAGGGTAAAGATTGAAAGGGCGAGAGTAGGCTTTTTGGGATGGGAGTTCGCAAGCTACGCCACTCTTTTAGTACTAAATTTTTTAAATTTTGGTGCGCGAGCATAGAAGCCAGTGCGTAAAGTGCCGGGATGAAGACGGTTCCGTAGAGAATTTTTATACGGCCAGTGTATGAATACCCCAGAGTTTCACACCATGATTTCCATAGTTTCAGAGCATCTGTTTTTATGAAAGAAGAAAAAGGTGTTTCTAAAAGTAAATAGCCAAACTCGGAAGCTTGTTTAACTCTGTTAGCAGGATGGTTTGCTGGCCTAGCAGATTTAAAGTTCCATTTGTAATTATGAGCGCTATTGAAAGCCAGTTCAGAAGCCTGATGAGAAAAATTCTTTATTGAAGAAGAACTGCTGTTGAGTAAGTTGAAAGCTAGTTTCTTCATTGAGGTTCTGTTCTGGGAAATCCCAAACCCATCAAAAATTGAAACGAACAATGCATTTTTCCATGCAATGCTCTGGAGGCCTTCAGGATTAAAGAAGGAAAAAAAGTCGCTAACCTTGGTTTCTAGATACTCTAGATGTGCTTTGTCTAATTGGGTGAGAAAAGCTGATTTTGAGATAAAATGTACGTTTGAACAAGGTAATTTTTGATCTTGAAAGTAGGCTTTCAGAAAAGGTTCAATGGTTTTATCTAAATATGGGAGCAGGTTTAGCGTAAAGGGCTGGCTTCCGTTGGCGCAAGTAACGGAAGGGGGTGAATGTTCAACAACAACATGAAGTACGACATTGTTATAGCTCTTGTCGGTATGATGGCTGTGTTGATACCAATTGGTGGATTTTAAGTGCATTTCTACCGAACCCTGCCACATAAGCCCATCAATCAAGAACTTAGCTTGTTTGAAGTCAGGACCGTCAGAGAGATTCAGGTTGCCTTGATGGAGAATCTGAATGCTTTTGCCACACGTAGTTTTAAGGCTGTTGGTGGAAAACAGCATTTCTTCCCAAAGCCATTGTAATATAGTTTCTTGATATGGAAAAGAGTGCCTACTCATTTTCTATGTCATCAACATCTAAATGCAATGACTCTGTGGCTTCATATAAATCGGGAACGGTTTCTTTTACCGTTTTTTTTATCTCTTCCGAAACTTCATTAATTCGGCGTTCACTTTCCTCTAAAAGATGATGACCTTTATCTTCAATCCAGTCTTTAGCATCTTTTGAATGGTCTTGAATCCATTTACGGTTTTCTTTGCCAGACTTTGGAGCTAGTAATAATCCAGTAATCATTCCACTAGCAAAGGCTACCATACCCGTTAAAAAAAATCTAGTTCCTTTATTCATAGCATCAAATTAAAATTACAATCAGGTTAACACTGTAAAGTACTAATTTGAATAAGAATTTTCTAATTACTTTAGCATGAAGCAAGCTTAATTATTTCTTACCTTTCAGCAACTTATTTTGCCGATATGAAACGACAATTTGTTTTAATGGACAAATCTAGAATAGAGCGTGCTCTAAAAAGAATGTCCATCCAAATATTAGAAGGTCTTACCTCCGAAAGCCAACTTGTAATAGTTGGGCTCAATGAACGTGGATATAGCACAGCCAAACAGCTTGTTAGTTATCTAAGTGAGAGCGTAGACCCTAATAGCATCGAATTTTGTAAACTGGATTTTAATTCTACTTCAGGTAGAACGCCTCTTCCAAATTGCACAGAGAAAAATGTGATCATTGTAGATGATGTGATTTTTTCTGGAAAAACAATGTTTGATGCCATTACAGCCGTTTCTGGAACCGGAGATCCTTCAAAGGTAGAGTTACTGGCTCTGGTTGATCGTGGACATCGTCGCTACCCTGTAGCAGCTTCTATTTATGGAATAGAAGTTCCTACTAAATTCGGTGAACATATAGAAGTAATGCTTAATGCTGGAAGGCTTGAGCAGGTAATCTTATTTAAGAATTAATATTTACATCAATTTAGATTTTATGAAAAAGTGGACAATTCCAGCACTACTTACATTGTGCTTTTTAACATATTCCAACCTAGTTATTGCACAAACTATTGTAGTGCCTGAAAAACTAGAAGGTTGGGCTCAAACTTGGGTAGCTAACATCAATGGCTCTCAAGCTTCTTTTAATAACTGGTCGGAAGGGGGGGTAAACACAATTAGTGGTGCAGCCTCTACTGTTTTTACAAAATATTATCGAGAAGGTCGTTTCTCTTATGGATTCAGAACAAATCTACGTTACGGTCAGTCTAAATTAAATGGCGATGAAGTACGTAAATCAGATGATTTGATTTCGATAAGAAATCGTGCTACTTATGACTTGAGTGACGATAGTAAGTTTGCTGCTTACGGCGCTATTCAATTCAAAACACAGTTTGGTGATGGTTACGATTACGGGAAAAAAGTTAATGGCGGAGATTCTTTAATCTCAGCGTTTCTTTCTCCAGCATACTTAACCGAAGGGCTTGGTATTGAAGTAAATGTTAACCAAAACCTAAAAGCTGAAGGTGGTTTGGCGATTAAACAAACCTTTATTAGTGATGGTGACCTCGCTCCTAATTACGGAATGGATCTTGGCGAAACGTTCAGATCAGAGGGTGGTATCACAACAGGTATCACTTACCAGAATGAAATAATGGAAAATATCAAATACTCTAGCAGTGTTGAGACATTCACCAACTTACTGATGCCTATTAGTAAAACGGATGTGTTTTGGTCGAATGAGTTAACAGGTCAAATCAACAAGCTTATAAGTGCGTCGTTCCAGTTCGAACTTCGTTATGATGATGACTTTTCTGAAGAAGTGCAGTTGAAACAAGTTCTAGCTGCAGGTTTAACAATCAATCTTTATTAATTAAAAAAATGACAGATCAGGCTAAAGCAATTTTAAATGACGCATTAAATAGCCTGCAAATTTGGAAACAATCTTATGGAGCGTGGAATATGGATTCCACGCTTTCTGTTTCTGAAGATAAAATTACCACCGTTTTTGAGAATTTATCGAAACGCCTTTCTGGTAATTATCCTTTTCACCACCCAGTGTATGCCGGCCAAATGTTGAAGCCACCTCACCCCGTAGCTTGGGCCGCTTATGCAATGGCAATGAGTATCAATCCGAATAATCACGCCTTAGATGGTGGGCCTCCTTCTTCCGAAATGGAAAAAGAAGTGATGATTGAGCTAGCTAAATTTTTTGGTTATGGAGATCAATTTCTTGGGCATTTAACGGCAAGCGGAACCATTGCCAATTTAGAAGCACTTTGGGTTGCAAGGCAATCACATCCTTCAAAAAAAATAGCCTTCTCAACAAATTCGCATTACACCCACGAGCGTATGAGTGCTGTTCTTGGTGTGGAGAGCGTTAAAATTCCTATTCTAAATGACGGAAGTTTTGATTTAGAATCTGTGATTCCTGAGCAAATTGGAACTATAGTTGTAACTCTAGGAACTACAGGTTTAGGTGAAGTGGAGCCTTTAAATCAGGTTTTGCCATGGGCAAGAGAGCATAACATTCGTATTCATATTGATTCTGCTTACGGCGGGTTTTTTAGAACACTGAAGGACTCTTCTGATCTTGATGGAACGCAATGGAAGTTGATGCAGGAAGCAGATAGCATTGTAGTTGACCCACATAAACACGGATTGCAGCCATATGGCTGTGGCGCTGTACTTTTTAAAGATCCAGCGGTTGGAAGTTTTTATAAACACGATTCGCCTTATACCTATTTTACTTCAGAAGATTTACATTTGGGTGAAATTAGTTTGGAATGTTCTAGAGCGGGTGCCGCAGCCGTAGCTTTTTGGGCTACATTGCAATGTTTCCCTCTGCAAGAAAAAGAGGGTTTTGGTTTGATAATGCAGAAATGTAGAAGAGCAGCCCTTAGAGCCTTCGAATTGATTGAAAACAGCTCAAAGTTGGCTACATATAAGAAACCTGAACTAGATATTCTAGCTTATTTTCCAGCAACTTCAGCTATTAAAAAAACTTCCCAAATTTCAGAAGCATCTAAAGAAGTTTTTAATGTAGGGATGAGAGATAAGAGCTTTTTCTTGTCTCTTTATAGGGTTCCAAGTTCAACGTTTGTTGCTTTACACCCTACCCACGAAGCGGATACCGAGTATGTAACTATTCTGCGTAGTGTTTTCATGAAGCCAGAACACGCCGATTTTGTGGATGAACTCATTCCAAGAATTGAAAGCTGTATTTGATACTGTATTACAATATCTATCCTGAGGCTCTACTTGGGATAGATATTGTTTAATTACTCCTCGTAAGGGTTAGACTCCACAATAGCGCCATCTTGAAGGTTGATGATTCGATCTCCATAAGAGGCCATTTCATCGGAATGGGTAACTTGAATGATAGTCACTCCATCTTCTTTGTTAAGCTTTTGGAAGATCTCCATAATTTCTTTGCTTTGATCAGAGTGGAGATTGCCAGTAGGTTCATCGGCGAGGATAAGCTTTGGGCTTCCTATCAAAGCTCTAGCAACTCCAACTAATTGTTGCTGCCCACCAGAAAGTTGACTCGGGAATAAATCTTTTTTGGCAACAATATTAAAACGATCGAGCATATCAGCGACCATACTTTTACGCTGACTTCCAGGAACTTTCCTGTAAAGCAGAGGCATTTCAATATTTTCGTATACGGTTAGTTCATCAATCAAATGATACGCTTGAAATACAAAGCCGATATGAGATTTATGATATTCTGATTTTCGTTTTTCATTAAGGCCATGAACTGCTTCTCCAAAGAAATAATATTCTCCTTCATTCGCATCATCCAGAAATCCTATGATGTTTAGTAAAGAAGATTTACCTGCTCCACTTGGCCCCATAATACTCACGAAATCTCCTTCAGCAATATCAAGATCAATCCCTTTAAGAATGAAATTACGCTGGAATCGTTTGTCGATATACTTGTCGATGTTTCTGAGTTTAATCATATCATTCATTTCTAAGATTTTCTACTGGGTTTTGTAAAGCAGCTCGAATTGATTGCCAACTTATCGTTATTAATGCGATTAAAAGGACGGATAATCCTCCATATAAAAAGGGAATCCCTCCAAGGTCAATTTTATAGCTGAAATTAGCCAGCCATTGATTGCTTAAGTACCACGCTACAGGAGCGGAAATACTAAATCCGATTATAACTAAAAGAATAAAGTCTTTTGATATAAGTAATAGAATACTTCTGATTGAAGCTCCAAATACCTTCCGAATGCCTATTTCTTTAATACGGCGTTGAGCGGTTAATGATGACAGGCCAAAAAGTCCAAAACATGCTAATAAAATGGAAATTAGTGAGGCTATTTGAATTATTCGATTCCACCGTATCTCTTCATTATACTGGTGCTTAATCATCTCATCTAAAAAGGCAATATTGAAAGCTTCTTCATCAGTCATAGAGTCCCATAGCAAATCTAGACTAGAAATGGTTTCAGACATAGTTTCAGATGATATCCGTACTAATATAGTACCAGGACCACGCTGATAGTTAATTGCTTCAATATGCTGAAGTGCCATTGGCATTAGTGGATCGTATAAACTTTTAAAATGGTAGTTTTCAATTACACCTATTACTTTTTTCCCATCAAATGGTCCTACCCATCCTTGATTTTCAGGTCGGTCTTCTAGAATCTGACCAATAGGATTTTCCCAACCCATGGCATCAACAAAAGCCTTATTCACAATAATCTCATCGGAAGGATAGGAATTAGCTGATTTTGCAAAGTTGGAACCAAGAAGCAGCTCTATGCCCAAAGTGTTCAGGTAATGAGCGTCTACTGCTTCAGATGGAATCCCATCTCCAAGTTGAGAAAGTGTTGAGGACGACATCATTTGAGCCATTCCAACATTAACAATGCCATATTGTGAATAATCTCGATATTCTGCTGCAGTCATGGAAACTGAGCTTACTCCAGGTGTTTTTAAAGCTTCATCAGAATATAGTTTGGCAAGTTTTAGACCATTTTCGAGTTCAGGATTGATTTCTATTGCAATTACATTTTCTGGATTAAAGCCCAGGTTTTTATTAAGCATAAAACTTATTTGGCTTTCCATTACATAGGTGCCAATCATAAGAGTAATAGCAAGGCCGAATTGTACAACGATAAGTCCTTTAACTAAGGCTGGAATTTTTTGTGAGGTTGTACCACCTGAGAATAGAGAAGTAGCGCTCTTTCTGGAAATCTGTATAGCAGGATAAATACTAGTTATAAAAGTTAGAATGATTAAAAGCCCTAATATTGAAACCCATAAAACAGGATCGGTTACGAGACTTAAATCCAACTCTTTTTGGAAGAGAACACCAGCAAAAGGAGATAATAATTCAGCTAATACCATTCCAAGCACTATTGCGATTGAGCAGGTAAGGAAGATTTCTCCAATAATTTGAAATTTAATCTGATGTTTAATTGCGCCAACTGTTTTACGAATACCCATCTCATGAAAACGGAAAGTGGAGCGACTTAAAGTTAAAGACATGAAATTTATTCCGGCAATCAAAAGGATTATAATGGCGATGCTGCCTAGGATAAGTGAATATTTTTTATTTGTGCTTTCTGTAATAAAGGAGTCATAATCCTCATTGAAGTACACCTCCGATAAGGGTTGTAGACCATAGGTGATTTTATTCCGCTCTATCCAGTTACTTCCATAATGACGCTCGAGGAATGCGGGAAATTTAGCGACCAGTTTTTCTTTAGAAACTCCCTCTTTTAGGGTAATCCACGTTTCAAAAAAGCCAATGTACCAGTTTTCTTTGTAGAGTTTTTGCTGATCAAATGGGAACATATTAATTCGATTTTCAAAAGGCAGCAGAAACTCGAATTGAATACTAGAGTTGGCAGGAACGTCTTTTGCAACCCCAGAAACCACAAAGATCTGAGGTACATCTCGTAGCCGTATTGTCAATGTTTCTCCTATTACATTTGTTTTGCCAAAATATTTAATCGCAGCAGATTCCGTAATTACAATATTGTCAATCTGATTTAAAGCACTTTTTTCATCTCCATAAACTAAAGGAAAGTTAAAATGAGCAAGGAATTCTGAGTTCACGAACTTTGTAAATTCCATGGTATACTTTCCATCTTTTAGGAACTCTGCAATGCCACCTGTAATTTTAATTATAGATTCGATTTCAGGGAATTCTTCTTTAAGGGCAATTGCTTGAGGATAGGAATGGGAGGTATTTGTTCTAAAACTTTCATTATCAGAATCTAGCGATTGTTCTGTAAGTCGGTAGATAGAATCTTTATTCTTATGAAAATTGTCATAAGACCATTCAAACCGTACATACATAACAAGGATAATGCAGCAACACAAGCCAATGGAAAGTCCTGATAAACTGATAAAGGAATCAGTTTTATGTTTTCTGAGATTACGTAATGCAATTTTTAAATAATTCTTAAACATATTTCACTCGCTTTTAAGTGATTCAATGGGATTAGATAAGGCCGCACTGAGAGATTTATAGCCTACCGTTAATATTGAGATTACTAGTATCCCGAGGAGGCTCATCGCAAATATTTCAATACCGATATCTATTTTGTAGGCAAAATCGGCGAGCCATTTACGCATTAAATACCATGATATAGGTGCTGCGATGAGAAAAGAGATTCCTGTTAATACCATAAGCTCGGCCCCAAATATTCTTAGAATGTCAAAAACACTGGCACCGAGCACTTTGCGAACTCCAATCTCTTTCATCCTAGTGGTTGCCATGTAAGAAACTAGGCCGAATAGTCCTAGAGAACCAATAAGAACTGCAATTATGGTGAACGAGTTCATGATTTTAGCGGTGTTCTTCTCATCTTCGTACATTTCCGCAATGTTGTCATCCAAAAATGAGTATTCGAAAATGGACTCAGGGAATGCTTGGTTATATGCCCGTTCAATATGCGCTAGAGCATCCTGAGTTCGGGAAGTATTGATCTTAATTCCACCAATAAAGAAGTCAGTGCTGGTAGCAATTACCACGGGTTCAAGGCCTACATGTAACGAAACCGTATTAAAATCTTGAACCACTCCAATTATGGGAGCTTCATTTCCCCAGAAAAATATTCTTTGACCAATCAAATCTTCAAGGTTGTCTGCATAGCCAATTTGTTTTGCAAAAGTCTCGTTTACTAAATAGGCGTTAACAGTGTCAGACGGAGAAAGGTTGGTTCCTGCGAGAAGTGTTAATCCATAAGTCTCTAGAAAGTCCTCATCAACAAGTTTGATTTGTCCGTCATTTTCATATCGAGTGGTATCAATTTCCATTATATAGTTTCCGCCCCAAACACTATTACTAGTTGTGCCAGTATTAGAAAAAGAGACTCCTTTAATTGAAGACTGACTTTCTAGTATGTTCTTAAAAGTACTCAAAACCTGTTTGTCTCTATTCGGGATAGGTACTTCAATTAAGGCGTCTTTTATAAACCCAAGATCTTTTTCTTGAAAAAAATTAATCTGAGTAGAAATTACGATGGTACAAATAATTAGGATTTGGGTTATGCTAAACTGTACTACAATTAAGCTTCGGCGTAACGTAACTCCTCTGCCATAATTCGAATCAATTTTATTCCGTATTGCTTCAATAGGACTAAATCCAGACAATTGTTGAGCAGGATACCAACCAGCAAGTAACGTGATACCAAAGAATAGTATAACTAAGAAAAGCTGTGCAGAAGTATTTGTAAGAAGGTGGAGCTCAGGAGCAATACCAATAACGGGCTCAATAACTTTCAACAGGATTTCGGTTAATCCAAGGCTGATGATAATGGATATAGCAACAATAAAAGCCGTTTCACCTAAGAAATGAAAGATGAGTTGAGCTCTTGTTCCCCCAAGTGTTTTTCGGAGTCCAACTTCTTTAGAGCGGCTTACTGCAATGGCAGTATTTAAATTTATGAAATTGATACAAGCTGTAATCAATAAAAATAACCCAATAATACCGAAAGCGAATAGTATCTTCTTTTCAATTACTCGACCACTATAAGTATCAAATCTACTATCAAAATGCATTTCACTAAGAGGTTGTAGAAAAAAGTCCATGACTTCAGCTCGAGTTTCACTTCTGTACTTTGTGATAATATTATCGAATTGGGCATTCACTTCTTCTGGCTTTACACCTTCTTTAAGCTTCACAAATACTTGATATCCACTAGAATTACTTCCCCAGTTTGGATTTTCTCCTGTCTCTCCATTTATATCCTTTGTTTTAGTTGACCCGATAAAAACGAAAGGAAAGCTAGAGTTTTTAGGTTGATCTTTAACTAAACCGGTTATTTCAATATCAGCTGCAGTACCAGCATTCATCACTACAAATTTGCCGATTACATCGGTTGTTCGGAAAAGTTTCTTTGCAAAACTCTCAGTTATTACTGCTGTATTAGGTCTCTGTAAAGCATCATCAGGGTTGCCGGCTATCCATTCATATGTTAGAATTTTGAAATAATCTGGATCTGCAAAAGTCAGATCTTCCTCTTTCACCCTATTTTTAAGCTGACCATCTTCGAAATAAGAAACGACGGGTTCATTACCAAAATTATCATTTACCAAAACGGTGTACTCAAGTCCAGAAACATCATTACGAACAGCTTCAGCCAGTGGATAAGGGCCTCCCCTGTTGTATTCGCTTTTTCCGAATTCAGTATCGTGTCTAACTATCCTAAATATTTGATCTCTGTCTTTGTGGTTTTTATCAAAACTGAGATCGAACTGTATAATTAAGAAAATTACTATGGCACAAACTATACCTAAAGTTAAACCTCCAATGTTTATTAGCGTATGGCTTTTGTTTTTGATTAGATTACGAAAGGCGATTTTAATATAATTTTTAAGCATAATTCCAGCGGTTTATTCGGTTTTTAAACTTTCTACGGGATTTGCAAGAGCTGCTTTTATGGATTGGTAGCTTACTGTTATTAAGGCGATGAATACGGCGCAACCCCCTGCAACTATGAATGTTCCATATCCGAGCTCAATTTTATAGGCAAAATCGGAGAGCCATTGATTCATTGCATACCATGCAATAGGGATGGCGATTATAAACCCGAAGATTACCAGCTTGATGAAGTCTTTGGAGAGTAGGGCTACAATATTGGATACAGAAGCTCCTAACACTTTTCGGATGCCGATTTCTTTGGTCCGTTGCTCTGCTGAGTAGGCAGCTAATCCAAAAAGACCCAAACAAGCAATAAATAATGCTAATAACGTGAAATAGGTAATAACGCTATTTAACTTTATCTCAGATTTATACTGCTCGTCGAAAACATCATCCAAAAAAGAGTATGAAACTGGAAAGCCACTAAAATTTGTGAGGGTTTTGGTAGCATAATCCACTGTTTCGGATAAATTATTCCCTTTCAATTTCAGCGAAATATAATTGTATTTATTAGGGGCCAAGTATATCGTTAAAGGCTCTATTTGCATGTGAAGGGAATGCATATGGAAGTCTTTTAGAACACCAACTACGGTGCCTTTTCCTGCCCATGCAGACATAGATTTACCAACGGCCGAATCTATATCCCAGCCTAGAGCTTTTACAGCAGTTTCATTGATTAGGTACGCTCCTGATGTTGTATCTGAAGAAATATCTCTGGAGAAATTTCGTCCAGCAAGTATCTCCATGTCATAGATATCTATAAAATTGTAATCTACCCCTGTAATATAGATTGGCTGTCCCTGTTCAGAATCCTCGCTTCCTTCCCAACCTCTTATTAATGTTTGCGAATCAAGGCTATTTGGAAGTTGAAGCGAAGCCGAAACCTTATCAATATCAGGATTCTTCAACAATTCTTGTTTGATGATGTCAAAGTGTTGATTTACCTGGCGATCTTGAATGTTTAGAGTAAGGATGTGGTCCCTGTTGTATCCCATTTCAGTTGTTTGTACGTATCGCATTTGTTGATAGATCACGATGCTTCCAACAACAAGTATAATGGAAGTGGCAAACTGTCCTACAATCAATAAGTTTCTAAGATTAAAGTTGCGAGTTCCTTTTTTATGGAGCCCTTTTAGCGCGTTATTAGGTTGTAAACGAGTAATGAAAAAAGCTGGATAGCTTCCTGAGATCAACCCAGAAATCAATGCGCTGCCCACAATTATTGCAAAGTAGGTTGGGTACTTAAGGAAGGAGAGGCTTAAAGGACGTTCAACTAGTCCTTCGAATAAAGGAAAGGCTAGGTCAGATAAAATCAGTGCAAATATTAATGCTAGCAAAGCTGAAAGCAAGGATTCGCTCAAAAACTGAGTAATCAGTTGCCCACGATTAGCTCCAATTACTTTTCGAAGACCAACTTCTTTAGCTCGCTTAATGGATTGAGCCACAGCAAGATTCATGTAGTTAGCAGCTGCAAGTAAAAGAACTATTATTGCGATTCCTGCAAAAATATAAATGTATGTGATGTTGTTGTTTGCAGAGAGTTCAAAATTGAGATTAGATCGTAAGTGAATGTCAGTTAATGCCTGCAGATAATATTGATAGTCAGTAGAAGAATACTTTGCGATAAATTCAGGAAGTTTGGCCTGTAGCTGATCAGCATCATTGCCTTCTTTCAGTACAATATAAGTGAACCATCCGCTATTACCCCATTCCTTCATATTTTGGGAATAATGGTCGTCAGAACTTGCAGGAGTGATAAAATCGAAGGTGAAGTGGGAATTTTCTGGTACATTCTCAATGATGCCGGTAACGGTAAATTCCACACCGTCATTTCTGGTGACGGTTTTTCCTACAGGTGGCTTTTCCCCAAACATTTTATTTGCCAATGCTTTGGTGAGTACAATAGAGTTCTGAGAAGTGAGTACCGTTTGAGGATCTCCCTCCGAAAAAGAGAACGTGAAAACATCAAAGAAAGAAGAGGTGGCGATGATACCTCTTTCTTTGAAAGGGTGGTCATCAACAGTGAGATAAAGACTGCGTTTTCCAATCGTCGTGGCTGTTTCTACTTCCGGAAAATCGTTAGTAATCGCGTTTTCGAGTGGTACTGGCGTTACGGCAAAGTGATTGGTGCCGAGATAAAAATTGCTCGGCTGTTGAACAGCAACTCTATATGTTCTATCCGCCTTTTCGTGAAATGTATCAAAACTGGTTTCATAGTGGATATAGGCCGTAATTATAATGAAACAGCTTAGTCCTATAGATAAACCAAGTATATTAATGAACGAATATCCAGGATTTCTTCTGAGATTTCGGAGTGCAATTTTTAAATAATTTTTAAACATGCTTGTTTGAATTAGTGATTAACTAATTGAATTGTTTGGCTACACATGGAATCCTTCTTTCATGTTTTCAGTAACTACCTGTCCATCAAATAGATGAATAATTCTCATTGCATAATCTGCATCATGTGGAGAATGAGTTACCATTACGATGGTTGTTCCTTGTTCGTTAAGCTCGGCAAGAACTTTCATCACTTCGTTACCATGATCTGAATCAAGATTACCAGTTGGCTCATCAGCTAATATCAACTTCGCGTTAGCAACCACCGCTCTGGCAATAGCAACACGTTGTTGTTGTCCACCCGATAGTTGTTGAGGAAAGTGATTACGACGATGCATCATGCTCATTCGTTCAAGAGCGGTTTCGGCTTTTTCTTTTCGTTCATCAGCGGGCATTCCTAAATAGAGGAGAGGTAACTCAACATTCTCGTAAACAGTTAGCTCATCAATAAGGTTAAAGCTTTGAAAAATAAACCCAATGTTTCCTTTTCTGAACTGAGCACGTTCACGTTCCGATTTATTAGTTACGTTATGTCCTAAAAAATGATACTCACCCTCACTAGGGTTATCGAGTAAACCCATAATATTAAGCAAGGTAGATTTTCCACATCCTGAAGGGCCCATAATTGCTACGAACTCTCCTTCCTTAATCTCAATATTTACATTATTCAATGCGGTGGTTTCAACTTCTTCGGTTGAATAGGTCTTCTTTAAGTTTTTTGCCTGTATCATCGTTTTATGTGTTTGTTTAAAAAAGTGTAGTAAGGAAATTATTTGAGATTGTCTTACTTGGTAAAGGAAATAGCTGTTAGCGATTAGCATTTAGCTCACAGCTGATAGCTTTTCTTGTTGAGGCTTCGATACTATTTCGAGACAATATTTTAAATCTAAAGCTCTCATTTCAACTCCAACACCTCATTATCTCCAAAATTATCATAGCTGGAAGTAATCACTTTGTCACCAGGTTTTAATCCTGAAAGCACCTCATAAAATTCAGGGTTTTGTCGTCCAATTCTTAGCTCTTGCTTCACAGCCTTTGTCTCATCTTCATTCAGCTTAAAAATCCAATTACCACCCGTTGCTTGATAGAAACCACCTTTAGCCAAGAGCATAGAGTCTGAGGCATCTCCAAGTTCCAATCGTATTCTTGCAGTTTGGCCTCTTCTCAAACCAGAAGGTGCTTCATTCACGAACTCCATATCAACCTGAAACTGCCCTTTGTTAATCACTGGATATACTTTTGTGATAATTAAATCGTGTGTTTGTCCAGCGAAATTGAAAGACCCTTGCAACCCTGTAGATATTCTGGATAAATGAAATTCATCAATACCCACTCTAATTTTATAGTTGTCTAAGATATCAACCTGACCAATACGCTCACCTCGGTTTATAGATTGACCTTGTTGTAATTCTACTGTGGTTAATTGTCCATCTATAGGAGCTGTTACAATGAGGTTCTCGAGAATTGCTTGAACACCATCTAGACTTCTAAACATTCTCTTTTCAGAATCATCTAATTGGCGCAACTGAGATTTTGTCTGAACAGAATCCCTTTTAAAGGATTGAGAGCTAATCTCGAATCTTTTCTTCTGGTATTCGTAGTTTTCTTTAGCTTGCTGAAACTCTTGTTCAGAAGTAAGATTCTTCTCAAAAAGAGATTTTTGGCGTTGGTATTCAGGTTCGGCCAAATTCAATTGGTTTTCAACGCTGATAAGCTGCTCTTTTAAGCGAAGGTTATTCTGTTCTAAATTCAACCTTGAGTTGCGAACATTGTTGATTTGATCATAAAGACTAGCTTCTTGTTGCAACACACTTAATTGAAGGGAAGAATTGGTTAAAACGGCGATAGTGTCACCTTTTTGAACATTAGTGCCAGATTCCAAATTAACAGATTTAATTACGCCGCCTTCTAGCGCATCAAGAAAAATAGTGCGAATGGGTTGTACAACTCCTGATACCTGTATGAATTCTTGAAATGAATCTTCAGCTACAGTCGAAATAGTTATTTTCTCACGCTCTACATTTAGTGTAGACTGGAAATCCATGAACGCAAAACTATAAATAGTGAAACCAATAAATACAAGGACGAGAATACTGATAAGTATCTTCTTTGGTGTCCATGTCTTCTTTTCTATTTTTTTATCCATTCCCATGAAATGTTTTAATCTCTTTAAATAATGAGTGATTTTCTTTTCAATATAATACCAACTACTGTGCCAAAGCTTTTAAATCGCTCTAAATGAGAGTTATAAGCACTTTAGTAGGATTTTAATGTTCATTTTGATACACTTACTGTCCGATATCGAACACTTCTAAATATTTTATTACCCTCTTCTGTACGTTAAAAGTGGTTTTTAGAAACAGAAGAAATTCGGGTATAATATTTGATAGGATATAATGAACTAATAGAAAGGAATGAGTTCAAAAAAAGGAAATATCTTAGTTGTTGATGACGATGCCGATGTATTACAAGCGGCACGTCTATTTCTGAAGCAGCACGTAAAGTCTATAGAAACAGAAAAAGACCCGAAGTCTATACCAAATTTATTAAAGAACAATCGCTATGATTTGATTCTTCTAGATATGAATTTTACAGAAGATGTGAGTAGTGGTAAAGAAGGTTTTTTCTGGCTACAAAAAATCTTAGAGATCGACCCATCGATAGCAGTTATTTTAATCACAGCTTATGGCGATATAGATAAAGCGGTAAAGGCGGTAAAAGCTGGTGCCACCGATTTTGTATTAAAGCCCTGGAAAAACGAAAAGCTACTTACAACGGTGCTTTCTGCAATGCAGTTAACCGACTCTAAGCGAGAACTTGCCGATTTAAAAGAAACCCAGAAACAAATTAACAGCGATATAGATTACCATTATCGAGATATAATTGGTAGAAGTCCTGCGATGCTCAACGTTTTTAAGACCATCGAAAAAGTGGCTGCAACCGATGCAAATGTGTTGATTTTGGGCGAAAACGGAACAGGCAAAGAAATGATAGCTAGGGCATTACATCGTCGCTCGTCACGCCATGAGAATGTATTTATGAATGTTGATATGGGAGCAATTTCCGAATCCTTATTTGAAAGCGAGCTATTCGGATATACAAAAGGAGCGTTCACGGATGCAAAGGAAGATAAAGCTGGCCGTTTTGAACTTGCGAATAGAGGAACTCTCTTTCTTGATGAAATTGGAAATTTACCTTTACCACTTCAAGCAAAATTGTTAACAGTTTTACAAAACCGAAGAGTTACCCGAGTAGGCTCAGCTACATCAAAAGAAGTAGATATAAGGTTGGTTTGTGCCACTAATCAATCATTAAACGAAATGGTTGCCGATTCTACATTCAGGCAAGATCTATTGTTCAGAATTAATACCATAGAAATACATTTACCACCGCTTAGAGAGCGCACTGAAGATGTAGAGGCATTAACAAATCATTTTCTAAAATTATACGCCAGCAAATACAAAAAAGAAGTTTCTGGATGTTCTAAAGAAACGATTTCAAAACTGGAAAAACATACTTGGCCAGGAAATGTTCGGGAACTTCAGCACGCTGTTGAAAGAGCGGTGATTATGAGCGATTCGAATGTTTTGGAACCAAGCGATTTTCTTTTAACTCAAGAAACTAGCGATGCAGAACAAGTGCTTTTTGATGATTATAATCTGGAAGAAGTAGAGAAAATGGTACTCAGGAAAGCATTAAAAAAGCATGAAGGGAATATCTCGAAAGCAGCAGAAGAGCTGGGACTAACAAGAGCCTCTTTATACCGAAGAATGGATAAGTATGGACTGTAAACTAACTGCGTATGCTTAAGGATTTAAAAGTAGGGATTATAGTTCGAGTTCTGTTACTATTTGTGGTAATGGGGGTATTTGTATATGTCGCTTTCAATACAAAATATTATGTAAGCCTTGTTCTCATTGGGTTTGTAATCATATTTCAAGTGGTAAACTTGATTAGATATGTAGACACAACCAATAAGAATTTGAAACGCTTTTTTGAAGCGATTAGCTATAATGATTTCTCTCAATCTTTCCCCACAAAAGGATATGGGAAATCGCTTGAATCATTGAATGCCGTATTCAACGACATCATCATAAAATTCAATAAAGAAAGAGCTAAAAGTGAAGAGAGCTATTTATACTTGCAAACGGTGGTGCAACACATTGGAATTGGACTGTTTTCCTTTAATAATAAAGGAGAGATAGAACTTCTAAATACCGCTGCGAAAAAGATATTGGGCACTGCAGTACTTAGAAATGTAGATCAACTTAAAAACATAAGTGAATCTTTATACGATACAGTGCAAGAACTGAAAAGTGGAGCAAGGACATTGGTCCGCTTAACCATAGATAACAGAGATTCTCAGATTGCGGTTTACGCCACAGAGTTTCGAGTAAAAGGAGATGTCTATAAAATCATTTCGTTAAACAACATTTCTTCGGAATTGGAAGAAAAAGAGATGGAGGCTTGGCAAAACCTTACTCAAGTTCTAGCACATGAAATTATGAACTCCATTACGCCCATTGCTTCTCTTTCGGATACGGTAAACTCCATGCTTTCAACAAATTTCTTAACTATTGGTTCTGAGGAAGAAATATCTGAAGAAACCTTACAGGATGTGAGAGAAGCGCTTGGTACCATTAACAAAAGAAGTTTAGGTTTGATGAGATTCGTGGATTCGTATCGAAATATTACTCAGATACCAAGTCCCGTTTTCGAAGTATTATACCTCAAAGAGATTGTAGAACGCGTAAAGAATTTAATGAAGGGAGAGGCTTTATCAAGATCCGTTCAGGTAGACACTCAATTTGAATCCAACGCGATAGAAGTTTTAGCTGATGCCCAACTCGTAGAGCAGTCTTTGATTAACGTGGTAAAAAATGCATTTAAAGTGCTGAAAGAAATAGAAGATGCCAGAGTTATACTCAAATGCGGAATTGATGAAGCAGGACATGCATATATTGATGTTGAGGATAATGGACCTGGAGTGAAAAAGTCAGCCGCTGATAAGATATTCGTTCCGTTCTATACTACAAGTAAGAACTCAGGAGAAGGAGGGTCAGGTATTGGATTGAGCCTTTCGAGACAAATTATGAGGCTTCATAACGGAAGCTTGTTTTTGTTAGAATCCGAAAAAGGAAAAACCATATTCAGACTTAGATTTTGATAGCCACTTTTTAGCGAATCATTATTCTTATGTGAGTAGTGAGCCTATTCAATCTCTCAAGCTGTTTCCCAAACAGGAGTTTGGGGAAGGGGATAAACTTTATCAAGGCTCAATATTAGTACCAATTCTTTTTAAAGGTCCATTCTTGCACGTATTGATTAAGAACTCTTAAAACTATTTCAGGATTAAGAGGGTGAAACTTGACGTCATAAGTTGTACCTAATAATTTGGAATCACGAAATTTGATTTCTTTTTCAGCCAAATCAAAAAAACGAAAACTATCACTGCCATTATTACCAGTAATTATCAAATAATTGCCTGTTGGTTCTGGATATAAGGAGTATGCGTAATGAGTAATAGTGTAAGAGTCGCCACTTGTAATTCCACTTTCGGTGTCATAAAACATTTCTCTTACAATAGCTGGATTTGAAAAACCATATCTTGAGTAATAGAAATCAGTTGAATTACTTAAAAAAGATAAAGTACTAATAGATCTGCTTGTCTCAGAATCAATCTGAATATCATCCAGTAATTCAAAGTCTGGAAATGACCTTATTTCTATGGTATAATTATAACTCATTAACATATACTGACCGGAATCATCGATATCTAGCCTATAATTTTCCTCGGCTACAGGATGTTCATATACCAATGTTTGTTTTTTTAGATCATAAATATTGAGTTTACCTTTTCCTATTACCAAATAGACAAAATACTGGTTGCCATTTTTTTCAAATAAAGTACCAGATATACTCTCGCTTTCTTTTTCGATTTCATACAATACATCCCCATTAACATCTCTTATAGTTATATCATTGTTTGTTATAGATATAAATTTTTGTCCATTATCAAAGCTTTTGAGAGAGTATTGAAACTGGGAAGAGGTTCTTATGTTACGAAGTTGTGCTCCTGTTGCAGAATCAAGAATTATGATGGAACCATCTTTAGTACCAACTACTACCTTTTTGCCATTATCTAAATATGAAGCTCTACTTATGGAGCAGCAATTATCAGGTTGTGTTGAAAAAACATCTCTGATTTTAGTTAAGGCCCTTTTATAAGATATGTTTTGGTTGGTGGGGTCTGTCGTGTATTCAGAATGTATAATAGGTGTGATAGTTACAGTGTAACTAAATGATGTATCTAACTCTGCAAAGTGAATGGATCGAGTTGTTTTAGGAACCGTTGTATATTCGAATTGGCTAGAATTGAGTTTTTTAAAGCCAATCTGATACTCTGTTTCAAAACTATTATTGTTTTCCCAGCTTAATAAAATGGAATCAGCGCTTATGCCCTCAATATTAAAGTTAGCTACAGAATTTAAACTAAATTGAAGGTTTGGGGATTCACCATACTCACTTTCTTTATAGGCTGTAGCAGCTTTTACTCGGTATGAGTAGGTGATGCCGGGAATTAACTTTATTTCATCTAAATAATACAATGAATCTTTAGTTGCTACTATTTCCTGATAGCTTGAGTTGTCTACCTTCCGCTCTATAATGTACTCTGGCTTTATATCATTTGGATCGGGAGACCAACTAATGCGAATATGATTTGGATCAACAACGCTTAAGGTGACATTTCCCGGTTTTTCAGGAACATATGCTTTTGAATCAGGATCAAATTCATTTAATGCAGAAAATGTAGGGACTTTCTTACATGTAGAGAATAAGGTTAGGAAGACTAATAGGAATAGTATTGTTTGTTTCATGTATATAAAAATGGATAATAATGAAGCAATTTAGTTAAAATTCATCACTGTGGTTGAATGCTGATTGTTTATAACCAGTAAATTTTAGTAACTCTGTATCCCAAGCTCCTGCTTGGGATAGTAACAAGGAGCTCCTGCTCCCAATAAATTATCAATCCAAAATGGTAAGGATAGTTACTGAACTTGCCTAACTGCGAATGGCGTGAAGTATGTTTAAATTACCTGAAAATATAAATGTGAAGCTACTTCCGAATTTCCTGCTGAATGTTATGTGTAGTATTTAAAGTAAAACAAGATGAGTGGAAGAACAGATATGAATAGAGTAATACCGATACCTACTTTTCCTGCAATTATTAAATAGCTCTTTTTGGGGTTATTAGGATTATAAAAAACTTTAACTTTTCCACCGGGGAGTTGTTGAATAGAAGACATTTGCTTCTCTAAAATTAACCTTGCGTTAGTACTAGCCACAATAACCCAAGGTGAGAGCCTTTTTCCATTGTAAGTTACACCAGACACATTGTATTTATACAACGCTTTAACAGTGTAATCTTGATTGGATTTAACCCAATCTGTTGCTCCAAATTTCTTGACCTTCATCTCGGCGAGTTCTCCAGCAGTGAAAGGCCAGTATCTTGTTCGAATTTGGAAAATCAACGAATAAACACAAACAATAAAAACATAGATAGAGGCATAGAACCAAACACCTTGGGTCTGTCCATCAATAGCAAGTTGCCACATATCTTGAAAGTAGGTAACTAACTCCATAGCTCAATATGCCTCATCATTCATGCGGTACAGGTATAAATTTTTCTTGAAGAAACGAAATTATGGAGATAGAACAAACTTGGCGAAACCCAGTTTGTGTAACCCTTCCAGCATTCGCATATGGTATTCTGGTAAAAGCAATTCCATCTACTATGTGATTTATAAACAATATCTATTGCCTATAACACCTAAGTGTCAGACGATATTCGTATTTTGTCCATCAGAAAAATTTAAAGATTCATTTAAATAATGGATGAACTGATTACACTCATCTACTATTTATATATAAAAAGAGAAAAAAATGGCAACGGAACATTTATCAAAAGAGAGTTTTCTTAAAAAAATATTTGATTACGAAAACAACCAGGAATGGAACTACCAAGGGGATAAACCTGCAATTATTGATTTTTATGCCGATTGGTGTGGTCCTTGTAAAATGGTAGCTCCAATTATGGAAGAGCTATCTGAAGAATATAAAGGATTGGTGGATATCTACAAGATTGATACCGAAGCAGAACAGGAATTGGCTGCTGTTTTCGGAATCCGAAGCATCCCATCTATTTTGTTTATCCCAGTAGATGGACAGCCACAAATGGCGGCAGGTGCTTTGCCAAAAACACAGTTTGTTCAGCTAATTGAAGATACACTTAAAGTGAAATCACCGGCTTAATTTACAACCTCTTCCTTAAGCATTAGCTAGGGGAAGAGGTGATAAATTGGAAACCAAACCAAAGCCAGTCCGCCTGATGGCGGAACCAGCTTAACACGTTTGTAAGGGGCTAAATTTATAAGCCTTGCTCTTGGTATTGGCTGAGAGCCTGCATAGCCTCAACTCCATACACTACAGACGGGCCACCGCCCATTAGGATAGCTACTGAAACCGTTTCAGCAACTTCTTCCTTACTTGCACCAGCTTGCATCGCATCATGTACGTGAAATGTAATACAGCCATCACACCGAACTGTAATCGCAATTCCTAGCGCGATTAGTTCCTTAGTTTTATTGTCTAGCGCTCCTGGTTTTAGGCTGGCTTTATGTAATAAACCAAATCCTTCCATCGCTTCTGGAATGTCGAGTCCCAGTTTTCCCATCCAAATATTGAGTTCTTTGTAGTGCTCGGGAAAGTTTTTCATTAGAGTCTCCATTTATAATGGTGATAGGTAGTAAAAGGCCTAAAAACCATATTATTAATGAATATTTCAATGAGTGTAAAATACCACAATTATGACTAAGTAAGTAGCTAAATCGTCCTGTATTTAAGCGATGAACCGAGGTGAAATTATTGATTTTCGAAGCCTAAACGAGTCCTGCTTGAAACTGTATCCCAAGCTCCTGCTTGGGATAGTAAGAGGGAGCTCCTGCTCCCAATAAACTACCAAACCAAAACTGTAAGGAATGGCTACCAAATTTGTCTAGTTACGTGTGGGATGAAGTAGTTCTAAATTTTATGAAAGCGAGTACCCGTACTTTCTAACCGGTAATGTTGTTGGTGGGGGAGACTTTTTCAAGTCCAAGAATAAGCCAACTAACTCTTGGTGCATTGGTTACTCGGAGCAGGAGCTCCGTGTGGTTCTCCCAAGCAGGAGCTTGGGAAAGAGGGTAAAATTAAAGACCCGAAACGTGAACGAGTCATACTTGAAATGCTTGTTAGGCAAAAAGCATTACTTTGAAACAATTAATTTAATTGGGTTAGAATATATATATCCTTCCCTGTAAGCAAAAGATTTTACTCTTGCTGTATATAAATAATCACCTGCTGGAAGGTTCTGAAATTTCTTTTTTGAAACCCAAGTTAAACTTGATTGACTAGGAATTTTTACTATTTCACTTTCGAGACATCCGGCATGAGATTGAAAAGGATGAGCTTCTTGATAAATTCCTTGTGAATCTTTTAGAGTGTGTAAATTTGAGTGTAAGTCAAAACAAAGCGTAATGCTGCTATCAGATATATTTTTTAGAGAATAATTTATCGTTACTGAATCAGTACTTTGAACAGTTTGCTTGTTAAAACTAATCTTTAATTCTGGGGGCGAGGTAAGAGTATTAACATCTGATGAACCAGGTTTGGTTACTGTTGCATTGTTACATGCCAAAAATAAGAAAAGAAAAAGGACTGCAAGCTTTGACATATTTACCTAACACCCCCGCGTTTAAGCAACGCAGAGTTTTTGTTTTCTTAGAAGTAACGAAATTTTGGAGATAGAACAAACTTGGCAACACCTCATTTGCCTCCGCCTCAACCTGTATCCCAAGCTCCTGCTCCCAATAAACTACCAAACCAAAACAGTAAGGAATGGCTACCAAATATGTCTAGTTACGTGTGGGATGAAGTAGTTCTAAACTTCATGAAAGCGAGTATCCGTACTTTCAAACCGGTACTGTAGTTGATGGAGCAGACCTTTTTTTCAGATCCAAGAATAAGCCAACTAATTCTTGGCGGATTGGTTACTCGGAGCAGGAGCTCCGTGTGGTTCTCCCAAGCAGGAGCTTGGGAAAGAGGTTAAACATTTTTAGATATAGATCGAAGTTCCATCATTTTACGCTCACCGTTTTTTGTAAGTATCCAAAATAAAGACATTCCGCCTGATACAGTTTTTAAATATTTTATATCAATCAGATTCATAGCCTTGAACTGAATTTTAATTGATTGATAAATTTGATCATTGATTTCGGGCGAATATCCATTCTTATCTGTTGTGTCAAAGATACTTTTACTAAGTTTGGTTTTTACAACCTTATCGTTTGGATTCTCCATTAAATATGGTGCAATTAAAGAAAAAATCTCTTTCCAGCTTAAGTTTTTATTCCATTTAAAAGTTTGGTTATTTCGATAATAATCCCCTTTCACTTCAAATAGATCATCAATTTCTGCTAGATTCTCAATTTCATAAGTTGATTTATAAGAGTATTTCTTTATAATATCCTCGAGGTCCTCGTTCTTTTTACGTAATTCATTTATTTCAGTAAGAAGTTTTGGGCTATCGGTTACTGAATTAGCTCTTACCCAACCTTCAGCTGGATAGGTTTTAATAGTTTTTGTAACACTTAAAGCAACTAAACCCGGTAATTCTTCTGCAGAATTCCAAAATTTCACCAATCTATTTTGTGACACTTTATCTCTAAAGCTTGAAAGCTTTCCCCTGAGAGTTGGGTCTTTTTCAGACTTACCAATGGGGATATCATCTGGGTTTTTGTGAAGTAATGCGATTACTTTCATGCCTTGTTCAACAGCATAATCATATTCTTTTTCAGTATAGCTAATACCTTCAGATGTTGTAGATCCATAACGCCCACCAATTATGAGTAGATAGTAGTCACAGTCATCAATAACTTTTTTGATAAACTCCCATTGCTCTTCATCAGTAGCTGGAAATAATTCCATTCCAGAAGGAATACAATCCATTTCCATTAATGTTGTTATAACTTTACTTCTTTCATTTCTTAAATCTGCAAAAGTTGAACTTACAAATACTTGATATCTTTTATTCATACTAGAAAAGTTTTGCACCTAACATTATTTTACCCGAACAAGATTTTTAAATTTACCCCCCCAATAATATCTGCAATTATTGCAAGGACTTCTCCTTATCCGTAAGCTCAATATAGCCATTCAAATCTTAAAAACAAGTTGTGTTCGCTTCTGTTACGTGCTTGCCTTTACTTCAATTATCCCTATAAAAAAAGCCATTCAACGTTAATGCTGAATGGCTTTCAAATTTAGAAAAGAGTTGTCTAATAATGATTAAACATCAAAAGAAATACCTTGTGCTAATGGTAGTTCTTCACTCCAGTTTATAGTATTTGTTTGGCGACGCATGTACGCTTTCCAAGCATCCGAGCCAGACTCACGTCCACCACCGGTTTCTTTTTCGCCACCAAATGCTCCACCAATTTCAGCACCACTAGTACCAATGTTGATGTTCGCAATACCACAGTCAGAACCGTGTGTACTTAGGAAGTTTTCAGCTTCGCGCATGTTCAAAGTAAACATCGAAGAACTTAAGCCTTGTCGTACACCATTGTGCATTGCAAAAGCTTCATCCAGCGTTGAGTATTTAATCAAATATAAGATTGGAGCAAATGTTTCATTCTGAACAATCTCAAATTCGTTTTTAACTTCAGCAATCGCAGGACGAACATAATGGCCGTCGCGTTCTAACACATCGCCACCGTAGATAACCTTTCCGCCTTCTCTTTCTACTTCTTTAAGAGCATTTTGCATGGCTTCTACCGACTGTTCGTCGATTAATGGCCCAACTAAAGTTTCAGGCTCTAGAGGGTTGCCGATGTTGATGTTCTCATAAATAGCCACTAAACGTTCTTTAACGTGATCGTAAACTGATTCGTGAATAATAAGGCGACGAGTACTTGTACAACGTTGGCCAGCAGTTCCAACCGCGCCAAATACAGTAGCTCTAAGCGCCATTTCGATATCGGCATTTTCTGAGATGATGATAGCATTGTTACCACCAAGCTCAAGAATGGTTTTACCTAAACGGCTACCAACAGTTTTAGCAACTTCTTTACCCATCGGGATTGAACCTGTAGCTGAAATCAACGGAATGCGCTCGTCTTCAGTCATCCATTCGCCAACTTCACGTGCACCAGTTACAAGGTTGAAAATACCTTCTGGTAGATTGTTTTCTTTAAGAACTTTAGCTACAATTTTTTGAATAGCTACTCCACAAAGAGGAGTTTTTTCTGAGCCTTTCCAAATAATAACATCGCCACAAACAGCAGCTAGCATTGCGTTCCAGCTCCATACAGCAACAGGAAAGTTAAACGCTGAAATTACGCCAACTATTCCAAGTGGATGCCATTGCTCATACATTCTATGGTTTGGGCGCTCACTGTGCATGGTAAGACCATATAACTGACGGCTCAAGCCAACTGCAAAATCACAGATGTCAATCATTTCTTGAACTTCGCCAAGACCTTCTTGATTGATTTTACCCATTTCGTAAGTAACTAGCTTACCAAGGGGCTCTTTAAATTCACGAAGTTTTTGCCCGATTTGACGAACAATTTCGCCACGTTGTGGAGCAGGCATTTCTCTCCAAATTAAGAATGCTTCCTCTGCTTTGGTAACAACTTGCTCGTATTGTTCACGGCTGGTTACGCTTACGTTGGCAATTTTTTTTCCGTCTACTGGAGTAAAGCTACTAATCATTTCTTTACTCTCAAGGTAATTCTGGCCAGTACTTGTTCCAGCGTTTACCCCTTCAATGCCTAGTTTTCTTAAAAAATCCATTGTTAGTCTAGTTGTGTAATTTGTTTTGTCTAAAGATAGAAAATCATTCGCCAAATAAAGTAACAATGTTAAAACCTAAATTTTAAATGTTGAAATATTTGCTTAGGATTGAAGTGCCTAGATAATTGGGTTAACACATTACCTTTATATTTTTGGAAAAAGCTAGTAATAAACAGATAAAACAACTTAGGAAGCTCGGACAAAGGAAAAACCGCGAAAAGGAACAGCTGTTTTTTGTGGAAGGAAGGCGCGCAGTAGAGCAGGTTATTCTAAATAATTTGGTTGAGGTACAAGAAATTTTTGTGACTGAAGCTGAGGTAGCGAATTTTTCAGGCGAGTTGAAGAACGTTTTTGTGCTTGAATCGAGCACATTTAATGAGGTAGCAGATACCGAAAATCCTCAAGGTGTGTTAGCGGTTTGTAAGATGCCGAGCGAGGTTGAGGATTTGTCGCTTATAGGAGAGAAGGGCATCGTTGTAGCTTTTGATAGAATTCAAGATCCTGGGAATATGGGCACAATGATTCGAACTGCGAGTTGGTTTGGTGCAAAGGCTATGATTGTTGGCAAAGGCTCTGTAGATATCTACAATCCTAAGGTTGTAAGAAGTACAATGGGAGCAACAGGTGTTTTGCCATCAGTAACGGGAGAGCTTAATCCGATTTTAGCAGAATTTGAGCAACAAGGTTGGAAGGTGTTATTACTTGATGGTAACCCAGGCGCAATGAAGCTTCAAGATGTTGATACCCATGAAAAAGTAATTCTTGTTGTTGGCAATGAGGCCAATGGAATAGACCCCGATTTGATTATCGAAAACCGAGAGCGAGTGATGATTCCTTGCTTAGGAGACGGAAAGGGAGTTGAAAGTCTTAATGCAGCGATGGCTCTTGGTATAGCGCTTTATGGCATCAATAGTTAAAAGAGATTGTGGTTTTATTGGAACCAATATTATGCTTTGGTAAACAATAAAAGAAGTTGCCAAAAATGCGTTGCAAATGGTTGGCGCTTTAGTTTAATTCGAGAAGCCGTTCTTTAAAATCATCTACCAAAGGCTGGTTCTGGTACTACTAATAAAACTATTTGCCCATGCCACGCAAAAAAGCGAAGAAAATCTTTGTTCTCGACACTTCTGTACTATTATACGATTATGAAGCTGTCAGAAATTTTGAAAAAAACGATATAGCTATTCCAATCACAGTTCTTGAAGAACTGGATACCTTCAAAAAAGGGAATGACATTATAAACCTGCACGCTCGGGAGTTCATTAGATATTTAGATGGAATTTCGGATGCAAATTTGCTGGAGTCTTGGATTCCATTGAATGGAAGTTCACACGGCAATTTGAAGGTGATAAGTAATGGAGGTAATCATCCCGATGCCAATAAAGTGTTCGGTTCCAAAAAGAACGATCATGACATCATAAATTCAGCTCTAAAACTGAAAGAGGAATATCCGAATACCAAAGTGGTGTTGGTTTCTAAGGATATCAACTTAAGGCTGAAAGCTAGAGCCCTTAGTTTGGATGCCGAAGACTACGAAACGGTTCAGGTTAAGGATATTGATCATTTGTATCGTGGAAAGTCGGAGTTGGAAATTGAAGATCCTTCCATCATTAGCAAATTTTACGAGCAAGGGAAAATTCTTCCTGAAGAATTGATGGATGAAGTTCCACCGAACAATCATTACTACATCATGAAGAGTCATGGTTCGTCTGCGTTGGGCTGGTTTAATCCCAAATCAAAATATATTGAAAAGGTAGATACTGTAAATGCGTACGGTATTCATCCCAGAAATGCAGAGCAAACCTTTGCGATGCATGCGTTATTACAACCAGATATTCTGCTTACCACGCTTACTGGTGCAGCCGGAACAGGTAAAACATTATTAGCTTTGGCTTGTGCATTAGAACAAAGAAGCGAGTTTAAGCAAATCTATCTTGCTCGGCCTATTGTTCCATTAAGCAATAAAGATATTGGTTTCTTACCAGGTGATGCCGAGGCGAAGATTAATCCCTATATGCAACCTCTTTGGGATAATTTGAGTTTTATCAAAAATCAGTTTAATGAATCTAGTAAGCAGTATAAAAAAGTAGATGAGTTAATTGAGACAGATAAACTACGGATTGTTCCTTTGGCTTATATTAGAGGACGAAGTCTATCTAATGTGATTTTTATTGTTGATGAAGCTCAAAATTTAACTCCTCATGAGATAAAAACCATTATCACTCGGGCAGGGGAGAACACGAAAATCATTTTCACTGGCGATATTTTCCAAATAGATACGCCTTATTTAGATTCGCAAAGTAATGGACTTTCGTATTTGGTTGATAAGATGAGCCGCACCGAACTTTATGCGCACATCAACCTTGAAAAAGGTGAACGTTCTGAATTGGCAAATTTAGCGAGTCAGCTTTTATAAGTTTATTTCCTGGGATATAAATTCTAAGGCATAAAAAAAGCCGATTGGGATTTCCAATCGGCTTAGTCTAGAAAATAGATTTCTTAGTTAGACCAACTTAAGTTGGCACCAATATTATCAGAGCCTTTAATTTCTGGCTTAAGATTTTCGATTAAGTAATTTAATCTGAGTTTGTTGTAATGCTGACCGTGTGCGCCTCTAATTCCGTGACGGTTATTTGGATAAAACATTACATCAAAACGTTTGTCGGCTTTAATTAAGGCATCAATTAGTTGAACACTGTTGCCAGGATGAACGTTGTTATCTATGGTTCCATGTACAATGAGTAATTTGCCTTTTAGATTCTCAGCATAACGCATTGCAGAGCCATTGTCATAACCAGCCTTGTTTTCTTGCGGTGTGTTCATGTAGCGCTCTGTATAAATCGTGTCATAACTTCTCCAATCGGTAACAGGTGCACCTGCAATACCAACATGGAAAATTTCTGGGTAACGAAGCATGAGTAATGAAGTAGCGTAACCACCATAAGAGTGACCATAAACGCCAACTCTGTCGCCATCAGCATAAGGTCGTTCAGTTACAACTTGCACTGCTTTAGCGTAATCGTCTATTTCGATACTGCCAAGTTTGCCATAATGTAACGTAGCAAACTCTTTACCTCGGTTGCCTGAACCACGGTAATTCGTGCGAATAACAATAAAGCCAAGTTGAGCAAGGCGCTGATATCCATCAGCTGATTTGTATGAATTACTCACATCTTGGTATTCTGGGCCACCATAAAGAGGAAGAACAACAGGATATTTTTTGTTAGGATCAAAATCTACGGGCTTATAAATCAAAGCTGGTAAATCAGTAACGCCATCGCCGGCTTTAAAAGTGATGAACTCTGGTTTCTGAAGTTTATTGGCAGTTACATTCTCAGTACTAGTAGTCATTAGAGTCCGTACTTTTTTGCCATTTGCTTGGTATAAGCTAGCAGTAGGAGCTTCATCAAACGATGAGTAATAATCAGTGTAATAAGTAGCAGCTGGGTTCATGCTGATGTAATGCGTGCCAGCTTCTTTGGTGAGTTGTTTGTGTCCTTTTCCATTAAAGTTCACCACAAAAAACTGATTTTCTAAACCTAGGTTTTGGTGTGCGGTGTAATAAACCTTCTTATTTTTTTGATCAACATTAACAATACTGCCAACAGGCTTATCATCATTTGTTAATTGCTTGATGAGTTTACCATCGAAATTATAGAGGTAGATTTGATTGTAGCCACTTACTTCAGAAGTCCAGATAAACGTTTTGTTGTCGTCTAGCTGAATGAAATTGTCATGAAGGTTGATGTAAGCATCTTCGCGTTCTTCTAAAATGGTGCGAACTTTTTTAGTTTCAAGATTATATGCTAACAGCTCAAGGTGATTTTGCTGACGGTTAAGTCTTCTAAACGTTAGTTCAGATCCATCATTTCTCCAAATTGGACGAACGATATAATTATCTGGATTGCTGTTTGTTTCTACTTGTTCACTTTTCGCAGTTTCAATATCAACAATAAAGAGGTTTACAGTTGGGTTTGTTTCCCCTGCTTTTGGATAACGTTCAAGTTCTAAACCAGCTTCAAAGTCCAAATCGTGAACAATTGGATATTGATGTACATCTTTCTCGTTGTATTGTAGGTAGGCGATTTTTGAATCGTCTGGAGAGAACCAATAGGCATCTCTTTCGCCAAATTCTTCAGGATAAACCCAACTTGGGCGACCGTTCATTTTTTCTTCGCTACCGTAGGTTAAGCGCTTTTCTTCTTTTGTTTGTGTATCTACAACATATATATCGTAGCCTTTTACATAAGCAAATTTTGAATAATCATGAGAATAAGTTCCATTCCAAAGCTGGCTGCGTTCCATTCCACGCATGAGCTCGTCGGTATATGGTGCGCGTTCTACAACGGGCTTATAAAGTTTGGTCAACTTTTTCTCTTTTAGATTAAAAAGAAAATCGATGTTGTTAACCGTAAAAAAGATGGCTTTGTCGTCTTGAACATATTCAAAACGATTAAATGGAAGTACGGTGCTGTTTTCGTCAGTTACCGAATTATATTGGTTGATAATTGCTTGGGTAGTGGTTTTATTAAATAAAGGGCTACGCTTTTTATTTTTAGGATTTACTTTATAAAAAGAGATGTGTCCATCGTCGGCCTTCTCAACTTCCATATAACCAAGATTGCCAGGAAGCCAGTTTAAACTTGGGGAACCCTCAGAGGAAATAAAACCTCTTTTTCCCATCTCGTTGTAAAGGTCTAGCCCAGTCTTTTGAGCATTTACACTACCTAATAAAGTAATTGTAAGTACTAAAGTTGATAAAAAATATGTTGCACGTTTCATAGGGTACATTTAATTACAATTTGAGGATCAAATCCGCTAATTCTATTAATATAGGATTAGTAGTTAAAAAAAGAGATAAAAAAAGAATAGCCAAAAGTAATACTGATTAAAGCTGTACTATATGGACATTTGCTATCGAACGGCCTAAAAATCGTTCTGCTACTTCTTGAAAACGTTGAGGGCGGTCGCTTACAAAGCACTGAAAATCTCCGCCAGTTTCATTCAGGAGTTCGAGTTCGGTCAATGTTTCTTTAGCCATTTGAGCAATAGAATCTGCGGAATCAATAATGTTGACTTCCTGAGAATCTAGGACTTTAGGAATTTGGTTTTTGAACAAAGGGTAGTGCGTACAACCAAGAATGAGTGAATCGATGGAAGATTTCGAAAACGAGTCTAAGTAAATTTTAAGGGTCTGAAGTGCTACGTCGTTGTCAATCCAACCTTCTTCGGCCAATGGAACCAACAGCGGACAAGCCTGCTGGGTTACTTTTACAGTTTCATCTTTTTGATGAATCGCCTTTACATACGCTTCTGAATTAATGGTTGCCAAGGTTCCAATCACACCCACATGGTTGTGGTTAGGATAATCAAATGCAGCTTGGGTTCCGGCACTAATTACATCAAGCACGGGGATGTTTCCAGCCCTAGCCATAATTTCTTCTTTTGCAGATGCCGAAACAGTATTGCAGGCAATCAAAATCATTTTCACACCTTTGGAGAGAAGAAAATCGGTAATCTCAAGCGCATATTCCCGAACGGTTTCCTTAGACTTTCCGCCATAAGGCACACGTGCGGTATCACCGAAATAAATGATATCTTCGTTTGGTAAAGCCTCAATAACGGCTTTTGTTACGGTTAATCCTCCAATTCCAGAGTCAAAAACTCCGATGGCAGCCTGCTTTGCGCTATTCAATGTAGTTGGTTAAAGTGAAAAATAATTACGACGGAATGTATTCAATTCTTAAATCTTAATTCAAGGCTTCGTAGTTTGTTCCTATGTATAAATTGACAATTGTATTTTTAGTGGGATTAATTCCTCAATTAGGCTGGGCTTTTCAGCAAAATGACAGCTTAAAAGTAGAACTTGACGAAGTTGTGGTGGTGGGGTATGAAGGCAACCGAAGTATAATGGAAACTCCAGCTTCAATTTCTTCTATCAAAACCGAACAATTGTTCTTATTTGATAGCCATACTTTTTTAACGGGAATGAACTCTTTGCCTGGAATTAGAATGGAAGAACGAGCGCCAGGAAGTTATCGTGTTTCGATAAGAGGAAGTTCACTTCGGTCTCCTTTCGGTGTACGTAATGTGAAGGTTTATTGGAACGGATTGCCTTTTACAGAACCTACGGGAAGTACAGCGCTCAACTTACTGGGAACCGAGAATATCAGTTCTGCAGAAATTATAAAAGGACCAGCTGGAAGTGTGTATGGTGCTGGAAATGGAGGCGTTTTATTGCTTAGTAATGCTCCAGCAGCCAACGCCACCCAAGTTGAAACGTCAGGTTCGGTTGGGAGTTTTGGAGCCATGCGGTACGCCGCAAAATACATCAAGAAAATGGATGGCGGACTTTTACAGTATAGCTACGCCAAACAAAAATCGGATGGCTATAGAGCACAGTCCTTTTTTGATAGAGAAACTATTGCAGCCAACGGAAGATTCACACTTTCGCCGCGTTCCTTAGTGCAAATAACCATGCTGTATTCTGATTTAAAGTATGGAATACCAGGTGGGCTTAACGAGCAACAATTTGAAGACAATCCTAAGCAGGCGCGTGCTGGCAGTGTGGAAAAGAACTCCGGTATAAATCACGAATCGGTGAACTTGGGAGCTACTTTGAGTTATCAAATCTTACCCAAAGTGGATGTGATTAGTTCTGTATTTACCAGTTTGAGTACTTTTGATAATCCGTTTTTATTCGACTACAAAAGAGAAAGTAGGAAGAGCGGTGGGTTGAGATCGAGGATTTACTACACCACTTCGCTTGCAGGTGTGAGTACAAAAATCACTGCAGGTTCGGAATTTCAGCTGGGTGAAACGGCGGCCCAAAACTATGGCAATGATGCTGGCAAGATTTCTGGTTTAAACTTTGATGACGATATCAGAATAAAAAGTGCCTTGTATTTTGCTTCGGTAGAATTGGATTTGAAGCGCGATTTTTATCTGACTCTTGGGGCGAGTTATAATAATCTCCGCTACGATATTGAACGATTGGTTACCAATGTTACCGACGACACTACTGGGTTTTATAGAACTGATTTTTCTCCACAAATTGTACCGAGAGTTGGCTTGGTTAAGAAATTCAATCCAGATTTATCAATTCACGCTAGTGTGAGTTTTGGATTTTCTCCGCCCACGGTTGAAGAAGTAAGAACCAACGAAGGAAGTATAAATCTTGCCCTTGCTCCCGAAAAAGGAACCAATTTTGAAGTTGGTGTAAGAGGTGATTTTTGGGGAAATCGATTTGTCTACGATGCCGTATTATTCTATTTCAAACTGAATGAAGCTATTGTTCAGCAGGAAACGCCTCGGGGAACGGATATTTTTCGGAATGCAGGTAGTACCAATCAAACAGGATTTGAACTTTCAACATCGGCTATTTTAATGCGAAACCCAGATTGGGTGATAACTCAGGTTGAACTGAAGAACGCATTAACACTTAACCAGTTTTACTTCAACAATTACACTACCAGTGGCGGTGATTATTCGGGGAATGAATTGACGGGCGTTGCTCCAGCTACAAGCAATACCACGCTTACTTTAGAAACTCAACTCGGCTTATTTTTGAATGTTGGGCATTATTACACCGGTAAAATTCCACTTAACGATGCCAATAGTGTGTATGCTAGCCCAACCCATTTAGTGAAATTGAACTCGGGATTTAAAATACAATTGATGGAAGCGTTGCAAGCGAAAGTATCAGTTTCAATAGATAACCTACTTGACGAGAAATACAGTTTGGGCTACGATATTAATGCATTCGGTGGACGATATTACCAACCGGCGCCCTCAAGAAATTGGCTAGCAGGTTTGCAATTGCGGTATGTTTTTTAGGAAGGAAGCATTTCTTGGGCTGGAAACGAAATGATTTAGGAAAAAAATTCTTAATCATTAATTCTACATTCTTAATTCTCTTCCCCAAACCCAGCGCACAAGCGTCTCGGTTGTGCGTTTGGTAATACAAATCGAATATTGGAAATGTTAAATCAAAGCTTCCAAAATAGCATTGAACGTACTAATATCGACGTCTTATTATACTTTCAAAATCTATCTCTTTTAGAGTATCTACTTTGTTTAAATGTCCACCAATCACGTAACTAATTACATTAGTGTATAGATAAAATGTTAGAATAGGTATAGACTTGACTATATAACTGAGTACCTCATTCTCAATTTCGAGAATCTGAAAAGCTATAAACGGTAGTACCACAATGATTAGAAATACAACGATTGATTTATACCATTTAGCTTTGAACAAGTGCCAAAGCATGTAAGGGGTAAAAACGATGGCAAGTAATGTTACTAGCATCAAAATCAATCCAATGGGCAGATAGATTCCTCCAGCACATAAAGTCCAAGTATGTTTTTCATATTGTAGCCAGTACAGTAATTCTCGTAGAGAATACACTTCCACGCTGACTGCATTAGCCTCAATGTCTGCCTGTTTTATTTTCAAAGTGGGGTATCTGTTTTGTATAGAACGCTAAAACCTAACACTCTATATACTAATGAAATTATTTAATCCGCTTGTATGTAGATCTAAAACAATCAAAACAATCGTCACTTAATATCAGAGTATCGTCTGATTCAAAGTATGCAAATTTATTGAAGATGTGTCCAGGATCATTCTCATCATTATTGAGATATTTTATATAAATCATATCATCTTTTTTCGATAGAAAATATGACCCTTGTATTAGAACACTATCACCTAATGAAAAAGAATAGGAGTGATTAGATGAGAATTCAACTTGAATTGGGTTGAATCCATCCGAACCAGGAGTAAGATCTAATCCAATAAATCCCCCAGTCTTGCGAATTAATTCCCAATTGCCAATAATTGGAGAGTCTTCTGAGTTAGAATTGAAAAGTGAACATGAGGCAATAAAGGTGGTTACCAATACACAACAAACAAGAGTTACTTTTCTCATAAGTCTTCGTTTTTAGATATTGCAAGAAAAAACCTGTGGTTGATGGCCACAGGTTTTAGTTATTAATGAAGTAACAGAATTAAATGCATATCCGCAAACTCAACTTTCTGCGAGCGTTATTTCAGCGGAATAATGAGCTATTAGCCATTTAAGAAAGCAGTGGTTTAATATAGAAAAGACCTCTTACAGGAGCTGTTGCTTCAATCCCAAAGCTACAGTTAATAGAACCACATCCCGGTGCAGAATTGACTGTACAATTATCACTATCCATTCGAAGAAACACTCCTGGAAAAGCAACAGACTCGATAGAATATCCATATAAGTGAATAGCGATTTTGAATTTTTCCCAAGGCCCCGCACCATACTGGCAGTTTACCACACCTCCAATAGGGTTAGAGGCATTTACGCCAGTTCCATCCATCCGTAAGAAAACTCCTGGGAAAGCAATCGACTCTATGGTATACGAATCATCAGGTTGCTTATTAAAATTAAATTTTTCCCATGGCCCCGCATCAACCTGACAGTTTACTGTACCACCTCCGCTTGGCACGGGAGAGGTTACTCCAGAACCGTCCATCCTAAGAAAAATGTTGTTTACTGAATAATCACCAATTGTACGTGAGATATTATCTGAAGATTTCATCTGATATTCCTTATTAAGGTTATTTGTAATGTGATAGTATCTCTTCAATCAGTATGATTATTATTAGATAAACCACAGTGTTTAGTTGATAAGTAAATTCAATGCTAATAAAAGTTTATTAGTTGCTATGTTTTGGTTTGTTTAAAGAATCGCATAGCGACTAAACTATGCGACACGAAGTCATATCTGGTCTATAAGGAACCGCATGGCTACTAACCCATGCAGCTCGGAAGGATAATGAAGGAGGTCAACTTCCTCCATCTCTCTTTTCGCTATTACTGTACCCCAGTAAATCATCTTCTCTATGTTAAAGTGCTTGTCCTAACCCAATCTTATTTATTTAGCACTAAGCGTATCGTTAATTCTTACTAGGCTTTGCTCTTTTGAACTATGACGAATATTGGAAAATGAATTTCTAATAACATCACTCAAAAGGTTATTACTTAGTACTACTTTTTAGTGATGTTGAACAGCGGATAAAAAAAGAGCCGTGTGGCTACTAATCCACACGGCTCGGAAGGATGATGAAGGTGGTCAAATCCCTTCATCTTGTTTTCGCTATCACTATACAAGAGTCTATTATGGCCTCTTTATTATAAATGTATGTCCTAACCCAATTTTATTATTTCAGAACTAAGCGTATCGTTTAGCTAATTCTTTAGAGGCTTTGTTCGTTTGAACTATGACGAATATTGGAAAATGATTTTCTAATAACATCACTCAAAAGGTTATTACTTAGTACTACTTTTTAGGGATAATGGACAGTATGAGAGAGTGGATTAAAAGTTGCTAAACGGAACCTCGTGTTTGCTTTCGAAACTTGAATCAAGGCTTCAGCTTTTTATTGAAAATTCAAAGGTTTGCTAAAACTAAAACTATAAGTTAAAGAGTGATTAGAGACTGGTCTAATGAAATCCAAGTTTTGATTTCGGCTAGTACACTTTTTTCTAATTCTAAAGAGTCTGGTTTTTCTATCTGAGAATAGAAAAACCAACTTTTTTTTACACTTGCAGGTAGAGATGCTATAAAGACATTTCTAGAAAATTGTTGAACTATTCGACCTCCCAAAAATGCAATTTCAATTTTGGAAATGTAAATATTGGAAGTAAATAAAAGGTGATTTCTTAAATACATGGCATTATTCCAATAGTTTGAAAATGCGACAAAGCAAACAGTATGAGAGTAGCCATGAAAGGTTTTGATTTGTGTACTATCGAGATATTATTTGTAATTAAATCAATCATTTTGGTACATGTTTTATTGTCCGTTTTAAGTAAACATATTGCCCAAATAAATATCAATTTTAGCGAATGGTTGCTTGTTTTCATGGTCTATTGATAGTATGTTGGCATCGAAGGACATATTTAATATGCAAGTGTATATCTCAAAATGAATCACTAGAAAGTAGGTTTCTCTATACCGCTTTTGTGAATCTTAGTGCTATGATTTTTAGTTAATGCTTTTTATTAAATAGTTTAAATCAAACTCTTAAATCTAAAATAGCTATGAGCAATAAAGACACTCTTGATAAAATTGAAGGTGAAACTACCGATTTTAAAATAGTACCTTACTTAAGATTAACGGTTAGTAATAATATATATACCTTAAGTGCCCTCGTTACAGTTCCATCCACGTATGAGGTAGGCACGTGTACAGTAACTCCAAGTGGAGACGCAGTAACAGTTGAAATACCTGTAACGGGATCTGGATCGCCAACTTCTTGGAAAGCAGTTCTTAAAACATGTACAGTACCATCTGTTGGTGGTAAAATAACACCATCCTCTACAATAACTGTAAATATAAATGAAAGTATTACGGTATCGGGTGAAGTCGGTGGCGGTGATCCTCCTCCTTCATCAGGAAGCTCAAAAGTCAACTATGATGATGTTGAAGAAGAATAATGAAAAGGTATGACCCTCAGTATCGATTTAAATTGAGGGCGAATAAAAGCATATTTTTGGTTTTATTAGGGCTACTCTTTGTTGTAGCCTTTGTAAAACCAGTGTGTGCAGCTGAGAATCAGGACAAAATTGAATATTTGGCTAACAAAGCGGAAGGCTTCTATCCTGCAACCATGGATTCCAGTATTTACTATGCGGAATATCTAATTAAACTAATTAAATCCGAAGGCCTAAACTCCCCTTTTGAAGAACAGATGTTGGATTTACAGGGTAGGATTTATCGTAGACTAGGAGACCCTACAAAATCTGAGGATTTCTTTAAACAGAGTATTGCGTTAAGTGAACAAAGAAACAATAAGAAGCAATTGGGAGACTCTTACAACCGGATAGGGTTGTTATATCGAGGTACGGGGCGATATGAGGAAGCGTTAGAGAGTTATCAAAAAAGTATAGCCTTTAAAGAGGAAGTGGGAAATATTCTTGGTGCTGCTGGAACTTTGAATAACATGGCAAGCCTGTATCGCATCATGGGCGAAAAAGAGAAAGCCTATGAGAGCTATTTAAAAAGTATCGAAATAAAGGAAAAATTAGGAGATGAACGTAACGTTTCTAGTGCATATTTAAATTTTGGTAACTGGTTGTCTGAAGAGGCGGAGTATGAAAATGCAATGCTATACTACCAAAAGTATCGTAAAATACAAGAATCGGTTGGAGATACGGCCGGTATATCTCTAGTAATTATGAATATGGGAAATGTATTTTACAGCCAAGGAGCATATGAAGATGCTTTAACGAATTACTTGGAAAGCCTTTCTTTACTTTATCAAGCAGGAATTAATGAGGATAGACTGATTGCCGCTAGACTTGAAAAAATTGGGCTTGTGTATGAAAAACAAGGTTATTCTAATCAGGCAATCGAATATTATTCTAAAGCATTAAGAGTATATGAAAAGTTTCAAGATCCGCAAAGGATTGGTAGTATGCTTCAAAATATTGGGATTATTTTTGAAACCTTAAATTTACCAGATTCATCTCTACATTATTATGACCTTGCTGTTTCTGAATTTGACGCTTTGAATAACAAGGAATTGGTGGCGTTTGTTTACAATAATATTGGAGTAATATATAATGATAAGAATGAGTTTGATACCGCTCTTCAGTATTTCCAGAAGTCATTGGATGTGTATGAGAGTTCGGGTAATGAAAGGCAACTAGCAGAACTGTATTTCAACATTGGTTGGAACCATTACTATAGGTCAGAATATGATCAAGCTCTTTCTTTCTACCAAAAAAGTCTGGAAAAAGCCCTTAGTACAAATTATCTGATTATTGAAACTAAAGCATTGTTTGCTATCTCTGATGTGTATGAGATTAAAAAAGACTTTCCGAAAGCGTATGAGTATCTATTTAGATATAATACGATGAAAGATAGCTTGTTGAATTTCGAAAAAACTAAAGTAATTGAAGAGCTCATTACCAAGTACGAAACCGAAAAGAAAGACGCCGAGATTAAAGTTTTAACTGCTGAACAAGCAGAAAATGAAGCTCTGATTCAAAAAAGAAATGCTGAAAAAAAGTTACTAATTATTGGGTTATTAGCACTTTTTAGTGCTGCTATTGGTATTACATTCTGGTTTGTTTATAGTGCTCGAAAGAAACGAATTATTGCTGCACAGAAGGAAGAAATCTACCAAAATGAGATTGACTCTTTACTTAATAACCAACAGTTGAAAACTATTGGTGCAATGCTTGAAGGTCAAGATAAAGAACGAAAACGATTGGCGGCAGAGCTCCACGATCGTTTAGGTAGTATTCTGTCTCTAGTTAAACTGTACTTCAGTTCATTAAACGAGGATATTAAAGAAAAACAGCCTGAGCTTTATAATCACTTTGAAGAAGGGAATAAGTTTTTAGATGATGCTTTCTTGGAAGTTCGTGCCATCATCAAAGAAATGCATGAAGGAAAAATTTCTGGAGATGGTCTAAAAAATGATGTAATTGAGTTGCTGACCAAAATTGATAAAATTGGAGTGAAAGTTCAAAGCAATATCAATCTAAATGAGAGTCTTGATACTCAAATAGAAATTAATGTTTTCAGGATTATACAGGAAGCATTAAGTAATGCACTTAAATATTCGAAAGCAGATGTGATAGAGCTATTGCTTACCGATGGAAAGTATTTAACTTTAAAAATAAAGGACAATGGAATTGGATTTGATCCTGCTGAGAATAATACTCCAAAAAGCGGAAGGGAAAGCTATGGAGTTGGTAATATGGAAAACCGAGTGAAATTACTTGGTGGAGAGTTCCAGTTGCAAACTGCAAAAGGGAAGGGAGTGGATATCAATATTCAGATTCCACTAAACTAGGAAGGATAGAGTTCCGAAGCGTTAAACTAATATGATAAAAATTATACTCGTTGATGATCATCAGGTTTTTGTACAAGGTGTAGAGGCATTGCTTTCTCGTTCAGACGATTTTAAAGTAATGAAAACCTTCAATAACGGCCTAGATTTGATGCGTTTTCTAGCTGAAGGAGATTTGCCTGATGTTTTGTTTTTAGATATCGAAATGGGCACTCCAAACGGTGTGGCTGTAGCTGAAAATGTACTTCAGCAATATCCTTCGGTTAAGGTGATTATGCTTAGTACTTACTTTAACGAAGATTTTGTAAGCCAGCTGATGGAAAGCGGAATTTCTGGGTATCTTTTAAAAAGCACAGGTTTTACCCAGTTAAAAGACGCGATAAGGAAAGTAGCAGAAGGGAGTTTTGCTTTTAGCCCAGAAATAATGGAAGTAATTGTTGGAGGGTATAAAGCATCCTCAGAATCTCAAGATTCACAGAAACGAGGTGGAATTTCGAATCAACTTACAGATAGGGAAATTGAGTTGATTAAGCTTATTAGTGAGGAGCTAACGATGAAAGAAATTGCCGACAAAATCTTTCTTAGCGAGCACACGGTGAAAACCCACCGAAAGAATATTATGGCAAAGCTAGATGTGAAAAACACTGCTGGAATGATAAAAAAAGCCTTTATACTCGGGCTTATAGAGTAAGAGGGGCGTAATATTCAGAGCTTTAATTTGGTCAAAAGAACTGCTCCCGGTATAAAGCATTTTGGACATGTATGAGCATTTAGGCAAATGCATCACACCGGAAACAGCCAACCAATTTTTTAGCCATCACTCTCTATGTATAAATAGAAGTTTGAAGCTCCATTACTGTTTGTATATAAATCAGTGTACTTCGTTTCTATCGTAACACTTTGTCCCTCATAATTATGAAAAGAGAACAGCAGGCTTTGCGGTGCAAGTGGCGTAATATGGCCTTGATTACGATGGCTGTAATCATGCTGATAAACTTGAGTTCCATTAACCGTGATGGTTATTTGGTCATCAACAAAAGTGTTACCAGTTCCATCAGCATTACTACATAGAACAACCTTGGTTAGATTTTTTGGTACTGGGAAATTATAGTCTGTAGAACTATAAAAGACATCATCTGGACCTGGTTTTCCTGAAGATTTGGCTTCACGGCTACTTGCTAATTGCACTGACTTAATTATGATGCCCATACTATCTCCATTGTTTGCTGGAAATATTCTTTTATTTCAGAAATATTCCGTTTTGGCTACAATGATTAACAAAGGTATTTTTACCCCTGAAAACATCACACAAAAGTATATACCTCCACCTACCAAAAGGAGGGTTTCAATACCTAGAAAGAGGTAGAATGGTAGAAAAGAGATATTATTATTTGTGGTTTCTGTTCTGAGAAAAACGAGGGTGGCATTTATAAACCAGTTTCTACGCTGGTTTTACTTTGAGGGCTTGATTTGCAATTTTTTTGCCATTTAAATCTTTGATAGCGGCATTAGCTTCATCTTCTATAGGCATTTCTACAAAGGCAAAACCTTTTGATTTATGGGTGATTTTATCTAAGACCAAATCGCAGCTTTCTACAGCACCATGTTTTTCAAAGAGAGCACTGAGCTCTTTTTCTTTAATGCTTCGCGTCAGGTTAAGTACTCGTATTTTCATAGAATTATTGATATTTGACTTCTACTTACTTCAAACACCCTAATTTTTAGTAGTATTAAAGAAATAAGCTATATGTAAAGGTCTCGCTTCTAATCGATATTCCCTAACAGAGGTTGACAAAGTATTCGAAGTAAACTGCCTTGAAACTCTTTCTTGACTTAGACCAGCCTAAGGAATAGTGATAGTTGTATCCAAAGTAGCGTCACCATATTTCCAGAATCTAAATAAGTATGTATTTCCGGATTCTACAGGTACAGTAATTTCTGTTTCGATACTAGATAGTAAAGTTATGCAAGGATCGTTAGTTAGATCTTGTATATAAACTTTAACGCTAACTACGTCATTAGAACTTTCAATCTTTGTAGAATTGAATCCGTAACAAGGTGTTGGGGTACCATTAATCACAGTGAAGTGGATAGAATCTTGCTGAATAACAACACTTTTAATCATTTCAGTATCTGCAGGCACTGGTTCTGAAAGATGATTATTAGAACTTGTACTACAAGAAAGCAGAATAAGCAACAACAAGAGAGCTGAATTTTTCATGATTCTACTATTTAATTTGCAAGATAATACATAACAATCAGTCTAAACATAGATTATTAATATGATTCTTGCAATAGATGTGGTTTGAAGACAATTACCTAGCCCTATATCAAAGGGAGCATGTTTTTCTAATTCGGAAAGATTATTTTTGAGACCTATTAAAAGATCTGAGAACTAGGTATAAAAAAAGAGCTGCGGGATTTGCCACAGCTCTTAGAAGATTTTACTTAAGTATTTTTTTGTACTTAATACCTGCTTTATGAACTCGGTTTAAACCGTTAAAAGCTGCGATTCGATAAGCTTCGCTATAGGTTGGGTAGTTCAATACGTGGTTAACAAAGTATCGGATATCACCGCCAAGAGTCATTACTGCTTGGCCTAAATGGATGAGATCGCTAGCTCGTTCTCCAATAATATGGATACCAATTAGCTGAAGAGTATCGGTATCAAAAACGATTTTTAGTAATCCAGTTTGTTGGTTACTGATATCGCCTTGAGTAATGTTTTTGTAGTAAGCACGCCCAACAGTAACATTAAGTCCTTTGGCAATGGCTTCATTTTCTGTAAGCCCTACATTAGAAATTTCCGGAATGGAATAGATGCCATAAGGAATGATTTCAGGAACATCTTGAGCTTTTATGCCAAACATACGGCAAGCTGCAATTCTACCTTGCGAAAATGATGCAGATGCCAAACGAGGGAAGCCAATAATATCGCCAGCGGCATAAATACTTTCTACTGCTGTTTGCATGTCTTTATTAACAGGAATGAAAGAATCCTCATCAACATCAATGCCAACATTCTTTAAGCCAAGCTTATGAGTGTTAGGAAGTTTGGCACCTAAGTAAAGAGCATGTTCAGTTTCTAAAACATACTCACGGCCTTTTTCTTTGTCATCCTTAAAAGTGTATTTAACCTCAGTGGTATTCCGAAGGTCGTTTTGTAAGATGGATACATTTCGTACTAATTTGAGCACTTCAATCTTATTATCACTTAGCACTTGTTTAAGTTGCTCGGTAATTTCATGGTCAAGCCATGGTAAAAAAGTATCATTTTCATTTAAGATGGTAACACGAGTTCCCAAACTAGAAAATGTAGTTGCATATTCTAAAGCGTTAACACCGCTTCCAATAATTACAAGCCTACGTGGAATATGCGTTAAAGAAAGGATGGAAGAGTAATCGAGAACTTTATCGTGGTCAATTTCAAAACCAACGGGTGGTTTAGCATGGCTACCAGTAGCAAGAAGAATGAATTTTGCGGTAAATTTCTTCTTTTTACCATCTTTTGTAGCAACTTCTACTGTGTTGTTATCAACAAGTGAGCCAAACCCTCGGAAAGTATCAATTTCATTTTTGATAAGATCGTTTTCCACTTTCTTGTTTTTACCAGCAAGAATATTGTTCTTATAAGAAAGCAGATCGTCCATTTCATAATTAACATAAGGCTTAACTTTTGCCTCATTAGGAAATTGATTCTGATAGCGTTGGATGATGCGAGCTGTTTCGCGGAGCGCTTTACTAGGAACGGTTCCTGAATTAATCCAAGAACCACCAAGTTGCTCTTCGTTAGCCTCAATAATGAGAGCTTTTTTATCAAATTTTGAGGCTTGCATTGCGCAAGAAAAGCCAGCAGGACCACTGCCTAAAATAATAACATCGTAATCGTACTTCATAAATCGGGAATGTGAGTTAGTGAGCCTTAAAGATACTGTATTTTTTGGCCTAAATCAGACTTGTATTCTATCATAGTGTTAACAAATATCAAAGATAGATTCTTTAGATAGATACTGGAACGATTTTAATCAAAGCAATGCTTAAATTGGTAGAGTATTAAGAACGGCATCATTTTTGTAGATGCCTAGATGAATGAAACTTATAATAAAAAAGAGGAAAAAATGGCTTACTCATTACCAGAACTTCCATATGCTTACGATGCGTTAGAACCTAATTTTGATGCTCGTACTATGGAAATTCACCATACAAAGCACCACCAAGGATATACAAATAATGTTAATGCTGCACTAGAAGGTCATGCGTTTGCTGATCTAGAAATTGAAGAAGTGCTCGGACGTATTAATGAAGTGCCAGAAGAAAAGAAGCAAGCTGTTATCAATAATGGCGGTGGTTATGCTAACCATAAATTGTTTTGGACTATTCTTTCTCCAAACGGGGGCGGGCAACCAACAGGCGAATTAGCGGATGCTATTACAGCTACTTTCGGTAGTTTTGATGCTTTTAAAGAAGCTTTTGCAAAAGCTGCAGCTACACGTTTTGGCTCAGGTTGGGCATGGCTTTCTGTAGATGGTGGTGGAAATCTTAAACTTCACTCAACTCCAAATCAAGATAGTCCATTAATGGATGGTTTAACTCCAATTCTTGGTTTAGATGTTTGGGAACACGCTTATTACTTAAATTACCAAAACCGCCGTCCTGACTATATTTCAGCATTCTGGAATGTTGTTAATTGGGATCAAGTAAGCGAGTATTACAAAGCAGCTAAGTAAACACTAAAATTTGGCAACATTTTTGGCAGACTTTGAGCATCAAACACCTCAAAGTTTGCCATTTGTTGTAGCCACTAAAATTTTTGAACAGAATAGTTTTTAAATTTAGAGAAATTAAAAAAAGGAGAACACCATGCAATTTGGTTTTGGAGTAGGTCCTGACACTAGTTGGATGCGAGAAGAACTCACCCAATTTGGTGTTGAGGAATTAAAAACAACAGAAGATGTTGATCGCGCAATGAAAGAGTACAAAGGCACTATGCTTTTGGCAATCAATTCAGTGTGTGGATGTGCAGCTGGTAACGCCCGACCAGGTTTAGGAATTGCTCTTGAGGAATCGGAAGCAAAACCAGACCACATGGTAACCGTATTTGCTGGCCAAGATAAAGAAGCTACGGCACATGCTAGAGCTTACTTTAGCGAGTATCCTCCATCATCGCCATCATTCGCTTACTTTGTTGATGGCGAGATTAAAGCACTTATCCCACGCCACCGTATTGAAGGTCGTTCTAGCCAAGATGTAGCTAACGACTTAAAAATGGTTTTCGAAGCTTTTGCTAAGAAGGAAGAAGACAAATAGATTCTTTGTTATAGCTGAAGCATTTAACGCATTCTAAACCTGACACATTTTTGTGTCAGGTTTTTTTATGGAATGAATTTATTGGTTGCTCCCAAAGTTTACTTCTTTGCCATCCTTATAAATTTTCAAGCCTTCCGGTTTGCCTTTCGAGCCATTAGGTCCAAATTCATACACACCTGTAGCAAGTTCTTCTTCCGTGCGTTCTTTGCCAACTTTGCGAGGTTCATCCTTATAAAGCGAATCGACATGAAGAGTTTGAGTTGGGAATGCAAATTCAACACCTACTTCTTCGGCAAGTCTTAGTACTTCTAGCAAGAAGTTATGGCGTTGCTGAAGTTCGGTGCTCCAATCGGGTACTTTAAAAAAAACATACACTAATACATCGAGAGAATGTGCCCCAAAGGAATTGAAGTGCACTTCATAAAAATCTTGTCGAAAGTGTTTGTTCGATTTAACAATAGCTTTTATTCCCTCAACAAAAGCTTCCATCTGTTCAGGAGTAGTGGAATATGTGAGGTTAAGAACGGTTTTAAGTCGACGGTATTCGCGTAGTCCTAAATTATCGATGTGTGTATTTGCTACATTCGAGTTTGGTACACTCACTAGAGAATTATAGAAAGTTCGAATTCTAGTTGAACGAAACCCGACTTCTTCTACGGTTCCTTCTACAGCACCAACCTTAATCCAATCTCCAATTCTGAAAGGTTTGTCAACAAAGATGGTTACAGAGCCAAAAAAGTTTGCCAAAGTATCTCGTGCAGCTAAAGCAACGGCAAGACCACCAATTCCCAAACCAGCAATAAGAGATGCTACGTTATAGCCATTGTTTTGTAAGATGATGATGATGCCCATAAAAATCACAAAAAAGCGAAGAGTTTTCCGGATTAAAGGAACTAGTTGGTCGTCTAGTTTGGTCTCAGTTTTGGCAGTAATTAAAGCGAGATATTTTGTAAATACATCCGAAAGATTATAAAACAGCCAAATGAATCCTACCGACACAGCAATTTCAAGAATTGTGGATAGATAATAATTTAAGGTTACCGTTAGCTGAAGGTTGGTATAGGTAGCCATATAAAATACCATCAGGAAAATAAACCCAACAGGGCGTGCTACTCCGTCTAGCAAGTCATCATCCCAACTGAAATTTGTACGGGATGTGATTTTTCGAATATAATTATCGAGAATGAATTCGAAGATTTTTCTAAATATTAAGCCGAGTAAAATCCAACAAAACACAGCTAAATATTGCCATACTTCAATACCTATCCATTCTTCTTTGGTCCATTCTGGTAAGCGGTCAACAAGCGATTCAACTAAAGTAGAAAAGGTTGCTGCGTAGAGTTCTGGAATTTGATTTATAGTAGTCTCAGAGAAAATCCATTCGCCATCTTTTTTAACTAGGTATACATCAGGTAACTCGTTAAAAAGGGTGTATTGTTGCATCCCCGATAGTGTGTCGACATAATCTCTAGAATCAGGAATGGAAGAGTAATCAACAAGTAAGCCTCTAGCGTCTAAAACTTTGAGTAAGTTTTTAGAGAGTTGAATCCTATCTTCGAGAGGTTTGTTAGAAGCTTTCATTGTAGAAGCGGAAAGCTCCAAATTTTGATGCCCTTTTTGTTGCCAATACAAGAATGAATGAACCGTTTTGCGTGGACTTGATAACGAATTTGTACTCTGGCCTTGCGAGTTTTGAAAGCTAAAGGCAGATAAGGGTAAAATGAAAAAGACGAGTGTAATACAGACTTTTAGAAAAAATCGCGTGCGCATAAATTCTTGAATTAAGCTAATTCTTTAAGTTCTCCCAAAGTTACATAAAGTTTGAGTAGAGGTACAATGTAAACCAAACATGTATAATTGGCTAAAAGATAGGTTAGATTACACCATATTAAGCACGAACCTTTATTGGGTTTTATTTGGTTATCATGTTAAGAATAACAAAGTTTTAAATATTGCGGAAATAGAGCAACAAACGAGAAAAAAAACCGTAGTTTGACTTGCTGTAGATATTTGCACACTCTTAAAATTGAGTAAAAGGGCTGGTTAGGAAATTTTGATTAACAAACATTCATATATACTTTTTGCGATTGGAATTATTGGGTTTATTGGATTTTTATTCCTTAAGCCAATGATTGATTTTAACGCTGCTTCTCCGATTTTAGAAAGTAGAGCGGAGGTTGAGCGTAGGATTGAGAGAGTAGCTACCTCACTAGGTTTTTCGGTAGATAGCCTAGAAATGATGTCGGAACTCACGCAAAACACCAAATATTTTGATAAGCTGAGAGATACGCTTGGAAATAATATTTCTCCCAAAGATATAAACGTAAAAGGGGGGCATCTAAAAACTTGGGACACCATACTTGGTGTTAATGAAGAAGTAGATGATATTGTTCAAGGGGGTGCGAAATTATTCGAAAATAGCGGATTGCTGAAGCTTAGGACGTCTAATAGTGGTCAGATTATCCAAGTTATGGAAAATCCAATGAAGCCAAACCCAACTTTTTTAAGGGGAGAATCACTTCAAGAAATTGCGCAAAATGTAGTAGAATCGGTGTTTGGTTATAATTTAGAAGATTATGAACAAATCGATTTTGCGAATACAAGCTCTGATTTTTTGTTAGACGAAGGCCAAACAACAGAGGGAAATATTGTAAATGGAGAGGGCGCTAACAGTAAAAGCTTTGAATTAAAGTGGAAGTCGAAGGTAGGAAGAAGCGAAATGCCTGTTTTGCTTTCTTTAAAACTAGAACCTTTTGTTAGAGAATCGGGTGCAGCTGGAAATTTTAAAACAGAATTTGGTTATAAACTGAATTCCTTTTCCGCCCAAAATGAATTTGAAACAACGGTTGATTTACTAGAAGATAAAGAATCATTTAATTCAGATAATTTATTAGAATCAATAGTTATGGTGTTTGCGATGCTCTTTCTTGCAGGCATGAGCTTCGTTATTGGCATTCAAAACATATTTAGAGGTAAAGTTGAATGGCGTAGAGTACTATTAGTATTTGGGGTTGTTTCCATCGGGTTATTTACTTGGACCGCTATTTTCTATATGGAGAGTTTTATTCCATTTTTTGGGAGAACGAGCACCTTTATCATTTTTGTAAATTCACTTCTTTCTAGCATTGCTATAGGACTTTATTTAGCCATGGCTTATGTAAGCTGGGAAGCTCTAGCGAGGTCGCAAAATCACCCTCAGGTTGCACTTGTTGATGCCATTTGGCAACGGCGGTTCTTTGTTAGAGAAACGGGCGCAGGAATAATGCATGGGTTTGGATTAGGTGGTTTGGTTATCGGTGTATTTGCATTCGCTGTGTATATAACGGGAAGCTATTTCTACCAATATGATAGCCAAAACGGATTTTCTGAAGCCAGTAATAGCTATAAGCTCCTAACTTTGAATTTGAATGCTTGGACTACTACCTGCCTTGTTGTAATAGTACAAATTGCGTTGGTGTACTCGGCTTTTAATCAATGGATTAAAAAGAAAAGTATCGTTCTTGTAGTTTCAATTCTTTCAAGCACAATCTTTGTAGTTCTTTTAGGGCGCTTGCAAGGCACTAGTGGAGAGTTAACTCAGGACTATTTGATTTACTTGCCAATTTTAATAATTACTATTTTTGCATACCGAAAGTATGGTATCCTTACAGTTGCTACAGGCTGGTGGATTTTTGTAGTTACGTATATGATATCCACCTATTGGGGTTCACCCAGCATTGAGTTAGCATATGTTTTATGGGCACAAATTGCTGTAATCCTAGGTATCCTTAGTTTTGGAGTTTTTTCCTATTTATATGGAATTTCTATTTCTGACGTTGGCGAGTATATCCCTGAGTACGAAGAACGCATATCTCAACATTTAAGAGTTGAGAAAGAAATTGAGATTGCGAGGGAAAGCCAATACAAATTAATGCCACTACAACCGCCAAAGGGTGATGGCTTTGATGTGTATGGATTCTTTCTTCCCTCGTTTGAGGTTGGTGGCGATTATTTTGACTACGTGTTAAGTAAAGATGCAGATGGCAAACCTAACGCACTTACTATGGTTGTGGTGGATGTTTCGGGGAAAGCGATGCGTGCTGCAATGCCAGCTATTTTTACGAGTGGTCTGTTATTAGCTAAAATGAAGGACGGTGAACCTGCTCAAATTCTGTCAGAAGTAGCAGAGCCAATTCATGCTCGAACTGATAAAAGAACTTTTATTACCTGTGCAATTGCTCGTTACGATTTGGTTTCGGAGAAACTTTCGGTAGCAAATGCAGGGCACTGTAAGCCTATCCTAAAAAGAAATGGAAAAGCGGATTTCATTCAGACACCTGAGCCCAGATGGCCTTTAGGTTTAAAAGCTGAGGTAGAGTATAAATCTCAAGAATTTAAATTGAAACAAGGTGATTTCATTCTCTTATATTCCGATGGACTCCCTGAAGCAGTAAACGAAAAAGGTCAACGGTTCGGTTTTGACGAAGTTCCTGCTTTAGTGGAACGGATTGATACAGAAAATCTTTCTGCTAATGAGATTGCTCAAGAAATTAAACGAACGATTACTAAATTTAGTAATCATCAACTTGTAGATGACACTACAATTATTTGCTTAAAAGTCTAATTACTAAAAGGGCGTTGTCCTTTTTAAATTTAATAAAGAAAACATGGCTCAAGATCCAAATTTCTCATTCACGGTGCCGCCTGAGTTTGAGAAAATCACCAAAAATTTACGTGGAATAATTACAATACTAGTCGTATTAGTGGTGGCTTTTCAGTCCTTTTTTACGGTAGAAACAGAAGAGGTTGGCGTAATAATGCGCTTCGGTAAATATGTTGGCGAAGCAAAACCTGGCCTAAACTTTAAAGCTCCATTTATTGATCATGTAGAATATGTACCTGTTCAAAGGCAATTGAAGCAAGAATTCGGTTATAGAACTACTTCATCGGGCATAAATTCAAAGTATAAAAAATCAGGATATGCTGGCGAATCTCTTATGCTTACTGGAGATTTAAATCTCGGTGATGTTGAATGGGTAGTTCAGTATAGAATTGACAATCCATACAATTACTTATTTAAAGTGCGTAATGCAGATGAAACACTACGTGATGTATCAGAAGCGGCAATGAGGCAGATTGTTGGAGATAGAACGGTAAACGAAGTGTTAACTGTTGGGCGTGCTGAAGTGGCCACTCAGGTTGAGATAATCTTGCAAGATATTTGTAATGAATATGAAATGGGCATTAAGATTGAGCAAGTTGTTCTTCAAGATGCAAATCCACCAGATCCTGTAAAACCTTCTTTTAATGGTGTAAACGAAGCACAACAGCAACGTGAGACATTAATAAATCAAGCACGGGCTGATTACAACCGTATCATCCCTAGAGCAAAAGGCGAGGCATTAGAAACTGTACAGCAAGCTGAAGGTTACGCTCTTGATAGAGTGAACAGAGCACAGGGTGAAGTGTCTAAGTTTAATGATTTATATGCCGAGTACATTAAAGCTCCTGAGGTAACAAAAACTAGAATCTTCCTTGAGACAATGGAAGATATTCTTCCTAAAATGGGACAGAAAATTATTACCGATGAAAAGGGAAATAGCGTAATTCCGTTATTACAGCTACAGATGAATGGCGCAAAAGTAACCAACCCTAAAAACTAAAGGTATTAATATGAAGAATGTAAAAGGATTTGGTTTACTAATTATACTTGGAGTTGTTGGTTTTGTAGCCATGAACTCAATATTTATAGTTAATGAGCAAGAACAAGTAATTATAACACAGTTTGGCGACCCTAAAGGTGAAGCTATTACCACACCAGGGTTGAAGTTTAAAACACCGTTTATTCAGGATGCTAATTATTTTGAAAAACGTTATTTAGAATGGGATGGCGATCCAAATCAAGTTCCGACTAAAGATAAAGTATTCATTTTTGTTGATACCTATGCCAGATGGCAAATTACAGACCCGCTTAAATATTATGAGCGTTTAGGTAATGAGCGTGGCGCACAATCTCGATTAGCAGATATCTTGGATGGTGAAACTAGAAATGCTGTAGCATCTCATGATTTGGTAGAATTGATTAGAAGCTCTAACCGAGCTCCGCTACAAGAAGGTATTATTTCTGATATCGTAAATGACTCGCTAGAAACTATTAGTGTTGGTCGTGAAGAAATTCAAGAAACTATACAAAAGCTTGCTAACGAAAGAACATCTGATTTAGGAATTATAGTTCTAGATTTTAGATTTAAGCGTATTAATTACGCGGAAGAAGTGCGCCGTACGGTATACGATCGTATGATTTCAGAAAGAAATAGAATCGCTGATAAATTTCGTTCTGAAGGCCAAGGTGAGGCTTCTAGAATAAATGGTGAGAAAGACCGAGAACTAAAGCGAATTCAATCGGAAGCTTTCCGTGAAGCAGAAACCATTAGAGGTAAAGCAGATGCCGAAGCCGCCTCAATTTATAATGCAGCTTACAATAAAACACGACAATCAAGAGAACTGTATTCTTTTGTGAAAAGTATGGAAGCGTATAGTAAAACCATTGATTCTGAAACATCGCTAATAATTTCAACAGATAGCGAGTTTTATAAATATTTGAATGGGTTTTAAACATACCCTCCTAATATTTTTAAGCACGAGCATTGCAACTCGTGCTTTTTTTTGAAAAAAAATTAATAAATGTATTTACAATTATAATAAAATAGTTAGTTTACCATCCAAGTAGATAGGTCAAGTGATTTAGTAAATATCTATTGATTAGAGAGAAATTTAGAAAATATGGGTTAATGCAACAGCTTGAATCAAAACGAATGGTTTGTTGCTAAAATATATGCACTTTGGACTATAAAGAATCAAATTCGGTCAACGGAAAGAGATTAAAGATAGAACTTAAACTCTTTGAAATAACATTAGTACTCACTGTACTAATACTTTTATTCTGGGCTGTAGTTTCTCAAATTATAGGATACATTCTTCCAATTAGAGTGATTTATACTACAGGCTTTTTTATTTATTTAGGGCTTTATATAGCATTCAAAAAAGGAGTTTCCTTTAATATACTTGCAAGTATATACTATAGTGTAGCATATATAATGCTTGCGATTGCGTGGTTACCTGCCGGTGGCATTAGTGGCTCTATTATGCATTTCTTTGTGCTTATTTTTATTTCTGGGCTATTGGTATTACCCCCAAAAGCATACCTAGTTCTAATTTCAGCAACAATAACGTTAGTGCTAAGTTATGGTTTATACGAACTGAATAATCCTGAAGCAGCTGCCCAATATGCCACAGACGTGGAGCGAATTAGAGATCTTGCCATTACTGGGGTAATTATGGTTTCTTCAGTAGGTTTTTGCTTTTTCTCATTTAAAAAAGCATACCTCTCTGACCGCAGAAAGCTGAATAAAGTTATTGATGAGTTAGAAATTGAGAAGGAGAGAGCTCAACTTGCAGATAAAGCAAAATCACAGTTTTTGGCAACTATTAGCCATGAAATGAGAACTCCGTTGAATGGTGTGGTAGGCTTAACAGAACTTCTTATAGACACCGAGCTCAACCACGAACAAAAAGAATTAGTTCAGAGCCTTACTTATAGCACTAAGATGTTGCATAGTTTGATTGTAGACGTTCTAGATCTAACTATGATTGAAAATGAGAAAATAATTCTAGAAAAGAACGAAAGTCATATTCATGAAGAAGTTAGTGAGCTGATAGAGCTATTTGAGCATAGAACAGAAGCAAAAAGTAACAAAGTACAATTGTACTTTAACTACGATAATGACATACCAGAGAAGGTGTATGGGGACTCCACAAGGACAAGACAAATTCTGATAAATCTTATTAATAATGCTATAAAGTTTACTAGAGAGGGAAGTGTTACTGTTAACATAGAGCTGATTAACTCAACCCCGAATAGTGCTAGAGTAAGGTTTTCTGTTATTGATACCGGAATTGGTATTTCTGAAGAAGATCAGAAAAGTTTGTTTAATAAATTTTTCAGAGCTAATAGCGGTTTAATGATTGAAGGAACTGGGCTAGGGCTCGCAATAAGCAAAAAACTAGTAGAGTTAATGGGAGGAACTATTCAAGCTAGTTCAACGCTAGGACAAGGCTCTACATTTAGTTTTGAAATACCTTTTGAGATCTGTGAAAACTCCGAAGTCTTGATAGAGGATGTTGAAGAGCTTTCTGTAGCCTATAACTCCCTTAAAATTTTGGTGGTTGATGATGTGCTAGTAAACCAACTTGTACTCGAAAAGATGCTAAATCACATTGGTATAGCTGATGTTGAAGTTGTTAGCAATGGCAAGGAGGCTGTAGACAAAGCCCTAGAAACTGTGTTCGATTTTATTTTTATGGATATTCAAATGCCAGTTATGAATGGTATTGAAGCTTCTGATATTATCTCAAAATTCTATGCTGGCAAATCCCGACCAAGAATAATTGCGGTTTCGGCAGATATTATGAATGCTGACTTAGATAACTATAAAAAAGTGGGCATCCTCGAATTTCTAAGCAAGCCTTTAAACATTGATAAGTTAGAAGAGCTTTTCGGTAAATATCTTTAGTGCTTAAAAAACTGGTACTTTCAGCTTTATAAAATTCAGCTGAGTAGCAGTCTACATATTGTTAGATATCTCCTGTAGATACTCAACATTGCTTTGTGTGTAGAGGGGGGGAGATTACTCATAGCTCTGACTATACGTACGCAAACGCTTCTTTGGCTTTATTGAGACAGAGTTTTTGGTCAGGAATTTAAATTCCGATTCTCCAATAAATAAAGTGTTAAAAGACGGGCTCAATAAGTACTTTTGGATGTAATTTTTAAAGTTTTGTATGCTTTTAACAAAGCACGATAAAAGTGCAGAACTTTTTCAAGAATCTGTAGTTATGGATATACCCACCAATTAAACCACATAGATTTATTCCAATGTTGAACCGCACTTATTACTTAATCTTATTCGTGTTGCTAGGTACTTTATTTTCTTGTTCAAAAGATGATAAAACAGAGCAGCTTTCTAATCCCGCTGACTTTACTGAGTACATTCAGGCGTATACCTCTGGTGAGCTAAGTGCACGAGGTGAAATAGCCATCACACTTTCGCAACCTGTAGAAAAAGCGAATGAGTTATTGGTTCTATTCCAAGTGGAGCCGAATGTAGACGGACAAACTAAATGGGTGAATGAGCAAACGGTAGTGTTTAAACCAAATCAACCTCTAAGTTCTGATAAAGAGTATCATGTAACATTCAATTTGGGTAAAGTGGTGAGTGTGCCCGAGGATAAGCAGGCTTTCAAATTTGCATTCAAAACCATACAGCAAGATTTAGAATTACAAATGGGTGAAGTTGAATCGGTTCCTGGAAGTTCAAATTCGGTTCAGCTTTCAGGGGCTATTTATACCGCAGATGAAGCAAAATTCTCCGACATTAAAAGAGTTCTTAGGGTAAAGCAAAAAGGAAATAACGCACTCGTGCTAAATTGGTTGCCAAATCAAGGCCGACTGGAGCATCAGTTTCAGATAACAGGAGTTAAGCGTGAGAGAACACCATCACAAGTAGAAATACAATGGGATGGAACGCCAATAGGAGCTTCCTCAAAAGGATCGCAATGGATAGATATTACGCCATCAACCGATTTCGATCTTATAAGCACACGCGTTTTTACAGATAGCAATCCAAGAATAGAATTAACCTTTTCTGATCCACTAGATGATAGCCAGAATTTAGACGGCTTAGTTACCGTGCAAGACATGCCAAATTTGAATCTTCTGGTTAAAGATAATAAGATTGTTGTTACACCAAGAGGATTACAAACAGGTACCAAAACGCTTACCATTGCTTCTTCAATTCAAAATGAAAAAGGGAAAAAGTTAGGAACAGAAATAACTCGTCAAATCCAATTCAATCAGCCTAAACCACAACTTGAATTATTGGGAAAAGGGGTAATCATACCCAAATCTAAAAACCTATTGCTGCCTTTTAAATCGGTTAGCCTTGGTGCTATTGATGTAAGAATTACCCGAATTTTTGAGACTAACATTGGTCAACATTTTCAAGATCAAGATTTAGGCGATGTGTATGGTTGGAATTTGAATAAAGTTGGGAGACCTGTTTTTGGAGGCGTAATTCCACTTTCTTCGTTAGGAACTGTAGAAGCTGGTAGCTGGAATAATTACGCACTAGATTTGTCTAAAATTATAGAACCTGAACCTGGCGCCATCTATTTTGTTGAGCTTGGGTTTAGAAAGCATCAAGCGATTTATGAATGTGGTGAAAACGATGAAGAGACAAATAGCTCGTTAACAAACCGATCGTGGACATTAAATCCCGAAGCGGAGGCTGATTATTGGAAGAGATATGATTCTAATAGGTATCCAAATGGCTTTAAATGGAGTGAAAGAGAAAACCCTTGCCATATCTCGTATTACACAGATGAGCATAATGTGCATCGCAAAATTTTAGCTTCAGATTTGGGGCTAATCGTTAAGAAATCGGAAGGCGAAAATGTAATCGCTTTTGTAACCGATATAAATACTGCCCAACCAAAAAGCGGTGTAGAAGTTGAATTTTTTGATTATCAGCAGCAGACTATCACAAAAGCAGTTTCTGATAAAGAAGGAAAGGTGGTTGTAAGTGTGGCAAGAGATCCGTTTTACCTAGTTGCTAGCTCTGGAAAACAGAAAGGGTATTTAAAACTTAATGATGGTAATTCACTTTCGGTGAGTGACTTCGATGTATCGGGCGCAGAAGTTCAGACAGGAGTAAAAGGCTTTTTATATGGCGAACGTGGTGTTTGGCGCCCAGGCGATACCTTACATGTGAGCTTAATTTTGGAAGATAAAAATGGTGTGTTGCCTAAAGATCATCCAGTTAGTTTTGAGTTAACAAATCCATCGGGGCAGGTGGTTGACCGACAAACTTTCTATGCTTCATTAAATGGAATGTATGTGTATGAAGGACATACAGAGAAACAATCTCCAACAGGAAATTGGCGAATTAAAGCGCGCGTGGGTGGTTTAACTTTTTCCAAAGTACTAAAAGTTGAAACGGTGAAGCCGAACCGACTTAAAGTGGAAATGAATTTCACCGACACTTTCATATCAGGTAAAGAAAGGAAGTTGGAAGCCGAGTTGGAATCACGTTGGTTACATGGAGCAATCGCGCGTGGTTTAAAGGCAGACGTGGAAATGAGTACTACACCTTCAGCTCCATTTTATGAGAAATTTCCAGGATTTTCATTTTCGGATGAAGCAGTTTCGTATTCATCAGATCCAGAACAAATATTTAATGGAAAGTTAGATAATAGCGGAAAGGCTAAAGTTAATTATACATTTAATAAACTGAAGGAAGGTCCCGGAAGAGTTCGCGTGAACTTAAAAATGCGTGTATTTGAAAACTCTGGAAATTTTAGTGTAGGGAGTGCATCAACATATTATTTCCCTTTCGAACATTTAGTGGGAATAAAAAGCCCAAATCAAGAAGATTGGAGTTATGGAAATTGGCTTTCAAGAGGGGAAAGCCATCGTTTTGAAGTTGCTTCTATAAATAATGAAGGCGAGGGCACGGCCTCCAAAGAATTGGAATACGAAGTGTATAACATCCGCTACCGATGGTGGTGGGAGCGTAATAACGAAGACTTGAGTAGCTATTTTGAACGAAGAAATGTTCGTCAAGTAACTCAAGGAAAAGTAAAAACGGGTGCAGATGGGAAAGGATATTTTGATTTAAAATTGCCAGGTAATGAAGATGGTGGACGATATTTAGTAAGAGTAAAAGATCCAAAAGGCGGGCATACAGCAAGCACAGTAGTGTATTACCGTTGGTACGGTGGAAGAGGGTCTGGGGTTAGTCCTGCTAGACTTTCATTCAATTCCGACAAAGACAATTACACTGTAGGCGAAAAAGTAATACTAAACATTCCAAGCAGTGCAGAAAGTAAAATCCTTGTTAGTTTAGAAACTGGCTCAAAAGTATTAAGCACAAAGTGGTTGAATGGACAAGAAGGAACTACAAAATATGAGTTTCAATCTACGGCGGAAATGAGCCCAAATGTGTACGCTCATGTAATGCACATTCAACCGCATGGACAAGAAAGAAACGATTTGCCAATAAGAATGTATGGCGTTATTCCAATCGAGATTGATAACCCAGCTACTATTCTCAAACCGCAGATTAATATGCCCGTTGAGTTAAAACCAGAAACTCAGGCTGAAATTGAAATAAGTGAAGAGAATGGGAAAGCAATGACTTACACCGTAGCTATTGTAGATGACGGATTGCTCGATCTTACGAATTTCAAAACACCATCTCCACACGAGTTATTCTATGCTCGCGAGGCATTAGGTGTTAAAACATGGGATTTATTTGAATATGTGAGCGATGCTTACGCAGGAAATTTATCTCGGATTTTAGCTGTTGGAGGTGATGGTGAATTAAAAGCTGCAGATCCTTTAAACGAAGCAAATCGATTTAAGCCAATGGTTCGATTTATCGGTCCTTTTGCACTTAAAGCAGGGGAAACCAAAAAGCACACCATCTCTATACCAAACTATGTTGGTTCAGTTCGCACAATGGTAGTTGCTGGTCAAAATGGTGCTTATGGGAATGCCGAAACCACCACTCCTGTCCGTAAACCTGTTATGGTTTTGGCAACTTTGCCACGAGTATTAGGCCCTGGCGAAAATGTAGATTTACCAGTCAATGTTTTTGCAATGAAAGAATCAGTAAGAGAGGTAGATGTTCGTATTGAGGCGAACGAATTATTCGAAATAGTAGGAAGTAAAACAGCAACGGTGAACTTCTCAGAGCCTGGAGATGAACTAGTTTCCTTCAAACTAAAAACGAAACCAGCTATTGGAGTAGGTACAATTAGAGTAGAAGTAAGAAGTGGAAACGAAACCGCTCACCATGAAATCGAAATTGCCGTTCGTAATCCAAATACACCTTATGTAGATGTGAAAAATGCCGTTGTTGCTGAAGGCAAAGAATGGAATATCGATTTTGAACCGCAGGGAATGATTGGCTCGAATACAGCGGTGCTAGAAATTTCTAGAATTCCACCAATCGATTTCGGAAGAAGACTCGATTATCTCATTCGATATCCACATGGTTGTATAGAACAAACTACATCGGGAATATTTCCTCAGCTATTTGTGGCGGATGTGATGGATCTCAATTCTCAACGAAAATCAGAAATTCAAAAAAATATTGATGCTGGAATTAAGAGAATTGAAACGTTCATGACTTCCAGCGGTGGGCTCGCTTATTGGCCAGGACAAGAAGATCCAAATTCTTGGGGCACAAACTATGCTTACCACTTCCTGCTCGAAGCCCAAAAGAAAGGCTATTACGTTTCAACTAATGTGCTAGATCAAGTAAATTCTTTCCAGAGAGAAAGAGCTCGTAATTGGAAGAAACAGTCCGATTATTATCGTTCAGATTTAATTCAAGCATACCGTTTGTATACGCTAGCATTAGCAAATACTCCCGACCTCGGGGCAATGAATCGCTTGAGAGAACAGGAAAATTTATCATTACAAGCAAAATGGAGATTGGCTGCTAGTTATGCAATTATCGGCCAAAAAGAAGCTGCGAACATCCTTATTGATGGTCTTTCAGTAGAAGTTCCAAACTATACGGAACTTTCAAGAAGTTATGGTTCTTCAACCCGAGATCGTGCTATGATTTTAGAGACGTTGAGTTTGGTAAATCGAAATGATGAAGCTAGCCTGATTGCTCGTGATCTTTCCAAAGAACTAAGTTCACAACGTTGGTTTAGCACACAAACAACCGCATACAGCCTTATTGCTATTTCTAAATATTTAGAGCAATTCAGCACTTCAGGGGAAATTCAAGCCTCATTCACATTGAATGGAAAAACTAACAGTGGAATTGATTCTAGAGCTTATATCACTCAACTCGAATTGAAGATGGATGAAAAGTCGACCAACAAGCTGAAGTTTTCTAATCAAGGTGAGGGCACTTTATTTGCACGGTTAATCCTAAAAGGAACACCTCTATTGGGCGATTCTGTTTCTAATTCCAATAGTTTAAAACAGAAAGTTCGATTTACCGACTTGCAAGGCAAAGCAATTGACCCCATAAAAATTAAGCAGGGTACTGACTTTATTGCCGAGGTAAGTATTACAAATCCGGGTTTAAGAGGTGATTATGAAGAAGTGGTGCTAACACAAATATTCCCATCTGGTTGGGAAATTAGGAATACGCGTATGGATGATGAATCCTTTAGTGAGCCAACTGCTAGCTTCGAATATCAAGATGTAAGAGATGACAGAGTGTACACCTACTTTGATTTAAGAGCGAGCAAAACCAAAACATTTAGAGTGGAGTTAAACGCCAGTTTTGTTGGTAAATACTATTTGCCAGCGGTAAATACATCCGCCATGTACGATGAAACAATAAGTGCACGCACATCTGGTATGTGGGTAACTGTTGTGCCTACAAATTGATGTTTTGGAATTAGAATGAAAGAAAAGGATAAGCTGAAACGATTATCGTTTACAAGGAAAAGGACGAAGTTAGCGGTTCTTCTCCTTGGGCTTATTCTTGTGGGCGTAGGTTATTGGAATGTCTTGCCGAGCCCATTATTCTCGGCTTCATATTCTACAGTAGTGGAAGGTAAGTCGGGCAAATTGCTAGGAGCAAAAATTGCCGACGATGGACAGTGGCGTTTCCCAATTTCAGATGAAGTCCCGTACAAATTCGAGCAAGCCATTATCGAGTTCGAGGATCGAAATTTTGAAAGCCATTTCGGTGTAGACCCAATTGCCATTGGCAGAGCGCTTATTCAAAATTACAAAGCTGGCGAAGTGGTAAGTGGTGCTAGTACATTAAGTATGCAGGTTGTTCGCCTTTCTAAACAAAACCCAAAACGTACCGTTTGGGAAAAGCTGAAAGAAATGGTTCAGGCTACTCGACTTGAACTTTCCTACTCCAAAAAAGAGATTCTTGCCATGTATGCAGCTCACGCACCGTTTGGAGGAAATGTTGTGGGACTAGAAACAGCTTCTTGGCGTTATTATGGAAGGAAACCCAATCAGCTTTCTTGGGCAGAATCGGCAACGCTTGCAGTTCTTCCTAATAGTCCGGCGCTTATCCATCCTGGCAGAAATAGAGATGCACTGAAAGCCAAAAGAGACCGATTACTCTCTCGTTTATTTGAGCAGGCCAAAATCGACTCTCTAACGTACAAACTAGCTTTGTTGGAGTCTTTACCCGAAAAACCACATCCATTGCCATCTGAAGCGCCACACGTTGTTGCTAATCAATATCTGAATGGGAATAGGGGGAAGAAAGTCCACTCTACAATTAACGCGCAGCTACAAGAGCAAATCAATAAAATTGTTGCTCAGCATCATAGGGAGTTAAGTGCAAATGGAATTCAAAATGCAGCCGTATTAGTGTTAAATGTAAAAACAGAAGAAGTGGCCGCTTATGTTGCAAATACGGAAGGCTCAGGAAGCAGAAATGGACATAGTGTGGATATCATTCAAGCTCCACGAAGTACAGGAAGTATTTTAAAGCCATTTTTGTATATGTTGAAATTGAATGAAGGCGAAATATTGCCAAACACTTTAGTTCCAGACGTTCCTTCTCGCTTTTCAGATTATTCTCCAAAGAATTATACTCGAACTTACGATGGAGCGGTTCCTGCATCTGAAGCTCTTTCGCGTTCTTTAAATGTGCCTGCAGTGTACATGTTGCAGGAATTTGGAGTTCCTAAATTTCACCATTATCTGAATGAATTGGGATTAGAAACTATCACAAATCCACCTGAGCATTATGGCTTATCGTTGATTTTAGGTGGAGCAGAGGGAACACTTTGGGATGTCACTTCCTCATTTGCTTCATTGGCAGAAATGTTGAATAATTACGACCCTCGCTCGAAAGACAAAGGCAAATTTCAGGAAGTGATTTTTAAACAATCGGTGGATGAGTCAGAAGAACGAGGAAATTCATTTTCACTAAACGAAGGAGCCGTTTGGGCTACATTCCAAGCAATGCTAGAGGTAAATCGCCCTGAAGATGAAGTGTACTGGAAACGTTTTGAAAGTAGCCGCAAGGTGGCTTGGAAAACAGGTACCAGCTTCGGATATCGTGATGGATGGGCCATTGGTATTACTCCAGAATTTGTGGTAGGTGTTTGGGTTGGCAACGCCGATGGAGAAGGTCGCCCGAATTTAACAGGTATAAAAACTGCAGGGCCATTATTGTTTGATGTTTTTGATGTGTTACCACCAACTACGTGGTTTAATGAACCTATTTTTGAAATGGAAACAATTAGCGTTTGCCGGTTAAGTGGACACAGATCTGGCGAATATTGCGAATTAGTGGATACGGTTTCTGTACCAAAAACGGGATTGGAAACTTCATTATGCCCATATCATCAGAGAGTTTTTCTGAACAAAGAAATGCGACGAGTTAACAGTAGCTGTTCAGAAATGTCCCAAATTACCCCTAAAAATTGGTTTGTTTTGCCGCCTGTTGAGGAATGGTATTACAAGAAAAAACACGCAGAGTACAAATCATTACCTACACTTGATCCGTCATGTGCAGAAGAGCAAATTGCCCCAATGCGCCTTATTTATCCATTTTATGCATCTACTATTTATGTTCCAATTGAGCTTGATGGTACCATCGGGAAAACTGTTTTTGAAGTAGCCCACCGCGAAACAGCGGCCAAAATATTCTGGCATTTAGATGATAAATATATTGGAGAGACAACCACTTTTCACCAGATGTCTTTGGCTCCCAAAAGCGGCAAACACACACTCACACTAGTAGATGAGTTTGGCAATAGGTTAGAGCATAAATTTGAAATTATCGCAAGATAAATTTCCTTTCTTCATAAAGCCTTCATATTTCTTTCATTATTTAGAGAGGTTCTAAATAAACGATTATTTATTCGTTCTAGGCTGAGAAATGATGGAAATTGATAGCTCTAGAGCAGTTTATAGATTGAGCAATTACGGAAGACAATGCTCACAAAGAATCTCATAAGTACGCTGATCCTTAATTCTGCTAGGTTGTATGAGCTTAGCGGTATTGACACAAAAAGCCCATTTTGACAAGTGGGCTTTTTTTTTGTGGATAGGGAGGATGTTAATTAGAGCTCTTTTATCAAGCCTTTCACGAGTTTAGCGAACTCTTCTTTCTTCATTTCGGCAGCTTCTTTTACCTCTGCATGATCTAATTTTTGATCGGTTACACCAGCTGCAGCATTTGTTATTAGAGAAATTGCGGTAGCTCTCACATTTAGTCTTGCCGCTTCAATTAATTCTGCTGCGGTACTCATACCAACAGCATCGCCACCTAGTTTTCTAAAAGCATGAATTTCAGCTTTAGTCTCATAATTCGGGCCTTTTACATACAAGTAAGCACCACGTTTAGTGTCAACATTAATTGACTTAGCAATGCTCTCAACTTTGTCGGCAATTGGGTGTAAGTCTAAACTCCACGTGTAATCCGAAGGGTTGGAAAGCATCATATTCTGGCGGATAATGTCTTCGATAATCATTAAATCGCCGACTTTATAATCTAGATTTATTCCACCAGCGGCATTCGAAATGATAAGCTTCTCTACATTAAATGCCTTTGCTAGCTGAACTGGTAAAATGGTACGTTCGAAAGGATGTCCTTCGTAAAAATGAAATCGTCCTGAAAAAGCTATCGTTGTTTTATTCTCAACCGTGCCGAAAATCAGAGCCCCAGAATGTCCTGTTACGGTAGACTGGGGGAAGTTTGGAATTTCGGAATATGGAATAGTAATTGAGTTTGAAATTTCATTCCCGAAATCACCAAGCCCTGAGCCAAGAATCACAGCAGCTTGAATTGTATCGGAAAATCCTTTCTTTACTAGAAACTCTTTTATTTCATGAATTGAATTAGGCAGGGACATAAGAACTTTGGTTTTCGATAATGTATCCAGTTTTTTCGTCAACGCCGGTAATTTTAAAAATTGGTGTTGAGTCGTCATGATATCCCAAAATAGTATATCCTTCGTCAAAAGCTAGTTTTCCAAGAATTTCTCTTTGTCTCTGGCTAGTTTTTGGGTCGAAGTCGTATTTGGCAGCGAATTTTCGATTTACTTGGGCTTTTGTTGCAATCACATCTCCGGCTTGCATGTACTTTTCTTCTCCATTATCAAAAAGCAGCACTTGATGAAATTCAGTATGCCCACCAATTTTTTTAACATGAAGTTCTGGGTAAGGCTGTGCTTCTTCATCCATAAAATGAAGATCTGCTTTCGCATCTAGAAAATGGACGAATTCGGTTTTCTCTTCATCGTAAAAAAGTTCTTTGCCAATTACTTTTTTCCAGCCTTTTCGAGAAACCCAAACTTTAGCATCAGGGAAAGTGAGTTCCCAATAACCGTTTTCTTTATTAGCAAGTCCGCCAATGTGGTCGTAATGAAGATGACTGCAAACAACATCAGTGATATCAAACTCGGTTAAATCGTGAGCTTCTAAATGTTCACGAATTACTTGAGGACCTGTATCTTCTCCAAATTCACCAATGCCACAATCGAAGAGAAATTTTCTTTCGGGTGTAACTATCAAAAAAGGATTCAACGAAATTTTGAGAGCACCTTTAGCTGGACTATCAGTTCTAGAAATACGATTGAATTTTTTGTCGAGACCTACCGAAAAAGTTCCTTCGTAAAGTGCCGCGCAATAAGTTGTTTTCATGATCTTTTATCCTGATGATATAACTCGCTCTGAAAAGAGAAGCGAAATTGTAATGCTCTATTTTTTTTCTCTACTTTCTTCGTATTTCTCGTAAGCATTAATGATATCTCGAACTAGTTTATGGCGCACCACATCTTCTTCGTTCAGGTAAACAAAGTCAATGCCTTGTACATCTTTCAGAATTCGTTGAATGGAGATTAATCCAGATTCTAGTTTTCTTGGCAAATCGGTTTGGGTGATATCGCCTGTAATAATGGCTCTACTGTTAAATCCTATACGCGTAAGAAACATCTTCATTTGCGTATTCGTTGCATTTTGGGCCTCATCCAAAATAACAAAAGCATTATTGAGCGTTCTCCCTCGCATGTAAGCCAAAGGTGCTATTTCAATCACATTCTTTTTTAGATAGAATTCCAACTTATCGGTCTCTATCATGTCTTCAAGAGCGTCATAAAGTGGGCGAAGATACGGGTCAATTTTCTCTTTTAGGTCGCCAGGTAGAAATCCAAGATTCTCGCCAGCTTCAACTGCAGGACGTGCAAGTATAATTTTTTTAACTCTGCGTTCTTTTAAAGCTTTAACAGCAAGGGCCACAGAGGTGTACGTTTTACCTGTACCAGCTGGACCAATTGAAAAAACGATGTCTTGTTTTTCGGAGGAAAGTACAATGCGTCTTTGGCCGGGAGTTTTTGCAATAATAGGTTCACCATCATGAGTGTACAAAATGGCATCGCCACTACCTGATGCAGGTGTATGTGGTTTTCTTGCTTTCTGTTCTCCAGATTTAAGCGCTATGAGCGTTTTTACTTCGTTTTCAGAAACGGAGCCTTTACGCTCGGCTACTTCAATCATGCCCGCAATGATATCTCCCATCAAAGCGACTTCTTCGCTTGGGCCAATCAATTTTACGCGGTCGCCTCGAGAATTAATTTTTGTTTCTGGAAAAGCGAGATCTAGAATGCGGATGTTACCATCGTGTAAACCAAATAAAGAAACGGGGTCGGTTTTCTCGATGGAAAAAGATTGTTCTAAAAGTGTACGTTGGTCTTCGATAATTGTATCTCCATATATTTAAGGCACGAATTTAATCATTTGTACAGAAAAATGATGTAGAACAATTTGAAGGCTATTTGTGATAATTATGTTCCTTTGAATATGTATTTGATAAACATGGAAATCACAAAATTTAGAGTCCAAATGGGCTATAAATAAAACTGAACGGTAGTTTTTAGAAGGAGAAGGTTTACCCTTCTAGTAATTCCTGAAGCTCTTGTACGCGAGCTGGGATGTTTTCAGCACTAAAGACGCTACTTCCAGCAACTAATACATCTGCGCCAGCTTCGGCAACTTTTTGAATATTTTTCAAGCCAACGCCACCATCCACTTCAATAAGGAATGCATGACCGCCTGCCTCTCTTAAATCAGCGAGTTCTTGAAGTTTTTCATAGCTGCTTTCAATAAAGCTTTGGCCACCAAACCCAGGATTTACACTCATAATGAGCACTAAATCTACATATTCTAAGATAGGCTCGATGTTGTGGAGCGAAGTAGCAGGATTAACTACTACCCCAGCCATTATGCCGTATTTCTTGATATTTTGAATTGAGCGATGAAGATGTGGACAGGCCTCGTAATGCACAGAGATTAGATCTGCACCAGCCTGAACATAATCATCAACAAAATTATCCGGGTTTTCAATCATCAGATGGACATCGATAAAAGCATCTGGGGCAGATTTACTTGCCGCTTTTACAATGGAAGGGCCGTAACTGATGTTAGGCACAAAGTGGCCATCCATGATATCGCAATGAATCCAACTTACACCACCTTTTATACAATCTTCGATGTCTTTGCCTAGTTTAGAAAAATCTGCGGCTAAGATAGAGGGAGCAAGTATTGGGAGTTGGAAATTCATAGTCTATTTGTTAGGCTTGGGGGATGGAATATTAAGAGAATCTCTTCGGGTTTGGGTTGAATCACTAAATACGGCGCCACCTTCTACTTCTTCGGTAGCATCAAAACGTTCAGAGATTATAAGATTCAGCGATTGACCTTCGATAATTTCAGTGACCTTTGGTGAAAAATCTAACACGGTATTGGGGTCAATATCTTTTGTTGGTTTGAAGAAAATTTCACCAATTCTTAAACCAGCTTCTCTGAGTTTTTGCTGAGCTTGTGGTAAACGTAGACCAATTATTTCTGGTATGGTTACAATTTTGTCTCCAAGTCCATCACTGACAACTAAATCGATGGTTGCACCTTTATCAACTATAGTGCCTTGAGGAATAGATTGACGAAGAACAGCATTCTTAAATCTAGATGACTCGTACGTTGTTGTTCCTACTTCGAGTCCGTAATTCTGCAATTGAATTTGAGCATTTCTCAAAGAAAGGTTTGTCACATTTGGGACTTCAACCTTAGGCTTTACTTCGGTGTTTACCGTGAGGTAGATTTTACGATTTGGCTTTACAATATTTGCCGCTGTTGGTTGCTGATCTATCACATAGTTAGCTGGGAAGGCAGAGTTTGCTCTACGTTCGGCAACTTCATATCTAAGGCCGATGCTAGTTAGTAATTCCTCTGCTTCTTCTAGAGTAATTCTGGTAACATCTGGCACAGTAATTCCCTCATTGTAATTAGTGTAGTAAGGCATTATTACTTTATCGAGCAGAAAAAGTGAAGCTGCCCCAAGCACTATAATACCGAGAATTGATATATAAAATGATTTACTTGTGAGAATGTTCTTTAGCATATTTTAAAGTACGAGAAGTAATAGGATCTTAAAAGTGTAAAACTAACGAAAATGAATCTGATCGCATTAAGTTAGTATGAGCTTGAAGGCGGCTATTTTTTAGTTTTACAGTTAACAATCCATCAAAAGCCGCAACAATGTGATTAATCACAATAAGGTTTAAAATGTTCCCAGCTAATCGGTAGTTGTCATTAAATTCAGCAGCTTTATCTCGCCCTAGATAAAATTGAGGAGAGGCATCGCTACCATCCCACTTGTAATAAGGGAAGTTTGGATTTAGAGAAGGGTTTTGATGTATATCTGACCACCCAGATTGAAACTGCCAATACTTGCTAATCAATTCATAATATTGTTGAGAACCGTATTCGGGTAAAAGGTGAGAGAAATAGCTGGATCGTTTAGATTCAAATACATAAGGTGTTTTTTGTTCAACATTATGCAAAGTGCGAATGTCTACCTTCAACCAATCATTGGTTGTATTTGAGAAGTCTGGCGATTTGCCTGATATATTTGAGGCTAATTCTGCATAACCATTAGCAAGGTTGTTTTCTTCAGAGTAATTTACCAACCATTGTGCGTAGGCAACTACACTCCAATTTTGATTGGCGTAGTTTTCGTAGGCTTTTTCCTGGCGTTTTGCGGCATTATTTCTATTGAAATAATAAAAAACGGTTACTGCTTCGGTTAGTGCATAAATGCTAGCGCGTACCCATTTGCCGTTAGCGGCTTGAGCTGAGCCAGGAAGAATGGCTGATGAAATAAAAGCAACGCTTGGTTTTGTTCTTTCTGCACTTAGAATGCTAGCCCCGAAACTTAGGTTAGCATCTGGTTTGAAATCAGAAATAGAAAGTGTTTCAGAGGATTTTGTTTCAGCTTCTTTAATAATATCACCTGCGAAATTATTCAAAGGCTGAGCCACTAAATTTGGGAGAAATGTTATTGCAAAAACAAAAATCAGACCAAGGTTTTTCATAGTAATTCAAAATCGAAGGTTAAACCAAAATGGAAAAGAAATTCTCTGCCATATCTTACGGTGTTATTCTTCGAGCCTGTAACGAAGTCGTCAGGTAAAGTGATATCAAACTCGTTGAAACCGTAAGCTGCACTTACAAAAAACTTAAGAGGGAATAGATAGTACCCGTTTGTTGCTAATCGTAACTCTGTACCAATTCCAGTTTTCAAACTACTTCCAGAATCGAATGGGGAGTTCCAACTATTTCCAGCTTCGAAGAAAATTCGAGCATAAAGCTTGTCAATAGTATACGGACCTGCTTGTTTGGTAAGATTCTTAAAAATGGGAGCAAAATAGGATAAGCTCGTAAAAGCAGTTTGTTCGCCACCCAGCGCAAAATATGGATAACTACGCATTCCCATAAAACCGCCAATATAATCTGCGTAAAAAGAATCATTCGGCTTGTTAAAGTAGGCAAAGCCTCTAACCCTAGCTTGAAATGCTTGGTTATTAGGAAGCTTGAAACCATAACGAACGTGAAGTTCGGAAGAATGATTTTTTGTGGATTTAAAAACAGGAACCAATGAGCCGTTTTTTACATCGTATTCCTCTAAAATTTTACTAGGCTGGTATTGGTATCGGATATAACCTTTAAGCCCGATGGGAGCAATATCAGCATCTTTAGTGTACTCGTAGTAGTTAACTGTGTATGCTGCCGAAAAAGTAGAACCTTTGAAGTACTGATCGGAAGAGCCTGTTACAAATCCTTTCAATTCGTTAGAATAAAAATTATCAGTATTTACTTTGTACGGACTGTAACCATAGCCAAACTCAAGCAGGCTAAATCTGTTTAACTTAGTTCTTAGAAATACATCTACTTCCCAAATATCGTAAGCTATATCTACATTAACGGTATCGGGTGTTGCGCATGATGTACACTTGAATTCCTCAATTGCCAAACCATCGTTAACATTTCGGCGCATGTTATAAAATTCGATAGAAATTGTTGGCGACCAGCCTTTCTTAATGAAAGGAAGGCCTCGGTGCTCTGCAATAAGAAAAATATCACGGTCTAGATCGAGAATGTGATCGGGCTTGATGTAATCTGTTAAACCATCAACAGGACGAGAACCAACACCGAGCATAACTCCACCAAAAAGAGAGAGTTTGTCGAGCACATCTCTCGATGAGAAGTAAACACCTGGCTTAATATCACGAATGAGATTTTCTCCGAACTTTCCGAATTTCCCGTTCTTAATTAAAGTTCCATTATTTCCGTTTAGCTTGGAATAATTATCGAACCTAAGAACAGGGAAAAAGCTAAATTTTGTATACACATCGTTATACTTTCTATAAGTAAGTTGTTCTTCACCATCAAAAGTAGAAAGTGAAAAATCATAACTTCCTGTGTCTAAAACAGCATGCTCATTTACAGTAAATTCTTGTATGTCTGTATCATCAAAGTCATTTAACTTACTGTAAAGAGAATCTTCTTCGTAGCTATTTAGTTGGTCTACTTTAAAAGCTGGAGTATAAGAACCTAGGTTTGTAGCTGGTGAGTTTGTAAGAGTTGCAGTTTTTAGTTTATAACCATCAGCTTCGTATTCGGAAAAGTAGATATCGCCATTATCTGATACATAAGGCATGAACGCTCCACCAACTACGCTAGTAAGCTTTTGGATATTATCACTTTCTAAAGACTTTACATAGATATTAAAAATCCCATCCGGGTTACTAGCAAAGTATAAGTTCTTGCCATCTGGAGAAATGAATGGGTCGCGTGAATCCGCTTGTTCAAAAGTATTAATGGGCTTGATGCCTCCAGTCTCAATATCATATCGCAAGATATTTCTATCATCTAACTCTGCAAAAGCGAAGTACACCGATTTACCATCAGGGCTCCAAGTTGGAGTGTAAACTGTTTGGCCATTTGAGAAGCTAGTTAATGGAGTAACGTCTCCTGTTTCAGGGTCGATTTGGATTAAATTCTGGGTCCCTTTGTTGTATTGAATGGCAACAATGGTCTTATCGGTTGGGCTCCAAATAGGTGATTCAATTCGGGCTGAGTTTGTAAGACGACGATGTTTTTTTGTATCAAGATTGTAGATGAAAATATCGCGGTAATCTTCGCCGAATTTATTTCGTTTGTTTACAGAATACGCAATGCTTTTGCTATCTGGAGAGAATGAAAACGAAGTGCTGATGACAGTTATGGTTGGCTTAATAGCATCAGCATGATTTGCTTCATTAGAAAAAAGGCGATCTGATATAACAGCCAATTCCTCTTCATCGCCATTTACATCTTTTAGGTAAAGCGATGCAAGGCTAAAATCTCTGCCTTTATTAGATAGGTAAGCAAGATACTTTCCGTCTGGTGAAACTTTTGGATAGAAGTTGAAAAAACCGTCTTTTTCAATGTAACTACTTGAAGTTTCTTGAAGACTCTTGGTAGCGTTTGCATAAAATTCTTTGCGTTCAGCAATCCAATCATCAAAAACTGTATATCCAGAAATACCAGTAGCAATCTCAATTCCTTCGGCAACATTGTATGTACCTTTGGTTGAAAGTGCTTGAGTAATTTCTCGCAGAATTTCTTCACCAAAGCGGTTGGCTAAATATATTACAAATGCGTAGCCTTGGTTGTAAACCGTTTCCCGTTCAAGGCTTGTTTTAGAAGAGAAGGTTCCCATTTCATCCAACGAGAAATAAGTATCGCTGAGAATCCGAGTTCTCAAAATCATATCTCGATGAGAATCCCAGTTTTCGTATAATAAACCTTCACGTTGATACTGAGCGGTTCCTTCAGCCATCCATGCCGGTATGTTAACAGAAGCGAATGGAAGGGTAACGATACCGTTTGGGAAACCATAAAGCACATCTGGGCGACGAACATTCTCATAAGAAAGCCATTGTACGTAGGCTACTGGGAATTTACGCTTACGTTTCATCCCTTTTTGAATTTGAATGATATGCGTGAATTCGTGAGATATTACATTTCTTAGCCAGTTATGAGTGCCTCGGAGTGGAGTATCGAGTGCGGGTAACCAAATATCAATTTTGTTATCAAAGAAGTAAGCAGCACCGTTTGAGTAATCTTCACGATCTTTGAGTACAATACTCACTTTCTCGTCTGGCTCATGTTGATATAGCTCGGTGATAGGGCCGTAAATTTCCTCAGCAATTCGAGCTATCACTTTAGCAGAACGACTGTTGCCTTCCTGAAATTGAATCATAAAGTGTTCACTTTCAATGGTAAACCAAGGAAGGTGATTTTGGGGGTAATCGTAATACTGAGGGTTTGTTTGAGCGCTAGTAAATGAAGGGCTCAATACAACAACAAAAAAAGCGATGAATAGAAAAAAAGTTCTCATTAATGCACCACCGCAATTTTAACAAGTTTCGATTCAGACTTACCGTTCACAGTTGCTTTTACCAAAGCGTAATAGCCTCCACTTGCCCAGTTACTTGTATTAAGCTGGACTTCTTCTGGAGTTCCACCAGTTGATTGAAATTCATTTTTATAAACCAATTTTCCGCTTAAACTCATTATCGAAATGGTTACTGTGCCACCGGGCGATTCCAATTGAAATCGTAAATTAGTTTCAGAATCGGCAGGGTTAGGCCAATTATAGGTCTCCTCAGAATTGAGAACAGTAAAATTGATAGAGCTTGGCTGTGCACTTGAGATTTCACCAAGAACCTTGTTATAGGGATTGTTTCCGTATTTATTTTTCCAAACTGCATTGGTTAATGCGGAGAAATTCCAGCTTCTAAGTTCGCCTGTTTGGCTAATGGCCATTAATTGTGTTCCGTCTATAACGGGATTCAAAGCTTTAGAATTAGCAGAAGAAATACCTCCAACATAAAGCGGAGAAAATTCAAACTCAGAGCTTGTATGGTTGTATAATCTAAGATTGATATCGAATTGACTCTGTACCGTTAGTACTAAATCTAACTGCCCATCAGCATCTAAATCGGCGACCAATGGTGTGCCAACTAGTATATCCGAAGTATTTAGTGTAATTGGGAACCCACTTAATAATGCGCCTTTTGTATTTACTGCAGTGATGTTATTCTGTGAGTAGTTCACAAAAACGAAATCGAGTTCACCGTCATTATCAAAATCAACAATGGCTGGCCAGTCAATCTCTCCACCTTCGTAAATAGTTTTGAACGGAGATTCTGAGTCTGGGTTGACTAATGTGAGGCTATTGTCTTCAAGAATGAAAAATCCATCTGTACCACTTTTGAACTCAATATTGCCAACATAGGAGCGGTAAGAGTTAGGATTTTTTGCAAATTCTGGAATGGTTGTTTGTGCTAAACTGAACTCAATGGAGTTGGTGAAGTTGGCAGCATAACCCGAACCGTTCTTCTTCGATTCTTGAACAGCATCCGCCTTGAAATTCGGCAGTAATTCGGCAGTTTGTTCAACAAAACCAAAAGTAGTTCCATCTATGGCAATGGTATCACCTTGTTGTGAACTAATAAATCCATTGTTAATTGGTGTGATAAAATCAGGTTTTTTAACCCATTCAGTGTTTTCTTTTAGGTAAGGTGAAATCGAAAGCTGATTGTTTTGACTTACTCTTTTAGGGATGTAAATAGATTCCCCCGCTAAAGGTTGTTGAATGTTACCAGACTCAACCTTAGTAACTTTGTTAGAATCTGGATAGAAGAAATAAGCACCATTGGAGTATGGAATAATGACAGTTTCTAAATCTGGAGAATCCGCTTTTGTTATTGCTAGAGGAAAAGCACTAGAATAGTTATCAGTTAAGCTATAAAATTCGTCTTCATTAATAAAAATTGTATGCGAAACCGTTGGCGCATTATCTGGGGTTAATGCTTCTACCTTAAAATAAGCGGTAGTTAAATTTGGTGAGAAGTCGTAAAAACGGAAGTAAGAAGTGGCTCCAGAATTACTATTGTTATTTGGTGTGGAGGTTGGTGAAAATTCATTCGAATATAGAGTGATGGTATTAGTCTGTGTGATAACTCGGTAGTTATTACCATCCCACCAGAAATCGAAAGGAGTACCTAAGGCAGAAGAATTATCACTACTGTTAGTAATTGGATTTCCAATATCTTGTGCACCGTCTGCTTCTTTAAGAACAACACCACGGCGGTTCACATTGTTATTAATGGTACCATCAGCAAGCTGGTTTTGGATTACAGCTTCATCAATGTGCCAAATGAGTATTCCACCGTTTAGATAGCGGTCATCATCAGTATTTTCTTTCTCATCGGGTCCAATATCGTAACCACCAGGTAAGCTCCAATCAAAATTACTAACATCGATAAGAACACCAGCTTCTAATAGTGTGTCAAAATCTGTTTCTTGATACACAAATTGATTGTTCTCGTTAAAGAATGTTTTTTGGACGATGGAACCATCATTTTTTTGGAATGTTAAAGTTACTCCATCATTGTTGAGATCTCGATGTCGGTTCTCAATTAAGAAATATTCGGTGGAAGAGATTTCGTATTTAGCGATGTTATTTGGAGTATTTAAAGCTGCTGCAGGCAATGTAATGGAGTCTGGTGCCGTAACAAGAAAAGGAGTGGTCCACCCTAAAAAAGTTTTTTCCCAAGCTGAAGGCTCCGGCGGGAATAATCCGTTATAAGAAAAGAAGCTAGCGCCATCCATAAGCCCGAAACGCCCGATTCCAGATTCGCCAGTTTCTGTATTAAAAAGATCTGGTAGCCCTAAATGACTCCCGATAGATGCACATAGTAACCCATTGATTGAAAGAGGAAAAACAAATTCGTTTTCTTGAATGTCTAATCCTCTACGTGATTCCGTTCGCGGTATAATCATAGAGTTGGTAATTCGGAAAGTGCCATTGTTAATTTCAAATCCGTCAAAATTCGGATTATCTAATAAATCGCCGATACCATTCTTATTTAGATAAATAGAAGGGATGTCTAAAGGAGTGATATCAAGAGTGGTTCCCGTGAGTTCAATATCTCTACCAACTCCCGCATGGAAAATAACAAATGCAGTTTCATCGGGATCTAAACCGGTGGCATCAAATCCTCCATTTTCTTCAACTTTAGCCCATGCATCACGTATTAAATAAGCAATTTTTTCATTGGTGAAGGTTTCCCCAGTAGGAGAGTATTCCTCCATTTTTTTATCCAATCTATAAACTTGAGGTAGAACCTGATAGTTTATGCTAAGCTGGTTATCAGATGATTTTTCGAAATAGTTTTTTGCAAACTCCAGATGTGCTTCAAAATAGTTTTTATCGTGAGGAAGAGGCTCTACGCGTTGGTCAACTGCATTTTCTAGATATGGTAAACCACCAGGACCGAAAATTCCCGTACCTGATGTGAGCCTATTTGAGTCAGGCTCAAATTCAACCATAATTGCTACAACATTTAGAGTTCCTGTAGTAGGAACTACATTTTGTTGAACAGTTGGGTTTATAGAATGGCTTTTTTTAATTGCAATTTGTTGTGCAAAACCATGTGTCTGAAGAATTAAAAAGAGCATGAGTATAGTACACATGCTCTTTGAAAAGTGTTTTATAAAAAGCATTTACATTAGTAGTTCAAAAGAATGCTAAAACGGAGTGTGTTTGCCAATGGGTGTTCAGACTCCAGTGTTTTAATATAACTGAAATCGACTCCAAATTGGTTATATCTAAGCCCTGCACCAAAAGTGATGTACTTTCTGTCACCATTGTTTGGGTCTTCATAATAATAGCCACCACGTAGGGCAAAGCGTTGGTTGTACCAATACTCCATACCGCCACCAATCATGAATTGCTGAAGCAATCCTATATCAATAGTTTGGCCGTTATTGTCTAACTTCTCGTAATTTCCCCAAGAATCAACCAGTGCTTTTAAAGGACCTACCGATCTGTATTCAATAATGGTAGTATCTCCGCTAGCAACTTCAAATCCTTTTTTACGAGCCATAACTTTTGAGACGTCGATAGCAAAGGTAAGTTCATTGATGTTGTCTTTATCTAAAGAAAGCTTAAGAGCAGGTCCAAAACGTAAGATAGTAGGGATTGGATCCTTTTGAGCATTATCGGAGTATTGAATTCCAGGCCCTAAGTTTGAAAGATTAATTCCAAATCTAGCCTCAGCTTTTGATTCTTCACCAATTGAGAAACTATCTGAGCGATAAAGCATAGCAACATCTACACCAACACTAGAACCAGGATTAACTTTTTGACCTGAAACGGTAGTTCCACTAGCTAAACTAGAGTAAATGATACGTAAACTACTTCCTAAAGCAAGGTTCTTGTTGATCTCTGTACCATAAGAGAGGCCTAAAGCAAGTTCATAACTATTGAATCGCGAAATTACATCCGGGCCATCTTCCTCTGTTTGTGCTTGCTCACCTAAGTTTAAATAAGTTAAGTGTCCACCAAAAGTGCCTAAGCCTTCTACATATTGTTTAACAACTACGTAATCATAAAAAAGATCACTTACATTAAAGTTAGCCAACCAGTTAGAATGAGTGATACTAGCTTGGTTACCACGTTGAAATCCCAAACCAGCTGGGTTCCAAAACATAGCAGAAGCGTTATCGGCTATTGCTACGCCTGTGTTACCCATTCCTGCTCCACGAGAATCTGGTTCTATTTGAAGAAATGGGACACCTGTAATTCCAACTTGTGCCTTTGAGAGTAGGGGATTTAACACAAAAACCCCCAATGTGATAAAAAATAATATCCTTTTCATACTGCTGATAGTTTTTTAATGATGAATATAACGCATTAATAGAAAATTAATGTGCTCTATCTAATGATTACGAGCTTTTCGATTTTTTCTGTTGACTGTCTTCCTTTCGGGGTATCTGTTGTAACCCGAAGCACATAAATATAAGTACCGTTGCCCAAGCGATCATTATCCCGGTCACGGCCATTCCATGAAATACTGGCATAATTACTAGATGTAATAATTGATTCTTTTAATTGTTGCACTGGCTTGCCACTGAGAGTGTATATCCGAATGGATACGTCTAGCGGGTTACCAGGCTGGTTATGTTCAAACGTGAAAGAAGTTTTATTATTCATTGGGTTCGGATAGTTATAAATATTCCGAACAGCCAATTCTTCTTGTGCAGCTACCTCAAAGAAAATTTCTTTCTCTGTAGGGTTGTTGTGCACATCCCATGCTCGAACTTTAAGGGTATAGCTACCTTCTGGAAGTTCATCCAGAGGATACTCGATACGCCCCCCTGTAAAGTTGTTTAAGTTGCCCTCATAAAAGTCGTTGAGGATTATTGTTTGTTGAGGTTTTGTATCGATAGTAGCAATTATTTCATGTCCAACTCCTGTACCTGATGTGTTTATTCCGGATTCGTCTTCTAGTTCTACATACAATGATGGAGAACTGTTTACGAGAGTTCCATTAATGAAACTCTCATCATTTAGAAAAATATTTAATTTTGGCCCTGTACCATCATTAACTGCGTCTGGGTTTAACCCATTAAAACGGATATTAGTATACGAGCCACTTGCAGTGCCATTATCAGATTCTGTATAAAGCAGTACTCGTCCTGTATTCTCTGATGAACTAATATCTTTTGGGATGATAATTGGTAATGTGAATTCCCCATTAACTACATTTGCTTTACCCTTAAATAAGATGTCAGATTCTATTGAATACTCACAATTATCTAAGTAGCAGTCAGTTTGACGATTATCTATCCAAGAACGTTCTGGTAAGCTAATATTTCTTTTGGCATCGTATACAGTTACGGATGTTTGCCCATTGTATTGAGTGTCAGTATTTCCATTCTGATCTAGCACAACTCCAGATAAACTAATGGTGTCTAAAGCACGGACCGTAATAAGTGTGTCTTGGTTCAAAACATCAATATCAGAAATACTTGAAAGTTGCGCTCTTTTTGGAGGTAATTGAAAAACTGTAGCTGGGTCACCTAAAAGAACAAACTTCTTATTATTTCGAGAGGAGCCAATACGCGAATTTAAACCTGAGAGTATAGTATTTTTTGTTTGCATAGCTATATCCCCTAATCGCTTTGGTGTACCATCAGGGTTTCTTTCAGAAAGGCGTTGAGAAAGGGCAATGCTTAAAGCAAAATTAGTGTTGGTGCCAATAGAACTTCCGGTATAAACAACCCTAGTAGTTGTAAACGATGCAATGGCACCACCATTATTTGCTAGAACAAATTTTTCCGCACCAGATTGAGCTTCTGTATCATCGTACCTACCAAATTGGCATGTTGCAGTTATTAAAACACATAATTTATTCTCATTAGTAAAGTCGGCTATATATTCTGAATTGAATAACTCTTCATCGGATAGAGTTTGCTCGTTGCCGTGACCTAAATAACTAAGAACCAACGTTCCATTATTGATGGTAGACATTAAATCTTTTGTAGCTTCTGGGATTTGTCGGCCGGCACCATTAATCTCAATCGGGTACGAAAATTCATAAATCTTTTTTATTCGAATGCCTGTATCGTTAACATTCATCATTTCAGCAGAAATGTCGGCATTATATACATGGAGGTCTGTGTTTGCTGCTGGAATCGGGAAGTCATCGTCGGCAGCAAAAGTAACAAGATTTTGCCAAGGTCCTGCATTTCCAGGGTTTTCGTAGGCTTTAATTTTTTCAATATAAGCACTAGCCTCACTTGAATTTTGTACAGGTATTCTACCTACCCCCAAATCCATAAGAAATGAATCACTGGTAGTTCCATTTCCAAAATCACCTTCGTTGTCATCTAAGTATGCGAAATAGTCGTCAGTTCCATAAGTGTTGGTCCGATGAACGGATTCCTTGCTTTCGTAGGTAATAACATGGTTTGTTAGGCCACTTTTAATTACTCCTTTCGCATCGTAAGAAGTGTCGCCAAAAAGAAGTAAGTATTTTGGAAGTAACTCACCCTTTGAAAGAGCTTCATCGTAAATATACTTTACATAGTTGCGCAAAGCTGAGGGGTCTTTTAAGCCACCAGAGAATTCGTTAAATATTTGGTCTTGTGTAACAACTAAAGGAATTAAGCCTTGCTCAGAGCGATAGTCTGCTAGAACTTTGGCTTGAGGTAGTAAATCTTCAGAAGTGATAACTATATAATCGGGATGTACAGTAAGCTCTTTAATACTTTGGTTTGGTATAAGTTCTCCAATCTGTGGAGTAAATAATTCACTTTGAGCAATTACTTGTAGATTGCTTCCTTTGTAATAATCTAGAGCAAAACTATTTCCTGATGAAGTAATTGATAATAGTTTTGGAGAAACTGGATTTGTAATATCCATTACATAAGGTTGAGAAGAAAAACCTTTTAATATGTATGAAGTGATTTCAATATTTCCAGAGTTGTAAGGCGTGTAGAACAACAAGTTTTTGTCGTTTAGTACAAGTTCTCTTTGAACAACAACTCTTAACCAATCTATAAATAATTGGTCGTTTGAACTATTGAAATTCGTTTTAACCTGAATATCAATTATCCCATTTTCAATAGTTGGAGTGGCTGATTTAGAAAAAGTGACACTATTTGCAGAACTTTCTACGCTATCATCAAAATCTGAAATAGCCGAAATTGAAACATTAGATAGAGATGAATTGTTTAGCTTAATATCTGTATAAAGACGACTTAGTGAGCGTCCATAAAACCTGCCAGCTATTTTTACTGTAGAGTTTGGTAGAACCCCAGAAAGGGTGTCTTTGAAAATAGATACAAAATTACCGCTTTGAGAAGCATTGATTGTTTGGCCAAGCCACTCACGACCAGAACGAATTTTTGCTTCAGATTTTGTTAAATCTTCGTCTTTCCAAACCAAATCTTCGAATGAAGTAGTTGTTGATGTAGGCGTTAACGAAGCATTGGCGGTGGTAAGCCTCAACCCAGCTGATGAACCAATAGTAAGGAAAACGTAATTTACCGAGCTGTATGGATGTACTTGATGTAGAAAATTTTCATTAGTTTGATAAGCTAAATCTGGGCTATTTGCATAGAAAACAACTCTATCACTTTGATCAAAACTAGCATCAGTTTCACCTTCTACAATAATGGGTATCTGAACAAATTCAGGTTTAGGGGTGCTATTGGCTTCGGGTAACACTTTTCCGCCCGTTCCCCATAACTGAATATTCTTTGGATTTATGCTACTTGGTTCAATTCCAAGCTCAGATAAGTATGAACTATCAATTGTGTAGATTCCATTCTTTGAGATAGGAATTTTATACCAATTTCCTTCAGCAAATGGTAAAGAGATAGCCTTTTTTTTGGTAGTCTGTTTTAGAGGTGTTAATTCTGTGGCTTTATATACTCTGAACTTAAGATATCGAGTAACTAAAAGTTCACTTTGATTATAGCGAGCTATGTGTATTCTAATAGGGGCTACTTCAGAGCCTTTATAAAATCCTTTATCAAAAACCTCTATAACTGCAGAAGAATCAGAAGAAAGGACGGGCAACATTTTTTCATGAGCGCCCAAGGTGTTGGAAATAGAAGTAATTGATTGCTCAACTATTTTAAATTGGGGAATGCCATTAATAAAAGGTACCAACATAGAGCTAGATGGTAACACACGTAACTCATCATTTTTTAATTCATAATCAATGAAGGAAGAAGTTTCGGCTACTACCTGTATACTTTGTGCTATTACACTATTAGAGCATACCAGTAAGAGCCACCCACAAAAAAGTAGAGGACTAAATCGCATTAATTTATAACGGTCTAGAGTAAATGTTTAATGCACATTAGTGCTTAGATAGTAGCTGTGTGGTATATAATCTTCTTTTTTGTATAGTTAAGACTTAAACTTAAAACAGGGTTTTGTTAACCCCTACAGATTGGGAGTCTGATTTGGTTGAATTATTGGTTTTGTAGCGTTTTTACCGATTCAATATGGTTTGTTTAAAGTCTGATGCTATTATATGCTAGTGAACCAATAATGTCAAATGTAAAAAGAGCCTTTTTTAGGCTCTTTTTTGAATTATAGCATTTCTACAACCATTGCAGATGCGCCACCGCCACCATTACAGATGCCAGCACAACCGTATTTTCCACCAGTACGCTTTAATGCGTGAATTAGTGTTACTACGATGCGAGCGCCAGAACAACCGAGTGGGTGACCAATGCTTACCGCGCCACCATTGATGTTCACTTTCTCTGGATCTAACTCTAGAATTTGATTGTTTGCAATTGAAACAACAGAAAAAGCTTCGTTAATCTCAAATAGATCAATATCATCTTTTGTCAATCCTGCTTTTTTTAGAGCAATAGGTATTGCATCAGAAGGAGCAGTAGTAAACCATTCAGGTTCTTTAGCCGCACTTGAAGAGCTTAAGATTTTAGCGAGAGGTTTAAGTCCAAGTTCAGCGGCTTTATCAGCGCTCATAACTAATAGAGCAGCTGCGCCATCGTTTATGCTTGAGGCGTTTGCTGCTGTAACAGTTCCTGCTTTGTCAAATACAGGGCGTAAGCTAGGTATCTTATCAAAATTAACGCGACCAATTTCTTCATCTTCAGTAACCATGCTCACATTTCCACGGCGGTCTGTTATTTTTACATCAATAAGTTCATTATCAAAGTAACCTTCTTTCTGAGCATTCATACCTCTTTTGTAGGAAGTGATAGCAAACTCATCTTGTTGCTCTCTAGATATGCTACATTCTCTGGCGCAAAGCTCTGCAGCATTACCCATTGCATAATTATTGTAAACATCCCAAAGGCCATCTTTCAAGATTCCATCCTCAGACTGTACGTGGCCGTATTTAGCTCCAAAGCGTTGCTTCGGTAAATAGTAAGGGACGTTACTCATGCTTTCCATACCACCAGCAACAATAATATCAGCTTCTCCTAAACGAATTTGGTCGGCCGCAATCATAATTGCTTTCATCCCAGAAGCGCATACTTTGTTAACCGTTGTAGCTGGAGTTTTGATAGAAAGACCTGCTTTTAAAGCAGCTTGTCGAGCTGGCGCTTGACCAATGCCCGCCGACAAAACATTTCCCATTACTACTTCCTGTACATCGTCTGGTTTTAAGCCACCAGATTTAACAACTTCAAGGATTGCCATACTTCCTAACTCTGGAGCGGTGAACGATGCTAGGCTACCGCCAAATGAGCCAATAGGAGTACGTTTTGCTTCAACAATTACTACATCTCTCATGAGGAACTACTTTAATGAATTTAGATTAAAAAGCGCTTTTCTAAGCACTAAAAGATAATAAAAAACTAAACCTAAGTTTTGTTAAAAAGCTTGGTTTAAATCTTCGATTAAGTCATCAGAATCTTCAATACCCACAGAAAGGCGAATCAAAGAATCCTTGAGGCCCGCCTTTTCACGAATATCTTTTGGGATAGAACCGTGAGTCATTGAGGCAGGGTGACTTATAAGAGATTCAACACCACCCAAACTTTCAGCAAGAGTGAATAATTTTGTATTACTCATAAACTTAGTTGCGGCTTCAATCGAGTCATCTTTTAAAGAAAAAGAAACCATACCGCCAAAATCATCCATCTGTTTTGCCGCAAGTTCGTGCTGAGGATGAGATTTTAATCCTGGGTAAAACACAGACGCTACTTGGTCATGATTCTCTAGGAATGAGGCGATTTTCTTAGCGTTATCAACTGCGCGTTGTACTCTAACGTGTAAGGTTTTAATCCCTCTTAAAGTCAGGTAGCAATCCATTGGCCCAGGTACAGCACCACAAGTTTTAACCTGAAAGCGTAAGTTCTCCATGATTGCATTATTGGATGTTGCAACAGCTCCGTGAATTACATCGGAGTGACCCGCAAGATACTTTGTTGCTGAGTGTAGTACAGCATCAGCTCCAAGCTCTAAAGGGCGTTGCAAGTATGGAGACGCAAAAGTATTATCAACTACTGTAAGAATATTATGAGCCTTGGCAACATCAGCTAGTTTTTTAATGTCTACAATTCTTAGAAGTGGATTTGTAGGTGTTTCAATCCATAAAAGCTTAGTGTTTGGCTTAATTTCCTTTTCGACTAGGCTGAGGTCGGTCATATCTATGAAAGAGAACTCGATACCATAAGGCTCGAAAACAGTAGTAAAAAGACGATATGAACCACCATATAAATCGTTTGTAGCAATTATATGATCGCCTGGACGGAACATTTTCAATAAAGCATCCATCGCTGCAACTCCACTTGCAAAACAAGCACACTCATCAGCACCTTCAAGTCCAGCTATTAATTTCTCTAGAGCTGTTCTTGTCGGATTCCCCACTCGGGCATAATCATAGCCTTGGTGTACATTTGGAGCCTCTTGTGCAAATGTGGAGGTCTGAAAAATTGGGGGCATTACAGCGCCTGAAGTTTCTTCGTTGTGTTGCCCAGCGTGAATAGTTTTTGTATTGAATTTCATTCGGTCTTAGCCCAACTACTTTTTAAAGTATTTAAAGTTCGAATTTTATTATCAACTTGATCGTTTTGAGGAGACAGCGAAGCTAGCTTTGTATAATAAGTGATCGCAAAATCAACCAAAGTGAGAGCTTTGTTTTTTATAGAGGTGTTGTCTTCCTCAAAAGAGGTTTTCATTAATGAAAAATAGTTTCCTGCCATGTTGTTATAGAACACGGCTAGACTTTCAATAAACTCAACATCTGAGGTATCGGTTGAGTATGCTTTAATAAACTCTTTTTCGGCAATTTCTGAAACGCCTTCAATTTCAACTTTTATGCTTTCAACGGAGCTAGAGTCGTATGTAACATAAGCAGCCTTTAATTCTTCAAAGAGACTAGAAGCTTCGTTATAAAGTTGAGTCCCATACACATTATGAAGTTTGGCATCTTTAGGGTAATAGCTTACCAATTGGTTCAGTAAATCTAAAGCATCAGCGTTATTTTCGGCAGCTATGTAAGCATTTACTAAGCCGAATGCCACGTTCTTATTCTTAACAATATCTGTATTAGCTAAATTGTAATAATATGCTGATTGCTCTGCATTGCCAGTTTCTAAATAAAGGAAGCCTAAGTCTTCGAAAAGATCAGCTTCGTTATCAACTACAAAACGAGCTTCGTTTAGTGTTTCAATGGCAGCATCAACATTCCCTGAGTTATATTGAGCAATTGAAAGTGATTTGTAGCTTTTTATTTCTGTGGGATGAATTAAAATGGAGTTTTCAAAATGAGCAATAGCTTCATCGTAAAAATCATTTTTACCACCTGTTTCGTAACTCTTAAGTCCAGTATTATACTCTTTAGCCCAGTAGCTTGTAGCTAGGCTATCGGTCTTCTTTTGGATTGAAGAATCCTCCGCAGCTACATTATTGGCTTCATCCAAAGCCGTAATCATGGTTTCGTAGAAAGGTTTCCTTTCTGCTACAGGAACCTGGTCGGCTAGTTTTCCATTGATGCTAGCTTTTTGGAAGTATAGTTCTGCTTGATTAGGGTTTTTCTCGAGTTCAGCTTCTATAGCAGTTAATGCGTTATCATAATCCTTATTAGCTATTAAGGAGTCTACATTTACTTTAGTAGTAGCACATGAACAAAAAAACCCGATTGCAAACACAAGGCTTGCAAATCGGGCATTAAACGGGTGGTTTGATAAAGTCATATTATTCAATATGGATTACATTCCAGCTTTTTTCATAGCTGCTTCTGCTTTGTCGTTCATTCCTAGAGAAGTGTAAACCCTAAATAATGAAGTCCAATAGTCAGTGTTGTCAGGAGCAAGAGAGGTTGCTTTTTCATAGCTCTTCATAGCTTTTGTAAGCTCTTGCTTAGCTTCCTTGTCTAGGTCTGCAGCTAAGTTATTATCTGCAGTAGCGTTACGTTGCTCAAATAAAGAAGCAGCTTTGTTTTGGTAAACAATTCCTAAAGTGTTGAATGCAGGTGCTTCATTAGGTAATAATTCTGTCACTTTCTTTAATTCTGCAATTGCACGATTTGTAAGTTTGTCAGATTCAGCCTGCTTTACTTTTATTTCACTGCGAAGTGTGGCAATTTGTTTTTCAACTGCAGATTTTTCAGTGCCTTTTAAATTTCTTAGACTACGCTCTAGCTCAAAAATCTGATCATAATTAGCAGAGATTTCTTCATTAATATCACTGGCCATAATGTAAATCTGAGTACCTATTACTAAGTGATATTGAGCATTACCTGGATCTGTAGCGATAAGATCTTCTAAAGCAGTAATTGCTTTTTCTTTTTCGCCTACTTTCATATAAGAATCAGCAATTTTCTGAACTAAGTCTACAGAATCAGGATAGATTTCTAGAGCTTGCTCTAAAATATTAACTGCAGAATTGAAATCCTCAGTAAGCATATAAAAAGAAGCAAGATTGCTAAAGTCGAATGCATCTGGAACTTCTTTTCTTTCAATAACTGCATTTAAAGCACCAATTGCACCTTTATAGTCTTGTTTCATTCTATAAACTTCAGCAAGAACTTCAAAAGAAAGTGTACTGTCTGGGTTGATAGTAACTGCATTTTGTAAGTGGTCTACTGCAATTTCTAAAGGATTATCAACAGGGGCTAAAGTAGTATCACCACTTGCATACTGTACAGCTGCATTGTGTTCAACACTCCATTTGTTTCTGATAAGGTCTTCAGATTTTAATCCGTTAAGGTTGAGTGGGTCTTCACTCGTAAGTTCCATTGCAGTAACTAAAGCATCTCTCATTTTTTGATAGCTGTCTTTTCGATTTGCTACAACAGGATTGTTTGTTGCTATTTCGCCGTACGCAACACCACGGTAGTAATAAGCTTCTGCATTATTAGGATCTTTCGCAATTATAGAATCCACTGCAGCTAATGTTGCTTGGTAGTCTTTTGATGAAACACCTTTTTTCGCTTGACCGATGAACGATGTATCGCCTCCGCAACCCACCATAATGGCCGTAAAGACAGTAAGGGTAAGCAGGCTAGTGATAAGCTTTTTCATGTTTGTAAAAATTGAGAGTGGTTGATTTCAAGTTGTTTTGATATGTTGCTAAAAGTAACTATATAAAGCGCTTTCCGCAAAAAAAGGAAAGCGCTTTACAGAATTAATATTAAGTTTTATAAATAGGATAGATTATGAAGAAAATTATTTCAACGGAGAAGGCACCCAAAGCAATAGGTCCATATAGCCAAGCTGTGGTACTTAATGGAGTTGTTTATTGTTCCGGTCAGATTCCTCTCGATCCAAGTTCAATGGAAATAGTTGGTAATACAGCAAAAGAGCAAGCTACACAGGTGATGAAAAACCTTGCGGAAGTTCTAAAAGCCGCTGGTTCTGACTTTTCTAAAGTAGTAAAGTGTTCTATTTTTTTAGACGATATGGGAGACTTTGCTGAAGTGAATGAAGTGTATGGTAGCTATTTTACTTCAGAGCCACCAGCTCGTGAAACCGTAGCAGTGCAAACGCTACCCAAAAATGTGCTCGTTGAAATAAGCTGTATAGCGCATTTATAGCAATTGTTAGAGCTGGAAGTTGGCTGTAGAAATATTTCCAGCTCTATCTTTTACTTTAAAAAAAATTCGATTCTTTTTTTGGGGGATAAAGCCCGGTAAATAGAATGTGAACTCATTATTTTCGTAATCAAATTCAGCAATTCCTCTCTCGTCATTGATAATAAATTCAGCGCTTGTAAAATCAATGCCTGATAATTCATCATCAGCTTGGATTGTAAACACCCGTTCTCCATTGTTCAAACGCTTATAAACAGGTTGTTTTATTGTTGGAGGTAGTGTGTCTTGGGCTAACCTAAAACTCCCAAATGATGAAGTTGAAGCAATAATTGAATTCCCTTTTACTTGGGAATTTATATAGGATAATTTCCCATCATTGGGGTCAAAACTATAAAGATTAACTCGGTCAAGGTTGCTCAAAAAATCCCCAACGTAAATTTGAAGGTTGAATGCTTTCCGCGTGGGTATATTGCTAGGTTGTAAATCAATCTGAAGACTGTCTCCTGTGAGTGTATAGGATTGTAGAATGCTCAGGGTATCAAAGAAAGTGTTTTCAGAAAAAACCGTAGAAAGCCTATAATCTGGAGTTGTTACTGCCGACTTAACCGTTGGAGCTATTCTCGAAAGTGTTGCGTTTGAGTTCGTTAAAGGCTCAATAATTCTTTGATTAATTGTTGTATCCCAAAGCGCACCATAATTAAAATTTCTTAAATCAAGGTATGTGGTGTCAGCGAAGTCTACCCAGTTCTCATGCCAGTATGCATTTTCTAATTTCTTGATGGTTGGTATAGATTCTTTTATGAATTGGGGTGGCGCAGGTGCAAATTTTAGTGTGGCTGTAGATGTATTTCCATAATAATCTTTGGCTATGATGGTATAAGGCTCATTATACTTGCCCGAAACTTGTTTCTGATGTGATACGAGAAATGGATTGTCAGCACCATCTTTAACAAATAATCGATGAAAACCACGACTTCTTGAATTTGGTGATTTTGCCCGATCTAGAAACATATTTTCTGCTTGGTCGAAATTAAACTGGTGCAGTTTTTCTACAAAAAGAGTATCAGGTCCAGATAATAGAATGAGTTCGTAAATAGCATATTTATTATAAACCTGATTGGCTCCGTCGTAAACATTCGCACTAATCCCAACTTTGCCACTTACCGCTATTGTTCCAACATCATAGGTACTTGGTGCCAGCTTTTTTGTTGAAAAAACCTTAGGTAACGTTTGCCCTTCAATAGTACTGGTTGGGGTTAAAGGTTCTATCATTATGGATCTAAAAATGGGTGCGATAGAATCTTTTACGGAGAGATTAGAGCTTAGCGGATTGATAGGTTCGTTGTTCGAATTTCGAATCTCGTAATGTAGATGAGGTGGCCCAATTCCTGTTGAGCCAGTATATCCAATTACCTCACCCTGTCTTACAAAAATAGAATCGGTTTCAAAAAAACCGTTCATTTCATAAGAGTAATCAGCAAGTCTTATACTATCTGCTTTAGGTTGAAATCTTGCAGAGAACTTTTGTAAATGAGCGTAAACGGTATAAGAGCCATCATCATGCTTTAGATAGATAGCTTTTCCATAACCTGTGTTTGTGATAAATAAACGGCTTAGGATTCCTCCTTTTGTGGCATAAACTTTATAACCTTCCCTTCCCCAAGTTTTGATATCTAGACCTGCGTGAAAGTGAGCTGATCGCGTTTCCCCAAAAGTTGAAGAGAGAAATTGCCCAGCATTTGTTGGCCAAATGTATGTGGTATCAATGAGTTGAGCCTGACATAAACTTGGAGTTAATACAATAAAGAAGAGAAAATAAAACAGTTTCAAAATTATAATACGTCCAAAGAGAGTTTAGCAAGATTGTAGTTTAATGAAGCTTCAACCTTATCACCTGGTTGAATTGCGGAAACACCTTTTGGAGTACCTGTAAAGATTAAGTCACCTGGCTTTAGCGTAAATATGGAAGACAGGTAGGAGATTAAATACTGACAAGAAAAAATCATATCCGAAGTATTTCCAAGCTGCCGTATTTCACCGTTCACTTTAAGTTCAAGAGTTAGGTCGTTTAGTTGAACTTCAGCAGTTAAAGGAATGAAGTTGCTGATTGGTGCGAAGGTGTCAAATCCTTTAGCAATACTCCATGGATGACCTTTTTCTTTTGCTTTTTGTTGAATGTCTCTAGCTGTTAAATCTAGCCCAACTCCAATTCCAGCTATGTAATCTAAGGCACTATTTTGTTGGATATTTTTGCCAGATTTTCCAATCGCTATTACAAGCTCAACTTCATGGTGCACATCACTGCTTTGCTCAGGAATTGAAATAGTATCACCATCAAAACAAATAGTATTTAAAGGCTTTAAAAAAACTATAGGTTGCTCAGGTACGGCATTTCCTAGTTCTTTTGCGTGTGCTGAATAGTTTCTACCAATGCAGAATATGGTTCTTATTGGCAAATCTAAATGAGGGATGAATAAAGTATTTTCCATAGCTGAAAGATACAAAAAAAGCCTTAACTCAACGAGTTAAGGCTTTTTAAAAAATGATTCGCTAATTAGCTTAACTAGCAGGTTCTACATTTACGAACTTTCTTCCGCCAGTGCTTACAGAAAATTTAACGTGACCGTCAGCTACTGAAAACAATGTATCATCGCCACCACGCATTACGTTATCACCAGGGTGGAATTTAGTTCCGCGTTGACGAATGATAATACCACCCGCACGAACGAATTCCCCACCAAATTTCTTAACGCCTAAGCGTTTACTTTCCGAATCACGACCGTTTCTGGTAGAACCTTGACCTTTCTTATGTGCCATTTCTTAATCCTTATCTTCGGTTTTAGGTTCAGCTTTCTTAGCAGCAGCCTTTTTAGCAGGAGCTGAAGTAGAAATTTTCTGAATCTGTATTTGAGACATCAATTGACGATGTCCATTCAATTTTTGATATCCTTTACGGCGTTTCTTTTTGAAAACCAGAACCTTGTCTGCTTTTACATTGTCAAGAAGAGTTGCAGTTACGGTAGCACCTTTTACAACAGGTGTACCAACTTTAACAGCACCTTTGCCGTCTTTTACAAGAAGAACATTCTCAAAAGTTAGCTTGTCATTTTCTGCGTTTTGTTTGTCTACAAACAAAACATCATTCTCAGCTACTTTATATTGGTGTCCGCCGATTTCAACTATAGCGTACATGGCCTAATAATTTCTTTTATGATTTTTCAAGAGCTTGCAAAGATAACTGATAGTTAGGATAAAACAAAGCAAAAAAGCATTAGAGCTTTAATAAATTGCAGATAATTTTCTACGCTCACAGTGCTTCAATTAATAACTATAGTTTATGGTTTGCAATATGAGTTTATTTTTGTTGGTTGATAAAGAACTGAGCTTCTGGACAAATAGAGCCTTAAGCCACCTTAGTAGATGTTCGGTGAAAACCTTGACGATTTACATGCCCGATATATTTACCAATAATGCGTACTTCTTCAAATACATCAGGTTCAATTATAATATCATCGTAGGCTTCGTTAGCTGCTTCTAGGCGGAGACCGTTATCATCCCAAAATATTTTCTTTAAACTAGTTTCCCCGTCGTAAAGAACTGCACCAATGTCACCGTTTTGCACATCGGTATCCATCAGTAGTACAAAATCGCCATCATAAATATCTACGTCTTTCATACTAAAACCAGAAACTCGTAGTGCAAAAATCTTATCTAAATTAGGAAATAAGGTTGCAAGAGTGATGGAGCCGAGGTCTGCTTCTACTGCTTCTTGAAGATAACCAGCAGCAATAAGGCCTCGCACGGGAATTCCTGGTTGACTATCTTCATCATAGAGTAATTCTTTTTGAGAAGGGGGAAGATCATATTCTTCATCATTACGTTTAACTAAACATCCTTTTTTTAGTAAAGCTTGGATATTTTGAGTTACACTATTAGGAGATTTATAACCAAAATGTTCGCCAATTTCCCTATAAGTAGGCCAAACATCATATTCTTTCTTATACTCTAAGATATAATTAAAAAATTCCTGCTGTTTTCTTGTTAAATGCGCATTATCCATAGTGAAATTGGTTTATGTGTGAAGTATGTGCAAATAACGAAATTTCAGTATCAAGGTCAATAACAAATGTGTGCAAACTATGTATAAATATTTAACTCTCGTTGCATTTTTAATTTCAGCCATTAGCTGCGGGAGCTCAGATCCTCAGTTTAAAAAAATAATAACAGAAGACTATCCTGAATTATATGCATCAGTATTTGCCCGTAATGAGGCTGAAATTCTAAAGTATACTACGCATTCCGAACCGATTGTTCGTATGCAAGCTTGGAAGGCTCTCATCAGTACACCTAGTAATAATGTTGCTGACTTGGTGGATAAGGTAATTGAAGCAAATACAAAAGAAGCGTGGGCCACATTATGGTATAAAGATTTAGATGAACAAATGGTGGCTAAGCTTGAGGAAGTTTGGCAAACCAGACCGAGTCACAGGCTTGGCTTAGCGTCTGTTCTTGGGAAACACGGAACCGCTAAAACGCTTTCATTACTTTTAAGTACTAGTGCTGATCCTAATACTGAGCTTGAATTTGCTCTAGCTTTTGCGATAGGAGAGCTTTCTGGGAAGGTTCCTGTAACTGTAGCACGGCAACAAGAAATAGTAAATAAAGCCTTTGAGGGAAGAACACCGGAGATTAAAAGAGCTTATTTATATGGGTTTTATAGAAATAATATTGAATTGGATAGTGAAGTAGAAAGAGATTTATGGTATAGATGGAAAGAAATTCCTCGCGATGATTTATTTGACCAATATGTAATTAAGATATTGATGAAGAACTATCCCAAAAATGTTCTTTACCATTTTGATTTAGAGGCCTACTCAACGATGAATGTGCAACTGGCAATTGAAATTGCTAAGAGTATCAGAACATCTAAAGAAAATGACCATTCAGTATTGGTTTTAAGCTCTTTGTTAGATCATAAGAATCCTAACGTAGTTATTGCTGCTTTGAAAACCCTTCAAGAAAAGGACAACTACGTTAGTACATTAAATAGCGTTATACGGTCTAAAATTGCAGGAAATGGATCGCTAGAAGCCGCAATTAGATTGGAAGGATTAAATACAATTGAAGACGCTTCAAAATTACTAACAATGGCTAAGAACTTAGCTGGCGATAATCCATATCTCCAAACAGTGAAGTATTCTGTGTTAAGGAAGTCGTTATCTAGCGAGGATTATTTTAATATTCTTAAGGAAGATGTAAACTCTGAGAATCGCTTTAATAAGTTGTTTGCACTAAATGAGTTTTCAAGTTGGTGGAGTTCTATTGACGAAGAAATTAAAACACCTCAAAGAATTTCAGAAGCTAGAGATCTTCTGTTTAACAGTTTAAAAACAGCAGATCGTTCTATGATTTACGGTCTCTCTAGTCTCTTTATGGATAAAACTCTAATTGCTGATGATGAGTTCTCAAAATTAGAAGGAATGCTGAAAAGATTTAGCTTACCTGAAGATGTTGAAGTTTACCAAAGTGTTGCAGATGTCCTCAAAAAGCGTTTTGAAAACGATGCTCGTCACCTGATAGATTCACTTGCCTCAAAAGGGAATACGGCTCTAAATAACACTTTGGCGAGCCAAGGTTGGGACGTAAAAGAGGTAGAAGGAGAACCAATCCAGTTTAGAAAACCAGACTGGAAAAGACTAGCTAAGCTGGGTAGGAATCCGATTTTTGTATTGGAAACCAATAAAGGAATTATAAAAATTAAAATGGATGTACTATCTGCCCCAGCAACAATCTCAGGAATGGATAGCTTAGCCTTGGCTGGAGATTATAATAATGTGGCTTTCCATAGAGTTGCCCGAAATTTTGTAATTCAGGGCGGTGATGTTGAAACGGGTGATGGATTTGGTGGCCCAGATTATGTTGTGCCAACAGAGGCAAGTGCAAAACAGTATGAAAGAGGTGTAGTTGGAATTGCGAGTGCTGGAACCGATACTGAAGGTAGCCAGTACTTTGTGATGCATCAGTGGTCACCACATTTAAATGGGCGCTACACTATTATTGGAGAAGTTGTAGAAGGTTTAGATGTAGTAGACCAAATTATTGTAGGTGATAAAGTGCTATATGCTTACTGGGCTAACTAGTAAGGTTCCAATTCAAACAACCACCTAAAGGGTGAGTTTAATTATTAGCCATTTTTATAAGTGGCTAATTACCCATGATTTAAAAACTTGTTTGAAATATTCTGAATAAGGAGTTGTTGCGACGTCATCAGTGCTAGCACACATTGGTGCGGTCTTAAAGTCGTGATTTGCACCTGGTATAATTTGAAGAGTATAGTTGTCTGGTATCCCACTTGGGAATAAATCATTCAAACTATTTATCGCCCAACCAGGGTAAACCATGTTATCATTGTCTGCAAAAACAAAGAACGACGGGATGGTGAGATTTTTAAGCTCATTTTTAGGATCGAATTCAGCTATTTCTTTCAAATGGCGCCAAGCTCTTTTTAGAGGGAACCATTCCACCCAATTTAAATCAGAGTGCGCTTTTTTGGTGGCTTTTTCGAACGCTTTTTCTTGCTCGTCACCCTCGCAAAGGTATTGGCTATAGTAGATGTTGGTTAAACTCATTTCGGTGCTAAAAACAGGCGCTGCAAGCGATACTATCATCTTGATATCATTTGGGTACAAGGCTCCGGCAACTTGAGCTACCCAACCACCTTGGCTATGGCCAATTAATCCAATTCTAGACTGGTCTACAGCTTTAACGGTTTTTAAAAAATCGATGGCAGCTTTAGCATCGTCAGCACGTTCGTAGATATCCGTTTTATGCCATTTTCCTTCAGAGTCACCAACGCCTCGTTTGTCGAAGTAGAGTAATCCGTATCCTTCTTTAAGAAAAAGGGCTTCAAGATTTTCTTCTAGAAAGGATTTGTATAATGTTCTATAGGATGAATTTTCACCCGCACCAGCAAGAAATACAATCATAGGAACACTGTCTTGCTTTTGCGGCATTATGAGCTCACCATGCATGGTGTAACCAGCACTTTCAAAAGTGATATTAAGTCGCTGAATTTCTTGTGCTGATGCAGAAGAAAAGGTTATAAATAAAAGTAAAATCCCAAAAAGACCCGTGTTTCTCATCTAGTTATGTATTCTTATATATGCTGATATTAATCTAATATACTTCGCTAAAATTAAATAAAAGAGTGGCTATTTATTAATTTGAGTTAAAATATCATTTACTTGCATTATATGGCGCTGGCAATGATAAATACTACTGTAAACCCAATCTGCCCTAGTTAAATAACCGAATAGGGGATGCGGATATTTCAAACAGATTGCTTGGTTATCCATTGTCTTAATATTGGTGAGTAGATTGTCTCTGATGGTTTTGAATTTAGAAATCAAATCATCTTTGGTTTTTTCACCTGTAGTAGGCTGGATGATTTCTGGAGCCAAAACTTTAGTCTCACGATTCAGAAGAGTGGTCTTAATGTTCTTTCTCATCTCTAATGGGTCGTAATCTGTTTGTTCTTTAGTTTCGCCATCAAAAAGTCTAGATAAACCGAATTCAGAACGAATCATGTGTTCAGCTATTTCAGCAGCAGACCAATCTTCGGTTGTTGGTTTACTGTTGAAAAACTGATCCGGAAAGTTCTTTATCAAAGTGATAAAAGCGTCTGTATTTTCTTCTAGCTGTTGAGCAATATCCATATGTGTATCCCTATTTTATGGAAGGTAGTTTAAGGAGATGTTAGTTGCAGAACTAACTGATTATATTTACAAAAAAAGAAATACTTAAATGTACTCCTTTACAGTCTGCGACAGTTTTGGAACGAGTTCTGTCTCAAACCAAGCGTTCTTTTTTAGCCAAATATTATTTCTTGGCGACGGATGAGGTATTGGCAGAAAATCTGGGAGATACTCTGTGTAATTTCTTACTGTTTCAGTTAAAGTAGCTTTAACAGTGTTTTTGAGATAGTATTTTTGAGCGTACTGACCAACTAATAAAGTTAGCTTTACATCTTCCATCATCTCAAAAAGTAAATGATGCCAAAGAGGAGCACATTCTACTCTTGGGGGTAAATCACCCGATTTTCCTCGTCCAGGATAACAGAAACCCATAGGGATTATTGCAACTTTAGCGGGGTTGTAAAAGGTGTCTTTGTTGATGCCCATCCATTCTCGAAGACGATCTCCACTTTTGTCATCCCATGGAATGCCTGATTTATGAACTTTTAGGCCTGGAGCTTGCCCAACGATTACAATTTTACTTGATGGAGAACCGGCAACAATTGGTCGAGGTCCAAGTGGTAAATAATCTGAGCAAACTGTGCAATCTGCAATGTCATTTAAAAGTGTGTCCAAAATAATTATTCGCCATGATCCTCTGTACTGTCGACAGGAGCAACCATTTCTGCACGTAGCTCATCAAACCAGTTGGCTAGTAATGTGCGTTCTTCTGTGCTTAATTTAGCCTCTCCATGAATCCATGTGTAAGAAGGAAGTGGCATTTCTTCTTCTAGAACAAGCTCAGAAGACTCTTCAAGTTTGTGATTAGCTCTTCTTGCAGAGTAACTTCCCCATAAAGAAAAATTGAGTTCGTCTCTACCATGGTCAATGTGGTCTTTTACCCACCAAGAAATAGGAGCTACATTGGAGTACCAAGGGTATTTAGTGTTATAAGAATGACAATCATAACAACCATTCTTTAAAATCGTAGCAATTTCAGATGTTGGGCTTGTCACATTCATAAAGTCTATAGCTGGATTGGTCTCAGGTACCGACTTATCAATAGTGAAGAACTGCATTATGACTAGAATTACAGCAAGTGTGAGAAGAATTTTTTTAATCATGGCGTCTCCCAAAAAATTTGTTAGTTGCCTTAATATAGAATTATTCTCACATCAGTAAAACACAGTCTACAATTTAGAATGAGTTGAGATTATTCAGAAATGGAAAGCTCCAAAGGGTTTAACCCTTCGGAGTAAAAGATTGAATTCCAGTAATTTCACGACCTAAAATTAAGCCATGAATATCATAGGTTCCTTCGTAAGTGTTTACAGATTCTAAGTTCATTACATGATGAATGATTCTGTAATCACCAACGATACCATTTCCACCGTGCATATCTCTAGAAACACGGGCAATTTCTAACGCTTTACCACAATTAAAACGTTTTGCTAGGGAAGTCATAGAAGGATGATCGCGCCCTTCGTCTTTTAGTTTACCCAATCTAAGAACAAACATTTGCATGGCTGTAATATCGGTAAGCATGTTCGCCAATTTAGTTTGAATAAGCTGATTTGCTGCCAAAGGTTTGCCAAATTGTTTACGGTCTAGCACATATTGGCGAGCTTTTTGATAACAAAACTCAGCAGCACCAACAGTTCCCCAAGCTATACCATAACGAGCGCTGTTTAAGCACATAAATGGACCTTTTAAACCACGAATGTCTGGGAATACATTTTCATCTGGCACAAAAACATCATCAAACACTAACTCGCCAGTTTCAGAGGCGCGCAACGACATTTTGAATTTGGTATGAGGAGCAGAAAAACCTTTGGTTCCTTTTTCTACGAGGAAACCACGAATTACACCTTCATCATCTTTAGATTCTTTTGCTTTTGCCCAAACTACGGCAACATCGGCAATTGGAGAATTTGTAATCCACATTTTGGCACCGTTTATAATCCATCCACCATCGGTTTTAACAGCGGTGGTAACCATAGAGCCAGGGTCTGAACCATGATCTGGCTCAGTGAGTCCAAAGCAACCAATGATTTCGCCAGCGGCAAGTTTTGGAAGGAAACGTTGCTTTTGTTCTTCAGTTCCGAAAGTTGAAATCGGATACATGACTAAAGAAGATTGAACACTCATAAAAGAGCGATACCCTGAGTCAACACGTTCTACTTCGCGAGCTACTAAACCATAAGCGGTTTGGCTGGCATCTGATCCGCCATATTGCTCAGGTATAGTTACACCGAGAAGTCCCATTTCGCCCATTTCTCGGGCAATGTCCATATCAAAAAATTCCTCAGTATTTCCCTTTAAAGCACGAGGTTCTAGTTTGCTTTGTGCGTAATCGCGAGCAGTTTCCATGATTAAACGATCTTCTTCGTTCAATTCAGATTCAAAGAGTAGAGCGTCGTCGATGTTGAATAGATTTTTGGACATTCTATAAACGTATTTTCAGGTTGTAGATGTTGGAAAGAGATAGTAAGGAAAATATCCTTATTGAGGAACAAAATTTACGACAAATTAATCGGGTAAATTAATTCTGTTCTAAAATCCTATATCTGTAAATAGTGGGGGTAGTTTCAGCACTTGCGGAGAAAATGGATTCATCTTTTATAAGCTGAATGCGGCCAATTTTTGGATCGTACCCATCGTTCTCGATAAAATAAAGTAATTTCCAGTTTGCATCAAAAAAATTCTACAGAGTTCATGAACTGAACTCTTTCCTCACTGCCAAGAGCAGCTCTTTTTGTAAATTGATCAGGGTCTGAAACATTGGAAGGCCAAGTTGCTGTAGCAAGATAAAGCTCATCATTTATCTTAAAGGGAGATGCTGTACTTCCAAAGTTATTCAAAACACTAAACTCTTCAGATTCATACATTCCCGGACGAACAATTCTGTCAAAATCACGATGGATGGTTTTAAGAAGAGTCCCTTCCAAGTCGTAAATACTAAAGGAGTAATCATGAATACTTCCAGTTACGATGTTATCATCAATAATATGTATCTCTGTTTTAGCATTAAAACCTTTAGCTACTTTAACACCATTCGATTCATCAATCTTCAAGCACGAACTCAAAAGGCGTTGGTACATTGTTTTGCTTGGAACCGTATTCGGGGTTTTGGATAACCCTAGAATCACTTACTTCATTCTTGGTTGAGTCGGAACAGTTCCAAATAAGAAATGAAGTAAGTGTTAGGATTGTCAATCTAAAGAGACTGACCTTTGAAAATTTATTCATTTATAGTAATGCTGAATTTCTTGATATGAGCAGAAGGAATTGTAAAAATGGAGTAAAGATATCCCTCTGAATCTACATATTGAGGGGTTCCATACTCTGGATGTTCAGTCTCTTCACTTTCAATAGAATATAATAGGTTCCAGTTTTTATCAAAAAGGTCGATGGTGTTTTCAAGTTTGTATTCGGTAGTCATACCCATGAACATATTTTGTATAAAAGCGTCGGGGTCATCTACATCAACAGGCCAGTTAGCGGAAGTGAGAAAGTGACCTGAGGGAAGTTCTAAAGGTGGCCTCATTCCACCTAGAGACCCGATAACACTACCTTCGTCATCTTCAAAAAAACCAGGTCGTACAAGTTTTTCAAATTCTCGATGAACTGTTTTTTCTTTGGTGCTATCTAAATTAACAAAACTGTATTTATACTCCGACATTCCTCCATACACAATGTTCCCATTTATGAGGGTGGCTTGTGAGAACCAAGAGGTGGAAGTAGGTACTTCAACATCACCAGTTTCATCAATGGTAAAAGTGGTTTTAGGTGAAGAGAGGTTGTTGATATCGAATACTAAAAATTTCTTAGCAAAGGCTCCTCCAACTTCTGTTGCGAGAACGAGTTTGTCGTCAGTATAACCAATGGGCTCAAGCGACCTTTTACTTTCGGGAAGGCTGAGAGATTCAACAAACTCACCATCTAAATTGAATACATCAACTCTGTGTCCATTAATGTTAGACAAATAGATTAGATCGTTGTTATTCCAAACCATTCCTTTGGGTTGATAAATATCTCCAGGACCTTTTCCTGGGCTGTCAACTATCCAACGAACTGCACCCGTTTTTGAATAGGAAATAAGTTTAGGCGAGTATGGGTCGAGAACATATACGTTCTGATTTCCGTCCACAAAAATTGATTTTATATATACGAGAAGAGTGTTTTCATCATCCTGATTTACTCCGAAAGTTTGAACTAATTCGAAACTAATAGGAGGAGACTCTTGAGATTGCAGATCTCCATATTCAGGATTACTAATTACACTGTTATTGGATACTGAATTGGAATTTGGTTTTTCTGTACATGAAAGAAACACCAAAACAGAAAATAAAAGAATAGATAGTTTTTTCATGAGAACTCAAATTTGTTAAAAATGAGTTTAAATATGTGTAATAAACACAATAAATAAAAGCCCATATCTTTTAGAATATGAGCTTGAATGTAAGGTGTAATTAATCTAAGCCAAGGACTTTTTCATTTCGCGCGCAATAACTAAGCGTTGAACTTCTGAAGTTCCCTCGCCAATAGTCATTAGTTTAGCATCGCGTAAAAATCGTTCTACGTGATATTCTTTAGTGTAACCGTAACCACCATGAATCTGAATTGCCTCCAAAGCGGCTCGAACAGAAAGTTCTGAAGCAAAAAGTTTAGCCATAGATGCCTCGGTGGTGTATGGCTTGCCTTGATCTTTTAGAACAGCGGCTCTAAGCACTAATAAGCGTGCAGCTTCAATTTCGGTAGCCATGTCAACAAGTTTACCTTCCATGTATTGGAAGTTGCCAATTGCAGTACCAAACTGTTTGCGTTCCATCGCGTATTTGAGGGACTCTTCTAAAGCACCACGAGCAATCCCAACTGAAAGTGCCGCAATCCCAACTCGGCCGCCGTCAAGAACTTTCATGGTATCAATAAATCCCATTCCTTCTTCTCCAAGAAGATTTTCGGCAGGAACTCGTACATTTTCGAAATAAACTTCAGTGGTATCAGAAGAATTCATTCCTAATTTATGCATCCCTGGGCCAGGTTTTACGCCTTCCCATTCACTTTCAACTATGAAAGTGCTAATACCTTTGGTGCCTTTAGTAGGGTCGGTTTTGGCAAGAACAACATAAATATCTCCTACAGAGCCTTGAGTGATGAAAATCTTTGAACCGTTGATAATGTAATGATCACCATCTTTAACAGCGGTAGTTTTCATACCAGAAGCATCAGAACCAGATCCCGGTTCTGTTAAGCACCAAGCACCAAGTTTCTCACCAGATGTTAATGCAGGCATGTATTTCATTTTTTGCTCATGTGAACCTGCAATGGCAATGTGGCCTGTTCCAAGCGAAGTATGAGAGGCAACGGTTAGTGCAAGAGATGCATCCCAACGTGCAATTTCTTCAAGAGCTAAGCAAAAGCTAACTACATCAAAACCAGCGCCACCATATTGTTCTTCGTGATAGATGCCGAGCATTCCCATTTCGCCAAGTTGTTTAACAATATCATGTGGGAATTTTTTGCTGTTGTCTCTTTCCATCACGGTTGGCGCAACATTCCTTTCAACGAAATCTTTTACGCTATCGCGAATCATTTTTTGATCGTTGCTTAAATCAAAAGAAAGGGAGTTTTCTAACATATTAGTCATTTTATTGTAGTTGCTTATGTAATGGTTAATTTTGCATGGAAACGCTTCCAAAGATAACTGATTAGTTTAATAAAAACGTTCGTTCAAACTCGAATTTATAAATGATTACAAACTGGAGATTTGACGAGTTAGATTAAACGATTGTTAAGTAGGGAATTAGAAAAAGGGAACTTGAAAGATTTATGAGGAATATTTCAAGTTGAGGGGGGGCTCTAATACTTGTGGAGGTCTAGTCTTTTCTTAAAAGAGTAAGAGTTTGACTAAATATTTAGAAAAGAGTCCAAAGAATGGACTCCTTTTTCTATCCAAAATTCCAAGTTACACCACGTCCAATTTCTGGATCGGGGTAGTTCCAATCTACAGCACCTTGGTCGCAGGCGTACATACAAGTACCACACTCAATACAATCTTCAACTTGAAAATGTACTTTTCCAGCGTCATCCATTGTATAGCAATTAGCTGGGCAAACCCATGTAGTACATTTATGTGGGCAGGTGGAATTACAAATGTCGGTATCTACAATGATATGAGGCTTAATTTCAGATTTAGCCTGATTACGGTAGCTTACTAAGCCAAGTCGTTCAGATAGTTTGAGTAATTTCATAATGACTTCCTTGCTTTAAATCCAAGTTTAGCGAGTTCCCAAAGGGAGGAGTGTCGTTTGATGGCTCCGAGCAACATTTTTTCAGATTTCGGAGTAGGTTCGTTTTTAATGCTGAAGAATTGACGCCCGAAATCACACACTAAGTTAGGCACTTTCTGCATCATGGTGTCGGTATGTAACAAATGAACGGCATCCTGAAAGTTGTTGATGTCTTTCATTACGTAACTTTCATCCATCACTTTTCGATACTCTTTAAGTGTAGCAGATGAATAATCGCCTTTGGCCTTAGCTTTCACAATAGTTTCAGCAGCTAAAATTCCTGAGCGCATTGCATAATCCATTCCTTGAATGGCTTTACCTGCATTCATAAGTAAGTTTGCTGCTTCGCCAACCAATAAAATTCCATCTTTATAAAGTTCTTTTGGCATCACTCGCGAATCGCCAGAGGAAACCACGTGTGCTGAGTATTCAACAACTTCACCACCACGGATAGCATCGGCTACTGTTGGGTGAGATTTAAAATGATTGAGGATATCGTAAGGCTTTTGTTTTTTCTCGCGGAGATCTTTCAATCCTAAAACTAGCCCTACTGAAATAGTATCTCGGTTGGTGTAAAGGAATCCGCCGCCTTCAATACCATTGGTAGCCCATCCAACAAATTCGTTACTCATGCCGCTAAGGCCGTTTAGTTGGAAGCGATCTTCGAGAACTTTTTGATCAAAGCGGATAACTTCTTTAATACCTGTAAGCATGTGGTCGGCAGGAACATATTTATCTTGAAGACCAACTTGGCGAGTTAGTAAATTGTTTACACCTTCGGCGATGATTACCGAATCGGCAAAAAACTCATCTTCGCCTGTTTTAATTCCAATGGCTTTGTCGTTTTCCATCATCACTTCGTCTACTTTAATATCAGTAGCGATGAAAGAATCCATTGCGAAATCGCTAGCGTCAATAGCTTCTTGAACTTTACCAGCTAGCCAGTTATCGAACTTAGAGCGTAGAACTACTACACCGGTATAAGGTGTTTCGTTGAAATGGTTTGATTTGAAATCGAGAGAAAACGAAGACTGATCATCCATAAAGGTGAGGCGACGGTGGTTTATAAAACGCTCCCATCCGCCATCTGTTTCTTCCCAGTAGTTGGGCACAAGTTTAGCAAGGTCGCTGCCCCAGAGCACTCCACCAGAAACATTCTTTGAACCAGCAAATTCTCCTCTTTCAATAAGAAGAAACTTCATGTTATTTCTGGCAAGTGTCATAGCTGCAGAAAGGCCTGCAACACCACCACCAATTACAATACAGTCAAATTTATCTTCCATTCTAGTAGCTCTGTGCAATGAACATTGAGATGTGAGTAAAAGTTTTAGATCTCATTACTCAAACCTCAATACTCAATACTAATTAACCTTTAATTTTTTTTAATTCGTCGATGAATGGCGGAAGGATTTTATATAAATCTCCAACAATTCCGTAGTCAGCAACTTCAAAAATAGGGGCGTCAGCATCCTTGTTGATGGCAACAATTACTTTACTGTTTGCCATCCCAGCAACGTGCTGAATAGCACCAGAAATACCAACAGCAATATAAAGTTGAGGTGAAACTACTTTCCCAGTTTGTCCAATTTGAAGGCTAGGATCGTACACACCAGATTCTGTTAGTGCTCTTGAAGCGCCAATTCCAGCATTTAACACGCTAGCCAGTTCAGAGATAAGTGCTTTTCCTTCTTCATCCTTCACACCACGACCTGCAGCAACAATGGCTTCTGCTTCGTTTAAGTCGATGGTATCGCCACTGATTGAAATGATTTCTTTTAAAGTAGCTTTGATATCACTTTCAGCTATATCAAATTCGATTGGAATTACTTCGGCTTCTACCGGTGATTCGGCTAAGTCGTAAGATCCAGATCTAACAGAAACAATTACGTTATCTCCAATCGCTTCGGCGTTAGCAAGAACTTTTGCTGCCATCACAGGACGTTTTGCAGTTACACCATTAGGAGATAGCTCAAAAGAAGATACATCAGCAAGAACCGCTGCATTCTGATTAGCTGCTAAAGCACCTAAAATATCTTTTGTGCTTTCGGTAGATGCGAATGCAAATACAGAAGGAGATACCGTTTCCATAGTTTTAGCCAATGCTTTAAGCAAAGGGGTGTTCATATGGTTTTTAAAAATCGGGTTTTCAATAGTGTATACTTTTGAAGCTCCATATTTACTGATATCTGCAGTGTAAGCTGAAGCATTAGTATCTATAACCACGGCTGCTACGGTATGGCCAGCAGTGTCGGCTAGTTGTTTACAGTGTGAAAGTACCTCAAGTGATGAACGTTTTATTTTGCCGTCATTAATGGCAATGTAAGTCAGTATAGTGCTCATAATAATTCTTTTGAGTCATAATTTGATATTTGGATACTTACTTTGAATTAAGAAGCGGTTAAAGGTTAGCTTCTAAACGTGGTATCCAATGGGTATAATTTCTAAATGGCGTTTGCTTCAGTATCTAATAACTGTGCAACTTGGCGAGCAACTTCATCGGCTTCGCCTTCGTACTTTTTGCCAGCTTGCCGTGCTGGTTTTTCTTGATAGCTAAGTGTTTTTGTTTTTGCGCTAATGGCATTTTCGTCTATACCAAGAGAACTAATGTCAAGCGCATCTATTGGTTTACGTTTGGACGCCATAATACCTTTTAGATTTGGTATGCGCGGGTCGTTCATGTCATTTGAACAAGTAACCGCACATGGGAAAGGTAAGGCGATCATTTCTTGACCAGCATCACCTTGGCGCTTAACGATAAGAGTGCTGTTTTCAGCTTCGAGCCCAACAGCATTAGTGGCATATGGTAGTTCTAAAAGTTCAGCAACCATGCTACCTGTTAGTCCAGAATCAGAATCTTGGGATTGTTTACCGAGTGCTAAAACGTCAAATTCTTTGTCTTTAAAAAAAGCTGCTAAAATCTGAGCATAACTTCCAGAATCGAATATTTCTGATCCCGTAGTTTGGATATGAGTGCCTTTATCAGCGCCCATGGCCAATGCCTTTCGAATGGTTTCGGAAGCTTTTGCTGGGCCGATACAAACAACCTCAACTTCACCACCGTGCTTTCCAGAAAGTACTAAGGCTTCTTCAACTGCAGATGCGTCGTAGGCATTAAGCACTACACGGTCGGCATCCATAATTAATTCGCCATCTTTAACTTGAATTGGTGCATAAACATCGGGCACCATTTTTATACAAACGTAAAATTTCATGCGCTCAAATTGTAAACTTAAATATTATCTTGTGTAACCGCTTTTTTGAAGCCTCCAATATACAAAACCAAAAATTAAATGTTTAATTCTGTAAGCCGGAATATTCAGTAAGGTGGCCTTGATCTGTTTCTAAAAGAACGTTGTAGGCTTGGAGTTTGATTCTCGTATCAGCCCCCTCGAATATACCAGCAATTTCTCTAGATTTCGTATCAAAAAAGATATCAAATAAATAATTACTAGTAGCTCGCCTTTTAGCATCTCTAATTTGCTTTAATGCTTCTAAAACATTGGTGCGAGCGAGGTTTTCATCCATTATAAAATGATCAAGTCCATTTCGGTGATAGGTGTAATAAGCTTGCCGTAGCGGTTCGTAGCTATTATTTAGCAAATCAGTGATTAGGGTGTATCTATTTCTTCGGTTATTGGTGCTACGCGACCAACCTATTGCCGAGGTAGTTTGTGCTAGGTCGACGATATTTTGGGCTTTAAGGAAGTAAGGCGTTCCACCAAGCGGAGAGAAACTATCAAAATCATAGCCAAGCCCAAGGTAAATGAAGAAATCAATTAGTCCAGTGAGTTCATCAAATTGAAGTTCATCATGGATAAATGAACGACCTTGAGGGTAATTGAATTTCCATGTGTCATCAGAAAGTATGATGGAAGTAGTTTCTGTGTTGGTATTATAAATAGGGCGACGAAAGCTAAATACAACGCGAGAAGCGAAGTCAAAATTAGAATTTCCACTTTCGATTACTATTTGAATTTGGCAAATTATACGCTCGTGTTCCTGAAACTCTATGTCAGTCCATTTGAACTCATTGATGTAGTCTTCAATCTGTTGTTCAAGTTCAGTGATATAGGTGAATGATGCCCCTTCTAATAGGTCATTATTTAGGGTAACATTGCAGTTAAATTCTTGCCCTTTCACACTAAAAGTGGAAAAAAGGAAAATAATAATGAAGTAATAAAATTTAGACTTCAGCACTTTTGTATTTATCTGTAGATATCTCATATTATAGTATAATTTCATCCCAATGATACGAATACGATTCCATCTATATAAAATTACTTTTGTATTACTGCTTATTTTTTGCAGTAACCCATCAAATGCGCAAGTTATAATAGGTGCAAACGGGGTTGGGATGGGGCAAGCAACAACTGCATTAACCGAAAATACATGGGCAACTTTTGCTAATCCCGCGCTTATCAGAGATGATAAAATTAGTTTGGGATTCTATAGCCTTAGAAATTATGGTTTTTCTGAACTTACTGATATTGCGGCTGTAGGATCGTATCCAACTAAATATGGGGTTGCAGCTTTTGGCTTTCACAGATATGGCGATAATGTTTTTAACGAAACTCGGATACGACTGGCATACGCAAATAACTGGAAGGATTTGAGATTTGGACTAGCTTTGAATTACAACTCCATCTCTTTTGGTGGCCCGTATGGATCTGGAGGAGCGCTAGGGGTAGATCTCGGGTTAGCGACTCAACTGACGGAAGGGCTGTGGCTAGGAGCGCATAGTACTAATATTAATCGTCCATCATATAATGGAATTGATGAGGATTTAGCTCGCGAGCTTTCTATAGGGTTATCATATCGTTTAGAAGAAATAGCTCTGTTTTCTTTTGATATGGTGAAAGATGTTAGATTCGAGAAGTCGTTTAGAGGTGGCGTGGAAATGAAGATTATTGAAAATCTAAAAGGTAGAGTAGGGATATCTTCTCAACCTAACACGTATTCACTTGGTTTAGGGTATGGGCAGAGTAAATGGGAAATAAATATTGCATTTCAACGGCACGAGTTATTGGGAATAAGCCCTGGTTTGGACTTGAATTTTTTCTTCTAAATCATGAAAAAGAGTTTACTCATAGGATTAATAGTTCTCGGCTTTGTTAAAACAGATATGGTTTTAGCACAACAAGAAGATTCTGTGAGAACTCAGGTTCAAAAACAGTTAGAGCAAACTTTTGAGGAGCTAGATGATGAGGATGGTTTAGCCGGAGAACAATTAGCTCAATTCTTAGAAGATTTAGCAGCAAACCCCATCAACTTAAACTCTGCCGGCATAGATGACTTTCTCCAAATTCCAGGGTTTAATCTTAAAATCGCTACAGAGGTTATTAATTATCGGAAAAAGAAACCTTTTGAGACAAAAATAGAATTACTAAAGGTTAAAGGAATTGGTAAAGCAACCTACAATAGGCTTTCCCCTTATGTAACTGTAGGTGGTGCGAGTTCTCGTTTTAAGGATATGTATCGCCGTCCCGAATATTGGCTCGCTAGAAGAAAAATTGAGTATATCTCACGTTATCAGCAAGAACTACAAGCCCAAGAAGGTTATGCTAGGCCAGATACCTCAGGTGGTTACCTAGGTAGCCAAGGGAAGTATTACCAACGGTTGAAAATGACTAGTAATCATCTGTCAATAAATCTCACTCAAGAGAAAGATCCTGGAGAAGAGTTAAACGGGCCTACTGGTTTTGATTATAATTCAGGCCACATAGCGCTGACTGAGAATGGGAAGCTTAAAGATTTTGTAATTGGAGATTATAGTCTAAGTTTTGGCCAAGGTTTGGTGCTTTGGACAGGTGGAGCTTTTGGGAAAGGTCGCGAAGTTGTTGGAACTACTGGAAAAAATGAACGTGGACTTAGAGGATATTCCTCTGCTCAAGAAACTGATTTTTTTAGAGGAGTGGCTGCAACCTATGGTGAAACTGTTGAGGTTACGGGCTTCTATTCAAATCGTAAAAGAACGGCCTCAGTTATAAACGGAGATACAACTAGATTTCCTTCCTCAACTGGATTTCATAGAACACAGAATGAAATCGATAGAAAAAATAATATAGACCAAATGACAGTGGGAGGTCGGGTAAGAGTAAATTCACGCTTTGGCTTTATTGGTGCTACGGCATACCGCAATGAGTTTAGCTCTTATATTGCTAAAGGAACTGCTTTAAGTGATAACTATGATTTTGAGGGGAAAGAGAATTCCGTTCTGGGTATTGATTACCGAGGGTTAATTGGCTCGGCACTGGTATATGGTGAGTGGGCACGAAGTGAAAATGGTGGGAGTGGTGGTGTGCTTGGTATGGAGACGTCGTTAGGTTATAACACAGATTTCACTATGCATTACAGAAATTATTCTAGAGATTTTCAATCCTTTTTAGGAGATGGTTTTGGTGAAAGTTCATCAGCGCCTCAAAATGAAGAAGGGTTTTATGTGGGACTGCATCATGCACTTAATGAGACCTTTAGCCTATCTACTTATGTAGATCAATATAGATTCCCATGGCCGCGAACTGGAGTCAATCAAGCTACAGAAGGATTTGATGTATTGGGTTTGTTAGAAGCGGATTTTAATTCAAGATTGAACGCCTATGTACTATTACGAAGTGAAACCAAAGGCGATGACTATACAGTTTTAAATGAACGAGGAATTGAAGAGGTATTACTTGGAGAAAACAAAAGATCAAGTGTTAGAGTCCAAGGAGAGTATCAAGTAATTAAGCAAGCACGACTTAGATCTCGGGTGGAATTTACTCGAAATAAAAGTGCGGGTGAAGACTGGGAGAATGGATTTTTGATATATCAAGATATGCGCCTCCAACCAACAAGAAAACTTCAAATAGACGCAAGAGTTACATTATTTGATACCCAAAGTTTCGATACTCGAGTTTATCAATTTGAAAATGATTTGTTGTATGTACTTTCAAATGTTGTGCTTTCAGGTCAAGGCCAACGAAGTTATGTGGTAATTAAATACGAAGCCTTAGAACGGCTAGATATCTGGTTAAAATATAGTGTTACCTACTACGAGAATGTACATACTATAAGTAGTGGCTTAAACGAAATTAAAGGTCAGAAAAAAAACGCAATAGGAATACAAGTTAGATTGCGGTTGTGATTAATTGAACAGCTTTACTTGTTGCCTATTTCATTGTGTGTATGAAAAAACTCAAGCTGCTAAAATTTATTCCTTTTCCATAATCATATGTAGTGTTACACAAAAAAAGCCTCATATAACAAAACTTATATGAGGCTTTTCTTGGTTTAGAATCAGAATTAATCTTCCTTGTAGTACTCAGAATAAGTACGCTGGTAGTAGTTGTAATTCGTGTAGTAGTCCGTGCTCTTTTTAGGATTGAATGCATTCAAGACAACACCAACAACATCAGCGTTAAGATGAGAAAGTCCTTCTAAAGTAAACGATAATTCACGTTTTGTGGTGACGTTGAATCGAGAAACTACAACAAGACCATCAACTAGACGGAGTAGAGAAGCTGAATCCGATATAATACCGTAAGGAGCTGTATCTAAAATAATGTGATCATAATCGCCAGAAAGTTCATCAATAAGTTGTTTTAGACGACGGCTATCTAGTACAGAAGCTGGCTCTGGTGTTTTACGCCCAACAGTTATTAAATCTACATTAGGAGCGACAGTGGTGCGAACAACCTGTTCTTTGCTAGATGTGCCAAAAAGAATATCTGTTAAACCTGGTTCACGATTTTCCCCAAAAATCTTATGCTGTGTAGGGCGTCGTAAATCCAAATCGATAATTAGCACTTTTTTATCTGATCCAGTAAAAGTAATAGCCAAGTTAGCGGCAACAGTACTTTTACCCTCCCCTTTAGTGGCACTTGTAACCATTAATACCTTGTACTGCTTATCTGGATTTGCATATACCACGTTTATGCGCAATCTACGATAGGACTCAGAAATTGGTGAAATATGATCAAAGAAAGTTATAAGCTGGTTAGAAACTGATTTATCACCTACATACTGACGGTCTACTGGATTTAATTCACCTATCATATTAAAATCCGGTATCGATCCAAGTACAGGAGCCCCGTAATCTTTTAATACATCTGTTGAAGTAATTCGATCATTAAGCATTTCTTTGATAAAGATGTATCCAACCCCAAAAATACCACCTAACAAAAAGCCAATAATAGTAATGATTTTCTTTTTAGGACGAATAGGTTTTAATGCGGGCTCTGCGTAATCTAATGGTCGTCCAAGTCCAAACTGTGTTTTTTCCCAAAGGCTCATTTCAGAAAGTTGCCCAGTTACTTGCAAATACATTTCCTCATTAATGCGAACATTCCTATCTAAACGAGATAGTTCAATGATTTCATTTGGAAGTTCCTTAAATCTAGCATTAACTTCATCGCTACGTTTTTTTAGGACTTCTTTTTGAGTCAAGTACTGTGTTTGTTCCACTTTTAGTTCTATTAATTTTTGGCTAATAGTAGAAATTCTTTGTGTTACCCCTCCATCTTTACTGCCAATGAAGCTGAGGTATAAGTCAGAGTTTGAAGATACTAACTCATTTGATCGATCTTTAATTTGTTGTTTGATGTAATTAATTTCTTCATTGAGATTTGTAATTTCGGGGCTATTTTCTGAGAGTCCTTTATTCTTTGCAAAGAATAAAACTTTACGTGTCTCGAGTTCAGCTAAAGCATGTTGATAGTATTCTATAACAGAACTTAAAGCTTCTGAGTACTGATTTGCTAAGCCAGGCTTGATTTCGTTAAGTTGATTTTCATAAGCTTCTACTCCAGCATTAACAGCAACAAGGTTTACTTCTAAAGTTTGTTGCTCTTTGGATAGTTCCGAAATAGTTCCAATTAACTCTTGCGCTTGAGGATTTACAGAAACTAACTGTGTGGCATTCATGAAATTTTGAAGAGAGTCCTCGGCTGCTTTTAATGTAACTTCAATTCTATTTTTTTCTTCTTGCAAAAAGTTCAAAGCAGAAACGGCCATAGTTCTATTCTGCTCTGTGGATAGTGAAGAATAGGTATCCATCGTTAGGTTGATGATTTTTGCAGCTTCTGTCGGTAAAGGGCTTTCAAAAATTATAGATATAATATCTGCGGCTTGGTCTGGTTTTTCAAATTTAATTGAAGAACGGTATCGCATTGCTACCGTATCAAGTGAAGTGGATGTAGAATCGTCGGGATAACTTCTCCAAAGTATGGGGAATTTCCGCCCCTCATTATCGAACTCAATGTCATTAATTCGCTGGGCCAATTTATAACTTAATTTTCTGGATTTGAAAATCTGTAGTTCATTGGAGATTGTGCTACCCACACCAATGCCATAAGTAGTAGTCAAAAGGTTTTCAAGGTCTGAACCAGCATAGGAATAGCGGTTTTTACTCTCACTAATCATAATAGACCCTTGACTTTCGTAAATGGGAATTTGAATAAGAGAAAATATAACTGCTACTGTTGAAAAAATAAAAACAAATGAAATCAATATCCATTTATTCAATAGAACAATATTGAATAAATTTACTAAATTAATATCCTTCTCTTCGTTAGAAGATGTAGGTTCAACTGGACTATATCCATTCGTATTATAACTATTATCTTTATTTCCGTTATAATGCATCTCTTAAATTTATTAAAAAAATTGTTTACGTAAATATCTCAACAAAGATAGGAAAACAATTTATCAATGCTACTATTATTTAGTTGGCAATACTCTTAGCTTATTGTTTTAATAATGCTGTCAGTGTTTTATTCTAAATAGTTATGCCAAAAATTGCTTTAATTTCAGATATACATAGTAACCTTCCTGCACTAGAGGTAGTCTTGAAAGAGTTAGATCGACATAAGCCGGATGTTTGGTTGTGTCTTGGTGATATTGTTGGGTACGGTCCTTTTCCAAGTGAGTGTATAGAGGTTATAAGGGAAAGAAAAATCCTAACGGTTATGGGGAATCATGACGCAGGGGTGTCGGGTAAATTGACTCTTAAGCATTTCCGTAATCCGAATAGGCGGTTGATTGAGATTACACAATCACTTTTGTCAAAGGATCAATTAAAATGGCTAAGAGATCTACCTTATACAGTTACGGATGCAAATTCTTGGATTGCATCACATGCATCACCATTAGAGCCAGATAAGTGGATGTATTTGGATAGTGCCATAAAAGCTCGAAAAGTTCTAGGTCAAATAGACGCACAACTTTGCTTTGTAGGGCATACACATGTCCATGCTGTGGTTTCAAGTCAGATAGGTAGTCTGGCATTTGTTAAGGGGAATAAATATATAATAAACCCAGGTAGTGTGGGGCAACCAAGAGACGATGACTTTAGGGCTTCCTGTTGTTTAATTAATACCGATACATGGGAGCTTGAAAATTTTCGAATTGAGTATGATACCGAAAAAGTACTTCGTGGTTTGAATAAGTTAGGTTTTGATGATAATGAATCGCATAGGCTTTTGAGATATTAGAATTAATCATCAAAATGAAAAAATAAATCAATATCTTTAAGCAAAAAATTAGAAAATAACAGAATGCAGTATCTATTAAAGAATTTGTACGTTGGGGTTTTATTTGGATTTATTGTGCTTTTAAATACAAATAATTCCCAAGCTCAAAATAATCAATTTTATAATTCGCCACAGTTTAGACAAGCTGAAAGAGTAATACGTATTGCTGAACCAGGGGAGTTGGTGGATTCTGTAAATGTGTGGGGTGATGTAGGTAGTTCTGGTAGGTATTTAATACCAAAAGGTACTAATTTAACAAAATTGCTATCGTATAGTTTTGGACCAAGAACTCTGAGTGATAGCCAAACCCAAATAGATTGGTCTAAGATGAGGGTAGAGATTAACATACAGGAGTATGATGATAATAATGGGGGAGAAAAATTAACAAAATTTAAGTATCGTTTTGAAGAACCATTTCCGAAAGGTATGAAAGAGTTTGAGCTTAAAAACAATCAGACTATAGCTGTGCGAGTAAAAAGAAAGCCATCTTTTAGAGATTATTTAGGGGTTTTTGCGTCAACAGTTTCAGCTGTTGCTTCTACAATCATTCTTTTGGATAGGCTTGGTGGCAATTAGTAGCTATAAATAATTGGGTGAAATTAGAATAATTAAATTAATTATAAATGAATAATGATATGTTGAAAGGTAAGTCAATTTTAATAACAGGGGGGACGGGTTCTCTTGGAAAAGCGTTAACTGCATATATCTTTAAAAACTATCCAGATATAAAAAGGTTAGTTATCTTTTCAAGGGATGAGCAAAAACAATTTCAAATGTCTCAAGAATACCCTCAAGATAAATATCCACAAATAAGATTCTTTATTGGAGATATTCGTGATGAAGCAAGGGTGAAAAGGGCTTTAAAAAGTATAGATTATGTGATTCATGCTGCTGCAATGAAGCATGTTCCCATTGCAGAATACAATCCAATGGAGTGTATTAAAACGAATGTACTTGGTGCTGAAAATTTAATTAATGCATGCTTAGAAACTGGAGTTGAACGTGTTGTTGCGCTGTCAACAGATAAAGCTGCTGCTCCTATTAATTTATATGGAGCAACAAAACTGACTTCTGATAAACTCTTTATTGCTGCCAATAATATACGAGGCTGGAATCCAATTAAATTCTCTGTTGTTAGATATGGTAATGTAATGGGTTCTAATGGTTCCGTCATCCCCTTTTTCTTAAATAAGAGAAAAGAAGGTGTTCTTCCAATTACAGATCCAAATATGACTCGTTTTAATATTTCATTACAAGGTGGAGTAAATATGGTAATGCATGCATTAGAGCATGCTTGGGGTGGAGAACTTTTTGTTCCAAAAATCCCATCATACAGGATATTAGACGTGGCTGAGGCTATTGGGCCTGAGTGTGAAAAACCTATTGTTGGTATTCGTCCTGGTGAGAAAGTTCATGAAGAAATGATAACAGCTTCTGATTCATTTAACACTTACGATTTAGATAAGTATTATGCAATTCTTCCTCAGATTCCAAGATTCAATTTAGACGAATACATTAAAACACATAATGCTAAACTAGTAGAACCAGGATTCCAATATAACTCTGGGGAAAATACCGAGTGGGAATCAATCGAAAGCTTGCGTTCGCTGATAAAAGAACATGTCGACCCAACTTTTGAGGTGTAAAATATGAATCCTATACCTTATGGGAAGCAAAACATTACTGATGAAGATATAAAAGCGGTAGTTGAAACCCTAACTGCTGATTATCTTACTCAAGGGCCAAAAATACTTGAGTTCGAAGAAGCTTTTTCACAATACATTGGTGCTAAGTACTCAGTTGCCATTTCAAATGGTACGGCAGCGTTGCATCTATGTGCTCTCGCATTAGATGTTTCTGAAGGTGATAAGGTTATAACTACGCCGATTACATTTGCAGCCTCAGCAAATTGCGTTAGATATTGTGGAGGGGAAGTTGTTTTTGCCGATATTGACCCAGAAACATATTTGTTAGACATTAATAAAGTAAGAAGTCTGCTAGAGGCCTCTCCAAAAGGCACCTATAAAGGAATCATTCCTGTTGATTTTGCTGGAAGATCTGTGGATTTAGAAGCTTTTAGAGCTTTAGCAGATGAATACGATTTGTGGGTAATAGAAGATGCATGCCATGCTCCGGGTGGATTTTTTAACAATAGTAAAGAAGAGCAGCAAAATTGTGGTAATGGGAACTATGCAGATTTGGCTATTTTTTCCTTTCATCCAGTTAAACATATTGCTTCAGGAGAGGGTGGTATGATAACTACTAATGATGAAGTTTTATACAATAAACTACTTAAGTTAAGAACACACGGTATCACTAAAAACGAGACAGAATACCAAAGTTCAGCAAGTTTTGCATCTAGTTTACAAGAAACGGAAACTACTTCATCTTATCCATCTTGGTATATGGAAATGCAAGAGCTAGGGTATAACTACCGCATCACAGACTTTCAGTGTGCTCTTGGTTTAAGTCAGCTAAGCCGAGCTGATGAAGGAGTAAAAAGAAGACGTGAGATTGCACAAGTTTATAGCAATGCTTTTAGCAAGCAAGAATTTGTTAATGGACAGTCTGGCGTAGTTGAAGGTCATGCTTATCACTTATATGTTCTTGAAGTTGAAGATCGTCTAGGTCTGTATAATTACTTACGAGAACACAAAATATTTGCACAAATACATTATATACCGTGCCACTTAATGCCTTATTACAAACAATTTGGTTGGAAAGTCGGGGATTTTCCTAATGCAGAAAATTATTATAAACACTGTATAAGCTTGCCAATGTACCCTACTTTAACTGGTAACGAACAGCAGTTTGTAATTAGTAAGATTAAAGAATTTTATGACGATTAATAACAAAATTGGTCTCGGTACTGTTCAGTTTGGAGTAGACTACGGAATTAGTAATAAACAAGGGCTTACCCAGACTAAGGAAGTAGTTGAAATTTTAGATATTGCAAAGGAAAATGGGATTGAAATTATCGATACTGCTTATGCTTATGGAAAAAGTGAAGAGGTATTGGGTGCGTGTGATTTATCAGCATTTAAGATTGTATCTAAATTTATCCCGCCAACTGAGGAAAAAAGTCTTGAATTTCAGTTTAACTCTTCGTTATCTAAGTTAAATAAAGAATCAATTTATGGCTATCTAGCTCATAGACCAAATTGTGTAGTAGAAAATCCTAAAATATGGGATATGTTGTTACATTACAAAGATAAGGGAAGCATTTCAAAAATAGGGTTTTCATTTAATACACTTGAAGAGGTCGATAATGTCTTGAGAAAAGGATACAAACCTGATCTTGTTCAAGTTCCATATAATTATTTTGATAAGAGATTTGAAGAAATTATAGTTGAGCTTAAAAATTCTGGCTGTGAAATCCATTCTCGTTCTACTTTTTTGCAAGGCTTATTGCTTATGCCACCGGAAGAACTGACTTTATTTTTTGAGCCAGTGTTCCCATTACTTAATGAATTACAAAAGCTTGGGAAACAACTTCCCAAAATCCTTTTAGACTATAGTAAATCTAAATATTTTATTGATACAGTAATTACGGGCGTAAATAATAGCCAACAACTGAGAGATAATATTTCCAAAGCTGGATGTCTCTTGCCTAAAATAAAAGATTTAGAAGTTTTAATTCCAGAACAAATAGTAAATCCATCAAAATGGCCACAAAAAAAATAATTCCTTTTTTTGATTTAAGGAATAAAGTCGCAGTTATAACAGGAGGTTATGGGCATTTAGGGCAAGCAATGGTGCGAGCATTAGTAACTTGTGGGTGTGAGGTAGTTGTGGCAGGTCGATCTAGGGAGAAGTTTGAAATAGAATTCTCTTCTGAAGAAAGAGAGCAACTTAAGTTTATTTATTTAGATATAACTGATACAAATTCAATTGATGCTTTTTTTGCCACATTAATGAATTCGCTAGGGCGTATAGATGTTCTTGTTAATAATGCTCATTCTGCTAAAGGTACCTCACAAGAAAATATGTCTGATGAAGAATGGGCTTATACATTAGATGGAGTTCTGGGATCTGTTCATAAGATGGTAAGAGCTGTAATTCCATTTATGAAAAACCAAAAAAGTGGAAAAATTATTAATATTTCGTCAATGTATGGGATTGTAAGCCCAGACTTTGGATTATACAAAGGTGATGGTTGTGAAAAATATACTAACCCTCCACATTATGGTGCAGCAAAAGCAGCGATCATTCAACTAACAAAGTATTATGCAGTATATTTAGGCAAATACGGAATACAGGTAAATGCAATAGCACCGGGACCATTTCCAAAAGATTATATAAAAAAAGAGAATTCTAGATTTGTTGAAAGATTGCAATCTAAGAATCCTCTTAATAAAGTAGGTAGACCTGAGGATTTAATGGGGCCTATTATTCTCTTGAGTTCGGAGAGTTCAGACTTTATGACAGGTCAGGTGATTCAGGTTGATGGGGGGTGGACTATATGGTAGAATCTACAATAACAAAGAATGCTGTAATAATTATACAAGCTAGAATCGGTAGTACTCGGCTTCCTGGAAAAGTAATGGAGCTTCTTAAAGGTACTCCAATGATTGGTATACAGTTAGAACGACTCAAAAAATCTGGATTGAAAGTAGTTTTAGCAACATCAACCAATAAAGAAAATGATGTATTAGTTGAGTATGTTGAGTCCCAAGGAATAGAGGTCTTCAGAGGGGATGAGCAAAATGTACTCAAAAGATACTATCTTGCAGCAAAGAAATTCAAGGCCGAAATAATTATACGCGTTACAGGCGATAATCCTCTAATTGATGGGGCTTTTATTAAAGATACATTAGCTCATATCCCAGATTTTCATGAACGACTATATGTATCTTTAGGTAAGAGTCACACTTTCCCTCTTGGGATGTCCTTTGAATCGTTTTCATTCAACTTATTAGAAGAAGCTTTTTTAAATTCAAATAGTGATGCTGAGCTCGAGCATGTAACACCTTATATGCATCAAAATATGCCAGGTAACATTGAAGTGAAAGTTATCCATAATGATACAAATAAATCAAAATATAGACTAACAGTAGATACAGCAGAGGATTTTAAGCTAATAGAAATGTTGGTTAGTCAATTTGAATGTGAGAAGAAAAGCATGGCTGAAATAATACGTGTTCTTGATGAAAATCCAGATCTTTGTAGAATTAATTATGATGTGATTCAAAAGAAATGGAATGATGCTGGATGAGAAATAAGGTTAACCAATTTCAAATATTACATAAATGAAAAAAATTATGATTGTTGGGGCTGGATTTGGGCAGATACCAGCTATAGAGAAAGCACTAGAAATGGGCTTAGAAGTGATAACAGTTGATAGGGATCCAAACGCCGTGGGGATGAAACTAGCAACACATGCATATCCTATTGACATAATTGATGAGAAAGGTGTGTTAGACGTTGCAATCAAGCATAATATTAATGGAATAATGACAATGCAAACGGATTTGCCAATTCCAACAATTGGTTTTGTTAATGATGCATTGAAGCTAACTGGTGTGAGCAGACATTGCGCTGTAAGTTGCAGCAATAAAGTAAATACAAGAATAGCCTTACAAAAAAAAGGAATAGCCCAGCCTAGTTTTAGAATTGTAAAAAATAAAAATGAAGCTCTTAATGCAGCTAAAGAATTAGGCTTTCCGACAATAATAAAGTCTGTAGACAGTTCTGGAAGTAGAGGGGTAAGCAAGGTGATTGATGAAAGTCAGGTTGCAGAAGCTTTTCTAGAAGCACTAAAGTATACTAGAGTAGAAGATGTTCTCGTAGAGGAGTTTATTGATGGTATTGAGATAGGGGCTCAATCTTTTAGTGAAAATGGTGAATGCAAAAAAGTACTTATACATAATGATACACTTTCAGAGGGAGAGTTTATGGTACCTACTGGTCATTCATTCCCAACATTTTTAAATAATAGCCAGAGAGAATATGCTGAAAAAACAGTTAGAGAAAGTGTAACCGCTTTAGGAATTGACAATGGTCCTGCAAATATTGATTTGATATTTGACAAAAAAGACGGGAAAGCTAAAATTATAGAAATTGGAGCCCGAATTGGTGCAACGTGCTTACCTGAATTAGTTTTTTATTACTCTGGAATAGATTGGGTTAAAGCTACAATATTAAATGCCTTGGGTGAAGAGACTAGCTTGTTTCAGCAGCAGGAAACACCTGTAGCTGCTGAAATATTAGAGGCTCAAAAAGACGGAATATTAAAAGGAATAGTTATTCCTCAAGAGGTAAAAGATAACCCCAATCTTATTGAGTTAGAAGTTTCAGTAACAATTGGTGACGAAATCTCAATTTTACGTAAAGGGACTGATAGAATTGGAAAAATTGTTGTAAAAGGAGAGAATTATCAGGAAGCTGAGGAATTAGCTAGAAGGTTAAAAAATAATATTCAGTTCATTGTTGAAGACTGAAAAAAAAATTGCATTCATTGTTGATGGTAACAGCTCTATTGGACTAGGGCATTTATCAAGGTGTAAAACTATTGCAGATGAATTGGTATCTAAAAGTAAACATGTAACCTTTATAGTTCCACGTAGGCCAAATATCAATAATATACTATCAAACTATGAGTATATAGAAGTTCCTCTGGATAAATGGTCGAATGTTAGAGATAATATTAAATACTTTAGCGCTCTATTTTTAGGGATAGAGACGATTGTGTTAGACTTATTGGAAGAAGATTATTTGTCTTTTTCCTTCCTTAAAGATATGGAAAAGAAGTTAATATCGATAACTTCTTTCTATTACGATGAAAAGAATAGATATGAAAATATCTCAATTTTTCCAGGTATGGAAAAAATAAATAAGGACTATATTGTCACAAATAGCAATGTGGTTCGGTTATATTCTGGCTCGGAATACATAGCGATAAGAAAGGAATTTTTGGGAGAGGGCTTTAACTTTGAAGATCAACAAACACCGACAATACTTGTTACAATGGGTGGCGCTGACCCCTTCAATTTTACTACATTCGTTGTAGATGCGTTAGTAAAGATGAATATTGATTTTATTGCGAATATAGTTATTGGTTCAGCAGCTGAGAATCTTGCCAATCTAGAGGAAAAATGCAGAGGGGTTGATAATATACATATTTATAATGATGTGAAAAATATGTCAGAAATGATGCGAAAATCTACAATAGGAATAATAAATGGTGGAATAACTAGATATGAAATGGCATGTGTTGGTCTTCCATTTATAGCTCTTTCTATTCACAAAGTTCAGTTTAATATTACAGAGCTACTTACAAAAGAAGTGGGAGGGGTAAATATGGGAATAAAAGGAGAATTTACTCTAAGTAATTTGATTGAGCAGATTGAAACATTATTATTAAACTCAGAACTGAGAAGAAGTATAAGCTCGAAGTTAAGAAAGCAAATAGATGGAAATGGTACTAGGAGAATTGCAACTATAATTGAAAATATCACTTATCGATGAAAAGAATGACTAAATTTTGGAGAAGTTGGATTAAGTTCAGGTCTTTATTCATTGTAGATGGCCCTGAAGGAGATCGAAAAAGAGGTAAACTTTATGAACCTTTTTTAAAATCATATGGTGAAAATTTTAAAGTGGGAACACAGGCCTTTATATATAATCCAAATGGGTTATCTGTTGGGAATCATGTTTATATAGGATTTAATAGTTATTTAGGACAGGGTGAAATAGAGATGGGAGATGAAGTCTTAATTGGTAACTTTGTTTCCATAACTGCTAGTAATCACCTTAGAAAAGAGGGGTCTTATAGATTCGGTGGCTATGAACCAAAAAAGATAGTGATTGGAAGTGGGGTTTGGATTGCTGCTCATGCGTGTATTATGGCTGGAGTTAAGGTGGGTAAAGGTAGTGTAATTGCTGCGGGAAGTGTATTAACGAAATCAGTATCAGAGAATAAGGTTATTGGTGGAGTTCCAGGTAAAGAAATTAAAGAGTTAGAGTAGACTTTTAAAACTAAAGGCATTAATTATATTAAAATGGAAAAAAGGAATATATACATCATAGCGGAACTATCGGCTAATCATAATAATGACTACGGATTAGCGGTAAAAACAATAGAAGCTATTGCTCAGACGGGTGCAGATGCTGTAAAAGTACAAACTTATACCGCAGATTCTCTTTCGATTGATGTTGATAATGAATATTACCAGAAAAAGACTGAGGGTCTCTGGAAGGGATATCGACTTTATGATCTATACAAAGAAGCATCTTTACCATACGAGTGGCATCCCAAATTACAAAAGGTAGCTCAAGATTTAGGCTTAGATTTTTTCTCCTCACCATTTGATTTGGAAGGAGTGGATTTTTTAGAAACTCTAAATGTTCCAAAGTACAAGATTGCCTCTTTCGAAATTACTGACATACCCTTAATTGAGTATACAGCTTCAAAGGGTAAACCTATGATAATGTCGACAGGTGTTGCAACGATAGAGGATATTGAGTTGGCTATAGCAACTTGTAGAAAAGCAGGTAATGATGATATCACAATATTAAAATGTACGTCTCAATACCCAGCTTCTATTGATCAGGCAAACTTAAGTACAATACCGGATATGATTAGCAGGTTTGGAGTTAAAGTAGGTTTGTCAGACCACACTATGGGTAGTATTGTTCCTATAGTCGCTGTTAGCCTAGGTGCAACAGTGGTTGAGAAGCATTTTATTTTAGACCGAGCTCTCGGTGGCCCTGATTCAGCGTTTTCAATGGAACCAGAAGAATTTAAGACAATGGTTACCAGTATTCGACAAGCAGAAAGTGCTTTAGGTGGTGTTAATTATTCGGTTTCTGAAAAAGATAAATTGAGAAGACGTTCATTATTTGCAACTAAAGACATAGCCGCTGGCGAAGTACTAACAAAAGAAAATGTAAGATCAGTTCGTCCAGGACATGGGTTACACCCTAAGCTGTATTATAAAATACTGGGTAAAAAGGCTTTAAAAATCATTGAGCAAGGTTATCCAATCACGAATAATGATATTAAATAAATTTCTAAAATTAACTCAATTGTCTGCTAAGATAATATTTTATTTAGTAATAACATTTAGCCGAAATTCATGTTGCTAAAGCTATTTTATGTTTCATTTTTATTTATTTTGGTTGGTTGTAATAATCTTGATAATGATAAGCTTTTGGTATCATACGACCATTTCAGTTCTAAGAGTTTTGGTAATTTTGAGCTTCTTAAAGTTGATGAAATATATTCTAGTAAATCGCATAATGCTTTTACTGATATAGAATATTTTAACAAGAAATTTTATGTTGTATTCAGAGACTCCCCTAAAGGACATGTTAGTGGTGATGGGGTAATTAGAATTTTAGTTTCCGATAATGGGAATAAATGGATAGATGGTGGTATTATCAGGGTGGAAGGATTTGATCTTAGGGATCCTAAACTGAATATATCTATGCGGAATACACTCACAATAAATGCTGTAGCTAGAAAATTTAGCTATCCAGAAGGGCTGTATCATCATCAAAGTTATATTTGGGAAAGTGGCAATGGGGTAGATTGGACCGAATCTCGACCGTTTTATAATGAAGGGTACTGGTTGTGGGATTTTACTTGGAATTATTCCTATGGTGTGGGGCTTGGGTTTGCTTATAAAACAGGTGGTGGGGATCATTTGAATTTAGTACTCATTGATAAAGAACTAAAGTCTAGTACTTATAAACATCATGCTCTGTTAAGTACGAGGCCTAATGAGGCTAAGATTGTGTTTGTTGAGAATGATTTGGCTTTAAGCGTTGTGAGAGGAGGTTCTGGTGAGAATGGTAAATTAGGAATAGCTAGAGAACCTTTCTTAGAATGGAATTGGAAAGATATGAATGTAGTATTAGCTAGCCCTAATCTGATAACGCTGCCTGATAAAAGGATTATTGCTGCAGTTCGGTTATATGAGCCGAAAAAGCATACAAGTATTGGGTACATAGATGTAAAAAAACAGTCATATAATGAGATGATTTCTTTACCATCAAGTGGGGATAATGGATACCCTGGATTAGTAATGGTTGAGGATACTATATTTGTTAGTTATTACTCAAAGAATAAGTATAACAAATCAGCCATTTTTGTAGCAAAAATATTTATTGGTGATAATTAATAAATTGTGAAAAAAAATAATTATAATGGAAAAGTGGACGTAAAAGTTTAATTTGGGTAGCTTTGGTTGAGATTTAAAATTTGACCTAATTTAGAAGTTTTACACTATTGAAATGGATTAAATAATTTGATTAAGAATATAAATTGCAACGAGAGATTATGACTATAGGTATTTGCTTGTTTGATTATGATTTGGTACTGAAATGTTAAAAAAGCTTTCCTTTTTTGTACTATTTAAATATATAAACTTTGCCGTTAAAGGTGTTAAAGGGTTGCTAATTGCAAAAATTCTTGGCCCCTATGCATTTGGGATCTGGGCATTCATATTAATGATAGAACAATATATTAGCTATAAGAATTTAGGTATCCCTTTTACACTAAATATCGAGTTGTCTAATAACTTTGACAATAAAAAATTTATTGATGATTATGTTACAAAGTGCTTTAATTTATATAGCTTAATAGCTATATCATTTCTATTTATTGCCTTTCTTTATAGAATACTGGATGTTCAGTTATTTTCAGAATTTAAGCTAAATGATTTTATTGTTATTATTGTTTTACATGCCACTTTAAAAAATTATCAATCTATATTCGCAAATATATATAGAGTGTTTAATAAATTTAAACTCATAATTATAAGTGAATTTTTGTTTCATGCATTACCTTTAGTTACTGTATTTTTCTACGAAGGGACAGACCTTATATATGCACTATTAATAGCCGCTATAATTTCTTTACTAGTTTCTTTAGGTTTTTATGCTTATAACTCTCCAGTTCATATTTCATATTTTAAGTTTACGAAGAACAATGTATTGACGAGTGTCATTATAAAGGATGGATTGTTGCTCTTAATGATTAATGTAAGTGTGTATTTATTTAATCTAGCAAGCAAATCATATGTCAGTGTTTATTATACTATAGAAGAGTTAGGGCAGTTTTCTTTTGCTATTAGTATTACCATGGCGAGTCTGTTAGGAATTAAGGCGGCATTATGGGCTGTATACCCTAATATTATAAGAAAAATAAGCTCTATTAAAGATGATATTGAGTTAAGTTCTTTTATTAACAAAATAGAACGTATGAATTCGTTTCTATTTATCAATCTTATACATATTGTTATTCTAGTTACTCCAATACTCTATATTGGTTTTCCTGAATATAAACCATCAAGTGATGTATTGATTATCTTACTAGTAGCTCAGGGTATTGTTTCGATGGGGATTGGCTATAATACATTTATTATGAATAGAAAAAAGTTTACAGCATTAGTTAAAATAAATTTAATAGCATTAATATTTTCACTTGTTTCTAATTTTGTAATTGCTTCCAATGGAATGAAGCTAGTTTTTATTGCACATATAATACTCATCTCATATTTATTAGTCCTATTAGGTATGAATTCTATTTATAGAAAAAGCTTATTTAACGAAACTTTCTTCGGATCATTTAAAGGAATGGAACTGAGAAAATTATTACATATGTTGTTTTTGGCTATTTTGATAACAGCTTTCGGAGTGAATACTATCTACATTGCAATGACTTCAATTGTCATATTTAATATCGTAAACTATTCAGACTTAAAGTTAATAAAGGGATTTGTCAAGGTTGGAGCCGCATGATTTATAACAAATCAGTATTCAGAGTTAGTTTTTTTAAAAGAGTACCTAAGTAAATGAGTCTAGTTGAAAGGTTTAATAAGATTGAAGAAGATTATTTATCTGAAGAAGTAGATAATGTCCAAGTATGGCCATTAGTAAGAGAGTATGTGTTTTTTGAACTAAAAAGAAAAATTAATGGAACTTCTAAGCCTCATATGGCGGATGGTAGTTTGCCATTACATTTAAAAATATGGTACTTAGTATTAATATTGATTAATACGGTCAAATATTTATTAAAACAGAAAAAAGAAAGTCGTTACTTTGTGCTAAGTCATCCAAGAAAGAAAATGAAAGGTGGGGCTTTCATTGATATTTATACAGACCCTCTTTTAGATGAAATGGAAGATTTTATCGTTTTTGAAAGACTATTTCAATTGAAGCACATGCAACCGAGTTATAGGAAAGAGATTATTTATGCAGAACTATTTGATTTTTGGCCAAGAGTTATTTCCTTTTTTTATTCATCAATACTTAGCAATGAAAGTAAAGAAATCTGGAAAGGCTTAGAAGATCGGATTGAGGCAGAATTCGGAATAAGAATTGATGTGTTGAACCGAGTTGAGAAGGAGCTAAAAAGATATAAAATAGTAGCAAAAGGATTGAGGAGACTCTTGTTAAAGGTTAAACCTAAGCTTATTATTGAAGTTGTTGGCTATTATAGGTTATGCAAGCATATAAATATAGTAGCCTCAGAACTGGGTATACCTACTTTTGAATTACAGCACGGGTTTATTTCAAAGAATCACATTGCTTATAATTATCCAAAAATAAACTTTAAAATTAATTCATTTCCAAGTCATTTAGGTATTTGGTCTGATTTTTTTAAAAGCCAAATTGCATTACCAATATCGGATGATTGCATAGAAACATCTGGGTTTAGATATTTTGAAAATCAACGAAATAGAGAAGTTGAAGATATTTCAGAAAAGAAAATTCTATTTATTTCTCAAGGAAATATAGGTGAAAAATTATCGAAGGTTGCTTTAGAACTCTCTCGAATAAATGATTACGAAATTGTTTTTAAGTTACACCCAAGTGAAGTTAAACTTGCAAAAGAGACGTATAAGAACCTCTATAATTCAGAGAGAATTATTGTTGATGGTAATATAGAGTCAGATTTATATAAACATATCCTAGAATCAAAGGTAGTGATAGGTGTAAATTCAACTGCTTTATTAGAGGCAGCTGGACTTGGGAAAGAGGTAATAGTGTTAAAGTTTAAAGGGTGGGAGAATTTTGCAACGCTTATTGAAGCTCCGGATTTACCTATTTCAGTAAGCGATACAGTTGCTGAATCCTTAGATAATAAAATCAAAAATATAGTATCGTGTTCTAATAAAGAAAAGAAGAATAATGTTTTAATAAATGATTTGAATTTTTCTTTTCTCAATATTGTCGATCAGTTTTCAAGTAATAATTTGGATGATTAAAAAATTAATCTACTTAAATCTAATACTTGCCATAGTATTAAACTGGTTTACTAAGAACCCCAATTTTTTAGTTTATGGGTTTTCATATCTAAATATATTGCCTAAACAAGTTTTTGGTTTAGTAGAAGTATTTTCTATCCTTATTTTCTTGGGTATATTGCCACATATGTCAAAGAAAAGAGAGTTCGTATACCCACTTATTCTCTTATTAGGTGTATTAACGATCAGCTTGCCATATACCATTCTTTGGGATGGTAGAATAGTTCATTTTATTTTAGGTTTGAGAAGTTATACATCATTTATTCCTATTTTTTATGGCGGATATTACCTTTCGTCAAAAGGATATTCGTTGAAACCATATATAACATTACTGTTAGTTCTTTGTTTGATACAATTACCAGTAACAATTTTCCAATATTTATCATTATCTCTATTGAAAAGAGCAGGTACTCAATATGATGTAATTGCAGGTACTATGGGTGGGATTGCAGGTAACCTTATGTCTATACTTTTAAGCTCTGTGGCATTAGTATTAATCTACTTTTATTTTCAGAGCAAGAAGAAATTACTATTTTTAGGTATCGTTGCTCTTATAATACCTAGTATTCTTGCTGAGGCAAAAGGAGTTTTTGTGATTTTATTTCTAGGTGTGAGCTACTTCTTGTTTGTGGGTAAATTAAAAATGAGTAAAAAGATTGGTCTTATTTTAATTAGTGCAACTTTGTTTGTATTGTTGGCGGTAATGTATATAAATTTTATAGACCTAGAAAGAGATGTGTGGGATCCGTCTTACTACATTGAATACGAGAATAAAAAGGATCTTAGAGAAGATGGAAGGGTAGCTCGCCATACTTCTATAGTTTTAGCTTTTGAGTTGATAGCATCAAAACCGGCTGGTTTATTTTTTGGATTAGGCATTGGTAATGCGGCACTTAATAATTTATCGGGAGCAAATGGTCCATTTTATTCGTTTTATACGATACTTCATTTTTGGGATCGATTCATTATAGAGACTGGCTTGGTGGGAGTGTTTCTGATACTATTTCTAACACTTAAATCGATAAAGATGCTAAAATATTTAGAAAGAAATTCAAATGATAAATATATTGCTACATTAGCTGGGGGGATGGCTGCTGTAATGTTTGTTGGCATAATTTCGGGTGTTTATACCGATCACTTCAATAGAGTTCAATACTCTTATCCCCTGGCTCTTGTAATGGGCTATTTATACTCAGAATACAGAAAAATTAAAATATTAAAGACGAAAGCTCTTTTGGTATAGGCAATATTTATGAAGCTTGTAATGATTACTCCTTTAAAGGATGAGGCAGATACATTATCGGAATTATTGGATTCTATTGATAAACAAACTGTTCAACCAGAACTAATAGTATTAATTGATGATGGGTCAACTGACAAAACTGGAGAAATAGTTGATTCTTTTTGCGAAGCTTCTCATAAACGGATAAGTATACATAATAAACCTCGTGCTAGAGCAACAGGGGGGCATGTTGTAGATTTAATTAACCAAGGTTTAATAGAGATAGATAAGTTAGTTCCTGATTGGGATATTCTATTAAAGATTGACGGGGATATTGAGTTGATTGACACATTTCATTTTGAGCATATAGTTAAGAAATTTGAGGAAAATGATAATCTAGGTATTGCTAGTGGAAATGTTTTTCATTATTCAAACGAAGGTCAAAAGATTTATGAATCAAAATATAGATGGAAAACGCAAGGTCAAGCAAAATTTTATAGAAAGGAATGTTTTGATGCAATTGGTGGACTTAAACCATTTAAGGGTTGGGATGGAATTGACGATGCATTTGCTAGAAGTAAAGGTTATATCACCCAAAAATTTTATGAATTAGATGTGCTTCATAAATATGAAACTCAAACTAGAACTGATGAAGGCGGTATATTTGCTGGTGTTAAAAGAGAAGTTTTAGGTTATAGAAACAGAGCCTACCCTCTTTATTTTTATATTGTAAAAGCTTTAAAGCTAATACCAAAAAAACCATTTATATTGAGAGCTATATATTTTCTATTATATTCTTTTTATGCAAATATATTTATTAGCCATAAGCTGAATAAAGAAGAGGTTAAAATGATTAGAGGCCATATTAGGAATCAAATAAAAGACCAGTTTGACTATATTGACTAAAGAATCAATTTACATTAATGGTGTCCGTATTGATAATGTAAATATGGAAGAATCAGTTAATTATATAATTAACATGGCTTCTTCTTCTGGTAAGCATTTAGTGACAACTCCAAACCTTGATTTCTTATATAATGCTTCAAGAAGTAAAGAGTTTCAGGAAATATTAAACAGTAGCTCTTTAAATGTTCCTGATGGTAAGCCTTTAATTTACCTGAGTAAACTTCAGCTAGGAAGAGAGTTAAAAGAAAAGGTTTCTGGAGCCGATTTATTTGTAAATATATGCCAAGAAGCGCCTAATAGAAATATTAAAATATTTCTATTAGGCTCTGCAGAAGGGATTGCCCTAAAGGCAAAAAAAAGTTTAGAAGCTAAATTTAAAGGGGTAAACATTGTTGGAGCCGTTTCGCCCTCTTTTGGTTTTGAAAAGAATGAATCTGAATCTTTAGATTTGATAGATCAGATTAATGAATCAGATGCCGATATATTATTTGTGGGAGTTGGTTCCCCAAAACAAGAATTCTGGATACATAAAAACCTTAATAAACTAAAAGTGAAGGTTGCTATTGGTGTAGGTGCTTCATTTGATTTTGAAGCCGGTTTGGTGCAAATTCCACCTCCATTTATTAAAAAAATTGGATTCGCTTGGCTCTGGAGGTTAGCACTAGATCCCAAAAGGCTTTGGAAAAGGTACATTGTAAATAACCTCCCTTTATTAATTATTTTAACATTTAGGTCTGTTTTTAATAGAAATGGATAGCGCTAATTACTGATGACCTTATTATTTGATTTAAATCATCCAGCTCATGTTCACTACTTTAGAAATTGTATTTTAGAATTAAAGAAAAATGGGCATACAGTAGTTGTAGTTTCAAGAAATAAAGAAATTGAACATGAACTTCTAAAAAGCTATGATATTTCTTTTGTGAGTAGAGGGAGAGGTGCTGATTCATTTATTGGCAAAATGGGATACCATTTTTTTGCAATTTTCAAATTACTGAAAATTATCAATAAGACTAAGGCTGATTTAGTTGTAAGTTTTATGCACCCCTATGCTGCTCAAGCTGCTTGGCTGACTAATACAAAGTCATTAGTTTTTAGCGATACTGAAATTGCCTCTCTGCACCATAAGCTTACTATTCCATTTGCAACTGAAGTACATACACCTTTTACATTTACTAAGGAATTAGGCAAGCGACACAGAAGGTTTTCTGGGTTTATGGAATCGGCATATCTTCATTTAAGTCATTTTGAACCTGATGATTCAATCCTTAAAGCTTTAGGAGTTGATAATGAGGTGCCGTATATACTTTTCAGGTTTGTATCTAGAAAATCATTACATGACCGTGGTCACTTAGGAGTGACACAAAAACAAAAAATTGAATTAGTTGAGACTCTCGCAAGAAGCTATAAAGTATTCGTAAGTTCAGAGTTAGAACTACCTCAAGAACTTCAAAAGTATAAATTTGAAATTGAAAAAAAAGATATACATCAAGTTATCAATTTTGCGAAATTAGTAATAGGTGAAAGTGCTACAATGTCTGCAGAGAGCGCACTACTTGGAACACCTGTAATTTACATCGATAATGAAGGTAGGGGATATACTGACTATCTATCAGAGAAATATGGCATAATTCATAGATTCAAAGAGTCAAAAAAAGGGATAGATTCAGCAATTTTAAAAGCTGGTGAAATTATGTCCGAAAGTGTTGATTACAAGTTAATTCGTGAAAAGGTGCTAAGAGAGTCAATTAATACTAGTAATTATATTTACGATCAAATTATACGAATGAATGAACTCTAGGCCATGCGATCAGATCTAAGAAAAACTCATATTGCCATAGTAGGCTCTCAATCTTCTATACATGTAGTCCGATGGGCAAATGCACTAGTTGAAAAGGGCTACCGTATTACAGTAATTACAATGCATTCAGGTGTGCAGCCTTTTCATGCTGATGTGGATATAGTGAAATTACCGTTCAAAAACCCTTATGGATACATATTAAATATTCCTGTGGTTAAAAAGGTTGTGAAGGAATTATCTCCAGATATTGTTCATGGCTTTTATGCTTTGGGATATGGATTTCTTACAAGATATTCTTCTTACCGACCGGTTTTACTTTCTGTGATGGGTAGTGATGTATATGATGATATTGAGAATAAATTCATGAAAAGGATTGTGATAAAGAATATTGAAAAAGCTGATATGGTTTGTTCAACTAGCTATATCATGAGGGAGCAAATCGATTCTTTACTACCAAACCCAAGAAAAGTTAGAATTACTCCATTTGGTGTAGATACAAACGTATTTTCTCCTAAAGAGAAAGTGGGATTTGATGATGAACATAGTTTTGTATTTGGCACTGTAAAAGGATTGAAACCAAAATATGGGGTTGATATACTCATTCGTGCATTTTCAAAATTTTGTAAGAAGTATCCAGACAAAAAATTTAAGTTGATAATTGCTGGAGATGGATTTGAGCTTCATAATTTGGAAAAACTAGCACTGAGTTTAGGCGTAGAAAAAGACTGCGATTTTATTGGAAATAAATTTCATAGTGAAATCCCTGATTTATTAAGAAAATTTAATGTGTTTATAGCTTTGAGTAGATTTGATTCAGAAAGTTTTGGCGTGGCAGTTGTAGAAGCAATGTCAACTGGTTTACCTGTGATTGTTTCTGATGCTGGAGGCTTGAAGGAAGTTGTTGAAAATGGGGTGACGGGAATAGTTGTGCCAAAGAATAGTGTTCAAGAAGCCTTTAACGCAATGGTTGCAATTTTTGAAAATCAAGACTTAAGTAGAAAGCTAGGTGAAAATGCGAGAAAAAAGGTACTAAGATTGTACCAATGGACTGACTCTGTAATTCAAATGGAGAGTATTTACAAAGAATTATTGATTAATTAGGGTAAGTTTTAGGCTTTTTTTTAATTTAGTAATATTAAGAGTTGATATAATTAGTTTGATTATTGAAATGAGATAATTAAATTTCTTATCTTATAATAAATTGGGTATTACGACATGTCTCAAATATATTTATAAGGTTAATCTTGAAAAGAGATATATGCACATGGAAAAGTTGTTGTATAAAAATGATGTAAAAGAATCAGAGATAAAAAAAGAGAGGAAATCAGTAGTTTATGTTGAGCCAAAAGAGAATAGCTACATAAAAGTTAAATATTTTGTTGAGTATTTACTTGCTCTGTGTGTAGTAATCGCACTCACTCCAGTATTTATAATAACTTTTGTATTAGTAAAGCTAGACTCTAAAGGTAGTGCAATCTTTAAACAGAAGAGATATGGTCTCTCAGGTTTGCCATTTACTTTGTATAAGTTTAGAACTATGGTTGATGGTGCGCATTTGATGCAAGATGAAATCAGTCACCTTAATGAAATGGAAGGTGGTAAGTTGTTTAAATCTGATAATGATCCAAGAATAACGAGGCTAGGAAAGTTCTTGCGTAAAACAAGTATTGATGAACTTCCTCAATTGTTCAATATTTTGAAAGGTGAGATGACTATTATTGGTCCTAGACCTATTTCAACTCCAATTTCAGATTATGAAAAAGAAGAATTAAATAGGTTTAAGATGAAACCAGGTTTAGGGTGTATTTGGCAAGCGTATTTTAGACGGCATACAGACTTTAAACTTTGGATGAAGACAGATTTACAGTATGTGGAAAGTGTATCAGCGGGGCTAGATTTAAAACTGTTTTTTGCAATAGCTAAGAGTGTGCTACTTAAAAAAGGAGCGAGATAATTTTTTTTAATGAATGTTGTAAAATCTAAGTTTGGCTCTATAGGTGTAGTAGGGTTAGGCTATGTGGGATTGCCACTGCTGTACTCTTTTCATAAATCTGGTTTAAAAGTAGTTGGATTTGATATTGATCAATCAAAAATAGATAATATCAATTCTGGGCGCGCTTATATCAAAACGTTGTCAGAGACTGAGATGTTTGAATTAAGCTCATCCAAGTTTTGTAATGCTACTACAGACTTTTCAAGACTTAGTGAGGTTGACGCTATAATTATATGTGTCCCAACCCCATTAGGCTCAAAAAATGAGCCCGAAATGAAATATGTTATTGATACTGCTACTACAATATCAAAGTATTTGAGGAAGGGGCAACTAATATCTCTAGAGTCTACAACTTGGCCAGGTACAACTACAGAGTTATTAACTCCTATCTTAGAAAGTGGGTCTGGGCTTAAGGCAGAGAAAGATTTCTTTGTGATTTTTAGTCCAGAAAGAGAAGATCCTGGTAATACAGAATATAACACTAGAAATATTCCAAAGATTATAGGTGCAGACACGGAAATATCAAAAAAATTGGGTGTTGAACTTTATAAGTCTGCAATAGATGTTGTAGTTCCGGTCTCTTCTACTAAAGTTGCTGAGGCGGCTAAGTTATTAGAGAATATTTTTCGTTCGATAAATATTGCTTTAGTAAATGAATTGAAGGTTATATTCGATAGAATGGACATTGATGTGTTTGAAGTTATCGAAGCTGCCGCTACAAAACCTTTTGGTTTTATGAAATTTACACCAGGACCTGGTCTAGGAGGGCATTGTATTCCAATTGATCCGTTTTATCTTACATGGAAGGCAAAGGAATTTGGAATTCATACCAAATTTATTGAGCTAGCGGGCGAAATTAATAAGATGATGCCTGATTATGTGGTATCAAAGACAATTGAAGCGTTAAATTTCAGGAAAAAGCCAGTCAATGGATCTCGTATCTTGATTATAGGTGTTACTTACAAGCCTAACGTTGATGATATGAGGGAGTCTCCAGCCTTTCCAATTATGGATCAGTTGAAAAATATGGGTGCTCAAGTAGATTATTATGACCCATGGATTCCTGTTATTCCGAATACAAGAGAGCATTCTGAATGGCAAGGGCAGAAAAGTATTGAATGGTCAAAAAAGAGTATTGGATTATATGATGCTATAGTTATTGTTAGTAATCATGCAAAGATAAATTATAATGCGTTAGGCGAATGGGCAGATATTATAGTGGATACAAGAAATGCTATGGCCAATAATGATATATCGCCCAAAAGTCTAGTCATTAAATCATAAGAGAATAAATGAATATTACAGTAGTTGGAACAGGTTATGTAGGGCTTTCTTTGGCAGTGTTGTTATCACAACATAATGAAGTAACAGCAGTAGATATAGTTAAAGAAAAAATTGATTTAATAAATAGTAAGAAATCTCCAATTAGTGATACTGAAATTGAAGAATTTCTCACCTCAAGAGACTTAAATCTAAACGCTACAATGAATGCTCATGAAGCATATAAAGATGCTGACTTTGTTATTATAGCTACTCCAACTAATTACAATAGCGAAACTAATCACTTCGATACTAGGTCTGTTGAAGCCGTAATCAAGGATGTTATCTCCATCAACCCTAATGCTGTGATGGTTATTAAGTCGACAGTACCAGTAGGCTATGTTAAGGGGGCAAAAGATGAATTTAATACTACTAACCTTATTTTTTCTCCAGAGTTTTTAAGAGAAGGAAAGGCTCTATATGATAATCTTTATCCGTCAAGAATTGTGGTTGGTGAGAGATCAGAAAGAGCAAAAAAGTTTGCTGCATTGTTAGTTGAAGGTGCTCATAAAGAAGAGAGTGAGATTCCAGTTATTTTTACAGACTCTACAGAGGCAGAAGCAATTAAGCTTTTTTCAAATACTTATTTAGCAATGCGAGTTGCTTATTTTAATGAATTGGATACGTATTGTGAGACTCATGGGTTAAGTACTGTCCAAGTTATCGAAGGCATTGCTTTAGATCCTAGAATTGGTAATCACTACAATAATCCATCTTTTGGTTACGGTGGATACTGTCTACCCAAAGACACAAAGCAACTATTAGCAAACTTTAGAGATGTTCCGAATAACCTAATTCGAGCAATTGTAGATGCCAACACTACAAGAAAAGATTTTATTGCTGATCAGATTCTTAAATCAAACCCAGAAACTGTTGGGATATATCGCCTTGTTATGAAGCAAGGTTCAGACAATTTCCGTGCGAGTGCGATTCAAGGTATAATGAAGCGTATTAAGGCAAAAGGAATAGAGGTTGTTGTATTTGAACCATATTTAAAAGAGGACAACTTTTACCATTCAAGAGTTATTAAAGATTTGGACGAGTTCAAAAAAATCTCAGATGTTATTGTCGCTAACAGAATGGTAGATGAGATATCTGATGTTTCTGGAAAAGTGTATACGCGAGATCTTTTCGGAAAGGATTAATCAGACGTTCAACTTAGTATAAGTTTGTGTCGTATTAAATTTAATAAGTGTAGTTTACGGCATTACACTTTTAATTTGAGGTATCTATTGTGAAAACAAAAAGAATGAGAATGGTAAAACTATACCTAGTAGCAGGTATTCTATCTGTTCTTGTTATACTAATACTACCACTATCAGGCTTTTCACAGGTCTCATTAGTACCAGCTACTCACTCAGTATATGATTGGCTAGCTTATCAACGAGCATCGGGGTTAATTCTTGATTACGATCATGAAGATTTACCAATAAACCGTGGTAAAATTGTAAATTATCTATCTGAAATTGAAGATATACGTTCTGAATTATCATGGTCCGACAAAGCGACATTAGATGCCTATCAAAAAGAGTTTGATGCTCGATTTTTAAAGAAAAGTGCTGAAAAAGGTATTTTTACTTCGAAAGATAAATTTAAAGATAGACTAAAATATTTTGCTACTTCTAGAGATGAGCCTCATCTATTTGCAATTTATGATAGTTCAAGCAACAGCTATGGAGCATTTGACGTCCAATTTGGACGAGCGGAAGTAAATGCGTGGGAAAAAGGTGATTGGAGATGGGCTAGATATTATTATAAAGGTGTTCGTCTTTATGGTACCATTCAAGGAAATTATGGAGTGCATATTGAAGCGGATAATGTATCCTCAGCAGGTGATGATAGACTTCTTCTTGTTGATTCTAAATGGGGTACTTCACAAAAATTATTGGATAATAAATCTACTTCTTCGTACTCCTATGAAACTATGGTTACTGTTCAAAGTAAATACCTGAGTGTTGATCTTGGGCATGGGTCTCTTAGAGTTGGACCTAGTGTATCATCTTCATTAATCCTTAATGTGGACACACCAAATTTCAATTGGCTAAGACTAAAGCTAGATTCCAAATTCATAGATTATACTGCAATACATGGATCGCTTTTTGCAAGACCTTACGAAACCACAGTTCAATATGGTGATATTGAGGCAAGAAGTCGTGTTTCCCCAAATAGGTTTATAAGTTTACATCGTATATCTCTTCGTCCTGTTAAAAGAGTTAAAGTTTCATTCACAGAATATATTCTGTACAGCAATACAAACATGGAAATTGGTAAGCTGAATCCAGTATCACCTCTAATTTTTACTGAGCTCGATGGGGGAGATAAGAACAATTTACTCATCTCGAGTGATTTGGTTGTTAACCCAATTGACCGCGTTGAAATTTATGGTTCAGTTCTAATTGATGATTTAGTAAGCTTCAAAAATCTTTTTAATGACAGTGGCGATTATGATAATGACGTTGCTTATAATTTTGGAACGAATTTATCACTTCCATACTCGATATTATTTTCCTCAGGTTTTACAAGAATTCAACCATTTGTTTATACGCATTGGCAACAATTGAATACTGTTGAACAACGAAAAATTGGGCTAGGTCATGAAGCTGGTCCAAATTCCGAAACAGTAGAGTTTTCTATAAAAAAATGGCTACCATATAGATCAAGTATTAACCTATCCTATAAAAAAGTAAAAAAAGGTTTCAACCCGATTGATGCAAATGGGAATGTAACTGAGAATGTTGGTGGTGATTTAAATCTAGGCTCTGAAGGACCTGCTCAGCGCGGATATAGAATGTTTGAAAATGCAGATGTTAATACTTGGAACCAGTTAGAGCTTGGTGCCCAAATAGAACCTTGGCGCGGCGTTATTTTAAATGCGAGATTGATAGATAGGAAGATGACTAAAGGGAATCGTCTAAACAACTTTAGATATATAGATCTCCGTTTTAGATTCGGGTTCTGATACCCAACATTTATGCATTATAAAAGATTGAATTTATCTCTTCCTACTACTAATTAGTGTCTCATATTTAGTAGAAAATATTCTATCTTCGGGCATGGAAAAAACAATCTCATTCTCTGTTGTTGGATTCGGTAGAATTGGACAAAGACATGCAAAAATCGTACAAGAGTACGCTCAGGCTAAACTTATATCTGTAGTTGACACGGACGAAAATCAATTTAAAATTGCTTCTGATTTGGAGTTGGATGCAGTCTGCTATACAACATTAGAAGAGTTTCTTAAGCAAGACAAGAATCAATCAGATGTTGTAAATATTGCAACCCCAAATGGCTTTCATACAGATTATGCAATCGCTTTACTTGATGCTGGTTACCATGTAGTTATTGAAAAACCGATGGGTTTATCTGTTGCTGATTGCCATAATGTTATAAAAGCAATGGAGCGCTCTGGAAAAAAAGTATTTGTTGTAAAACAGAATAGATATAGTCCACCCTCAATGTGGCTAAAAGAGGTCGTAGAGAAGAAAATCATTGGTGATGTTCTGATGGTTCAAACCAACTGCTATTGGAATAGAGATGAACGCTACTACTCAACAAGTCCTTGGCGAGGGACAAGAAACTTAGATGGTGGAGCTTTATTTACTCAATTCAGCCACTTTATAGATATTATGTATTGGGTTTTTGGTGATATTAAAAATCCAAAAGCTACTGTTAAGAATTTTACACATCCGAATCTAGAAAACTTTGATGATTCAGGCTTTGCTCAGTTCGAATTTGTTAATGGTGGCATGGGATCTATTAATTATTCTACCTCATGTTGGGATAAAAACATGGAAAGCAGTATAACTGTTGTAGGTACAAAGGGCAGTTTGAAAGTTGGAGGGCAGTATATGAACGAAATTGAATATTGCCATATTGAGGATTATGAAATGCCTGAACTGCCAGCTACAAATCCACCGAATGATTATGGACCTTACAAAGGAAGTGCGGCAAACCATCATTATGTCATTGAAAATGTAATTGATACCTTAAATGGAAAAACGGAAGCAACGGCAAATGCGTTTGATGGAACTACAGTAGTAAGTATTATTGAAAATATTTATAAAGCTGCTGACTTTTAATTTCATAGACTGACTACCATCTTTTAATACCAATATTTCGTTAATTATATAAATTTCATTATACAATCACTTTATTGAAAGAGACAACCATTTATATAGATAAAACCGCCATTGTTGAAAGCCCAGAGTTAATTGGGGCAGGTACAAAAATATGGCATTGGGTTCATGTTATGAAAGGCGCAATTTTAGGCGAAAATTGTGTGCTCGGCCAAAATGTTTATGTTGGTTCTAAAGCCGTATTAGGTAATAATGTACGGGTTCAGAATAATGTTTCTATTTACGATGAAGTTATACTTGAAGATGATGTGTTTTGTGGCCCATCTATGGTTTTCACAAATGTGATTAACCCTAGAAGCCACGTAGAACGAAAGGATGAATATCTTAAGACAATCGTCAGAAAAGGGGCAAGTATTGGAGCTAACGCTACGATAGTATGCGGTAATGAAATTGGAGCATATTCGTTTATTGGAGCTGGTAGCGTAATTACAAAACCAGTTAAGGCTTTTGCTCTTGTTGTTGGGAATCCAGCTAAACAAATTGGATGGGTTTCAAAAGCGGGACATAGACTTGAATTCAACGAAGATGGAAAGGCGTTTTGTCCCGAAACCAACGAGAGTTACAAACTCAACGACGGTGAAGTGGTAATTTGCGATTAGCCACATTCTCACACAGTTAGAAGAAATATTATCGTCAACAACAAACCTATTGCAAGATGCAAGTTTCTCTTCTAGACCTTAACGCTCAGTTTTCTTCGATTAAAGAAGAAGTCACTCAAGCCATTCACTCTGTACTAGATTCGCAACACTTTATTATGGGAAGTGTAGTAAAGGATTTTGAAGAAGAAGTTCGAAATTATATCGGGGCAAACCACGCTTTTGGGTGTGCCTCTGGTTCTGATGCTTTGCTTTTGGCTCTTATGGCCATTGATATTGAGCCTGGAGATTATGTAATAACAAGTCCATTCACTTTTTTTGCTACAGCAGGTGCCATTTCGAGATTAGGTGCCATTCCTATTTTCATCGATATAGAATTGGATAGCTATAATATTGATCCAGTAAAAGTTCGCGATTTTTTAGAAGGTAAGGATGAACTCTCCAAACGATTATCTATAAAAAATGAGCAGATTAAAGCTATAATTCCTGTTCATTTATATGGTCAGATGGCCGATATGAATCCAATTATGGAAATCGCAAAAGAATTCGGTTTGTATGTAATTGAAGATGCTGCTCAAGGAATTGGATCAAAGTATGATGACAAACAAGCAGGAACAGTCGGTGATTTTGGTTGTTTTAGTTTTTTCCCGAGTAAGAATTTGGGCGCTTATGGAGATGCCGGACTTATAACGGTAAAAGATGATAAACTGGCAGAGAAAGTTGATATTCTTCGTCTACATGGTGCGAGACCAAAGTATCATCATAAATTTGTTGGAATAAACAGTCGTCTCGACTCCATCCAAGCAGCTGTACTTTCAGTGAAATTAAAGTATCTAGAGGAATGGTCAACTAAGCGGAGGGCATTAGCACTTCGGTATAATAATTTGTTTGAAAATAAAGGGTTAAGTTTACCCTCTAACAATGCTCAATTGAAACTCCCAAAGGAAACGACTGGTGCTCCACAAAATAAAGGAAGGCACATTTACCATCAGTATACTCTTCTAAGCAGTCAGCGTGATGAACTCCAGAGATTTTTAGATGAGAATGGTATAGGTACCGCAATATATTATCCAGTTCCATTACACATTCAAGAGTGTTTTGCTGATCTTGGGTATGTTGAAAATGGTTGCCCAAACTCGATGTTGGCAAGTAAACAAGCTTTTTCGTTGCCCATCTACCCAGAGTTGACTACAGAAGAAATGGAATATGTAGTAGAAACTATAGCTAAATTTTTTGATAGATAATTAGTACCATAAAGGCTTCAATTAGAAGACAGAAACTGCCTTTTTAAAAGGATGAAAAGCAACTTTACCTATGAAATCTCCTACACTTAAATTTGTACTTACTGCACTTGGTATTTTCGTAGTGTGGTATATAGTTTATGAGAAATGGCTATTACCTGACGGGCGTTTGGATGAATGGCTTTCTCTAAATATTATTGGTAACAGCGCAGGAATTATAAAATGGCTCGGATATGATGTGTATACCGTAAACCGCATAATTGGTATAGGTGAATACTCTGGTATTGAGGTTGTAGACGGTTGTAATGGAATTTCAGCGATTGGTTTATTTCTTGGTTTTATACTTGCTTTCCCTGGTCCTTGGAAGAACAGACTTAGTTTTTCGATAGTCGGAATTGGTATCATCTACTTGATTAATGTGCTCCGGATTGTAACTCTCACAATCACTAAAGTTGAGTGGCCTGCTTTTTTTAATTTTACTCACGATTATTCAACTACAACCATATTTTATATAAGCATATTTTTTCTCTGGATGATATGGGTGAACTATAATAGCCTACCTCAAAACTCTAGTGATGCCACAACTGCTTAAAAAAGTACTTTTTGGGATTGGAATATTACTCATATACTTTTCGGCACTTAGACCGATTAGAGGACATGTAATTTCTTTTATCGATAGCCACACGACCTATGAAGGTTTTGAACATAGTTATGAGAGTACTACATCTATTAAAATGGTGAGTTTGACTGACTCCAAACAAAAGGAATTGTATTTTAAAGCACCATTTGGAATGTTCTTCCTACTAGCAATTGTGGGGCTTTTATTCGTGGATTTTAGAATAATAAACTTCTTATGGCTGTCGGGTATTCATCTGGCTATTTGGTTAATCGCTTTTATTTCTTTCAAGATTGGAGTTAATGGAAATCCTTTTTTCCTAGATATAATGGATTTCTTTATAAGATATTCACTTCCTTTATGCACAATGGGGCTCATTCCCATACTTTTACTAATGAAACAGTCAAAACGAGTGAGCATTGATGAAGGATAAACTTCAAAAACAACATGTCATACTTGAGTCTATTGGAAAAAATCTCAAAGAATTTCAAAAACAGGAACTAACAAACCTCAAAATAACTGAAGATTGCTATATTCTTGGTGCTGGTAAGGGCTCTGTAAAATTAGCCGAATCTGTGCTCAGACAAGGAATACATTGCAAGGATGGCATTCTTATTGGTTTGGAAAGTGGTGTTTATAAAGGAATACAAGTTTTTGAAGGTAGCCACCCTTACCCAGATGAAAATTCCGTTTCAGCATCATATGAATTACTCGATTTAGCAAGACAAATTCCAAAAGATTCAACCGTGATATTCTGCCTCTCTGGTGGTGCATCTGCTTTACTTTGCATTCCTCCTTATGGAGTTGAAATAGCTGAAATAGGAACTTTATATAAGCTTTTGCTAAACTCTGGAGCTAGTATTCAGCAAATGAATGTTGTTCGAAAGCACGTTTGTGATTTAAAAGGCGGTAAGCTTGGGGAGGAACTAGCACATGTAAGGTTAATTACTCTGATTGAATCAGATGTGCCAGGGGATGACGTTTCAACAATTGGAAGTGGTCCAACTGTTCCTGACCCGTCTACTTATACTGAAGCGATTAGTATTCTAAAAGAATTTAAAATTTGGGATACTATTCCGGCTTCAATTAAACAGCATCTCTTGTTTGGAGAGGAAGGAGTTATTCCAGAAAATCCAAAACCAGATGAAGTACATCATCCTAACCATACAATTCAAGTTGTTTCTAAAAGTATTGGCCTTGCGGAAACAATTTCTAAGAAACTAAAAGGACATGGTTATAATGTTTGGATTGATGGAAAATCCTATTCAGGTGATGTAAAAACTGTTTCTAAACAAATGTGTAGTAAAGCTATTGCTGTTTTAAGTGGAAATGATAGCTTAAAGAAACCGGCAGCTTTAATTTTCCATGGGGAATCTACGGTAACGGTTAAAGGCTCTGGTAAGGGCGGTAGAAATCAGGAGCTAGCTTTGATTGCAGCTCTTTCAATTGAAGGGCAACACTCTATATCGATGCTTAGCATTGGTACGGATGGTATTGATGGCCCTACGGATTCAGCTGGTGCTATTATAAACTCATTAACTACGTTACAAGCAAGGAAGAAAGGGGTAAGCCCTGAAAATCTTCTTCAGAAGAATAATTCGTATGAATTTCATAATGAGATGTGTACACACCTTAAAATTGGTGCAACAGGTATTAATTTGATGGATTTGCAGGTGGTTTTAATTGATTAAAGCAATCAATAATGTTTGGAGCCATTGCTGAAATAAAAATCCTAAAAGAAGCATCTAATTGAGGCTTTTCCTATTTTCTAAACTAAAATAATCACTATTCATGATCTGGCAAACATCTGCATACTTATGGTTTCTTCTTCTTATTCCAGTTCTGATTATTTTATTCAGATGGAAGTCTAAATCCCTTAATGCTAAAAGGGAAAAATTGTTTAATAGCGAGCTTTTTAAAACTCTTCGGAAAGGTTTTTGGAAAGTAGGAGACGTTTTAAAAGTAACTTTCTCTGTGCTAGGTCTAGTCTTTATTATCATCGCACTTGCTGGGCCCAAAATCGGGACTGAGGTTAGAGAGGTGAAGCGACAAGGTGTTGATATGCTGATTGCACTCGATTTGTCGGCAAGTATGAATGCCGAAGATGTGAAGCCGAGTAGATTAATAAAAGCAAAATTTGAGATTAACCGACTAATTGAGCGCTTGAAAGGCGATAGAGTTGGTTTGATTGTGTTTACAGGAGAGGCCTATTTACAAAGCCCGATGACCCTCGATTATTCTGCGCTTAAATTATTCTTAGATATTGCAGATACCGACCAAATGCCAAGTTCAGCTACCGATTTTAAGTCGGCTATGCAAACTGCGCTCACTGCTTTTGAATCGTTAGATGAAAATGAAAATGCATCAGAAGCTGCCAAAGTTCTTTTAATTATCTCTGATGGCGAAGATCATGGACAATCTTATAGCGAAGCATTAAAAGCTCTTACAGATAAGAATATTTATGTTTATACCTTAGGCATTGGTACTGAGCAAGGAACAACCATTCCATTGTATGAGAAGAACACTGGAACTTTGATCGGTTACAAGCGAGATAACACAGGGAAAGTGGTAACAACAGCTTTGCAGAGTAATGTGCTCAGAGAAATATCTAGCAAGGCTAATGGCACCTACTATTCCATTGAGAGAGGTAATGATGGAATTGACGCATTTTTAGCTCGTGTTGATGAGTTAGAAAAAGGAGAGTTTTCAAGTCAAGAGTACGCAGATTATAAAAATCAATATCAATGGATGGGGAGCTTAGCACTACTGTGTTTTGCGTTTGCATTCTTGGTTCCTACATATCGTAAAAAAAATTCATGATAAAATTATTTATAACTGATTTGGACGGATGTATTAGCCATCCTTTTGAAAGTCCAAATTGGGGAGCTATTTCGAGAATTAAAGAATTAGTAGATCTTAGCTCAAGTGATGAAGCAATTCCACCAATGACAATCTGTTCAGGTCGACCTCTGCCTTATGTAGAAGCTGTTTCACAGTGGATTGGGATGAAGCAACCTATGATTTTTGAAAGTGGTGGCGGTATTTATGATATGCAGACAAATACGCTTACATGGAACCCTAGTTTTGATGAAACAAGAGAAGCAGAGTTGAATGCAATTAAAGCTCATTTAACAGAGAATTATATACGCAAGATACCGAATACAATTCCTGAGTTTGCAAAGCGTACCGATATAGGGCTCATTAATCCTGATCCGGCAGCTATTAATGGTATTTACGAAAGCATCAATGAGTATGTGGAGAATAATTTCCCCAATTTTGAAGTACACTATACGGACGTTTCTATTAATGTGATTTCAAAAAGCACGAATAAAGGCGCTGGAATTAGCCATTTGTGTGAAATGCTAAATCTAAAGCTTGATGAAATTGCTTATATCGGCGATACAAGTGGAGATATTCCCGCTCTAGAAATTGTAGGGAAATCGTTTGCCCCTAAAAATGCTAAAGAGTATGTACGTCAGATTTGTGAATTTCCGTTAGAAAAAGAAACTACTGAAGCTGTTTTAGAAGCCTACGAATGGGTTATCGATTACAATAGAGCGCTTTTAAAGTAATTGCTAAGCAATACTATTACTGAATCTCACTTTGGTTGATTTTTTTCAGCAGCTCAAAGTAACGTTCAATTAAACGTTGGTAATCGGGTGAGTATTTGGTGAAGTTAGGATCGTTAAGACGAGTACGAATTTGTTTTTCCAATTCTTCTAAGCTCAACTCTGGGGGACTTGCCTTTAAATTATCCTCACTCGTTTTACCTTCTCTTTTTTCTTCCTCATCACGTTCTTGAAGAGCTTTTTCAGATTCAAGCATTCTAGATAGAATGTTTTGTTGGCGTTCAATCAGTAAAGGATCAACTGAGCCACCGCGTAAATCGTTAATGGTATCTTCCATTTGTTCGATCATGCGCTGTAGTTCACTTCCAATTTTATCGCCATTAGAACCACCGTTTTGTTGTAGTTCCTGAAGTTGTTTCCTAATTTGGTTCTGTTGCTTAGCAATTTGATTAATTCGCTCCATCTGATCTTGAGAAAGTTTATCTCCTTGGATGTCATTAATCATATCCTGTATCTGTTGATTGAGCTGTTGTTGGTTTTTACCCATTTCGCCCAACTGTTCCATCATTTGTTGCATCGACATCCCACCACCAGAACCGCCGGAACCATTGCTTTGGTTTTGTAACTGCTCTAGTAAGTTGGCTATCATAAATGAAATATCGTTGATGCCTCCAAAAGCTTGGCGAGATGCAACCGAAGAATTTCTATTATCTCTTTCTGCCATTTGTGTAAGCGAGCGGTCTAATTGATTTCTTACTTCAAGCTTTTTCTTACCTATCTCGTTAGAGAATTGCGGAATCTCTGAAGCCAACTTTGTTAAGGAATCGGAAATAACTTCAAATATTTGTTGGAGATTTTTTTGCTCACGGGCATAATCGATATAAGCTAGGCTACGGCTTTCGGTTTCTTGAGTAGCAACAACTAGTTCTTCCTGTTCATTGGAGATGGTAAGTAAAGAGTAAAGAACGTAACGCAGGCCTGCGATGTTGATTTGCATCTGTTGTGCTGAAGCCGCTTCCATCGCTTTTCTAGTTTGCGATGCCATTTCTTGAAACTCTTTTTCAAAGGTTTTTTGCGGAGAATTTTTTTCGCCTTGTTGATCTCCAGATTCGCTTTTACTTCCTTGCCCACTTTGCTTTTCGAGCTCTTCTTGAATCTCTTCTAATTCCTTTTTTGTTTGTTCTTTATACTCAGAAATTTGCTCTTTATTCTTTTCCGATGTGTAATCCTCAAGCTTTTCTAGAGCGTCTTTAAGCTTCTCTAATTGTTTTTGATCTTGTTCTCTTTTTTTCTCTAGCTCATCTTGGTTTGGGGTATTTTCTTTAATCTCTTTTTCTTGTCTAGCTTGATCTTCAAAAGATTTTGCAATTTTTTCTAAATCAGACATCAATTTGAGCTGCTTGAACAAATCCATCGTACGCTTGAGCCGCTCTTTATAAGCCTCTTCGTTGAATTCTACATTCTCCATTGCTTTACGAAGTTCTTCAGGACTTAATTGAGTCATCTGCTCTTGTAATTTTTTAAGAGCCTCTTGTAAAGCAGGGTCGTTAATTTCTTCCATTAACTTCTGGAGCTCTTTGTAAGCCTGTTGAGTTTCTTCAGAGAGAAGCTTGTTCTCGTTTAGCTCTTTCTTTATTTCATCGAACTTTTTGTTCAGTTCTTCAATCTGTTTATCAACTTGTTCTTGTTGTTTCTGAACTTCTTCTAACTGCTTTTGCTGCTCGTAATTTGCTCTTGGATTTTCTTTTAAGCTTTCTTTAAAATCTTCATAATTTTTTTCTACCTCTTCAAAAGTCTCAGAAATAGTATCCATAGTAGACTCGATGTCGGTTTCTTTTTCATCCAAAGATTCAAAATAATCGATAAGAGAAGGTACTGTTAGTGTGACAGTTTGGGATCTCGAGGTTTTAAATCCACTGAAGGCATCATTATCAGTGGTTTCAATCCAGAAGTCTAGTTCATCCAGGGGAGTTAGCTTGAGACCGGTCAAATCCCAATCAAAACTATTTAGCACTCCGTTCTTAGTATTTTTTAGGGATATTTTACCATTTTTAGGTTTTTCCACATAAGCCTTGCGCAGTTCATAATGCAGTGTGGTGTTTGTGATGCCAAAGTCATCTGAAGTTTTAGAAACAACAGTTATTGATTTAGGCTCAACGAGCTCAAACGAATTTGCAGGTTCAATAATCTCTGCTGTTGGATATTCATCAGCTATCGGTGAGACAATAAACCTAAATGGGTTTTTATTTGTAAGATCTTTCTCATCTTGCAAAAGGAAACTTAAGGTGTCTGCTGTTGAAAATGCTATTTGTGTGGAGTAACTGAGACTATCGGTGCTAGGAAATTGCGTCGTGTCTCTATTAATCACTAGCTTAGATGTTAAGAGCGTCTTATTTACTTTACCATAAAGAGATATGGTAGAGCCAGGATAGGCTCTTAGAAGCGAAAAAGGATACTCATGTTTACTTGTATCCAGTTTAGTATAGCTTGGAGGAATTATAGTAGCTGTGAGTTCAGAAAAACGAGGTCTAAGTTGAACGTTGGCTTTGTAAATGGAGGATTTAAAACCATCCATTTCTACATAATATTCTGTATCGTTATTGATGTCAAAAGGGATGGATTGGTATGAGTTACCATCAAAATCCATTTTTTGGGAACGGAAATTATTTTCAACATCTGTTTTTAGCATGAGCTCTACTTTGGTCGGAGAACCATTATCAGTAAAAAATGCGTTAACGGTGAAAGAAGAACCTTGTTCAAAGGTAGAGTCTCCCGGAGTTATATAGAAACTGTAAGGATTGGGTTTATCATAGCTTAACCAGAATGTAGCAGCACGGAAACTTCCTTGGTTAAAAACGAAACTCAACGTTACTAGAATAAAGAAAGAGCCAGTTAGGCTATACAGAGTCCTCTTATAAGAAATTGTACTCGACTGATTTTGTAGAAACTGAGCAAGCTTTGAGTTAAAAGCCTCGGAATCTACCTGCTCAAGATTGTTATTAATGGCAGCTTGAACTAAATCGGGATTGGAGTGGCTGTCTGATAATAGATCGATACTATAATTAAGTTCTCTAAGATTAGCGTACTTGCAAAAAGCTCTATAAAAGTCTTTGAAATTGAGGTAAGCAATTGGTTGCCGATATTTAAAATAAACAAAAGCAGAAAGTAGAAGCGTTACTATTAGAACAGATATTTTGTAGGAAGACGTTAAGTAGGCAAATTCTTCAACAAATATGTAAGCTATAAGTAAGCTTAGAAATAATGACGCACTGAAAAGTATATTACGTATTCGGGCTTTCGCATTAAGACTTTGAAACCCTTCTTCAAGTTTTAGGCGTAGTGATGATACTTTGATATGTTCATTATTCTGAGGCATAGCTTAAGAACGCAAAAATCTAACTAATTAGTTCTTGAAATTTGTAGGCTAAACATCATTTAATGTCTTCATCTCAGAAACAGAGAATTTCCTACCATCGAAATCAACTTTTATGATTTCTTGATAAAAATCGTGCTCTAAAAAGAGAAACCAATCTTGTTCTGATGCTTCTTTAAGAAAACGTTCTTTTTCTAGTAGAGTTTCAGCGGGGTACATATCGTATCCCATAACCCAAGCAAGTGGAACATGGACATGGGTAGGTAATAAATCAGCAACAAAAACTAAGGTTTTACCATCACCTTCAATTTTGGGTAGTTGTTGGCCTATTGTATGTCCGTTTACAACAATAGTAGATAGTCCAGGTTCAAATTCGTGACCATCTTCAACCAAATTCATACGAGAGGTGGCTTTTAACGGCTCAATATTCTCTTTTAGAAAGCTAGCTTGTTCTCTAGCATTAGGATTGATTGCGGTTTCCCAGTGGTTCTTGTGAACGTGATATTCGGCATTGGGGAAGGTAAATGTTGAGTTTCCTTCACTATCAAAATAACTAGTGCCACCACAATGATCGAAATGTAGATGGGTGAATATGACATCTGTAACATCAGCGAAAGTAAACCCATGTTCCTTAAAAGAGGCTTCTAAACTGTGGTTGCTGAAATCGATGTCATAGATTCCCATCATTTTTTCATTGAACTTTGTACCAACGCCGTTATCTATTAAATAGAGTTTGTTCGTTTTTTTTGAACGAATAAGTAAACAACGCATGGTCATTTGTATGCGATTCTTTTCATCGGCGGGAATGCCACGAGTCCACAAAGTTTTAGGAACTACACCAAACATTGCGCCACCATCTAGCTTGAAATCGCCAGTGTGAATAGTGAAAAGTTCAAAATTTCCGATAGTTGTTTTGCTGATACTCATAATCACTCAAAAATTAATTCACATCTAAAATAACAAAGTGGAGAGAGAATCCCTTCCATAAACAAAAAAACCCTACACATTAGATGTGCAGGGTTTCAATAAAAAGATTCCAAGAACTAGAAAGAAGGAACTACATCTACACGATAGAGAGTATCGAGTAAAGTAACACCAACCATAAGTAGGAAGAATACTACCGCTGCAAGAAGAAGTAGCACGTTAAATTTTGAATCCCAATAAAGATTCATGAAAAAAGCTGCTACTAAAAATGCTTTAACGGCTGCAATTGTAAGTGCAACTATAATACCAAAAGGTTCAGGTAGCACTACCACTTTAGCTAATAGTACGGTTAAAATCGTAAGAAAAGTAAGTGCTATACCAATTGCCCAAAGTTGTTTAGGCGTTGAAATATGATGTTCGTGTGTGTGTGTGCTCATAGCTAAAATCCTATCATTCAATTAAGTAGAGTAGTGGGAAAAGGAAAATCCAAATCAAATCAACCAAATGCCAGTATAGGCCTGTGATTTCAACTGGAGTGTAGTATTCGCTACCGAAATGGCCTTTGCCTGCGCGAATATAAAGCCAAATCATTAATCCGATACCAATAAGTACGTGCAAGGCATGAACTCCTGTAAGCATGTAATAAATGCTGAAAAAGACATTAGCCTTAGGGTGAGACAAATGCTCTAAAACTTCTGGGGCAGGATTATAATACGCACCAGGAAAGATGCCAAGGTGAAACTTATGATTATATTCGTAAGCTTTAATAGCCATGAATACACAAGCCAAAAGAATGGTAATTATGAGATTAATTCTCAAACCTTTGGTGTTATCGGTTTGAGCTGCACGAATTGCCATAGCTACAGAAAGGCTACTACCAATAAGTACAACCGTGTTAATTCCACCTAATACGGCATTAAGCTCGTAGGCTGCTTGTTGAAAGAGGTCTGGATACCAAGATCTAAATACAATGTAGGCACAAAAAAGACCTCCAAAGAAAAGAATCTCATTTACAATAAAAACCCACATCCCCATTTTTGCGGCATCGAACTGATGATCAGAATCCACAAAGTGGTGCTGAACATGAGTTGGTTGCGCCATTGAATGATTCGCCATTTATCTTATCTGATTTTGTTTGTTGTTAATTTCTTATTCAATTAAAAGTGTAAGTATGCTTACGCTTTTGGTTATTAATGGTGATCGTGTTCTTCAGCAACACCCAATTGAAATTCTTCCATTGGCTTATGATAATCGTAAGGACCGTTAATAATAACCGGAGTATGGTCGAAGTTGTGCAAATCAGGAGGTGAAGTTGCTTGCCACTCTAATGCACGGCTTCCCCAAGGGTTTGCTGGAGAAGTTTTACCTTTCCAAAGTGAATGAAGTAGGTAATACAGAATTAGTAAAAAGCCTACACCTAATATGTATGATCCAATAGTAGATGTAATGTGAAAAGCTGCGTACTGATCGATATATGTATAATAACGTCTTGGCATTCCTTGTGCACCCATAATAAATTGAGGAAGGAATGTGGTGTTAAAACCTACAAAGATAAACCCAGCACCAATTCTACCTAGAGTCTCGTTGTACATTTTACCAGTCATTTTTGGCCACCAGTAATGTAAACCTGCCAATAATGCTATCAGAGTTCCACCCATCATTACATAATGGAAATGGGCAACAACGTAATAAGTATCATGAAGGTGAATATCTACAGATAAAGCACCAAGGGTAATTCCTGTGAAGCCACCAATAGAAAATATAAATAGGAAAGACAGCGCATAAACCATTGGCGTATCAAGTTTGATAGAGCCTTTGTATAACGTTGCTAGCCAGTTTAGAATCTTAATACCAGTAGGAATACCTACTAAGAAAGTTAGGAATGAAAATACTGTTGTTGCTACAGCAGACTGACCAGATGTGAACATATGATGTCCCCAAACTAAAAAGCCAATGAAAGCAATTGCTAAAGATGAAAGTGCAATAGCCCAGTATCCGAAAACGGTTTTCTTAGAGAAAGTTGAGATTACTTCTGAAATGATACCAAAACCAGGTACAATCATGATATAAACTGCAGGGTGTGAGTAAAACCAGAAGAAATGCTGGTATAAAACGGGGTCACCACCCATTGTAGAATCAAAGATTCCAATTCCAAGTACTCGTTCCATAATGAGTAATAAAAGTGTTATTGCTAGAACAGGAGTAGCAAGAACCTGAATTATTGAAGTTGCATAAAGAGCCCAAACATTAAGAGGCATTTTACCCCAAGACATTCCAGGCGCTCTCAACTTATGTACGGTAGTAATAAAGTTAGTACCCGTTAGGATTGAGGAAAAACCAAGAATGAATACACCAAAGGTAATCCAAATTACACTTGTACCAGATTCAACACTATAAGGTGTGTAGAAAGTCCAACCTGTATCAATACCATTAGCAAGAAGTGCAATAAAAGTAAAAATTGCGCCAATTACGTAAATATAAAAACTAGCTAGGTTTAGCCTCGGGAATGCAACATCCTTCGCTCCTAACTGTAATGGTAAAATGAAGTTACCTAAAGCAGCAGGGATACTAGGTACCAATACAAAGAATACCATGATGGCACCGTGTATTGTAAACAGTTGATTGTACTCGTTGGCGTCAATAAAAGTGATACTTGATCCAGAAAGTAGTTTAGTTCTAAGAATCAGTGCTAATGCACCACCAATTGCGAAGAAAAAAGTAACAGCAACCAAGTACATGATACCGATTTTCTTATGATCAACAGTGGTCATCCATGCCCATAGGCCTCTTTCTTCAGTGAAAAAGTTTTTAGATGGATTGTCAGAGGGTTTAAATCGCTGAACTTTCAGCGTTTTTTCATTAATTGCTTCAGCAGTAGCCATATCACTTCAAAGTTTTAATATATTCAATAATTGCACTGATTTGCTCATCGTCAAGAAGTCCTTGGAAAGAGGTCATAGGAACCGCTTCATAGTCTTTAACGATTTTTTCTTGAGGAGTTAGAATAGATTCACGGATGTAATTTTCATCAACCTTTACAGTTGAACCATCAGCTAGAGTTTCTTCAGAATCCCAAAGACCTTTAAAGCTAGGTCCAATACCTTTGCTTCCATCAATTGAGTGGCAAGCTTGGCATCCATTTTGGGCGATCAAGTTTTTACCTTGCTCTACAGGATCTTGACTTACACTAGCTGAACCTGATGTTTGTAACCAAGTTTCAAACTCTTCTGGTTCATGAACAATTACTTTTGCTAACATACCAGAGTGATCAGTTCCACAATACTCTGTACAGAAAATGTGAGATTCACCTGATTCTGTTGCATTGAACCAAACGTAAGTGTATCTGTTAGGAAGTACATCTTGCTTGATTCTATAATCAGGAACATAAAAAGAGTGAATTACATCTCTAGATTTCATAACTAATTTTACTGGTCTACCTGCGGGAACATGAAGCTCTGCAGGTGAAATGGCTCCATTATCATACTCAAAAATCCAATTCCATTTCATAGCAGATACTTTTACTTCGTAAGCATCGTCAGGAACAGATTTAAGGTTAAGCCAGCCACTATAGCCCCATCCAAAAATGAGAAGACAAATTAGAAGAGGTATTACAGACCAAGTAATCTCTAAGGCGTGGTTATGAGTTATAACCGGTGGTACATCATCTTCTGATTTTCTACGATATTTAATCGCAAAGTAGATGATGGATATAGTTATGCCAAGTAAAAGTATTAGACTCACTTCATTAATGAAGTGGAATAAGGCGTCCGTGCTTTCAGCTGTAGGCGACTTAGCCTCAGGAAGCATAAAATCGAATAATCTGCCCATTATTTAAAATCGATGTTAGAAGTTTGTTTTTTGCTTTTTTCGCGCACCCATAAAAGGGTAAGGAATATACCTAGAAAAATTAGTGTAGCCAAGCCTCCGAGCTTCATTATGTTGATGGCAACGGGAGCATAGGTGTTTGTGTCTGGATCATATTGATAACAGTACATCAAAACTTTTTCGACAGTATTTCCAATTTTGCCGTCTGCAGACTCATATAGAGCATTGCGTACGTCAAATTCCTTGTAGCTAATTCCATAAAGATATCGAGTAATTTTACCTTCAGGGCTTAGCATTAAAATTGCTGCACTATGTGCAAATTCTTCGGTTCCAGCTATTTTAGTGTATTTAAAACCAATATCGTTAATCACAGTATCGATTTGGTCTTTTTTACCAGTCAAAAAATACCAGCCTTTTTCAGCATTTGTATTTTTTAGTTTACTCAAATATTTAGAACGGTATTCTTTAGCAAGGTTATGATCTTCTGTTGGATCTATGCTAAATGAAATAATGATATAATCTTTACCTGGTTGCCAAGCTAATTCATCTACAACATTAATCATACCATCAACTACTAGACCACATAAAACAGGGCAATCATAGTATAATGGATTTAGAATAACAGGTTTACCTTTCTCTAGCAGCTCACCTAATGTTGTGCTGTCGCCATTTATAGTCGAAAATTTGGCAGAAAGCGGGATGATATCACCCAACTTTTCGTCAATACCAACGCCCTGCAGCACTTCTGGTGTATCACCATTTAGCTGAGCAATACTACTTTGTTCAGGAAAAATAAGCACTGCAAGCGTTATAATTGCTGCTAGTGCAAAGCGTGTCATAAATTAGTTTTCAGCTATCTTCTCGATAGCTTTCTCTATAGGGATTCTGTAAATACCTTTTTCAGCATCAACAACACCAAAAGTATTTAGTGTTTTATTTTGATCTGCTTTCAGCTTTATTATTTCAGGATATCCACTATTCTCGGAGGCTTTTTGTTGAGCACCTTTTAATGCAAACCCTGCAAAATTAACAAGGGCAATAATTGTTAAGGTAACAAAAACAACTCCGAACCCAGACCATATAGAGATTCTTTTAAGGTTAAGTTTGTCTGTTGTAACTCCAATCTCGAGGTCTTCTAAGAACACTTGGTCATTAGTCTCATAAGAAAAATCCTCTACAACTCCTTCTCCTGTTATAGAAGAGAGTTCGGTTGCACCATCAGTAAAAAGAGATGGGGCATTCTTTTTTAATTGATCAACCCAAGCTATAATATCAACTTGAGAAACGCCATGTTTTTTTGCTAATTCGTCTAACTCCCCAACAGATAATGCTAGGGCTTCGAGAGCAATTTTGGCTTTAAATTCTGCGCTATTCTTAGAAGACATAGGTCAACAATTATTGGTGGTAAGATTTTGATAAACACTCGTCCAAATTTGGATCGTTTTTTGGAATCATGCTTTGCTTTTTAAACTTAGTAAAGAAGAGACCAAAAAAGATACCTCCTAACCCAAGAGTTGTTGCAATATTGATCCAGCTAAAATGGAAACCATGTGAGCCCTCGATATGAAGAGCTGGCATAGCAATCCAATAAATTTCTAAGTAATGCATCACTAAAACTAAAGCTGATACAAGTACTAATACTTTCTGATTATGTTTTGCTTCTCTGTTTAATAATATAATGAAGGGTAGAGCAAAACGAAGTGCTAATACACCGAATAGTATATACTGGTAACCGCCTTCCATTCGGTTATAAAACCAAAGAGTTTCTTCTGGAAGGTTAGCGTAGTAAATCAACATAAACTGGCTAAAAGCAATGTATGCATAAAACACTGTAAAGGCGAAAAACCAAGCTCCAAGATCATAAATGTGAACTTGCTGAATAGTGTTTTTTAGTAACCCTAATTTATGAAGGGAAATAACCAAAATAATCATTACTGGCCAGAATGCTTGGAAATTGATTGCGAAGAAATACACGCCAAACATAGTAGAAAACCAGTGTGGGTCAAGAGACATTAACCAATCAAAGCCAGCAAACGCGATAGAAAGAGCAAACAAAAGGATACCTGGGGCACTAATCTTACGCATTAGAGTAGTAATACCCCAATCGTTAGTTTTGTCCATATCCACTGATGCTTTATATAATTTGTGGCCAAGAAAACCCCAAATCACGAAGTATATAATTTGTCGGATTACAAAGAAGTTAACATTCAAAAAAGCAGATTTACCGCCAAGTATTTTGTCATAGCTCGCACTGGTTGGGTCTACTAATTCAGGATGACTCCAGTGATACAAGCTGTGCATACCAAAGAAAACAGGGATAAAGAAAATAGCCCAAATCCAGATATTCGAAGCAAATACTTCAGGTATTCTTCGTACAACAGTACCCCAAGACGACTTTGTAATGTGATGGAACATCACCATAATTAAAGAAGAGAGGGCTATGCCTGTAAAGAAAGTAAAACTTACTAAGTAAGAAAAGAAAAATTGGTCATGATTATCACCTAAGAAATAGGCAAGAACGCTTGTAAGAAGTCCAGCGGCTCCTATTCCAAACGCAATTTGTGGAATCTTGCTATCAGAAGGGAATTCAAGAGAATCGGTAATTGTAGGCTTATGGCTCATTATAAAATGGTATTAAGCAATTTCTTAGTTATCGCTCAGCGTTTTGAGGTATTCAATCAAAGATTTGATCTCGTGTTCTTGTAAAGAGAAAGGTGCCATTATTGGGGCAAATCCTTTCACAACTTTTGCATTAGGCTCTGTAATAGATTCTGTGATATAATCTTCGTCAGCTGTTACAGTAGTACCATCAGCAAGTTCAACTTCGTGGCCAAATACTCCTTTCAAAGATGGGCCAATAATCGTTGTGCCATCAACAGAGTGGCAAGCTTGGCAACCATTTTGTTGAAATACCTTTTGACCAAGTTCCGCAGAAATTACTACATCTTTAGGTTTACGGGCTTCGGCTAATTCAGCTTCTTTTTGCTTTTTAGCTTCGAATTCGTTTTTCAAGGCAGCCAAGTCAACATCATATTCTTTAATCTCGTCTTCACTTACATTTTGGCTTGCTTGTAGAGCACGTATGTAAGCAACTATAGCCCAACGGTCTTCAACTGGAATCTGGCTAGCATAAGAAGGCATAGTACGTACACCGTTATAGATAGCAGAATAAAGCTCACCATCAGTAGCTTCTCTTAAACGATCTTGGTGATAAGTTGGAGCTGGTACATATCCATAACCACCAGTCATGATAATTCCTTTACCAGCACCAGTAATACCGTGGCAAGGTGTACAGAACACTTCATATCTTTCCTTACCGCGGTATAAGAAAGACTTAGTAATGGCTACAGGATTAGTTGCAATCCAATCTCCTTTGCTATCAACGCCAGCATAATACTCAGTATCTTCTTTAAGTAGGCCACGAGCTACTGTTCCCTCAACGGGTAAGCGCATAGAACGACCATCTTCAAAAAAGTAATTCTCTTCTTGAGCTTCTTTACGGTTTTGTTGATCCATGTTCATATTTGGATGAACTGGAGATTTTTCTGAAATCTGACCTTGGCACGCGGTTAGCATAATACCAACTCCACATACACAGGCAAGTTTTAAAATACCTTTTGTAGTCATTAAAGGACGTTTATCAATATTAGTTATCATATACTTCCTCGATATGAGAAGCGCCTGCTTCTTCGAAAAGTTGACGAACTTTTTCTGATTCAAACATAGAGTCTTTAGATTCTATATAAGCAAAAAAGCCGTCATCGGTAGATTTTTTAAAGCGTTCTACATTAAATAATGGATTATGCAATGTTGGTAAACCGTTTAGAAAGAACATTCCAAATACAGCGCCAAAGGCAGAAAGTAAAACGGTTAACTCAAAAGTGATTGGCACCCAAGCAGGGGCGTTAAAAAATGGTTTGCCACTTATATTTAGTGGGTAATCAACTACAGCCATAAAGTACATCATACTTAAAGCTCCAGTAAAACCTAATAACCCACATGTTAGGACAATCCATCCAAGCTTAGATTTTTTAAGCTTCATGGCTTTATCCATTCCATGAATGGGGAAAGGACTAAAAGTATCGAAATCAGTATAACCTGCGCCTACTACTAAACTTGCTGCGTCTGTGAGTTCACGTGGATTACGGAACTCAGCAAGAATACCGGTTAGTTTAGGAGCCTCTTCAGTTTTTGGAATGCTAGAACTCATAGTTTTTAAACTTTTTCAGCTAGTTGAGGTTTAGGTACAACAACCTTCGGTGCATGGTATTCTTTTGTCACATCATCATAATTATGAGGATCTGCCTGCGGAAGTATTGCTTTAATTTCAGCAAGAGCAACCATTGGAAGGAAACGAAGGAATAGAAGGAACATGGTAAAGAATAATCCAAATGTTCCTACGTAAGTCAAAATGTCCCAAAGAGTTGGAGAATAATAATCCCAAGAAGATGGGAGGTAATCGTTTGCTAACGAAGTTACGGTGATTACAAAACGTTCAAACCACATGCCGATATTTACTACTATTGAAATGAAAAATGTGAAGCCTACGCTTCTTCTTAATTTTTTTGACCAGAAAAATTGGGGAGAGAGAACATTACAAGTCATCATTGTCCAGTATGCCCATGCATAAGGACCAGTTGCTCGTTTAATGAAAATTGCTTTTTCGTATTCTACACCGCTATACCAAGCAATGAAGAACTCCATCATATATGCGAAACCAACCATTGAGCCAGTTACAAGAATAATGATGTTCATTTTTTCCATGTGATCGTCGGTCATGATGTCTTTCATACCAAAGATCTTACGGGTTACAATCATCAGGGTTAATACCATCGCGAAACCAGAGAAGATTGCACCAGCAACAAAATATGGAGGGAAAATTGTTGTATGCCAGCCAGGTATCAATGAAACAGCAAAGTCAAAAGATACAATGGTGTGTACTGAGAGTACCAATGGAGTAGCTAAACCAGCTAAAATCATGTAAGATTTTTCATAGTTCCACCAGTGGCGGTTAGAACCTGTCCAGCCCATTGCAAAAATACCATAAGCTACTTTTCTAACTTTATCTACTGCACGATCTCTAAGGGTAGCTAAATCAGGAACAAGGCCTACATACCAGAATAAGAAAGAAACGGTAAAGTAAGTTGAAACTGCAAACACATCCCAAAGTAAAGGAGAGTTAAAGTTTGGCCACATACTCATTTGGTTAGGCACAGGGAACAGCCAATAAGCAGCCCAAATACGACCAACGTGAATTCCAGGGAATACCAATGCACACATTACGGCAAAAATCGTCATTGCTTCAGCAAAACGGTTAATTGCAGTACGCCAATCTTGCCTAAATAAGAAAAGAATGGCAGAAATCAATGTACCAGCATGGCCAATACCAACCCACCAAACAAAGTTGATGATAGCCCAACCCCAACCTACAGGGTTATTTAGTCCCCAAATTCCAATTCCTTCCCAAATTAAATAGCCGATTGAGCCTAGCAAAACCAAAAGTAATGCATTGGCAGCCATCATCGCTATATACCAAGCTTTTGGAGTAGGTCTTAAATTAATATCAGTAACCAGTCTCGTAAGACTTGAGAAGTCGTGGTCGCCTTTTACGAGAGCGGGTTCAGGTATGTATTCGTATTTACTCATGTGTGGATATATTCCTGATTAATATCTTATGCCAAAGCTGGATTTGGGTTTCTTAATTTTGCCATATAAGATGTGCGCGGACGTGCATTCAATTCTTCAAGCATTAAATAATTACGTTCATTGCGTTTCATCTTAGTAACAGTACTATTTTCGTCGGTTAAATCACCGAAGTAAATGGCATCAGCAGGGCAAGCTTGTTGACAGGCTGTTTTTACTGTTCCATCGGCTGGTTTTGGAGAACCAGTTTCGATTTTGGCATCAATTTTTGCGCGGTTAACACGCTGTACACAGTAGGTACATTTTTCCATAACTCCACGGAAACGAACTGTTACCTCTGGGTTCATAGCCATGGAAATAATATCTGTTTCGGTGCCTGTAGCTAAAAATTCTTTAGAGTAATTAAAGAAATTAAATCTACGCACTTTGTAAGGGCAGTTGTTAGCACAATAACGTGTACCAATACAGCGGTTGTAAGTCATTTGGTTCATGCCATCTTCACTATGTGTAGTGGCAGCCACAGGACAAACTTGCTCACAAGGTGCTAATTCACAGTGCATACAAGGTACTGGTTGGTGAACTGCTTGAGGATTGTTAGCATCTTCACCTACATAATAGCGGTCATTGCGAATCCAATGCATTTCGCGACCTCTAAGAACTTCTTTTTTACCAATGGTAGGAATGTTATTCTCAGACTGACAAGCGATAACACAAACTCCGCAACCAAAGCAAGAGTTTAAATCGATTGCCATTCCCCATTGTGGCTCACCTTCTGGAAATGTTTGCTCATCAAATAGAGATACTGGAGCATTCTCACCTTTTTCGGCGGCTTCTTTCATACCAGGAACAGCATAACCATGAACTGATAGATAAGCTGCAAAATCTGGATTCTTCTTATATTCTTCGAGCGTGGCCATGCGGAACATGTCACGATCTTCTAAACTGTGGTGATCTTGTACGCAGGCAATTTTATACGAGTCGCCTGTTTTGCTAACTTTTGCTTCAGAATAAAGCTCTTTACCCATTAAAGGATAAGTATCGACACCGCCAGTAGTGAAGTCCATGTAACTGTTAGCAACGCGACCAATACCATCACGACCATAACCAACAGAAAGAGTGATGCTGCCATCAACATGACCTGGTTGAATCCAAGCTGCAATCTTGATAGTTTTTCCGTTTGTAGTAATTTCTACAACATCTTCGTTTTTAACACCTAGCTCTTCAGCAGTTTTAGGGCTCATTAAAGCAACATTATCCCAAGTGATTTTTGTCATTGGGTCAGGAAGCTCTTGTAACCAAGCAATATTAGCAAAACGGCCATCAAATAAAGATGAATCAGGTCGAATTACTACTTCAATTCCAGTTGTAGCTTTTTTACTTAATGCTTTAGCTACGTTTTTACTAAAACTAGAGGTTAAACGAGGAGATACAGTCTTAAAACCATCCTTAGGATCTACACCATCATGAAGAATTTTTTTCCATTTAGCAGAAAAAGATGAACCATGAATAGATTTAAAAGTACGTTGTACTAAATCGTAACCAGATGCTAATGAACCATTAGCTATGATGTTTAGTAATTCAATTTCGCTTAAACCGTCATAAAGAGGTTGAATCTGAGGCTGTATAACGGATCTTGTGCCGTTAAAAGAATAACCATCGCCCCAAGTTTCTAAGTAATGAGCTCTGTTTACATGCCAAGAAGCATTTTTTGAAGTCTCATCAACATAATCAGAGAGGTGAATAACATTAGCTACTTTTTTAAGTGCCGATGTAAATTCTAAATTTTGTGCCGTGTAGCTTGGGTTAGTTCCAATAAGTACTACAGTGTCAACTGATCCAGCTTTCATGTCTTCTACAACAGAAGATAGAGTAGCGCCTTTATCAGAAAGATGAGGAGCTTGTAGGTAAGAAACAGTTTTGTTGGCGTTGCCTAAAGCGTAGTTAATAGCAGCAACCGCAGCATGTTCTTCTGCTGAGTTCTGCAAACCTGTTGTTAGTACGCTTTTGCCCATATTATTAGTTAACTCATCAACTAATACAGAAATCCATTTATGATTGCTGAATTGATTGTTAACATTTTTGAAAGCATCTAGGCCACTTACTCTTTTGCTTAAAGCAGCTGCTAAAGCGAAAGTAAATGGAGCAATTTCGCTAGCTTTTAACTTCAAGCGGTTATCAGCAAGCGAGCCTGTTAAAGTAAAAGAATCTTCAACAGAATAAATTCGAGACATGGTGTCGTTCGTGCCGGTAACTTTACGACGAGAACTAACCATTTTAGCATTTTCAACACTGTTTGGATGTGTAGCAGCCATAAAATCATCGTTTAAAGAAACGATGACATCTGCTTTATCAAGCTGGTTGTAAGTTCTTAAACGTTTTCCAAAAGCAATGTTTGTTCCTTCAAGAGCATTCTCTTCGCCGAATACTTCGTAAGTAGTCCAAGTAGCGTTAGAGAATTTCTTAAGAGTAGATTTCTTAAGAGACTCAAGAGTAGGAGATGAATTAGCTTCAGATATAAAGGCGATACGTTGTTTAGTATCAGCAAAATGGCTTTTGGCGAAACTCACAAAATCTTCAACAGAAGCGTTGTTTCCACCTTTTAAAACTTTTCTAGAGCGATCAGGGTCGTACATACCCAAAACAGAAGCTTGGTTATACGCACTTGTTGCGCCACGGCTTCCTGGGTGTAACTCATTACCCTCTACTTTAGTTGGGCGACCTTCATGATTCTCAACTACTAAACCAGTTAAGTTGCCAAGAAATGGCATAGCCGATGCGTAATACAAAGGAATACCAGGTATAACATCTTCAGGTTGTTTAGAATAAGGAAGAATCTTCTGAATAGGACGGCGAGCGAAATCACAACTAGCTAATAATACGGCAGAACCCATTATAGCTAGGAAACTTCTTCGCGAGAAACCATCGGTTAATTCAGTTGCATTCTCTGGAAATTCTCGTTCAACAAATTTTTGGTATTCCTGGTTGTTAGCCAATTGATTCAGGCTTTTCCAGTAAGTATTTTGTTTAACTTCGCTCATTTGATAAGTATATGTTCAAAAATCCGTAGTGATTAGTAGTGGCAGCCTTGGCAATATTGAGGTGGGCTCACGTTATTCTTTTTAACGAGTTCCGCTCCTAATTCCATTTGGTTTTCTGCTTTGTAGCCCATGGTTGTAACTTCTTCTATTGGGCGTAAAAATTTCTCAGGCTCACGGTGGCAATCTAAACACCATCCCATATTAAGAGGCTCTGCTTGGAATACAACTTCCATTTTGTCAACACGGCCGTGGCAACTTTCGCAGCCAACACCCACGTTTACGTGTGCAGCGTGATTAAAATAAGCGTAGTCAGCTAAGTTGTGTACACGAACCCATTCAACAGGTTCACCGCTATCCCAACTTTCGCGAATGGGCTTAAGTTTTTCGCTATCAGTTAAAACTTGACTGTGGCAGTTCATACAAGTTTGAGTAGCAGGTACGTTTGCCTGCTTCGACTCGAACACATTAGTATGACAGTACTGGCAGTCGAGGCCAAGTTTACCTACGTGCAACTTGTGACTGTAGGGTACAGGTTGTGTTGGAGCAAATCCAACATCAGTATATTGTGGTGAAAAAAAGTACCAGATCGAGATGATAACAGCGTTAATTAAAACAATTAATCCGATAAGTATTTTGCGAGGAACTTGATTTGTCCACTTTGGGAAAATCTGCGCCATAAAGATTGCTTTTTTAAGTTTACAAAATCGAGTTTGATACGCCCGTTTTAAGACTTGGCAAATCTACCCAAAAATTCCGTCTATTTGAAGGAAGAGATGTACGCTTTCCTTATTTAAACAGATTCTAAATAGACTAACCCCACTTTCTATATTTTTTTGTGTCGAAAGTGCTGCAAAGATAAAACACATTTCATAAAATTTCTTGTAAATGAGTTTAAAAAAGAAGAATTAAGATTGGAGATGTATTAAATTGGCTAAACCCTTATAAAAATTCTCAAAACTAGTGTTCATGGAAGATCAAAAAGTGCCAGAAAGTATAATTGTATTTGATAAAGTAAGTGCTAAAAAAGCACTCGCTGTGATTATAAGCGTAAGCGTGGTGGCTTTGTTATTTCTTGTTTGGCTTATCTATTTTAATGAGGGTTCAGCACATAGTTATTCGTGGGTTGCAAAGCTTCCTGCTTTCAATGCGGCATTTAATTCGCTTAGTACAATTTTTTTAGTGCTAGGTTTGAGAGAGATTAAGCAACGGAATTTCGCCAGACACATGAAATTTATGATAAGTGCTTTCATTACTTCGGCACTTTTCTTGGTGAGCTATATTTTGTACCACCATTTTATTGGTGATACAAAATTTATGGGAGAAGGCATTATTCGGCCGGTCTATTTTTTCATTCTAATTACTCATATTGTATTGTCAGCATTTGTAGTGCCATTAGTACTTAGTAGCTTTTTCTTTGCATTTTCGGGCAAATTCAAAACTCATAGAAAAGTATCTAAGTTCACTCTCCCAATTTGGTTATATGTTTCTATTACTGGTGTACTCATTTTTGCTCTGCTGAAGATTTTTGGGTGATACCTTATATTTATAGATTAGTGTGAAAAAGATTTCAAAACGAGAAGTATTATTGTTAAGTTAAAGACAAAATACTCTTAAATAGATTCTATGTTGTTATCTAAGTCTTGTGTGTATGGCTTGCGAGCTTCTTTGTATCTCGCCTCCCGAAAAGAAGGGGAATTCGTTTCCATAAAAGAAATGAGCGATAAATTGGAAATCTCGTTTCATTTCTTAACCAAAATACTCCAACAGTTAACGGCAGAAGCTTTTATGGAATCCTACAAAGGACCGAACGGTGGAGTTCGGTTATCTCAAAAAGGAAGAGATGCGACTTTGTTGGATTTTGTTGTTGCAATAGATGGTCCAGAACTATTTACACAATGCGCACTTGGATTGCCAGGTTGTGGTTCAGAGAAACCCTGTCCTTTACATGAAAGCTGGATAGAAACCCGAGCATCCATCCAGTCAATGTTAGAGCGTACTACTTTAGATAAACTCGGAGTAGAGGGCAGAGAAAATCACTTTAGAATAACTGCTAACGGCGCTTTTAGCTGGAATTAATTTGAATATGGAATAGTAATTCATAAATAATTTATATAAATAAGATAAAATACTCTTAAAACTTGATTTAGTTACTTCAGTTTGTTCGTTAGAGTGCTATCAATTTGTATAGAATCAAAAAAATTAACCATAGTGGCTATAAAACCACTTTAAAATAAAATACAAAACAATGATAAATGATATATCTCAACAACCTGTAGGACAAATAGTAGCCGATGATTACCGAGCAGCCCAAGTGTTTAGAGCACATGGCGTGGATTTTTGTTGTGGTGGTAAAAAATCGCTCAGTGATGTGTGTAAAAGTAAGAACATTCGACTAGACGCAGTATTGGAAGAGTTAGGCAGCTTAAAAAACTCAGGTACTGAGCAAAATAATTACAGCGAATGGAGTTTAGATTTCTTAGCTGATTATATCGTGCAAAATCATCATAACTATGTGCGCAAAATGTTGCCAGAACTTGAATTTTATGCTGAGAAAGTAGCTCGTGTTCATGGGGCTCATCATCCTGAATTATTAGAAGTATTCAAGAATGTTAAAGTTCTTAGCTACGAACTCATTGAACACCTTGAGAAGGAAGAAGCAGACCTATTTCCTCAGATTAAAAAATTGGTACTGGAGAAAAAGGCTGGTACTGTTAAAGACGCCCTTTTAGAAGTGTTAGAAGATGAGCATGAAAAAGCAGGTGAGTTAATGGCTAACATCGAATTTCTAACAGATGGTTTTACACCTCCTGAAGATGCTTGCGCCTCTTATAAAGTGTTATTTCAAAATTTAGAAGGCTTCCAAAAAGACCTCCACAAGCATGTGCATTTAGAAAACAATATTCTTTTTCCGAAAGCACTAGCTTTTGAGAAAAGAATGAATTAAGATTAGTAGTAGCTCATAGTTAAAGCAATGCTATGAGCTACGTTTTTGATTAAAAAAATGGTCATGGAAACGCATAAACTGCTGCTAAAAAATTCTTCAATTTGGCGGTGGATTCTATTTAGTTTTGTGCTAGCAGGCTTAACAGGTTTTCTATATAGGCTAGGGTTTGCAGTTCAACTACCTTTCGAATTGAATCTTGCAAGTGTTAGGCAGGCCCATTCTCATCTTATGTTCTTTGGATGGGGTTCCTTATTTCCACTTTATTTTATTTGTACGATGACGGTACCAGGCTACCATGTAGCACCTAGCGCAAGGCTGATGAGACTGTCATTATGGATAATTCTCGTATTTAGTTTGCTTTCGTATCCTTCATTTATGCTATATGGATATCATTTGGCCATAATTGGTAGATTTGTTTTACCTCTCTCAGCCATTCTTTCAGCTTGTGTAATGGTGGGTTGGTATTTGTTTATAGGAAGTTATATCAGGGTGAGAAGTAAAAAGCATAATTTTAAATCTAACATATGGTTTGAAGGTGCGCTTTTAATGTTAGTTGTGAGCTCATTTGGAGCATGGGGAGTTGGGATTGTGCAAATGGCTGGAGTGGGATCAGAGTTTCTAGAAAAGTTACTCCCACATTTCTTTTTGACTACTTTCACTGAAGGTTGGATTCTTTTGGTATTACTTGGGCTAATAGATAAAATGCTTGGTATTAAAAAGTCGGAATATATTATTTCATCCACTGTGCTGGTATTTTTGATAGCTGTTGGTGCCGCAGTCTCATTCCCGTTTGGGCTGCCTCAATTACTTTCCCAACCGTTTCAGTCTCTTTTTGCAAGATTAGGGGGGGCAATAATTGCAATTTCTGTAATTATATTTGTCGCTTCTATATTAGTATCAAATAAAGCTAAAAACACATTCTGGATGTGGCCTCTTGCCTTTTTAGGATTGAAAAGTGTAATGCAGTTAAGCGCTGTAGTTATGCCTTTTAATGCCATACTTACCGATTTCGGTGCCCGAATATTATATCTACATGTTCTCTTTTTAGGAGCATATACAAGCTCAGTGGCAATTATTTTTGCAAAGAACTTATTTGAAGCCGAAAAATTTATTAAGCCCATAATGTATTCCATTACAGCCGTATTGATTTCTCTTGTGCTACCAACTTGGTTTCTACCTACTGTTTTAAAGGGTATTTGGATATACTCGGTTTTAGCAATTGTTGCTATAGGTCCTGTCTTGTCAATTGGCGTGTTATGGTTTAAGGTTAACGATAGACTAATTTAGCAATGCCTCTTATATCACGACTTTTCCTGAAATCAGGACTAATATTCTTCGTAGCAGCTTTAATTACAGGTTTGGGATTGCAATTTCAATCAGCCTCAATCCCTGTACTATTTCCTTTGTTTTGGCACATGTTAATGCTTGGTTGGATTACCCAAATCATTATGGGTGTTTCTCATTGGATGTTTCCAGGTAGAGAAAGAGAAGAAAGTTTCAAAAATCAATGCTGGGTTTGGATTGCATTTATTTGCTTGAATGTTGGTTTGTTGTTGAGAGTTATAGCAGAGCCTTTTATTAACACATCATCTAGTTTAGTCTGGAAAGTGTTGCTAGCAATTTCAGCAGTAGCACAGTTTATAGCTGTTTTATCGTATGCTATAGAGATTTGGCCTCGGGTTAAAGGAAAAAAGAAGCGTATTTCAACCTCTAAATCGGATGTATAAAATGCCTCGTGTTTCTATATGGATGATTCGGCTGTCTCTTCTCTACCTAATTTCTGGAATCACAATAGGAGCTTTGTTGTTAACACATAAAGCTTTCCCAATGTCTCCTCAATTGTGGACATTTTTACCTGTGCATATTGAACTTCTTATTTTCGGTTGGATTATACAGTTTACTCTAGGAACGGCCTACTGGATGCTACCTAGATTTCTAAACTCGAATGAGAGAGGGAATGCTTTAATGGCGGTACTGATGGTTGTTTTTCTGAATGCAGGAATTGGAGTGGTTATTGTCTCTAACTTTAGCACGGGAATATCTCATTTAGCTTTTTTTGGAAGAGCTTTTGAGACACTCGCGGTTATACTTTTTGCAAGCCTCCACTGGAAGAGAATTGTTAGCTATGCAAAGCATTAGATAAATTAGCATTGATTCTTTTAAACATCCTTAGGCTCATTCCGGTCACATTTCAAGCAATTAAGTTGGGCACCTAATTTACTCTCTCGGCCTTCCTTTGTTATAACCCATGGGCGTAGCTGCCAAGGCGGATTATGCCGAACATGTTGCGTGTGACCGCATTCTAGTATAGAAACCCAATCACCTTGATCATCTTGGAAAAAATCGACAATTCGCTGTTTCATTTAGATTGAGAAAGGATTTTTTCGAGATCTAACATTTCAATGGAGCTTATGGCAGCTTCCATTGCACCCTCGGTGCAGAGCCCACTTATTGAAGCATCTATAAAACCTTCTTTAGCCGCTTTAATGCAGGCCTCTCTAATTTTTTCAGCTTGGTTGGTGTCTAAATTTTCCATGGCTATTTATGTTATGCATTAGCTAGTAAATACTCAGAATAAAAAAAAATCATGCTTTTAAGCATTGGTGTAAGTTGAAATAAATTTCAGACAAGTTCATCTTAAATTCATAATGTTTGAATAGGTTCATTATAAGTAAAGATTATTCTATAAAAAATTAAGACAAAATTGTCTTAATACTTAAAATCAACAAAAGATGAACACAACGATGAGAAATTCAAAAATAATGATAGTGTTAGCAGGGCTAATGGTTTTAATCCTCAGTACAAGCTTAGTTTCAGCCCAAGAGAAAGGCAAAGAACTACAAGCTAAATTCCAAGTTGAGGGTAAGTGGTTTGGTTTGCCAGAAGCTGAACTTTTTACGGAAGATTATGACGGTCCTCCAGTAGTTGGAGAGTATGTTACAATGCTCCCAAACATCGCAACTCTTCCGAAAGGAAATAGAGTGCATCACGTCCGCATGGATATTTTAGCACAGGAAATTGAAGTTGCAGAAGGTGTACGCTATGTAGCTTGGACTTTCGGCGGAACTGTTCCTGGTCCTGTTTTACATGTTCGTGAAGGTGATAAAGTAGTTTTTACAATGAAAAATCGCAGTGACGAAGCTGTAGATATTACGGCTCCTATGAAAGGTAATGCTCCATTTCTTCAACAATTGGCGATGTCTAAATTACAAAAGCCTGTTGGCGATGTAATGCCAATGATGCACTCGATAGATTTTCACTCAGGTACAGTTGCGGCTAATGATAAATGGAGAGCAGTGCCCCCAGGAATGTCAGTTCGTTTTGAGTGGATTGCAAACTACCCAGGCGTTCATATCTACCACTGTGGCGTACCACCAGTATTGCAACACATGTCGATGGGGCAATATGGAATGGTAATTGTATCTCCAAAAGAAGGATATCCAACCGACAATTCTGTTGACAAAGAATTTGCAGTTGTTCAGTCAGAATTCTACCTAAAGCAACAAGAAGATAGCGACCTATACGAATTAGATTTTGATGCAGCTCAGCTAAAACAACCTTCGATAGTAGCTTTTAATGGACACCAAAGCGCATTAGTAGATAACCCAATGGAAGTTGAAGTAGGTGACAGAGTTCGCATCTATATGTTGAATGTTGGCCCAAATGATGTTTCTAGTACACACATAATTGGTGCAATATTTGACCGAGTTTGGTACGAAGGAAACTTGCAAAACGAGATGCATGGAATGCAAACCGTGCTATTGGGCTCAAGCAATGGTGCAGTATTAGAGTTTATAGTTTCTGAGCCAGGACATTACGTACTAGTAGATCACGAAATGGCTGATATGCAGAAAGGGGCAGCAGGAATATTCATTGCCAAGCCTAAATCTAAATAAGCCCTGAAATCAAATAGAAAACAGTTTTAACCATAAAAGAACAGAACGATGAAATCACTTAAAAATATAATAAAAACCTTAGTAGTAGCCGTATTATTTGCAAGCACAGCTTTTGCACAAGGCACAACAGATAACCCACGAGTTATAGAAGTTAAAGGCACTGACAACATGAAGTTTGATGTGACAACCATAGAAGCACAGCCAGGTGAAACAATTAAAGTTGTACTTACCGTTGTGGGAAGAATCCCAAAGCAAGCAATGGCACACAACATTGTATTTCTTGATAGTGGTGTTGATATGAAGGCATTTGTAAATGCATCAGCCAAAGCGAGAGATAACCAATACATCGCTCCAGAGTTGAAAGACCAAATTCTAGCGGCTACAGATTTAGCTGGTGGTGGAGAAACGGTAGAAGTTATCTTTACTGTTCCTACAGAATTGGGTAAATATGGCTATGTTTGCTCTTTCCCAGGTCATTATTATGGTGGAATGAAAGGTGTGCTAACCGTAAAAGAAGTTGGAAGCTGAAAAGATTATAAAGTTCTTTAAAGCAAAGGCAATCTCTTAATTGGGGTTGCCTTTTTTTATGGAAATAGGGGGTTAATATAAATGAAGAAAAATAAGGATGGGCTCTATTAACTTTTAAGGCTATTGTTATATTTGGGGTTAAATAATCAAACTAGCTCGGTATTTATGAGAAAAGCATTCCTTACACTATCACTAATTTTCTTGGTTGGCAATATTGCTCAAGCACAGTTATTTGGACGTCAACCAGATTTTACTCGTCAGGATACGCTGCGAGGAAGCATAACACCAGAACGAGCTTGGTGGGATGTTACCTATTACCACCTTTCTGTGGCCGTAAACCTAGATGATAGTTCTATCTCTGGTACTAATGTTATTCAGTATAAAGTACTAGAAGAAGGTGTTGGTAGAATGCAAATCGACCTTCAAGAGCCGATGTATATCAACAAAGTGTTGCTTTCTGGAAAGCGACTAGAGTTTGAAAAAGATGGGAATGCGTATTTTGTCACTCTACCAAAAACCCAGCGTAAAGGTTCTATCAATGAGATAACGGTAGATTTTTATGGCAAACCTAAAGTGGCTATACGTGCACCTTGGGATGGCGGTTTTACTTGGGCTAAAGATGGAAATGGCAAACCTTTTATTGCTACTTCAAACCAAGGAATTGGTGCAAGCATTTGGTGGCCAAACAAAGATCATGGTTATGATGAACCTGATAGCATGCGTATTAGCATAACTACGCCTAAAGATCTTATGGATGTTTCGAATGGACGGTTGGAAAAGGTTGAAGAACACAAAAACAACACAAAGACTTGGCATTGGTTTGTTTCAAACCCGATTAACAACTACGGTGTAAATATCAATATTGGTGATTATGTCCATTTTGGTGAAAAATTTGCCGGAGAAAAAGGTGAGTTAGATATGGATTACTATGTGCTCCGTGAGAATAAAGAAAAAGCTATTCAGCAATTTGCTGATGCTCCACGAATGATGAAGGCATTTGAGCATTGGTTTGGACCGTATCCTTTTTACGAAGACAGTTACAAGTTAGTGGAAGCCCCGTATTTGGGAATGGAACATCAAAGTTCTATTACTTATGGCAATAAATATGAGAATGGATATTTAGGAAGAGATTTAAGTCAATCAGGTTGGGGACTTAAATTCGATTTTATCATTATCCACGAGTCGGGACATGAATGGTTTGCCAACAATATCACCTACAGAGATGTTGCGGATATGTGGATTCACGAAAGCTTTACTAACTACTCGGAATCATTGTTTCTAGAATATCACTATGGTAAAAAAGCAGGTAGTGAATATGTGATTGGAACACGACTAAATATTTTGAATGACCGGCCTATCATTGGGATTTATGATGTGAATTACGAAGGCTCCTCCGATATGTACTATAAAGGAGCGAATATGCTACATACCATTCGCCAAATAATGAATGATGATGAAAAATGGAGAATGATGTTACGTGGTTTGAACAAAGAGTTTTATCATCAAACAGTTACTACCAAACAGATTGAAGAGTACATAAGCAAAGCTGTTGGACGTGATTTAACTCCTGTATTCGATCAATATTTACGAGACGTTAGAATTCCAATGTTGGAATACACCTTTAAAAATGGAAAGCTTTTTTATAAGTGGACTAACGCTATTAGAAAGTTTGATATGCCAGTTAAAGTATTTATTGATGGAGAGGAAGTGCTTCTAAAGCCTTTAACTAGATGGCAATCCATTACCAGTTTTGGTAAAAACTTAGTGGTAGACCACAACTATTATGTTGGAAATTTGAACACGTTGGGGAATTAATATCAGATTTAATCGCCAAGCTAACTCAGTTATGCTGAAGTTGTTTCAGCATCTTTGTGAGGAATAAGAAGAATATGGCAAAAATTCATAACCAATGGAAGCTAGAGCTTCTAGACTGCCTTACGAGCGATGATGTTCGTAACGAGTATAAAATGTAGCTTTTCTTTCAGCTTTGTTAGTAGCTGAGAGTAAAGCATTTATTAATTATCATTTGCCTATAATTTACATGTTTTGTTTTTTAAGTGGAATAATCTAATTGAGACTGGTTATTTTTAATAATACCAGACTATTTTTTTTACCAGAAACATGGCTAGAATGAATGTTAAAATTCCATTTTTAATTCTATTTATACTTTGTGCTTTAGCTTGTAATCCATCTTCTCAGAAAAATGATTGGAAGAAACTTGATGTCAAACTAACAACGGTGTTAGAACTACCTGACACTACAGATGAAAATTCGGAAGTATATTTCTATCACCCAGACTTTGTGGTAACTGATTCTACAGGCAATATAATTGTAGCAGATAAAGGTTTAAACAAATTGTTCCTCTTTAGTGTAGATGGGGAATTTTTGGACACCTTTGGGCAAAGAGGCAGAGGTCCGAACGAATTTTTGCAAATAAATGGAATGTCCATTAACGAATCGAATGAGCTATTTGTATTCGATCAATCTTCACAATTGGTGAAGAAATTTACTTCTTCAGGAAGATATCTCACCTCCATTGATTATCGGACGTCTATTTCAGATGTTGAGTTTGAACATTGGCAGGATAATGTTTTTCTATTTTATTTAATTGATGTACCAGGTATTGTAGATTCGAATTATCTGCTACATTCTTTTTCTTCAAACAATGAGCCAAATGGAGAGTTTATACCCTTTAATGACTTGGAACTATTAGATGACGACCTTCTAATAAGCTATGTATCACAAAATGGAAACAGCCATTTTATAGACAATGACACCCTTTATTTTGCACCATCTCTATACAATGGGTACATATATCGGTATAAAATCAGTAAAAATGTGAGTAACAAAATCGAACTTTACCTACTGGATAAAACAAAGGGATGGACTTTTATTGATAAACCCGCAGAGAGCTTTAATGGTGATAATCGCGCTTATTTTGATGGAGTTACAACGATGGCGGGAGGAAGGAAAATTCAAGCTCTTTTCTATAATCTATCAAAAGGCTTGTATCAATTAAACAATGGCATGATTGTTCATTTCACCTATATAGAGAAGAAAGACCCGCATGAAAGGATTTTTGGTATCGAGGTATACGATAAGTCAATGACTCCTATTGGATACGCTCCTATTAAACGTATTTCTTTTGATTCAAAAAGATCGAATATGCTTCCTTTGAATGTTATGTGGAAGGATAATCAAGATCGCTTTTATATTATAGATAAGGAAAATAGAGCAACCCCTAAGATTCGTGTAGTAAGTTTGGATGGCTTAAAATAATTGTTTTATTAGTCTCAGTTATGCCGAATATTTTCGAACACCTTTGTGAGTAATAAGAAGAATACGAGAGAATCTCAAAACCAACGGAAGCTTGAGCTTTCAGACTGCCTTACGAACGAAGACATTCGTAAGGAGTATAATTATTCTTGTCGAGAGCTTTTGGTACGTGCAAAACCCGAGATTCGGGGGCGGCACAAAAGTATTACCCTTAACGAGATTAATGCATTTGCGAAGACTGAAATAATGTAACGGTACGGATAGATATCACCTCCAAACTAACACATCGCTTTTTAAAGACTGTGAAGATCCTTCGGAGGTATCCTCTGGATGACGGTGAGCGTTGATTGATTTATTAAAACTGTCAACGAATTATCTAACATCTACAGGGATGACCGAAACTTAAAAACTACCATCTCAGTCACCGAATTCCCTAACGAGCTAACATCTAATTAGAATACCAGTTCTTCAAGCGAACGTCGATATTCTTGTCGGTAACAAGCTTTTTGAAAGCTTCGATATCTTGTCCGCGGTGGTGATAGGGATACATTACAGCTGGCTTAAATTCTAAAACAGCACTTGCTGCTTGATTAATATCCATTGTGTAAGGAAGGTTCATACAAACAAAAGCGATATCGATGTTTGTGAGCGCTCGCATTTCGGGAATGTCTTCGGTATCACCAGAAAGGTAGACGTTCATTTCACCAAAAGTTAAAATGTAGCCGTTGCCACGTCCTTTTATATGACGAGCAGATTCATCATCAGGGAGATTATACATCGGAATTGCAGATGCCTTAATTCCATGTAGCTCGGTGTTTTCACCATTCCCAATAACAACTAACTGGTCTTGGTACTTCTTATCCATTTTGTCTGCCACTGCTTGTGGAACCACAAACGTTGTATTCTCTGTATCTAAGCCATCAAGTGTTTCAGCGTTTAAGTGATCGCCATGTATATCTGTAATGAAAATGATATCCGGCGCATCAAATTCACTAAAAAGTTCAGCTCCACCAAAAGGGTCTACCAGAATGGTTTTGTCGGCAAAAGTGAAGGCTACACTTCCATGATTTACAGCATAAACGGTTAAATCGCCTTCAGAAGTAGTAAAAACATCAGGTGAAGTTGATAATTGTGCTAATGCACTAAAGCTGAGTATAAATAAGAATAAAAGGCTTGATAGAAGTTTTTTCATAGCGGGGAAGTTAGTTCAGTTTGCATAATTAATGTAATAAATGGACGAATCATTCATCATTACTATTAGAAAGTAATCGTCTTGTTTTAGAATTTTGTCTTTTACTGTTCTAATGATTACTCTAGGTGCTAAAACAAAATCAAAGTTTTCTCTAATTACTGAATTAAAATGAAAGCCTCAAAAAGAAAGATAAATCTGGTTTCTAGGATAAGTATAGTAGTGTTATTGGTGTTTCTGGGATGGTCTTGTAAGAGCACTGAAGCAACAACATCTAACTCAACAGCTTCAAGTTCCTCAGAAAAAGCTAAGCTTGAAGAATTGTATTGGGCAAAGATTGATAGCTCTAGAATGAAGTTTGTTCAAGCAGATGTCGACTTTATGACTGGAATGATTGGCCACCACGCCCAAGCTTTGATTATGTCGGATTTAGCACCAAAGAATGGGGCAAATGCTCAAGTTCAGACTTTGGCATCACGAATTATAAATGCTCAGAAAGATGAAATTGCAGCTATGCAAAAATGGCTAAGAGATCGTAAACAGCCAGTACCTGAAGTTCATATTGATGGATTAAACTTGATGATTCATGGCGCAGGTGGAGATCATTCAGATCACATGAGCATGGCGGGGATGCTAACCCAAGAGCAATTGACAGAATTGAGCGAAGCAAAGAATGAAAACTTCGACAAACTATTTCTTAAGTATATGATTCAGCATCATAGTGGGGCTCTTACTATGGTAAACAAACTTATTAATACTGATGGCGCTGTACAAGACGAAGAAGCTTTTAAATTGTCAGCAGACATTAACGTAGATCAAATCACTGAAATTGAACGCATGAAATTGATGCTATCTGAGCTATCATCTAAAGATGAGGTTGAATAACAAACCAGAGCTTAGTTAGGATTAATCAACTATCAACACACCCAGAAAAAATGAAAAAAACTTCTACTACTATTAAAGGTGCATCTAAGCACTTTTGGGTTCTGCTACTAATGGCAGCACTTATTGTAACGTATTCTTGCTCGTCTGCATCCAAGATGATTGATTTGCCTTACAGCTCACCTGCAGTAACTCAACTCGATAATGTGATGGCTCCAAGTCCAGATCCTAGAGTTGGTCTCAAAGCTGGTTTATTCGATGCCGGAGAAGCCACTTGGAACCTTGAGGTGCTATCGGCAACTCCACCACCAAAAGACTTTTTAGGAGTAACAAATTCAGATTTAGCTTTTAAAGGTAAATATGCAATTCAAGGAAATTATAATGGCGTGATTATTTGGGACATTTCCAATCCAGCGGAACCAAAAGTTGTACGAGAGTATATCTGTCCTGCTTCGCAAAGTGATGTTTCTGTATACGAAAACCTAATGTTTGTATCAGGTGAAGGTTCTTCAGGTCGTTTAGACTGTGGAACTGAAGGTGTTGATAAAGCAGTAAGTAAAGACCGTTTACGTGGAATCAGAATTTTTGACATCACAGATATAGAAAATCCAAAGTACATTTCTAACGTGCAAACGTGTAGAGGTTCTCATACTCATTCTGTATTAAAAGATCCAAGTGACGATGAAAACGTTTATGTATACGTTTCTGGTTCAGCTGGTGTTCGCCCAGAAGAGGAGCTTCCTGGATGTTCAGCGGCTCAACCTGAAGAAGATCCAAATTCAGCATTATTTAGAATTGAAGTAATCAAAGTACCTTTGGCAAATCCTGAGATGGCTAAAATTGTAAGTTCTCCAAGAATTTTTGAGAACCTAGATGCGCCACCACGTCACGGTATGTCTCCAGCTGATTATCCAGCTCTTGAAGCAGCTAAAAAGAATGGAGCCTTTATTGTAGATTTTAATGGTCAAGAAACGGTACTTCCTGATAGTTATGCAAAGCAAATGCTTAGTGGCATTGTAGCAAAAAGAGGAGGAACTGGTGAACCTACTGCGGCTGACAGTGTTCAGTTACGTGAAGAGTTACCAGGAATTGTTGCCGCCATGTTTGGTGGAAAAGATGGAAAGGAGCCTACTCGTAAAGGTCCAACTCAATGTCACGATATTACTTTGTATCCAGAAATTGGATTAGCAGGTGGTGCTTGTGAAGGATATGGCTTGTTGCTAGATATTTCTAACCCAGCTAATCCTGTTCGAATTGATGCTGTTGCAGATTCCAATTTCTCGTATTGGCATTCAGCTACATTCAACAACGAAGGTAATAAAGTTATTTTCACGGATGAGTGGGGCGGCGGTGGACAACCAAAATGTCGTGAAGGTGACCCAATGGAATGGGGTGCGAATGCCATTTTCACTATTGAAGATGGAAAAATGAAATTCGAAGAGTATTATAAAATGCCAGCTCCTCAGACTACAGAAGAAAACTGTGTTGCGCATAATGGCTCTATGATTCCTGTTCCTGGACGAGATATTATGGTTCAAGCTTGGTATCAAGGTGGAATTTCAATCTTTGATTGGACAGATGTTAACAACCCAGTAGAAATTGCATTTCATGATCGTGGCCCAGTAGCTGCAGATAGAATGCAAATGGGTGGAAGCTGGTCGGTTTACTGGTACAATGGTTCTATTGTGAGTTCAGAAATAGCTCGTGGTTTAGACATCTTCGACCTAACACCAAGTCCATATTTAACTGAAAATGAAATTGCTGCTGCAAAATCCATTGAACTAACCTACCTGAATGCTCAAGGTCAGCCTAAGTTTGAATGGCCAACTACATTTGCATTGGCTCGTGCTTATACCGATCAACTTGCACGTGAGGAAGGCTTAGCCGCTGGAAGTGTAGATGTGGTTCGTCAAGGTTTGGTAAATGCAGAAAATGCTTCACCTAGCGTGCGCAAAAAAGTATTAACCAAATTAGCGGACACTGTTGAAAGCTATGCTGGTAATTCTAACAATGCCACAAAAGTGAAAATGTTAGCTGATACTGTTAGAGAATTAGGTTCTAAGCCTTAAATCGAAAACAGCTTTAAATTATTAAACCCTGATATGGACATTTTAATTAGTGTGTTTTATCAGGGTTTTTTTATGGAAGATTGTAAAAGTAGAAATCGAACCTGAGAATTAACTTCATAGATTTGGTATATGTTCAACCCTAGAAATTTCTTTAACTACATAAGTTATTTGCAGTACCCACTAATGGTAGGAGGTTTAGTGTATTCTTTCATGCCTTTTTTATATGGATTTGAATCTGTTTGGGAGTACTACAATAATACACTCATCTTTATGGGCGTGGGAATAAGCTTTTCGACTTTACAAGACACCACAAAAATGCAGAATGAACTTTCCAGAAAGGTTTGGGAGAATCCAAAAACTGGAAAATTGTTTTTAGGAATCATATCTACCACTACATTAATAATGATACTAGTTGGGTTTTATGGATTGTACTCTGCAGAAGACACTGTTTTGAAGGAATTGTCTCTCGGGGTTTTAGTCTTAGGAATTGGACTGATTGGACTTCTGAAAAGCGCCATCGAGTTATTCGAAAATCATCGATTAGATAAAAAGGTAGTGCTATAATTGGTTTGGGAGTGAATAGTGGAGTAGATATATAACCTTAAAACAGCATATTTCTCACTACTCACTACTCACTACTAAATACTAATCTCTAAATCTATCCAACAAACTTATATCCAAAGCCATGAACGGTGAGGATGTGTTCGGGATGGTGGCTGTCCACCTCGAGCTTTTGTCGTAACCAAGCAATGTGTACATCAACAGTACGAGTTGAAGGGAGGGCATCGTATCCCCAAACCTCATTCAGCAATTGGTCTCGAGTGAGAACAACGCCTTCATGTTCTAGCAAAAATTTCAGCAGTTGAAACTCTTTAGCAGGCAAAGTAACCTCTTGCCCAGATTTCTTTACTTCACCCTTTCTGAAATTTACTGTTACTTCTCCGAATTGATATTCCTGAGCATTTGGAATTGAGGTTGAAGCAGTTTTCTTACGAACTTGTACTTCAATACGTGCGAGTAGCTCCATCATCTCAAAAGGTTTTTGCATGTAATCATTGGCACCAAGTTTCAGTCCCAACACCTTATCTATAACTTGCCCTTTGGCTGTTAACATAATGATAGGTGTTTCAATCCCTTTTTGGCGCAAATCTTTGCAAACATCTAGCCCATCTTTTTTGGGGAGCATTAAATCTAGAATTATTACATCGTAGTTGTTGTTCAGTGCTTTTTCATAACCAAGAGCTCCATCGGTAGCCACTTCCACTTCGTAGTGTTCCTCAAAAAGACGATCTTGAATGGTCATTACCAAACCTTGTTCATCCTCAATTAGTAATATCTTTGCTTTAGTTTCCATGCTTGTTATTTGGAATTTTTAGTGTAAAAGTAGATCCAATACCTTTACTACTATTAACGGCAATTTCACCATTATGTGCATCAATTACTTTTTTTACTAAACTTAGACCTATGCCATTGCCCTTAATTTGCTCCTCACTGGGCTTTTTTCCTCTAAAAAAAGGTTCAAAAATCTGTTTTATTTCCTCTTCAGGAATGCCATCACCCGAATCTTTTACTTGAATTATGAGAGTTGATTTATCAGATCGAACAGAATCACTAACATTTAGAGCGATAGTACTATTTGGTGCACTGAACTTTATAGCGTTTTGAATCAAGTTGCTTACAGCCAGAGAAAGCGCATCTCTATCGGCATAACATATATCAGAATTGGTTTGGATGGAATACTTTAGGATGATGTTTTTTTCCTCTAAATGAGGACGACATCCATTGTTTACTTCTTCCACAAATTCAGAAATTGAAAACTCACTAAACTGGTAGATTTTCTTTCCAGACTGTATTCCCGAAAATTCCATAATCTGGTCTACCATATCACTTAGCCTGCGACCTTCTTTAACCAGAAGGTTCGCATATTCTTTTCGTCGTTCTTCTTTATGAATTACACCTGCACTCAGATTTTCAGCGGCAGAACGAATAACCGTTATTGGGGTTCTTAGTTCGTGCGAAACTCCTGCCACGAACAGCATTTGCCTCTGAGCTAGTTCATGGGAACGTTGTGCTGTTATCACAATCATAATTACGCTAATCCCAAGTATGGCGAGGATACCGAAGCTGATAAACAGATTACGATTTTTGGTTTTAGCCACATACGCTTCCAAAGACCCATCTTTGAAACTTAGCCAAAGTTCCCATTCTAGGTCATTTGGACTGGATACATAAGAGGCTGTTATCAGGGTATCTACTTTAGCGGAATGATTGAGAACTGAATCTGTCCAAATAGAATTTGCACTAAATTCTGAGTTTGAAAAGCTAGTTGAGATGCTTGATTTAGATTCTGAACTCTTAAATATATTTATACTTTTAATCTTATCAGAAATGCTATCCAACTTTGATAGAGAGTTTAAGTTTTTGCCTAAACCTGAATTGAAAATGAAAAACTTTTGAGCATCGAACTTATCAATGGTACGTTTAAAATCTGGTTCTTTGGTAACATCTAATCCTTTTGTAGTGAAGTAAACGTTTAGGTTGTCTTCATCGCCAGTCTGAACAATACTGAGTATGTACTGATCTTCAAATGACTCAGTAAGATAGGTTCTAGCAAGTTCAGGAATGATGGTTTCCTTTATCACATAATCATTCAGTTCTATTAAAATCCCATCGTCTATCTGCTCTATATTAAGGCTAACTCTAACACTCTTGCTCAGATTTTGGTCATTAATGGTCACCATTTCTAAATATTTAACAGGAACCATGAGAAAGCTTGGCTCACCGAAATCAGGTCCGTGATTGATAGTAAGACTGTTATCATAATCTTCTTTGGCGTCTGAGTTTTCTTGTAGCCAATTGATAATTGAGACTGGAGGATTGTTTAACTGGCTAAGTGTAGCAGTGTTTGGATCGAAATGCTTAACGAGAGGTTCTTCATCTGAAACACCTTTTATATAATAGACCGATTTAACAAGCTCAGGCTGTTTAGATTTTGCAATCCAGTTTGTATAAGCATCCTGTAAAAGTTGTTCAGGCTGTTCTCCATTCTGGGAGAGCTGTATTTCAAAATTGTTATTTAGCTTACTAAACTTCTGATTTAAATCGGTTACAAAATTCTCTGTAGAGGCTGTCATGTTTTTTGAAAGCCGGTTCTGTTCCTCGTTACTAACACTGCCAAGCCAGTTGTATTGAAGAATAGCTAGAGTAATAAGTGCGCAAGCCATTACGCCAAGAAAAATGTAGGTAATCCATTTGTTATGCATACTCAAAATTAGCGCCTTTTGGATCTATTCAAAAAGATTTAGCATCGATTTAACATCCTTAACAAAGTTTTTGCAAGCCCTTAACAACGCTAATGCTTGGCTTTAGAATATTACGGATGTCTAATAACTAAATACTAAATATTCGATGAAAATAATATTCTTTTCAATCCTACTCCTTGCAATGGGGGTTTTTTCAAATACCAAAGCCATGGCACAAGAAAAAACTATGACTCTTGATGCAAAAACTTCATTAATGTTGCCAGAATTTGAAGCCCTAATAGTCGAAAAAGACGGGGAGGTTAAAGTGATGCTCAGATTTGGAAAAGATACTTCCAAAGGTGGTGATCACTTGGAGAAAGGAGATCTCATCTTAATGATAAATGGGGTTCGAGTAAAAGATCTCGCCAATCTGAAAGAAGTGTATGGCGCCTTAGAAAAAGGTGAACAAATCAAAATGGGAGTTCGCCGAGGGGAAAGCCGATTTATAGTAAGTGCGATTAAAGGTGATAAATCTGAATCTAAATCGGGCGCGATAAAAAGTATATCAATGTCAAAGTCGGGCGGTACAAAAAGTATGTCTATGTCATTTCAGACGGATGGAGATGAGAAAGTAACATTTATTACAGAGTTAGGATTGTTGTTAACAGATGTAGAAAAATTAGTTAAGGTTGATGGTTTTATAGATAGACTTGCTCCTGAAGAGTTGAAAGCGAAGAATTTGGAGGACTGGTCTTTAATTAAAATTAATGAGAAAAAACCAGCAACAGGAGAAGAAGCTAAAGCATTAATTGATGCAGTAAAGGCTGGCGAAGACCTTGAGCTTACGTTTGAGAAAGATGGAGAAGAAGAAACCATCATCCTAAAAAAGCCAGAAGCTAACAATAGAATAAGATTTAAATCTGGTAACTGATGAAGAACTCAATTTTATTTTATTTGCTGTTATTATTTGCCATAAACTTATCTCTGCCTGAGCTTGCTAGTGCACAAACTCCGTTCCCAAATGCCAGAGATGATAGCTACCCATTGTTGGGCTTAAAAAGAGCAAAAAGTACATACGAACGTGCTCAAAGCGAGTTAAATAGAAGTGAGGCATTATTCGAAAAGAAGCTCATTTCGAAAGAGCAATTTGAACAAGCTAAGAACGCATACTTAGATGCCGAGGTAAATTACCAGCAATCACTATTGGTACTACTTTTTGAGCAACAATTTGTAAGTATCAAAAAGGCAGTAAAATCTCAAGAGGAAAGTGGGAAGAAGAAAGTACGTGTTACCTTAGCTAACACCTCTGGAGCATCCGCTGAGTTCTCGCAAATTGTGGATATGGAAGACGAACTGTTCCGTTCTCTTCAACCAGATGTGATTCACAATGTGTACGTGTCGTTGAGTAATAACGATGGAGCAATCATAAGCAGCCCGTACGAAATCAAACTCAGTTCGCTGCATTCTGGCGTTCCCCAAACAGTTGAGTTTGAACTATTGCAAGATGTGGACGAGGCTACTGTAAATATCATTTATGGAAATGGTGCTTCTCGAAATCCAAAGGTGTTTTTACAGAAAGATGCGAGTGCCAACAAAGTTCTCATTCAATCCGAACGGTTTTCACAAGAAATAGAACTGGGGAAAGAAGCCAATTTCGGACTTGGTTTAGAGCTTTTCAGTGGTGTTGATGACACCTATAAATTGGAAGTTGTAAATCTTCCACAATCCGTGGCTCGCTATTTTAATGAAGTGGGAGCAAGTGGACGCATAAGCCAAATCAAATTCACTGAAAGTAACAACACTCGTCAAACCAACTTGGTAATTTCTCTCCCCGATAGGCCAACCGATGATGTGGTTATGGATGAACCCATTAGCTTTTTTGTGATGGCTGTTCCTCTTGATAAGCTAAAGGAAGTTTCTGAAAAGAGAAATGAACAATGGACAGAAGAGCAAATTAAAGCCCTTGATGTAGGTTATGTTCGGTTAGAGATGCTACCACGTGGAGTGGGTAAGTTAGTTATCAAAGCGCCACAACTTTTTAATACAGGGAAGGCAGGCGAACCAGTGTCGTTCAGCTTTAGAGTAGTGAACGAAGGTTCTCGCCGGTTAGATAACATCGAATTTGAACTCGATACTCCTTTTCAATGGGAGAAAAGTATAGATCCCGTTCTCATATCAGAACTTGGTATACGCGAAGAAAAAACAGTTAGGGTTACACTCACCCCACCTAGCGACGTAAGCGTTGGTAAATATGAAACTAGAATGCGATCAACATCATTATCTGACAACCAACCTGTTAACGCCGAAGACAAGAGTTTTACGGTGCAAATTGAAGCAGAAGCTAGTGTTTTTGGAACGGCGTTTATTCTACTACTGATTCTTGCATTAGTGGGTGGAGTAGTGTTCTTCGGCATCAAGCTATCCAGAAAATAACTTCTACAAATACAGAATATTAATCCAAAAAAGCATAAGTATGGAAACTACAATTAACCCAATACAACAAGCCCCGCTTCTAGAAGCTAGAAATCTGAATAAAGTATATGAAGACGGTGTTACTGCTTTAGAAAATCTAAACATAAAAGTTATGCCAGGCGAGATCTATTCGATGCTTGGTGGTAACGGCGCAGGGAAAACTACCACCATAAATATCTTTCTAGATTTCATTCAGCCTACCAAAGGAAATGCTTTTATAAATGGAATTGATGCCAATAAAGAACCTCTTGAAGCCAAAAAAAATGTGGCCTTTGTTTCAGAGAATGTGCAGCTATATCCTAATTTCTCTGCGATGCAAAATCTGGAGTTCTTTGTGAAATTGGGAGGCAAAGACCATTATAAAAGGCAAGACTATGAAGCGGTTTTGGCGCGTGTTGGTTTACAAAAAGATGCTTTTGATAAAAAACTCAAAGATTTCTCGAAAGGAATGCGCCAGAAGTGTGGTATTGCTATCGCCATCCTAAAAAATGCACCTGCCATATTACTTGATGAGCCTACCTCAGGATTAGACCCAAAAGCGGGGAAAGAGTTCACAAAATTAATTGGTGAACTTCGTGATGAAGGCAAAGCCATTTTGATGAGCACCCACGATATTTTTCGAGCTAAAGATATCTCAAATCATGTGGGAATTTTAAATAATGGAATTCTAGTGGCGCAAAGAACACATGCAGAGCTAAAAGGTGTAAACCTAGAACAGCTTTACGTAGAATACATGGCTGGTTATATGGATGAGCCCGCCAGCTCTGGCATACTTAGCAACGATTTAGTTTAAGAGGGATAATGATGTTTAAGCTAATATTTGTCAAAGAACTCAAGGAAATTGTGCAAAGCAGTAGATTTACAATCAGCTTTGCAGTGTGCTCAATACTCATTGTGCTTTCTTTTTTTATGGGAGCGCAAAATTATGTTTCGAGCAAGGCTCAATACGAAGCAGCCGTTCAAGAAGGGTATAATCAAATTTCCGCAAATACCGAATGGGTGGGAATAAACCACAGTATTATGTTGCCACCAGAACCGCTGATGGCTCTTGTAACGGGTATTTCTAACGACATAGGTAGAGATATTGAAATGAAAGGAAGAGGGGAGTTACGAGCGGAGAATACTCGATTTAATGACGAACCCATCTTTGCTATCTTCCGCTTTATGGATTTGGAATTTATTTTCGGTGTCATCCTGTCGCTCTTTGCTATCATCTTTACCTACGATGCCATCAACGGGGAGAAAGTAAGCGGAACCTTGAAACTCTGTTTTGCAAACTCAGTATCTCGGGCTTCATTCATTGCGGGGAAATTAGCAGGTTCTTTTGTGGGTTTAGGTTTAGCGTTGCTAATTCCACTCTTAATAGGCGCTGCCATTCTGCCTCTTTTTGGAATTACACTGAGCAACGATGAATGGCTCCGACTCGGCTTAATCCTACTGGCAGGACTAGCATATTTTGGGCTATTCTTAGCATTAACTATCGGTATTTCTGCGTTAACGAATAAGCCATCCACTTCGTTTTTAATCTCTCTAGTAATCTGGATTTTTGCAGTACTTATAATTCCAAGAGCTTCCGTATTGGTTTCTGGGAGATTGGTCGAAGTTCCAAATATAGATGAGATTACGGCAGAGAAAAGTCGGTATAGAATGCAACTTTTTGAAGAGGATCGTCCGAAAATGGCGAATTTCACTGCACCAGAAGGAACTGAGCCTCAAAAAGTAATGCAAGCTTTTTCTAAACACATGAGCAGTCTTTCCGAAGCAAGAACTTCCAAAATTCAGGTGTTTGAAGAGAAGATTAATGAGAATTATAACAACAGGAAGCGAGAACAAGAAAGGGTGGCTCTGGCATTATCACGAATGTCTCCAACATCTGTATTTAGCTTAGCTATCACCAGACTTGCAGGAACTTCGTTGGAGCTTCAAAATCGCTATATGGATTCTGCCAAAGAATATCAGAAAGTGTTCGCCGATTTCATGACTGAGAAAACGGGAAGTACAGGTAATGCAGGTTTCAGAATGGTTATTACCTCCAACGACGACATCGATGAAGAACCAGAGACCATCGATGCCTCAGAGCTTCCAAAATTTCAGTTTCAAAACGCCACATTCGTCTTAGCGGCAAAGGGCAGTATTCTAGATTTGGGACTGCTAATTCTCTTTAATCTAGTGTTTTTTGGAGGAGCCTTTTTTGCCTTCCTCAAATACGACTTAAGATGATATCTCGAATTTCAAAACCATATAGGAAACTTCCATGATTAAGTTAATGATAGAAAAGGAGCTCAAGAATATACTCTTAAGCCCAAAGTTTGTAGCAACATTTTTAGTGTGTTCTGTTTTGATTCTCACGAGTGTATTTATTGGCATTCAAGAGTATAAAAATGCAGTAGCTCAGTACGAGGCTAACCAGCAGATTGCTCAGATAAACATGCAACAGGCAACAAATTGGGGAAGTGTAAGAAATCAAGTTCACCGAAAACCAACACCTATGCAAGTGTTTGTTTCTGGTCTCCACTTTGATGTAGGACGTGTTTCTACCATTTCTGATTCCCAAGATATAAAGCTAACTCGAAGTCCGTATTCCGACGAAACCTTGTTTGCGATTTTTAGATTCATCGATCTAACGTTTATTGTGCAAGTGGTGCTTTCGTTGTTTGCCATTCTGTTTACGTACGATGCCATCAACGGAGAACGCGAAAATGGAACGCTAAAGCTGGCGTTTGCAAACTCAGTTTCAAGAGCGGGCTACCTAATCTCGAAATTCATCGGAATTTGGATAGGATTGGTTTTTCCATTGCTCATCCCCATTCTAATTTCTTTGCTTCTCGTAGTGCTAATGGGAGTTCCCTTTTCAGGAGGAGAATGGCTGAAATTTGCAAGCTTTGTGGGGTTGTCGTTGCTGTACATAACTTTTTTTATAGGGATTGGATTGCTTGTTTCTGCAACAACAAGAAAATCCTCATTGTCATTTTTACTGTTACTTGTAGTTTGGGTTGGAGGAGTTCTCATCCTTCCTCGTATGAGCGTAATGGCTTCAGGACAACTTGTGAAAACAGAATCGATTGCACAAATTGAAGCCAAACAGGAAGCTTATCGTAAGGCACGATGGGATGAATATTCATCAACTATCTCAGAACTGTGGAGCAAAAGAAGTCAAGAAATGGAAGGGATGGATGAAGATGAACGAACAGCATACAGAGATGATAATGAATGGACTTGGCTTGAAGAGGATGATGCCGCCAGAAAACAAGTTCAAATAGATATCACAACAAATAATAGAAAGCTATTAGAGGAAACACGCAACAAAAAGCAGTTGCAAGAACGCATCGCATTTAGCTTAGCTAGGATTTCACCAGCTTCCTCATTCAGGTTGGCTGCTATGAATATTGCAGGAACCGATATTGGAATGAAAAATCGATATGAAGAAAGCATGCGAACATATCGAGACGATTTCACTAGCTACACCGAAGCCGAGAAAGAGAAAAGCGGCAACGACGGCGGTTTTAGAATTGAAGTAGATTCTGATAAAGGTGTTAAACTCGATTTTGGCAGAAATGACCAAGGTTTGGATTTGAGTGGCATACCTCAGTACAACGCACCTATACGTACAGCGGGAGTCGTACTTTCAAAAAGCATTCTAGATTTTGGACTCTTGGCTATTTTAATCATGCTCTCATTCGGAGCAACATTTGTAGCCTTTTTAAAGTATGATATGAGATAACAGTTTTGTGCAAGAGTTAGAAAAAGAGATTCATTCGTAGCCGTTGAATCTCTTTTTTCTATGTTCTACACTCTCTTAAACCGATTAAATATCTCTTTCTCTAAATCTTCTCGGTGATCTGGATGTGCTATCTCAGTAAGTGCTTTTGCCCTTTGATATAAACTCTTTCCGTACAAATCGCACACGCCGTATTCAGTAACTACGTAATGCACATGCGCTCGTGTGGTAACAACACCGGCGCCTTGTTTTAGAAAAGGAACAATTCTACTCACACCTTTTTTTGTGGTTGATGGAAGTGCAATGATTGGTTTTCCTCCTTCAGAAAGAGAAGCCCCTCTAATGAAATCCATCTGTCCGCCAACTCCAGAATAATGATAAGTACCGATGGAATCCGCACAAATCTGTCCCGTAATATCAACTTCGATAGCGCTGTTAATAGCCATTACTTTGGGGTTTCTTCTAATCACAGCCGTATCGTTGATGTAAGCAATATCTAGCATAGCAATCATGGGATTATCATCTAGGAAATCATACAAACGACGTGAACCCATCACAAAACCAGATACAATTTTGCCAGGGTGAACACGCTTTTTCTTCCCATTTATAACTCCTTTTTCCACCAAATCTATTACGCCATCCGAAAACATTTCGGTATGTACTCCTAAGTCTTGATGATTCCCTAAGCTTGCAAGAACGGCGTTTGGAATGGCTCCAATTCCCATCTGAAGCGTTGAGCCGTTATCAATTAAATTGGCACAATATTGCCCGATTTTAAGTTCTGCCTCATCGGGTTCAGGCACTATTTGTTCTGGCAATGGATCGTTCACTTCAACCATTGCATCAATCTTGCTCATGTGGATGAGCCCATCGCCATGGCTTCGTGGCATATTTGGATTCACCTGCGCGATAACCTTTTTTGCACATTGAACGGCACTATTAGTTACTTCTATCGAAACTCCGAGCGAGCAATAGCCATGTTTATCAGGTGGAGAAACGTGAATCATGGCTACATCTAAAGGAAGAATGTTCTTTCTGAAAAGAGAGGGAACTTCGCTTAAAAAGATGGGGATGTAATCGCCTCGTCCTTCATTAATAGCTTGCCTGACATTAGCGCCCACAAAAAGAGCGCTTATCCGAAAACTGTCTTTAAATTCAGCTCGTGCATATACAGCTTCGCCCTCAGTATGCAAATGGATGAGCTCCACATTTCTGAGTTCATGTGTGCGTGCAACCATCGCATCGATCAGTCTAAATGGTGAAGCTGAAACCCCATGAAGGTATACTCTATCGTTCGATTTTATAATCTTTACTGCTTCTTCAGCGGTTGTATAAATGGCCATCTTCCCTTCGTTTTAATTACCTCATTTGTTCAACAATATATATTTTATATGAAGGAAAAATAAAGACATAAAAAAGTACTGTACAAGAAGAATTTCCAACGAGATATGAGGTGTTAGCCGATAGCGATTAGATTTGGGCCAATGGTTTGGTCGTTATGTTTATTTGTGTGTAAATCCATGAAGAGAGACAGCGTTCTCGTTTGCGTGGCACCCCAGAGCTTGATTTCAACTCCTCATTTAAAATTTATAATCCAAAATTTCCTAACTCTTAGTTCTACACACCCAAATTTGTTCTAATTCTAAAATTTCGTTACTTCAATAAAAACCGAAACATCTTTCCATCAAAACGGAGGATTTATAGTCAAAATTCCAATAATTATGTGGCATCCAATAGCTTTTATAACAACCCCAATCGATGTAAGTGTCGAGTTGCCAGTTCAAATTGGAGATAATTTACTATTAAGGAAAGCTAAAAATGATGAAATTAGGATAATTAAGCACTATGTCTCCCCATCTTTTGCTGGGGGTATGATGAACCAAAACCCATACGAGCAATACTATAAGTTTAAAAATAATAGTAAATCTGTTGCCACTTTATCCAATCTTGACGTTGCCGATTTTAGATACTTTGTAGTAGAATTGAAAAACATAGGTGGTTTAAATCTATTAAATGAGAATCCAATTGACATTCTTCAAATCGCCTCAGATTTAACAAAATCAGAACTAAAGTTTGATTTGACCATTTTTTTACCCAAAATAGCAACAATAAAACATAACTCTTTGCATAAGCAAACTAACGGACTTAAGTATGGACTATTTGATCATTATGATTTCACACTTTCTGATATTGAAGAATTGAAACAAAATTATAATTTAGTTTCTAAGCAATATCTTAAGGATGAGTTTCTAACTAGGGCATTATCAAATTTTAGATTATTACAAGAAACACCAGATTACTATAGTTACTTAAATTTGAATTTATTTGCCTTATTAGAAATGCTAGTTACTTCAAGACCTGGCATAAATACCCCATCTATAATTAATCAGTTAAAAACTAAAACAAAAAGAATTTTAGATTTAGAAAATTTCAAACTCAGTTTTGAAGAAGTTTTTATTGAAACTAATGAAAATCATATCTGGAATAAATTATATGATTATCGAAGCTGTTTAGCACATGGCTCATTTGTAAATTTTGAAAAGGAATTAAAGAAATTGAAGTCTGAAGAAGTAGTATTTGATTTTTTAAAAAATCTATTGAAAAAATTACTTAAGATTTTTCTTCTTCAAAAAGAAAACGCATTAGAGATAAAAAAGGATTTAAAACTTAGCTAATATCTAGCCTCTTTATAACTCCTTAAGTTACTAATTTGTCAGCTCATGATATTGACATCGCTTATATTTATGGAAATAGAAACGACTAATTAGGAAATGATGGATAGCAGAGCAGAACAAATAAGTAGTTTTTCGTTTGACTTTACTCCAGCTAGTATAAAAGTACGAATCGCTAACGATAAAATTATTGTAGTTCTAAAAGAAGAAAATGATCATATCACTATTCATTTTAGAGATAATTTTGAGTTATTAGATATCCATAGAAAAAATCAAAAGACTGGTAAATACGAACATTTGTATGTCACTAAAATAGAAAGGTTGGTTTCAACTTTAACAAAAATTGGACCAGAATTAGAAAACCTTATATTGAAATATATACGTCAAATTACTTATGAAGAGTTGAGCAAACAAAATTTTTGGTTGCAATTCAATACATATACAGAAAGGGAAGATTATTTTGATAAAAAAACCAATAAATGGTCAACATTTGAAAATGATTTTGTTGGTCGCTCAATTATACTTCCAGTACAACAAATGAAAGACTATGTTAATGAAAACCAAAATAGAATATATCACGTTTTTGAACATGAAGAAACTGAACCTATCGGTGCAGTATTTCAAAGAGTAACAAATTTTGATAAACCGCTTCATTTCTTTATAACCAACGAAAGCGTAAATAACATATTGAAAGAAGGTCAAAAATTCTTGCATCACTTCTCAGAGCTTCATGATTCAGAAGAACAAATGAAATTAGAGAGAAAATATAAATAACAATTGTCTAGCACCTTCCTCCTCAAGTTATTTTAAGCCTTTAACTTAAAATTATAGCAAAGTAAGTCTTTGGTTCCACCCTAAGGAAGCAGGAGCTTCTAGACTGCATTACGAACGTGGACGTTCGTAACGAGAGGTAATTCAATAACAGCTACCATCCCCTCATCCAAAAACCAAAGCCATAAAAAAAAGCCCTGCATTCCTACAAGGCTTCCTATTATCAACTTATCGTAGTTGAGCTAGTTTTGTTTGAGCGCCGTGTTCCAAACTTCTTGGTAGCCAAACTTTTCTTGTTCTTCAGATAGCTCTTTAAGAGATTGGCGGATTAACTTCACTATCACATCTTTTTGGCCAATTCTGTTTAGTGCGTTTAAGTCAGAGAATTCATCTTCGCTAAATGAAACGCCGGGGCCACTAATACTTCCTTGTAGCCAGGTGTTTGCTGTCCCATCAAACGCCTGAGTATTACCATCAATAGTGTAACTGATGTTCGGAATAAGCACAATCTTGTCATCTTTATCGGCGGCCACTTGGTAATTAATTACAATATTCATCACGGCGTCTAAGCTAGTATCACGTAATAATCGAGACATTCTTCCTTCATCGGCAATCAAAACCGTAGTTCTATCGGATAAAATTTCACCTAATCTGTTAGGAAGTAAGCGTTTAGTATTTCGAAGATTTTTTGCGATGTATTCTTTGTTGTTGGCATCTTCAGGAGTATAAAACTCAGAATAGACAGAGCTTGATGTGATTTCCTCAACATCTACAATAGATGCATCATATTCATTATGTAGTGTAGAAGTAATATCTGCATATACATTTTCAAGGAATTGGTTCCAATAGATGTCATCTAATTTTGGAAATTCAAATGTGGTAGTAGTGGTTGTTATAACATTGTATTTTCCATACCCAGCATATCCATTCATATATTGGTCTTTCTCGCTAGTACTTATTTCTTTTTTAAATAACGTTCCTGAAACGCTTAATGAAGCTATCCCAATTCTTTTTATACTTGTGTTTAATGGGCGTGCATACCAGGCATTTGAAGAACTAGCCTCGTATCCAAATTCGCCATTTGCTTCTTCCGATTTACCGGTAATTCTTATATAAGCTCGTCCCTTAGCATCACCAGTTACAGTTACTGATTTTGAATCGAAGGAGGTTAATTCTTTACGGAAATAGGGAAATGGGTGATTTGTCTCACTTTTGTCGTTTTCAACAATACTTACCAAGAGTGTGTTTGCTCCAGTAGTCCAATTAGTTACATCTTTACCTGTTGGACCAGCGCCGGCAATGTGTTTGTGCTTAAAAGCATTGGCTGAGATTACAATTTTGTTGTTAATAATAGTTGACTGGAAGTTGGCAAAACCTTTTGCGCCAACCGCATTGGTGATGAGAGATACTAGAACACGTTTACCTTCAGCTTCAGTATCATATTCTAGCTCAATTTCTAGTGGCTCATTTACATCTATAACGGCATTTTCAGAACTGCCGTTGATTTTGCTAATATGAATTTTTGGCATAGGAGAGAGGTTGAACTCGGTAGATTCTCCATTTGAACTTACCATGACAACTTTTTTAGAGGCATTGTCATTGCTATCAAATCGAGCGAAGTATGCACCTCCACCATAACTTGTGGCTTCCTTCCCATCAATAGTTACTGTTCCATCAAAGCTGATTACTCCAATGGCACCTTCTGGTTTTACGAGCTGAACGCCCACTAGGTTTTCGCCCTCTAACCAGTCTTCAGTTCCTAAAGTTGTTATTCCTACATCAGAAGAGTATATATTCGATTGGTATTTCCCAATTACGGCTATTTCGCTAAAATTGGCTTCTTTTTTAGTCATTAATTTTAACGCAACTTTTCCAATTTGTTGTTGAACGGTAGCGCATCCTGTTAATAAAATTGAAAGACTAGCTAATACTACGATTGTTTTTTTCATTCTGTACTCCTGTGGATTTTGCTGTACAAAATGAGGAGGAAGCTCGCGGTATTAAATCACCCAAACGGGGTATATTTGAAAATCTTTATTTGGCTAGTAATATCAAGCAGGCACTAAATCGCAGAACCAGAAACCCATTCTTTTTGAATCAGTTTCTGAAGAAAGGGGACAAGCTGTATCGATGCTTTTTGGGGCTTTATATTCCTGAAATACCATTTCTCCAATAGAAAATGGAACGGATTTATTAAAGATGGGGCCATCATACACAAAGGTGTGAAATTCTCCATTTTCACCGCAAGGATCTACATTCTCGGGTAAGTCGGAAATGAAATCTTTATCAAGTGTTCTGCCAACAAAGCTTTTATCCAACAACTCAGATTTAACGCAAACCACCACTGCTTTAAATCCTAGTTCGATAAATTCTAGCACCAAATCCCTAGTATTAGCTTGCCAAAGTGGGAAGTGGATGTTAAAGCCAATAGGTTGAAGTTGCTCTTCGCGATAAAGTTTGAGATCCTCCAAGAAAATATCACCAAAAACGGTATCGGTGAAACCTTCATCAAGGAGTGATTTGAAGGTTTGTTGAGTCAGAGCGTTGTATTCATCAATAGTTGGGTTTTCAGGAAGTTCAAGCGTAGCCAAAGGTAAGCCGATGTTTTCTGCTTGTAATGCCATGAGTTCTCTACGCACACCATGCATTGCCACACGGTCTAGACCTGCGTTTACATTGGTTAATAATTTCTCAATGCTGAACTGAGGATTTTGCTTCATCTTGAACAAAGCTAGGGCGCTGTCTTTTCCACCACTCCAATTAAAAACGGTTTTAGCTGCACTCATTTGGTTTCAATTTTTAGAAGTTGGTGAACTGGTGAGTACTTATGGGCAAGATGGCTTGGGACTTCGAAAATATCGGGATTAATTAGCCCTGCCAAAAGCTCAACACCTTCTATAATAGTTCCAGCAGAAGGTTGAGTAAAGAGATCGAAATCGGCTAAATAAACAGCGTTGTTTTGAACAGCTTGTAGATTATTCCATTCCTCGCGACTAGTAAGCATACTTAAATCTTCCGCAGTTCTCTTTATGTCGAAACCGCAAGGAGCAATGATGAGCACTTCGGGATCGTATTTCACAATTTTCTCCCACGGGATTACAATGCTATCGCCTGATGGATTGGAAAGCATATCAATACCTCCAGCGTATCCAACTTGATGGGGAATCCAATGTCCGCAATTGTAAATCGGATCGATCCACTCGAGTAAAGAAACACGTTTTAAAGGAGCTCGGTGTTCACGTAATTTATCGGTGATGATATCCAAACGTTCCATAATTTTAGCAAGAAATCTATAACCTACTTCCTCTTTTCCCAACGCTTTAGAAATGGTGATAACAGAATTGAAAACGTCTTGCAGAGATTGTGGTGTAATCGGGATGATTTCAGGCTGTTTGTCTAACTTTGCCACGGCACGCGATGTACATTCCGTATCAATTTGGCACACTTCACAAACATCTTGGGTAAAGATGATATCAGGTTGTATCTGCTGAAGGATTTCCTCTTCAACATAATACAAACTTCGTCCTTCGGCTTTGCTTGCCGAGAAGATTCTGTCAATTTCTATACTAGTATAGTTCTTTCCTTCAAGCACGCAACGTACAACAACCTGTTTTTCGGCTAAAGCTGCAGGCGGACATTCGAATGTGATGCCTTCAAGCATATGCTGAAGGTTCATATCGTAAATCATATGTGTTACGGCAGGAAGGAAAGAACTTACTTTCATATCAGTCTATATTAACTTTTATGGGTTGAAGAGCGGGTACTTTAGCCTTCATATATTCAAAAACGCTAAAGAGAACAGTTCCGTAGAAAAGTGTTCCAAGTAGGAAATTTCTTTCAAAAGGGATTGCCGCTACTAAACATGCCCAAAAGCCAGCTAAGGTTTGAGGATACGTTCCGCTATACAACCAAACTCCAATATCGGTAATAATCCAATGAATGAGGACAATGGCTAATGAGGAACTGATGAATGTTTGAGCGTTTTTCTCTTTCATCACAAAACGGCCAACTAAAGCCATTAAAGCAAAAGCACCGTAAGTCCAGAAAGCTCCATCGTAAAAAAGAACCCATTCGCCATAAAACATGATTCTGTTTAGAACCACATCGCTTAACCAAAGGGTAAGTACTGGAAAGGCAAAACTTTTCCATTTGGAGAAATACGCGCCACCAAATAAAGCCATCGCCCCAGCAGGAGTGAAGTTGCTAAACTCTGGAATCCGAGTTGCCTCGTACGACATCATAACACGCCAAACTGCTGTTCCTAAAATGAACAGCAGTGCAAACCAATCTTTTGAATCAAGTTGTATCTTCTTCATAAGGCAGATTCTTTAGGATGCTTAAAGTGTAAAGCGTAAGCCTACTTTTACAGAAGTCCCTAGCGTATTGTAACCATAAACTTCGGTATAGTCAGCATCGAAAAGATTCTTTACATCGCCGAAAAGAGTGATGCCTGGAGAAACGAAACGATATTCAGCATACAGATTAATAAGTGTATAAGCATTTAGCGTAACTTCTTCGGAAGCGTAGAAATTGGCTGGGTTAAAGAATAAATCCTTTCTTTCGCCAGTGTAACTTCCACCGATATTCACGGATAGCTGCTCAATTGGCTGTAGGTTGATATTTAATCCAACATTATGCTTTGGACGTCGGATTAAGTTATCTGATTTTACTTCTTGTCCTGTACCATCTTTTGTGGTTGCTTCGCCTGTTACGTAGTTATAGAAACCATCTACAGAAACCATTTCATTGGCAATCCAGCTAGTGGTAAACTCAAAACCTTGATCGTCTTGTTCGTCTTGGTTTGTGTAACCATTTGGGAATGCGTAGATAATTACATCATCAATATGGCGATTGAAATACAATGCCTTGGCATTTACTCTTCCGTTTAGTGCAAAAAGCTCTAACCCTAAACTAGCATAACGACTTTTCTGAGATTTCAAATCTGGGTTTGCACCAAATGGGCCAAATAGTTCGTTTAGAGTAGGAGCTTTAAAACCAGTGTTTAAGGTTCCTAACACACGGATGTTCTCTGAGAGATTGTAGAAAGGAGAGAAGCTGTATGTGGTGTTTGAGCCTGCATCAGAATGTTGGTTAAGACGGAATCCTAACTCTGCACCTAAGCCAATTCCTGAGTTTAATTGTACATTTACATAAGGGCTGTACAGCGTTGCATCAGGATTTTCTGTAGCAGCATCGCCATCATCAAGAACAACATTCTGGAAGTTAAATCCACCCAATACTTTGATGTTTTCGGAGAACAAATAAGTTCCATAAACATCTGCATTTTGCATGTTTCCTTTGTAGGTGCTAGAACCAAAAGCGGTGTTAAAAATGCGCTCAACCTTATTCAAATGGTAACCACCTTTTAGTGTGAAATCATCTTTTTTGTAGTCAACATTTACACCTGGGTTAATTAACTCAGCCTCATAACTGTTGGCACCGTCGGTAAAAGCATCGGCATCAAAATCGCCATCGTAGCTAGAGTAGTTTAGAAACGGACTTACGGACAATCCTTCTATCACATCGATATTCAAACGAGCACCAACGGCATCTCGAGAAAAGCCATCTTTGTCGAAGTTTCCAGCATTCAATTGGTCTGTAGCTTCATTAATTCCATCCGATTGCTCGCGGCTATAATTTAAAGCATAGCCTACGCGATCTAATTTTCCGTTCACTCCAAGTGATTCTAAAAAGGTTGCATTGGAACCGTAAGAAGTCAAACCGTTAACTTGAACGGAATTATCGCTCGCTTTTTTTGTGATGATATTAATTACTCCAGCGATGGCATCCGAACCGTACAAGGTAGACATGCTTCCCTTCACAACTTCAATACGTTCGACGCTACTTAGTGGGAACAATCTCAAATCGAAAGCTCCGCCAGCTCCAGAAGGATCGTTTACAGGCTGTCCATCAATTAGGATGAGTGTATACTGGGTAGAAGCACCTTGCAAATAAACGCCTTTGTCTTTGCTTGGGTTGCTAAGTGCACCATTTATAACAATGCCACTTTGTTGATTTAAAAGCTCCGCAAGATCTCTGCCTGCGCTTTGTTGAATTTGCTTCTCGCTGATAACAATAACAGGACGTGTAGTTTCTCTGCTAGAAGTTGGCGTTTTTGAAGCGGTTACTACGATGGTGCCTAATTCTAGTGAATCGGCAATTTGTGAGTTTTGTGCTTGCAATGACGAGGTGCACAAAAGGACCCCAAATATGATAGCTATTTTGATTTTGCTCATGGTGTTAACTTAATTTTTAGATTACCAATGAGCTTTCGGTTTTTTATAATTAATTATATAAAAAGAGGGGAGGGAGCAAATCCTAAAACAGGCGTATTAAGCCAATAATGGAGTCTATTCCCGGCCTTTCCTCCGAAAGCCTGAATGTTCAGTGTGTATTAGGCAGGTCTTCTGGCTTACTCTACTGTTTAACACCTTCCCATCCGCTTTACACGAACAGTGGTCTCTGTTAAACAGCTGTTGAGAGTTTACAGCTACGGGGATAGCTCCGGATTTTAACCGGATTCCCTTTTCATTCTACTGAAATGATGATTTCAGCAGAAACCTAGTACGACAAAAGATTACAAGCTTTTTGAAGGGATGTCAATAGATTTAATGTTAAGAATGGTGATTTGGTAGTTAGTATTTAGATACAAATAAACTGAGATGAGAAATCAGTAGAAAAATTATTCGTGTAGATTTGATAGTTCTTTAAGGCTCGGTCATCCATCTAGATGTTAGATAATTCGTTGACAGAAATAATGTTCGCACCAAAATTTCTTGTCGAGAGCTTTTGGTACGTATAAAACCCGAGATTCGGGGGCGGCACAAAAGTACAACTATAAAAAGATGATTGTGTTAACGAGCTAGGAAATAACCTAACACCTTCAAACCAAAAGATAACCGCTGATGGCTGGCAGCTGACCACTAATAATCCATGAACGTCCATCGGGAGCGCAAGAATGGCCTGAAAAAATGCAAGAACGTCCATCGGGAGCGCAAGAATGGCCTGAAAAAATGCAAGAACGTCCATCGGGAGCGCAAGAATGGCCTGAAAAAATGCAAGAACGTCCATCGGGAACGCAAGAATGGCCTGAAAAAATGCAAGAACGTCCA